>NZ_JAUYZJ010000014.1 GCF_030700285.1 Methylobacterium sp. NEAU K | reverse complement strand
GCACGGCCGCCACGAAGGCCGGCGTGTCGGGCACGACGTGGTCGGCGGCCATGATCAAAACCACCGCCCGCGGGTCGGTGCGCGCCGCGTGCAGCGCCGCCACCGCAACCGCGGCCGCGCTGTCGCGCCCCTGCGGCTCGAGCAGGATGTCGGCGCAAAGCCCCAGCTGGTCGCGCTGCTCGGCCACGATGAAGCGCGCCTCCGCCGACGCGATCACCGTCGGCCGGGCGAACACCGACGCGTCCGTGACCCGGGCCAGGCTCGCCTGAAAGGTCGACCCCTCCGCATCGACCAGACGCGCAAACTGCTTCGGCATGCTCTCCCGAGACGCAGGCCACAGACGCGTCCCGCTCCCGCCACAGAGAATCACGGGATGGATGAGGGTGGCGGATCGGGACATAAGCGGCGTCTCCCGCGCGTGGTGGCGTATCGACGAGGTTGTGCGGCCCCCGGGCCTCAGCGCAGCAATACGGAGCGCTCACTGCACGCGCCCCTCAAGGGCGTGCTATGCCGGCTTCCGCGGATTTCACGACGAGGCCATAACGTCGGGCGGTGCCGGGAACAATCCTGCGCGGATCATGCCCATGCCGCCGGGCTGGCCCTGCGCGCGGGACTTGTTATCTCTGGTCGGCACATGACCCGATCAGCGCCGACCCGCCCGATATCCGCTGACGCCGCGCAGGCCCCGCGCCGGATTCCCTCGGTCGAGCGCCTGCTCGGCGGCGCCGCGGCCGAGGACCTCGCCGCCTACGGCCGCACGGCGCTGACGGAGGCGATCCGGGTCGTGCTCGCCGGGATCCGGGCCGATGCGACGGCCGTGCCGGACGAGGCGGCGATCCGTGCCGCCGCGACCGAGCGGCTCGCCGCCGAGCGGCTTTCGTCGTTGCGGCCCGTCTTCAATCTCACCGGGACGGTGCTGCACACCAATCTGGGCCGTGCCCTTCTGCCGCGCTCCGCCGCCGAGGCCGTGGCCGCCGTGATGGTCCAGGCGAGCAACCTCGAATTCGATCTGGCGACGGGGGCCCGGGGCGAGCGCGACGATCACGTGGAGGCCCTGGTCTGCCGCCTAACGGGCGCGGAGGCTGCAGTGGTGGTCAACAACAACGCGGCCGCGGTCCTGCTCGTGCTCAACGCCCTCGCGATGCGCAAAGAGGTGGTTGTCTCCCGCGGCGAACTCGTGGAGATCGGCGGCTCGTTCCGGGTGCCGGACGTGATGGCGCGGGCCGGTTGCCGCCTGCGCGAGGTCGGCACCACCAACCGCACGCATCTGCGCGACTTCGCGGAGGCGATCGGCCCCCGCACCGGCCTCGTCATGAAGGTGCATCCGAGCAATTACGCGATCACCGGATTCACCGCCGCGGCCGATCCGGTTGCCCTCTACGCCCTCTGCCGCGAGCGTGGCGTGCCGCTGGCGGAGGATCTCGGCAGCGGCAGTCTGGTCGACCTCGCCGCCTATGGTCTGCCCCCAGAACCCACCGTTCGGGCGGCCCTTGCGCGGGCCGATGTGGTGACCTTCAGCGGCGATAAGCTGCTCGGCGCGGTCCAATGCGGCATCGTGGCCGGCCGGAAGGACCTGATCGCCCGGGTGCGCAAGAACCCGCTGAAGCGGGCGCTGCGGGTCGATAAGATGACTTACGCGGCACTGGAGGCGGTTCTCCGGCTCTATCTCCACCCCGAGCGGCTGGCCGAGGAACTGCCGACGCTCCGCCTCCTGACCCGCCCGCGCGCGGCGATCGACGCGCAGGCCCGCGCCCTCGCCCCTGCGGTGGCGGAACGGCTCTCCGGTTGGGCCGCGGTCTCGGTCACGGAATGCATCAGCCAGATCGGCTCCGGCGCCCTGCCGGTGGAGACCCTGCCCAGTGCCGCCCTCGTTCTGGTGCCGGACCCCGGCGGGGCGGGCGGGCGCCGGGGCGCCGGAGGGCGATGCAAGCGCCTAGCCGAACGCCTGCGCGCTTTGCCGGTGCCGGTGATCGGCCGCATCAGCGGCGATGCCGTCATCCTCGACCTTCGGACCCTGGAGGACGAGGCCGGCTTTCTCGACAGCCTGTCGGCCATGTCCCCGGCAAGTGGCGAGGCGCCGAACTCGGATGGTTGTTGAGGAACGATATCTCCAACGGCAATTATGCGTTGGCCGGGCGTGTTATGGTAGAATGATCAACCCGCGGTCGCGGTCGAGATGAGCGGTACCCGGACCGCGATGGGCGAACGATATGGCGTACTCTGTGGACACGATCGAGACGGAGCAAGCCACGGATCCGCTCCTCCTCGATAATCAGCTCTGCTACGCGCTTTACGCCGCCGCACACCGGATGACCAAGTCTTACCGGCCGTTCCTGGAGCGCCTCGGCCTGACCTATCCGCAATACCTCGTCCTTCTGGTGCTGTGGGAGCAGGACGGGGTCACCGTCTCGGAGATCGGCCGGCGCCTGCGGCTCGATTCCGGCACGCTCACGCCGGTGCTCAAGCGCCTCGAGAGCGCTGGCTTCCTGGTCCGTACCCGCCGCCAGTCCGACGAGCGCGAGGTCGAGATCGCGCTCACGCCGCAGGGAGCAGCCCTGCGCGCCGAGGCGGTCTCGGTGCGCGAGAGCGTGATGTGTCAGCTCGAACTCAGCGAGCCGGAGATCCGTGCGCTGCGTAAGGATCTCAGCGTCCTGGTCGAGCGGCTGAGCGCGAACGACTGAGGGGACGAGCCCCTATCGGCGCAGACGGTTTCCCAGGACGAAGCCGTACAGGCCCATCAGGATGATGCCGACCGCGCCCTCCAGGCCGACCAGCAGGTTGGTGACGCGCCCGGTCGGCTTGAGGCCGATCTCCGGGGGATTGGCGGTCATCATGTTGAGCGCGCTGTAGCTCATGAGGTCGAGCGGGTTATAAGTCGGCCCCGCCTCCGGTCCCTCCAGCACGAACAGGCCGCCGGTGAGGCCGTACAGGCCGGCAAAGACGACGATCAGCAGCGCGAAGGCCCGTGCGATCCGCGACAGGCTCTCGCCGTAATCGCACAGCCATTCGACGAAGCGGTCGGCGGTCCAGCGGTAGCCGTGCCGCAGCAGGCCGGCCCAGTCCCGCTCGTTCCAGGCGGCGCGCGCCTGCCATCCGGCATGGAACCGGCCCATCCGGCGGCCGCGCTTGTAGGCCCAGCTTGCCGCATCGTGGTTGCCGATGCTCTTCCAGTTCTGCTCAAGGGCGAGGTAGCTCGCCTGTGCCGCCTCGTAGGCGCCTGCCACCTCCTCGCCCACGGAGCCGCCGAGCTGTTCGACGCTCATCCGCGTGCCGTTGAGCCAAGCGCCGGAGAAGCGGGCGTGCCGAAGCTGGCAGGTGGCGAGGTTGAGCCGGACGAGGTCGGTGTCCGACAGGTCCGCGCCGGAGAGATCGGCCCCGTCGAGCTTGGCTCCCGTGAACTTGGCGCCGCGCAGGCGCGAGCCGGCGAGGGACGCCTTGGTCAGGCTGGCGCCCTCGAAATCGGCGTGGGTCAGGTTGGCGTCGGCGAGCTTGGCCTCGTCGAGCCGCGCGTCGCGGAACACGGTGTCGTCCGCGTCGGCTCCGGAGAAATCCGCGCCCCAGAGATCGGCACCGGCGAAGTTCGCTCCGTCGAGGAGCGCGCTGGATAAATCGGCAAAGCGCATCGCCGCCTGCCCGAAGCGGGCGTCCTCCAGCATGGCCGCAGAGAAGTTGACTTGGCCCGCGACGATGCCGGTGAAGTCCGCACCCGACAGGTCGGCCTCGGACAGGTCGGCTTCCTCCAGGATCGCGCCGATGAACCGGGTCGAGCGTCCCACCGCGCCCGTGAGGCTGGCGCGGCGCAGGTTCGCCCCGGACAGGTCGGCCTCCTCCATCCTGGCACGGGAGAGATCGGCACCCGGCAGCGGTAATCCGCCGGATTCAGCATCCCGCCAGCTCGGAGCGGGATCGCCGCCGAGGATCCCGGCTGCGAGCGCGCTGCTGCTGGCATCCACATGCGCCAGGTCGAGTCCCGGATCCCGGACCGGGGCTCCGGCTGCGATCTGGTCCAGGAGCCCGCGCAGGCGCGGGTCCGCGTGCACGTCCGGTCGCGCGTCTCGTGGTGTCGCCTGATCCATGCCCGCTCTTTGCCGGAGAGAACGTCGCCGCGCCAGACGCACCGGTTCAGGGCTGGGCTCTCGCGTGTCGGGGAATTGTCTAACGAAGTCGGCAGCGTCTCAAATCTACTCCCCGCCCCGAGATACGGTTGAGGATTGTACAAACTAGCCCGTCATCCCGCGGTGCCGCGGGCGATGCCGGATTTTGCGGCCGTGAACGGCGCAACGCTTCAATCTGACAGCGGTCCTGGATCCCGGGTTCCGCGTCGCGGCCCCGGGATGACGGCATGGATGTTCGGGCGCCGATCAGCTTCTCGGGCGCCCGAGACAACAATCGTCTCGCAATCGATCAGCCGTGTCTCAGACCCTGGGCGCCGACGCGCTCACCCGCACGGTGATCGCCTTCGCGGCGGGCGTCTTGGACTGCTCGTCGTGGTGCCAGAGCGGCAGCAGGACGTTCAGCTCCGGGTAATAGCCACCGCAATTCCCCTCGGGGATGTCGTAGGCGATCACCCGCAGGCCGCCGACCCGCCGTGGGACCTGATCGGCGGCCTCCGTCTCGACATCGACGGCCGCGCCATCGGTGAGCCCGAGCCGGGCGATGTCGGCCCGGTTCATGAACAGGATCTCGCGGGTGCCCTTCACGCCGCGGAAGCGGTCGTCGTAGCCGTAGACCGTGGTGTTGAACTGATCGTTCGACCGCAGGGTGATCAGGTCGAGCACGTCCGAGCCCCGGGCCGGCAGGTCGGGATCGGCTTCCAACCCCGCCGGAACCGCGAAATTCGCCTTGCCGGTCTCCGTCTCCCATTTCCGGTCGCGGGCGCCGAGCGGCTTGGTGAGACCGCCGGGCCGGAACATCTGCCCGTTCAGGTCGTGGAACACGTCCGGGTAGGTCGCCTCGATCGCGTCGCGCACCCGGCCGTAATCGGCGACCCAGGAATCCCAGTCGATCCGCGGGTTCGGCGGCAGGCTCGCCTTGGCGATCTCCGCCACGATCCAGGGCTCGGAGCGCACGTGCGGTCCGACCGGATCGGCCACGCCCCGCGAGCCGTGGAACCGGGCGGTCGAATCCTCGATCGCCACGGCCTGCGGCCCGCTGGCCTGGCGGTCGATCTCGATGCGGCCGAGGCAGGGCAGGATGTAGGCCACGGCCCCGTTTACGAGGTGCGAGCGGTTGAGCTTGGTCGAGATCTGCACCGTGAGCCGCTGCCGGCGCCAGGCCGGCTCCATGCGGCCGGTATCGGGGATCGCGCGCAGAAAGTTGCCTCCGAGGCTGACGAAGGCCCGGACGCTGCCGTCGAGGATGCCCTCACAGGTCTCCACGGTATTGAGGCCCTTCTCACGCGGCGGCTCGAAGCCGTACAGCTCCTTCAGCTTGTCCAGCGGGACCAGCTCTGGCTTCTCGGAGATGCCGACCGTGCGCTGCCCCTGGACGTTCGAGTGGCCGCGCACCGGGCAAATCCCGGCGCCGGGCTTGCCGATGTTGCCGCGCAGCAGCAGGAGGTTGACCAGCATCCGCACGGTCTCGGTGCCCTTGCGATGCTGCGTCAGCCCCATCCCGTAGATGCCGATGACCGCCTTCGCGCGGGCATAGGCCCCGGCGGCGGCTTCCAGGGCGCCGCGCGTCAGCCCGGAGCGCCGCTCGATCGCCGCCCAGTCCTGTCCGTCGCAGAACCGCACGAAGTCCTCGAAACCATGGGTGTGCTCGGCGATGAAGGCATGGTCGAGAACGCCCGGCCGCCCCGCGGCGATCGCCTCCCGATCCATGGCGATCAGGATCTTGCACAGGCCGGTGATCGCCGCGAGGTCGCCGCCGGCCTTCACCTGGTGGTACTGCGTGGAGATCTTCGTCGCGGAGCGCGTCAGCATCTCCACGGGCGATTGCGGGTCGGTGAAGCGCTCCAGCCCACGCTCGCGCAGCGGGTTGAAGGTGATGATCTGCGCGCCCCGGCGCCGCGCCTCCTGGAGCGGGTGGAGCATCCGCGGCGCGTTCGAGCCGACATTCTGGCCGAAGAAGAACAGAAGGTCGGTGCTCTCGAAATCCTCCAGCAGGACCGTGCCCACCGGCGCACCGATCGATTGCGGCAGCGCCACCGATGTCGGCTCGTGGCACATGTTGGAAGAATCCGGCAGGTTGTTGTTGCCGTAGAGGCGCGCCAGCAGCGCCCACATGTAGCTGGTCTCCAGCGAGGCCCGGCCGGAGGCGTAGAACACCACCGATTTCGGGTCCTCCCGACGCAGCGCCTGCAGCTCCCGCCCGATCTCGCCGACCGCCTCCTCCCAGGTGACCGGCCGGTACCGGTCGGTCTCGGGGTCGTAGCGCATGGGATGCGTGAGGCGGCCCTGCTCCTCGAGCGCGTAGTCGCTCCAGCCGAGCAACTCGGTCACGGTGTGGGCGGCGAAGAAATCAGGGGTCGCGCGATGCCGCGTCTGCTCCCAGGCGGTGGCCTTGGCCCCGTTCTCGCAATACTCGAACGCCAGCGGCTTGGCCGGCTTCGCCCAGGCGCAGGACGTGCACATGAACCCGTCCGGCTTGTTCTGCTTCAGCAGAATCGCCGAGCCGGTGACCGGAACACCCTCCCGGGTCAGAATCTCCACGAGGGAGCGTGCCGAGCCCCAGCCGCCCGCCGGGCCGTCATAGGGCTCGATCCGCACGTCGTCGGTGTTCTGGTCGGCCATACCGCTCTCCTCCCGGCACGTCAGCGACCGGACCGGGGGAAACGCGCGACGGAGCGGATGGGATCACGGCCGCGTCGCTGCGGCCTCGGGAGCCTTCGTCCGCGGGTGATCCGTCAGGAGACGGCCGCGAGCTTGTCGGCCATGGACTGCTCCTTATCGCGGCGCGTCGAGAAGATCAGCGTGAAGAAGGTGCGGTGCACACCCAACTCGGCGAGCCGCGCCTCGCACCGCTCTGCCAGCGCGCAGATCTCCGACAGCTCGGCGTCGATGTTCGTGCCGTTGGGATGCATCGTGGCGGTCAGGCCGCTCGCCTCGATAATCGCCTTGATTTCGCGCACGTAGGGAGAGACCGACGGGCCGACGCCCATCGGCACGATGCACAGGTCGGCGGATACCTTCATGGTGGTTGTCCCCCGAGAGGATGTCAGGTGCACCGGGTCGCATGACCTGGTTCTTGATCGGCGACAGGCTCGACCTGAAGAGGGAGATGCCTGGTTGGTTCGGCGACGCCGGGGCTCACCACCGACTCTGTCGATCCCCAATCCTGCCAGGGAGCAGGCGTGGAGCGGGTGAAGGGAATCGAACCCTCGTATTCAGCTTGGAAGGCTGCTGCTCTACCATTGAGCTACACCCGCGCGGGCGGACCGTTAGCACGCCGCCCGGCCCGTGAGAAGGTGGCTCAGGCCAGCCCCAACGCCGCGCGCGCCTCCGCCGGCGTGGCGACCCGGCGCCCGTGGCTGCGGACCTTGTCGGCGGCGAGGCCGACCAATTCGGCGTTGCTGGCCGCCAGCCGGTCCTTGGTGAGCCGGATGTTGTCCTCGAGCCCGGTGCGCACCGCATCCGCACCGCGGGCCAGAGCCCATTCCATCACCACCGCTTGGTTGCGGCCGATCCCGGCGGCCGTCCAGGTCGCCTCGGGCAGGATCCGCCGCGTCTCGGTGAGCAGGATGTCGAGCAGATGCTCCTCGGCCGGCATCGCGTTCTGGACGCCCATCACGAACTGCACGTGCGGGCGCGCGTCGATCAGGCCCGCCTCCACCAGCCGCTTCGCCCCGTGCAGGTGCGACAGGTCGAAGATCTCGATCTCGGGCCGCACGCCGTGCTGCTTCATCTGGCTCGCGAGGTCGGTCACGAGACTCGCGGGATTCTCGTACACGATGGTCGGGAAGTTCACCGAACCGGTGGACAGCGAGGCCATGTCGGGCCGGTGCTTCAGCGACAGGCCCCGGGCCGCGGGGTCGCGCCCGCGCCCGCCCGTCGAGAACTGTACGATCATCCCGGAGCAGTGCTTGCGCAGCCCCTCCTGCACGGCGGCGAATTTTTCGGGATCGGAGGAGGGCGACTCATCGTGGTTGCGCACGTGGATGTGGGCCAGCGTCGCGCCCGCCTCGAAGGCCTGATGCGTCGACTCGATCTGCTCGGCCACGGTGACCGGCACGGCCGGGTTGTCCGCCTTGCGCGGCACGGAGCCGGTGATCGCCACCGCGAGCACCACGGGCGTCGCGCTCCGGGATCCTGCCATCGCGTATCCTCTCTGATCGTCTGTCTTGGTCGTGACCGGAATAGCGCCGCGCGCGGCGAAACTGAACCGCTCGGGCGGGTAGGAGGGCACCCGGCGCGGGACATCTCGGGGCCGGTGACAGGACATAATCAGGGGCGTGTTTGACCCTTGCCCCACGCGTCGGCCACAACCCGTCGAACCAACCCGCTCCTCAGGATGAGGACGTGGTTGGGAGTAGCGAAGGTCTCGGGGCATCCGCGCGCTGGCGCGGGCCGCACCTCTCGGGCGGCGAGGAAGACGATGAACGACACCATCTTGGTTCTGAACGGGCCGAACCTGAACCTGCTCGGCAAGCGGCAGCCGGAGATCTACGGGCACGAGACGCTGGCCGACGCCGAGGCCCTGTGCCGCGAGACCGCGGCGGGTTTCGGGCTGCGCGTCGATTTCCGCCAGAGCAATGCCGAGCACGTCCTGATCGAGTCGATCCACGAATTCCGCACGGGTTCTGCCGGCATAGTAATCAACGCGGGCGCCTATACGCACACCTCGGTGGCAATTCTGGATGCACTCAACACCTGCGAGGTGCCGGTGATCGAGTGCCACATCTCGAACGTCCACCGGCGGGAGGCCTTCCGCCACCATTCCTACGTCTCGCTCGCGGCCACGGCCGTGATGGCGGGTTTCGGGACGTACGGCTACGCCCTCGCCATCCGGCACCTCGCGCATATCAAGTCCCGCGACGCCGCATGAAGCGCGGATAGCGGCCGGGACAGGGTTGACGCTGGCGAAGACAGGGCGGAGGAGGGCGTTCAGGCCCTCAGTTTCTTCGCGTTCTCCTCGCCGGACGGATCTTCACGCCGACGGAGAGCGCCTTCAGCGGGAGCGCGCACGCCGCATGACCACGTCCTTCCTGCCCATCGACCGGACGCTCATCGCCCGCGAGGCGGCCAAGATGTTCCTCGAGATCCAGGCGGTCCATTTCTACAAGGACGAGCCGTTCAAGTTCACCTCCGGCTGGGCGAGCCCGGTCTATATCGACTGCCGGAAGATCATCTCGTTCCCGCGCCTGCGCTCGACGCTGATCGACTTCGCCGCCTCAACCATCGTGCGCGAGATCGGCTACGAGTCGCTCACCCATATCGCGGGCGGCGAGACCGCCGGCATCCCGTTCGCCGCCTGGATCGCCGACCGGCTGATGCTGCCGATGCAGTACGTGCGCAAGAAGGCCAAGGGCTTCGGCCGCAACGCCCAGATCGAGGGCGAGGTGGTCGAGGGCGCCCGGACGCTGCTGGTGGAGGATCTGGCCACCGACGGGCGCAGCAAGGTCAACTTCTGCAAAGCCCTGCGCGACGCGGGCGCCCAGGTCGATCACTGCTTCGTGCTGTTCTACTACGACATCTTCCCCGGCAGTGCCGGGCTGATGCAGGAGATCGGGATCAAGCTGCACTACCTCACCACCTGGTGGGACGTGCTGGCGGTCGCCAAGGAAATGGGAACCTTCGACGCGAACACGCTTGCCGAGGTCGAGAGCTTCCTCAACGCGCCGGCGGCCTGGTCTGCGGCCCACGGCGGCATCTCGTCGTTCGGGCAGGCCTGAGGGGCTTTTCGCGATGAGCGTCGCCGACCTGTTTCCCGCCGAGCGCCAAGAGGCGAAGCCGGCCGACCGGATCACGATCCGCCGGCCCGACGACTGGCACATCCACCTGCGCGACGGCGCCATGATGAAGGCGGTGCTCCCCTACACGGCGGCGCAGTTCGCCCGGGGCATCATCATGCCGAACCTCGTGCCGCCGGTGACCACGGTGGCCGCCGCCCGCGCTTATCGCGAGCGGATCCTGGCCGCGCTCCCCGAGGGTATGGACTTCACCCCGCTGATGACCTGCTACCTGCGGGACGATACCGACCCGGACGAGATCGCGCGCGGCTTCGCCGAGAAGGTCTGGGTGGCGGCCAAGCTCTACCCGGCGGGCGCGACCACGAACTCGCATGCGGGCGTCACCGACCTGATCGGACTCGCCCCGGTGCTGGAGCGGATGGAGCGGATCGGCATGCCGCTCCTGATCCACGGCGAGGCGACCGACCCGGAGATCGACATCTTCGACCGGGAGGTCGCGTTCATGGAGGGCAGCCTGATCCCGCTGCTCGGCCGGCACCAGGGCCTCAAGGTGACGGTGGAGCATGCCACCACGGCGGAGATCCTCGACGTGGTCCGGGCCAACCGGAGCCGCGTGGCGGCGACGATCACGCCTCATCACCTCGTGATCAACCGCACCCACATCTTCCAGGGCGGACTGCGCCCGCACCTCTACTGCCTGCCGGTGGCCAAGCGCGAGCGGCACCGCCTCGCCCTGCGGAAGGCCGCGACTTCGGGCGAGGCGTGCTTCCTCCTGGGCACCGACACGGCCCCGCATGTGCGCGGCGCCAAGGAGGCTTCCTGCGGCTGCGCCGGCGTCTTCTGCGGGCCGACCGCCCTGCAGACTTACGTGCAGGTCTTCGACGAGGAGGGCGCCCTGGACCGGTTCGAGGCCTTCGCATCCCTGAACGGGGCCCGCTTCCATGGGCTCGAGCCCAACGCCGGGACCGTGACCCTGGAGCGACGGGCAGGCCGAGTCGCCGAGGCGGTGGCCGTGGAGGATACGTCCGTCGTCGTCTTCAGGGGCGAGGAGACGCTGCCTTGGTCGGTGGCCTGAGCGTGCGCGGCGGCCTGTCACCCTGGACGATCCGGCGCCGGACCTGAGCTTGCTTTTCCTGGCGCGGCGCCCCTGAAACGGGCTGCCGCGCGCGGACCTTCGATCCGGAGATTCCAGTACGATGCAGGACGAGCGACAGGACGGCATCACGGCGCTCGGGGCCGTGGACCTCGCCGCCGCCATCCGCGGCCGGGTCGTCTCCTGCGTGGAAGTGATGCGCGCCTATCTCGAGCGGATCCACCGGCTCAATCCCAGGGTCAACGCCATCGTGGCCCTGCGGGACGACGCGGGACTTCTGCTGGAGGCCGAGGCAGCCGATGCCGCCCTGGCCCGCGGCGAGATCGTTGGCCCGTTGCACGGCTTCCCGCTCGCTGTGAAGGACCTCGACGCTGTGCGCGGGCTGCCGTTCACGCAAGGATCGCCGATCTTCGCCGACCGGATCGCCGAAACGGATACGATCATGGTCTCGCGGCTGCGTGCGGCCGGGGCGATCTTCATCGGCAAGACCAACATCCCCGAATTCGGCCTCGGCTCGCACAGCTTCAACCCGGTCTACGGCACCACCGGGAACGCCTACGATCCGGACAAGAGCGCGGGCGGATCGAGCGGCGGCGCGGCGGTGGCGGTCGCCCTGCGGATGCAGCCGGTCGCCGACGGCAGCGACCACGGCGGTTCGCTGCGCAACCCGCCGGCCTTCAACAATTGCTACGGCCTGCGCCCGAGTTGGGGCCGGATACCGGTCGAGGCCAAGGACGTGTTCAGCCCCGGGCTGTCGGTGCTCGGCGCGATCGGGCGGACGCCCGCCGATATCGGCCTGATGCTCTCGGTCCAGGCCGGCTACGATCCGCGCTGCCCGAATTCCATCCGCCAGGACCCCTCAGCCTTCGCGGGCCCGCTCGCCCGCGACTTCAGCGGGACGCGGATCGCGTGGCTCGGCGATTTCGGCGGCCAGATCCCGTTCGATCCCGGCGTGCTCGAACTCGGCCGCGCCGCACTGGCCACCTTCACGGAGATCGGCTGCGTGGTCGAGGAGGCCGTGCCCCGGTTCGACATGGAGCAGCTCTGGCGCGACTGGCTGGTCCTGCGGGCGCTGACGGTCGCGGCGGCGCTCCGGCCGCTCTACGACGAGCCCGGCCACCGGGCGCAGCTCAAGCCGGAGGCCGTCTGGGAGGCGGAGCGCGGGCTCGCGCTGAGCGCCGACCAGGTCACGGCCGCCCTGGAAGGGCGTACGCGCTGGTACGAGGTCCTGCGCCGCTTCATGGAGCGCTACGACTACCTCGTCATGCCGAGCGCGCAGGTCTTCCCCTTCGACAAGAACCTGCGCTGGCCCGAGACGGTCGGCGGACGCCTTATGGACACCTACCACCGCTGGATGCAGACCGTGATCCCGGTGACCATGTCGGGTTTGCCCGCCCTCGACGTCCCGGCCGGGTTCGGGGATGCCGGCCTGCCGACCGGGATCCAGATCGTCGGAAGGAATCACGGCGAACTCGCGTGCCTGCAACTGGGCGCGGCGTACGATGCGGCGAGCAACTGGGTGCGCCGCTGGCCAACGCCCACGCAGTGAGGACATATCGCCGCTTCGACAGACGCGTTGACCGGCCCCCTTGTCTCCGGTATGAGGCCCGACACTCTACGCGACTCGCATGAACCCGCACCTGGGTTCGTCGGGCGGCGGGAGGCAGGTTTCGGATATCCGATGAACGCGGTTCTTATTGTAGCGGTAGCGTCACCGGCGGGGCGGCCCTGAATTAGGGGCTGCAATCCGAGCGGTGGCGCATGCAGGGTCCCTCGGGGCCCTTTTTTGTTGCCCGCGGCCCGGTGAGCGCAGGACTGCGAACGAGATCCACGCATTCGAGATACCGACGACCAAAGTACCTTCGGGCGAGGCGGATGCCGGCTCGCATGACGAAGGTGCCGTGACGGAAACGGATCTGCCCGGCGGTCGCGTGATCGCCGCGGAGGCTCCGGAAAGCGCGAGGAGGAGAGCATGGGCGGCGAGGTCATGACCGGGGCCGAGATGGTCATCCGGGCATTTCAGGATCAGGGCGTCGACACTCTGTTCGGCTATCCGGGTGGTGCCGTACTTCCGATCTACGACGCCCTGTTCCACCAGAACGCGGTCAAGCACGTGCTCGTCCGCCACGAGCAGGGCGCCGTCCACGCCGCCGAGGGCTATGCGCGCTCGTCCGGCAAGGTCGGCTGCGTCCTCGTCACGTCGGGGCCGGGCGCCACCAACATCGTCACCGGCCTCACCGACGCGATGCTCGATTCGATCCCGCTCGTCTGCATCACCGGGCAGGTCCCGACGCACCTCATCGGCACCGACGCCTTCCAGGAATGCGACACGGTCGGCATCACGCGCCACTGCACGAAGCATAATTACCTGGTCAAATCGATCGAGGACCTGCCGCGCATCCTGCACGAGGCGTTCTACGTCGCGGCGAACGGCCGGCCCGGTCCGGTCGTGGTCGATCTGCCCAAGGACGTGCAGTTCGCCACCGGGCTCTATGAGCGCCCCGAGATCTCCAGCCACAAGACCTACCGACCGGCAGTCAAGGGCGATGCCGACCGGATCCGCGCCGCGGTCGAGTTGATGGCGACCGCGCGCCGTCCGGTCTTCTACACGGGCGGCGGCGTCATCAATTCCGGTCCCGAAGCCTCGCGGCTCTTGCGCGAACTCGCGGCTGCGACCGGCTTCCCGGTCACCTCGACCCTGATGGGACTTGGCGCCTTCCCGGCCTCGGACTCCAAGTTCCTGGGCATGCTCGGCATGCACGGGACCTACGAGGCCAACCTCGCGATGCACGAGTGCGACGTGATGATCTGCGTCGGCGCCCGTTTCGACGACCGGATCACCGGCCGCCTCGACGCGTTCTCGCCCTTCTCCAAGAAGATCCACATCGACGTCGACGCCTCCTCGATCAACAAGGTGGTCAAGGTCGATGTCGGCATCGTGGGCGACTGCGCCTCCGTGCTCGCCGACATGCTGGAGGCGTGGCGCGCGCTGCCGTCGCGGCCGGAAAAATCCAACCTCGATCCGTGGTTCCAGAAGATCGGGACCTGGCGGGCGCGCGACTGCCTCGCCTACTGGCCGTCGGGGACGATCATCAAGCCGCAATTCGCCGTCCAGCGCCTCTACGAGGCGTGCAAGGACCGCGAGACCTACGTGACCACGGAGGTCGGGCAGCACCAGATGTGGGCCGCCCAGTACTTTAAGTTCGAGGAGCCGAACCGCTGGATGACGAGCGGTGGCCTCGGCACGATGGGCTACGGCCTTCCGGCGGCGATCGGCACGCAGCTCGCCCACCCGGCGGGCCTCGTGATCGATATCGCCGGCGAGGCCTCGATCCTGATGAACATGCAGGAGATGTCGACTGCGGTTCAGTACCGGCTGCCGGTCAAGGTGTTCATCCTCAACAACGAGTACATGGGCATGGTCCGGCAGTGGCAGGAGCTTCTGCATGGCTCGCGCTACTCACAGAGCTACTCGGAGAGCCTGCCGGACTTCGTCAAGCTGGCGGAGGCCTACGGCGCCAAGGGTATGCGCTGCGAGAAGCCGGGCGAGCTCGACGGTGCGATCGCCGAGATGCTGGCCCATGACGGGCCGGTGATCTTCGACTGCATCGTCGACAAGACCGAGAACTGCTTCCCGATGATCCCCTCGGGCAAGGCGCATAACGAGATGCTCCTGTCCGACTACCTCGGCGAGACCGGCGTCGAACTCGGTGACGTGATCTCCGAGGAAGGCAAGATGCTGGTGTAGCTTTCTTGGTGGCGGCCCTTCGGGGCCGCTGCTCGCCGCATGGGCGGCGGCGCGCAGTCGCACTTGCCTCGCGCAAGCAGCGCTCCGATCGCCGCTATGAGCAGGACTGGACGAGGACGAAGCCGGCGATGAACGCGATGAACACCCATTATCCCGATGCCGGCCGTGTTGAGCCGGTGAACCGGCACACGCTCGCGGTGATCGTCGACAACGAGCCCGGCGTGCTCGCCCGCATCTCCGGCCTGTTCTCGGGCCGGGGCTACAACATCGAGAGCCTGACCGTCTCCGAGACCGAGGAGGCGCGCCACATCTCGCGCATCACCATCGTCACCACGGGCACCAACGCCGTGATCGAGCAGATCAAGGCGCAACTCGACCGGCTTGTGCCGGTCCACCGGGTCGTGGACTTGACGCTCCAGGGCAACGCGATCGAGCGCGAGATCTGCCTGGTGAAGGTCAAGGGCGAGGGCGAGCATCGCAGCGAGGCCCTGCGGCTGGCCGCCGCCTTCGGGGCCAAGACGCTCGACGCCACCCTCAACTCCTTCGTGTTCGAGCTGACCGGCGCCACCGAGGATGTCGACCGCTTCGTGCGCCTGATGAGCGTGATCGGCCTGGTCGAGATCTGCCGCACCGGAATCAGCGCCATGGGACGCGGGGCCGAGCCGCTGTAGGATCTTGCTGGTTGAGCTAAGATCTACGAAGAGTGGGAGAAACGCGCGTGAAAGCCGAGCTCACGCGCACCGGCGATGAATTCGTGATCCGGATCCCCGCGGGCGAAGGCGATCGGCACGGTCTCGCGGACGGGCAGACCGTCGAGATCCTGCCGCGGCGGCGAAAGGAGACGCGGCAAGACATGCGCGCCGGAATGGATCGGCTCGGGCCGGCCTATCGTCCCCCCGTCGTGGATTGGGGCCGGATTTCGATGCCGAGATCATCCATGACGACGTGCGATGATGTCCGCGACATCGCGGAGGCCGGGGATCTCGTCTGCGTTGATCTTCGGCCGACCCCGGGGCGCGAACGATCCGGCAGTCGACCGGCACTCGTTCCGACGAGCCGCGAATTCCATGCGCGGAACGCGACAGCCATCGTCTGCCCGGTGACACGCAACATCGACCCTTGGCCGACGAAAGCCATACTCCCGCCGGGGCTCGTGATCTCCGGTGCGACCCTGACCGATCAGATCCGGAGCGTCGATCGCGCGGCACGCGGCTCTCGCCGCATCGACGGCGCTCCGGTCGAAATCCTCGACGCCGTCCGCCAAAAGATTTGCGAACCTGCTCGGGTTCAACCCGCTTTCCTGACCCAAGGATACTGATCTCGTGGCTCGCACCCTCTACTACGCCCCCGGCGCCTGCTCGCTGGCCGCCCACATCGTCCTGGAGGAATCCGGCCTGCCGTTCGAGGGCGTCGAACTCAACCTCGCGGCCGGCGACCAGCGCGCGCCGGAATATCTCGCGATCAACGAGCGCGGCCGGGTGCCGGCGCTGGTCGAGGATGGCTGGGTGCTGACCGAGTGCGCGGCCATCATGCGCCACGTCGCCCGCAGCGTGCCGGAGAAGGGACTATGGCCCACCGACCTGCGCCGGCAGGCGGTGGCCGATGAGTGGCTCGGCTGGCTCGCGGTCAACCACCACGTCGCCTACGCGCATGTGCGCCGGCCGGAGCGCTACACCGCGGACGAGGAGGCCTATCCGGAGATCCGCGGCAAGGGCGCCGACACCTACGGCGACCTCTGCACCATGACCGAGGTCCGGCTGTCGCAGGGCGGCTGGGCGCTCGGCGAGCAGTACAGCGTGGTCGACCCCTATCTCCTGCTCTTCTGGGTCTGGGGCCGCGGCACGGCGCTCAAGTTCGACATGGCCGGCCGCTTTCCCGCATGGACGGCGCATGCCCGCCGCATGGCGGAGCGTCCGGCGGTGCGGACGGTTCTCGCCCGCGAGGGGCTGCCTCTGCCGGGCTGACCTGCTTCCATCGAACGCCTCTTGCGGCCGCCGGTGAATCGGCGTACCCGGCGTACTGTACGGTACGGTACGCGCTCGGGAACATGCGGTCGAACCTCGCAACAGATCAGGAGACGGTCGGGGCCGCCGATGCGCCGGAGCTGCCTTCGGTGCGCCAGCGGGCGGTCCTCGACGCCGTCCTAGGCCTCATGGTCGAGGATGGAGACCAGCTCACCATGGATGCAGTGGCCCGCCGGGCGAGCTGCTCCAAGGAAACGCTGTACAAGTGGTTCGGCGACCGCGACGGCCTGCTCACGGCGACGGTGCAGTGGCAGGCGTCGCGCGTCCATGCCGGCCGCGACGCCGTGCAGTCCCTCGACGGGGCCACGCTGCGGGAGCACCTTCAGGATTTCGCCGTCACTTGGCTCACGGTGATCACGAGCGAATCGTCGGTCGCCCTGAACCGGATCGCCGTTGCCCATGCGGGCTCGCGCAAGAGCAATCTCGGCGGCATCGTCCTGGCGAACGGGCGCTTCGCGATCGGCGAGCGGGTGAAGCCGGTGCTGGAGGCCGGTCGCGCGGCGGGGCTTCTCGCATTCGCGGATAGCGAGGCCGCCTTCCGGACCTTCTTCGGCCTCGTCGGCCGGGATATCCAGATCCGACTTCTGCTCGGCGAGGTGCTCGACCTCGACGGGGACGAGATCCGGCGCGATGCGGGCCGCGCCGTCGAGCAGTTCCTGGCCCTCTACGGCCGGGCCGAACCCTGACCCGAAACCAACAGCGAAGAGGAAGCAGACATGCGGGTTTATTACGATCGCGACGCCGACCTGAACCTGATCAAGGGCAAGAAGGTCGCCATCGTCGGCTACGGCAGCCAGGGCCATGCCCACGCGCTCAACCTGCGCGATTCCGGCGTGAAGGACATCGTCATCGCGCTCCGCGAGGGCTCCGCCACCGCCAAGAAGGCCGAGCACGAGGGCTTCAAGGTCCTGTCGGTGGCCGAAGCCGCCAAGTGGGCCGACGTAGTGATGATGCTCACCCCCGATGAGCTGCAGGGCGACATCTACCGGGAGTCCCTCGAAGGCAACATGAAGCAGGGCGCCGCGCTCCTGTTCGCCCACGGCCTCAACGTCCACTTCAACCTGATCGAGCCGCGTAAGGACCTCGACGTCCTGATGGTCGCCCCGAAGGGTCCCGGCCACACGGTGCGCTCCGAGTACCTGCGCGGCGGCGGCGTGCCGACCCTGATCGCCATCGCGCAGGACGCCTCCGGCAACGCCCACGACCTCGGCCTGTCGTACGCCTCGGCGAACGGTGGTGGCCGCGCCGGCATCATCGAGACCACCTTCAAGGAGGAGTGCGAGACCGACCTGTTCGGCGAGCAGGCCGTGCTGTGCGGCGGCTTGGTCGAGCTGATCAAGGCCGGCTTCGAGACCCTGGTCGAGGCAGGCTACGCCCCCGAGATGGCCTATTTCGAGTGCCTGCACGAGGTGAAGCTGATCGTCGACCTCATCTACGAGGGCGGCATCGCCAACATGAACTACTCGATCTCCAACACGGCCGAGTACGGCGAGTACGTCACCGGACCGCGCATCGTCACGCCCGAGACCAAGGCCGAGATGAAGCGCGTGCTGAACGACATCCAGTCGGGCACCTTCACCCGCAACTGGATGCTGGAGAACAAGGTCAACCAGACCTCGTTCAAGGCGACCCGCGCCAAGCTCGCCGCGCACCCGATCGAGGAGGTCGGCGCCAAGCTCCGCGGCATGATGCCGTGGATCTCCGAGAAGGCGTTGGTCGACAAGACCCGCAACTGATTTCTTCGGATCGCGCGGCCGGGCTCTGCTCGGCCGCGCCACGGGGGCCGGTCACGCGAAAGCGGGACCGGCCCTTCGCGTTCCCGGTTGCCCGGGGCGGGACATCCCGGCCATAAGCCCCGCAGCGGTCCCGCCTGCATGAGGACCGAGATACCGGAGAGGACACGTATGGCATCGCTCTATTCCGACGCGCACCGGGCGCTTCAGGAGGAGTTCGGCACCACGAAGCTCGCCGTGCGCCTCGACGAGGACTGGGTCCACGAGACCTTCCAGCCGGAGGAGGGGGCCTTTATCGGCTCCCGCGACATGTTCTTCCTCTCGACCGTCGATCCCGACGGCATGCCGACCGTCTCCTACAAGGGCGGCCCCACCGGCTTCGTGAAGGTGCTCGACGCCAACACGCTCGTGTTCCCGGGCTTCGACGGCAACGGCATGTTCTACTCGATGGGCAACATCGAGGGTCAGGCCAAGGTCGGCCTGCTGTTCATCGACTTCGAGACGCCGCACCGGATCCGGGTGCAGGGCCACGCGACGCTGCTGCGCGACGATGCCCTCATGGCCGAGTACACAGAGGCGAAATACCTCGTGCAGGTGGCGGTGAAGAAGATCTGGGTCAACTGCCCGCGCTATATCCACAAGTACAAGAAGCTCGAGCAGAACAAGTACGTCCCGACTCCCGGGCGCGAGACGCCGCTCGCCGCCTGGAAGCGCCTCGACCTCGCGGGCGACGTGATCAGCGACGCCGACAAGGCCCGGGTCGCCCGGGAGGGCAAGCTGGAGGTGGCCGAGTACGAGGCGCTCGTCGCACGCGGCGAGGCGTGAGACGCTACGGGGCCTTGCGGGCGACGAGGAACACCCGCGGGAAGGCGAGCAGGCGCCGTCCGTCACTGCGTGGCAGGTAGGCTTCGGCGATCCTGGCCTGGTAAGCGGCCAGGAACCCGGCCTCCTCGTCCGGCGCCAGCGGGTCGAGGAAGGGCCGCAGCCCGGTGGCGCTGACCCACCGCACGATGGCGCCCGCATCGTCCATGCGGTGATGATAGGCGGTGCGCCAGACATCCACCTCCGCGGCGTGCGGGGCCAGCAGGTCGTAATAGGCGGCGGGCTCCAGCATCCGCCCGAGGCGCCCGGCCACGACCGGATCGCCGATCGCCCCGGCCCAGGGGCCGGCCCCTGCGGTCTCGCGCATCAGGCGGTGCGAGGGTTCTGCGAGGTTGTCCGGCATCTGCACGGCGAGCACGCCGCCTGGCGCCAGCAGGCCGAACAGCCGGGGTAACAGCAGCGGATGGTCGGGCAGCCATTGCAGCACGGCGTTGGCGTAGATCAGGTCCGGCGCGCGCTCCGGAATCCAGGTCGCGGCGTCGGCCTGCGCGAAGGCGAGATCGGGGAGTCGGCGCTGGGCGCTCTCCAGCATCGCCGGGGAGGTGTCGAGGCCGATCACCTCCGCGCCGGGGAAGCGCGCCACGATCAGCGCAGTGGAATTGCCGGGGCCGCAGCCGAGATCGTAGGCGCGGCGCGTCGAGCTGGACGCGGGCGAGAAGATCCGCCGCCGGGCGGGTGCGTTCGTCCTCGAACCGGCTGTAGAGGGCGGGGTTCCAGTCGGCCAGCTGGCTCCCCCCCCCGCCGTTCTCTCAGCAGCCGAGCTGGTCGGCCAGCTCTGCCAGATCTTGGGCCGCGTAGGTGACCGGAACCTTGGGCGCGGTCTCGCCGCCCCCCGGCCCGTGCTCCCGCGGCCGGGCGATATGGGCGGTGGACAGGCCGTGGCTCGCCGCCGCCGCGAGATCGTCCGAATGGGCGGCGACCATCAGGGTCTCCGCCGGGGCGAAGCCGAAGGCCGCCACCGCGTCGCGGTACAGCGCGGGTTTCGGCTTGTAATCGCGGGAATAGCCGGCGCCGAGGATCGCGTCGAAGACCAGCCCGTTGCGCCGGGCGAGGTCGGCCATCAGCCGGACATGCCCGTTCGAGTTCGGCGCCAGGAGGTGGCGCGCCCGGAGCCGTCTCAGGGAGTCCGGCACCTCGGGCCACGTGTCGAGCCGATGCCAGGCCTGGACCAGTTCGCGCCGCACCGCGTCGGGGACGCCCGCGATGCCGAACCGCGTCAGCACCTCGGGGAGCGATTCCGCCTGGAGCGTGTCGAGATCGACAAAGGGCCGCGCGCCGGAACGGACCGTCTCCATGGAGGGCCCGTAGCGGCCGCGCCACGCATCCGCGAAGGCGCCGGCATCGAGGGACGGCGCGTACGGGGCGAGCAGCCGCGCGGCCTCCCGGGCGACTCCGGAGCGCCAGTCGACGAGCGTCCCGAAGACGTCGAAAACGAGCGCCCGGACGGTCACCGCACCGCCTGCAGGCTCGGACCCCGCCGCACGAAGCCGACGATGTCCTTGACCGCGTCCAGCGTCTGGGCGGCGATCGTCTCGGCCCGCCCGGCGCCGTCGGCCAGCACCGCATCGATGTGGCCCGGATCGGCCGTGAGCCGGCGCATCTCCCCGGCGATCGGCGCGAGGCTCGTCACCGCGAGGTCGGCGAGCGCCGGCTTGAAGGTCGAGAACTGGGCGCCGCCGAAATCGCGCAGCACCTCCTCGCGCGTGATGCCGGCGAGCGCCGCATAGATGCCCACGAGGTTGTCCGCCTCCGGCCGGTCCTTCAGTCCCGCCACCTCGGAGGGCAGCGGCTCCGGATCGGTCTTCGCCCGGCGGATCTTCTGGGCGATGGTGTCGGCCTCGTCGGTGAGGTTGATGCGCGCGTTGTCGGACGGATCCGACTTCGACATCTTTTTGGTGCCGTCGCGCAGCGACATCACCCGGGCAGCCGGACCGCCGATCAACGGCTCGGTGATCGGGAAGAACGCATCGCCGTGGCCGTGCGCCGCGATCGACCCCGAGAAGTCGGTGTTGAACTTCTGCGCGATGTCGCGGGTCAGCTCGAGGTGCTGCTTCTGATCCTCGCCCACGGGGACATGCGTGGCGCGGTAAGCCAGGATGTCGGCCGCCATCAGGACCGGGTAGTCGTAGAGGCCGATCGAGGCGTTCTCGCGGTCCTTGCCGGCCTTCTCCTTGAACTGGGTCATGCGGTTGAGCCAGCCGAGGCGGGCCACGCAATTGAAGATCCAGGCGAGTTCGGCGTGCTGCGGCACCTGGCTCTGGTTGAACACGATCGAGCGGGCGGGATCGATGCCCGAGGCCAAGAACGCGGCCGTGACCTCGCGGATCTGGCCGCGCAGCGCCTCCGGGTCCTGCCAGACGGTGATCGCGTGGAGATCGACCACGCAGTACAGGCACTGCGCGTCGCGCGCCTGCATCTCCACGAAGCGCTTCACCGCCCCGAGGTAGTTGCCGAGGTGGAGGTTGCCGGTGGGCTGGACGCCCGAGAAGACCAATTCGGTGAACGCGGCCATCGGCGCCGATCCTGAACAGTAAAGGGCCGGGGCTCTGCGCCTGCCGGGCGCGGGGTTACTCGCACCCGGGGCGTGGACCGGTCAAGGATGCCGTCACGGCTCGCGCGCCGAGAGAGCCGCGCTCGGGCAGAGGTCGACCAGGACGCAACGCCCGCAGGCGGGGCGCCGATGGTGGCAGACCTGCTGACCGTGCAGCATCAGGATCTCGTGATTGTCGTAGAGGTCCTGGGCGCTCCAATCCGCGGGCAACTGCGCCCGCAGGATCGCGTGCGACGGCCCGACATCGATCCGCGGGCCGATCAGGCCGAGGCGCTGCGCGACCCGGTGGTGGTGGCTGTCTACCGGCAGGGCGGGCATGCGAAGCGTCGAGAACGCCAGCACCGCGGCACTGGTCTTCGGGCCGATCCCCGGGATCGCCTCCAGCCACGCGCGTGCGGTCCCGACATCCATACCCGCCAGGAAGGCGAGATCGAGGGTGCCGCATCGCGCCCGCACGGCACCGAGGACATCGCGGATCCGCGGCGCCTTCAGCTCGGGCCACGTCACGCCGGCGATGATCGCCTGGATCTCCGGCACCTTCGCGTCGATCACCGCGTCCCAGTCCGGGTAGCGTGCCCGCAGTGCCTTGAAGGCCCGACCGGATTCGGCGTTGCGGGTGCGGTGCGACAGGAGCGAGGAGACCAGCTCGCTCAGCGGATCGAGGCTGTGGAAATACGGAATCGGGCAACCGTAGACCGGGCACAGACGGGCGTGGACTGCGAGCGCCTTCGCCGCGGCATCGGGATCGATCGGCGCGGAAGTGGATCTGCGGCGCGCGGGGAGGGCGGCGACCGCTCGGTCAGCGGCAATGGGCATGACGGACGAATCCGCGAGCCGCCGCCGCTGTTCCTGGCGGCGACGAGGAGCGGCGATCTGTCTAACGCCGACCCCGGGGGCCCGGCCCGTCCGGACCCGGTGCCCAGGGCCTATTTGAGCAGGGCGTAGATGTTCACGTCGAGATTGTCGTCGGTGCCGTCCTTCAGGTCGGTGGCGTATTCCTCGACGAACCGGTCCTGCACGACGATGTCCTTGGCATCGAGATAGGCCGTCAGGGTCTCGTAGGTGCCGTCGATCGACTCGTAGGAGCCCCGGTGCGCGAAGCGCAGGGCCTTGCCGGCGGGCGTCGTGCCGAAATGCAGGCCGTCTGCCTCCGCGGGCGCCTGGGCCGGGGCGGCCGCCACCGGGATCATCGCCTCGAATTCGAAGCCGTCATCGTCGGTACGCGTGAACACCGCCAGCGGCCGGCCTGCGGGTGCGACGCCGATCTTGGCGAGGTCGGCCTCGATCCGCGCAAATGCCTGCCTGAGGTTCGGCACGGCCTCCTCCCACTTGGTCTTGCCCGAGAGGATCGCGGCGGGCTTGGCCGGCAGAGTCACCTCGTCGACGTCGCCGGGCTCCCCCGGCTTGTCGGCGAGCGTCGGACGCCCGGGCGTCCCCACGGCGGCCTGGCCGGCGGGAGGGAGCGCCACCGCCTGCTCAGGGGCCGGGGCCGCGCTCTTGCCCGGATCGGGGACCGGGTTCGGGGCCGTCGTCGTCGGCAGCGGACTCGTCTGGGCCGGCGCCGGCGCTGTCGAGGGCGGCGGCGCGGGCTGCTGCTGGGCGGCGAGAGGGCCGCCGGCGACCAGAATCAGGGCGATCGAAAGGGCGACGAGCGGACGAAGGCGGATCACGTATGGCGCTCCGGTCGGGTCCCGGCGGGTCGTCGCATGGGCTCCCGTCGCATAACGTAATGGCGATCCGGCCCGCCCGCGAGGGTGCCGCCTCAGAGAGCCGCTCACGAGAGCCGCGGGTGCGGCGCATCTGCCACGCCACGGCCCCCCCTCGCGCCCGGCGGGCGGTTTTGCCATATAGCCGGCCCATCCCCTCAAGCCGCGTGGCCGCATGAGCGCACTCGCCCACAGACGCTTCCTGAAGATGCACGGCGCCGGCAACGCGATCGTGGTGCTGGACCTGCGCGGGTCGGCGGCCATGGTCCAGCCGGAGGATGCCAGGGCGATCGCGAAGGATCCGGGCTCAACCTTCGATCAGCTGATGGTCTTGCACGATCCCGTGAGCGCGGGCACGGACGCGTTCCTGCGGATCTACAACACCGACGGCTCGGAATCGGGCGCCTGCGGCAACGGCACGCGCTGCGTCGCCTACGCGATGTTCGACGATCCGGCCATGGCCCGCCCCGCCGAGGGCGGCCGGCTGCTGCTGGAGACCGCAGCCGGTCTCCTTGGCGTGCGCCGGGTCTCGGAGCGCGCCTTCACGGTCGATATGGGCCGGCCGAAGCTGGCCTGGGACGAGATCCCCCTGTCCGAGCCGTTCCCCGACACACGGCGCATCGAGCTCCAGATCGGTCCGATCGAGGACCCGATCCTGCATTCCCCAGGCGTCGTGAACATGGGCAACCCCCACGCGGTGTACTTCGTCGAGGACGATCCCGCGTCCTACGACCTCGCCCGGATCGGGCCGATGCTGGAGAACCACCCGCTCTTCCCGGAGCGCGCCAACATCTCCATCGCGCAGGTGACCGGCCGCGAGGCGATCACGCTGCGGGTCTGGGAGCGCGGCGCCGGGCTGACGCTCGCCTGCGGAACCGCGGCCTGCGCTGCGGTAGTGGCGGCCTCGCGCCTGCGGATGATCGGCCGTCAGGCGAACGTCACGCTGCCCGGCGGCGCGTTGTTCGTGGAATGGCGCGCCGACGACCACGTCCTGATGACCGGCCCGGTCGCGCTCGTCGCCGAGGGCACGCTGGCGCCGGAGCTGTTTTCCGGCGCGCGCTGATGGCGGTCGAGACCCTCACCTTCGGGTGCCGGCTCAACACCGTCGAGTCGGAGGCTCTGCGCGTCCATGCCGGCGCGGACGGGCGAGATCGGGTGGTGGTGAACACCTGCGCGGTCACCGCCGAGGCCGGACGGCAGGCCCGCAAGACGATCCGCCGGATCGCCCGCGAGCGGCCCGGGACCGAGATCGTCGTCACGGGCTGCGGCGCCGAGGTCGAGACCGACGCCTACGCGGCGATGCCGGAAGTCGCGCGCCTCGTGGGCAACGCGGAAAAACTCAGGCCGGAGGGCTGGTCTCCGACCGCGACCGGCCCGGGCGCCGTGATGGCGGCCCGGACGATCGCGCCGACGCGGATCGAATCCGTCTCCGGGCATACCCGGGCCTTCGTGCCGGTGCAGAACGGCTGCGACCACCGCTGCACCTTCTGCATCATCCCGTTCGGCCGCGGGATGTCGCGCTCGGTGCCGGCCCCGGACGTGGTCGCGCAGGTCGAGACGATCGTAGCCCATGGCGGCCGCGAGGTCGTCCTCACCGGGGTCGACCTGACCGCCTATGGTCGTGACCTCCCCGGGGCGCCGCACTCCCTCGGCGGCCTCGTGCAAAACATCCTCCGCGCGGTGCCGGACCTCGCCCGCCTGCGCCTCTCCTCGATCGACTCGGTCGAGGCCGACGACGCGCTGCTGGCGGCCTTGGCGGACGAGGCGCGGCTGATGCCGCACCTGCATCTCTCCCTCCAGGCCGGCGACGACCTGATCCTCAAGCGGATGAAGCGCCGTCACACCCGCGCCGACGCGATCCGCTTCTGCGAGACGGTCCGTAAGCTGCGCCCGGGCATTGTGCTCGGCGCGGACATCATCGCGGGCTTTCCCACCGAGACCGAGGCGCAGTTCGCCCGCTCCCTCGATCTGGTGGCGGAATGCGGGCTGACGCACCTGCACGTCTTCCCCTATTCCCCCCGGCCCGGGACGCCCGCCGCCCGCATGCCCCCAGTGCCGGCGGACGCGATCCGCGCGCGCGCGGGCAAGCTGCGCGAGGCCGGTGCGCAAGCCCTGCGGCGGCACCTCGACGCGCAGGTCGGGCGCCGGCTCACCGTCCTGGCGGAGCGTGGTGGCACCGGCCGGAGCGAGGATTTCACCGCCGTGCGACTGGCCGCCGTGGCGGAGCCCGGGACGTTCCACACCGTCGCGATCGCAGCGCACGATGGCACGCGGCTGATCGCCGGCTAGCGATCCGTCGGACGCGCCCGGACGCTGTCATGAGGCGCGCCCTCCCGCTCTTGGAGAACGGTCCCGCCTCGCCGGCCCGCCGAAGGACACGCGCGGCGCTCGCACCTGAGGCGGGCTGCGGAATGGCCGGCACGGTTCGCGAAAACGCGCGCTCACCGGCAACCGGCGCGTTGTCCATGATCCGGGGCTCCCGGGCAACGCCCTCGGCGAACCGAACCTCCTACCCCGCCCGCCGCTTGGGCCCGGTCGGCAGCATCTGCGGCTCGCCCGGTCCGGTCTCGACCCCGAGATCCGGCACCGCGATGATCGGCGCGCCGCGCAGGTCCTTCCGGGTGACGATCGCGCCGCGCTCCTCGAGATAGGCCAGCATCCGCCGGGCCCGGCCGCCCGAGCTGGTGCCGTAGGCGTCGGCCAGTATCGCGTCGGTGGGGCAGGGGGCGCCCTCGATCGCCGCGCGGGCGACCACCAGGAACAGCCCAGCCAAGTCGTCCGGCAGGCCGGCGGCGATCTCCTGCGCCCGCTCCCAGCCGGAATTGTCCGCGACGGCGCCTCCGGCCTCGGCCCGGGCCACCGCGAGCCGCCGCTTGAACTCGGGCAGCCCCATCGTGTCGCCGCGCAGGCGCCGGATGCGGCAGCGGACCGTGAAGTCCTGATAGAGCGTCGCGGGCGTGCACGCCGCGGCGTCCGCATCCGCCAGCACCGAGGCCAGCACCTCGGCGAGGGCCGCCTCCCGCGCCTCCGGGTCCATCGGCTCCTCCTCCGGTTCGTCCGGCGGAGCCGGCGGCCGGTAGCTCGCGAGCTGGACCAGGACGTCCGGGGCAGCCACCGGCCGCGGCTTCGGGCGGGGCTGGATCGGCGTGACGATCTCCTCCGGGCTCGCGGTGAGGATCAGCGCGCGGGCGTCCTCGGTCGGATCGGGCAGGGGGACCAGTACGGGCGACGAGCTGCGGCTCACGGTCAGGGTCGGTCCGACCGCGATGGTGAGGGGCCGCCGCGACAGGGCCGGCCCCAGGGCCACGAAATGCCCGCGCGGCAGGTCGCGGAACGTCTCGGCTTGGCGGCGCTCCAGCCCGAGGAGATCGGCTGCGCGGGCCATGTCGATGTCGAGGAAGGTCCGGCCCATCAGGAAGTTCGAGGCCTCGGCCGCGACGTTCTTGGCGAGCTTGGCCAGCCGCTGCGTCGCGATGATGCCGGCGAGACCGCGCTTGCGCCCGCGGCACATCAGGTTGGTCATCGCCCCAAGCGAGAGGCGCCGCGCCTCGTCGGAGACCTCGCCAGCGGCCGCGGGGGCGAAGAGCTGCGCCTCGTCCACCGCCACCAGCATCGGGTACCAGTGGTCGCGGTCGGCATCGAACAGGCCGCCCAGGAAGGCGGCGGCGGCCCGCATCTGTCCCTCGGCGTCCAGATTCTCCAGCGACAGCACCACCGAGACCCGGTGCGTGCGTACCCGCGCGGCGATGCGCTGCAGGGCGCCATCGTCGCCGTCCGCCTCTACGACAACGTGGCCGTAGCGCTCGGCGAGGCTGGCGAAATCGCCTTCCGGATCGATCACCGCCTGCTGCACGAGGCCCGCGCTCTGTTCCAGGAGGCGGCGCAGCAGGTGCGACTTGCCCGAGCCCGAATTGCCCTGAACCAGGAGCCGCGTGGCGAGCAGTTCGGTGAGGTCGAGGAGCGCGGGGCGCTCGCCGGTCAGGCCGAGATCGATGTCGGAACGCATGGCGCTCCATAGCACGCCGGGCCCGGATCCGGGCACCTCCCGGACATGCTGTCCACGCTTCCCGCCAGCGTGTTGCCCTGGACCCGGACGCCGCGGGGCTGTAGGGGGCGCCCCTCCCAGAACAATCCGGATCCACGACACGATGGCGGCCTGCGGCCTCGATTTCGGCACGTCGAACACCACCCTCGGGCTTGCCGGGGCGGCGGGCCCGACCCTGCTGCCCCTGGAGGGCGAGCACCGGACGATCCCGAGCGCGATCTTCTTCGAGCTCGGCCGGGACCCGATCATCGGCCGGGCCGCCACCGCGGCCTATGTCGATGGCCTGTCCGGGCGGCTGATGCGCGGCCTGAAATCCGTGCTCGGCACGCCCCTGATGGACGAGGCGACCCCGGTCGGCCGGCAGCGCCTCCGGCTGCGCGACGTGATCGCCCGCTACCTCGCGGCCGTGAAAGACCGGGCCGAGGCCGCCTGCGACCGGCCCCTCGACACCGTGGTGCATGGCCGCCCGGTGCACTTCGTCGACGGCGACCCGGAGGCCGACCGGCGCGCGGAGGAGACGCTCCGCGCCATCGCGCGGGAGGTCGGGTTCCGTGAGGTCTCGTTCCAGTACGAGCCGATCGCGGCGGCGCTCGACTACGAGCGCCAGGTCCGGTCCGAGGAGATCGCCCTGATCGCCGATATCGGCGGCGGCACCTCGGACTTCTCGATCGTGCGTCTGTCGCCGGAGCGTCGGGGCCGGACGGACCGGGCCGACGACATCCTGGCCAATGACGGCGTGCGCATCGGCGGCACGGACTTCGACCGGCAGCTCAGCCTCGGAACGGTGATGCCGCTCCTGGGTCTCGGCAGCCCGATGCGGCGGGGCGACCTCGCGGTCCCGAACGCCTATTACCACGACCTCGCGACCTGGTCGGCGATCAACCGCCTCTACAACGCGAAGATCCTCCGCGAGATCGACGAGGTGATCCGCGATTGCGCGAAGCCTGACCTCGTCGGGCGGCTGCGCGCGGCGGTCGAGGGCGAGCGCGGCCACGCGCTGGCGGGGGCGGTGGAGGGCGCCAAGATCGCGGCCTCGGATGCCGGCTCAGTCGAGCTCGACCTCGGCCTTGTGGAGCGCGACCTCATGGCCCGGGTCAGCCGGGAGACCCTGTCGGCGCAGACCGGCGACCTCGCCCAGGCGGTCGCGGCGCGAATCGGGCGCTGCCTCGCGCAGGCGGAGCTGGGATCCGAGCGGATCGACGCCCTGTTCCTCACCGGCGGCTCCACCGGCCTGCCGCATCTGCGCGCCGCGCTGACCGCTGCCCTGCCGGCCGCCCGGGTGGTGGAGGGCGACACGTTCGGCTCGGTGGGCCTCGGCCTGACCATCGAGGCGGCCCGCCGGGCCGTCTGAGCGCACCCGGCAATTGACGGGCCGGCGCCGATCCCCGACA
This sequence comes from Methylobacterium sp. NEAU K, assembly GCF_030700285.1. Taxonomy (GTDB): domain Bacteria; phylum Pseudomonadota; class Alphaproteobacteria; order Rhizobiales; family Beijerinckiaceae; genus Methylobacterium. The sequence continues at coordinate 107,726 of NZ_JAUYZJ010000014.1, read as the reverse complement.
AGGCGTCGCCTCGTGATCGGAGAGACCGGCGGCCCATCCTTCGTCCTCCTCGCCGCCTCGCCCGATGCTGTTCAACTCCTTCGTCTTCCTCCTCGCCTTCCTGCCGGCCGCGCTCATCCTGCACGGGCTGGTGGCGCGCGCGGCGCCGGCATGGCGGCTGCCGCTCCTCGTCGCCCTGTCGTTCGTGTTCTACGGCTGGTGGGACGTCCGCTTCGTGCCGCTGCTCGCCGGCTCGATCCTGGCGAACTGGACCGTAGCCCGGCTCTATCGCCGCTGGCCCGGGCGCTGGCTGATCCCGGCGGCGATCGCCGCCAACCTAGCGCTCCTCGGGGTGTTCAAGTACCTCGACTTCGTCTCCGATCTCGCGAACCTCATCCCCGGCCTCGCGGCGCCGCGGCTCGGGCTCGCCTTGCCGCTCGGCATCTCGTTCTTCACCTTCCACCACATCATGTATCTCGCCGACCTGAGGGCAGGCCGGGCGCCCGCGTTCGGGCTCACCAAGTACGCCCTCTACATCGCCTTCTTTCCGCAGGTTCTCGCCGGCCCGCTCGTGCGCTGGAGCGAGATCATGCACCAGTTCGACGAGCGCCCCTTCGCACGGCCCGATGCCGCCGAGCGCTTTGCCCGCGGGCTGATGCTGCTCACCGTCGGGCTCGCCAAGAAGGTCTTCCTCGGCGACCCGCTGGCGGCCTACGTGAACCCGGTGTTCCAGGCCGCCGCCGCCGGAAAGGCCGTCAGCGTCACGGAGGCGTGGCAGGCGACCCTGGGCTTCACCTTCCAGATCTATTTCGACTTCTCCGGCTACACCGACATGGCGCTGGGCATCGCGCTGCTGTTCGGCCTCGTCCTGCCGCAGAACTTCGACGCGCCCTACCGCGCCATCTCGCTGCGCGACTTCTGGCGGCGCTGGCACATGACCCTGTCGCGGTTCCTGCGCGACTACCTGTACATCCCCCTGGGCGGGAACCGGCGCGGCCTGCCGAGGCAGGTCGGGGCGCTCGCCGCCACGATGACGCTGGGCGGCCTGTGGCACGGGGCGGGGCTGACCTTCCTGGCCTGGGGCGCCCTGCACGGGCTCGGCCTCGGGGCCGGGGTGCTGGCGCGCCGGGCGCGGCTCGCGATCCCGGCGCCGCTGGGCTGGCTGCTCACCAGCGCCTTCGTGGTCCTGACCTGGGTGCTGTTCCGCGCGACGAGCTTCGAGGCGGCGCTCATCGTGTTCAAGGGCCTGTTCGGGATGGCGCCGCACGGCTCCGGATTCAAGTGGCGCACGATCGTGGTCGCCGCCCTGGTCGCCACGGTCGGCCCGACCGCCTGGACGGCGGTCCACCGCCTGCCGCCCCGGCGCCTCCTCGCGTTCGGCTTCGGGCTCCTGTTCGTGCTCGTCCTCCTGAAGATCGGGGACGATGCGAACTACGAGTTCATCTATTTCCAGTTCTGAGGATGAGTCCCGCCCAACCCACACAGGACCGGGACTGGCGCGGCTTCGCTCGCACCCTGTTCCTGTCGATGGCCGGGCTGTTCGCGGCCTATCTCGCCCTCGCGGTGCTGGTCGATCCCTACGACACCGGCCGCTCGACCCTGCTGTCGCGCGGGGCCGTCCGTCCGCAGGGGCCGCGCACCGCCTCGGCGCTCCGCGGCCGCGACCCGGCCTATTCGGGCGCGGTGATCGGCAATTCGCACATCCAGCTCATAGAGCCGGCTGCGCTCAGCCGTCTCACCGGTATCCCCTTCGTTCAGCTCTCCGTGCCGGCGACCGGCCCGTCCGAGCAGTTCGCGCTGCTCGGCTGGTACCTGAAGCACCACGCGCGGCCCCAGGCGCTCGTGCTCTCGGCCGATTCGTTCTGGTGCGCGGACGATCCGTCATTCCCGAGCGAGCACGGGTTTCCATACTGGCTCCTGGCCGACTGGCCCGCCTACCTGCATGGCCTCCTGCGATTCTCCGCCGCCCAGGAGACGATCAACCGCCTCGGCTGGCTCTCGAACCCCCGCCGCAGGAAGGCCGCCGCGGATGGCTGGTGGGACTATGAGTCCAACTATCTCGGGCAGGGCTTCGGCCGCGATCCGGCCAAGAAGGCGGCCCTCGAACGGCCCGTCGGCCCCGAGCCCGAGCCGCATCACGGCGGCCCGTTCCCCGTCGCCGACCGGTTGCGCGCCGAACTCGCGCGGATCCCCGCGGAGACGCCGGTGGTGGTGGTGTTCCCGCCCGTCTACGCCCGCGCCGAGCCGCCGGCCGGCAGCCCCCGGGCGGCCGCCGAATCCGCCTGCCGCGCGCAGGTCCGGTCCGCGCTCGCCGCGCACCCCCTGAGCGCGGTGGTCGATGCGCGCGACGGCCGGCCCGAGGCGGAGAACGCCGACCTGTTCTTCGACCAGACGCATTACCGGCTGCCGCTGGCCCGGACCCTCACCACAGAGATCGCCGCCGCGATCGAGCGGTTGCAGACGCATCCGGCGGAATGAAAGCCGTTGGCGAAAACTTCCGTTGCGCCGCACTGAGCAGAGGGATAGCTCCCCGTCATCGGGAGCCTCGGGAGGTGCTCGAAGCCAGGCACCGTGGCCTGTTTGCCGCAGGTGCCGACGCTTTCGAGACGACGTTCGAGCCCTGCACTGGTGCGCGTTGTAGCGAATATGGGCCTCGACTATACGGCACCTCACGTTATCGCCGCACACCGGCCATCCCCTGGTGGGCGGTTGTATAATCCAGCGAGGGTGACGCATGGCGAAGGTGACGCTGGAGGACGGCTACGTCCCGTCCGACGACGAGCCCTTCATGAATGACCGGCAGCGCGAATATTTCCGGCGCAAGCTCCTGAGCTGGAAGAGCGATATCCTGCGCGAGGCGCAGGACACGCTCGTGGCGCTGCAAAGCGAGAACGAGAACCATCCCGACATCGCCGATCGTGCCTCGTCGGAGACCGACCGGGCGATCGAGCTGCGCGCGCGCGACCGCCAGCGCAAGCTCACCGGCAAGATCGACGCGGCCCTCTCCCGAATCGAGGACGGCTCGTACGGCTACTGCGAGGAGACCGGCGAGCCGATCTCGCTGCGCCGCCTCGACGCAAGGCCGATCGCCACCCTGTCGCTGGAGGCGCAGGAGCGGCACGAGCGGCGGGAGCGGGTCTACCGGGACGACTGAAGCCGGCCCCGTTCGCCAATCGGCGAAACGCTCCTGGGGTGACCGCGTCGCTACTGCGTCAACCGTAGGGCGCCGATGCTCGCCTGGATCTGCTGGAAGGCCCCGATCAGGTCGTCCGCGGTGTTGGCCAGGAAAAACTGGTTCGACGAGGAGGCGCAGTTCTTGAGGAGTGTCTGTCCCGCGGCGTCGATCGGATCGGACGGGATGCTGAAGCCGATCGTGTAGATCGAGATGTTGACCGCCTTCGCGTTGGCGCAGGCCTGTGCCGTCAGCGCGTCGAGCGCGCTCCGGGCGCTGGTGGCATCCGAGATGTTTTGATTCGACGGCGGCAGCCGCGGGTTCGGTGTCGTGCCGTTCGTATTCTGGAAGTAGGCCGACGCGAAGTACAGAGACCCGTTCTGTGAGTACGGGTTCGCCGTCCAACTGTTGGTCCCGTCCGTCATCAGGATGATGATCTTATTGACCGTGTTCGTGTTGGAGCTGCTGGAGCTCGACGCATATGCCGAGCCGTCCGCGAACACGCTGTTCGGCGACAGCGTGCGCCAGCCCCACATGAAACCTTCGTGGATATTGGTGGAGCCGAGCGGCGCCATGCTGCCGATCAGGTTCTTGAGGGTGGTCGTGTTGCTGGTCAGGCGCTGTAGCGGCTTCGTCGTGCAACCGAAATTCGGACCGTTGGGGATCCCCGTCGAGCTGTTCGAGGAGGTCGGCGACGCGTTGCGGGCGTTCAGGTACTTGCAGGCTCGTCCCTCTGCCGAAAAGTAGGATGTGTTGTTTGAGAGCCCTCCGCAGGATCCGGTTCCGTTGCTGTCGTCGATGTAGCTGTTGAAGCTGTAGGCTGTCGGGTTGTTGGTTGGATAACCCGCGTAGCTCGTGCTGCCGTTTCCCGGTTCGTCGGGTGCCAGCAGGGGCACGTAGTACGAATCCTTGTTCGAACTGGTCGGTGCCCCGTCCTGAACGTTCAAAGGGTAGGGCAGCGTCTCGAGGCAGCCGGCCCAGCTCCAGCCGGAATAGGCAGACTGGAGCGCCGTGAAGATATCGAAGCGGCTTTTGAAATTCGCCGTGTTCGGGCTGCTCACGTTGGTCCAGTGGTAGCTGGACTGCCCATTCTGATCGATCCAGCCGGCGTAGCGGTAGGCCGTCGGATCGACCGCGACGGCGCCCGCGAACGGCACGATCGAGATTCGGGTCGCGCTGGAAAACGCGGCGTTGGTGTAGACGTAGTTGACGAAGTTCGTCGCCGCGGTCTGCACCGCCTGAAGCTTCGACTGCCCTCCGCTCGCCTCGGCCATCGATCCCGTGTTGTCGAGCACCAGCGCGATCTCGAAGGTCTTGGGCAGCGGCGTGGCGCATTGCGCCCTGGCACCCGGATTGATGCTGGCCGTCCCGGTGAACTTGCCGAAGAAGACCGTCGAGAGCTTGTGGGCGGTCAGGGTGATCTGGCGCGGGTTGCTGGTGATGGTCAGCGGGTCGACCACGAGGTTCGCCGACCCCATGGCGCCGATCATCGCCGTCTGGGCCAAGGTGTTGAGACTGGTCGCGGTGGTGGCGAGCGGCGTCTGGCACAGGAGGAGCGCCGTGGCATCCGTGGCGGCCTGCAGCTTCGTCTCGAGCCGGGTCGCGAAGCCGTAATCGATCGCCGCGCCGGTGAACATGAGCATCGGCACGCTGAGGAAGGCGAACAGGATCGCGACGTTGCCGCCGCGATCGCGCGCGAGTCCGCTCCGCCAGGGCCGCCGGGTGCGATCAGGGTGCCGAGCCATCACACGCCTTCGTCGTGGTGCCGGGCACGATGACCTCGGTGAAGGTGTTCGACCCGTAGGTTTTGCCGCCGCGGGTCGGCCACGGGACGGTCGCGGCGAACGTGATCTGGTTGCCGATTCCCTTGACGAGCTTGACCAGAGCGCTGCCGAGCATCGGCGTGTAGCTGATGCTGACCTCTGCCAGCACGTAGCGCATGCCCGTCGTCTGGTAGCCCGGCGGCACGACCAGATCGGAGGCGGGGCCGGTGCTCCGGGCCGTGGCGTTGGCGTTGGCGACGCTGGAGCAGACCTGCGGGATCAGGTTCAGCTTGGTGATGTCGACCCCCATCGCGCTCACGACGATCTTCACGTTGGTGGTGTCGAACGGGCGCATCACGTTGGCGGCGGAGGCGATGATGTCGTTCATCAGCGTCGTGCCGATCGGGTTCTGCGTGTCGCCCTGCGCGGTCAGGTCGGCCGCCGTTCGGGCCAGCAGGGTCAGCTTGCGCCATTCGTCGATGGCGTGGGCCAGCTCCGCCATGCCCGCCCAGACCGCCAGGAGGACCGGCAGGATCACGGCGAATTCCGTGATCGCGCTCGCGCGCCGATCCCGCCGCAGCCGTGCGGCCTTGCGGGCGAGGAACCTCAGCACGGGCTCGACCCGGTGATCTGGTAGGGCTCCGTCCGGAACACCGCCGTCGACGTGAGAAGGCTGGATCCCGCGCCAGCGCCGGATGTGAATTTCCGAGTGTTGAGACCCATCAGGTTGAAGAGCGTCGGGAATTGCACCGCCGCCGTGACCACCACGATCGTGCCCGGCTTGGCGCAGGCGTAGTTCGTGCCGAAACTGGTGTTCCACGTCCCCGTGTTTGTATCCACGGGCGTCGAGGAATTGGCCCCCGCGAGGGTACCGACCGTCGCCACGTCGATCTTGACCGCCTGGCAATTGAAGACGTTGGCGATGGTGGCGCTTGTCGGGCCGCACATCGTCGTCTTCAGCGAGGCCAGGAGCGTGGCGGCGTCGGTCTGTCCGGCATTGGCGAGCTGGAACTGTCCGGTGAAGATTGTTCGGACCGCGTTCTGCAGGGCGCGGTCGAAGTTCTGCGTGGCCCAGATCTGAAATGCAATCTGGAACACCGCGCCGACGAGCGCCAGGAACGGCAGCGCGACCAGAGCGAATTCCACTGCGGCTGCCCCGCCCGCGTCGCGCCTCAGACGGTCGAGAAGGCAACCTAACGTCAACTTATTGTGGGGTACTCTTGATACTCGTCGCGTCATGCGCCTTAAACGCTGCCTGAAGACCAGCTTTGGCGGTGATGTGTTACCAATTATTTGCGAAAGTCTTAATCGATTTGGGCGGATCGCATGCGTCTCAAATATTTCTGAAGGGATTGCGCGTTTGTGATTCGGAATGGTCCGGCCCGGCGAGCGACCGCCGTTGACGCGGGACCGGCTCGCGCCACTTCGTCGGCGGCAGGCTCGGCCGGAGAACCGCATGAGAGTCCCTTGCACCGCCACGATCGTGTCTGGACTGATCGTGGCGCTCGCGCTCGCCGGCTGCGACGCGCCGAAGCCCGGACCGGCCGGTCAGCCCGGGCCGAAGGGTGATCAAGGCCCGGCCGGCCCGCAGGGCCCGCCGGGCCTGAACGGCGCGACCGGCGAGCGTGGCCCCGCGGGCGAGCCGGGCCCGGCCGGCGCGGCGGGGCCTCAGGGACCGGCGCTGAACACGCAGGTGCGGCTCGACGTCGCCTGCCACCGCGACGAGGCGCTGATCGGCGCCTATTGCCGGGGCATGGCGGTGATTCCATCCGTGACCGTGACCGACGGCGTGTCCACCGTCGGCTGCCTCGACATGACCGCCAAGACCGCCAAGGATGCGGAGCCGGTCGCCGTCTGCATGAGGAAACCGTGAGACGCCTCGTCCTCGTCCTGCTCGCCGCGCTCGCATCTTCCGCGGCGTCCGCGCAGCGCTTCCTGCCCACGGAGCGCGCGGCGATCGCCCTCGTGCGGGACCGGCACACGGAGGGGCTCGCCACGATTGCCCAGACGCTCGCCTATGCCGAACGCGCCTCCGGCGGCGCCTTCGCGCTCGGCCGGTACCGGATCGCGCGCCGCCCCGGCGAGGCCTTCGCCCGGGTGCAGATCTGCTACCGCCTCGGTGTCGATCCACCGACCTGCGGCCTCGACTATCTCGTCACGGTCGACCCGCCCCATGTCGAGCCGGCCGAGCGCTACGACGGCCTGACCCGCGACCTCGAGCACGGCCCCCGGGCGTTCCTGCGGGCGCTCGCCCGCGAGGTCGATCTCCAGCGCCAGCCGGAGATCGTCAGGCGGCTTCAAGGGGCTCTGGACGCCTACAACCCCTACGACTGGCGCTGACGGTCAGACCAGGCGCGGCCAGCGCAGCAGGCGGTCCGGCGCGAAGGCCGCCACCGGAACCCGCGGGGGTCGGTCCGTCGCGAGGTCGGCCACGATCTCCCCGGTGATCGGGCCGGTGGACAGGCCGATATGGCCGTGGCCGAACGCGAAGAGCAGCCCCTCATGCCGGGGCGCGCGGCCGATCACCGGCATCCCGTCCGGCGTGGACGGGCGCGCGCCGAGCCAGGGCGCATTGTCGAGGGGACCGCCGAGGCGCAGCGTCCCGGCCGCTTCCCGGCAGGCGGCCTCGATCTGGGTGTGATCCGGCGCGGCGTGGCGGGCGTTGAGCTCGACCCCGGACAGCACACGGATCCGGTGATCGCCCATCGGCGCGATGATGGAGCCGGCGCCCGTGTCGAGCACGGGCCGGGTCAGCGGCGGGCTGCCCGGATGCAGGGCGTAGTGGCGATGGTAGCCGCGCTCGGCCGCCACCGCGAAGCGGTAGCCCAGGGGCCGGGCGATCGCCCCCGAGGCGGCGCCCGCCGCCAGCACGATCTGCCGGGCCCGCACCGTGCCGGCCTCGTGGGCGACGCGCCATCCCCCCGCCTCCTGCCACAGCCGCCCGACGCTGCCGCGCAGCCGGCGCCCGCCGAGGCCGGAGAACAGCGCCTCGCAGGCCTCGATGAGGCGGCCGGGCTCGCGCACAGAGCCGGTCTCGGTGAGCAGCATCGCCCGCGCATAGGGCCGCACCAGCGCCGGTTCGGTCTCGCGCAGGCCCGCCGTGTCGAGGATCTCGAAGGCGACGCCGTGCTCCGACAGGATCTCGCGCTCCAGGGCGGCGGCCGCGAAGGCGGCCTCGGTCCGATAGGCCTTGAGCCAGCCGGTCCGCTGCAGCCGCTCGCTGGTGCCGGCGCGGGCCGCCAGCCGTTCATGCGCCGGGTAGGCGGCGCTGGTCAGCGGCAGCAGGGCCTCTGCGGCCCGTCGCCAGCGCGATGCGCGGGCGCTCGCCAGGAAATGCGCCGTGTAGGGGATGATCCGCGGCAGGTGCGCGTAGTTCAGGCGCAGGCCCCGGTCGGCGTTGCGCAGGTAGGCCGGGAGCTTGCCCCACAGGGCCGGGCTCGACATCGGCAGGATCGAGCCCCGGCTGACCACGCCGGCATTGCCGTAGGAGGTCCGGGCCCGGGCCTCGCCGGGATCGCACAGGACCACGTCGAGTCCGCGATCCCTGAGCGCGATGCCACAGGCAAGACCGACCATCCCGCCGCCGATCACCACGATGTCGGCCGTCTCGTCCATAGCGATCCCGCTTCATCCCGCACTGCACCACGCAGAGCCTTCTGACGAGTTTTCACAGCTCTGGGTAGACGCACGAAGCAGGCGAACCAAGAGGTGGCATGAGACGGGAAGAGTGGTGGGAAGGTCTGCCGCCCGCTCCTGGCTTCTGTCCGTTCCCGCGCGACGTCGCGCGCAAAACGGCCCGCAGATCGGCTAAAGAGCGGATCATGACTCTCGTTCGCTTCGCTCCCTCGCCCACCGGCTACCTCCACATCGGCAACGCCCGGCCGGCGCTGCTCAACGCGTTGTTCGCGCGCAGGACCGGCGGCCGGTTCCTGCTGCGGCTGGACGACACCGACCCGGAGCGCTCCACGGAAGCGTTCGCCCAAGCGATCCGGGAGGATCTCGCGTGGCTCGGCATCGCGCCGGACCTGTTCGCCCGCCAGAGCGACCGCAAGGCCCGGCACGACGCCGCCGCCGACCGCCTGCGCGCGGCTGGCCGGCTCTACCCCTGTTACGAGACGCAGGAGGAACTGGAACGGCGGCGCAGGCGCCAGCTCGGCCGCGGGCAGCCGCCGATCTACGACCGGGCTGCCCTCCAGCTCAGCGCGGAGGACCGGGCGGCGCTCGAGGCGGAAGGCCGGCGGCCGCACTGGCGCTTCCTGCTCGAGGCCCGCGAGGTGGCCTGGGACGACCTCGTGCGCGGCCCCGCGCACGTCGATTGCGCGTCGCTGTCCGATCCGGTCCTGATCCGCGCCGACGGCAGCTACCTCTACACGCTGCCCTCGGTGGTCGACGACGCCGACCTCGGCGTCACCCACGTGATCCGCGGCGAGGACCACGTCACCAATACCGGCGTGCAGGTGCAGATCTTCGAGGCGCTCGGCGCAGCCGTGCCGGTCTTCGGCCATCACAACCTCCTGACCACCGCGGACGGGGAGGGGCTGTCGAAGCGGCTCGGCCACCTGTCCCTGCGCGGCCTGCGCGAGGCCGGCTACGAGCCGGCCGCCGTGCGTTCGCTCGCGGTGCTCACCGGCTCGGCCGAGGCGGTGCGGGCTGTGCCCGATCTCGATACGCTCGCGGCCCTGGTCGATCTCGGCGAGATCTCGCGCGCACCGGCCCGGTTCGATCCGGCCGAGCTCGACGGGCTCAACGCCCGTCTGGTCCACGCTATGCCGTACGCGGAGGTCGCCCCGCGGCTCGCGGAGCTGGGTATCCCGCAGGATCGTGCGGAGGCGTTCTGGCTGGCGGTGCAGCCGAATCTCGCCCGGGTCTCGGAGGCGCGCGACTGGTGGCGGGTCGTGGCCGGACCGATCGAGCCGGTGATCACGGAGGAGGCCGTGATCGCGGCGGCCCGCGAGACTCTGCCGCCGGAGCCGTTCGGGTCGGACACCTGGAAGGCCTGGACGGCGGAGATCCGCAACCGCACGGGGGCCAAGGGGCGGGGGCTGTTCATGCCGCTGCGCCTCGCGCTCACCGGCCTGGAGCACGGGCCGGACCTCGCCGGCCTGCTGCCGCTGATCGGGCGTGACCGGGCGGAGCGCCGTCTCGCGGGAGGGGCTGCGTAGCGCGAAGGTTGAATCGCTCCCGCTGCACGGCATGTTGCCGGCTGGGTCCGGTCGTGAAGCGGCTCCGAATGGCATCCCGCTGACCGCCTATACCGCCCTCACTCCGCCTCGGACGTCTCCAGCGGAGTGGCCAACAACTTGTCGACGCGGCGCCCGTCGAGATCCACCACTTCGAAGCGCCAGCCGGCGATGTCGCAGGTCTCGCCGGTCTCCGGCAGGCGCTGGAATGCGGCGATGACGAGACCCGCCGCCGTGGCGTAGTCGCGCGAGGGCGGCAGGCGCAGGCCGAGCTGGTCGGCCAGCTCGTCGGCGGGCATCGACCCCGCAATCAGCCAGGAGCCGTCCGCGCGCCGGACCGCGTCCGGCTCGACATTCTCGGATCGGAAGGCGCCCGCGATGGCGTCGAGGATGTCGGCGGGCGTCACGAGGCCGTCGAAATGGCCGTACTCGTCGTGCACCAGCGCCATCGGCACCTGGGCCTTGCGGAGCGCATCGAGGGCATCCAGCGCGTCCAGCGTGTCCGGGAGCACCGGGGCCTGGCGCACATGCGCGCGCAGGTCGAGAGGCTCGCCCCGCGACAACGGCCCGATCAGGTCGCGCACCTGCAGCACGCCGATCATCGCGTCGGGGCCGCCATCGGCCACGGGCAGGCGGTCGTGGGGGCTCGCGAGGAGTTGCGCCCTGATCTGGTCCGCGTCGTCGCCCAGATCGATCCACACGACATCGGTGCGCGGGGTCATGACGCCGCGCACGGCCCGGTCACCGAGCCTCAGCACGCCGGAGATCATCGCGCGCTCGCCGCCCTCGATGACCCCCGCCGTCTCGGCCTCGGCGACGAGGCTGCGGATCTCCTCCTCGGTCACCGCGCTGGCGCTCTCGGTCTCCTGGCCGATCAGCCGGAACACCGCACGGGTCGAGGCGTCCAGCAGCCACACGGCCGGCAGGGCCGCCCGGGAGACGACGCGCATGCCAGGCGCCACCGCGCAGGCGATGCCTTCGGGATTGCGCAGGGCGAGATGCTTCGGGACCAGTTCGCCGATGATCACCGACAGGTAGGTGATCGCCGCGATGACAAGGCCGTAGCCCAGCGTATCGGCCCAGCCCTTCGGCAGGCCGAGCTCGATCAACACCAGGGCGAGACGGTCGCCCAAGGCCGCCCCGGAGACGACGCCCGACAGGATCCCGATCAGTGTGATGCCGATCTGCACGGTGGAGAGGAAGCGCCCCGGCTCCTCGGCGAGCGCAAGCGCCGCCTTCGCGCCCGGGCGGCGCGCATCGGCGAGCGCGCGCAGGCGGCTCTTGCGCGCCGAGACCACGGCCAGCTCCGAGAGCGCAAACACGCCGTTCAGCGCGATCAGCAGGACGACGAGAGCGAGTTCGATCAGGCCGGATTGCACAGCCGCGATCCCGTCATGCGGGCCGGGCTTCCTCTGATGGCGCGGGGTTTCAAGATGGGTGCGGCCGGCGGCCCGGTCAACGGCCAAGCCTTGGCCGCAGGCCAATCGCCGCGTGGAAGAGCCATCCGGGAGACCGCGCGGTTTCACAAATCTATTCCGCACTCCGTGATGGATTCGGCGGCTCTGCGAACGACCCCATCATCTCGAGGCGCCGCAGGCGGGCCCGGGATGATCGCGCGGATGACCTGCCTCGGCTGGGATTCTCGAGCCTACGAGAGATTTGTTGTTCGGTCGTGCGATGACCCCGCCTCAGCGCGGGCGCGCCTCGATCAGCACGGAATCGATCAGGAAGCTGCCATCGGCCTCGATGCCGAAATGTGCCGTGACTTCCTCAGGCGCTGCCGCCTGAAGGGCGCGGATCGCCGCGGCGTTGACCGGCGGCGTGCGCATCCGGGCGATCCAGCTCGCGAACTCCATGCGCGGGCGGGTCTCGAGCGTGGCGCCAGCGGCGAAGCCTGCCGCCTCCAGCATCCGGCGCCATTCCGACATCCGGTAGTCGCGCACGTGCGAGGGGTCGCGCAGAAGCTCCACCGCCTGCAGATGCGTGTCGAGCAGGGGCTCCTCGGGCGAGGCGATGTCGCAGACGACAAGAAGCCCGTCCGGCTTCAACACCCGCCGGGCCTCCGCCAGGGCGGCCGGCACGTCGCGCCAATGATGGGCGCTGTAGCGGGTCAGTACCGCGTCGAAGGCTGCATCCGCGAAGGGCAGCGATTCGGCTGCCCCCGGCCGGATCTCGATCCGGTCGAGCCCGCGCCGTCCGGCCTCGGCGGCGACCGCCGCCAGCATCTCGGTCGAGAGGTCGTAGGCCGTCACCGTGGCGCCGGCCGCCGCCGCCGCGAAGGCGACGTGGCCGCCGCCGCAGCCGAGGTCGAGCGCCCGGGACCCCGGCATCCCGCGGATCAGCGCGCCGATCCGGTCGAGGTCCGCCCCGGCGGCGTGGACCGCGCTCGTCACGTAGGCGGAAGCCTGGGCGCCGAACTGGTCGACGACGTGGCTGGCGTGGCTGCGCGCGCTCATGTTTTCCTCCCCGGCTCAGGCCGCCAGCGGCGCGAGGCGCGACAGCCGCAGGGCGATGGCCAACGCCAGACCGTAGAGGCTGGCGACGAACAGCACCACGCCGTTCCAGCCTGCATGGGCGAAGAACCAGCCGCCCGCCGTGCCGAGCACCGACGAGCCGAGATAGTACGAGCAGAGATAGACCGAGGAGGCTTGGGACCGGTCGCGCACCGCCCGCCGGCCGACCCAGCTGCTCGCCACGGAATGCGCGCCGAAGAAGCCTACCGTCACCACCACCACGCCGGCGACGATCAGCGGGATGCGGTCGGACAGGGTCATCAGGATGCCGGCAAGGCCGATGCCCGTGGCGAGCCACAGGACCCGTCGCCGCCCGAATCGGCTCGCCAGCTCCCCGGTCACCGGGCTGCTGACCATGCCGGCGACGTAGACGGAGAAGATCAGGCCGATCACCGTCTGGCTGAGCGAGAAGGGCGGGTCGAGCAGGCGGAACCCGATGTAGTTGTAGATGCAGACAAAGCCGCCCATCAGCAGGAACGCCTCGGCGAACAGCCAGGGCAGGCCGGCGTCGCGGAAATGGTGGCCGAAGCTGCCCGGCACGTCGCGCCACGCCATCCGGCGCGGCACGAAGCTGCGCGAGGGCGGCAGCCAGCGCCAGAACGCGACGGCGGCGACCAGGGCGAGGCCGCCGATGGTGGCGAGCCCGGCACGCCAGCTCACGTGGTCGGCCATGACGCCGCTGATCAGGCGGCCGGACATGCCGCCGAGCGCGTTGCCGCCGACCAGGAGCCCCATCGCCAGGCCGATCGCCTGCGCGTCCATCTCCTCCGCGAGATAGGCCATGGCCACCGCGGGCAGGCCGCTCGCCGTGAGCCCCGAGAGCGCGCGCAGGGCCAGGAATCCGTGCCAGCTCGGCACCAGGGCGGCCACGATGGTGAGCACGGCCGACGCGCAGAGGGAGGCCAGCATCACCGGCTTGCGGCCCCGGATTTCCGAGAGCGGGCTGACCACCAGCAGGGCTACTGCCAGCAACCCGCAGGGCAGCGAGAGGGCGAGGCTGCTCTCGGCCGGCGAGACGCCGAAATCATCGCTGAAGATCGGCAGCAGCGGCTGGACCGCGTAGAGCACCGCGAAGGTCGAGAATCCCGCTGCGGCGAGCGCCAGCGCCGTGCGGCGGAAGACCGGCGTGCCCGCCCGGATCAGCCGCCCGTCCGCTTCGCTCTCCATCGCCGCCCCGTGCCGCCCGCTTCTGCGCGGTGGTGGGACGCGAGGCTGAACCCGTCAACCGCCGCGCGTGTCATGCCCGCGCGGCGGCAGGATCAGAGCGGCGGGACGGTCACCGCGGCGGCGCGGCCTGCGCCGGGCCCTGCTGCAGCAGCGGCGTGATCCGCCGGACGGTGACGCGGCGGTTCTCCCGGGACGGGCCCTGCGTGTTCACCTTGAGATACTGCTCGCCGTAGCCCTGGGTGGTCAGGTTCTCGGGTGGCACCTGGAACTGCTGGGTCAGCACGGTCGCGACCGACTGCGCCCTGCGATCCGACAGGGACAGGTTGTCGATGTCGGCGCCGACCGCATCGGTGTAGCCCTCGATCAGGAAAACCTCCTGCGGGTTTGCGCGGATCGCCCTGTTGATCGCCGCGGCGATCACCGACAGACGCGCAGCCTGGTCCGGAGTCACGGTGAACGATCCGGTGTCGAAATTGATCGTGTCGATGTCGACCGAGCGCATCCGGGCGCGCAGGTCCGGGCTGTAGCGCACCTGATCGAGCGTGTAGCGCCGATCCACCGCGACCACGGGCGGGGCCGTGAGCGCCTCGTAGACCGCGCCCTCGTCCGCCTGCTCGTATTCCACCACATAACGGTCCCGTGGGATCCGGATGTCGGGTGGGGGCAGCACCACCACGTCCTCGTAGATCGGGCGGGGCGGACCGGCATAGCTGTTGTCGATGATCACGACCTCCCGGCCGTCGCGGAACTGGCGGTAGCGGCGCAGCAGCCTTCCGTCGTCGTCCGTGACGGTCACGATCTGCTCGCCGTCCGGCCGGTCGATGAAGCTGTAGAAGTCGGCGCCGCGCCGCTCGCTGCGGTAGCCGCGCGGGTCGAGGTCGCGGAAGCGCTCGTTCTCGTCGTGACGGATCAGGTAGCCGTCGCGGTCGCGGACGATGATGCGGCCGGGCTCCCGGTAATAGGTCCGGCCGCCCTCGCTGTATTCGCGCCGGTCCCGGCGGACCTGCTCGTAGTCGCGCGCGTCGTCGTCCTGACGGAAGCCCCCCGGGACGTAGCCGGGCTGCCCCGGCGTGTTGAACGCGCCGCGGTCGCCCGGCCTGCCGGGGCCGGTGGCAGGCGGCGGGGAGGCCGGCTGGTTGGGCGCGGGCGCCTGTGCGGGCGGCTGGAACGGCCGTCCCGGCAGGCCAGGTGCCATGTTGGGCGGCACGGGGCGCCCCGGTTCGGCATCAGGGCCTGCGTTCGGCTGCGGTCGGGCGCCGGGCTCGGCGTCGCGGCGCTGGACCGGCCGGCCCGGCCCGGCGGGAGCCGTCGCGGGCGGGGGAGGCGGCGCCGCGTCGAGGCTGCCGGGGCGCTGCACCGGTGCCTCGCGGTCGGGAACCGCGTCGAGCCGCTGGGCGGGACGGTTCGCGCCCGCGCCGGGGGCCGGGCGCGCCGGCTCCGGGTCGCGGCGGTCCTGGTCGGGGGCGCGCGGCGGAGGGGCCGGAGGCCGCAGGTCCCGCTCCGGGGCCGGCCGATCGGGCGCTGGCCGCCGCTCGGGGGCCGGCCGGTCCGGCTGGCGCTCCTGAGCCGGCGGCTCGGGCCTGCGCTCGGGGGCACGCTCCCGTGCAGGCGGCTCCGCCTGAGGCTGGCGCTGGGCGGGCGGCTCGGGCCGTTCACGGGGAGCAGGGGGCGCGGCGCGTTCCGGCCGCGGCTCCGGCCTGTCCCGCGCGGCCGGCGGCGGCCCGGGGCGCTCCTGCGGTGGCCGCTCCGGGTGGGGACCGCCATGCGGAGGCTCGCCGCCGCGCGGGCCGCGCTCCTCGGGGCCGCCCTGCGCGAGGAGGATCCGGCCCGGGGACGCGCCTGCGGGCTGCATGAGTGTAAGGCCCGGCAGCACCGTGCCGGTGAGCAAAATCAGTCGCAGGAGCCGCATCGGAGCCTCGTTTCGGATCGAGCCGACCCGAACACGCTGCGCCGCCCTTGGTTCCCGGGCGACGGATCAAGGTTTCGTCAGGGCGTGAGGCGCTGCGGCACCGCGATCATGTCTGGGGCGATGACCCGCACCGCCACGTGGTCGGGCCGGGTCTCGCCCGGCTTGGGCCCCCCGGACTTGACCTCGCCCGGGTCGGCGTCCCTGCGAGCCTCGGCGGTCAGGACGGCGGCCTCCACGCCGGCCTTCGCCTCGACTCCCGCGCGTCCCGCGGCGTCTGCGGCGAGTTCGGCCGCGGTCCGGTCCGCCCGGCCGACGAGGGTGAGGCGCACCTTCGGACGGGACAGCGCCTCCGCCTGCATCGGCGTCACGAAGATATCGCCCTTGTGCCGGACCAGCATGCTCTCGGCCTTGACGAGCGATTGCGCCCAGGTCTGCCCCTGGGGCTTGCAGGAACAGTTCGGGACGAATTCCTTGCGGAACTTGAAGGCGTTGGCGAGGCTGGTGTAGGCGCGGCTGCCCTTCACCGAAGCGGCGTGCTTCAGCGCCTCGTCGCCGTAGGGCATGGAATAGGCCTGCGCCTCTGTCCCGGGGCAGAGCGCCTGGCACATCTCATCGGCGCCGCCGCGTCCGTCGGGCAGGTTGCGCATCGGGAAGAAGCCGCCGTCGCAGGTCCGGACGCAGACCATCTGCGGGCCGCCCTTGGCGTATGCCTCGCCGGCGGCCGCCCAGGTCTCCCGCGCCGGGCAGTTGGCGGCGACGAGCCGCTGCAGCTCGCGCTTGCGGGTGCCGTCGTCGTCGAACACCGCGCCGCCGTAGGTTGCCTTGAGCGCGCGGATGCGCTGCTCCACCGCCCCGCATTGCGGCGGGCGTGTGTCGAAGAACAGGAACTGGCCGCCCGCACAGTTGAGGCCGCGGAAGTAGGCCTCGAGCCGCCCGATCTCGTCGTTGAGCGCCCGCGTCGTGCTGGCGCCGGTCTGCACCGTGGCGAGCTCGGACCGGTAGCGCCGGCAGGCGGGGGACGGCAATTGCGGAGCGGACGGCCTCGCCTCCGCGGCGGCCGGCTGGTCGGCCGGCGCATCCTGCGCCACGGCCGTGACGAGGAGGCTTCTGGACAGACCGAGGGCCAGCGCCGCGCTCAGGATGAGGCGGCCGAGCGAACGGACGATCGGGCGGTCAGGCATCGGCTGCATCGCGTTGATCGGAGGCGCGGCGATCCGAAGCGGTCGGGCGCTGGCACGCCTGCGCCTCAGGACCGAAGCAGCGCGAGTGTACGCCCCCTCGCAAGACGGCGACAGCCCTCCTACATCCCGGCGGCAAGCTCGGGCGGGGAATTGGCCGGTGATGTGGTTTCGGAGTCTCACCTATGTTGGGCTGCTCGCCGCGTGTATGGCCGCGGCCGGACAGGCGGCGGCCCAGGAGCCGGACAGGATCTTCGACAAGTCGACGGTCTGGCGTCCGTTGACGCCCAACGACAAGCTCGTTGTCTACGGCATCGACGATCCGGCGGTCTCGGGGGTCGCCTGCTGGTACACCCAGCCCGAGAAGGGCGGCATCAAGGGGACCCTCGGCCTCGCCGAGGACGTCTCCGACATCTCATTGGCCTGCCGCCAGACCGGCCCCGTCGCCTTCAAGGGCAAATTCGGCCAGGGCGAGGTCGTCTTCAGCGAGCGGCGATCCCTGATCTTCAAGTCAATGCAGATCGTTCGCGGCTGCGACACCCGGCGCAATACGCTGATCTACATGGTCTATTCCGACAAGGTCATACAGGGGTCGCCCAAGAACTCGACCTCGGCGGTGCCGCTGGCACCCTGGGGCACCGAGCCTGCTCCGAAATGCTCGGACTTCCTGAAGGGGTGAGAGGGGCCCCGCGGCCTCTCATCCGGGTGGTCAGTCCTGGCAGGTGATGCGGATCGGGCGCTCGGCCGGTGTCGAGACCGGCCGATCGATGGCGCCGGTGTACTCGTCCGCGGCGGCGACACCGTAGGAGTTCGCCGCGGCGTAGCCCTGCGCCTCGCACCACGCGTTGGCCACCACCTGTCCGCACTCGCTGCCCGGAGTCGACAGGCAGTCGCCGACGCCGTAGCCGTCGCTCGACGGGATCAGGAAGGTCTTCTCGACATGGGCCGGCGCCTTCGCGGGCGTCTCGCCGTCGCTGCCCGCGAACGCGCCCTGTGCAAGGCAGGCCGTGGCCAGGATGGCGGCGATGACGAAGGAACCGGCGGCCGTGCGTCGCATGGAATATCCTTGGGCACAGGAGCTGTAGCGTGAGGAGCGCGATCCGGACGGTCCGATGACGCGGTTAAGGAAGGCTTACCCGCAACGCTTGAGGACCATCTCGAATTTCTCAGGTTTTTGGGTTAGCCCCATCGGGCGGCCCGCACCGTCGCCGCGGTGCAACAGCGGGCCGCGGCGGGACCGCCGGAGCCGCCATGGTTTGGCCGTTCTCCGCCGCGCGAACGCCGCAGGTCGTTGAAGGCAGGGCCGGTTTTCCGGTTACGGCGCGGCGCCCGGACCAGGACGCGGCACCGGTAGGGGATGGGTTTCATGGCGCCGATGTTGCGGCTCTACAACACGCTCAGCGGTGCCAAGGAAGCGTTCGCGCCGATCGATCCCGCGCATGTCCGGATGTATGCCTGCGGTCCGACCGTCTACGATGCGGCGCATATCGGCAACGCGCGCCCGATCATCGTCTTCGACCTGCTGTTCCGATTGCTGCGCCACCTCTACGGGCCGGCGCACGTCACCTACGCGCGCAACGTCACGGACGTCGACGACAAGATCAACGCCCGCGCCGCCGAGCGCGGCATAACCATCCGCCAGCTCACCGACGGGACGCTGGCGCAGTTCCACCGGGACATCCGCGACCTCGGGGTGCTGATGCCCGAGGACGTGAACGTGCCGGGCGAGCGCCCGCGCTTCGTCGAGCCCCGCGCCACCGACCACATCGCCGAGATGGTGGCGATGATCGAGGCGCTGATCCGCTCCGGACACGCCTACGTGGCGGAGGGGCACGTGCTGTTCGACGTGCCGGCGATGCCCGATTACGGCCGGCTCTCGAAGCGCCCCCTCGACGAGATGGAGGCCGGCGCCCGGGTCGAGGTCGCGCCCTACAAGCGATCGCCCCTCGACTTCGTCCTGTGGAAGCCCTCGAAGCCCGGCGAGCCGTCCTGGCCGTCGCCGGCCGGCATCGCCGCGCCCGGCCGGCCCGGCTGGCATATCGAGTGCTCGGCGATGTCGGCCAAGCACCTGGGTCAGACCTTCGACATCCACGCGGGCGGCATCGACCTGATCTTTCCCCACCACGAGAACGAGGTCGCGCAGTCCCGCTGCTGCTTCGGGACGCCCGTGATGGCCAATGTCTGGCTGCACAACGGCTTCCTGCAGGTGGAGGGTGAGAAGATGTCGAAATCGCTCGGCAACTTCATCACCATCCGAGACGTCCTGAACGACTGGCCGGGCGAGGTCGTGCGCCTCACCATGCTGAAGACGCATTATCGGCAGCCGATCGACTGGACGCTGCAGAGTCTGCAGGAGTCAGACAGAGTCTTGAATCGGTGGTATAATGTCGTGGGTGACCATCCCGCAGATGGAAATCTGCCTGACGATTTCGTTGAAGCATTATGCGATGATCTGAATACACCCGCTGCGATCGGTGAATTGCATCGCCTGAGCAGCTCTGGAAAATTGGGAACTTTTCAGCCTGGTCACAGCCGTTTCGGCCAGGAGGCACAACCTGCTGCCTTGCGCGCCGGTGCGAACTTGCTTGGTCTGTTGGGACAGACACGGACCGAACGCGAAAGTTCGCAGGTCGCGGCCTCCGGGATCGACGTCTCCGCGGTCGAGACGCTGATCGCCGAGCGCCGCGCCGCCCGGGCCGCGAAGGACTGGACCGCCTCCGACCGGGCCCGCGACGCGCTCGCCGCCTTGGGCGTGGCCGTCAAGGACAACAAGGACGGCACCACCACCTGGACCGTCACGCGCTGAGCCGTCGGGCGCGATGACGGGGACGTGACCGCGGCCGCATTCTCCCGTCGGCTTGCACCCGGTGCCCTGCGCCGCAACTGTGGTTCGGGGGCTCCTGGCGCAAAAGGTTCGCACGTGAGAACAATCGGGACCATCGGAGCGCGGCGCCCCCGCGCCGGATTGGCTTTGGCGTTCGGGATCGCCCTGTCGGGCCCGGCCCTCGCCATCGAAGGCGGGGCGCCGGCGGGGCGGGATGCGCTCGCGGAGGCCAGCGTCGCCATCGGCACGATCACCCAGCCAGAGGACGCGCTGCGCCTGACGCGCTGCACCGGCATCCTGATCGCACCGGACCTCGTGCTCACCGCGGCACATTGCGTGAACGGCGATCCGCTCGGAGCATTGGTGGTGTTCTTTCGCGGCAGCGATCCGACCCGTCCGGTCTACGCAGCACGGGTCGCCGCGCGCTACAGCCCGGATCCGGGCGAGATGCAGCCGAACGCCGCGCCCGACGTGAGTCTCGCGGACCTGTCCCTCGATCTCGCGGTCCTGCGCCTGACCGAGCCCGTGCGCGACCGGCGCCCGGTGCCGCTCGCCGCAGATCCCCGCCGGATCCCGAAAAGCCTGCGGATCGCAGGAGCCGGCCTCTCCGGGCGGGGTGTCGGACGGCTGCGTACCGCGGTGCTCACGCCGGTGGCGGCCAGCAACACCGGCCTGACCATCGCCCGGGCGAAGGGCGCCCGGGTCTGCTTCGGCGATTCCGGCGGCCCGGTCGTCGCGCAGGATCGCCGCGGCACCTATGTCTGGGGCGTAGCGAGCGCGGTGATCAGCCGGACCGCCCCGTGCGGCAGCTATGTGATCGTCGCACCGGCCGCCCAGGTCTTCTCCGGTGCCGGCACGCGCTGACCCGCCCGCGGGACGCAGACAGCGAAAACCCCGCGCGGCCGGGCCGCACGGGGTTTTTCAGGATGGGAAGACGGCCCGAGGCGGATCAGACCGCCATGCGCTCCTCGCCGTCCATAGGCTCGCGCAGCACGTAGCCGCGGCCCCAGACGGTCTCGATGTAGTTCTTGCCCTGGCTGGCGTTGGCGAGCTTCTTGCGGAGCTTGCAGATGAACACGTCGATGATCTTCAGCTCGGGCTCGTCCATGCCGCCGTAGAGATGGTTGAGGAACATCTCCTTGGTGAGGGTCGTGCCCTTCCGGAGCGAGAGGAGTTCCAGCATCTGATACTCCTTGCCGGTGAGGTGCACTCGGGCACCGCCGACCTCGACGGTCTTCTGGTCGAGATTCACGATCAGGTCGCCGGTGGTGATGACCGACTGGGCGTGGCCCTTCGAGCGGCGCACGATGGCGTGAATGCGCGCCACCAGCTCGTCCTTGTGGAACGGCTTGGTGAGGTAATCGTCCGCCCCGAAGCCGAGGCCCTTCACCTTGTCCTCGATGCCCGCCATGCCCGACAGGATCAGGATCGGCGTCTTCACCTTCGCCACGCGGAGCGAACGGAGCACTTCGTAGCCCGACATGTCGGGCAGGTTCAGATCGAGCAGGATGATATCGTAATCGTAGAGCTTGCCGAGATCGACACCCTCTTCCCCGAGGTCGGTGGTATAGGTGTTGAAGTTCTCGGACTTGAGCATCAATTCGATGCTCTGCGCTGTCGCGCTATCGTCCTCGATCAAAAGTACCCGCATCGTCGGTCCCCAGCCCAGCCGGCCGCATCAGCGCGCAGACACGTCCCCACCGTTCGCCCGCCACCGGCCTGTGGACGGGCGCTCCGTCGCTCTTGACGTGGAACGCTATGGATTAATCGTTAACAAAACCTGATTCCTACCCGCAAGCGTCTCGTTCGCCGACCTGCGAGCTTGACGGAAGGAATGAGGTCCCTCCGCCCTGCCTCGGGCCGTGATTCCGTTCCGTTCGCGACCAGATCTCCCGCCACTCCTGGCGTAAGTGCTTCCCCCGCAACGGTCCGATCCCGGCTGTGATCCTGCTGCCACAGCAGCACGACTTCGTGGAGCCCGGCCGCTGCCGGAACCCGGATCGGGGCGCTACGAGCCCGATGACCGCAGTGTTAAGGAGGCCGGTAAACGAAGCGTTGAGAGG
The DNA here is from genome assembly GCF_030700285.1 of Methylobacterium sp. NEAU K. Taxonomy (GTDB): domain Bacteria; phylum Pseudomonadota; class Alphaproteobacteria; order Rhizobiales; family Beijerinckiaceae; genus Methylobacterium. Next base: position 85,978 of record NZ_JAUYZJ010000014.1, on the reverse strand, counting down.
CAGGCCGATGACACAGGATTCGGCAAGGTCCGTTTCCACACTCGCGGCCGCCCGCGCGGCCCTCGAACGCGTCGAGGTCCTGGAGACCTTCGGCCGGGTGGTGGCGATCCGTGGCCTGCTGGTGGAGGTCGCGGGGCCGGTGGCCGCCATGCGGCTCGGCGGCCGGATCGACGTGGAGGGCGCCAACGGCCACGGGCTGGTGCCCTGTGAGATCATCGGGTTCCAGGGCGACCGGGCGCTGGCTATGCCGTTCGGCTCCCTGGAAGGCGTGCGCCGCGGGTGCCCGGCCTATGTGCGCAATGAATCCGCCGGGGCGATCCGGCCGTCGGCCGCCTGGCTCGGCCGGGTGGTCGACGCTTTGGGCCGGCCGGTCGACGGGCTCGGCCCGCTGCAACAGGGGCCGGACGTCTACGCGCTGCGCGCCGACCCGCCGCCGGCCCATGCCCGCACCCGGGTCGGCGGTCCCCTCGACCTCGGGGTCCGGTGCATCAACACCTTCCTGACCATGTGCGCCGGCCAGCGGATGGGCATCTTCGCCGGATCCGGCGTGGGGAAGTCGGTCCTGCTCTCGATGCTCGCCCGCTACACCGCCGCCGACGTGGCGGTGATCGGGCTCGTCGGCGAGCGCGGCCGCGAGGTGCAGGAATTCCTGCAGGACGACCTCGGCGCCGCCGGCCTGGCGCGCTCGATCGTGGTTGTGGCGACCTCCGATGAGCCCGCCCTCATGCGCCGCAACGCGGCCTACGTGACCCTCTCCGTGGCGGAGTATTTTCGCGACCAGGGCGCGAAGGTGCTGTGCATGATCGATTCGATCACCCGGTTCGCCATGGCCCAGCGGGACATCGGCCTCGCCGCCGGCGAGCCGCCCACCGCCAAGGGCTACACGCCGACCGTCTTCTCCGAACTGCCGCGCCTGCTGGAGCGGGCCGGCCCCGGGATCGGCCAGGGGACGATCTCGGCGCTCTTCACCGTGCTGGTCGAGGGCGACGACCACAACGAGCCTGTGGCGGACGCGGTCCGCGGCATCCTCGACGGGCACATCGTCATGGAGCGGGCGATCGCGGAGCGCGGGCGCTACCCGGCGATCAACGTGCTGCGCTCGGTCTCGCGGACCATGCCGCGTTCCTGCGACCCGGCCTATCTGCCGGTGGTCCGGAGGGCGCGCCGGGTGCTATCCACCTACGCCGACATGGAGGAGTTGATCCGCCTCGGCGCCTACCGCGCAGGCTCCTCCCAGGAGGTCGACGAGGCCGTGGCGCTCATGCCACATCTTGAGGCTTTTCTGGGGCAAAGTAAGGAAGAAGCAACGTCCATCAGCGATGGTTACGCACGGCTCGGCCAGATCGTCGGCGGGGCCTAGGCGTCATCCGTCGACGTGGTCGCCACTTCGGCGACGAGGATGAGGCCGGACGAAGCATCATGAGCCGAAGCGGTGACCGCTCCGGCGGCGAACGTGGTGCGGAGCTGAGGATCTGAGCAGGCTCGCCGTCGCGATCCTGTTGGAGGGCGCGGCCAGGCGTAGTCCCGGGCTCGGCCCTGAGCGTTGCGTGGAGTGAGCGTCCTGATGAAATCGCGTGACACGCTGATCCGCCTGCGTCGCTTTCAGGTCGATGAGAAGCGCCGGCGCGTGACCCAGATCGAGATGATGATGGCCGACTTCCAGCGCATGGCGGTGGAACTCGACCGCGAGGTCGCCGTCGAGGAGGCCCGTGCCGGCATCACCGACGTCGGTCACTTCGCCTACCCGACCTATGCCCGCGCGGCCGCCGGCCGCCGGGACAACATGCGCCAGTCGGCCCAGGCGCTCGAGAGCCAGCTCGCCGAGGCGAAGGCCGAACTCGGCGAAGCCTTCGAGGAGCTGAAGAAGGTCGAGATCCTGAACGATCGCGAGCGCACCGCCGAGCGTGCCGCCGAGGCGGTCCGCGACCAGGCCGCGATGGACGGCATCGGGCTGAACCGCGCCCGAAGCTGACCGGGCCCGGTCGCGCCGCTGCGCTGCGGGCGGCGGACGGGCGCGCGACCGGCCGGAGGCGCGGCACGAAACCGTCATGATCACCTGACAAGGGGGATCGCAAGGGCCTCGATACGCTTGCGGCGCGTCGCTTCCCGGCGCATCAGGGGCTCTCCCCGGGGCGTCGGTGTACATGAAGAAGATCAGCGAGTTCATCTGGCCGATGATCGGCCTCGCGGCGGTCGTCGTATCGGGCTATTTCCTGTATCAGGAGTTGAAGACCACCTCGCTCGCCGCGATCTGGACTGCAATCCTGGCGATCCCGCCCCACCGCATCCTGCTCGCGGCGCTTTCCACCCTCGTCGCCTACGCGGCGCTCGCCTGGTACGACCGGATCGCGCTGCTGCATCTCGGCGTGCGCCACATCTCGTGGCTGTTCGTCTCGCTGTGCTCCTTCACCACCTACGCGCTCTCGCACAATATCGGTGCCTCGGTCTTCTCCGGCGCGCTGGTGCGCTACCGGGCCTACACGGCCAAGGGCCTCTCGGCCGCCCAGGTCGCGGTGCTGGTGGCCTTGTGTTCCTTCACGTTCTTCCTCGGCACGATCCTGCTCGGCGGCTTCACCCTCGTGGTGGATCCGCACCTGCTGACGCGGCTTGAGGGCAGGCTCCCGGGGTTCCTCACCGATCCCAAGGCGGCGCTGGTCGTCGGCATCGGCATGCTCGGCTTCGTGGGGCTGTACGTGGTGGGCTCGATCCTGCGGTTGCGCCCGCTGCACATCCGCACGTTAAAGCTCGAATATCCCCGGCCCGGCATCATGGCCCGCCAGCTCCTGGCTGCGCCGCTGGAACTCCTCGGGGCAGCGGGCATCATCTACTTTGCCCTGCCGGAGGCGATGAACCCCGGTTTCATCCCTGTGCTGGCGATCTTCCTGGCCTCGTTCTCGGTGGCGCTGGCCTCGCACGCCCCGGGCGGCCTCGGCGTCTTCGAGATCGTGTTCATCACCGCGATGCACATCACCGACGACGCGCAGAAGGACGCGATCATCGCGGCGGTGATCATCTTCCGGATCTTCTATTTCTGGATCCCGGCGCTCGTCTCGGTGATCGTCGTGGTCGCCTTCGAGCGCTCCAGGCTCGCCGCCGCAATCGGCTCGGGCGCATCCAACCCCACGAACGTTCCCGAGCCGCCCGTGATCGTACCCGGCCTCGATGCGCACGAGCTGGAGCGGGAGCTGAAGCAGAAGGCGATCTGAGACGGATTGCGGGGCGGGCTCGCAGCCTCCTTCGCCCTCTGTCGGCTGCTGATTTCCGACATCGTCGCCGTACGAGGGAGTCGGCCGGGCGCACGCGCGTTTCCTCCCGCAGCGGCTACGGCCTTCACACCTTTGTCGATGGGGGAGGCGCGCTCCTCCCCGCAAGGCGAAGGGGAAAGGCGCAGTGTCTCATCCGGTTTCCGGTTGAACAGCCCGGTCGACCGTCCCGCCCCAACATCGCTTCTCTGCGCTCGCAGAGACGGTGACAGGCGCCGCGTGTCCTCCAACCGGAGGCCGTGTGAGAACGACCGGCGCGCGCGTCGGAACGCCTCGGATCGATCACGGCTCTGCGTCCCTTGAGCCTCAGATCGAGCCCACGGTCCGGAGCCGCGCTCGCGGGTGGATCTCGGCCTGGCTCATCACCGGCGTCTCGCGACGGAAGCGCTCGATGATCGAGCGCACGAAGGGCCGCGACTGGGCCGAGGTGACCAGAACAGGCATCTCGCCCTGCCGGGCCGCCGTCTCGAAGCGGTCGCGGACGACGTTGACGAACTCGCTGAGCTTCGAGGGCTGCATGGCGAGGTAGCGCTCCTCCCGCTCGCCGACGATCGATTCCATGAACGCCTGTTCCCAGGCCGGCGACAGGGTGATGATCGGCAGGGTGCCGTTCGGATCCTGGTACTGCGCACAGATCTGCCGCCCGAGCCGGGCGCGGACGTGCTCGACGACGTCGCGGGGGTTCTTCACCGAGCCGGCGACCTCCGCGATTCCCTCCACGATCGCTCCGAGGTCGCGGATGGAGACGCGCTCGGCCAGCAGGAATTGCAATACGCGCTGCACCCCGGTGGTCGAGATCTGCGACGGCATGATCTCCTTGAGCAGCTCGGCGTGCTCCTTGGGCAGCTCGCGCAGCAGCTTCGAGACCTCGACGTGGTTGAGGAGTTCGGACACGTGAGCCTTGATCACCTCGGTGAGGTGGGTCGAGACCACGGTGGCCGCGTCGACCACCGTGTAGCCCTTGAGCTGCGCCTGATCCCGCAAGGCGGCGTCGATCCAGGTCGCCGGCAGGCCGAAGGTCGGCTCCAGCATATGCTGGCCGGGCAGCTGCACCTGGCCGCCCATCGGGTCCATGGCCATGAATTGGCCCGGGAAGATCCGGCCGGTGCCCGCCTCGATCTCCTTCACCCGCACCACGTAGGTGTTGGCGTCGAGCTGGACGTTGTCGAGGATGCGCACCGAGGGCATCACGAAACCGAGCTCGGCCGCGAGCTGGCGGCGCAGGGCCTTGATCTGGTCGGTGAGCCGGTCCTGGCCCTCCCCGTTGACCAGGGCGAGGAGCGCGTAGCCCATCTCGAGCTTGAGGTCGTCGAGCTTGAGGAGATCTGTGACGGTTTCCTCCTTGGCGGCAGCCGCGGCCGCGACCGCCTTCGCGTCCATCGGGGCGCCCTCCGCGTCGAGGGGAGGGGCCTCCTTGGCCGTCTTGTTGGTGCGCCAGGCGGCGTAGCCGGCCCCGCCGCCGAGCAGCAGGAACGGCAGCATCGGCATGCCCGGCAGCAGCGCGATCAGGAGCATCACGGCCGCCGACATGCCGAGCGCCTTGGGATAATGCGCGAGCTGCTTGCCCAAGGCCTTGTCGGCCGCACCCCGCACGCCCGCCTTCGAGACCAGGATGCCGGCCGCCGTCGAGACGATCAGGGCCGGGACCTGGCTCGCCAGTCCATCGCCGATGGTGAGCAGCGTGTAGCTCTTGGCGGCGTCGCCGAAGCTCAGGCCCTGCTGAGCCACGCCGATGACGATGCCGCCGACCACGTTGATGAACGTGATCAGCAGGGCCGCCACCGCGTCGCCGCGCACGAATTTCGAGGCGCCGTCCATGGCGCCGAAGAACGAGGATTCCTCCTCCAGGGCCGCGCGCCTCGCCTTGGCGGCCTTCTCGTCGATCAGCCCGGCCGAGAGGTCGGCGTCGATCGCCATCTGCTTGCCGGGCATCGCGTCGAGGGTGAATCGGGCCGCGACTTCGGCGATGCGGCCCGAGCCCTTCGTGATCACCACGAAGTTCACGATGATCAGGATCGCGAACACGATGATCCCGATGACGAAGTTGCCGCCCATCACGAAGTGGCCGAACGCCTCGATGACATGGCCCGCCGCCGCCGTGCCCTCGTGGCCGTGGCCCAGGATGAGTCGTGTCGAGGCGAGGTTCAGCGCCAGCCGCAGCATCGTGGCGATCAGCAACAGCGTCGGAAAGACGGTGAATTCCAGCGGGTTGTCGATCGACAAGCCGACCATCATGATCAGCACGGAGGTAATGATCGACACGGCCAGCAGCAGGTCGAGCAGCACCGCCGGCAGCGGGAAGATCAGCACCGCCAGGATGCCCATCACGCCGGCGGCGAACAGCAGGTCCGAGCGCTTGGACAGCGCATGGAGGTCGCCCCGCGTGGGCAGCGCGAGCTGACCCAGGATCGCCGCGGCTCCGCCGATCGATCCGCTCCTGACCGGCGCGCTCGCCGTCTCCGCCATCGGTCCCATCCATCGCCGTCCGTTCCGAGGAGATACCCGGGACGCACCCGGCAAGATCTGCCGAGCGGATGGTTAGCGCCGCGTTAAGAACCGGGCCGGCGCCGGCGGGAACCGGCGCCGCTCTGGCTGCTTGAACGGTCTGGCATCACATCGCCCCGGTTCGGGCCGGCGGCACCGCGCCCGGCCGGTGCGATCGGGTGCGGTGGTGACCGCGCGTCGCGGTCCGGTCGGCCGGGACGGTTGCGTATCGCGGCGGAACCGGGCGGCAGCCCACCTATCGGGAGACCCAGCATGACCGCTCGCGCCCTGACCGCCCTGTTCGACGAGTACGACACCGCCGCCGGCGTTGTGGATCAGTTGGAGGCCGCGGGCATCCCCCATGACGACATCAGCATCATCGCGAACCGGGCCGGGCCCGCGCCCGTGCCGTCTCGGCCATCCGATGATGCCGGTCCCGAGGCGGCCGATCCGGTGGACGCCGCCGGGACTGGCGCGACGGTCGGCACGGTGCTGGGCGGTGGCGTGGGCCTGCTCGCCGGCCTCGGGCTGCTGGCGATCCCCGGGCTCGGGCCGGTGGTCGCGGCGGGCTGGCTGGTGGCGGCCGCGGCGGGAGCGGGGGTCGGCGCTGCGGCGGGGGGACTGATCGGCGGCCTCACGGGCGCGGGCTTGAGCGAAGGTGAGGCCGAGACCTATGCCGAAGGCGTGCGCCGGGGCGGCACCCTCGTCACCGTACGGGCCGACGAGACCCGCGCCGGTCAGGTGCTGGCGATCCTCGACCGGGCCGGCTCGATCGACCTCGACGCGCGCGCCGAGGGGTGGCGATCCCAGGGCTGGACCGGCGGCACCATCGGGGCGTCGGCACGCCAGACCGCCGGCTCAACCGGATCCTGAGTCGTTCCCGACCCGGTGCGGATCGGCGCCGACCTCAGGCCATCATCTTCCGGGCGAACATCGTGGCCGCGAACAGCACGGCGGCCCCGGCGGTAACCAGGCTGATCATCAGGAGCCGCCGCGGCTCGGTCGAGGATTCCGCCTTTACGGGTTCGACGATCGGGCTGAAGAACTCGATCTGCCGGGCCGCGACGATGCGGGCCCGCTCATAGGCGGTCAGAACCTGCTGGTAGTACTTCTCGGCGTTCTTCCGATCGTTTTCGAGGGCTTCGAACCGGGTCAGCGCGTCCGAGAGCAGGCGCTTCTGCTCCGGATCCTGGCTGGCGGATTGCCGCTCGATCCGGGCGATGTTCTCGTCCAGATCCTTGATCTGCTGCTTGATATCGATAATCCGGCGGGATTCCGGGCCTAGGTCGCGCTGGCCGATCGCGAGCTGCACGGCCAGGTTGATGCGGGCGCCCCGCAGCTCGGATACGACCTTCAGGTTGGCTTCGTTCGACTTCTGCGCGTCGAGCACGCCTTCGCGATTGCGCAGGTCCCGCATGGCGAGGCGGATCTTGGTCATACGCTCTTCGGCGAGCTTCAACTCGCGGGTGCTCTCGGCGACGGCGTCCTCGCGCGCCTTCACGCTGAGGTCGTTCACCATCCGCTCGGCTTCCTTCATCACGGCCTGCGCGATGGCGAGCGATTCCTCGGGGTCGAAGGCCTCGACGGTCAGCGACATGATGCCGGAGCCGGATTCGATATCGACGCCCACGCGCCGCTTCCAGTATCGGAGGAACTTCTCGATCGGCTTCTCGGGATCGAAGCGCGAGAAGTAATCGATGCTGTCGCGGCTGAACCACGTCTTGATCGGCAGCTTCGCCTCGATCGTCTCCAGCATCGGCCGGCTGAGGATGTACTCGTTGGTGATCAGCGTGTCCTGCGCCACCATCTGGTTTGGAACGCCCGAGTTGGTGCCGACCGAGTCCGGCGTGGCTTTGTCGGCCGTGCCGATCGCCGGCCGGATCGCGAACCGCGCCTCGGTCACGTAGCGGTCCGAGGCGATCAGCCCGAAGTAAAGCGCCCCGGCCAGGGTCGGCAGCACGAAGCAGACCACGAACAGGATCGGGATCCAGGGATCGTTCTTGACGTGGCTCTGGTAGGACCGGATGCCCTTCTTGCGGTCGACGAAGCGCGACATGCGCGCGATCTGCCGCAGCGACTCGGTGATCGCCTGCTGGCGGTCGGCGGTCGTGACCGGCTGCCCCTCGGCTTTCCGGATCTCCATATTCATGACCTGATTCCCGGCCTCCCCGGCCTCGAGGGTCGATCCGTCGCCGGATTCTCGACCGCGCCGAACCGCTCGCGTCGAATGCCACTCGCACGCGGACGCGGCAAAAGCATGTCTTCGCGGCCCGGAGGACGAGCCGTTTCGCTCAGGCGTTCAGGCGCCGGTAGACCTCGATCGCGTCGTTGACGTCCTCGTAGATGATCGCGCGCCCGTTGAGCAGGACGAGCCCCTGCGAGCACCACTGCCGGATCGTCTCCATCGAGTGGGACACCATGATGATGTCCGCGTTCTTGCGACGCTGGGAGAACACCTCGTCGCAGCGCTTGGAGAAGCGGGCGTCCCCCACCGAGGTGATCTCGTCGATCAGGTAGCAGTCGAACGGGATCGCCATGCTCATGCCGAAGGCGAGGCGGGCGCCCATGCCCGACGAGTAGGTGTAGATCGGCACGTCGAGGTAGCTGCCGAGTTCGGAGAAATCCTCGACGAAGTCGAGCACGCGGCGCGGATCCTCGCCGTAGATTCGCGCCACGAACATGACGTTGTCGCGGCCGGTCATCTTCGGATGGAAGCCGCCGGCAAAGCCCAGCGGCCACGAAATGCGCAGCCCGCGATGGATCCTGCCCCGGGTCGGGTCCTCGGTTCCGGCGATGAGCCGCATCGTGGTCGACTTGCCGGCCCCGTTGATGCCCAGGATGCCGTACGAGATGCCCGGCTTCAGAGTGAACGACACCTGCTCCAGGATCGTCCGCTTGTGGCCGTCGGTGCGGTAGATCTTGCTGACTTTCTCGAAGCGGATCACCGGGAAGGTCTCCAGGGCGGATTGCCGAATTGCCGGTCCGTGCTGTCAGGGCCGGCCGGCTCCTGCCCGCGGAAAGCGGCGAATCTGAGAAGGCTTACGGTGCATCACCGCCCGCGGTCGCACCGTCTCCGTGCCCCGATCCCATCGTGGCGATCCGGCCGCTGCAGCAACAAAATGCATCTTCCGATCTCGACCGTTGACGGCATTCCACATTTGGCATACCAAATACCAACGAACGAGGCGGCGGCCGGTGCTGCGATCCGAGCGGCCTGGAACTTTAGCGCCGCAATCGACAGGGAGATCCCCAATGATGGATCCGCGTTTCGGTCGTTCCGGCGGACCGCGCGTGTGGATCGGCTCCTGCCTGCGCCCACCGGCGTCGGGACTCTTCCGTGCCGGACGCTGAGGCCATGGCGGCGCGTCCGTTGCCGGACGACCTCGCCGGGCTCGTCGAGGCGATCGGCGACGCCGTGGTGGTGGCGGATCCGCACGGTTCGATCACGGTCTGGAACCCGGCGGCCGAGCGGATCTTCGGCTTCGCCGCCGCGGAGGCCCTCGGCCGGACCCTCGACCTGATCACGCCCGAGCGCCATCGCCGGCGCCACTGGGATGGCTACGCCAAGACGATGCGCACCGGCGTGACCCGCTACGGGGCCGAGACCCTGCGGGTGCCGGCGATCCACAAGGACGGAAGCCAGCTCTCCATCGCCTTCACGGTCGGCATGGTGCGGGACGCTGCGGACCGGGTGACCGGGATCGTCGCGGTGATCCGCGACGAGACCGAGCGCTGGGCCGAGGAAAAGCGCCTGCGCCAGCGCGTGGCCGAACTCGAAGCCGCTCCGAACGGATCCTGATCCACCGACGGGACCGTCCGAAGACCGCAATCATCAACGCGCACAGGGAGAACGCCAGATGAGCAAGCCGCTGGAAGGGATCAAGATCATCGATTTCACCCACGTCCAGGCGGGTCCGGCCTGCACGCAGCTGCTGGCGTGGTTCGGCGCCGACGTGATCAAGGTCGAGCGTCCCGGCGCCGGCGACGTCACCCGCACGCAGCTGCGCCACGTCGAGGACGCGGACGCGCTCTATTTCACGATGCTCAATTCCAACAAGCGTTCACTGACCCTCGACACCAAGACCCAGGCCGGCAAGGAGGTGCTGGAGAAGCTGATCCAGGATTCCGACGTGATGGTCGAGAATTTCGGCCCCGGGGCGCTCGACCGGATGGGCTTTTCCTGGGCACGCATCCAGGAGCTGAACCCGGGCATGATCCTCGCCTCGGTGAAGGGCTTCTCGGACGGTCATCACTACGAGGACCTGAAGGTCTACGAGAACGTCGCCCAGTGCGCAGGCGGCGCCGCCTCGACCACGGGCTTCTGGGACGGGCCGCCGACCGTCAGCGCCGCCGCGCTCGGCGATTCCAACACCGGCATGCATCTCGCCATCGGGATCCTCACCGCGCTCCATCAGAAGAACAAGACCGGGACGGGCCAGAAGGTCGCCGTGTCGATGCAGGATTCGGTGATCAACCTCTGCCGGGTGAAGCTGCGCGACCAGCAGCGCCTGGATGCACTCGGCTACCTCGAGGAATATCCGCAATACCCGCACGGGGAGTTCTCGGACGTGGTGCCGCGGGGCGGCAACGCGGGCGGCGGCGGTCAGCCGGGGTGGGTGCTGAAGTGCAAGGGCTGGGAGACCGACCCGAACGCCTACATCTACTTCACGATCCAGGGCCATGCCTGGGCGCCGATCTGCAAGGTTCTGGGCCGCGAGGAGTGGATCACGGATCCGGCCTACAACACCGCCCGGGCCCGGCAGGACAAGATCTTCGACATCTTCAAGACCATCGAGGAATGGCTCGCCGACAAGACCAAGTTCGAGGCGGTCGACATCCTGCGCACCTACGACATTCCCTGCGCGCCGGTGCTGTCCATGAAGGAGATCGCCGAGGACAAGTCCCTCCGCGCGAGCGGCACCGTGGTCGAGGTCCCGCATCCCAAGCTCGGCAGCTACCTGACCGTCGGCAGCCCGATCAAGTTCTCCGACATGAAAGTCGAGGTGAAGGCCTCGCCGCTGCTGGGCGAGCACACCGACGAGGTGCTGGCCGGCCTCGGCTACACGCCCGATCAGATCCAGGCGATGCACGAGGCTCGCGCAGTCTGACCCGCGGCCCCCGACCTCTGCTATCCTGAAACGGGACGGCGCGCTCCGCGCCGTCCTTTTCGTGTTCGAGATCCGGATCCGATGCGCCCATTCCTGAGCCGCCTCCTGCCGGACTTGGCTCCGGTCAGCAAGCGCGAGCGGCTGCGCGCGGCCGCGGGCGCCCTGTTGGGCATCCTGGCGACAGGGCTGATCAGCCGCGCATCCGTCGGAACCGACGCGGCGCTGCCCGTCCTGATTGCCCCGATGGGCGCCTCGGCGGTGCTGCTCTTCGCCGTCCCGGCGAGCCCGCTGGCGCAGCCCTGGTCGATCCTCGGCGGCAACCTGGTGGCCGCGCTGGTCGGCGTCACGGCGGCCCAATGGGTGGCCGATCCGTTCGTCGCCGCCGCGTGCGCCATCGGGGTGGCCATCGCCTTCATGATCGCCCTGCGCTGCCTGCACCCGCCGAGCGGGGCCGTCGCCCTCACGGCCGTCCTCGGCGGGCCGGCGATCCACGACCTCGGCTACGGCTTCGTGCTGTGGCCCGTCGGGGCCAACTCGCTGCTGCTCCTGACCGCCGCCCTGCTGTTCAACAACCTCACGGGCCGCGCCTACCCGCATCTGCGCCCGGCCGGGCCGCGGACCTCGGATCCGTCACCCGCGGCGCGGCTCGGGTTCCGGGCGTCGGACCTCGATGCGGCGCTGGAGGATTTCGACCAGCTGCTCGACGTCGACCGCAGCGATCTGGAGCAGATCCTGCGGCGGGTGCAGATGCGGGTCTACGGCCGGCGTTCCGGGCAGACCACCTGCGCGGCGATCATGTCCCGGGACGTGATCGCGGTCGCGCCCGAGGCGCCGCTCGCCGAGGCCCTGCGCCTGCTGCGCCGGCACCGGATCAAGGCGCTCCCGGTCACCGACGAGCGCGCCCGGGTGCTCGGGATGGTCACCCAGACCGACATCCTCGACAAGGCCACCTGGGACCGGAGCGGCCCGCGCCTCGGCCTGGGCCGCCGCCTGATCCTGACGATCGAGCGGGGGCGCGCGCCCCACGGCTGCGCCGCCGACATCATGAGCACGGTCGCGCCCGTGGGTCCGGACACGCCGGTGGCCGAGCTCGTGCTCCGGATGTCGGAGGCGGCCCAGCACCATCTGCCGGTGGCCGATGCGGACGGCCGGCTGGTGGGGATCGTCTCGCAGACGGATCTGATTCCGGCGCTGATGGCCGATGCCGGGCCGTTCGGCGGCACCGAGCGAGGCCGAGCCCTCTCGGACCCGGTCCCCGCCTGAGGCGCCGGCTCCGTTCAGCTCTTTCTTACGTTCCAGAAGACCGGCACGCCGTCGAGCACGCCCGTCAGGGAGGGCTTGAACGACGTTTGATCGAAATACTGGCCGAGGGGCAGGTAGGGCAGATCGGAGAAAGCCTGCCGCTGCAGGTCGTCCGCAAGCTTCTTCCGGCCGGGGAGATCCGCCGCATCCAGCCAGTCCTGGCGCAGTGCCTCGATGGGTTCGCTGGTCGGCCAGCCGATCGCGGCGTTCGGGCCCGTCCCCCGCAGGAAGGCGCTGACCGCCGGATCGGCCTGGTCGAGCCCGGACCAGAAGGTGCAGAAGGCGCTCCACCCGCCCTGAGCGATCGGGTCCCGCTTGGCGCGCCGCTGGACCACCGAACCCCAATCCATGATCTGGTAGTCGACATTGAAGCCGGCGCGGGTGAGCATGTCGGCCGCCACGTCGGCGAGCGCCTTCAGGCTCGGGAAGTCCGAGGCGCCCATCAGCACCACCTTCTCGCCCTTGTAGCCGGCCGCCGCGAGCGCCCGCTTGGCACCTTCGTAGTCGCGCGTGCTGGTCAGGACATCGAGGCCGACGTCGCTCGCCATCGGCATGCCGGGGCAGAAGAATCCCGTCGGCACATGGATGAGCTTGGGGTCCGTGCCGGTCACCGCCTGCATGAAGTCGGTCTGGTCGACCACCTTGAGCAGCACTTGGCGGATCGCCGGGTTGTCGAAGGGCGGCAGCAGCTGGTTCATGCGCAGGCAGCCGATCTTGCCGGTCGGGTCCGTGATGGCCGTCTTCAGGCCCCCGAGAGTGGGCACGAGGTCGGATGGCGGCTGCTCCCACCAGTCCATCTCGCCCGTCTGCATGGCCGAGGCAGCGGTCGCCTGGTCGGGGATGACATGCCACTCGACCCGGTCGAGGAAGGCGTGCTTGGGTCCTGAGGTCCATTGCGGCGCACCGCCCTCGCGCGGGACGTAGCCGTCGAAGCGCTCGTAGACGACGCGCGCGCCAACCATCCGCTCGTCCGCCTTGAAGCGGAACGGCCCGCTCCCGACCATCTCGGTGATCTGCGTGAAGGCGTCCGTCCTGGCCAGCCGCTCCGGCATCATGGCGCAGATCGGAGACCCGACCTTGCCGAGCGCGTCCGGCAGGAGCGGGAAGGGCTTCTTGAGCCGGAACCGGATCGTCCGGTCGTCGGGCGCCGAGAGTTCGTCCGTATAGGCCATCAGCGTCTGGCCCATCGGGTCGCGCTTGCCCCAGCGCGCGATGCTGGCGACGCAGTCGCGGGCGAGCACCGGCGTACCGTCGTGGAATTTCAGGCCGGGCCGCAGCGTCAGCCGCCACAGCTTGCCATCGTCCTCGACGTTGTGGCCGGCCACCATCTGCGGCTGCGGCGCGTAGGTGGCATCGATCCCGTAGAGCGTATCGAACACCGCGAGACCGTGGTTCCGGGTCACGTAGGCGGTGGTCCAGATCGGATCGAGCACCGTGAGGTCGGCTTGCGGAATGAATTTCAGAACCCGGGAGGCCGTGCCCTGTGCCAGAGCCGGGGCGGCGAGGGCGGCGCCGGACAGGGCCACGAAGGATCGTCTGGTCAGCATGTCGGCTCGCCCGTGCGGTGAGAATCGCCTGAGCTTAGCATGGGGCGGGCCAAGGAGAGGGGCCGGCGGCGGCCCCGATCCACCGGTCGGCCGGTTACGTCATCCCGGGATTCAGGGTCTTTTCGACTCCGGATGTCCCGCCCTCGACCGCATCCTGAGGTGCTTGTACGCAGCGCAAGGCGCGAAGAAGGCCTCCGGGCGTCGCGGCAATCCCTGGAGTCCTGCCTTGAGGCCGAGCGATCTTCGACCGCTCGGCACCCCAGGATGAGAGGGAGATGAGGATATCCGGCCCTCTAGCTTGGTGCTCGATTGAGATCGTGCGGCCAAACTAGCTTCCGGAGAGACGAAGCAACGCGCTTCACACTTTCCTCTTGATGCCGCTCTGCGGGTTCAGGCTGCCGATATTGCCGCTCTCGCTGCCCGCGGCCGGATCGATCACCGCGTTGATGAGCGCAGGCCGGCCTGAATCCATCGCGGCGTTGACCGCGCGGGTCAGCTCGTCCGGCGTGGTGACGTGGTAGCCGTCGCCGCCGAACGCCTCCATCATCTTGTCGTAGCGCGAATCCTTGACGAACACCGTCGTCGCCGGATCCCGTCCGGTCGGGTCGGCATCGGTGCCGCGGTAGATGCCGTTGTTGTTGAAGACGACGATGCACACCGGCAGCCCGTACCGGCAGATCGTCTCGACCTCCATGCCGGAGAAGCCGAAGGCGCTGTCGCCCTCGACGCACAGGACCGGCTTGCCCGTCTCCACTGCGGCCGCGACGGCGAAGCCCATGCCGATGCCCATGATGCCCCAGGTGCCGACGTCGAGCCGCTTGCGCGGCTGGTACATGTCGATGATGCCTCGGGCGAGGTCGAGGGTGTTGGCGCCCTCGTTGACCAGGATCGCGTCCGGGCGCTCCTTCACGATGGTGCGCAGCGCCCCGAGCGCCGCGTGGAACGTCATGGGCGAGGCGTTGCTCATCAGCTTGGGGGCCATCTTGGCGATGTTCGCCTCGCGCTTGGCCTTCAGCGTGTCGATCCAGTCGGACGGCGGCTGCTGCCAGCCCTGGCCCATGCCGTCGAGGAGCGCCTGCACGCAGGAGCCGATGTCGCCGACTACGGGGGCGACGATCTCGACGTTCGAATCCATCTCGCGGGGCTCGATGTCGATCTGGATGAACTTGGTCGAGCCCGGCTCGCCCCAGGTCTTGCCTTTGCCGTGCGACAGCAGCCAGTTGAGGCGGGCGCCGATCAGCAGCACCACGTCCGAATCCTTCAGGGCCGTGGAGCGCGCCGCTCCGGCCGAGAGAGGGTGCGTGTCGGGCAGGAGCCCCTTGGCCATGCTCATCGGCACGTACGGGATGCCGCTCGTCTCCACGAGGGCGCGGATCGCATCGTCGGCCTGCGCGTAGGCCGCGCCCTTGCCGAGCACGATCAGCGGGCGGCGGGCCGATCTCAGAACGTCGAGCGCCCGCTTGATGGCGTCGGGGGCGGGGCGCTGGGCCGGGGCCGGATCGATCACCTTGACGAGGGAGTTCCGGCCGGCCTCGGCATCCATGACCTGGGCGAACAGCTTGGCCGGCAGGTCGAGATAGACGCCGCCCGGACGGCCCGAGCAGGCGGCCCGGATCGCCCGGGCGACGCCGATGCCGATATCGGCCGCGTGCAGCACCCGGAAGGCCGCCTTGCACAGGGGCTTGGCGATGGCGAGCTGATCCATCTCCTCGTAGTCGCCCTGCTGGAGGTCGACGATCTCACGCTCGGACGAGCCCGAGATCAGGATCATCGGGAAGCAGTTCGTGGTGGCGTTGGCGAGCGCGGTGAGGCCGTTCAGGAAGCCCGGCGCCGAGACCGTGAGGCAGATGCCGGGCTTCTTCGTAAGGAAGCCCGCGATCGCCGCCGCGTTGCCGGCGTGCTGCTCGTGCCGGAACGAGATCACCCGCAGGCCCTCGGCCTGCGCCATGCGGCCGAGATCGGTGATCGGGATGCCCGGGACGCCGTAGATCGTCTCGATGCCGTTGAGCTTCAGCGCGTCGATGACGAGGTGGAAGCCGTCGGTCAGGTCCGGCTCCGCATCGATCTCGGGGGCGGTGTGGACAATCTTGGCCAATGCGGTCATTGCGGAATCTCCCGGACCATCGGTTTGGGTGCAGGCGTCCCGGGCCGGTGCAGGCTCCGGGCCATCGGTGAAGTCGGTATCGGGACGGCTCAGGCGACCCGGATCGGTTGGGCGGCCACGGAGGCCGGATGCTCGCCTTCAGCGAGGTAGCGGGCGCGCAGCGGCCGCAGCACGAAGATCGCCATCGCCGCCGCAGCAACGTTGAGGCCGATGATCAGCGAGAACACCGCCGACCAGCCATAGGCGGCCGACAGGAGGCTGGCGAACGGGACCAGGAACGAGGCTGTGCCCTTGGCGGTGTAGAGCAGGCCGGCATTGCTGGCGGCGTATTTCGATCCGAACGTGTCGCCGCAGGTCGCCGGGAACAGCGAGTAGATCTCGCCGAACACCCCGAAATACACCGCGGTGGCGAAGACGAACACCATCGGGTGGTGGCCGTAGGTGAGCAGCACGATCACCGCCAGCGCCGCCGTCGAGAAGGCGATGAACATCGTGTTCTCGCGCCCGATATGGTCGGAGACGAAGCCGAAGAACGGCCGCCCGAACCCGTCGAAGATCCGGTCGAGGGAGATCGCGAGGGTCAGCGCGGCCATCTGGAGGCCGAACAGGCTCACCGGGACGCCGGCGACCTGGAAGTCGTGGGCGATCGGGGCGATCTGCGCCGCCGCCATCAGGCCCCCGGAGGCGACCATCACGAACATCGCGTACATCACCCAGAAGACCGGGGTCCGCACAGCCTCGCGCGGGCTGCGGTCGACCTTGGTCTGGGGCAGGCGCAGGCTCTTGCGCTGCACCGGCGTGATCGTCGACGGCTTGCGCAGCAGGAAGGCGAGGACGAGGACCACGGCACCCTGGCCGAGGCCGAAATACAGGAAGGCGTCCTGGTAGCCGCTGGAGGCGATCATCCGGGCGATCGGCACCACCGTGATGGCCGCGCCCGCCCCGAACCCGGCGGCGGTCGCGCCCGCCGCGAGGCCGCGGCGGTGCGGAAACCACTTCAGCGCATTGCCCACGCAGGTGCCGTAGACTGAGCCGGCGCCGATGCCGGCGATCACGGCCCCGAGATAGAGCATGAATAGGCTATCGGCGTAGGCGTCGATGGTCCAGGCCAGTGCGATCATCACGCCCCCGAAGGCGACCACGATCTTCGGGCCGTAGCGGTCGACGAACCAGGCCTCCACCGGGACGAGCCAGGTCTCGGTGGCCACGAACAGCGTGAAGGCGAGCTGGATCGCAGCCCGGCCCCAATGGTATCGCTGGTCGATCGGGTCGACGAACAACGTCCAGCCATATTGGAGGTTGGCGATCATGGCCATGCAGATCACCCCGAAGGCGAGCTGCCACCATTTCGCCGACGGAAGATCCTGGCGTTCCATCCCTGAGCCTCTCTTTTGGCCGGCGCCTACCTGAGGCGACGCGTCGATCGGGCAGGAGCGATCATGCACATCCCAATCAGGTATGCAATATACCAGAGGGAACGGCGACCGCTCGGTGTCATCGTCGGAGATATTGTTCCGTCTGATCCTCCGACAGGCCCGGACCCCATGCCCCGAGCGTCGGCTCCTCCACGGGGTCGACGGTCTCGTCCAGGTCCGGGATCCCGGACCTGTCGGCGGGGATGCCGATCACCGCCCGCGCAGCGGCCCAGTCGGGCCCGTCCCCGGCCTCAGCGAGGGCCGCCCGGTCGAGGCCGGTGATGCGGCCGCGATCGAGCCGCACGAACACCCGCCCCGTCTCGGCCTGCGCGAACCGGACGGTCGCCATCCGGCGCAGGCAGTCACGCAGGAACGCCGTGTTGGCGGACGCCGCGAGATCGACGCCTCGAAAGACCTCGTGCGGCCCGCGCGCGAAAATGTCGATCTTGCGAAAGCGGTCGATGTCGATCAGCCCCTTCACGTCGAGGATGTTCAGGATCCCGCCGGCCCCGAACGCGATGGTGCGCGGACGCCGGCCCAGCGGGACGCTGTTGTCGAGGAACTCGCACACCACCTGTTTGTCCCGGGCGAGCGCCCAGTTGAAGAACAGGCGCGGCATGCCGGTATAGGCCTCGACGTTGTGGGCCAGCAGATCCTCCACGGCCTTGTAGCGGCCGAACTGTTCGCCCCGCTTCCAGGCGCGCTCTACCGTGTCGGCCGGGGGCGTGACCATGAACTGCATGTAGACGCGGTCGCCGAACCGGGTGAGCAGTTGGCCGCCGCCGTCGGAGCCGGGCTCGGCCTGGAAGCTGTCGAACCGGAAGCGGTCGATCAGCAGGTTCGAGATCCGCCGCTCGGCCGCCTTGCGGGTGACGTAGCGGTCGAGTTTCATGTCGATGATCTCGACCTCGTAGCCTGTCAGCGTGCCGGCATACCGGGTCGCCGCGCCGAGGCTGCCGTAGTCGAGCAGGTACTTGCGCCAGATGTCCGGCGTGATGACCGCGAAGTCGGACCACGCCATCCCGAGGCGCTTGGCGAGGCCCAGCTGGTAGGGCCGGATCGTGCTCTTGCCGGAGGCCGAGGCGCCCTTGACGTTCATCACCACCGGATGGTCCTGTGGGGCGAGCCGGCGGTAGCCGCCGGCGTCGACCACGGCGGCGATCCAGGGCTCGATCAGCTCGCCGATGCGGCGGCTGCCGTAGCCGTTCGAGACCAGTGTCCCGGCGATGCTCCGCAGCAGGCTCGCGTCGCGGATCAGCGTGTTCTGCCGGGCGACGAGGCTCGACACCACGGTGCGCAGGGCCTCGCAGGCGGCGATCTCCAGGCCGTCGCCGGCCGCCGCGGCCCGGCGCTGCCAGGCGTCGAGGTGCTGCAGGGCCCGGGTCGCGGGGTCCTGGCGAGGGGCGGATGGCTCCGGGGGGCGCCGCCCAAGCAGCCGGTCGAGCCAGCCCGGCTGCGGTGCGTGCGGGGCTGGTTCGTCGTCGAGGAGAGCGGTGATCTCGCGCTGGAGCACCGCGTCGGCTTCGGCGCGGATCGCCGCCAGGGCCGCCTCGACCTCCGCGAGCCGGGGCTCGATGCCCTGGTGCAGGATAGCCCCGACGATCGCCCGGAAGTTGACGCCGAGATCTGCGTAGACCTCGCCCACCGGCACCGACAGGTCCGACATCACCCGGATCAGCACCTCGTGCACAACGAGACGTCCGGGCCTGAAGCGCGTGAGCTGCCGGGCCGGCAGCCCGCACAGGTCGCTTAGCTCCAGGGCGTCGCGCAGCGGCGTCTCGACGTGCTCGGGCCGGTAGACGGTGACCAGCGGCAGAAACGCGGCGGGCAGGTCGGAGCTGACTCCGGGATTCCACGACCCGGCTGCCGGCTCGCGGGGGATCCCGGGCGCCGCTTCCGTCACGAACACGCCCGGGCGGTGGGCGCGGCGCTAGAAGACCTTCTGGAACCAGCCATGCGAATCGTTCGTCGTTCCACGCTGGATGTCGACCAGCATGGTCCGCAGCCGCTGCGCCACGGGGCCGGCCACGGCACCGTTGATGGTGAAGGATTCCTCCCGGCCCTTCACGGTGCCGATCGGAGTGATCACCGCGGCCGTGCCGCAGGCGAAGGCCTCGGTCAGGCGTCCGCTCCGTGCGTCGGCACGCCACGCGTCGATCGTGTAGGGTTCCTCGTTGACGGTCAGCCCGGCCTCGCGCGCCAGGGTGATCACCGAGTCGCGGGTGATGCCGGGCAGGATGCTGTCCGAGAGCGGCGGGGTGAGCAGCGTCCCGTCCGCGAACACGAAGAAGACGTTCATGCCGCCGAGTTCCTCGACATAGCGGCGCTCGGCCGCGTCGAGGAACACCACCTGCTCGCAGCCCTGGCCCGCGGCCTCGGCCTGCGCGGCGAGGCTCGCGGCGTAGTTGCCGCCGCACTTGGCCGCGCCCGTGCCGCCCGGAGCGGCACGGGTGAAGTGCTCCGAGATCCAGACCGTGACGGTCCCGGTCGGGTCCTTGAAGTATGAGCCCACCGCCGAGGCGATCGTGATGAACAGGTATTCCGAGGCCGGCTTGACCCCGAGGAAGGCCTCGCTGGCGATCATGAACGGCCGGAGATACAGGCTGCCATCCGGGGTGTCGGGGATCCAGTCGCGGTCGATCTCGACCAGTTTGCGCATCGCCTCGACGAAGGCATCCTCCGGAAACGGCACCATCGCCATGCGCTCGGCCGAGCGGCGGAAGCGGCGCGCGTTGGCGTCGGGCCGGAACAGGGCCGCGCCGCCATCGCCGGTGCGATAGGCCTTCAGCCCCTCGAAGATCTCCTGCGCGTAGTGCAGCACTGCGGCGGCGGGATCGAGCGGGATCGCCTCGCGCGCCTGGATCCGCGCATCGTGCCAGCCGCGGCCGGCCGCGTAGCGCGCCACCACCATGTGGTCGGTGAACACCTTGCCGAAGCCCGGATTCGTCAACAGCGCGGCCCGCTCCGTGCTGGTCCGGCGGGCAGGATGGGCTTGGATCTCGAACGTCAGGTCGCTCACGGTGTGGTCCTCATCGGCTCAGGCCCTTATGGCGCGCTCCGCCGGATGAATCTACGGAGCGCGTGCATGACGGATTTGCCGTTTATGCCTTGCCGGTCGCCGTTGCGTCCCACGCGCGTCCCGCTCCCGCCGCCGAGAGGAAGCCCGATCATGGCCCACAGCAGCGAGACCAGCCGGGCGGGACCCGGGATCATCGACGGCGCCGACGCGGTGACGCCGGTGGTGCTCGCCGCGATGGCCGGGACGCCCGACCCGCGGCTCCGGGAGATCACGGCCGCGCTGGTGCGCCATCTCCACGCCTTCGCCCGCGAGGTCCGTCTGACCGAGCCGGAATGGGAGGCGGGGATCGCGCTCCTCAACCGGATCGGGCAGACCACCGACGCCCGGCACAACGAGGCCGTGCTGATGTCGGACGTGCTCGGCCTCTCGACCCTGGTCTGCCTGCTGAACAACGGCGATGCCGGCGCCGCGGAGACCGAGGCCGCGCTGCTCGGGCCGTTCTGGCGGGACGGCGCACCGCCGGTGCCGAACGGCGGCAGCATCGTGCGCTCGCCGACTCCGGGGCCGGTCCTGTTCACGCGGGGGCGCGTCACGGACCCGGCCGGCGCGCCGATCCCGGATGTGCGCATCGATGTCTGGCAATCCTCGCCGGTCGGCCTCTATGAGAACCAGGACCCGACACAGGCCGACATGAACCTGCGCGGGACACTCGCCACCGATGCGGACGGCCGGTTCGCCCTGCGCTCGGTGAAGCCCTCCGGCTACCCGGTGCCGGTCCACGGCCCGGCGGGCGATCTGTTGCGGGCGCAGCGCCGGCATCCGTTCCGGCCTGCGCACATGCATATCCTCTGCGTGAAGCCGGGCTGGAAGACGCTGGTGACCCAGGTCTTCGATCCGGACGACGCGCACCTGCGCAGCGACGTGGTCTTCGGCGTCACCGACCGCCTGATCGGCGCCTTCGTGGAGCACGGCGCCGACGAGGCCGCGCCCGAACCCGACCTGACGGCCCCCTGGTACAGCCTGGACCACACCTTCGTGATGGAGCGCGGCGAGAGCCGGCTGCCGGTCCCGCCGATCCCCTGACGCGGCGTGTCACTCCGCCGGCGCCGGTTCCGACAGCTGGAGCCGATGCAGGCGGGCATAGGCGCCGCCGGAGGCGACCAGGTCGTCGTGCCGGCCGGTCTCAATCACCCGGCCGGCCTCCATCACGGCGATCCGGTCGGCCTCGCGCACCGTGGAGAGGCGGTGGGCGATCACCAGGGTCGTGCGGCCCTTCATGAGCCGGGTCAGCGCCTCCTGGACGAGGCGCTCGGATTCGGAATCGAGGGCCGAGGTCGCCTCGTCGAGGAGCAGGATCGGCGCGTCCTTGAGGAAGGCGCGGGCCAGCGCCACCCGCTGCCGCTCGCCGCCGGACAGCCGGTTGCCGCCGGGGCCGACACGGAATTCGTAGCCCTCCGGCAGGGCGGACACGAAGTCGTGGGCCGCCGCGGCCCGGGCCGCCGCCTCGATCTCCCCCCGGTTCGCCCCGGGCCGGCCGAAGCCGATATTGGCGGCCACCGTGTCGTCGAACAGGACGACCTCCTGCGAGACCACCGCCACCGCTTCGCGCAGGGAGGCCAGCGTCACGGCGCGCACGTCCTGCCCGTCGATGGTCACCCGGCCCTCCGTGACGTCGTAGAGCCGCGGGACCAGGTTGAGCAACGAGGATTTGCCCGATCCCGAGCGTCCGACCAGCGCCGTGACCGAGCCCGCGGGAGCGACGAGGTCGATCCCCTCCAGTGCCGGCGCGTCCGGGCGGTAGCGGAAGTGCACCCCCTCGAAGCGGATCGCTCCGGCGGTCACGGCCAGCGGCGCGGCGCCGGGCGCCTCGCGGATGCAGGGCGCCTCGTCCATCACGTCGAAGTAGCGCCGGAGCGCGGCGGCCGCTTCCTGCAGGATGGCGTTGAGGTTTCCCAGCGCCCGGGCCGGCTGCGCGGCGAGCAGCAGCGCCGCTACGTAGCCGGTGAAGTCGCCCACGGTCTTTTCGCCGGCCAGAACCCGCTGCCCGACCAGCACCAGCACGCCGGCCACCGCGATGCCGCCGCCGACCTCCAGCAGGGGGTCGAGGCGCCCGCGGGCGTTGGCGGCCTTCATCTTGAGGCGGCGCACCTCATCGAGGGCCTGCACGGCCCGGCCCTTGAGGTAGCCCTCCATGGCGTAGGTCTTGGCGACACGGGCGCCCTGGAGGCTCTCCGATATCAGGCTGGCGGTGGCGCCCATCTGCTCCTGCGTCGAGGTCGAGACGCGCCGGAGCTTTTTGCCGATCCGTCCGATCGGCCCCGCCACGAACGGGACCGTGACGCCCGCCACCAGCGTGAGAACCGGATCCATCCAGATCAGCGCCGCCACGAGGCCGATCAGCATGGCGATGTCGCGCAGGAGCACCGTGGAGATGCGGGTCAGCGCCTCCTTGATGAAGGCGAAATCGGTGGTGAAGCGCTGGGTCAACGCGGCCGGGCTCTCGCGGCCGAGCTGAGCCAGGTCCGACTCGATCAGGTGCCCGTAGAGCGCCGCCTGCATGTCGGCCTCCACCCGGGTGACCACCCGGTTGGTGAGCACCGTCTGGCCGTAGAGCGAGAAGCCCCGCAGGGCGGTGACCACGATCACCACCAGCGGCCCGTAGGCGATCGCCGCCGCATCCTTGCGGTCGAAGGCGTCGAAGGCGGCCTTTATCAGCGCCGGGTAGAGCCCGGTCGAACCGCCCACGACGGCGATCAGGACCAGCACGACGGCGAGCGTCCCGCGGTGCGGATACAACCAGGTGCGCCACAGCCGGGCGAGGAGGGGAGCGGTATCGCCGGGGAGGCGCGCCATGAAACCTACCGGTTCGGACCTGCCGCCCGCCTCCCCCGGGCCGGAGCGCTCCCCGCCGGAGTGGATGCCGGTCCGGCGTCAGGGAGCGCGTCGAAACGAGGATTGCAGATCCGCGTCCGTTCCGGTTGGAGCGGACGCGGATCGAGGCGCGCGGCGGCAGCGGTTTGCAGCCGCCGCCGTCGCGGATCAAGTTCTTTGGAGGCCTCAGTGCGTGGCCGCGCGCCGATCAGCGGTCCTCGCCGTCCGGCCCGTGGTCGTCGTCGTGGTGATGATGCCAGCCGCCCATATGGCCGTGGCCGCCCATCGGACCCATCGGCCGTGCGAGGATCATCGCGCGGCGCTTCTGGTCCGGGTCGAGGCTGGCGTAGAGCGGCTGCGCGGCGTCGGCGAGCTTGCGCAGGGCCTCGCCCCGGGCGGTCGCGGCATCCGCCATCGCCCGCAGGGCGGCCGGAGCGTCGTCGGTGAATTTCGGGCGGTCGCGCATCGCCTCGCGGCGCTGCTGGCGGAGCTTGACCATGTCGCGGATCGCGGCCTCGACCGGCGGCCACAGCTTCTCCTGGTCGGGATTGAGCTTCAGCCCGGCATGCAGGGCGGCGATTCGGGCATCCGCGAAGGCGGCCCGGTCTTCCTGGCTCAGGGACGTCCATTGTCCACGGAAGCCCTCGCCCCGGTCACGCGCGGCGGCCGCGCCGACCAGACCCAGGCCGAGGGCACCGGTGACGAGAAGGGCAGCTCTCACACGTCGGGACATGGCACTCTCCGTCTCACGATCCGCTCGCCGCGGCTCTGCCCGGCGCAGCGGCGGCAACCGACGGTGCCATCAGGCGCCTGGCATGTATCCCGCTTGTGTATGTAACATTATTACATTAGAGGCAGCGCGACCACGGTGGATTCGGAGGACGGCGCATGCGGCGTGCGGCAGGAACGGCCCGGTCGACGTTGTGCGCATGCCTTGTCCTGTGGCTCGGCCTTGCCGTGCCCGCCCGGGCGGCGCCCGACGGTGCTCCCATCCGGGCGGTGGCGAGCTTCTCGATCCTGGGCGATCTGGTGCGGGCGGTCGGCGGCTCGCACGTTGCGGTGGCGACCCTGGTGGGGCCGGATTCCGACGTGCACGGCTTCAGCCCGTCCCCGGCCGACGCCAGGAAGCTCGCCGAGGCCGACATCGTGTTCGTCAACGGCCTTGGGCTGGAGGGGTGGCTCGACCGGCTGATCCGGGCATCGGGCACGCGCGCGCCGGTCGTCGTCGCCTCCGCGGGGGTGCAGGCGATCTCCGCCGAGGACGATCATGCCCACGCCGAGGGCCACCGCGACCGGGGCGGCCACGCGCTCGACCCGCATGCCTGGCAGAGCGTCGCCAACGTCCGGATCTACGTCGCCGAGATTCGCGACGGGCTGGCGAAGGTGGATCCCGCCCACGCCGCCGCCTACCAGGCCGCCGCCGCCGACTATACCGCGAAGCTCGACGCTCTCGACCGAGCCGTGCGCGAAGCTGTGGACCGGATCCCGCCGGAGAACCGCCGGATCATCACGACCCACGACGCGTTCGGCTACTTCGCGGCCGCCTACGGCCTGCGCTTCATCGCGCCCCAGGGCGTCTCCACCGACAGCGAGGCCAGCCCCAGGGATGTCGCGGCGATCATCCGGCAGATCCGCCGGGACAAGGTGCCGGCGGTGTTCCTGGAGACCATCAGCGATCCGCGTCAGATGGAGCAGATCGCCCGCGAGGGCGGCGCCCGCATCGGCGGCAAGGTCTATTCCGACGCGCTCTCGGGGCCGGACGGTCCGGCGCCGACCTATCTCGACATGATGCGCTCGAACCTGCGGGCGTTCGACGCGGCCCTGGCGCCCCGCTGAGGCCGGGGCGCGGCGGCTCGCACGGCGGAAACGCCCCGGCCTGTCCCTGGGACAGCTCAACCGGGCCGTGCGGGCGACGATGTTCCTGCGCGCGTCGGGCATGACATAGCGTAAACCGCCGGTTAAGAGGCCGCCTCTACCCTGGAACGAAACGGGTGCCAGCCGATCCTCGTCCGCGAGGGCTCGGGGCCTTGGGGCCTTGTGAGATCGGGTGGCTCGGAGATCGCGTGGCTTGGGGGCCTGACCGCTGGCGCTTTTATCGGCTCGTGGCCCGCGAGGCTGCGCGTTCCGTCCGTGCCGCCGGCGCCAGCCTGACCGCCCCGCCGGATCTCCTCGCACGGATGCGCGTGACCGGGCTGGTGATCGCACCGCAGGACCTGCGTACCTCCGACGCGACCTTCGCGGACGACATCTATGCCGGCCTGTTCGTCTTCGCCGGGCGCTCGCTGGCGGCGAGCGGCGGCTCGCCCTTCGATTACGCTGCGCCCTCACCGGAATGGGCCGACGAACTCTACGGCTTCGGCTGGCTGCGGCACCTGCGGGCCGCCGACACGGCGCTCGCCCGGGCCAATGCCCGCGCCTTCGTGGCCGACTTCATAGCCGGGCGGGGCGACTCGGCGCTGGCCCGGCAGACGCCGGTGGCGGCGCGGCGGCTGATCTCGTTCCTGTGCCAGTCGCCACTCGTGCTGGAGGGCGCCGACCACGCCTTCTACCAGAACTTCCTGAAGGCCATCGCCCGCAACGCCCAGCAGCTCGAGCGCGACCTGCGGCGGGGCGTGCCGCCGCAATGGCGCCTGAACGCCGCCGTGGCGCTGTGCTACGCCGGCCTGTGCTGTGACGGCATCCAGCCGATCCTGCGCCGGGCGACCCGGGTCCTGTCCCGGGAACTCGACCGCCAGATCCTGACCGACGGCGGCCACCGCTCCCGCGATCCGCGCTTCGCCATGGAGCTGCTGCTCGACCTGCTGCCCCTGCGCCAGAGCTATCTCAGCCGCAGCGTCGAGCCCCCCGCCGCGCTCATGCGGGCGGTGGACCGGATGCTGCCGCTGCTGCGGCTCCTGCGCCACCCGGACGCCTCGCTGAGCCATTTCAACGGCATGGGCGCCACCGACGCGGACCATCTCGCGACGCTGCTCGTCTATGACGGCGCGCTTGCCCGGCCGATGATGCACGCGCCGAATTCCGGCTACGAGCGCCTGGAGGGCGGCCGCGTCGTCCTCGTGGCGGATGTCGGCGCGAGCCCGCCGCTGCCGTTCTCGCTCAACGCGGGCGCGGGCTGCCTCGCCTTCGAGATGTCGAGCGGGCCGCAGCGCATCGTGGTCAATTGCGGGCTTCCGGCGAGCGGGCTGGACCTGCGGCTGCTCGCCCGCTCCACGCCGGCCCATTCCACCGCGAGCGTGGCCGACGCGTCCTCCTGCCGGTTCCTCGCCGCCAGCGGCTGGTGGGGCGAGCGGATGCTGGCGGAGTGGCTGATCCGGCGGCGCGGCGCCGTGGTCCTGCGCGGTCCGTCGGCGGTGGCGGCCGAGCGGGTCGAGGAAGCCGACAGCATCGTGCTCGCGGCCCGGCACGACGGCTACGTGCCGGATTTCGGCATCGTTCACGAGCGGCGCTGGCAGCTCTTCCCCGCAGGGGCGCGCCTCGAGGGCCAGGACGCCTTCCTGCGGCAGGGTAAGGCGCGCGTGCGCGGCCACGACGTGGCGATCCGCTTCCACCTGCACCCCGGCATCGCCGTGCGCGACGTACCGGACGGGCTCGAACTCGCCTCGGCGCTCGGCGAGGTCTGGCAGTTCCGCGCCGCGGGTGCCGAGATCGCGCTGGAGGAGAGCGTGTATTTCTCCGGGCTCACCGGGCCGCGCCGCACCGACCAGATCGTGCTGCACCTGCGCGTCTCCGACGATGTCGAGGTGCGCTGGAGCTTCGAGCGGCTGGCTTCGGCGCCGATGCGGGGGGCGAGGGCGCCCTGAGCGGGCGGCTGGCCCCGCGCCCCGTTTCCATGCTACCGCGCGCCGAAATCTTGAAGTTCGGCAAGAAGCTATGGCCCACGATCAAGTGCGGGTCTCCCGCGCGCTCCTCTCGGTCTCGGACAAGACCGGCCTCGTCGACTTCGCCCGTGCGCTCGACGCGCGCGGCATCGCGCTGGTCTCGACGGGGGGCACCCACCGCGCGCTCCAGGAGGCTGGCCTCCCGGTGACCGAGGTGGCCGATCTCACGGGCTTCCCCGAGATGATGGACGGCCGGGTGAAGACCCTTCACCCGGCGGTGCATGGCGGCTTGCTCGCCGTGCGCGACAATCCCGAGCATCAGGCCGCGCTGGCCGCCCACGGGATCGAGGCGATCGACCTGCTCGTCGTCAACCTCTATCCGTTCGAGGCGACCATCGCGGCCGATAAGCCGGACGCCGACTGCATCGAGAACATCGATGTCGGCGGCCCGGCGATGATCCGCGCGGCGGCCAAGAACCACGCGGACGTCGCCGTCGTGATCGACGTGTCGGATTACCCGGCCGTGCTCGCGGCGCTTGAGCAGGGTGGCGGCGCGATCGGCGGCGACCTGCGCCGGCACTTGGCGCAGAAGGCGTTCGCCCGCACGGCCGCCTACGACGCGGCCATCGCCAACTGGATGGCCGGCCGCTTCGGCACGGAGGAGCCGGGCCTGTTCCGCGCCTTCGGGGGTACCCTCGCGCAGGGGCTCCGCTATGGCGAGAACCCGCACCAGTCGGCGGCCTTCTACCGGGCTCCCGGCCGGGCGCGCGCCGGTGTGGCGACCGCGCGCCAGCTCCAGGGCAAGGAGCTGTCCTACAACAACTTCAACGACACCGACGCCGCCTACGAGTGCGTCGCCGAGTTCGATCCCGCGCGCACCGCCGCGGTGGCGATCATCAAGCACGCCAATCCCTGCGGCGTGGCGGAGGGCGCGAGCCTCGTCGCGGCCTACGAGCGGGCGCTCAGCTGCGACCCGACCTCGGCGTTCGGCGGCATCGTCGCCCTGAACCGGACCCTCGACGCCGAGGCCGCGCGCAGGATCGTCGAGATCTTCACCGAGGTGATCATCGCCCCGGACGCGACGCCCGAGGCCGCCGCCATCGTGGCTGCCAAGAAGAACCTGCGCCTGCTGCTGGCCGGCGGCCTGCCCGATCCCCGGGCGCCCGGGGAGACCGTGCGCACGCTGTCCGGCGGCCTGCTGGTCCAGGGCCGGGACGCCGCGGTGGTCGACGACATGCCCCTGAAGGTCGTCACCCGGCGCGCGCCGAGCGAGGCCGAATCGGCCGATCTCAGGTTCGCCTACCGGGTCGCCAAGCACGTGAAGTCGAACGCCATCGTGTACGCCAAGGCCGGCGCCACGGTGGGGATCGGGGCTGGGCAGATGTCCCGGGTCGATTCCTCGCGCATCGCAGCCTGGAAGGCCGCCGAGGGCGCCAAGCGGCTCGGCCTCGCCGAGAGCCTCGCGGTCGGCTCCGTGGTCGCCTCGGATGCATTCTTCCCCTTCGCGGACGGCTTGCTGGCCGCGGCCGAGGCGGGCGCCACGGCGGTGATCCAGCCCGGCGGCTCCATGCGCGATGCCGACGTGATCGCCGCCGCCGACGCGGCGGGCCTCGCCATGGTGTTCACCGGACATCGCCACTTCCGGCACTGACACGGCCCACTCCGTCGGCGGCCGCCGGAGCGCTCCCGGCAGCGCGCGCCGGCCGAGGTCACGTCGGCGCCGGAGGGGCGGTCCCGGTCCTTGACCCGCGCGCGGCTCGTGTCCCGCGCGGGCGCGACGGGGATACCAGCGCGTTAACGCTTTCCGAAAAAAACGCGGTGCCGTTCGGATCCGCAGGTGCGCGGCCCTGTTTCTTTGACAGATTGCCGGAGATCTATCGCCGGCCGATTCTGGTAAATATCGCAGATCTCAAGTATCAATTTTGCAAAACAAAATAATGGGCAATCAATCGGTTCACAACGCCGGTCGAACGCTCGGGATGTGCAGAGGGGGTTGATATTTGCGCGTCCGCGCGGCATGAAAAACATGCAGCGCGGGGCAGATTTGCTGCGCGGTCGCGTGATCTGTGTGTGAATCGAGTGGGCAGTGCCCGTGACTTAGGGCTTTAAAGCCCCTTTTCGGGGATGTTGTTCGACTTTACGAGCTGAACAACTTTTGGCCAGGTGACGCGATGCTGCTCGCTGCAATGCTCTTTGCGATGGGATGGTTGATCGGCTGGTGCTGCACGATGCTGATCTTGGTCACATCGTCGGTTGCGATCATGGTGTGCACGGTGACCATCTTCGCGTTGAGTCACGGGCTTGACCTGCTTCATGTGCTGCTCGTGCTGGGCTATCTCGCCGCCCATCAATCCGGCTACCTGCTCGGGGCCTATTGCAGCAATTACCAGGAAGGCAGTTGAACCGGCTGACTGCCTCTACCAAAACCATATCGGACGACCGGCGATCTCGTAGATCAATACCCATATTGCCACAGTTGCAATATTGACGCCAATAACCAGTGCGATCGGCGGTTTCCAGCCGCATCTCCGGCGCCATTGAATTAGAGCGTCATTCACTTTTGAAATCCCACCTCAATTGCAAGACGTCCAGTATAAGACCGGACGCCGCCTTCGATTCCGCAGAGGACTATTTTTTCTCAACAATGCGCGGTTGTGACCGTGCAACTTCTGCGTCTTTCTCAGGCGGGCACAAATTCGCCCATAGCATCGAGTGCGCAATGACGGTAGCCCGCTTGCGATGGGATTTTGTTGAACAGACGACCGATAGTGATGTCGTCACGCGCCGCCAATCACGGATCATTGCTCTTCAGTTGGGCAAGCAGATAGCCCGCCGGTGCGAGGACGGACGTGAGAAAGCACACGTAGAGGAGCGATCCAGGACGGGCTTTCTATCTGCAGTCGGTATTTTCGTGCCGGGCGTGATTTTCGATTGAGCTAAATGAGTTCAAAAACGGGTGCCGGATCGCACCCCTGTCCGAAGGACGAGGCGCCCGCCATACATGCGAACGCCCAGACCGCGCGGGGGCGGCCTGGGCGCAGCGAGTCGAAGGTCCGATCGGGTCGCGGTCTCAGGTATCCGCGAAGATGTCTCGATCCTTGGTCTCGGGGACGAAGATCAGGCCGATGATCACCGTCGCGACCGCGATCACGATCGGGTACCAGAGCCCGTAGTAGATGTCCCCGGTCTGCGCCACCATGGCGAAGGCGGTAGCCGGCAGCAGGCCACCGAACCAGCCGTTGCCAATGTGGTACGGCAGCGACATCGAGGTGTAGCGGATCCGGGTCGGGAACAACTCCACCAGCATCGCGGCGATCGGGCCGTAGACCATCGTGACGAACAGGACGAGGATGAACAGCAGGCCGATCACCGTGGCGACCTGCGGCCGGAAGATGTCGAACGGGTTCGACATCTTCACGATGTCCGGGTCGCCTGCCTTCGGGTAGCCGGCCGCCTGGAGCGCGGCGGTTGTCGCCTTGTTGGCGTCGGCCGCGCCGCCCTGCGGATACGGGATCTCGGTCTCGTTCACCCGGATCGTCGTGGGCTGGCCGGGGGCGCCGCCCGCGGTCGTGTACCGCACCGAGGACTTCGACAGGAAGTCGCGGGCGAGGTCGCAGGGCGCCGAGAAGACCCGCGTGCCGACCGGATTGAACAGAGTCCCGCAAGCCGCCGGATCGGCCGTGACCGTGACCTTCACGGTCTCGATCGCAGCTTCGAGCTTCGGGTTGGCCGCGGAGGTGATGCTCTTGAAGATCGGGAAGAAGGTCGCCGCCGCGATCGCGCAGCCTGCCAGGATGATGACCTTGCGGCCGATCTTGTCGGAGAGCCAGCCGAACACCACGAAGAAGCCGGTGCCGAGGAGCAGCGACCATGCGATCAGCAGGTTTGCCGTGTAGCCGTCGACCTTGAGGATCGTTTGCAGGAAGAACAGCGCGTAGAACTGGCCCGTGTACCAGACCACGCCCTGGCCCGCGACGAGACCGAACAGGGCGATCACCGCGAACTTGGCATTCCGCCATTGGCCGAAGGCCTCGGTGAGCGGCGCCTTCGAGGTCTTTCCCTCCTCCTTCATCTTCTGGAAGGCCGGCGATTCCGAGAGCTGGAGACGGATCCACACGGAGACGCCGAGCAGCAGCACCGAGACCAGGAACGGGATCCGCCAACCCCATTCGGCGAAGGCCGCCTCGCCCGTGAAGGTCCGGGTCGCCAGGATCACCAGCAGCGACAGGAACAGGCCGAGCGTCGCGGTCGTCTGGATCCAGCTCGTGTAGAAGCCCCGCCGACCGTTGGGGGCGTGCTCTGCCACATAGGTCGCCGCGCCGCCATATTCGCCGCCGAGCGCGAGGCCCTGGGCCAGCCGCAGGGCGATCAGGATGATCGGCGCCGCGATTCCGATGGTGGCGGCATTGGGCAGGACGCCGACGATGAAGGTCGACAGGCCCATGATCAGGATCGTGATCAGGAAGGTGTATTTACGTCCGACGAGGTCGCCGATCCGTCCGAACACCAGGGCGCCGAAGGGCCGGACGATGAAACCGGCCGCGAAGGCGAGCAGCGCGAAGATGTCCCGCGTCGCCGGCGGGTAGGCCGAGAAGAACTGCGCGCCGATGATCGCCGCGAGCGAGCCGTAGAGGTAGAAATCGTACCATTCGAAGACGGTGCCGAGTGAGGACGCGAAGATCACCCGCCTCTCGGCCGAACTCATCGGCCTGACGGTGCTCCCGGCCCGTGGGATCGCGGTTGCCACAGCCATAACTCGGTTCCTCCCAGACGACGCTCACGCGCGGCCCATTGCGTGGACCGCCGACGCACCGGCCCCCTCCGGAGCCCTGCTCTGCATAGGGCGCAGATCACGTATGCGTTATCGCAAGCTCGTCGTCGGTCAACCGGTAAAGCGTTCGTGAAGACCGCCATCAACACGGCCCTGTCGCCTTCGCCCGTTCCCGTCTCCGAAACGACGAAGGGCGCGGCTTTCGCCGCGCCCTCGCTTCGCATTCCGCCGGGATGGATCAGTGGGCGTGAGCGCCCACCGCTCCGATACCGGTCTCGGACCGCACGAACTGCGCCTCGAAGGCGGCGCGCTCGCGTTGCGCCTTCCGCGACTTGTCCAGGCTCGACACGATGTAGATCGTGGCGAAGGCGAGCGGCATCGAGAACAGCGCCGGGTTGTCGTAGGGGAAGAGCGGCGCGGCGTTGCCGAACGTCGCGACCCAGACTGCCTTCGACAGGACCACCATCACCACCGCGGAGATCAGCCCGACGAGGCCGCCCGCGAGCGCGCCCCAGGTGGTTGTTCCGCGCCAGAGGATCGACATGGCTAGCACCGGGAAGTTGCAGCTCGCCGCCACCGAGAAGGCGAGGCCGACCATGAAGGCGACGTTCTGGTTCTCGAACACGTAGCCGAGATAGATCGCCACGATCCCGATCACCACGGCCGAGATCTTCGACAGGTTGACCTCGTGCTTCTCGGTGGTGCGCCCGCGGGCGATTACCTGGGCGTAGAGGTCGTGGCTGACCGCCGAGGCGCCCGCGAGCGTCAGGCCCGCCACCACCGCCAGGATGGTCGCGAAGGCCACCGCCGAGATGAAGCCCAGGAAGTATGGGCCGCCCACGGCGTTGGCGAGGTTCACGGCGACCATGTTGGTGCCGCCGATCATGTCCTTGAGCTTGTCGAAGGTGCCGGCGGCGCCGAGCTTGAAGTAGCTCGGATCCGACATCAGCAGGGCGATGCCGCCGAAGCCGATGATGAACGTCAGGATGTAGAAGTAGCCGATCAACCCGGTGGCGTAGAACACCGACTTGCGAGCGGCCTGCGCGTCCGAGACCGTGAAGAACCGCATCAGGATATGCGGCAGGCCGGCGGTGCCGAACATCAGCCCGACGCCCAGCGAGATCGCCTCGATCGGGTTCGAGACCAGGCCGCCCGGCGCCATGATGGCGTCGCCCTTCGGGTGGACCTGCACCGAGGCCGCGAACAGCGTCTCCGGGTTGAACCCGTACTTCAGCAGAACAGCGCCCGCCATGAAGGTCGCGCCGCCGAGCAGCAGGCAGGCCTTGATCACCTGCACCCAGGTCGTGGCCTTCATGCCGCCGAAGGCGACGTAGACGATCATCAGTACGCCGACGATCACCACGGCATAGAGATAGGGCAGGCCGAACAGGAGCTGGATCAGCTTACCGGCGCCGACCATCTGGGCGATCAGGTAGAAGGCCACCACCACGAGGGTGCCAACCGCCGAGATGATGCGGATCGCGGTCTGGTCGAGGCGGAAGCTCGCTACGTCCGCGAAGGTGAACTTGCCGAGGTTGCGCAGGCGCTCGGCGATCAGGAACAGCACGATCGGCCAGCCGACCAGGAAGCCCGTGGAGTAGATCAGCCCGTCGAAGCCCGAGGTGTAGACGAGGCCCGAGATACCCAGGAACGAGGCCGCCGACATGTAGTCGCCGGCGATCGCCAGGGCGTTCGTCCCGGCCGAAATGCCGCCGCCTGCCGCGTAGAAGTCGGCGGCCGACTTGGTGCCCTTCGCGGCCTTGTAGGTGATGCCCAGCGTCATCAGCACGAAGAACAGGAACATGCCGATGGCCGGCCAGTTCGTGGCCGATTGCTGCACGGCGCCGAGGTCGGGACCGGCGGCGTGCGCGACGCCGCCCGTGAGCATGCCCAGCACGAGTCCGAGGACGAAGCGGTTCATCGAGCGACGCTCCGCTTGAGGGCGGCGCTGAGCGCGTCGAAGCGCGTGTTGGCCCGCGCCACGTAGATGCCGGTGAGCGCGAAGGCGAACAGGATCACGAACACGCCCATGAACAGGCCCAGGGAGGCGGTGCCGCCGACCTTCACGGCCAAGAGCGACTTGTCGAAGGCGATCAGGCCGATGAAGCCGAAATAGACCACCAGCATCAGGATCGTGAGGATCCAGCCGAACCGGGTGCGCTCGGCGACGAGCTGCTGGAATTCCGGGGTCCGTACGATCCGCTCGATCTGCGGATCGATATCCGCGCCGACCGCGCGTGGCTTCAGGGGTGGCGCGCCCCCACGTAGGCCGAGTGTCGAGCCGCTCATGGCATGTTCCTCCCGCGAAGGCGCTCCGGCCTTCCGGTCGTCGTGTCCGGGTTTCGTGGTTCTTGTTGGGGGCGGGCGCCGCACCGGCATCCGCCTCATCGCGTGCCCGCGTCGCCGCGGGGTTTCGGGATCAGGGCCGGTTCTGCCGGTTCTCGATCAGGTCGTCGACGACCGCCGGCTCGGCGAGCGTCGAGGTATCGCCGAGCGAGCCGAAATCGTCCTCGGCGATCTTGCGCAGGATGCGGCGCATGATCTTGCCGGAGCGCGTCTTGGGCAGGCCCGGGGCGAACTGGATCAGGTCCGGCGAGGCGATCGGCCCGATATCCTTGCGGACCCAGGTCACCAGCTCCTTGCGCAGGGCATCGTCGCCCTCCTCGCCGTCGTTGAGGGTGACGTAGGCGTAGATGCCCTGGCCCTTGACGTTGTGCGGGTAGCCGACGACCGCGGCCTCGGCGACCTTCGGGTGCGCCACCAGGGAGGATTCGACCTCCGCGGTGCCCATCCGGTGGCCCGAGACGTTGATCACGTCGTCGACCCGGCCGGTGATCCAGTAATAGCCGTCCGCGTCCCGGCGGGCGCCGTCGCCGGTGAAGTACTTGCCGGGGTAGGTCGAGAAGTAGGTCTGCTCGAACCGCTCGTGGTCGCCGTAGACCGTTCGCATCTGGCCCGGCCAGGAATCCGCGATGCAGAGGTTGCCCTCGCACGGCCCCTGCAGGACCTTGCCCTCGGTGTCGACCATCTCGGGCTTGATCCCGAAGAAGGGCCGGGTGGCCGAGCCCGGCTTCAGCGCGGTGGCGCCCGGGAGCGGCGTGATCAGGATGCCCCCGGTCTCGGTCTGCCACCACGTGTCCACGATGGAGCAGCGCGCGTCGCCGACCACGTTGTAGTACCATTCCCAGGCTTCCGGGTTGATCGGCTCGCCGACCGAGCCGAGCACGCGCAGGGACCGGCGGGAGGTCTTCTTCACCGGGCCTTCGCCGCCGCCCATCAGCGAGCGGATCGCGGTCGGCGCGGTGTAGAAGATGTTGACCTTGTGCTTGTCGATCACCTCCCAGAACCGGGACGTCGACGGATAGGTCGGGATGCCCTCGAACATCAGGGTCGTCGCGCCGTTGGCGAGGGGCCCGTAGACGATGTAGCTGTGGCCCGTGACCCAGCCGACATCGGCCGTGCACCAGTACACGTCGCCCTCGCGGTAATCGAAGACGTATTGGTGGGTCATCGAGGCGTAGACCAGGTAGCCGCCGGTGGTGTGCACCACGCCCTTCGGCTGGCCGGTCGAGCCCGAGGTGTAGAGGATGAACAGCGGGTGCTCGGCCTCCACGGCCTCGGCGGGGCAATCGTCGGTCACCTGCTCGGCGGCCTCGTCGTAGTAGACGTCGCGGCCGGGCTCCATATCGACGCTGCCGCCCGTGCGGCGCACGACGACGACGTGATCGACGAGGTCCGTGCCCAAGCGCTTGATCGCCTCGTCGACATTGGCCTTGAGCGGCACCTTGCGGCCGCCGCGCAGGCCCTCGTCGGCGGTGATCACCAGCCTCGATCCGCAGCCCTGGATGCGGGACGCGAGGGAGTCGGGCGAGAACCCACCGAACACGATGGCGTGGATCGCGCCGAGCCGCGCGCAGGCGAGCATCGCGTAGGCCGCCTCGGGGATCATCGGCATGTAGAGCGTCACGCGATCGCCCTTGCCGACGCCGCGGTTGCGCAGGACGTTGGCCATCCGGCAGACCTGCGCGTGCAGCTCGCGGTAGGTGATGTGCTTGGATTCGTCCGGGTTGTCGCCCTCCCAGATGATCGCGGTCCGGTCGCCGCGGGTCTCCAAGTGGCGGTCGATGCAATTGTAGGCGACGTTGGTCTTGCCGTCTTCGAACCACTTGATCGAGACCTTGCCGGGCTCGAAGCTCGTATGCTTGACCTTCGAGTACGGCGTCATCCAATCGATGCGCTTGCCGTGCTCGCGCCAGAAGGCGTCGGGATCTGAGACCGACGCCTCGTACATCTCACGATACTTGGCGTCGTCGACGTGAGCACCGTCACGCCACGCAGCCTGTACTTCGACGACCTTGCCTTCCATGGCGTCCCATCCCTGTTTGGTGCCCGATCGTATCGCGGCATTGGCCGCGCAGCCAGGACTTCCAAAGTAACGTAGCCTGTATCTCGCGATGAGGATATCATCGACAATCCGCGTCCGCCGAGTCCCAGAACCCGGAACTAAATTGGGCGCAATGTAAGGCTTGATTGAAGCGCTGGCCGTGCCCTGTCAAGCCGATCGCGCCGTCAAGGACGTCACTCGCGAGCCGCTGTTTCCGAATACTTGAATGTGTCGCAAGTCAGGGAGATTCCCGGCTGCTAGGACGGTGCGCCGCTCCGGTCAGAACCGTCGGATTGCCCCGGCTTTGCGGAGCCGCGATCCAGGGTCGTCGCTGGACCTCAGCCGCGCGCCGCGCGCCGCGTCGGCATGATGATCTCGACCAGCGTGCCGTCTTCCGCGCGCGCCGACAGCTGAAGCCGACCGCCATTGGCCTCGACAAGGGCGCGGGGCAGGGCGAGGCCGTCCTCCACATCTCCCGCCGGTGCGGCCGCCTGCGGCACCGCTCCGGCGCCCGTGTCCCGTACCCGCAGCGCAACCGCCGCGCTCTCGGTCGAGCCGGTCGAGACAATCACTTGGCCGCCGGCCACGGAGCGCCGGATCGCGTGCTCGATGACGAGGCTGGCGGCGCGGCTGACGGAGCGCTCGTCGGCCTCCAGATCGTCGAGATCTGAGGAGAAGCTCGTGCGCACCACGATCCGGCCCCGCGCCGCCTCGGCCTGGAGACGCGCGACGCAGCCCGCCACGACGTCGTTGAGCGCGATGGGGCGCGGGTCGAGCCTCAGGGCGCCGGCCTCAACGGCGGCGAGGTCCAGGAGCTCGCTCACGCGCTCCAGCATCAGCTCGCCCGAGCTCTTGATCTGGGAGAGACAGCCGCGATAGCGCACGTCCCCCAACGCGCCGAAGGGCTCTCTCAACATCGCCTCGGCCAATTCGATGATCCCGGTCAGCGGGCCGCGGAAGGCCCTGTCCAGGCGGGCCAGCGTGGCATCCAGGCCTGAGTCCGACAGGGGCGCGTGAGGCCCTTCTGCGTCCCGCGCGGCTTCGGGCCGGACTGGCGCGAAATCCTGAGGCGGCGCGTTCAGCACGGCGACCCGGCGTCCGTCCGCCCGGGCGGCCGAAACGCCCAGCGTCAGCGCCTTGCCGGCCACTGAGACCGCCCGCGGTGCCTTGACGGCGCCCCGCAGGACGTCGGCGACGGCGAGCACGCTCTGCCGGTCGAAGAGGGTGACGAAGCTACCGCCGACGATCTCCCTGGGATCGCACCCGAACAGGTCGGCCGCCGCACGGTTCAGCGCCACGACTCGCCCGGCGCCGTCGACGGTCAGGACCCCGGCCTCGAGCGCGTCGAGGGCCGCCTCGGCACCTGCCGCGCGCTCCACTTGCGCCTCACGCGCCAAGCGCTCGGCCGTAAGCGCGCTCGCCGGATCCGTCTCATCGAGGGGACGGACGATCAGGCAGGCCGCGGCCTCACCCGCCCAGGTGCAGGCGCCGCCGAGCACTTCGACGGGCAGGGCGCTTCCGTCAGCGGTCTCGATCGCCGTCCGGCGCGAGGCCGGATCCGGATCGTCCGGCTGGGGCAGTCCGCGGAACAGCCGGCCGAGGCCGGCCCGGGTCAGCGCCGCGATATCGGCGTAGCCCGCCACGTCGAGGAGCCTTGGATTCGCCGCGAGGATCGCCCCGTCGCGGTGCACCAGCGCCGGCAGAGGCAATCCGGCAAGGATATCCGGACCGCGCGACCCTTCCACGGCGCCTGTGGGCTCGCATGCGTCGGGGCTGCCGGGCTGTGTGCCGGGGAACGGCATGACCGCGCCGCCCTCCGACCTCGGCGCCGGTGCCTCGGCACCCGCCTCATCGCCGGCGTAGCGCGCGCCGAGTGCCCGCGCGATCTCCCGGAAGGCGGCGTGCTCGTCGGTCGACAGCGAAGGCTCCGCCGGTTGCAGGTCGACGGCGGCGCCAGACAGGTCCGATTCGATCGGCACCGGAGCGGCCTCGGCGGGTGCGAGCGGTGTCTGCACCGGGTCGGGCGGCGCGGCTTGCTCGGGTGCAGGAGGCTGCGCGACCGGCTTCGGAACGCTCCGGACGAGGCCGAACCCGCCGAAGCCGGAGAACGCAGCGTCACCCCGCCCCAGCGGGGCACCGGACAGCTCGACCTGGAAGGGGCCGTCGCCGAGATCCAGGCAGGCCGGCTCGGCGCGGAACGTACGCCGCTCGCCCAAGGCCGCGAACATCCCGTCGACCCCGGTGATCCGGCCGGCCGCGGCGAGGTCCTGCCATCGTTGGCCGACGAGGCCGGAAAGCCCCTCCGAGCCGGTGAGCGTGGTCAGGGCGCCCGATGCATCGCTGCGCCACAGGAATCGATCGCCCCGGTTCAGCGTTGCCGCTTCGGGGGCCGACGGAGCGGGCTGCGGCTGGGGCGCGGGCCCAACCTCGGGCGTCTCAGGCCGGGCCGGTCGCGGGCGCGGCAGCTTCACCGGGGCTGTCGGGACCACAAGAATCGCCGGCTGGCCGCCGTCCCGGGTCCCGCTGGCTACGAGGCAGAGCACCGGCGGCGCGATCCGGCGGCCATCGAGATGCAGGCGGGCGAGCCGGGGGGCGGTGTCGCGGGGAACCGCGCTCGCGACCTGCCGAGCCATGAAGGTGTTGTTCGAGGCGGCGAGGGCCGCGGAAAGGGGGCGCCCCGCCGGGGAGGCGTGTAGGATCTGGCCGTCCCGCGGGTCGATCACGAGGAAGACGGCGTCCGGGTCGGCCAGCGCAGTGGCCAGGCTCGGCAGGCTCGCCCAGGCCGCGAAGGCGGCGGCGAGTTCCGCCCCGGCTGCCCCTGCGGTCGATGTCAGTGTCGTCTGCAACGTCCGCGACCTCGAACCCACACGCTGTCCCTCGTCCCAGGCCCGCTTTGCCTGAGAAACACGCGTAACCGTAGCCCTATTGTAAAGGCGCGCCCGGCGCGACGCTGGACTCTTGCGCCAACCGTCACACGTTTACCTCATGTCAACCTTAATGCCGTTGGCGCGGGTGGCATATGGCGAAGAATCGGATATTGTGCATTGCACAAAGCGCCATCAACAGCCGAATATGAGAGGAGACGACGCATGAACACCCCCCCGAACTACGAAGTTCCGACCGAGATGCGCGACTTCGCCGAGAAGAGCGTCGAGCAGGCCCGCAAGGCGTTCGACAGCTTCATCGGGGCCGCCCGTCGCACCGCCGATACCGTGCAGGGATCGGCCGAGGTCGCGCGCACCAACGCGCAGGACGTGTCCTCGCGGGGCTTCGAATACGCTGAGCAGAACGTGAACGCCGCGTTCGATCTGGCGCAGAAGCTCGTCCGCGCCAAGGACATGCAGGAGGCGATGCAGCACCAGGCCGAGTTCGTCCGCAGCCAGTTCGCCGCCATCCAGGCGCAGGCGAAGGAGTTCAGCGGCCTCGCCCAGAGCGCGATGCAGCAGGGCGCCGAGCGTGCCAAGTCGGCCATGCAGCAGGGTGCCGACGAGGCCCGCAAGGCCATGGAGCAGGGTCAGGACGCCGCCAAGCAGACGGCGCACAACGCCCAGGACGCCGCCGACCGCTCGACGCACTGACGTCCACGCGTCAGCGATCGATTCGGCGGCCCGCTTCCGGTATCCGGGGCGGGCCGTCTCGTTTTCGCCGGTATTGCCGCCGAGAGCCGCCGGAGCGGGCGCGATGGGCCTGCTTCGAGCGAAAGGTTCAGGGATGCGCCTCATCTCATACGGCCGATCCGGGCTGCGGGCCCCGTTCAGGCTCGCGGTTGCCGCGCTGGCGCTCGCGGCCGCGCTTCCGGCGCCGTCCGCGCTGGCCCAATATGTCGAGGGGCCCGCCTATGGCGCCCCGCCGCCGGGTTACGAGGATCCGGGTTACGAGCGCGGCTACCGCCCGGCGCCGCGCCGCCGCGAGCGCCAGCCCGTAGGCTTCAACTGCGATGCCGTGCAGCAGGGCATCACCGGGCCGAAGCCGTTCTCCTGCCCGCTGCCGGGGCCCCGTCCCCTCGGTGTGCGCTGTTTCTGCGATCTTCCGATCGCTTCCTTCAGCCCGCCGCAGACGGCCGTCGGCCGCGTGGTGCCCTGAACCGCACAGGTGACGCCACGGCGAGACCGCGCCGCCCGGTGGGGCGACGCGGCTCGGCAGATTCAGGCAGGCTTCCGAGAGTCGCCGACGCCGGCGCGGCGTCCGCGCAGGTCGATCGGCGGAAGGGTCAGTTCAGGACCACGACCCGGGCCCCGACCTTGACGCGCTCGTAGAGGTCGGTGACGTCGTCGTTGGTCATGCGGATGCAGCCCGACGACACGGCTTGGCCGATCGTGTCCGGCTCGTTGGAGCCGTGGATCCGGTACTCGGTGTGGCCGATGTACATGGCGCGGGCGCCGAGGGGGTTCTCGATGCCGCCAGCCATGTAGCGCGGCAGGTCCGGGCGTCGGGCGATCATCGCCTTCGGAGGCGTCCAGGACGGCCACTCGCGCTTGGCGGTGATCGTGTTGGATCCGCTCCAGCTGAAGCCCGGCCGGCCGACGCCGACGCCGTAGCGAATCGCCTCGCCGTTGCCGAGCACATAGTACAGGCGCCGCTCTGCCGTGGAGACCACGATCGTGCCCGGTGCGTAGGGCGCGTTGAACGCCACGGTCTCCCGGGGGATCGGCTGGACCTGCGCCTGCGGCGCAGCCTGCACGCCCTGGCCGTAGCCCGGCGCGTAGGTGCCCTGGTAGCCATACTGGCCCTGGTCCGAGTAATAGTCATCGGCGCCGTTCGTGCCGAACGGATCGTAGGATGAGGCCGCGAGTGCCGGCGAAGCGGCAAGAACAGCGGCGCCGAGGAGTGCGGCGAGCGCGGTGACCGAGGTCTTCATGGGGAGCCTACCTGTGCAGTAACCTTTGCCATTACAAGCGTGAGCATAGGCTGGCAGTTCCACGCCCCGATGAAGATTTTGTAAGGTGGGGGAATACGTAAGCGGCCTCGCCCGTGCCGGGTTTCGGGCGACGGGCTCGGCCGGGCCTCACCCGAAGGCGTCAGTCCACCTCGTCGGTGTGGACGTCGAAGCGTGCCAGGTGGGCGTAGCCGAAATTCGTCGAGATCGCGCAGTCGGTTGCGTCGCGCCCGCGCGCCATGACGATCCGGCCGATGCGCGGGCAGTTGTGCCGGGCATCGAACGTGTACCAGCGCGCGCCGTGGGGACCCTCGAGATAGACTTCGAACCACGCCGAGAAGTCCATCGGCGCCGGGTCCTTGGGTACGCCGATGTCGCCGAGATAGCCGGTGGCGTAGCGGGCCGGGATGTTCATGCACCGGCAGAACGTGACGGCGAGATGCGCGAAGTCCCGGCACACGCCCTCGCGCTGCATGAAACCGTCGTGGGCGGTGCGGGTGGCGTCGGCGCGCTGGTAGTCGAAGCGGATGCGGTCATGGGTGTATTCGACGATCGCCTGCACCCGCGCCCAGCCCTCCGCCGTGCCCCCGAACAGCGACCAGGCCGTCTGCGACAGCTTGTCGGTGTCGCAGTAGCGGGAGCCCAGCAGGTAGACCATGACCTCGTCCGGCAGGTCCTGAACCGGGATCTGGCGGGCGCCGGGCGCCACCGGATCGGGCAGGCCGGAATCCTGGACCGTGAAGTCGGCCGAGATCGTCAGCAGGCCCGGCGGCGCGAGGATGCGGTGGCAGATGTTGTCGAAGGCGTCCCGGTATTCGTGCGCCGGGATCGGCGGGTCGAAGCCGATCACGTGCGGCGTCAGAACGTCGGGCATCCGGGACGGGTGGACGCTCAACATCAGGATCATCGGGGTCGGCTGAGCCACGCTGAAGGCGATATCGAAACCCGTCCTGATCTTCATCGCGGCTACCTGCTGTTCTCTCGCAATTCGCGCGGGTCCGCCACGCATGCTCGCTCCGGGGCCGAGGCTCAACGCGCCATCGGCGGCGCGGGCCCCTGGAATCCGCGCGTTTTCGCTTCGTCCTCGGGCAGCTCGACCACATCGACGTCGACGCGCATGCCGAGGTCGTCGCTGGCCAGCCCGAAGAACGAGCCGTGCAGCGGCACGGCCTGGGCCGGATCGCGGGTCACCGCCACGCGGATCAGGTCGCGGTTGCCGACGATCCCGTTGGTCGGGTCGAACTCGATCCAGCCCGCTCCCGGCAGGTAGACCTGCAGCCACGCATGGGTGGAGCCGCCGCCGACGTGGCGCGCCCGGTCGTTGCGGGGGTTGTAGAGGTATCCGGACACGAATCGGGCGGCCATGCCGAGTGCCCGGACCCCTTCCATCATCAGCACCGCGAAGTCGCGGCACGAGCCGCGCTTGCCGCGCAGGGTGGTCAGCGGATCCTGCACGCCCTTCTCGGGGCGGCCGAGATAGGTGAAGTGGGCCCGCACGCTGCGGGTCATGTCGGCCAGCAATTCCTGGGTGGGGA
This sequence comes from Methylobacterium sp. NEAU K, assembly GCF_030700285.1. Lineage (GTDB taxonomy): Bacteria > Pseudomonadota > Alphaproteobacteria > Rhizobiales > Beijerinckiaceae > Methylobacterium. Next base: position 43,481 of record NZ_JAUYZJ010000014.1, on the reverse strand, counting down.
TCCGGCCGTCCGCCGGGATGAAGCTGCGCGCCCAGGCATCGACCTCGTGGCGCGGATCCGGCCATTGCCGCTCGATCGAGCGGGCGAGGTCCGGCATGTCCTCGGCGCCGTAGCCGAACGGGTAATGGGTCGCGTGCGGGGCGAGGGGGAAGACCGGGGCATGCTCGGGCGTGTGGTCGAGGGTGATGCCGCACGCGAAGGTCAGGGTTTCCGCGCGGGTGTCGAAGGTCGCCACCGCCACGCAGTTGCCGAAGACGTCGAACATCCAGCGCAGCGCGGCCGGCTCGGGGCTGATCTCGAGCGTCGCCTCGATCAGGCGCTGGTCGTAGCTGTCGCGGGGCCGGAACATGATCCGGTGCTCGCCGAAGGCGACCGGACGCCGGTATCGGTAGACCGTGCGGTGACGGACGGACAGGATCGGCAAACTCAGGGGCTCCGGGCTCGCGCCGACACATCGGGCGCGATGCAAGGGCCGGGCCCGTCGCCGCTGGCGCCGAGGCCGTGCGGCCTCAGCTCTGCCGGATGCCGCGCTTAAATCGGGACGTCACGAGACGGGAGGCGCCGGATCCGCCGTCGCCCGCTCGGCCTCGAGCAGCACGTCGAGGGCGCGCCAGGGCTTGGCGATGAACACGGCCTCGGTCGGCAATTCCGGCCGGAGCACGCCGTGGCCCGACGTGATCACCAGGCGCGCCCGCGGCCAGAGGGTCGCGACCGCCCGGGCGAGCTGCAGCCCGTCCATCTGGCCCGCGAGCCGCACGTCGGCGAAGACCAGGGCCACGTCGCCGCCCCTTGCCTGCAGGACCGACAGCGCCGCCTCGGCGCTGTCGCAGCCGACCACATCCAGTTCCGTCTCTTCCAGCAGCGTCTCGGCGAGCGCGCGGACTTCCGGTTCATCCTCGACCACGAGCGCGAGGCGCGGCTGCCGGGCCTGGGCCACGTGCAAATCCGCCGCGTGCGGCATCGTCGTTTCGGCATCCGTCTGCCGGACACGGCGCACCAGGGCGGCGAGGTGCTCGGGCACGCCCTCCGAGACGAGGTCGTCGTAGATCGACGCGAGGGTCTGGCCGATCTGGTCGAGCGGGATGCCCGGCGCGAGCGTATCGGTGAGCGGCATGGATGCGCTCGTCTGAGGCTTTCTCAAGAACTCCCCCCGAAGTTTCCGTGTCACGCCGCGCGAGAGCACGGCGCTTGGGGAGGAAAGTCGGTAACGCGCGGCGAGTTGCGCGCCGGCCTGCGAATCGCGATCCGCACCGACGCGTTATTGCGTGGCGATCCCGGCCTCGGCGTCCGCGTAGGCCATGATCCCCGACACGGCCCGGACGTTCTGGTAGCGCGTTCCGCGCGTGCTCATCATCGCCTCGAACTTCTCGTGGACCTGCGCCACCGAGAGGCTCGCGGGCTTGCGGTGGCGGCCGCGCCCGACGAAGCGGCCGGCGGCGAAGAAGATCGAGCGGTTGGCCCGGGCGGGGCCGGGCAGCAGCGCGGCGGCGGCGGCGGCCGGCTTGTTCACGACGTTGGCCAGGAACTCCCCGGCATCGTCCGGGCCGAGGAAGTGGGCGAGGTAGACCTCGCCGAGGGAAAGCTCGCGGCCGATTCGCTGGGCGATGCGGGCGGCGTCGCGCTTCAGCATCTCGCCGGCCATCAGGGCCGAGAGGTAGGGGTCGCGGCGCATTTCCAGCACGCGGACGCGCTCGGCCGGGTCGGTGATCACCGGCCGGTCGTTGGCATCCGCGGTGATCAGCGCCGCCTCCTTCTCCAGCCCGTACTTGGCGCCGAAGTCGCGCACCACGCCGAGCCAGGTGCGCTCGATGAACTGGTACAGGCCGGTGGCCGAGGAGGTCTTCGCCTGGACCGCGGTGACGAAGCTCGATTCCTTGTCGGCGACCGCCATGAGCAGGACCGGATCGGTCTGGACCGCCTGGGCCGCGCGCACGATCGTCTGCACGAGGTGGCGCCGGATCTTCATCGGGCCGAACTCGAGGATGTCGTTCGGATCGCCGCCGGAACTCTCCGAGAGCAGGAAGTCGTAGGATACGCGGTCGACGCCGTTCGACCCGATGGCGGTATCGAGGTCGTGCACGGCGGCGAAGCTCGCCGAGGCGCGCAGCGGCGTCCGCTCCAGCTCGTCGCCGAGAGCCACGGTGTGGATGCGCGGGCGCGGCATCGCGATCTCGGTGGCGGCCTCCGCCGGGGAGACCGCATGGGGCAGGCCGACCTTGCCGAGGTCGATCCCCGACCCGATCAGCGCGGCGCTGAGCCCGCCGGCGATCAGGGAGACGGTCATGACCGAGCGGAACAGCGCCGAACGGCTGCCGTGGGCGCGGCCCAGCACCGGCTGAGCCGTGATGACATCGGTCCGGCCGGACCCGAACTGGCCCCGCTTGCCCGTGGCGTTCTTCAGCGATCCGACCGCGCGGCCCTGCATCGTTGATCCGAATCCTCACGCGCCCTTGACGGCGCCACGGACTCACCATCGCTTGACAGATGTGGCGACAACACGGCCGCGCTTGTGGCGGCCGTGGGGCGGGCGGGGTGATTTCGCGGCGGGGCGCCCGTGACTCGCGCCGGTTCCCTCCTTAAGAGGGCGCCAAGCGGGCCTCGCCTGAAACAGGTGGCGGCCCAGTCCTTTGAGCCCTGCTAGAGTTCTGCCCCGATGAGCGGCGTCAACGAGATCCGGTCGACCTTCCTCGACTTCTTCGCGCGTGCGGGACACGAGGTCGTGCCCTCTTCGAGCCTCGTCCCGAAGAACGATCCCACGCTGATGTTCACGAACGCCGGCATGGTGCAGTTCAAGAACGTCTTCACGGGTGTCGAGAAGCGCGCCTACGATCGGGCGACCACGGCGCAGAAATGCGTGCGGGCCGGCGGCAAGCACAACGACCTCGACAATGTCGGATATACGGCGCGCCACCACACGTTCTTCGAGATGCTCGGCAACTTCTCGTTCGGCGACTACTTCAAGGACCGCGCCATCGAGCTTGCCTGGACGCTGATCACAAAGGAATTCGGCCTCAAGCCCGACCGGCTGCTGGTCACCGTCTACGCCGACGACGACGAGGCCGCGAACCTGTGGAAAAAGATCGCCGGCTTCCCGGACGAGAAGATCATCCGGATCGGGACGTCCGACAATTTCTGGCAGATGGGCGATACCGGCCCCTGCGGCCCGTGCTCGGAGATCTTCATCGACCAGGGCCCGGCCCTCCAGGGCGGGCCGCCCGGCTCGCCCGACGAGGACGGCGACCGCTTCCTCGAGTTCTGGAACCTCGTGTTCATGCAATACGAGCAGCTCGAGCCGGGGGTGCGCAATCCGCTGCCGCGGCCCTCGATCGATACCGGCATGGGCCTGGAGCGCATGGCGGCGATCCTCCAGGGCGTGCACTCGAACTACGACACCGACCTGTTCAAGGCGCTGATCGACGCGGTGGCGCACGCCGTCTCGCGGGCGCCCGAGGCCGCCACCATGGCCTCCTACCGGGTGATCGCCGACCACCTGCGCGCGGCGTCCTTCCTGGTCGCCGACGGCGTCCTGCCCGGCAACGAGGGCCGCGGCTACGTGCTGCGCCGGATCATGCGCCGGGCCATGCGGCATGCCGAGATCCTGGGCGCGCGCGAGCCCACCATGTACCGCCTCGTGCCGACGCTCGTGCGCGAGATGGGCCAAGCCTATCCCGAGCTGATGCGCGCGGAGTCTCTGATCGGCGAGACCCTGAAGCTGGAGGAGACCCGCTTCCGCCGCACTCTGGAGCGCGGCCTGTCGATCCTCGATTCCGAGAGCCGCGACCTCAAGGCGGGTGACAAGCTCTCGGGCGACACCGCCTTCACCCTGTACGACACCTACGGCTTTCCTCTGGATCTGACTCAGGACGCCCTCAAGGTCCGGGGCATCGGTGTCGACACCGACGCCTTCTCGGCGGCGATGCAGCGCCAGAAGCAGGCGGCGCGCGAGGCCTGGAAGGGCTCGGGCGAGGCCGCCACCGAGACGGTCTGGTTCGGGCTGCGCGAGCGCGTCGGCGCCACCGAGTTCCTGGGTTACGAGACCGAGAGCGCCCAGGGCATCGTGACCGCGCTGCTGCGCGACGGCGCGGAGGTGACGCGCCTGGACGCCGGGCAGACCGGCCTCGTGCTGGTCAACCAGACGCCGTTCTACGCGGAATCCGGCGGCCAGGTCGGCGATATCGGCCTGATCCGCGGCGCCGGCCTGAAGGTGCGCGTCACCGACACCGAGAAGAAGCTCGGGGACCTGTTCGTCCACCATGTGAGCGTGGAGGAGGGGAGTCTCGGCCTCGACCAGCCGGTGGAACTGGCGGTCGACCACGCCCGGCGCAGGGCGATCCGGGCCAACCACTCGGCCACGCACCTCCTGCACGAAGCGCTGCGGCAGGTCCTGGGCGACCACGTCGCCCAGAAGGGCTCTCTGGTGAGCCCCGAGCGCCTGCGCTTCGACATCAGCCACCCCAAGCCGATCGAGGCGGACGAACTCGTCCGGGTCGAGGACATTGCCAACGCGGTGCTGCTCCAGAACGCCCCTGTGGTGACCAAGCTGATGGCGGTGGACGATGCCATCGCGTCAGGTGCGCGGGCGCTGTTCGGCGAGAAGTACGGCGACGAGGTACGGGTCGTCTCGATGGGCCTGCCGGTGGACGCGGAAGGCGCCGAGACCGAACGGGGACGGCTGAAGAATTTCTCCATCGAACTCTGCGGCGGCACCCATGCCGCGCGCACCGGCGATATCGGGGCGATCAGCATCATCGGGGAGAGCGCGGTGGGCGCGGGCGTGCGCCGGATCGAGGCACTCACGGCCGATGCGGCGCGCCGTCACCGGGCGGAGGAAGCCCGCACCCTCGCGGCGCTCGCCGGGATCCTCAAGGCGCCGGTCTCGGATGCGCCCGATCGCCTCGCGACGCTGATGGAGGACAGGCGCCGCCTGGAGCGGGAGCTCGCCGAGACGCGCCGCAAGCTGGCGATGGGCGGCGAGTCCGGATCGGGCGCCAATGCGCGCCAGAGCGAGATCGGCGGCGTCGCGTTCCGGCGCTCCGTCGTCGAAGGGCTCGACATGCGCGATCTCAAGCCGATCGTCGACGAGGAGAAGAAGCGCCTCGGCTCCGGCATCGTCGCCGTCGTCGGGGTGGCTGCCGACGGCAAGGCCGGCCTCGTGGTCGGCGTCACCGACGACCTGACCGCCCGCTACGACGCGGTTGGGCTGGTGCGGGCCGGGGCGGGCGCGCTCGGCGGAAAGGGCGGCGGCGGACGCCGCGACATGGCGCAGGCGGGCGGCCCCAACGGGGCGGGCGCGGAGGCGGCCCTCGACGCCATCGAGCAGGCCCTCACCGCAGCGGCCTGACGCGACGCGTTTTCCCTGCCCCGTACGAGAAAGGCCGCGCCCTGACGGGCGCGGCCTCTACGATTTCCTGTCCTGTGCGGCGGACTACCGGCCGCCGCCACCGCCACCGCCCTGCGGCGCGACGAGCGACGGCTGGTCGGCGTTGCCGGCCGCCGCCGAGTCGTTCGAGATCGTGTCCGCCGCGCGCCCGGTCGGGGAATAGGTGACGGCGCCCTCGTTGCCGGTCGCATCGGATTGCCCGGTCACCACGCCGGGCGCGCCGGGCGGGACCACCACGGTGGTGCTGGTCGGCGACTCGATCACCTGGGCGGATGCGGGCGCGACCAGCAGGGCGGCGATCGCGGTCGCGAGAAGGGTCTTGTTCATCGATATCCTCATGTCTCTCGACGCAGGCAACTTCGATCGCGCGCAATCGATCCCTTGAGGATGGAGCGGGAGACGTGCTGTGTGCGCTGGCACACAGGGTCACAATTTAGGAATCCGTGCCGGGCCCCGGGGCCGCTTAGTTGACCCGTGTCCAGGTCTGCCGCTTGCAGAACACGCTCATCACGCAGCCCGACACTTCGAGGGCGTTCGGACCCGTGAGGCGCAGCGAGCCTGAATAGGTCTTCCCGTCGTTGGGATTGTAGAGCGAGCCGCTGTAGCCCGATCCGTCCGCGTGCGGCGCGTTGAGGATCTGGACCCCCACGACGCTGCGGCTGCGCAGGGACGGGTCGGGATTCTTGACGTCGAGCCCCTTGCCGGGGGCGCTGACGATGGTGCCACAATAGCCGCCGCCGCAGGACGCGATCCGCACGCGGGAACTCCCGGTCTCGGTGAGCCAGAGACCGGCCGGGTCGGCCGCGCGGGCCGAGGCACAGAACGGCACCGCCGCGAGCAGGGCCAAGACCGCACGACGGAACGCTGGACGCATCCTCAATCCTCCCGACTCGTCTCTTGAGGCTTCCTACCGCGAAGCTTCGGGCAGCGCACCGCCCAGATAGGTCTCGACGACTTCGCAGAACGGCTGGCCGGCGCCCGACACCAGTACGGCGTCGACCTCGAACAGCGGGTCGTCTGGGCCGGGCTCCGGGTGCTGCGCGAACGGGCGAACCGCCACGGTCCGCCGCACCGGGTCGAGGGGACGCACGACCCGGCCGAAGGGCGTGCGCGTCCCGTCCAGGGTGGTGTTCATCTCGGGGGTGAGGCGTGCCGGGACATACCAGTTGTCCGCCTCGGACAGGACCCGGTCGCCGCAGGCGAGGCGGACCCGGCGGTAGCGCACGGGCTCGTCCGGGCCGATCGCCAGGCGGGTGCGCTGCGCGGCGGTGAGCGGCTTGTCCGCGACGGGCAGGCGCAGGGCCACGAGGTGTGGATCGCCAGCGAGCCCGTACTCCGCGCACCAGCTCTCCAGCGCCAGCGTCGCGCTGTGGGCGGCGAGCACCCGGCCCTTCAGGGACGCGATCAAGGCCGCGGGACCGCTATCCGGCCGCGGTGCGGAGCCCGCCTCGGCGGGGGCCGGCGATTCGGCCGCGAGGCCGTTCGAAACGCGCACCGGGAGAGCCGCCAGGGCCGCCACGAGACTGAGGCGGATCGCCCAGCCGCGGCGGGCAAGGGATGAAAGACAGGAATTCACGACCCGACTATCGATGTTGGTAAAATAGAGGCTCGGCATTGGAGGTCTCCCAAGAGAACAGTCCGGCACGCCGCCTCATCTCGATCCGAATCCTCCCGTCAGGGTTCCCAGATTTCTCTGGATATGGTCGGTCTTCGTCCAGAACAACCGTCCGGACGGGACCGCCGTCATACCTCTGATCTCGACGCCGCAGGCTTAGCCAAGAAAGGCCGGCCGGTCGAGGCTCACGTGCCGCGCCGTGAGTCCGGCCGCCGCTATCGCCGTGCGGTGGGGGGCAGGTCTGTGCAGAGGCCGAGAGCGGCCTCCGCGGCCATCCCGATGGTCTCGCCCAGCGTCGGGTGCGGGTGGATGGTGCGGCCGATATCGGCGGAGTCCGCCCCCATCTCGATGGCCAGGGCGATCTCGCCGATCATGTCGCCCGCGCTCGGGCCGACGATGGCCCCGCCGACGATCCGCTTCGTCCCGGCGTCGAACAGCAGCTTCGTCAGGCCGTAATCGGCGCCGTTGGCGATGGCCCGGCCCGAGGCGCCCCAGGGGAAGCGCGCCACCTCCACGGACCGGCCGGCGGCCTTGGCGGCTGCCTCGGTGAGGCCGGCCCAGGCGATCTCCGGGTCGGTATAGGCGACGGAGGGGATCACCGCGGCGTCGAAGCCGGCCCTGTGGCCGGCCGCGACCTCGGCGGCGACGTGCCCCTGGTGCACCGCCTTGTGGGCGAGCATCGGTTGCCCGACGAGGTCGCCGACCGCGAAGATGTGGGGCACGTTGGTGCGCATCTGCGCGTCCACCGGCACGAATCCGCGCTCCACCGCCACGCCGGCGCGGTCGAGGCCCAGCCCCGCGCCGTTCGGGCGCCGGCCGGCTGCCTGGAGGACGAGGTCGTAGGTCTGCGGCTGCGCCTCGCCCGACAGGGTTACGGCGATTCCCTCCGCGGTGGCTGTCGCCGAGACGACCTCAGTCCCGGTCCGGATCCGGTCGAAGCGATGGGCGTTGCGCTTGGTCCAGATCGCCACGAGATCGCGGTCGACGCCGTCCAGGAGGTTCTCCAGGCGCTCGACCACGTCGACCCGGGCGCCCAGCGCGCTGTACACGGTCGCCATCTCCAGGCCGATGATGCCGCCGCCGATCACCAGGAGGCGGCGGGGCACGAAGGGCAGGTTCAGCGCGCCCGTCGAGTTCACGATGCGGGGATCCGCCGGCAGCATCGGCAGGGCGACCGGGGAGGAGCCGGCCGCCACGATGGCGCTGGCGAAGGTGACGGCGCGCGCGCCGCCCTCCTGCAGAGCGACCGAGACCGTATTCGGCCCGGTGAAGGTCGCGGTGCCCCGCATCACCGCGACCTTGCGCAGGCGCGCCATCTGGGCGAGCCCGTCGGTCAGGCGGCGCACGGCGCCGGCCTTGAACCCGCGCAGCTTGTCGAGGTCGATCGTCGGCGCGCCGAAACTGATCCCGTGGGGGGCGAGGCGGCCGGCCTCCTCGGTGACGGCGGCGACGTGGAGGAGCGCCTTCGATGGGATGCAGCCCACGTTCAGGCAGACACCGCCTAGGGTCGCGTCGCGCTCCACCAGGATTACCCGCAGCCCGAGATCGGCGGCCCGGAAAGCGGCCGCATAGCCCCCGGGACCGCCGCCGATCACCAGCAGGTCACAGGCCGCCTCCGCCTGCTCACTGGTCGGCGACTGGGCCGGTGCGGCCTCGCCCGCCTCCCCCGCGACCCGGGCGACGAGGGTGCCGGCCGAAACCGTGTCGCCGAGGCCGACCAGCATCTTCACGAGGCGTCCGGCGACCGGCGACGGGATGTCCATCGTCGCCTTGTCGGATTCGACCACCAGCAGGGTCTGGTCGCGGGCGATGGGGGAGCCGGGCGCCACCGGGATCTCGATGACGGGCACGTCGGCATAGTCCCCCAGGTCGGGGACGCGGATGTCGTGGATCTCGGGCATCGTGGCCGCCGTCACAGGAGGGCGCGGCGCAGGTCCGACAGGACCGACGCCACGTGGCCGAGGAAGCGGGCGGCGGCGACGCCGTCGACCACGCGGTGGTCCCAGGACAGGCTGAGCGGCAGGATCAGGCGGGGTTGGAAGGCCTTTCCGTCCCAGACCGCCTCCGTCCGCGACCGTGCCGCTCCCAGGATCGCCACTTCGGGGGCGTTGATGATCGGGGTGAACCCATCGCCGCCGATGCCGCCCAACGACGACACCGAGAAGCAGCCGCCCTGCATGTCGGAGCCCGGGAGGGTCCCGGCCCGGGCCTTCTCGGCCAGCGCCGCCATCTCGGTGGCGATCGTGATGAGGCCCTTGCGGTCGCAGTCGCGCACCACGGGCACCATCAGGCCCTTCGGGGTGTCCACCGCGAAGCCGACGTGGACATAGTCCTTCAGGACGAGGTCGGAGCCTTCCAGGGACGAATTGAAGCGCGGATAGGTCCGCAGGGCCGAGGCCGCGGCCTTGATCAGGAAGGCCACCATGGTGACCCGTGCGGGCGGCGTGCGCGCCTCCTTGTTAAGCCCGACCCGGAATGATTCGATCTCGGTGACGTCGGCCCGGTCGAAATTGGTCACGTGCGGGATGGTCAGCCAGTTGCGGCTGAGATTCGCCCCGGAGAGGGTCTGAATCCGCGACAGCGGCTCGCGCTGGACGGGGCCGAACTTGGCGAAATCCACCGCCGGCCAGGGCGGCAGGTGGGCACCGATGCCGGAGGGCGCGGCGGGTGCTTGGAGCGCCGCCTTGACGAAGGCGTGCAGGTCCTCGCGCAGGATCCGCCCCTTCGGGCCGGTGGCGGGCACGCGGTCGAGGGTGACACCGAGTTCGCGGGCGAGCTGGCGCACGGACGGGCTGGCGTGGACATCGCCGACGGTTGCCGGCTGCGTGTCGTCCCGCGACGGCTCGGCCGAAGCGCGACGGGCTCCCTCTCCCGTGCGGGAGAGGGGACCCGCGCTCTGTCCGGCACCGGCAGCCGCCTCCGGTCGCTTCGCGGTTGGCGGCGCTTTCGGTGCCGATGCGCTCTCGCCCCCCTCCGCGGGCTCGACCACGAGAATCGGCGTGCCCTCCGAGACCTTCGATCCCACCGCGACCAGCAATTCCCGCACGGTGCCGGCGACCGGGGAGGGGACCTCCATGGTCGCCTTGTCGGATTCGATGCTGAGGATCAGGTCGTCCACGGCGAGGCGGTCGCCCGGCTTCACCAGGAGTTCGATGACAGGCACGTCCCGGTAGTCGCCGATATCCGGGAGGGCGATCTGCAGCGCGGCGCTCATGCGGGCGGGTTTCCGTGGCTGGGCAAGTCTGTGACGATGGGTTCGGTTGGGGGGAGGTCCGCGTCCGGGCCTCCCGAAGGACTTGTGACAGCTCGTCGATCGCCCGATTTGCCGCCATCCTGAGGTGACCGGCGATCGAAGGAGCCCTCCAGGGATCGCGCGGCCGGCTGAGAGGCGCCTTCGAGGCTGCTACGCTACGCAGCACCTCAGGATCAGGTCGCGGGTGGGATTTTTCAGATCGTCCACGGAGCCGGCGTGTCGGCGTCGATGCCGTATCGGCGGATCGCCTCGGCGACGGTGGCGCGCGGCACCGTGCCGGCCTCGGCCAGTGCGTGGAGGGCAGCCACCACCACGTGCTGCCGGTCCACCTCGAAGAACCGGCGCAGGGCGTTGCGGGTGTCGCTGCGCCCGAACCCGTCGGTGCCGAGCGTCACGAACCGGGCGCCGACATAGGAGGCGATGAGCTGCGGGTAGGCCCGGATGTAGTCGCTCGCCGCCACGATCGGCGTGGAGCCCGGCAGCAGGGCGGCCACGTGGCTCACCGGCGCGTCCGTCTCCGGGTGGAGCATCGCCCGGCGCTCGGCCGCTCGGGCGTCGCGCGCCAGCTCGCTGAAGCTCGTGACGCTGAACAGCTCCGCGGCGATGCCCCAATCCTGCGCCAGCAGCGCCGCCGCCGCGATCACCTCGGGCAGGATCGCGCCCGAACCCAGCAGGCGCACCGCGGCAGGCCCGGAATCTGGCCCCGCGAAGCGATACATGCCCTTCAGGATTCCAGCCTCCGCGCCCTCCGGCATAGAGGGCTGGGCGTAGTTCTCGTTCATGGCGGTGAGGTAGTAGAAGGCGTCCTCGCCCTCCTCCATCATCGCCCGGGCGCCCCGGTCGACGATCACCGCCATCTCGTACGCGAAGGCCGGATCGTAGGCCCGGCAGTTCGGGATCGCGGCGGCGGCGAGGTGGCTCGACCCGTCCTGATGCTGCAGGCCCTCGCCGCCGAGGGTGGTGCGGCCCGCCGTGGCGCCGATCAGGAAGCCCCGCGCCCGCTGGTCGGCCGCGGCCCAGATCAGGTCGCCGACCCGCTGGAAGCCGAACATCGAGTAGTAGATGTAGAAGGGCAGCATCGACAGGCCGTGGACGCTGTAGGCGGTGGCCGCGGCCGTCCAGGACGAGATCGCCCCGGCCTCGGTGATGCCCTCTTCCAAGAGCTGCCCGTCCCGGGCCTCGCGATAATAGAGCATCGAGCCGGCATCCTCCGGCTCGTAGAGCTGCCCCTGCGGCGCGTAGATCCCGACCTGCCGGAACAGGTTGGCCATGCCGAAGGTGCGGGCCTCGTCGGCGACGATCGGGACGATGCGCGGCCCGAGATCCTTGTGCTTCAGGAGATTGCCGAACAGGCGCACCACCGCGGTGGTGGTCGACATCTCCTTGCCGCCGGCCTCCAGGGCGAAGCCGGCATAGGTAGAGAGCGCCGGTACGGCGACGCTCGGCGCCGACCTGCGGCGGGCCGGCAGCACGCCTCCGAGGGCCTCGCGGCGCTCGCGCAGGTAGCGCATCTCGGCGCCGTCCATGGCCGGCTTGTAGAAGGCCAGACCCTCCACCTGCGCGTCGGTGAGCGGCAGGGCGAATCGGTCCCGGAAGGCGCGAAGCGCGTCCACGTCGAGTTTCTTGGCCTGATGGGCCGTCATGCGCGATTCGCCCGCCCCACCCATGCCGTAGCCCTTCTTGGTCTTGGCCAGGATCACCGTGGGGCGGCCCTTGGTGGCTTTCGCGCTCGCGAAGGCCGCGTAGAGCTTGCGGAAATCGTGGCCGCCGCGCTTCAGCCGGTCCACGTCGGCGTCGGACATGTGCGCGACGAGCTCGCGGACCTCCGGATCCTCACCGAAGAAATGAGCGAGGTTGTAGGCGCCGTCCTTGGCGCCCAGCGTCTGATACTTGCCGTCCACGGTGTCGGCGAAGCGCCGGAGCAGGGCATGGTTGGTGTCGCGGGCGAAGATCCCGTCCCACTCCGAGCCCCACAGCACCTTGATGACGTTCCAGCCCGCGCCCCGGAACAGGCTCTCCAGCTCCTGGATGATCTGGCCGTTGCCGCGCACGGGTCCGTCGAGCCGCTGCAGGTTGCAGTTGATGACGAAGGTGAGGTTGTCGAGATTCTCGCGCGCGGCGAGGGCCAGGCCGCCGATCGATTCCGGCTCGTCCATTTCACCGTCGCCGAACACGCCCCAGACGTGGCGGCCGGACGTGTCGGCGAGGCCCCGGTCGGCGAGGTAGCGCATGAACCGCGCTTGGTAGACGGCGTGGATCGGGCCGATTCCCATCGAGCCGGTGGGGACCTGCCAGAAATCCGGCATCAGCCAGGGGTGCGGGTAGGAGCACAGGCCGTCGCCGGCGATCTCCTGGCGGTAATGCTTCAGCTGCTCCTCGGAGAGCCGCCCTTCGAGGAACGCGCGGGCATAGACGCCGGGGGCCGAGTGCGGCTGGAAGTAGACCAGGTCGCCGTCGGCGCCGCCCTTGAAGAAGTGGTTGAAGCCGACCTCGAACAGCTCCGCCGCCGAGGCGTAGCTCGCCACGTGGCCGCCCAGCTCGCCGTAGGCCATGTTGGCGCGCACCACCATGGCGAGCGCGTTCCAGCGCATGATCGAGGTCAGGCGCTCCTCGATGTCGGGATCGCCCGGGTAGCGCGCCTGCTTCTCCAGCGGGATCGTGTTGCGGTAGGGCGAGTAGGGCAGCGCCTCGTCGAGGATGCCGATCTCCTTCGAGTGCCGCTCCAGCCGGTCGAGGATGAACCGGGCCCGGGCCGCGCCCTCGGTGCGGAACAGCGACTCGAGGGCGGCCAGCCAGTCCTGCGTCTCGGCCGGATCGTGATCCACCTCGGCGGACCGCGCGAGGATGGTCTTCGGCGGTATGGCGTTCATCGGCGCAGCTCCGGTTTTGCCCTGAGCATACGGATTCGGAGGCGGGGCGACATGCCGAATTTTTGTGGCACGGGGCCGTTTATTGGCATGTTTCACCGCGCTGACGGCTAAAGACGGTCGATCGTACCGCCGAAATGGGGTGTCTCCTGCCGTGGCGGGGTGAGCGCCGGATGTCGGATTTCTCTGAGGGGTTCCTCTGCTTGCGAGACCTCGTCCTCGCTGACGGAAGTGACGCAGCAGAACGATGAACCCCGTCATTCCGGGGCGCCGCAGGCGAGCCTGGACCCGGAGGGGGCGCCTTAAGCGGCAATCCAGGGCCCCGGACGGTGCAAGATCCTGATCTGCCAGTGTCTCTGGATTCCGGGCTCCGCTTCGCGGCCCCGGAATGACGAGGCGGGTGCCTGAGCGCCTGGGCCACCCTTCGAGCCCAGTGAGATCACGATTTTCCTATATGGCTACCGGCCACCTGTCCGGGCGCTATAAAATTCTCCTGCCCGGTAATCGGCGGCATACTATGCCGATAGCAACCCGGAGAACGAAACGTGGTGTCCCGACCGGCCCAGCTCGACGCCGCGAGTCTGCGCATCCTCGAACGCCTGCAGCAGGACAGTGAGATCAGCATCGCGGACTTGGCCGAGCAGGTCGGGCTCTCCACCTCGCCGTGCTGGCGCCGGGTCAACGAGCTGAAGGAGGCGGGGATCATCCGCGGCTGCGTCGCGGTGGTCGATCCGATGAGCCTGGGCCTCGCGGTCAACGTGTTCGTGCACGTCTCGCTCGAGAAGCAGACCCAGGCCGCGCTCCAGGCCTTCGACGAGGCGGTTCGCAGCCGCCCGGAGGTTATGGAGTGCTACCTGATGAGCGGCGAGGCCGACTACATGCTGCGCGTGGTGGTGGAGGATCTCGGCCAGTACCAGAGGCTGGTGCTCGACCACCTCACACGGATCCCCAGGGTAGCCAACATCCGCTCCAGCTTCGCCCTGGGTCAGGTGAAGTACACGACCGCCTTGCCGCTCGGGCACCTGACCCGCTGAATAAGTCTGTCCACGACAACGGGCCTCGGCAAAGAGGTCTGCGGTGCTGACTGGCTGCTCGGTCTGTCTTCGGAATTCAGCGCGGAAGGCCGATGTGGCCACGTCGCGCGGGGGAGGATGGTGGAGCCTAACGGGATCGAACCGATGACCTCTTCCATGCCATGGAAGCGCTCTCCCAGCTGAGCTAAGGCCCCACTTTATCCGCCGCGGTTTGGGTTCCGCGGTGTCTCGCCGGCCGATGTCGTCCGGCGAGGGCGGTTCTATAGGCGGCTCTCGCCGAGGACTCAACCCCTTTTTTCGGCTTTCTTCGGGGTTTCTACGAAGCCTCGGCAGGGGGCGCCTCAGCTCTCTTCGTCGTTCTCGATATCGCCGTCGATCAGGTCGGAAACATCGTCGTCGCCGGTATCCTCCTCCTCGAGGAAGGTGTCGTCCTCGGCGGCATCCCCGTCCTCGACCGTGTCGTCCTCGGGGGTCGGATCCGCCTCGTCCTCGGCGGCCTCGACCTCGTCAAGAGAGACCAGCTCCGGGCCCTTCTCGTCCGTCTCATCCTCGTCGTCGGGGGTGGTGTTGCGCGCCACGACAGGCGCCGCCACGCGGCTGGTCGCGACTGCCTGGTAGACCGCGCCGCATTTCGGGCAGACGGCGGGATCGCGGGCGAGGTCGTAGAACTTCGCGCCGCAGCTCATGCACTGGCGCTTCAAGCCAAGTTCCGGTCGGGCCACGGGGGGACACCTCGTCGTCAATGCTATCTCGGGGGAGGGGCCCCGTTAGTCGCGGGCGCAGCCCCTGTCAATCGAGCCGGAACGGCGGGTTTCCGGCCGGTCCGCTCCGGCAGGGCGATGGATGACGCGGGACGGTGCCCGTGTTAACCGCGCCGCGAGTTCACGGTCCGATTGCAGCGGCGCGGCCATACCGCGCGACGCGCCGGACCCCGGCCAACCCATAAGCCTTGAACGGACGCCCCGTGTCGCACGATTCGCCTCCCCAACCCCTCACCGCCGCACCGGGGACGCCGCTCAAGGGGCGCCTGCGTCCGCCGGGCGACAAGTCGATCTCCCACCGGGCGATGATCCTGGGGCTGCTGAGCCAGGGCGAGACGCGGGTCGAGGGGCTGCTGGAGGGCGACGACGTGCTGCGCACCGCCGCCGCTGCGAAGGCGCTCGGTGCCGGCGTCGAGCGCCTCGGCGAGGGGCGCTGGCGCGTGCGCGGCGTCGGCATCGGCGGCCTCACCGACCCGGCCGACGTGCTGGATTTCGGCAATGCCGGCACCGGCTCGCGGCTGATGATGGGCGTGGTCGGCGGCCAGCCGGTCACCGCGACCTTCGACGGAGATGCGTCCCTGCGTTCGCGCCCGATGCGCCGGATCCTGGACCCGCTCACCCGCATGGGCGCGCAGGTGCTGGCCGAGGCGGAGGGCGGGCGCGTGCCCCTGACCCTGCGCGGGCTGAAGGATGCGATCCCGATAACCTACGAGACCCCGGCCGCCTCCGCGCAGATCAAGTCGGCTGTTCTGCTGGCCGGCCTCAACGCGCCCGGCATCACCACGGTGATCGAGGCGGCGGCGACCCGCGACCACACCGAGCGGATGCTGCGCCTGTTCGGCGCGCAGGTGAGCGTCGAGCCGCACGGGCCCGGAGGCCACGGCCGCAAGGTTTCGCTCATCGGCCAGCCGACCCTGCGCGGGACCGACGTGGTCGTCCCGGCCGATCCGTCCTCGGCGGCGTTCCCCCTGGTGGCGGCGCTGATCGTGCCGGGCTCCGACATCGTGATCGAGGGCGTGATGATGAACCCGCTGCGAACCGGGCTGATCACCACCTTGCTGGAGATGGGCGCGCGGATCGAGCGCGTGGCCGAGCGCGAGGAGGGCGGCGAGACCGTGGCGGACCTGCGCGTGCGCGCGAGCCGCCTCATCGGCGTCGACGTCCCGGCCGAGCGCGCCCCCGCGATGATCGACGAGTATCCGGTTCTGGCGGTGGCGGCGAGCTTCGCCGAGGGCCGGACCCGGATGAACGGCCTGCACGAGCTGCGCGTCAAGGAATCCGACCGCCTCGCGGCGGTGGCGGCGGGGCTCGCGGCCAACGGCGTCCGCCACACGGTCGAGGGCGACGACCTCGTGGTCGAGGGCGACGGGACGGCGGTCGCCGGCGGCGGCACCGTGGCGACCCATCTCGACCACCGGATCGCCATGGCGTTCCTGGTGATGGGTCTGGCCACCCGCTCGCCCGTCACGGTGGATGACGGCGCGATGATCGCCACGAGCTTCCCGAGCTTCCTGCCGACCATGCAGGCCCTCGGCGGCCGGATCGGGGCCTGACGCGATGCCGTTCGTCATCGCGATCGACGGCCCGGCCGCCTCGGGCAAGGGGACGCTCGCCAAGCGGCTGGCGGTCCATTATGGGCTGCCGCATCTCGATACGGGGCTCCTCTACCGCGCAGTGGCGCTGGCGCTGATCGATGGCGGCCTGTCACTGGACGAGCACGCTGCTGCGACCCGGGCCGCGCAGGCCCTCGACGCGGACCGGCTCGACGATCCGCGCCTGCGCGATCGTGCCATGGGCGAGGCGGCCTCGCGGATCTCGGCGGTGCCGGAGGTCCGGGGCGCTTTGCTGGCGTGGCAGCGCCGCTTCGCCGCCGATCCCCAGGGCGCCGTGCTCGACGGGCGTGACATCGGCACGGTTGTCTGCCCCGAGGCCGCGGTGAAGCTCTTCATCACGGCCTCCTCCGAGGAGCGGGCCCGCCGCCGCCACCTGGAACTGTCCGGCCGGGGCGAGGCCGCGACCTTCGCGGCGATCCTGGCCGACATCGAGGCCCGCGACGCCCGGGACGCCTCCCGGGCCGCCGCGCCGCTGCGCATGGCCGACGACGCGGTCCGGCTCGATACCACGGAGCTCGACGCGGACGCCGCCTTCGACGAGGCACGCGGTATCGTCGAGCGTGCGCGCGGCGACGCGGGGTCGGCGCCGCCCACACGCCCGTGTTGACCCCCCGGTCCCGCTCACCTATTGCGGACGCGCCGTCCCCGAGCGGCCGCCCACGGGCGGTCCCCGGACGCGAGCGCGTAGCTCAGCTGGTAGAGCAACGGACTTTTAATCTGTAGGTCCTGGGTTCGAGTCCCAGCGCGCTCACCACTAAATCGAACGGGGCTGCTTTTCTCCGGTAAATGTCCGCATCTGCCGAGTCGGAGAGAATGCATCGGGTGCGCTCCGTCGGGTTCAAAGCGAACGGCGATTTCCGGCGTTTGCTCGTAACCGCCCAGCCGTTCTGAGGGCTCGCCACCGCAACTGCACGGAAGGCCGCGCGACCGGCACAGACGTTGCCAACTTCGGCGGCCTGTAACGCGGGGGCCGGAAGCCGTCGGCGGAACTACGCGTGTTTGGGCTTCCGGGGCCTGTTCGACCTCACACGGTCGACGGGAGCGGGCTGCTCGGACAGGTGCCTCTTACGGCGAGGATGCGTCCGGAGCGACTGCCGCATTCAGCCGACCATGCGCTCACAAACAGAACAGCACCCCGGCCGTCCGGTCCTTCCGCCAGATGAGCTTCACGGCATAGCGCATGTCGGAATTGGCCAGCACGAGATCGAACGAATCCTCCAGCATGACCCTGTCTGGGCTGAGGAATTCGAGCATCGCGCCACGATCCGAGAGGTTCTGGATCCGGCAGGGTAGGCGGGATCCGTCCGGACGATGCGCGAAAGCCAGCAGGGCCGTAGCCTTGCGTTCGGCGGCACGTCGCTCGACGAAACCGAGGCGTGGCCGGGTGTTGCGGGACATGGCCGAAAACCCTGGCTATGTCGGCCAATTTGGCGCGATTTCAGTAAAAATGCGCCAAATTCACTAATGATCGATTGATGATTACTGTATCCAAAGGAAAGCAGAATAGGAGGGCCGCATGATGGGGCAGACACCCCCCGTACTGGAGGCAGCGCTCCGGCCGCGCGGTGTCACGAATCCGAGGAACGCTCATCGTCGCGCAGGAGGGGGCCTTTGCCGGCCTTGATGAACTTCCCGACGAACAGGCCGACCGGGATCGACAGCAGGAACCAGTTCCGCAGGAATCGCAGCGACTTCGACATGTGCCGCTCTCAGGCTGCCCGATCGGAGCGGCATCAGAGCATATCGCGGTGCGGGATCCAAATGTGGGTCGTCGCCCTTCCGGCCGCGAACCGCCAGGCCTTATCGAAGACTTCGCCCCGCCCCGATCCGTATCGGACACACGGAAACGACCATGCGCATCCGTCCCGGCCTCGCGCTTCTGCCGAGCCTCCTCCTCGCCGGCCTGCCGGCTCCGGCGCCCGCCGAGGCCCCCGGGCAGGTGCCAGCGCCGGCTCCGCTGCCCTGGCCGCCGGGCTTCTCCCGGGATGTCCAGGGCAGCGGCCTCCCGGGCATCGACGGCGGCCACGCCTTCCTGTGGAACCGGCCCGGGGACTTCGATCCGGTCTCGACCCTGCGGGTCGACCGGCACGTCCCGCAGGGGTCGGGGGAGCCCGGCCACACCTACAAGGCGCTCTGGGCGCTTGGCTCCTCGGGGCCCGACAATGCCGGCTACGAGTGGACGATCACGGGCGAACTGCACAACCGCAGCCTCGCCAGCACGGGGGCGCAGAACGTCGCCGTCAACGGGACGATCTTCAAGGAGGCCAACGGCCTGGGGCCGGTGGGGCCATCCTGGGCGGGCAACTTCAACTGCGTGGACATGACCGACGAGGCCGACCCGGTCGCCTCGTGCATCGGCGCCGAGATCGACGTCTCGGCCCAGTCGCCGACCACCGATCGCAACCGCCAGCGGGTCGGCCTCCAGATCTCCACGGGCGGCGTGCCGGGGGCCCATACCGGCTACGGTATCCTGATGGGCAACCTCACCGGCTCGGTCACCGACCGGGGTCTCTCCTTCCAGGGGGAGGGGACCTACGGGATCGGCATCGATGCCGCGGCGGCCCGCTTCACCGGCGTGCCGATCCTCCTCGGGGCGGGCCAGTCGATCGGTCTCGACGGGACCCGCGAGGGCGGCTTCTCGCGCGCCCTCGGCTTCGATGGGCGGGATCTGGTCTACGGTACCGGCACTGGGCCGGTGTTCCGGGTGAGCGACGCGGGCCTCATCCAGGCCGCCGCCGTCCGTGAGGCCCGGCCTCGGCCGCCGCAAAGCAGCCGGGATCCCTGCTCGCCCGGCGACCACGCCTGGGATGAGGATTTCGAGTATCGCTGCGTCGCGCCCGACCGCTGGAAGCGCGCGGCGCTCAGCGCGTGGTGAGCGCCACGCTCACGCCCGGCGGAACGGCAGCATCGCCACGAAGGCCGCGACCGCGGCGCCGCACACGCGCAGCGCCGCGTAGCCCGGATTGTCGGGCGAGACCACGAGCCACTCGAACAGCCCGGCGGCGGTCATGAGCACAAGCCCCGAGGCGAGGAGCGCCTCGCTCGACAGAGCGGACGGCTTGGCCTTCATGACGATTCCCCCGGCGCACATCTTCTGGTTCGCGCCCGGGGTGTTAGCGGATCGGCGCCGCGAAGGCGATCCGGCCTCTGGCCGCCTCAGCGATCGAAGATCCGCACCACGGTGCGGGTTTCGGGATCGACCACCACCACCTTGTCGCCGGGCGCCACGAAGTAGCCGAAGCGGCGCAGCCGCGGGTTCGGCGCATCCGTGAAGGGCGCGAGCCGCACGTCTTCCGGAACGATCGAGCCGGGCCGCAGCGGGATCGAGCCGACGATCGGACCGGGGCCGACCGGGCGGCGCACGATGTAGTCGCGCACAACGACCTCGTCGTCGGGGCCGAAATCGTCTGGGGCGACGATGACGCCCTGCGCGAACGCGGAGCCGGTGAACAACGCGGCAAGCCCGAGGGCTGCGGCGAGGCTTGCGCGTGTCGACATGTGGAGCTCCGTGACCTTCAGGCCCCGAAAACACCGCCCGTCCCGTTTCCGTTCCCGGCGGCCCCCGTCAGCGCCCGATCTGCCCGGCCTCGGCCAGGGGGACCGGCGACCAGCGGGTGATCTGCACGTAGCCGTCGAGCGCCGCGATCACCACGTGGCGGCGGTGGCGGTGGACGACGGCACCCGGCGCGTGCGGGTGGCGCTCGCGCCAGCCCTGCGCCTCGGCGACATAGACCCTGGCGTCGCCGAGCCTGGCGATCGTCTCGACGGTGCCGAAGGCCCGGACGCGGCGCAGGATCGGCTCTACTTCCTGGCGGAAGTCGAGGGTCCGGTCGGCGTCGGTGGCGCGGGGCCAGTATGACCCGTCGCCCTGCGGCTCGGCCCTGCGCCAGCGGGCGGGAAGCTCCTTGCCCAGCGGGCCCACGGCGAGGCGCCGGGCCGCCATCTGGCACTTGGCCAGCAGGGTCTCGTGGTTCTCCTGCGGGCCGAGCGTGAAGATGTCCTGGGCTAGGATGTCGCCGGTGTCGAAGCCGTCGGCGAGAACGTGGGCGGTGACCCCCCAGGTCTCGTAGCGGTCGAGCACCGCGCGGAACAGCGGGTAGGGCCCCCGCCCGGTCGGGAGCGGGGCTGGGTGGATGTTGAGGCCGTAGGCCGCCCGGCCGCGCCAGCCCTTCACCAGCCACGGATAGCCCGCCACCACGAGCGCCCAATCCTTTCCGTGCTCGGCCTGCAGGGCCTCGATGTCGCGCTCCCTGATCCGCGAGAGCTGGATCGGCAGGCGCATCGCCCGGGCCCGGGCGACCACCACGTCGTTGTGGTCGTAGATGCCGTCGCAAGGGCGGGTGAACAGCTTCACCGGCTTCCAGCCGGCGTCCACCAAGCCCTCGAACACGCCGCCCAGGAAGTCGATGCCGGCGAACGCGAACTTCATGCTTGCCGCCTGCGACCTTGTGCACGTGGAGGGAATCGGGCCTGCCGCCTGCCCGGGCGCGCAACCGGCCTTACCTTGCTCGGGTCGGGACGGGTAGCAAGGGGAAGCTTGGTGCGACGCGTTATGATCTACGGCGGGACCGGGGGCATCGGGCTCGCGACCGCCCGGGCGTTGCGCGCCCGCGGCTTCGCCCTCCACCTCGCCGCCCGGAACGCTGGCCGCCTGTCCCGCGCCGCCGACGAACTCGGCGAGACCACGGTGAGCGTGGGCGACGTCACCGACCCCGATTTCTTGTCCGCCGCCACCGAAGCGGCGGGCGCTGCGCTCGCCGGCCTCGTCTACGCGGTCGGCACGATCAACCTGCGCCCGCTCGGGCGCCTGACCCGGGCCGATGCGGAGACCGACTTCCGGATCAACGCGCTTGGGGCTTTCTCGGCCGCGCAGGCCGCGGCGGGCGCGCTCAAGGCCGGCGCCGGGGAGGCCGGGGCCGGGATCGTGCTGTTCTCGACGGTTGCGGTCGCTCAGGGCTTCGCGGCACACGCCTCCGTGGCCATGGCCAAGGGCGCCGTCGAGGGGCTGGGCCTGTCGCTCGCGGCCGAACTCGCGCCCCAGATCCGCGTCAACGTGGTCGCCCCCTCCCTGACGCGCACGCCGCTCGCCGCCGCGATCACCGGCAACGAGACCCTCTCCCAGGGAATCGCCGCCATGCACGCCCTGCAGCGCCTGGGCCGGCCGGAGGATGTCGGGGCGCTCGCGGCTTTCCTGGTCTCGGAGGAAGCGGCCTGGATCACCGGCCAAGTCATCGGTGTCGATGGCGGCCGCGCGACCCTGCGGACCAAGGGCTGAGACCGTGCCGGCCAAACGCGCGCGCCCGACCGCCGAGCCGCGCGGAACGCTGCGGTTCGTCCTCGGTGATCAGCTGAACCGCCGGGTCTCGAGCCTCGTCGATCTCGACCCCGAGCGCGACGTCGTCCTGATCGTCGAGGTACGGGACGAGGCGACCTATGTCCGCCACCACAAGCAGAAGATCGCCTTCCTGTTCGCCGCAATGCGCCACTTCGCGGCGGAACTGGAAGCCGAGGGAATCGCCGTAGATTACGTCCGCCTGACGGATACCGGCAACACGGGCAGCTTCACCGGCGAGCTGGAGCGGGCGATCGCGCGTCACGCGCCCGGGCGGATCGTCGTCACCGAGCCCGGCGAATGGCGGGTCTGGGAGATGATGCAGGACTGGCGCGAGGCGTTGCCCGTGCCGGTGGAGATCCGCGAGGACAATCGCTTCCTCTGTCCGCGAGCGGATTTCGCCCGCTGGGCCGAAGGCCGCCACCACCTGCGGATGGAGACCTTCTACCGCGGCATGCGCCGCCGCACCGGGCTGCTCATGGACGGTGGCGAGCCGGTGGGCGGCCGCTGGAACTTCGATGCCGACAACCGCAAGCGCCTGCCCAGGGGGCATCGGCTGCCGGACCGGATCGGGTTCCAGCCGGACGCCACCACCCGCGCGGTGATCGCCCTGGTGGAGCACGCGTTCGCCGGCCATTTCGGCGACCTCGCAGGGTTCTCCTGGCCGGTGACGCGGGCCGACGCACTGGCTGCGCTCAAGCACTTCGTCGCCCACTGCCTGCCGACCTTCGGCGACTACCAGGACGCCATGAAGACGGGCGCGCCCTATCTGTACCACGCCCTGCTCTCGCCGGCCCTCAATGCCGGGCTCCTGACCGCAGAGGAAGTCTGCCAGGCCGCCGAACGAGCGTATCGGGACGGCACCGCGCCGCTCAACGCCGTCGAGGGATTCATCCGGCAGATCCTCGGCTGGCGGGAATACGTCCGCGGACTCTATTGGGCTCGCATGCCCGAGTACCGTGACACGAACGCCCTCGGCGCGGGCCGCGACCTGCCGTGGTTCTACTGGTCGGGCGAGACCCGGCTGAACTGCATCGCCAACGTGGTGGCCGAGACGCGGGCTCACGCCTATGCCCACCACATTCAGCGCCTGATGGTGACCGGCAACTTCGCGCTGATCGCCGGCCTCGATCCGGCGCAGGTCGAGGCGTGGTACCTGGTCGTCTTCGCCGACGCCTACGAGTGGGTCGAGTTGCCCAACGTGCACGGCATGGTGCTGTGGGCGGACGGGGGCGTGATGGGGTCGAAGCCCTATGCGGCCTCGGGGGCCTATATCGACCGGATGTCGGATTACTGCGCCGCCTGCGCGTACGACGTGAAGGTCAAGGCGGGGCCGGATGCCTGCCCCTTCAACTACCTGTACTGGAATTTCCTGATCGAGAACGAGGATAAGCTTGCCGGGAACCAGCGGATGGCCATGCCGTACCGGACGCTGCGCGGCATGAGGGAGGAGCGCCGGGCCGAGATCCGCCGGGATGCTGCCCGCTTCCTCGCATCCCTGACGACCGAGCCCGATCCCGGTCACCAGGGTGCCCAGACGGCGAGCCCCAGATAAGGGTGGGCGCCGCGCCGGCCCGTCTCGGTCTGGAGGCCGGCCGAGACGCGGAAGCTGTAATGCCCGAGGGCGAAGTCGGTGCCGTGCAAGCCGAGGTTTCGCTTACGGTAGCCCGTCGCGTCCGCGTAGACGCTCATCTCCGGGCCGAAATAGGTCCCCCACAGGCGATACCCCCAGGCCAGGCGCGCCCACAGGCTGTCGCGCGCCGAACCGCCGACCGCTGTCGCCTGGACCAGGGTGTCCTCGCTCGGGCGCGCCCAGACCTCGCCGTGCAGGCGCAGGCCGTACGCGGCCGGCAAGGCGGCCAGGGCGCGCCCGTCCGCGAGCATGTCGCTCGTGCCTTCAGGGCCGGCGAAGGTGGCCACCGTTCCCCAATCGAAGAGCCATTGGTAGCCGAAAACCGTGGCCGCGCTGAAGCTGTAGCGTGTGCGGGCGTAGTCGCAGTCGCTGCGCTCCTGGCGCCGGCCGCCTCCGAGGCTCGCCAGCATGACGAATCCCTCGTGGTCGAGGGAGTCGAGACCAAGCTTCGCGCCGACGGTCATGAAGGTCGCGGCTCCCGCATCGAGGCTTCCGAACAGGAGCGCGTCGAGTTCTCCGGCGCCGGCCGGAAGGATTGTGGCGACGAGCGGCAAGATGACTGCAGTCGCTCCCGCCGCGCGGCCTCGGCACCTCGTTGATGCTCGCGACCTGCGCACAAGCCAGCCTCCGAAGATCAAGCCGCAAGTCTAAGGTTGAGTGGCGTCTTGTGTAGGCTCACGCGCGGCGGATCCACCGAGAATATCTTTGCGCGCGCGCGAAACTGGCGCGGGAATGCGGATTCGTCTCTGGAAGATGCCGTGAAAGACTTGAGATGTGCTTTAGGTCGACATCAAGGACCTGAGGTGGGAATTTCGCGCCGCTGTCGGCCGCTTTCCTGCCCATATGCCGCCCACGCTTGGCCTGCCGGGTGATCTCGGCTAGAGCCCCCGGCGGGACAGCGAAGGTTGGCGGATCCTTGACCTCCGGTGCACGAACGTCGGACGTCCTCACTGTGCTTGCGAGCCAGGAGGGCGAGCGCCTCACCGTGGGCGACATCGTCTCGGTCCTGCGAGATCGCGCGTTCGCGCTGCTCGTGGTGCTGCTTGGCTTGCCGAACTGTCTGCCGATGCCGCCGCCGATCCCGCTGATCTGCGGCCTTCTGCTGCTGCTCGTGGCCGTTCAGATCGCGGCCGGGATGTCGGCGCCCTGGCTGCCCCGGATCCTGCTCGGCCGCTCGATCGCGCTGACGGATGTGCGGCGCGCCGTCACCCGGGCGGTGCCGGTGCTGCGGCGCCTGGAGCGCTGGTCGCGCCCCCGCGTCAGCGTGTTCGAGACTGCGCTCGGCATGCGCGGCATGGGGATCGCCCTGCTGGCCCTGGCGCTGGCGCTGATCGTGGCCGCGCCCATCGTCGGGCAGATCCCTCTGGGTCTCGCCGTCTGCCTCGTGGGCCTCGGCCTCGTCGAGCGCGACGGTATCGTGGTGATGGGCGGCTTGGTCATCGGCCTGTTCGGCGTCGCCATCAACGCCGGCTTCGCCTACGCCGTCATAGCCGGGATCGTCGGTCTCCTGAACCTCTGACCGGCGCGGGTCAGAGGCGATAGCGGATCTGGTCGGTCCAGAACCGCTCGAGACGGCCGAGAGCCTGGTTGAGCCGGCCGAAATCGTCGTCCGAGATGCCGCCGATCGGCGCAATGGTGCGGGCGTGCTTGTCGTAGAGACCCTGGATGATCTCGTGCACCTGACGCCCCTTGTCGGTCAGGCTGATCCGGACCGAACGGCGGTCGGTCTTCGAGCGGGCGTGGTGCAGGTAGCCGGCCTCGACGAGCTTCTTGACGTTGTAGGACACGTTGGAGCCGAGATAGTAGCCCTTCGTCCGCAGCTCGCTGGCGGTCAGTTCCTTGTCGCCGATGTTGTACAGGAGCAACGCCTGGACGCTGTTTACGTCCTCGCGGCCGCGCCGCTCGAACTCGTCCTTGATCACGTCGAGCAGCCTGCGGTGCAGCCGCTCGACCAGGTGAAGGGCCTCCAGGTAGGAGCCTTTGGCGGACGAGGTCTCCTCGGGGGTCTCGATCTTCGCGACTCGCGCGCTCTGCGTCTTCATCGTCTGCCTCACCTCTGATGCCGCGGCGCCCGGTCGTTGCGGTGCCGCTGATGATGGCTAAGCTAGGGCTCGGGAATGAAAGGCGATTTAAGCGACAGGATGAATTCACGATTTACTCTTCGCGGTAAAGACAAACTGAAGCGAAGATCAGAACGGTTCGTTCACCGTGCCTCCTGGGCGGCAAGCCACGACAGCAGGAAGTACAGCGTCACGACGATGACGCCGAATACGAGCAGCGATGCCGGCATCGGCACGAGTTGCGGGGTCAACACCGCGAGAGTCATCGCGGATGTCACGGCGAGCAGCCAGATCACGCCGCCCCACGCGCTCGTCAGCCACAGGCCGATCGCCGCGGACGCGTCCACCACGGCGAAATAGATGATCGCCGCCTGCCGGCCGAACGGCTCGGCCGCGAACGGCCGCGCTCCCGGCACCACGTCGAGGATCGTCGCCCAGGCCAGGATGCTCTTGATCAGCCACACCAGCGCGGTGAGCCGCATGAACCAGACGAGCACCGTGTCCCAGGTGCCCGGTGCTGGCCCGGACGGGCGCTCGATCCGGTCGGTCGGTCCGTCGCCGGACCGGGGCGCCCTGCGCCGGATCGGGAGGAAGCCGGGCACTACGGCGTGCTCGCGGGTGGGGAGAGCCGGTTCATCGTCGGGAGGCCGCGATCCATGCTGTGGGGAAGCGCCGGGTTGAAGCGGTTCCGGCGCCCTGCGTCAACGGCCGGATTTCACCGCGCCGGGCCGGTGTGCTACGCCAGCGCCGACGCGCCGCGCGATCCCGCGTCTCTGCGCGAACGATACCGAAGCCGCATGTCAGACACCTTGCCAGAGCCGCGCCCGATCGCCGTGGAAGCCGCCCGCGAGGGCGCCCGCACGGACGGCTTGAAGATCACCCAGCGTCCGCGCCGCAACCGGAAGGCGGAGTGGTCGCGCCGGCTGGTGCGCGAGCATACGCTCACCGTCGACGACCTGATCTGGCCGATGTTCGTGATCGAGGGCGAGGGAAGGCGCGAGCCGATCGCCTCGATGCCAGGCGTCGAGCGGCTCTCCGTGGACGAGATCGTGCGCGACGCGGAGCGCGCGGCGCGGCTGGGGATCCCGGCGGTCGCCTTCTTTCCCTTCACCGAGGTCGCGCTGCGCGATCCCACGGGCTCGGAGGCGCTCAACGCCAACAACCTCGTCTGCCGGGCGGTGCGGGCCGTGAAGCGCGCGGTCCCCGAGGTCGGGATCATGACCGACGTGGCGCTCGATCCCTACACCAGCCACGGGCATGACGGCCTGATGAAGGACGGCGCGATCCTGAACGACGAGACGGTGGCGGTTCTGGTGGAGCAGAGCCTGATCCAGGCCGAGGCCGGTACCGATATCATCGCGCCCTCCGACATGATGGACGGACGCGTCGGCGCGATCCGGGCCGGGCTCGACAAGGCCGGCTTCCTCGACGTGCAGATCATGGCCTATGCGGCCAAGTACGCCAGCGCCTTCTACGGGCCGTTCCGGGACGCGATCGGCACCAAGGCCGCGCTCGTCGGCGACAAGCGCACCTACCAGATGGACCCCGGCAATTCCGCCGAGGCCCTGCGCGAGGTCCGGCTCGACCTGGACGAGGGCGCGGACTCGGTGATGGTCAAGCCGGGCCTGCCCTATCTCGACATCATCCGTCGCGTGCGGGACGAGTTCCAGGTGCCGACCTTCGCCTACCAGGTCTCGGGCGAGTACGCGATGATCGAGGCAGCCGCCCGCAACGGCTGGCTCGACGGCGACCGCGCCATGGTCGAGGCGCTGCTGGCCTTCAAGCGCGCCGGGGCCGACGGCGTCCTCACCTACCATGCGCCCCGGGTCGCCGAGCGCCTGCGCAGCCACCCGTGAGGTCCGCGCGCCGCTGGCTCCTCGGGGCTGCGGTGGCGGCGGGTTTCCTCGGGGGGCTCGCCGCCTGCCAGGACACGCTGCGGCGCGAGCGGGTCGCGACCTGCCGTCGCGCCCTGCCGGCGGTGGCGCCCCAGGGGATCCGGCTGCTGCGGGCCGCGCCCGGGCCGGCGGCCGACACGGTTCGGGTCGATTACGCCGAGGGCAACCGCCAGCACTGGCTGACCTGCCGCTTCGACGCGGGGGCGTCCCTCGTGGCGGTCGCGACGGAGGACAACAGCCTGTCCGGGCCTTCGCTCTACCTGCTCAAGCGCTTCTACTTGGACACGCCGGACGCCGAAGCCGACGATCCCGCCGAGCGCTGATCCCGGATCGGGCCACGTGCGCCGTCCTCTTGCGGCCTCTGCGGCGCGCACCCACCTTGTCGTTCGCAGCCTCGCTTGCAGGACGCGACACATGCAGAATCCCCAACCCGGTTACGCCGAGCGCTTCGAGACGACCGCTTACGCGGCCTCGCTGCCGGTCCCGTTCGTGCGCGCGAGCCTCGGCGCCCGCACGGTCGCGTACCTTCTCGATATCCTGTTCATCTTCGGCTTCACCGCCCTTCTGACCCTGCTGATCACCGTGATCGGCGTGGTGACGTTCGGGTTGGGCTGGACCCTGTTCGCGGTGCTTCCTGCGAGCGGCGTCATCTACAGCGCGATCACGGTGGGCGGCGCGAAGCAGAGCACCATCGGGCAGAGGCTGATGGGTCTGCGCGTGGTCGCCCCGGAGAGCGGGGCACGCGTCGACGTCGTCACGGCCGCCGTCCATGCCCTGCTGTTCTACGTGGCGGTCTCGACCTTCCTGCTCTGGTGTGTCGACCTCGCCTTCGGCCTGATGCGCGCAGACCGCCGGCTCGGTCACGACCTGCTGCTCGGCCTCGCTGTCGTTCACGCCCGCTGAGCCCTGCGCCCGGCGGCGAAAATCTCGCGCGGCGAACGGCCGGGGGCATTGAGCCCGGCCACGCCGGCTGTACACTGGTTTGCCGGCGCCGCGAGGACCATCCGGCGCAGGGTCAAGACGAAGCGTGACCAGCCACCCGCGCGACACTCCGCAATTCTACCTTACCGCCCCCTCGCCGTGCCCCTACCTTCCGGGTCAGGAGGAACGGAAGGTGTTCACCCACCTCGTCGGGCGGCGGGCCCGGGACCTCAACGAGATCCTGACGCAGGGCGGATTCCGCCGCTCCCAGACCATCGCGTATCGCCCCGCCTGCGAGACCTGCCGGGCCTGCATATCGGTGCGCGTCGTGGTCGACGACTTCCAGCCCAGCGCGAGCCAGAAGCGCATCCTGGCCCGCAACGGCGACTGGGTCGGCTCGCCTGAGCCGAACCGTCCCGCTTCTGAGCAGTACGCCCTTTTCCGCCGCTACCTCGACGCCCGCCACGGGGACGGCGGAATGGTCGACATGACGGTTCTCGATTACGCGATGATGGTCGAGGACAGCCACGTCGACACGCATCTGGTGTCGTACCGGCGGCACGGTCCGGACACGGCGATCACCGGGCGCGGCTTCGGGCCGCCGCTCGCCTTCTGCCTCACCGACGTCCTCGCGGACGGTTTGTCGATGGTCTACTCGTTCTACGATCCCGAGGAAGCCGGGCGGTCGCCGGGCACCTTCATGATCCTCGACCACATCCGCCGGGCGCGCCGGCTCGGCCTGCCGTATCTCTATCTCGGCTACTGGGTCGAGGGCTCGCGCAAGATGGACTACAAATCCCGCTTCCGCCCGCAGGAGCGCCTGATGGGGCCGGGCTGGGTGCGGGTGAGCTGAGCCGGGATCGGGCGGATCCCCGGTGGTGTTGGCGGCTATGTCCGTTCCGCATTGAGCGGCCGGGGCGCCGCATGCTACCGGCCACGCACGAGTTCCGGACCGTGCCGAGGCCCCCATGATCCCCCGCTACAGCCGCCCCGCGATGACGGCGATCTGGTCGCCCGAGAGCCGCTTCCGGATCTGGTTCGAGATCGAGGCGCACGCCACAAGCGCGCTCGCCGAGATCGGCGTCGTGCCCAAGGCGGCCGCCGAGACGGTCTGGGCGAAGGGCCGCGACGCGGTGTTCGATGTCGCCCGCATCGACGCGATCGAGGCGGTGACGAAGCACGACGTCATCGCATTCCTCACCCATCTCGCCGAGATCGTCGGCCCGGAGGCGCGGTTCGTCCACCAGGGCATGACCTCCTCGGACGTGCTGGATACCTGCCTCAATGTGCAGCTCGTGCGCGCTGCCGACATCCTGATCGCCGACGTGGACGCGCTGCTGGCGGCCTTGAAGAGCCGGGCGCTCGAGCACAAGCTCACGCCCACCATCGGCCGCTCGCACGGCATCCACGCCGAGCCGGTGACCTTCGGGCTGAAGCTCGCCCAGGCCTATGCCGAGTTCGAGCGCAATCGCCGCCGCCTCGTCGCGGCCCGCGAGGAGGTCGCCACCTGTGCGATCTCGGGGGCGGTCGGCACCTTCGCCAACATCGATCCGCGGGTGGAGCAGTACGTCGCCGAGAAGATGGGCCTGACGGCCGAGCCGGTCTCCACCCAGGTCATCCCGCGGGACCGCCACGCGATGTTCTTCGCCACGCTCGGCGTCGTCGCCTCCTCCCTGGAGCGTCTGGCGATCGAAGTGCGCCATCTCCAGCGCACCGAGGTCCTGGAGGCGGAGGAGTTCTTCTCCGAGGGGCAGAAGGGCTCCTCGGCCATGCCCCACAAGCGCAACCCGGTGCTCACCGAGAACATCACCGGCCTCGCCCGGATGGTCCGCGGCTACGTCACGCCGGCCCTGGAGAACGTCGCCCTCTGGCACGAGCGCGACATCTCCCACTCTTCGGTGGAGCGGATGATCGGGCCCGACGCCACCGTGACCCTCGACTTCGCGCTCGCCCGCATGACCGGGGTGATCGAGAAGCTGCTGATCTACCCGGCCAACATGCAGAAGAACCTCGACCGGCTCGGCGGCCTCGTCCATTCGCAGCGGGTGCTCCTGGCCCTCACCCAGGCGGGTGTCTCCCGGGAGGATGCCTACCGGCTGGTCCAGCGCAACGCGATGCCGGTCTGGCGGGGGGAAGGTGACTTCCTGGCGCTGCTGAAGGCGGATCCCGAAGTGGCCGCCGCGCTCTCGCCCGAGCAGATCGAGGCGTGTTTCGACCTCGGCTACCACTTCAAGCACGTCGACACGATCTTCGCGCGGGTGTTTGGGGCGGCCTGAGCGTGCCGCACGATTCCTGCTTGAGCCCGACGCGTAGAAAGGAAGGCAACCCGTGACCGCTCCCCGCATCGTCTACCTCAACGGCGAATTCCTACCCTTCGCAGAGGCGCGCGTGCCGATCATGGACCGCGGCTTCCTGTTCGCGGACGGGATCTACGAGGTCTCCGCGGTGATCGACGGCAGGCTCGTCGACAACGCCGCGCATCTCGCGCGCCTCGACCGGTCGCTGGGTGAGATCGGCATCCGCAATCCGCACGATGCCCAGAGCTGGGAGCGCCTGCAGACCGAACTCGTCGCCCGCAACGGCGTCACGGAGGGGCTGGTCTACATGCAGGTCACCCGCGGCGTGGCCGAGCGGGATTTCGCTTTCCCGAAGGCCGGGACCGAGCCGACCGTGATGATGTTCACGCAGGCGAAGACCGTGCTGGCCAACCCGCTTGCGGAGACCGGCGCCCGGGTGGTCACCGTCGAAGACCTGCGCTGGAAGCGCCGGGACATCAAGTCGGTGGCCCTGCTGGCCCAGGTCCTCGCCAAGCAGCAGGCCGCCGAGGCCGGCGTCGCCGAGGCCTGGATGGTCGAGGACGGGGCGGTGACCGAGGGCTCGTCGTCCACGGCCTTCATCGTCAGCCGCGAGCGCGTCCTCGTCACCCGGCCGCTGTCGACGGCCCTGCTGCCCGGCATCACCCGGGCCTCGGTGCTCCGGCTCGCCGCCGAGGCCGACCTGCGCATCGAGGAGCGCCTGATCCCGGTCGCCGAGGCCTATGAGGCCCAGGAGGCCTTCTACACCAGCGCGTCGGCCTTCGTGATGCCGGTGGTGGAGATCGAC
Organism: Methylobacterium sp. NEAU K; assembly: GCF_030700285.1. Classification (GTDB taxonomy): domain Bacteria; phylum Pseudomonadota; class Alphaproteobacteria; order Rhizobiales; family Beijerinckiaceae; genus Methylobacterium. The sequence goes on along the minus strand of NZ_JAUYZJ010000014.1, from coordinate 12,015 downwards.
GGGCGCGCGATCGGCGAGGGACGCCCCGGTCCCCTGACCCGGCGCCTGCGCGAGCTCTACATCGAGGCAGCCCGGCAGGGCTGAGGCGGCCCGGAAGGCCCCGCGGACAGGAACGTATCCCGCCTCCAGCTGTTGCTCCCGGGACTCGTGTCCGAAAAGGGGAGCCCAGTCTTGCCGAGGAAGATCCTGCTTGCCGCCTGCGTGGCGGCCCTGTTCGCGGCCCCCGCCCTTGCGCAGAATCCCGACGCGCCTCTGAAGGGTCGCGACACCGACCCGGCCCTGCCGCCGTCCAGCCAGACGCCGCCGGATCGGGTGCGCCCGAGCGCCGACGCGCCGCCGAAAGACCAGTCGCTCAGCGATAAGCTCCGGAAGGACGAGGGCGTGATCAAGCCACCCGAGACCGGCACGACCGGCACCGTCGTCAAGCCCGACGAGAGCGGCGCGATGCCGGTGATCAAGCCGAATGAGCTGCCCGGCCGCACCCCGGGGACCGAGGCGAAATAACCGTTTCCCCCGACCGACCGGGCGCAACGCGGGCGGCTTGCTTGATTTCGCAGCCCGGATCGCGGAAACGGCTCAGGACGTACGCAGCCCGCAGTCGCGGGCGGCGCCGTCCCGGTTTCCGTCACGGGTAAGCAGGCAGGCATGGCCAACGTCGTCGTTGTGGGCGCCCAATGGGGCGACGAAGGCAAGGGCAAGATCGTCGACTGGCTCTCCGAGCAGGCCGACATCGTCGTCCGCTTCCAGGGCGGGCATAACGCCGGCCACACGCTGGTCATCGACGGGGTGACCTACAAGCTGGCGCTGCTGCCCTCGGGGGTGGTGCGCGGCGGCAAGCTGTCGGTCATCGGCAACGGCGTCGTGGTCGATCCCTGGCACCTTGTCGACGAGATCGAGCGCATCAAGGCGCAGGGCGTCGAGGTCTCGCCCAAGTCCCTGCGGATCGCCGACAACGCCACGCTGATCCTGCCGCTCCACCGCGAGTTGGACCATTTCCGCGAGACCGCGAATGCCGGTCTCAAGATCGGCACCACCAAGCGCGGGATCGGTCCGGCCTATGAGGACAAGGTCGGGCGTCGCGCGATCCGGGTGGTGGACCTCGCCGATATCGACGCACTGCCGGCGAAGATCGAGCGGGTGCTGACCCACCACAACGCGCTCCGGCGTGGCCTCGGGATCGACGAGGTGAACGCCGAGGCGCTGCTGGCCGAGCTGACCGCGATCGCGCCGAAGGTCCTCCCCTACGCCGACACCGTCTGGTCGCTGCTGGATGAGGAGCGTCGGGCCGGCAAGCGCATCCTGTTCGAGGGTGCGCAGGGCGCTCTGCTGGACGTCGACCACGGCACCTATCCGTTCGTCACCTCCTCGAACATCGTGGCGGCGCAGGCGGCCACCGGTTCCGGCCTCGGTCCGGGGGCGATCGGCTACGTGCTGGGCATCGCCAAGGCCTACACGACCCGGGTCGGCGAAGGGCCGTTCCCCACCGAGCTGCACGACGAGATCGGCGAGACCATCGGCGCCCGCGGACGTGAGTTCGGCGTCAACACCGGGCGCAAGCGCCGCTGCGGCTGGTTCGACGCCGTGCTGGTGCGCCAGACCGTGCGGACCTCGGGCATCCACGGCATCGCGCTCACCAAGCTCGACATCCTCGACGGGTTCGAGGAGATCCGCGTCTGCACCGGATACCTGCTCGATGGAAAGCCCATCGACCACCTGCCGGCGAGCCAGGCTGCCCAGGCCCGGGTCGAGCCCGTCTACGAGACCATCCCGGGCTGGTCCGAGACCACCGCGGGCGCCCGCTCCTGGGCGGAGCTGCCGGCGCAGGCAATCAAGTATGTCCGCCGGATCGAGGAGCTGATCGGGGCGCCTGTGGCGTTGCTCTCGACCTCGCCGGAGCGCGACGACACGATCCTCATGCAGAATCCGTTCGAGGATTGACGCGCGGCGCGCTATCCCGTTGACGACGCGTCTTTTCCGCTGTCCCGCCGGTATCCAGCCCGCGCCGGGTTGATCTAGAACGGGCGCGGCGGCCGCATCTTTGATCGACGGTCCCGTACACCGTAGGGAGAACCGGCTCGCGGGTGCCGATCCGCGCGGCGGGCACACCACATCACCGGCCGACGGCCGTGACCGACCTGTCGGGGCGGGAGCGGCCCTCGGCCCTCGGCCTTCGACCGGCCCCGCCGGACAGCGGCCGAAGGGGCGGATCAGGGCATCATGGCCGATTACTACCCGCTTCTGGCACGCGCACTCGATGCGCTGCCCGACCGATCGCCCGCCCTGCGCAAGGCGGTCTACGACCGTGCGCGCAACGCCCTGATCAGCCAGCTCCGCTCGCTCGATCCCCCGCTCTCGGAGGCCGATATCGATCTCGAGCGCCGGGCGCTCGATGCGGCGATCGAGCGGCTCGAGGTGGATCACGGCGGCCTACCGGCCCCGGCCAACGATGCCGTGGTGGTGCCGGAACCGATCCAGCCGCCCCCTGCGGTGCCGGACATCCCGGAGCCCTCGCCGCCCGAGCCCACCGCCGCGCCGCTGGAGCCGTTCCTTCCGGCCGCCGAGCCCCCCTTCGAACCGCTTCCGACGGCGTCCGAGCCCGAGCCGCGGGAGGCGCCCATCCCGATCGCCGCGCGGCGACCGGGGTCATCCCAGCCGGCTCCGACCGAAGCGGAGGTTCCGCCGGAGCCTGCGGCGACCGTCGACGATCCCGACCTCGCCGCCGTGTCGGCCGAGACCGGCGGCGCGCGCCAGCGTCCGCGGATCGAGGTCGTCCCGCCGCGCACGGGCCGCTCCCGGATCCTGCGCAACGCCTTCGTGGGGTCCGTGCTCGCGGTGGTGATCGGGCTGATCGCGGTGGCTGCGTTCCTGCTCCGCGACCGGCCGCAGACCCTCCCGGCGAGCGGCACAGAGACGGCGGATTCGCAGCAGACGGAGGGCGATGCCAAGTTCGGCGACCGCGTCGGCGGCGACGCCGCGCCGTCACCGCGGACCGCGCCGCGTCAGGAAAACGGCGCTCCGGTGCGTACCGCCGCGCCGCCGGCCCAGGCCGGTCTGTCCGTCGCCCAGAGGGCCGAATTGATCGAGGAGGCCACGGGCGTCGAGAGCGCGCAGCCCACGAAGGCGACCGGCCGGGTGACGTGGCGCCTCGACACCGTGAACGGCGAGCAGGGTCAGCCGCTTCAGGATGCCGTCGTCGCCACCGTGACCATTCCGGATGCCGGGCTGACGCTGGTGATGACGATCCAGCGCAACCTCGACGCCACGCTGCCGGCGTCCCACACCGTGAGCCTCGCTTTCAGCCAGAGCGGCACGGACGCCGCCGCCCGGACGGTGCAGGATGTCGGCCTGCTCCAGGCCAAGGACGAGGAGAGCGCCCGCGGCTCGCCGGTCGCTGGCCTGCCGGTCCGCGTGCGCGACAACCTGTTCCTGATCGGTCTGTCGTCGCTCCAGAACGACGTGGAGCGCAACACCGACCTGCTGCTGCGCCGCAACTGGTTCGACTTGGCCGTGCGTTACACCTCCGGCCGGCGCGCCGTTCTGACCTTCGAGAAGGGCGGCGCGGGCGCACAGGTGATGCAGAACGCCTTCGACGCTTGGCAGTGAGGCAGGGTCGGTCCGGCGCGCGTCCGCGGCGCGCCGGATGGCCGGGTCAGTGGGCCTCGATGCCCGTGCGGGGCAGCTCGCGATTGGCGATGTTGCGCTTGACCGCTTCCTGCACCTTCTCGAACGCGCGGACCTCGATCTGCCGGACGCGCTCGCGCGAGACACCGAACTCGCCCGAGAGGTCCTCCAGGGTGATCGGATCTTCCGCGAGCCGCCGAGCCTCGAAGATGCGGCGCTCGCGCGGGTTCAGCACGCCGAGGGCATCCTTCAGGGCCGAGAGGCGATTCTGCCCTTCCTGCTCGCGGGCCAGGACGGTCTCCTGGCTCGGGGTGTTGTCCACGAGCCAATCCTGCCACTCGCCCTCGCCCTCCTCGCGCAGGGGCGCGTTGAGCGATGTGTCGCCGGACAGGCGACGGTTCATGTCGATCACGTCCTGCTCCGGCACGCCGAGGCGCGTGGCGATCTGCTTGACCTGATCGGGGCGCAAGTCGCCCTCGTCGAGGGCCGAGATCTTGCCCTTCGCCTTGCGCAGGTTGAAGAACAGCTTCTTCTGGTTGGCCGTGGTGCCCATCTTCACCAGCGACCACGAGCGCAGGATGTATTCCTGGATCGCCGCCTTGATCCACCACATGGCGTAGGTCGCCAGGCGGAACCCCTTGTCGGGATCGAAGCGCTTGACCGCCTGCATCAGGCCGACATTGCCCTCGGACACAACTTCACCGATCGGCAGGCCGTAGCCGCGATAGCCCATGGCGATCTTGGCCACGAGGCGCAGATGCGAGGTCACGAGGCGATGCGCGGCTTCACGGTCGCCGGCATCCCGCCAGCTCTTGGCCAGCGTGAATTCCTCCGTCGGCTCCAGCATCGGGAACTTCCGGATCTCGTCGAGGTAGCGCGACAAGCCACCTTCATTGGCGAGCACGGGCAGCGTACCGGCCATGTCATTCTCCTGGACTCTTGTCCCCCTGACGGGCGGACGCGACGGGCAACAGTGCCGTCCACTCGGGCCGCTCTTGAGCCGACCCTGCCGACCACCCATGTCATACGGGTAAGTTGGCCGGACCGGTAGCGGCTGGGGACACCCACGTCGCCATCAACGCGCGACCGGCTCGATTGGTCGTACCCTGTCACGAAGTGACGCGCATCGTGGTGACCTTTCGCACGCGGCACTGATTCGGTTTCATGCCGGATGCCCGTCGTTCAACCTTTCGCGAGCGCCGCGATGAGTGCGGCCATGTCGGGCGGGACCGGGCTCTCGAACCGGAGGGTCTCCCCTGTGCGCGGATGGCTGAATCCGAGCAGCTCCGCGTGGAGCGCCTGCCGCCCGAGGCTCGTGAGCGCGTCGCGCGCATCGGTTCCCAGCCGGGCGGCCTTGGTGCGGAAGGCGCCGCCATAGACAGGGTCGCCCAACAGCGGATGGCCGCGATGGTCGAGATGCACGCGGATCTGGTGGGTGCGCCCGGTCTCAAGACGGCATCGCACCAGAGCGGCCTCGCCGTAGGTCTCGACGACGGCGTAATGCGTCACAGCGTGGCGGCCGGACTCGTCCGAGACCACCGCGATCTTCTCCCGATTGTAGCGCGAGCGGGCAAGGCTCGCCCGGATGGTGCCGATGCGCGGCTGCGGCTCGCCCCAGACGATGGCCGCGTAGGATCGCTCCAGCGGCCCCGTGCGGCCGTGATCGGCGAACTGCGCCGTAAGCCCCCGATGGGCTGCATCGTTCTTGGCGACGACGATCAGGCCGCTCGTGTCCTTGTCGAGGCGGTGGACGATGCCCGGGCGCCGCACGCCGCCGATCCCCGACAGGCTCGCCCCGCAATGGGCGATCAGCGCGTTGACCAGCGTCCCGCTCTCGTGGCCCGGCGCCGGATGGACCACGAGGCCAGCGGGCTTGTCGATCACCACGAGGTCGTCGTCCTCGTAGGCGATCACCAGGTCCACGGCCTCGGCGACCGGCTCCGCCGCTGCCGGCGGCGGTATTTCCAGAGCGATCCGCGCGCCGGCGGCGACCTTCAGTGCAGGATCGCGCACCGAAGCGCCGTCCCGGCGTACCCGGCCCGCGCGCACGAGATCCTGCAGCCGCGCCCGGGACAGATCCGGAAACAGGGCTACCAGCGCCCGGTCGAGCCGGACGCCGCCCTCTGCGACGATCCCGAACCGCTCCTCGTCGTCTGCGTCCACCACGACCCCTGTTCGAAGCTGATCTTCACCCGCCCGTGCGGATTCTCCCGCCAAGGGCCTTGCTCCCCCGGCGGGTCGTGGCTATAGCACCCCCGCGCCGCCGGAAAGCTCCCATCGTCTAGCGGTCTAGGACGTCGCCCTCTCACGGCGAAAACAGGGGTTCGATTCCCCTTGGGAGCGCCAGCAGCATCAAGCGCTTAGCGAAGATTAAGACGACTCGGTGTCCGGTTATTGCACGAGCCCGTTCCGCGCTGGGTTTCACCCGGCCGAGCCGTGGCCGCCTAACCGTCTCACCCTCCCTGGGCGTCCCCACCGCGGTCATCATCCGGATCCGATCCCCGTTCGGCGCGCGTAGGGCTGCGCGATGACCGCGGTTGCGGGCTCCACGTGGGGCAGCGAAGCTGAGACCCGGTCCGCGAGGTGACGCGCGGAAGCGGATAAGGGACGAGCGCGGCTCCCCGAACGGGCGACAACACAAATCGCGGCATATTTCGTACGAGAAGTTGTATCGGCAGACCCTGTTAACACTCGGGTCATATGCTTTCGCCGGGTCGGATGGGGACCGTTCAGCGGCTCTGGCTCGGTGAGGCCATGCATGTATCCAGTTCATCCCAATGAGTTGGAGCGCTTGAGGGCGCTGCACGATCTGGATGTGTTGGACTCAGGGTCCGAGCCACAGTTCGACGCCATCTGCCGGACTGCGCAGGCGCTCTTCGGCGTGCCGATCGCGCTGGTTTCGCTCGTCAGCGAAACCGAGCAGCGGTTCAAGGGCACCTGCGGCCTGGGCGCGAGCGGCACGCCACGCGAGGCCTCGTTCTGCACCTACGCCATCCTGTCGGACGAGGTTCTGGTGGTGGAGGACGCGCGGCAGGACGAGCGGTTCACCACCAGCCCGCTCGTCACAGGCGAACCGCATATCCGCTTTTATGCCGGCGCTCCGCTCGTGCTCGCCCCCGGCATTCACCTCGGGTCCTTGTGCATCATCGATCGCGTGCCGCGTTCTCTTTCGCCAGAGCACCAGGAACAGCTTCGCGACCTGGCTCACGTCGTGGTCGCCCAGCTTCGTCTGCGTCGGGCGGAGCACAACGCGCGGGAGAGCGCGGCAAAGTACCGGCTGCTCGCTGACAACAGCACCGATCTGATCATCCGGTCCGATATGGACGGGACGCGCCGCTACGTCTCGCCGGCCGCCGGCCGCCTGCTTGGCTATGAGCCGCAGGAACTCCTCGGCACGCACCCGCTCGATTTCGTGCATCCGGACGAGACGGAAGCCTATGCGCGGCTTCTGAAGCGACTGGAGACGAACCAAATCACCCAGGCCGTTACCCAGCAGCGCTACCGTCGCCGAGACGGCTCGTGGTTGTGGGTCGAGATTTCCTTCAGCCTCACGCCCAAAGAGATCACAGGCGAACCCGATGGCTACGTGGCCGTCATCCGCGACATTTCACAGCGTAAGGATGCCGAGCAGCGGATGACGCACATGGCGCGTCACGACCCGCTCACCGGCCTGCCGAACCGGCTTCTGTTCCGAGAGCAGCTTGAGCGTGAGATCGCACGCACCCAGCGGCGCGGCGGCGGGTTCGGCCTGTTCTGTCTCGATCTCGACCGGTTCAAGCCGGTCAACGACACGCTGGGTCATCAGGCGGGCGACAAACTGCTCTGTGCCGTGGCGAATCGGCTGAAAGGCGTCCTACGCGCCGAGGACATGGTCGCTCGGCTGGGCGGCGACGAATTCGTCATCATCCAGACCGGTCGGGGACAGGCAGAGGAAGCGGTCGAGTTGGCCGAGCGGCTGCTCCGGGCGCTGGATACGCCGATCGATCTCGGCGGTTACCCCGTGCGGATCGGCATCAGCATCGGGATCGCACTTGCGCCGGAGGATGGGCTCGAGCCGGACCATCTCTATACCTGCGCCGATCGGGCGCTCTATCACGCTAAGAATGCTGGCAGGAACACCTTTCGCCTTCACGGGGCCGCCGACGCCTCCCTCCCGAAGACGACGGGCGCCGACCCGCTCAGCCGGCACGGTGGTCGGACCAGTCCGGGTGCCACTCGGGCGGGGCTTTTCGACGACCTCTTCACCGGCCTGCTGCAAACGAGCCCGGATTGCGTCAAGCTTGTCGGGGCGGACGGTCGCCTGCTGTTTATCAGTGCGGGCGGGCAGCGGACGTTGCAGATCACCGATGTCGAGCCCCTGCTCGGCCAGCCGTGGATTGAATTCTGGGAGGGCGAGCACCGCGAAGCCGCTCAGACGGCACTCACGCAGGCCCAGGCCGGCAGCGCCGCCCATTTCCGCGGCTACTGCCCGACGAGAAAGGGTCAGCCGCGGTGGTGGGATGTGAGCTTGAGCCCGATCCGGAGCCACACCGGCTCGCACGAGCACATCCTTGTGATCTCACGCGATATAACCGCGCAGGTCGAGCAGGAGGCCGAGCGGCGGACCACGCTGAAGCGCCACGAGGCACTGATCGAGGCCACGGGCATGATGGTGTGGCGGGCCGATCCTGCGGGCAGCATCATCGAGAGCTACGGCTGGGAGGCGTATACGGGGCAGGCCGAGGAAACCTACCGCGGCCATGGCTGGCTGGATGTCGTCCATCCGGATGACCGCGAGGGCCTCGTCGCCAACTGGCAGGCGTTGATCGCGTCCGGGCAGCCCGGCAGCCACACCTATCGCGTGCGGCGCAGCGATGGCCAGTATCGCTGGACAGCCGCCAGGGCGGTGCCGCTGAAGGATGAAGCCGGGCAGATTCAGGAATGGGTCGGCATTGCGACCGACATCCACGAGCGCCACGAGGCCGCCGAGACCATCCGCCGTCAGGAGGAGCGCTACCGTCTGGCGGTGATGGCCACTCAGGATGGCATCTGGGATTGGGACCTGACGACGGATCACGTCGCCTGGGTCGAGGCGACCGGTCGGGTGCTGAACCACATCGCCGACGCGACCAAGCCTTCACCGTCGCGCTGGCTGGACAGGATACACCCCGAGGATCGCGAGCGCGTGCGGACCTCCTTCTACGGGGTCGTCCGTGGGACCGAGACCCGCTGGCGCGATGCCTATCGCTACCGCGCCGACGACGGCGGCTACGCCGAGGTGATCGATCGCGGCTTCGTGATCCGTGACGATGCGGGGGAGCCGCTGCGCATGGTCGGCGCGGTCCGCGACGTGACCGAGCAGCGTCAGGCCACGGCCGCGCTACGGACCAGTGAAGAGCGGCTGCGGCTCGCGCTGAAAGCTGGGCGGCTGGTGGCGTGGGAGCAGAACGCGCTGACCGGCATCGTGACACGGACTGGAAACGCGAGCGACCTTCTGGGCCTCGACTCCGCAACGCAGGCCTTCGCGCTCGACCGCGTGCATCCGGATGACCGCGCCGCGGCCGAGGGCTTCATCGCATTCGGCGGGACACGAGACGCGGCTGAGTTTCGATACATCCACCCGACCGGGGCCGTGCTCTGGCTGGCCGTGCGCGCCGAGCAAATTCACGCCGACCGGCTCGTCGGCGTGACGTTCGACATCACGGAGCGCAAGCTTGCGGAGGAGCAGGTATGGCGCTGCGCCAATCACGATGCGCTCACGGGGCTGCCCAACCGCAGGCTGTTCCAGCAACGCCTGGACCAAGCCTTGGCCGAGGCTGAGGCCAACGGCACCAGCGTCAGTCTCCTTCTGCTCGACCTCGACACGCTGAAGGAGGTGAACGAGACCCTCGGGCACGATGCCGGGGATGCCGTGCTCTGCGAGGCCGCCAGCCGGCTGAGCGCGGGGTTGCGACCCTGTGACACCGTGGCGAGACTGGCTGGCGACGAGTTCGCTCTGATCCTCGTCGCGCCGTTGCGCCTGGAGAATGCGGCCACCCATGCGGCCGCACTGAACGAGTGCCTGCGGCGATCGTTTCGTCACCGCGAACATGTGCTCGCCTGTCGGGCGAGCATCGGCTTGGCCGCCTATCCCGAGCATCACCGCGATCCGCGCGAGCTGCTGAAAGCAGCCGACATCGCGCTGTCTCGCGCCAAGGTGGATGGCCGCGGCCGTGCGGTTGTCTTCACGCCGGACATGCGGGCCGAGGCGAACCGGCGTGTCACGATCGCCCGAGAGGTATGGGCCGCTCTCGATGCCGGGCAGATCGTGCCATTCTACCAGCCGAAGGTCTGCTTCTCGACCGGAGCGATCGTGGGCTTCGAGGCCCTGGCGCGATGGCAGCACCCGGAGAAGGGGTTGCTGACGCCCGGCTATTTCGGTTCGGCCTTCGATGACCCGGAACTCGCGACCGCGCTCGGCGCGAGCCTGCTCCGGCAGGTCGCCGAGGACATGCGCGACTGGAATGCGCGCCGTCTCAGCCTCGGCCGGGTGGCGATGAATTTCTCGTCGGCCGAGTTCAGGAAGCCTGATCTGGCCGGGACCATCCTCGCGGTCCTCAACGCGTTCGAGGTGCCGCCAGCACAATTCGAGGTTGAGGTAACCGAGACGGTGTTTCTCGGCCACGGGTCCGAGTGCGTGCCCGCGACGCTCCGGCGCCTGAGCGAAAGCGGCGTGACAATCTCGCTCGACGATTTCGGGACGGGCTTCGCCTCGCTCACGCACCTGAAGCAGTTTCCAGTCGCCCACATCAAGGTGGACCAGAGCTTCGTGCGAGACCTGGAACGCGACGAGGGTGACGCCGCCATCGTGGCGGCGGTGATCAGTCTCGGCCGCAGCCTCGGAATGCAGGTCACGGCTGAAGGCGTCGAGACGGCGGGGCAGGCTCGGAGGCTCGGCGCGATGGGCTGCGACTATGCGCAGGGCTTCCTCTACGCCAAGCCCATGGCCGGCTCACGCGTACCGTGGCTGATCAACACCTGGGATCCTGCGGCTTGCGTCGGTCGTGCCCCCGGCGGTGTCGCTGAGGGGTTGCCATCGGCGGTTGCCGGATAGGGTCGGGTTGCGGGGGCCGAACCCGCGCCCAGAGGCCCCCGACGCCCAACGCGGCGACGACCCTGCGCGGCCTCATGGAGAAGAGCGCCGGAGCGAACCTGTTGCGCGAGATGATCGGCATCGATGCCACCTACGATCGCGATGGTCATCGGCCAGATGGCTCGATGGCCCGCGAACGTACGCGCATGTCGATGATCGTCCTCCCGGTTTTCGTCTCGACTATCTGCAGACACGGATCGCCATCGCATCGGGCGCGTTGACAACCATGCGCATGAACCCTTCGACGCTGCCGGACTCGGACGGCCTCGCCGTCACGGAAATGGCGCTTGCCCATGCCGATCGGCTCTGGCGCGTTGAGATGAGACGGGCCTACGGTCCGGATGGGGCGCTGCTCCACGGCTTTGGTCCGGCCGGGCAGGGTGAGCCGGGCTCGCGCATCCGTCAGACCTACGAGGCCCGACGCATGGCGGTCGCCGCTTGGCGCCTGGAGCGGCGTCCGGTGAACTGAAGCGCGGCCGTATCGTCGAAGCGCAAGGCGCCTCTATTCCAGGGCCCGCCGACGCCCGACAAGCTCGACGTATGCCTTGAACGACAACGGCGCAGCGACCACGAAGGTCACTGCGCCGCTGGATCGGGCCGCCCGAGGGGGCGATGACGGCCACGACGGGATGGCTACACCCGGACCGATCACCGTGAGGTGCGCACGCGCACATCCTGCCGCGTGTGGCTCCGATGCGACAGTGCCCGGCGACTGCCTGTGGACGGCGTGAACTGCCCCTGATCGGTCAAGATTCGAAGGCGAGCGTGACGCGCACACGTCCGATCCGGCTCCCCTCATGTTCGCTCGCCCGCACGCGCTCATCCTCCACTACCGTGAGGGTGCCGCCGTCCTCCTCTCCTCCGCGTTGTTCCTGGCCGGCGCGCTCCCCCTGTTCTGGGCGATCGGCTGATCCAGCGTCCGCGGGGGCGGCGGCCTGCGCCTCGCCGCGACGTCGCGATGACCTGCGGGCGAAGGTTGTCGGATCGGATCCCAGAACGAAAAACACCCCGGGAGCGGGTGCTCCTGGGGTGCTGCCGGCCTCGCGGCCGGTCTGATCGGGCGGGAGACGCGAAGGTCAACCGGAGTACGGCACCTTCCGCGGCGGAGGGCGATGAGGAGCGAACCCCTCGCCCCCGCCGCGGTTCACGGCTCGGACTTAGTACGATCCGAACTTGTAGTTCAGGCCTGCGCGGACGACGGCGAACTCGTCGCTGCGGCGTCCGATGCCGCTGTAGACGACGGGGAAGTTATTGGCGGCGTTGATGACGAACGCGCCCTGGTT
>NZ_JAUYZJ010000013.1 GCF_030700285.1 Methylobacterium sp. NEAU K | reverse complement strand
GCCCGACACGCCGGCCTTCGTGGCGGCCGTGCAGGCCGCCGCGGCCGGCGCGCGGGCGGGCTACACCATGACGCTGGGCATCGAGCCGACCCACCCGGCCAGCGACTACGGCTACATCCGCCGGGGCGCGCCGATCGCCGAGGCGCCGGGCGCCGCCCGGGTGGCGCGGTTCGTGGAGAAGCCCGACCGGGCCGGCGCCGAGGGGCTGATCGCCGAGGGGGCGTTGTGGAACTCGGGCTACTTCCTGTTCCGGGCCGACCTGATGCTGGCCGAGCTGGAGGCGTTCGCCCCCGAGGTGCTCGGGGCCGCGCGCGCGGCGCTGGAGGCGGCGGTGACCGATCTCGACTTCGTGCGGCTGGATGCGGACGCCTTCGCGCAGGCGCCGAAGATCTCGATCGACTACGCGGTGATGGAGCGGACCGAACGGGCCGGGGTTCTGCCGGTGTCGTTCCCGTGGTCGGATGTCGGCACCTGGGACGCGGTCTGGCAGGTGCTGGAGCATGACGAGGCCGGCAACGCGGTGCGGGGCCGCGTGGCGCTGATCGGGACGAAGAACAGCCTGGTGCACAGCCAGGGCGAGGGCCTGACCGCGGTGGTCGGCCTGGAGGACGTGGTGGTGGTCGCCACGCCGGACGCGGTGCTGGTGGCGTCGAAGGCGCGCTCGGGCGAGGTCAAGCAGCTGGTCACCGCGCTGCGGGCGCAAGGCGCGCCGGAGGCGGACGCGCATCTGCGGATGTACCGGCCGTGGGGCTGGTATCAGCGGATCGACCTGGGCGAGCGCTTCCAGGTGAAGCGGATCCAGGTGGTGCCGGGCGGGCGGCTGTCGCTGCAGAAGCACTACCACCGGGCCGAGCACTGGGTGGTGGTGCGCGGCACCGCCGAGGTGACGATCGACGAACGGGTGGTCCTGGTCCACGAGAACGAGGCGGTGTACCTGCCGATCGGCTCGATGCATCGCCTCGCCAACCCCGGCAAGATCCCCCTGGAGCTGATCGAGGTCCAGGTCGGATCCTACACCGGAGAAGACGACATCATCCGAGTCCAGGATATCTACGGACGCTGAGCGGCGCGTTCCGCCACCCCGCTCGCGGTCGCTTTGCAATCGGGAGCGGGGTCGAGCCCTTGTCTTGAGGCCCTCTCCTGCTTCCAACCGCCTGGCCTTCGGTCGCGAGCGGTGTGGCGGGAATGACCCCCTCGCATGGCGCAGCACGGAGTCATTGCGCCCGATTCGAGGCGCATCCTGTGGGCACTTGCCGGGGATGCGGTCCAGCATGCCGTCCGTGCCTGTCGGTTCCCGTGGCGGTATGGGGGGTTCGCGGCTGCCTGCGTCGCTCCCGCCTGCGCGCGCGTGAACGGCCGGCCCCCTCGCGCATCCGTCTGCGCGAGAGCGAAGGTAACGCCATCACTTCCGCGATCCATCGCCGGATCGGCCCCGGCGAAAAGGCCGGACCGAAAGCGCATCCTCGACCGTCGCGCGCCACGTCTTCCCGGCGACCGTCGACTTCGGTTTAGATGACCGCACGGATTCAAATACCAGAGCGGGATCGTCGCGGCTGTGGCGTTCAGCGGCGTCCTATGGTGGGCGGTTGAGCCAGGTCGCGCTGCGTCACACTGGGCGACGCGGCCAACGCGGCTTTTCGCGGGGATCCCACAGGGATCGAACTGGGACCGGCCTATTCCATGTCGCTCTAAAACCGCAATCATCTCAGAATTTGTTCGAAAATAACTTTAATCCGGCACGGAAGACAGATTTACCAATCCGTCCCGGATGCGTTATAGACGAAAAATCGGCGCAGCATTTGCAGCGAAATGTCCGGGTGATGATTCGAGACAAAAGCCATTCTCGTGGTCTTGTTTTCGAATCTGGACTGATTTTGTCACCCGCCGGGCGATTTTGTGAGCGGATCCCGATCGATATGGTGATGTAACTTATGGTTGACCAAGCGGCCCCGGCTATCCGAGAAAACATGGTTTCGACTGTCGATTACGACGCGATCATTCTTGGCGCTGGAATAACAGGCCTCGTTTCGGCGTCGGTCTTGAAGGAGCAAGGATGCAGAAGAATTATTGTTATTGATGAGTTTGATAGACTCGGCGGCAATCATATCGATTGTTCCATTGGGCCGTATACGTTCGATATCGGGAGCTTCATATTTCAGGATGACTCGCCTCTGTTGGCGCATTTCCCTGAAATGCTGTCCGACTATGTCCCGATCGACCCGAGTTGGGGAAAATTGACGCCGCAGGGCGCAGTTGCGAGCTATCCGCTGTCCATTAAAGAAGATATTTTGCGTTCTGGCTTATGGGGATGCGCAAGAATCGGCCTGTCCGTTCTGTTCTCAAGGTTCGCCAGAGCGAAGATCGACAACGCTCGCGATTTCGCGCGCTATTGGATCGGGGATTATCTTCTGAGACGATCGGGTCTGGAAAGCTACATGATGCGTTTCTTCGGCGTAGCGGCGGAGAAGGTGGACCTCGATTTTGCCGAAAAGCGCATGCTCTGGCTCAAGGAGCATTCCTCGCCGAAAGCTTTGCTTCGGCATCTGACTCGCCATAAATCGGTCGTGCCAACCAACCGACAGCTTGCCCGGCCGAGATCGGGATATCACGACCTGTATTCCATCGCGGCCGAAAAGCTGCGTCGACAAGGCGTAGTCTTTCGCCTCGGATGCGAGATCGATCTCATTCGGAAGGCGGGTCCCGGATTCGTCGTAGAGGCGGGTGACGACCGTTATGTCGGGAAGCGGATCATTTCCACGATCCCGATTAATCGAGCACTGGCGTCTTGCCGATTGGGCGTCGACGCAGATCTCACGTCGGTGACGCTCATCAGCCTGTTTTTCAGTTTTTCGGGTCGACGCGGTTTCGACTGTTCCGTGCTGTATAATTTTTCTCACGATGGATGTTGGAAGAGACTGACTGTGTATTCAGATTTCTATGGCGCGATTGAGGGCCGCGAGTACTTTGGTGTGGAAGTTATCGCGTCTCAAGCGCGGGACAGTATCGAGTTCGCGGAACAAGACTTTCGGTCGCATGTCTCGCGCAATAACCTGTTCGCCGGCGATCTGACGCTGGAGGGGAGCCGGCTTGTTCCCCATGCCTACCCCGTTTACGTCAACCGGGCACAGGAGAAGGTCGCGGCGGCCCTGGCCAAGCTGCGCGCGTTCGGCGTCGAGTCTTTCGGGCGGCAGGGCGGTTTCGATTATCAGCCGACGGCGCGCGTCTCTACGCAGAACGCCGAAGCGCAACTGCGGGCACGCGCCTGAGCCGATAGCCGGCGTTTCTCGGGCCGGCAAGCGGTCGCTTCATCGCGGGCCGTATGAGGCGGCGGCCCGGCGGCGGCACGATGCCGGCCGTGGCGTCATTCCAGGCGCCGGACGGCGCCGCAACTCCCTTAAGCGTTGCCGCTACGGCTCGAATTGCGAATCCGGGACGGCATGCGTCCTCGCGCCAAAGTGATCGTCAGCATGAATTATGAATCGTAAAGGCGCTTCGTCGCTCGACCAGTTTCGCTGGCCTTGAAGATTATTTCCATTGTACGAAACTTTCCCTCCGGTGGATTTCGGAGGCAATTCGATCTATTCTGGCGCCCTTGACCACGCGGACGGGTGCGTTCGGAACGAGCCGAGTGTGCGGGGATGCGAAGCGAGGAAGAAGCCAGCCGTGGCGACAGGCCCAACGATAGCCGTTGTGATCACATGTTTTAATTACGAGGCTTATGTCGGCAGGGCGATACAAAGCGTCATCAGCCAGAATATTGCCGATTGCGAATTGGTTGTCGTCGATGATGGGTCGACGGATGGGTCGTGGGATGTCATTCAGCGGGCTGGCGTTCGTGCGTTTCGCATCGCGAATAGTGGCCAACGATCCGCCTGTCTGTACGGTCTCAGCCATACGCGTGCGCCGTTCGTACTTTTCTTGGATGCCGACGACGAGTTGCTGCCCGGCGCGATCGAACAGATTCTGAAGAGGCTCGATCCGGGCGTCGCCAAAGTTCAGTTCTGCCTGACCTGCGTCGACGCGTCCGGACATGTTATCGCTGATCCATATCCGGCGCTCGAAGCTTTTCGCGGCCAGGATAAGATCGTCAACGAGATCCTACGCTCGGGCGTCTACCAGACCCCCCCAACCTCCGGAAACGTGTTCCGACGCGACGTCTGCGAAGTCCTCCACCAATGCGACTACGATCGGGCGGTCGATGGCGTGATCCTCCTGATCGCACCCTTTCTGGGCGACGTCGTCAGCCTGTCCGAAAGCCTCGGATTGTATCGCGTCCATGGACGAAACGACTCGGGCCTCGGACGGAAGCCGCAAGCCATGACGTTCGATCGCGATCTTCGACGTTTTCAGCTCCGGCTGGCGCATCTGCGTAGGTTGCTGCGCGAGATGCGGCCGGATGTCGTCCTCGTCGAAACGGAAAAGACCTATTACTTTCGATTGATGGAGTTCTCCGCCGCGATTTTCCGCGGCGTTCGATGCGGTTTTAGGTCCTTCCTGATGCTGCTCCGAACCGTCTTCACGGAACCGCGTCCCGTCAAATGGAAGGTTTCGAACGCGCTGTTTCTGCTGGCGCTGTCCCTGGCGCCCATCCGCCAGGCGCAGGCTCTTCTCGCGTTCCGGTTTTCCGTCGGGCGCCGTTCGGTATACCAATTCCTGCGTGCCGCGAATGTCTCCAAACAGGAGTAGATCACGCAGATCGGCAGGCGCTAATTTCCTTTTCTTATCAAAGATCGTAGGCGCATGCGCGAGCGGGGCATGGGCGATTTGCATTAAACTTCCTGTCTGATCGAGGCCTCATTCTCACGTGACGACCGGCTTCACCATCCGTTCGATGCCGGCGGCGAGGTCGGGCTCCGCAAAACAACGGGTATTGGTGTAACGTGCGCATCCTGCATCTTCTCAACCATACGCGCCGACTGAACGGCCATGTTCACGCGGCGGTCGATCTTGCCTGCGCGCAGGTCAAGCTCGGCCATACCGTGGCGATGGCAAGCCAGGGCGGCGATTTCGACGCCCTGCTCCGGGAGAACGGGGTCGAGACCTTCGCGGTGAACCACGAGCGGCGCCCGTTGGCGATCCTGAAATCCATGTTCGGGCTTGCGGCGTTGCTCAGGCGATGGCGGCCGGACATCGTTCACGCGCACATGATGACGAGCGCGGTTCTGGCTTGGCCGGCCTGCAAGCTGGCGCGGGTCGCCCTCGTCACCACGGTGCACAACGAGTTCGAGCAGGGCGCCATCCTCATGGGCCTGGGGGACCGCGTCATCGCGGTGAGTGCGGCCGTCGCCGAATCCATGCAGAAGCGCGGGATCCCGGCTTCTCGCATCGACGTCGTGCTCAACGGGACCATCGGTGCCGCACGCATGCGCGGCCGCTCCGAGATCCCGAAATCCCTGGATCATCCCGCCATCCTCTTCGTCGGCGGCCTTCATCCGCGCAAGGGGCTGCCCGATCTCCTCCAGGCGTTCGACCGGGTCTATCCGCAGCATCCGGCTTCGCGGCTCTACGTAATTGGCGGCGGCCCGCACCAGGAGACGTATACCGAGATGGCGCGCGGCCTGGCCTCCGCCGCCGCGATTACTTTCACGGGTTCGCAGCAGGATCCCTATCCGTGGATGCTGGGTGCGGATGTCTTCGTGCTTCCCTCCCATGCCGATCCGGCACCGCTCGTGCTCTCCGAGGCGCGGGAGGCCGGAT
Organism: Methylobacterium sp. NEAU K; assembly: GCF_030700285.1. GTDB lineage: Bacteria > Pseudomonadota > Alphaproteobacteria > Rhizobiales > Beijerinckiaceae > Methylobacterium. The sequence goes on along the minus strand of NZ_JAUYZJ010000013.1, from coordinate 138,137 downwards.
GTGCGGTGATCGCGACGCAGGTCGACGGTATCCCGGAACTTCTAGATCACGGGCGATCGGGGATCCTCGTACCAGCCCATTCTCCTGACAAACTCGCGGAGGCTCTCGGGACGCTTCTTGCAGATCCCAGCCTGTTGCGCTCCTGGAAGACGAAGAGCCAGGTCAATGTCGACCACCTGCGGATTGATCGTGTCGCGCGCGACACGATCGCGGTCTACCGCCACGCCGCCGGACCCAAGGCCGAGCCAGCGACGACCCCGGTTCGGTCCGAGCCATAATGCCAATCCGGAGCCATGTCCGAGCGGTTCGCAATTGCGAATTGCGGCTCAGTCCTTGCACCGACACCCCCTGTTTTCCCGAGCCGTCTGCCGCGCCTGGGCCGGGCGCCGTCAGGCGTAACGCAAGGTTCCATGACGTGCGCCCGGCCGATGGGCTGGACGAGGCTCTTCACCGCCGTATTGCCCACATCGGGTCTTATCTGCAGCGCCAGCGGCCCGGTATTCTCCCGGGCTGCTGACGCCGAACATCGCTTCCCGTAGGATCGGTTCATGCTCTCCCTCAAGACGTTGCGCGGCGCCGGTTGGAGCGTCGCGGCCCGAACGTCCGCGCGCGTGATCGACCTTGTGACCTTGCTCATCCTTGCAAGGATCCTGACGCCGGCCGATTTCGGCCTCACGGCGATCGCCGTGTCCCTCGTCTCGATCGTCGAGATGGTTCTCGAGATACCCTTGGTTCAGGCCCTGATGCGCCTGCCGAAGATCGAGAAATCCCATATCGACACCGCCTTCACGCTGGGGTTGCTGCGGGGTGGCGTCATCGCGCTGTTGATGATCGTGGCGGCGTGGCCGGCTGCCCACATCTACGGAGATCCGCGCCTCATCGTTCTCATCATCGCGCTTTCCGTCGGGCCGATCGCGCGCAGCCTCTACAACCCCATGATGGTGCATTTTTTCCGGGATCTCGATTTCCGGATCTCATTCATCACGGATTTCTCGGGGAAGGTCATCGCCGCGCTCCTGTCGGTCGCGACGCTGTACGCTGGAGGCGGCTACTGGGCGCTCGTCATCAATCCGGTCGCGTCGTCCATCATGCCGACGGTGCTGTCCTATGTCCTGGCGCCCTACCGGCCCGCGCTCTCTATGGCCGAGCTTCGCGACTTCTCCGCCTTCACGGGCTGGTTCACGTCCTCACAGATCGTGGCCGCAATCAGCTGGCAGTATGATCGCGTGTTCCTCGGCTACAATGTCGATAAGTCGATCTTGGGGCGATACACCGTCGCTGGCGACTTCGCGGTCCTGCCAACCCAGAGCCTGATCGGTCCTGCGATGCGACCGGTGATGGCGGCATTCGCGACGATCTCGAATGATCGCAGGCGCTTGCGCCTATCCTTCCTGAAGGCTGCACGGTTGACGATGTTCATATCCCTGCCCGCGGGGCTGGGGATTGCGCTGACGGCGGACCAGATCGTCGGCGTGGTTCTCGGAAGCCAGTGGAGTTCGGCCGCCATCTACCTGCGCTGGTTGTCCCTGGCGGTGATGTTCACTGCGTATTACCAGCCGGTCTCTTCGCTATGCCTTGCAGTCGATGAGCCGAATTTATTGCTTAGGATCAATGTCATCGACTCGATCATAAAAATCGCGCTGATGACATCGGGTTTCTACATAGGTGGCTTGCTGCTGATGCTGTACGCGCGCGTCGTGGCGGCGACCCTGCATCTTCTCGTCAGTGCGATCTACGCGCGGCGACTGATCGACGCAAGTATCGCGACGCAATTGCGAAATCTATGGCAGGTCGGGGTTTCGTGCGCTGTGATGACGGCCTCCGTCCTCGTCCTGCAAGAAACGTTGCGGCGCGTCGATATTGGACTGATCGGCGCCCTTGTGGCGATGGTAACCTGCGGGGCGTTGGTCTATGGTGCCAGCATGCATGTTTTGGGATTCCGGCTGCGCGCGCTGCAGCAATAATCGGACGCCCTGGAACGCGATCCGGGCCCAAATCCGATCGGGTTATGCTGTCTTTCCGTGTCTAAGATCAAAATAAGATTATCTGTCCGTCAATTGGCTTTTCGACAGTCGGCTTTCGTCAGCGATTTATCTAAACTGCGGGACGGGTTGAGTGTTGCCTGATATGGTATAAAATAAGATTTTGTCACGCATCGCGATCCGTCTCCTGCAGTGACGGGGTGTGCCAAGGCAGGTCGGTTGAACCGGGTCTCGATCGAGGAGAATTGGATGTACTTGCGGCAGATCGCTGCGTCTTGCGTATTGGTGGTAGCCAGCATACTCGCAGCTTCAGCCGCCGAAATCTCGGGGCGGTACCTACTCGGCCCACAAGATCATCTGACGATTCGTGTCTATGATCTGCGCCGTAACACAGGCGAAGCCTATTCCTGGACCGCCCTGAATGGCGAATTCACCGTGGCCGCGGATGGCACCGTCTCGCTGCCCCTGATCGGTCAAATCAAGGCGGCGGGCGGTACGCCGTTCGACCTCGCCGGTGCGATCGGCAACGCTCTGAAGCTTGCTGCCGATCTGGCCGAGACGCCGGCGGCATCCGTCGAGGTCGCGAAGTACCGACCCTATTACATCACGGGCGCCGTTCAGCAGCCGGGGAAGTATGAGTACCAGCCCGGTCTCACCGTCCTGCAAGCCGTCAGCACCGCGCAGGGGCTGCTGCGCTCCACGGATCCGCGCCTGGTGCGGCGCGAGGTGGTCACGTCGCGCGGCGAGTTGCGGACGCTCGCTGCCGAACGCATCGCCCTGGCGGCCAAGCAAGCGCGCCTCGACGCGGAGATCGCCGGCGCGGATGCGATCGCATTCGGCGAAGATCTTAAGGGGGCTGCGGACAAGGCCCGCGCGGAGCAGGCGATGCGCGGGGAGCAATTGCTGTTCGAGACCCGGCGGAACTCGGTCAAGGCCGAGGTCTCGGCAATCGAGCAGTCGATGAACAGTTTCCGGGGCGAAATGAGCGCGCTCGAGAACAAGTCCAAGACGCTCGATCGTCAGCTCGAACTGAGCCGGGGCGAACTGAACCTGGTCAACGACCTCGTCGCGAAGGGGCTGACGATCACGCCGAGGAAACTGGCGGCCGAGCAGAGCCAAGCCTCGTTCGAGAGCAGCCGCCTCGACGTGCAGGTGGCGATGCTGCGCGCCCAGCAGAGCCTGACACGCGCCGAGCGCGACATCATCGAACTCCGGGCGCGTTTCCGTCGCGAGGCGCTCACCGAAGCGGCAGAAACGCGTCTCAAGCTCAACCAGAACGACGAGAAGGCCCGTACCACCGAGAGGCTTGTGGCCGATGCGGAGTCGCAGATGCTCGGCAATGGCGATGACATGAGCGAGATGTTGGTGCCCCGCTACGAGATCACCCGGAGGACCGGTGAGTCCTCAAGCACCTCGCTCGCCCAGGAAGATGTCCGGGTCGAGCCCGGTGATGTGGTACGGGTGACGCTCCTTCGGCAACAAGCCGGCAAGACGGGGGAGGCGACGCCGCCGACCGCGCAGCGCCGTCCGTCGGACGGGGTGAGCTCCAGCCGCAGCGGGCCGGCGACTCAGGATGGCGTACGCAGGGCCGCGGAGAGTGCGGATCGCTAGACGACCTCGAACGAGATGGGACACCGTTGTTGGGCGATGCGGGCGTGCGGGCGTCGCGATCCCGCGGGTCTGATCGCGAGGACGTCGCCAGTGCGGTGGAGCACGACGTTGGTGGGCAGCCGGGAGATTCTCCCTTCAGGGATGGCGGATCATGAGCTTTGAGCCGATCGGAGCGATAACGATTCTCGTCGGCCTGTTCTGCCTGCTGTTCGGGACACGCTCGACCGTCATGGCATTCGTGATCTTCTGCACCCTCGGATCCGCCGCTGCCCTTCTGATCGGGGGCGCAAACGTACAGCCGGCGCACCTGTTCCTGGTCTTCCTCGCCGCTTCGACGCTGTTCTGGCGCCGGACCTCCGTCGAGACGCTCGAAGCGTTGAAGATCACGGAGCCTGGATTCTGGCTGCTGTGCCTCGTCTTATACGGGGTGTTGAGCAGCTACGTGATGCCTCGGCTGTTCGCCGATCAGACCTATATCGTACCCCTCGGCGCCTCGGCGCATCTGGCGACGAGCGACGGTGTCGTGCCGCTCGGTCCGGTCTCCAGCAATTTCACCCAGCCCATCTATTTGATCGGCGACCTCCTGTGCTTCGTCATCATTTCAACGGTCGGCTCGACGCGCAGCGGTTTCGAGACGCTTACCAACGCGCTGATCGCCTATGCGGCGGTCAATATCGGCTTCGGCGTCTTGGATCTTGTGACCAGCGCGACCGGTACGCAAGACGCGCTGCAATTCATCCGCAACGCCCAATATACATTCCACGACGAAGAAACCGTGGGCAACATGAGGCGCATCATCGGCGCCTGGCCGGAGGCCTCTGCCTTTGCCGGGATGACGCTAGGCGCTTTCGGATTCACCGGCATGCTCTGGCTCTATGGCCGCAAACCCCTCGTGACTGGGCCTTTGGCGCTGCTCTCGGTGCTCTTTGTCGTCTTCTCCACTTCGTCGACGGGGCTGGTGGGATCCGTGGCGGTCCTCGCGCTTCTGTATGCAACGGCGCTGCGACGCTGCAGTCTGCGTCGGCAAGACCGCTTCAGTGCGGCGACGGTGATCGCTGGTCCGCTGGTGATCTGCACGCTCGTGCTGATCGCGCTGGTCACCGATGGGACCGCTGCAAAGATATACGACTATGTCGATACGCTCGTGTTGAGCAAAGCGGAAACAAGTTCGGGCGTTCAGCGCTCGTCGTGGAATGCTTATGCGTGGAAGAACTTCATCGATTCCTGGGGCCTCGGCGTCGGGCTCGGGACCAACCGTACCTCAAGCTTTCCGCTCGCCGTCTTGTCGAACGTCGGTATTCCTGGCGCCGTGTTCTATGTGCTGTTCCTGGCATCCGTATTCGGTGTCCGTCGTGGGGCCCCGCGCAGCTATCCTGCAGACGTGCGGTCCGCCGCCCGGGTGGCCTGCTTGTCACTGCTGACGGGCAGCGTCATCGCGGGTCCAACCGTCGACCAGAGTCTGCTATTTTATGTCTTCGCGGGCGTCGCGTCCGCGCTGCCGGAACGGGAACATGCCCGAGCCGCGCAGGCCGCCGGCTTGGTCCCCGGTCCACGGATGGCGGCTCTCGGGCGGTCCGTGCCCGGTTAGAGCGGGACGCGGAGACGTGAGATCCGGTTTTCCGATATCGTCAGGCAACATCGAAGACTTGGTGCGTGACGTATTCCGGTGTAAAAGAATCGTGCTCTATTTCGGGCGTCATCAAGATACCTCGGCCAATCGGCGGCGTCGTTCGTCACGTCATCGGATCGCGCGCTTGGTTCGCCCGGATCTGACTTCAGCAAGCGCGCCGGCGACCTTTCGGCCCCGGCGGCTCGTATGCCGGCGGATTCCGCCGGGTTCTTCGGCCACCCCGCCTGCTTGACGACCGTCGACGCGCGAGGGTTCGTGGCGATCATTGCGGCCGCGAGAGCCGCCGCTTCCCAGGCTAGACCGCAAGGACGGCGCGTCGCCTCGATCACGCGATGGCTTGCTTGATCGCCTGTGCGTGAATTTTCGCGACTTTCTCGACGCTGTACTGATCGATGTTGTTACGCCGGAAGTCCGCGTGCGACCGCTCTTCCGCGATGTGGGCGCAATAATACGCCATGGCGTCGACGAGCGCGGCCTCGTCGCCGGGGGGCACGAGCCGGCCCAGGCGGCGGTCGACCAGGATGTCACTCGGGCCGAATTCACAGTCCGTCGAGACGACCGGCAGGCCGCACCTGAGTGCTTCGCAGATGGCCAGCGACCATCCCTCCCATCGCGACGTCGCGACGAAGACGTCGCTGGCGTACAGGACCCGCTGCGGATTGTCCGGATGGTGCTCCAGCGTGACGACGTCCGATAGGCCGAGGCGTCGGATCTGGTCCGCAAGCGCACGCTCATCGGCACCATGGCCGACGAGGCGAAGGCGGATATCCTGCCGGTGCGCATAAAGCTTCGCGAACGCGTCGATCAGGATGTCCTGGCCCTTCTGGTAGGCGTAGCGCCCGACATTGACGAACGTCACGATGCCGGGCGCGGGTTTGTCGTCGCGTCCCGGAACCTGGAAAGTCCGGACCGGATTCGGCACCCAGACCAGCGGCCTGCGGCAGTTGAAATCATCACGGAAGGCCTTCAGCTGCCGTGGCGATGTGCCGAATACCGAGGAGACGCGCCGAAGGATGAGGTGCTTCAGTAGAAAGAACAGGAACTTCGCTTTGAGATGTCCGCTTTCCCGGCGCGGGTTGCCATGCAGATGCATCGCGATCCGCTGGCGCAGCCCGAGACACGAGAACCAGTATATGACCACCGGTTCGATCTGCGGAACGACGACCAGGTCGTAGCGTTTTTCGCGGGTCACGCTCCGGAACGCCCACATCAGACCGCGGCGCGATGAAACCGGTCGCCGGATGATAGTGTAGCCGCGCGGCTCCGGCGGATGATTTAGATGCTCCGAGACGAGCAGTACATCGACGTTAAAATCGTCTTTATAAGTTTTGCCAATCTCCGAACATATCGTATCAACGACACGTTCGATCCCTGCAAAAACTGTGGTTCCCGGCTGTAGATAGAGGACGTTGATCTTTTTATTTGAAACCGGAGGTGTCGATAGATCCGTGGGGCCTCCGCTCAATCCGAGCTGGGTTGGCGCAACTGCGCCTCCAGCCGTGGCTTTCGATGGGACCTCAGCGATATGTTCGATCACGTTGCGATCGCTCACAGTTGTATTGCATGGGTCTGAAGCGCTCTCTATCGCCGTGTCGGCTTCGCTCCTGCGGCGAGCGATCCAGAACATCTTGATCTAGACGCGGTTGAGAACGGCGCCGATGACGCTGGCGCCGGCGCTTCTCAAGCCGTTTACGGCATCCGAGAGCTCGTCGACGGTCGTCCGGCCGGCCTCAGCGACGATCACCACCGCATCGGCCCGCCTGGCGGCCGCTCGGGTGTCGGCCGATAAGGAGAGAGGCGGCAGATCGAGAATGACGAAGCCCGTCTGCCGCATATGGTCGACCACCTTCTGGAAGGCGGGAGCGCCGAGATAGACACGGCTGTTGACCTCGGTATCGGGCAGGCGCGCTGGCAGGACGGCGATGCCCCCATAGTCGAGGAGCTTCGCGGAGGCGATACGGCTGGGATCCTTGATCAGGTCGGCCAGGCAGGTCCCCTCCCAGGTCTCGAAATCGTACATCAGCGACCGCGGCGCCGACCCGTGTACGTCTGCGTCGATCATCGTGACGGGACGGCCGCTCTCCTGGATGATCCGCGCCAGGTTCAGCCCGATGAGCGAGGTGCCGGAATTCGCGCCGCAGCCGACAAGGGCGACCACGGTCTCGCTGTCGCCCGGGCGATTGGACAATGCGAGTTGGATCGATGTCCGCAGGTCCCGGATACCCAGTGCGAAGCCGCTGTTGCCGAGCCACAGCGTCGAGGAGGTTCTCGGGTCGCTCATGGCGCGCCGCCCGGCGACGCTCTTGCGCGAGATGTCGGGCATCATGGCGAGGCAAGGGAGCCCCACGCGCTGCACGAGATCCTGCGGCGTGCGAATGCGCCGGTCCAGCGCCTGCCGCAGGGCGACGGCGAGAAGCCCGCCGACGATTCCAACGGTCGCGCCGAGTCCGAGGATCAGCGTCTTGCGCGGCGCCGAGGGCCGCAGGGGCTGGAGCGCCGCGCCGATCACACGGGCATCGGCGTCTGGAGTCGGGGCATCCGGCAGGCTTCCGTTCGCCACGGCCGTGGCTGCTGACCGGGCCTGCGACGACAGCGCATTGACGCGGCCCTGCAGGAATTCGGCGCCGTTCTTGGCTGCGTCTGCCTTCGCGGCGATTGATTGCCAGAGATAGGCCGAAACCGCGGCATTCGCGACCCGGCGCGCCAGGGTCGGATCCGCCGCCGTATAGGAAACCTCCACGACATAGGATTGCCCGACGCGGCGCACGTTGAATTGCTGCGCGAAGGTCTCGAACTTCCGCTGCTGCACGATCTCCTCGCTGGGCAGCGGAGGCTCGTGGACGCCGAGCATGTTCTTGATGCTCAGGCTCGGCGCTTCGGCCTGGTCGGGCGCTTTGGGGCCGAACTCGGGATTGTTCGCGAGCCCGAGGCTGTTGAAGACGTTGGCCAGGAGGCGTTCCGAGCGGAGAACCTGAAGCTCGCTCTCGGCTCGGCTGACATCGAGGGTCGGCGCCAGTGATCCCTCCGATCCCGAGCCGGCCTGCCGCCGCGGATCGAGCAGCAGCGTCGCTGTCGCCGTGTAGGAGGGCGCGGCCGTGAAGGCGTAAAGTGCGGCGACGCCGATGCAGAACAGGATCCAGAGCGAAACCACGAATTTGTGGCGCTTCGCCGCCTTCAGCGCAGCCGAAATGACCGCGAGGGGGCCGTCGGGCACGCCGACGGATGCGGGCTCCGGGAAAGGCCAGATGGCTTGGGGGCGGTCCGGCGCGATCCGATTTTGGTTGTGCACGCTCATCTCACAGCTTTCGGTCGGATCTGCAGGGCCCGCTCAGGTTCGAGGCGTCCGAGAAGCGCATCGGCGGCGCCCCGCAGATTGCCGCGCAGACGCCCGCGCCGATCGATGAACGGTTCGGGGACGGCGGATCGCGCCAGATTGCTGGTAAAATTGCGGAACACGTGGTCGAGCACCTGGGTGTAGGTCATCGTCCCCTTGCGCAGCATGTACAGCGGATTGACCACCTGAGAGTAGCCGAGCCGATCGCCGGCGATCCTGCCGCCTTTCACACCCATATGGACGCCCCGGGCTTCCATGCATTTCACGAGCCGGCCGCCCTTGGCGGCCAGGGCGGCACCGAAATCGCGGTCCTCCAGCCAGCCATACAGAACGAGGCGCTCGTCGAACCGCAGAGCCCCGATGGCCGAGCGCCGGAAAGCCATGTTGCAACCGTAGGGACTGAACGGTTCGATGAGCGGCGCCTTCTCGACCGGCCCGGCCTGCTCGAGGCGGCGATCCGTTTCGTCGAAATCCAGGCCGGGACCTTTGATGCCGTCCGCGATCACGTCGCCGGTGAAGCCGACGATGTCCGCATCTTCGCGAAACCGCCGCGCCGCCACAGCGAGCCAGTCGGCGTCGGGCACGAAGTCGTCGTCGAAGAAGGCGACGACATCGATCGTATCGGGCAGCGCGGCCAGCGCCGCGTTGCGCTGCGCCGCAAGACCGGGGCGACCGGTGACCACGGTAACCTCCGGCCAGGCTGCGGCGTCGCCTGCATCCTCGGGCTTGATGCAGGAGATGATAACGGCGTCGGGCTTGTAGGTTTGCCGATCGAGGATGCGTCGCAGCGTCTGGGCCACCACCTCGGGACGACCCAGGGTCGCGATGGCGACGGCGATCTTGGGCAGCGGCGACGCCGGCCGGGGACGTCCGATGTCCCGCCGGCGAGGGGAACGCATCAGATCCAGGTAACCCTGCGCGGTATCGGCCCATGAGAACAGGGCCGCCTGGCCGCGGCCACGCTCGATGAGGTGCTCTCGCAAGGCGGGGCTCGCCAGCAGCGCCCGTACATGCGCCATCCATTGCTGCGGTTGATCGGGGGGCGCCAGCAGCGCGGCGTCGCCGCAGATCTCCGGCAGGCTCGCGCGATCGGTCGAGATCACAGGACAGCCCCGTGCCATGGCCTCGAGTGCCGGGAGTCCGAAACCCTCGGTGAGCGAGGGAAAAGCCAGGCACAACGCCCGCTCGAGCAGATAGGCGAGATCGTGGTCGGTGACGAACCCGAGATGCTGTACGTTGTCGCTGCGTTGAAGCACCTCCGGCGCGAAGATGCCCGACTGGCCTCCGGCGACGACGAGATCGACGCCGAGGCTTGCAAGTTCCGGGGCCATGCCGAACAGCAGGCCGAGGTTCTTGTGACGTGCGCGCGAACCGAGCGCCAGAACGAAGGGGCGTTCGGTGCCGTCCGGAGAGCGCCTCAGTGCCGCCGGCGCGCGGGTGGCCTGGGCCGGGTCCCAGGCAAGGACATGCTCGTGCCCGTTGGGTAGGACGGCGATGTCCGAGGTGTTCAACGACAGATGCCGGGCGATCTGCTCGGCCGAGAAGGTCGAGACGGTGGCGATCCGGGCGGCGCGCCGCGCCAGCAGGGGTTGAAGCGTCTTGTAGAAGAGGCGGAACGATGCGCCGTAACTCTCGGGTGCGAGGAACACGTTCGCGTCGTGAATGCAGACGACTTGGTCCGCCTTGAACGCCGGCGCCGTGTTGCAGAGGTTCAGCATCCGGCCGGACCACGCGCGCGGCAGGACGACCTGCTCCCAGACCTGGCCGCCGGAGCGACCGACGATATTGAGCGGCGTCCCGTCGAGCTTCGGATCCGCCGCCAGCGGCGGCGCCAGCAGCGGCGCCGTCTCTCCACGCGCTGCCAGTGCCTGGCTGATTGCGCGCGTCACGTTCAGCGCGTAGCGCTGAACGCCCGTCATCGGTTGTGTCAGGAAGCGACCATTGATGCCGAACGATTCGATCGCCGTCATGCCGACGTTATGCTCCAGATGGAATTTATTGTTGAAACCCCGCGCGACGGTAAAATAGCGCTACAATTTTTACGAATATTTCGTAAGACAAATCTCGGTCTTTCCAGCCACCGCTCGCGTTTCACGTGCCTCGAACTGACCTGCACAATTCTGCCCATAATACCAGTAAATGGCGTCCGAATTTGAGCAGGTCTTACGCTATCAATCAGCCATTTACAAGAAATGGCGATTCCGCAGGCGAGCGCCTCGGCCGCCCCAAGGTTGCCCGCTGGGGAAAGGATCGCGAGCGCCGGCTCCGAAATCGGCGTCGCGCACGATGCCGATGAGGTCTCGCGATAAATAAGTGCCGGGCTGAACCCGTGCCGGCACGTCCGGCCGTCCATGGTCGACGGTAGCTGCATCGGGACCGGTTCGATCAGTCCCGCCACGGGCCGCAATCCGCTCGGTCTCACTCTGCGAGCACAAGCAGCGAAAAGCCGCCCAGGACGCGCACGGTAAAATCCTGGTTCAGCGCAAACATCGCCTTGCGCGGCAGCCGCATGATCCGGCTCGACATCGCCTGATTGGGCAGCTCAAGACGGCCGGCCGTGTATGTGTGATCTATGATCTTGTATCCGCAATCCTTCAGGGTCGCCAGGGCGGATTCCTTGAAGAAATAGTGTAGATGCCCGACGCTCTTTCGCAAATTCATGATCGGCCGTTCGCGGAACAGCGACTGTACCGACAGATCCAGGGGGATATGAAAGACCTTGTATCGCGCGAGTGGGCGTAATTGCTTCATGAAACCGATGTAGTCCTCGACATGCTCGATGACATCGATCACCAGCATGAGATCGAAGGGCGTCGTGGCGACATCGAACACGTTCTCCAGGGAGAATTTGGTTCGTGCGGTTTCCTTGGCCTTCGCGCGCTGAAAGGCGTGCGGAGACACTTCGTAGCCGACGGCATGGGAAAAATTGAATGATCGCTCGAGGTTGAGAAGTATCTCACCTGTTCCGCATCCAACTTCGCACAAGGTGTCGAAACGGATTTTGTTCTTGCTCAAAATATTCGTAATCTGTTTTGCTTTCCAGGGCGCGTCCTCTTCATGCCAGGTCGGATTGTGGTCCGCGTAAGTGGTGTTCTGATATATCTCTAACATGACAATGGCCCTCGGGAATTCACACGGCAGGGAATATGAGTTCTTCCAAGCGCTAGAGCTGCGAGCGCCTATCGCGACTCAACGACGGATGATGCTCGGGAAATTCCTCAACGCATAACATGATCATTTGTTTGCAATTCAGATCGACCCAATGTTGATTTGACAAAATGGTAACTTTCCACGCCTGTTTGTCTAGAAAATTACTTCAGAAGCTTGGGCGTTCGATGTTGTCCAGTACGAAGTTCGTGGCGACGCCCGACCCGCCTGGTCCCTTGGGCGGCACCGCGCGCGGCCTCGGCTCGCGGTCATAGAACTCCGAAGACGCAAATTATAGCCGGTGCATTACTCATGTTTCGTTCCGCGCACAGGCTCGCGAGCGTCCGGGGTACCGCGGGCACATTCACGAAATTGTTTCCCGAAGCCTGCGCGCTCATGCCTACGGGACGCGGCGACGCCGCGCCTGCAACTCCATGCGCAGAGCACGTCCCGCGTAGATCAGCTCGATGAGCGCAAGGACGAGGCGTCCGGCCCGCGGAAAGCTTCGGATCACGGCGCCTTCTCGCCAAAGGCTTTCCCGGATCTGTCTCAAGGGATTGGTGACGCCGGAGCCTGCGAATTGCGCGCGCAATTCGGTCCGTCCGAAATCCCGGGATCTGCCCCCGAGGCTCAGCGTTGTTACGGCTTGCCGGTCCGGCCAGACCACTGCGCCCTTGAGCGAATGCCAAGCGCGCGACGCGTCCCCTGGAACCCGCTGCAGGGTCTCGGGCGTGAGGGCATCAATGTAGGCGAGGACGCCTGTGAACAGGCCGGGCTGATCCGGTTCGACGCGGTTTTCCCACCCGGCGACCTGAAGATTCGCACGCGGCGGCGCGCCCTGCGGGCCCTCGGAGAACGTTCGGACGCTGGGCAGTTCCGGTTCGAGGCAGGCCTCGATCAATTGCCAGAAGCGCAAAGCCGAGGTTCTGACCTCCCACGGCTTGTACCAGTCGCTCTCGACACTGAGGCCGAGGGTGCGGGGGAAGTGTGGTGTCGGAAGGCGCTTGTAGTTGCAGCGCGCGAATTGCAGCCCGGACCATTGCCGGTCCGGAACCCCCTCCTGCAGGATCCGCACTGTGCTGCCGTAGAGCCCCGTATCGACCAGCACGCACTGGTGGCGGTTGCCGGCAGACGCAGCCAGATGGGCCCGGAACAGCGCATCCTGTTCAGCCACCGCTTCGTGAAGGATCGCCACGGCGGGCTCGCTGCCGGCCAGCAGCGCGACGAAGGCCGCCTTTTGAAAGGGCGCATACCATTGCGGCGGTAGCGCGAGGTCATCCCGTTGTGCCAGGGCCGCGGCGATCTCGGCCATCGACTGGCCGCTGAACTCACGCTCCAGCTCGGATAGCACGCCCGGACTCGGCGGATGGAACGCGGTGCGTGCCGCCACGAGGCGCGACACCATCAAGGCAGCACGCGGCAGGCGCGGGGGCAGGCCGGTCCGGGTCAGGAAACGTTCATAGGCCAGTTTCAGGCGAAGGCCGCCGCGTGCGCAGAACAGCAGCACCGCCTCGTCGTCCTGAAAAAAGCGCTCGAAGAGCCAGAGACGCAGGCAGAACTCCGCCAGGATCGGGCCCAGAGCGACGCGCCCGAAGGTCTCCGCGTCGCGCGCGCAGCCATCCGGAGTGCTCATAAGGGCGCGCTCCCGTGACGCCCGTGCCCGGCGCGGATCCTGAGCGCGTGCAGGACGCGCGCGCGCAGGGCATCGGCGCGGCGCCGAAAGACGAGGTGACCCGGCCGCAGCACCTGTAGGGCGCGCAATCCCGCCGCCTGCGCCATCGTCACGTCAGCCCTGCCGTCGTCGCCGATATGCAGGATCTCGGCGGGCGCGACACCCTCCTCGAGCAGAACAACTTCGAACAGGGCGCCGGTCCGCTTCGTCGCATTGTGGTCGGCACTGGTGTAGATACGGGCGACGGGATGGTGGGGGGCGCGGGCGGCCAGGAGCTGCGCGATCGTGTCGCCGCGATGATAGATGTCGCTGACGGCGATGATCCGGCAGCCAGCCTGCGCCTGTTCGCCGAGCCAGGCGAGCAGGGGCGCGTTGGCTTTCAATTGCTGGCGTTCGATCTCGAGTTCGGCCTCGTGAAGGATTTCCGCCGCTGGCGCATCGAGGCTGAGAATGCGGGCCATCGCCTCGATCATATCGGCGAACCGAACATCTCCGGTCGGGCAGGAGAGATCGAGCGCGCGGTAGGCTTGCTTCTGCACCTCGATCCTGGCGTCGTAGATTGCCCCGGAATGCCGCTCGATACGCCGTTCGCTCGCTAGGCGCCGCGCAGCCAGCACGGCGATATCGTTGAAGCGCTGGCGCTCCGATCGGTGGTCCCGATGGAGTAGGGTGTCGAATACATCGCAGGATATGATCCGAGCTGCAGCTGTTTTAGGTAAGTGCATGGTGCCTTTTAGCCCTTAAACCAGTCGCGTACAGCGGTTGGCAGTACGGGCTGCTCGCAACCTTTGGCGCAGGATAGCGGCGGCCAAGTCCCGACTGGCCTGCACGATCCCGGGGGCATCGGGCCGTTTCGGCGGATGGGCCGGCGATCAGGACCGTGAATGCGATCGGCGACGATCGTGTTCGACGATCCGGGGATCGGTTCGACCTTTCGACCAGTCCCGCAAATGGCCAAGCCGGCGATCCGGATCCCGGGCCGCACGGCGCGCGGAGCATCGGCCGGCGTCGCGTCCGGAGTCTGTCCGCATCAAGCCAAAGGTCCGATCTGGCGGCGGCGGCCTTACTCCTTGCAGACGGCGTCGCGCTTCGCCTCGTCGGGTGCGAAGGCATAGACGTAATCGACGAGCAAATCCGAAGGATTCGGGGTCTTGTCGATGGGCCAGCCCGAGCCGAGCGCCAGATTGACCAGCATCATCAGCGGCTTGGTGTGCTCGGGTGGCGTCGGCGTCCTGCCGATCTCGTGACGATCGAGATAGAAGACGACCCATTCCTTGGTCACATCCACGCCATAGGTGTGGAAGCTGTCGCTCAGCGAACCGCTCGGGACCTTCGTTATGATCTCGCCGCCTTGCGTCTTCTTGGGGTCGGTCTTGTCCCAGATGTGCCAGACGGAATGGAAACCGTCCGGGAACTGGCCGTAATATTCGATGACATCGATTTCCACCGATGGGGTTTTATCGTCCTTCGGATTGTTGGCATTTAGCCAGAACGCGGGCCACACACCGGGCCCGGGCGGAAGCTTCATCCGTGCTTCGAAGTAGCCATACATCATCGCGAAGCCTGCAGTCGTGGGATCGGCGGACGAAAGGAGGCCGGAGGTCCACTTGCCGTTCTCGTGCTTCCGCGCCCGGATCGTCAGGATGCCGTTCTTGACGATGAACGGCTCGTTCCGTTCAGGATCCGCGTAGATGTCGATTGGATCGATGAATCTGGCGTCGCCGAAATCGCCGTTCCAGGGCGTGTGCGCCGACCATCGGGCTCTCTCGTTGTTTGACTTGGAGACGCTCAAGTCATTGAAATCGTCGGCAAAGACCTTCTTGTAGCGGCAGAGCTGCAGGGGCTCACCCTGCGCTTGCAGTTCGCGACATCCTGCAACCATGGTCAGACCGGCTAATGCCGTAACTGCCGGCAATACCCAGACATTCCTCATAAAACGAGCGCGCATTCGGTTCACCAGCGATTTCAGTGCGCTTAGGCGGGCAAAGTCTGCTATATTATAGGCGTTATATATTGCTGGTCTAGGGCGCGAGTCTGATTATCGCCGATAGCCTCGGTGGCTTGCCGACAGACGCCGGCAGTTTTGCGCCACAGCTACGGGCACGGGATAGGACCGTGGAGGCTGCATTTGGTCGAGTGCGCGGGTTGGCCAGCGCGACGGCGGGGTTCGCTTGGCGCAGGCCAGGGCGGATCGCGAGGCGTCGGTGATGCCTTAGCCGCACGATCCGGCGCTGGTGAGGGTGCGTGCCTTCACGGCACGCCGGCCCTCAATGAGCCGCGATGATCGCCGGACGCTGGGCGCACGGTGTCCGGCCTCCCCGCTCGGGCGCCGTTCGGAGGTGGAAGGCGCCAGATCGGCGGTTCGCGTCCGGTTGCCGCCCTAGGCCGACAGGGCCGGACTTGAGCCTCCGCGAGGCTCAGAAGGCGAAGCCGGACTCGGCCGCGAACGCGTCGAGGAGCGGCAGCGAGGCGTCGAACAACGGGCGCGATCCGAAGGCGTCGCCCGCGCGTACGAACAGGGTCGCCTTGGCGTTGCGGTGCGGTCCCAACACGCAGGCGAGCCGACCGTCGTCCCCGAGTTGATCCAGCAGCGCCTGCGGCCTCACCTCGACGCGGCCGTTGATCAGGATCACGTCGAAGGGGGCCTGCTTGGGCGCGCCGGCGGCGAGCGGACCCTCGATCACCGTCGCGGAGGCGGCGAGGCGGGCACGCGCTGTCTCGACGAGGTCCGGCACCGATTCCAGCGCCGTCACGGCAGCTCCGAGCTGCGCCATCACGGCCGCAGCATAGCCGGTGCCGGTGCCGACATCGAGGGCCCGGACGCCGGGCCGGATCTTCAGGGCCTGGATCAGCCGGGCCAGCACCATCGGCGCCGGCAGGCAGCGGGTCTCGCCGCCGTCTCCGCCGAGCTTCATCGTCTGATCGATATAAGCGAATGGTTCGCGGCCCTTGGGCACGAAGGCCTCGCGCGGCACCGTGTCGAACGCGTCGAGCACCGCGTTGTCGTTCACGTCGAATGTCCGCAACTGGCAGTCGACCATCATCCGCCGCGCCTGCGCGTAATCGATCATCGATACGTGTCCCCGAACCGGATCGGAATGCCGCTCCCGCCGGGCACCGGCACGAGCGCCGATGTCCCCGGCCAAGCTCAAGCTTCCCGGACGCGGGCGTTTTCGGAGATCGGTCGCCAAAACGCAAGGTTACCCCGGCCGGAACCGGCTGCGCTGTGCGGCCAGCCGGATTACGCTGGTGCCAAGGGCGATGAGGATGACCCGGCCGGGCGGGCGCATGAACACAATCGTGTCGGAGTGCAACGGAAAATCGGCCGCGCCGGGTTACGCCGGCATTGCACTGTCGCAGCGGGCGTGGTCGGGGACTCGCTTCATGCAAGCACTCGTTGAATAATGAGTGCAGATCGGACCGGGCGATCCAAGAAGCCCGCCGCATTGGGAGACACCATGACGCCAGCCAGCAAGCCGACCCTGACCCGCGGGCTCGCCGCCGCGCTCGCCTGCCTGGGCCTCGGGGCCCTGGCCCCATGCGCTACGCTCGCCCAGGAGACGCCGGCCACCGCCGCACCGCCGCCCAGCGCGCAGGTCGACCGCGGTTCGGCCCTCTACGGCCGTCCGGAGAACGGGGCAGCCGCCAAGCTCGCGCCCGTCGCAGGGCCGCCCCTGGCCACGGCCGCCGCCAAGCTGCCTCTCGACAAGCTCAAGGTGCCGGACGGCTTCAAGGTCGAGGTCTATGCCAGCGGCCTCGCCAATGCCCGCTCGATGACGCAGGCGCCGGACGGGACGCTGTTCGTCGGCACCCGCACGGTCGGCAAGGTCTACGCGGTGCTCCCGCAGCCGGGCCAGGACGGCAAGCGCGAGGTCAAGACGATCGCGTCGGGCCTGCACCGGCCGAACGGCGTCGCCTTCCACGACGGCGCGCTCTACGTCGCCGAGCTGTCGAAGATCTGGCGATACGACGACATCGCGAAGCACCTCGACGGCCCGGAGAAGCCGACCCTCGTCTACGATGACCTGCCCAAGGACGAAGCCCATGGCTGGAAGTTCATCGCCATCGGACCCGACAACAAACTCTACGTGCCGGTCGGCTCGCCGGGCAACATCCTGATGCCGCCTGACACCCACGCGCAGATCCGCCGGATCGACCTCGACGGCAAGAACGCCGAGGTGATCGCCCGCGGCGTGCGCAACACGGTCGGCTTCGATTGGAACCCGAAGACCAAGCAGCTCTGGTTCACCGACAATGGCCGCGACTGGGTCTCGGAGGACATCCCGAACGACGAGTTGAACGTGCTCACGGAGCCGGGCAAGCAGCATTTCGGCTTCCCGTTCTGCCACCAGGGCACCTTCACCGACCCGGAATACGGCTGGGGCCATTCCTGCTCGGAATTCACCGCGCCGGCCGGCCTGCTCGGGCCGCACACGGCCTCGCTCGGCATGCGGTTCTACACCGGCGCCCAGTTCCCGGCCGCCTACAAGGACGCGATCTTCATCGCCCAGCACGGCTCCTGGAACCGCACGCAGAAGCTCGGCGGCGACGTGTTGATGGCCAAGCTCGGATCCGACGGCAAGGTCGCCGCGCTGGAACCGTTCATGACCGGCTTCCTCCAGGGCAACGCGTATGTCGGACGCCCGGTCGACGTACTGGTCGCCAAGGACGGGTCGCTGCTCGTCTCGGACGACTATAACGGCGCGATCTACCGCGTCAGCTACGGTCAGTGATGCGCCGCCGGTTGAGTGCGCGCGCGATCCGGGGGCTGGCGCCGGCCCTCGGGGCGCTGCTGGCGGGGGCCGCGCTTGCCGCGCCGGACGCGGCGATGCAGGAGCGCGTCGCGCCCTGCATCGCCTGCCACGGGGAGGGCACGTCGCAGACCGAGGGCGTGCCCTCGCTCGGCGGCCAGCCCGCCGACTACGTCGTCACGCAGCTGTTCCAGTTCCGGGAAAAGCAGCGCGAGGCCCCGCCGATGAACGACGTCGCCGCCGGGTTCTCCGACGATGACCTGCGCGTCTACGCCGACGCGGTGGCGGCCCTGCCGCCGCCCGCCTGGGCCGGTCCGCCCGCCGACCCCGGCCTGGCGGCGCGCGCCCAGGCGCTGGTCGCCAAGCACCAGTGCAATTCCTGCCACGGCCCCGATCTCGCGGGCCGGGACTCCATCCCGCGCATCCGGGCGCAGCGGGAGGAGTATCTCGCAAAGGCGCTCGCCGGCTACAAGTCGAACGCCCGGCCCGGCTACGACCCCGCGATGAACGAGGTCGCACAGGAGCTGAGCGAGGCTGACATCAAGGATCTGGCGGCCTACGTCTCGCGGCTCTGAAGTCTTCCAGTCCTTCAGCCGACCAGCCGGAGCGCATCGCCCACCGCGAGCGCCCCGCCGGCGATGACCTCGGCATAGACGCCGAGGTCGCGGTGGCCGAGCCGCGCGTCCAGGGTCCAGGGGATGTCGCAGTCGCGCACCCCGCTCCCCGGGTCGACGTTGGTCGCGGCGCAGCGCACCGTGCGCTTGGTGACCTTGAGCCGCAGCCCGCTCGGCGCCTCGATCACCCGCCCGACCATCTCGAGTTCCGCGAAGGGCGCGAGCCCGTCGACAAGCAGGTTGCCGCGGAAGCGCAGCGGGTCGACCGGCGCGCCCAGATAATCCTCGACCGCCGACACGCTCGCCCGGTTGATCAGCGAGACGTAGCCTGTGGGCGAGTCGGTGAACCGGTATTGCGGCGGCGCCACGAGCACCCGGGGTTCGCCCCGAAGGCTCTCCGGCAGATAGCGCCGCATCAGCGCCGCCAGCCCGTCGCGGCCGGCTTCGGTGTCGAGCCGGAACGCAAGCGGCTTGCCGGCGCCTTCCACGGTGAGCGTCGCCGTGGAATCGTCGTAGCGGGTCCGCAGACGCGCCAGCGCCTCGTCGCGCATCAGCATCAGGTACTTGGTCTTGGGCTGGTGACGCGGCGCCACGGGATTGAAACCCGACGGGCCGTTCTCGATGGCGTAGAGCCGGTCGCCCGGGAAATAGCCGCTCGTCTCGAGTTCCGCCCGATCCAGCAGCTCAGGGCTCAATCCCTTGACGGGATAGCGGTGGAGGGCGCTGACATGAATCAATGCGGTCATGCGCAAAGCGTGCTCCTGAAATGCTCCGATGCGCAAGAGCTTCGCCGGCCCTTGTGGTGCGGAATTGCAACACCACATCCCGGCTACCGGCGGCCACCAACGGCGCCGGGGCTCTCGTGCAGCGGATGGCTGGAGGGCGTCGTTTCGGTGGCGCCGCGCCTCTCAGCGGGCGGCGGATGCCGGTACGGGAGGGTTGTGCATGAATTTCGAGATATATACCGAGCGCGCCCGCGGCTTCGTGCAGGCGGCTCAGAACCTCGCGATGCGCGAGGGACATCCCCAGCTTCAGCCGGGGCATCTGCTCAAGGTGCTCCTGGACGATCCGGAAGGCCTCTGCGCCGGCCTGATCGACCGCGCCGGCGGCCAGTCGCGCGTGGCTCTCGCCCAGACCGAGCAGTGGCTCGCCAAGCAGCCCAAGGTGTCCGGCAATGCCGCCGCTCCGCAGGCGACGCGCGAGCTGGTGCGCCTGTTCGACACCGCCGAGAAGGCTGCCGAGAAGGCGGGCGATTCCTACGTGACGGTCGAGCGGCTGCTCCTCGCCCTGGCGGTGGAGAAGGAGTCCGAGGCCGGCCGCGCGCTCCAGGCCGCGGGCGTCACCCCCGCCTCGCTGAACGCCGCGATCAATGCGCTCCGCAAGGGCCGCACCGCCGACAACGCCTCGGCCGAGAACGCCTACGACGCGCTCAAGAAATACGCCCGCGACCTCACCGAGGCCGCCCGAGACGGCAAGCTCGACCCGGTGATCGGACGCGACGAGGAGATCCGGCGGACCATCCAGGTCCTGTCCCGGCGCACCAAGAACAACCCGGTCCTCATCGGCGAGCCCGGCGTCGGCAAGACCGCCATTGTCGAGGGCCTGGCCCTGCGCATCGTCAACGGCGACGTGCCGGAGAGCCTGCGCGACAAGAGCCTGCTGGCGCTCGACATGGGCGCGCTGATCGCCGGCGCGAAGTACCGGGGCGAGTTCGAGGAGCGGCTCAAGGGCGTGCTCTCCGAGGTCACCGCGGCAGAGGGCAGCATCATCCTGTTCATCGACGAGATGCACACGCTGGTCGGCGCCGGGAAGGCGGACGGGGCTATGGACGCGTCGAACCTGCTGAAGCCGGCGCTCGCCCGCGGCGAGCTGCACTGCGTCGGCGCGACCACCCTCGACGAGTACCGCAAGCATGTGGAGAAGGACGCGGCGCTCGCCCGCCGCTTCCAGCCGGTCTTCGTGTCGGAGCCGACCGTGGAGGACACGGTCTCGATCTTGCGCGGCCTTAAGGAGAAGTACGAGCAGCACCACGGCGTGCGCATCCAGGATTCGGCCCTGGTGGCGGCGGCGACGCTCTCGAACCGCTACATCACCGACCGATTCCTGCCCGACAAGGCCATCGACCTCATGGACGAGGCCGGCTCGCGCCTGCGCATGCAGGTCGATTCGAAGCCCGAGGAGCTCGACAACATCGACCGGGAGATCGTCCGGCTGAAGATCGAGGCCGAGGCGCTCAAGAAGGAGACCGATTCCGCCTCTCGCGACCGGCTGGTCCGGTTGGAGAAGGAACTCGGCGACCTGGAGGAGCGCTCGGCGGCGATCACCGCCCGCTGGAAGGCCGAGAAGGACAAGCTCGGCACGGCCGCCGGCCTGAAGAAGAAGCTCGACGAGGCGCGCAACGAGCTCGCCGCGGCGCAGCGTCAGGGCCAGTATCAGCGCGCGGGTGAGCTCGCCTACGGGGTAATCCCGGGCCTGGAGAAGCAGCTCGCGGAGATCGAGGCCAAGTCCGATGCCAAGTCTGAGAACGGCCGCGACGCGATGATGGAGGAGGCGGTCACGCCCGCCCATATCGCCGGGGTCGTCTCCCGCTGGACCGGCGTACCGGTGGACAAGATGCTGGAGGGCGAGCGCGAGAAGCTGCTGGCCATGGAGGACGCGCTCGCCAAGCGCGTCGTCGGCCAGCGCGAAGCCGTCGAGGCGGTCTCGACCGCGGTGCGGCGCGCCCGCGCCGGTCTCCAGGATCCGAACCGGCCGATCGGCTCGTTCATGTTCCTCGGGCCCACGGGCGTCGGCAAGACCGAGCTGACCAAGGCGCTCGCCGGCTTCCTGTTCGACGACGACACGGCACTCGTGCGCATCGACATGTCCGAGTACATGGAGAAGCACGCGGTCGCCCGCCTCATCGGCGCGCCTCCGGGCTATGTCGGCTACGAGGAGGGCGGGGCGCTCACCGAGGCGGTGCGGCGGCGGCCCTATCAGGTCGTGCTGTTCGACGAGGTCGAGAAGGCGCATCCGGACGTGTTCAACGTCCTGCTGCAGGTGCTCGATGACGGGCGCCTGACGGACGGGCAGGGTCGGACGGTCGACTTCCGCAACACGCTGCTGATCATGACCTCGAATCTCGGGGCCGAGTATCTGGTGAACCAGCCCGCGGGCCAGGACACCGATGCCGTCCGCGACGAGGTTATGGGCGTGGTGCGGGGGCACTTCCGGCCGGAATTCCTGAACCGGGTCGACGAGATCATCCTGTTCCACCGCCTCGCGCGGTCGGAAATGGGCGCGATCGTCGAGATCCAGCTCGGGCGCCTGCGGAAGCTGCTGGAAGATCGCAAGATCACCCTCGAGGTCGACGAGGAGGCCAAGACTTGGCTCGCCGACAAGGGTTACGACCCGGCCTACGGGGCGCGGCCGCTCAAGCGGGTGATCCAGAAGAACGTCCAGGATCCGCTGGCCGAACTTGTCCTCTCGGGCAAGATCCACGACGGCGAGACGGTGCCGGTCCATCTCGGTCCGCTGGGCCTGATGATCGGCGATGTCACGGTGGGCGCGGAACGCCGGCCGGCCCACACGGTGCTTAACTGATCGACGCGGTTTCGAACGGGGGCGGCGCGCCAGATGATGGCGCGCCGCCTATTTCGAATGTACCCCGCGGCCGACGGGCAATCGCGCGACGGCTGCCGGATGAACCACCGTTTCATTCCGGGGTCGCGAAGCGGAGCCCGGGATCGAGAAACGCTGACAGTTCAAGGTTTTGTGCCGTCTGCGTCTCTGGATTGCCGCCTCCGGCGGAGGCTACGGGGGTCGTGCCCCTCGGCGGGGTCCGGGGCGGAACCCTGATGGTCCGGGGCTTCGCCCTCTAGCAGCGTTCTGCCCTGCACCCGCAATAGGTCGAAGGACCTTTTGAAACCGGGTTTTTCAAGCGTCGGACGCGCTATGCCCGGCGGATCGCTCCCGCCAGATCGGCCGCCTGGTCCCGGTCCCGGCAGACCAGCCAGAGGTCGTCGTGGGCCGATAGTTCGCCGTCGAACAGGTCGATGAAGGCGGCCGGCGGCGCGGCGAGGTCGGGCCAGTGGTAGAGGCGGAAGCCCAGGGCCTCGAACAGGGGCAGGACCGGCGCCAGATCCCAGAGCTTGTTGTTGCTGAGCGTCGCGTCGAGCCGGCCCGTGGCCAGGAGGGCCGCGTCCGAGATCGTCCCGCCCTCGCTCCAGGGGAACCAGCCGCGCCCGTAATCCAGGGTGTGGCGCTGCGCCGTGACCGCGAGCCAGCCGACATGGCCCGTGCGGCGCACGGAGGGTTCGAGCCGACGCAGGGCCTGCGTTCGACGCCCACCCCGGGTCGGAGCCCAGAAGGCCCGGCCCTCGTGCGCCGCGAACAGGATGCCGTTGGCCGCCTCCGCGGATTCAGTGTGGGCGGGGCCGGAACGGTCCTCGTTCCAGGTCGGCAGATTCATCACGCTGGCGCGGGGCCACCCGGACCGGCAGGCCGCCACCATCACGCCCCAGCCCGACAGGCCCCCCGCAAAGGGCCGCGTGCCGTCGATCGGGTCGCCCACGAAGGTCCAGGCATCCCGGGCCAGCAGCGCCTTGGCGGCCGCGTGGCCCAGGCCGTCGGCCGTTTCCTCCTCGATCAGGTCGGGGCCGAATCGCGCGTACAACATCCGGCTGACGGCGAGGTCGGCTTCGGTGAGCGCCTGGCCGAGGTCGGGGCCCTTGTTGGTCATGTCGAGACCGGCCGCGCGCATCGTGAGCACGAGCGGGGCCGCCTCCTCGGCGAAGGCGAGCATCTGCGCGAGGACGTCGTCCATCACGGCGTCTGTGGGGATCATGCGGCGAACAACTCCGGGCGGCGCAGCATCAGCGCCTGAATTAGGACCAGAGTCTTGAGATCGGGCAACCGGCCGGAGCGAGCCTGATCCGCCAGAGCGTCGAGGGGCACCTCCAGCGCCAGCACCTGCTCGCCCTCGTGGGGCAGGCCGCCGCCCGGGCCGACCCGGTCGGCTTGCCCGTAGCGGGCAAGGTAGAGCCACAGACGTTCGGAGGAGACGCTCGGCATGCTGTAGGCGCGGGCGACGGGCTCGAGGCGCGCAAGCCGGATGCCGGCCTCCTCCAGCGCCTCGCGGATCGCCGTCGCCTCGGCCTCGCCGCCGTCGAGGCCGCCCGCGGGCGCCTCGTCGAACGCCGCCGGCTCGCCCCAGAAGGCCGGACCGACCCGGGCCTGGCGGACGAGCAACGCCACCCGCCGCTCGGGGTCGTAGGGCAGCACGCAGGCCGCCTCGCCGTGATCCTCCAGGGCCCGCTGCACCGTGCTGCCGTCGGGCTGGGTCAGCGTCGCGATGCCGAAGGTGTTCCAACCCCGGTGGATCACCCGCAGGGGGAGGGCGGGAGGGGGCGCGCTCATCGGTTGGATCAACGCTGGGTGCTGGCGGCGGTCTGGCCGAACATCACCTTCTTGGCGTCCTCGCTCATGGTCTTGCCGAAGTCGGGATTGACCTCCGGGGCCTGGGCATAGGCCGCCTTGGTGGCGGCTCGCTCCGCGATGGCGGCGAACCAGCGCTTCAGGTTGGGGTGAGCGTCGAGGTTCTGGCCCTGCTTCTCCCACGGCACGATCCACGGGTAGCAGGCCATGTCGGCGATCGAGTAGTCGGGCCCGGCGACGTATGCGCGGTCGGCCAGTCGCCGGTCGAGCACCCCGTAGAGCCGGTTGGTCTCGTTGACGTAGCGCTTGATCGCGTAGTCGATCTTCTCGGGCGCATATTGCGAGAAATGGTGGTTCTGGCCGAGCATCGGCCCGAGGCCGCCCATCTGCCAGAACAGCCATTGCAGCATCTCGGCCCGGCCGCGCAGGTCTTTCGGAATGAAGCGCCCGCACTTCTCTGCGAGGTAGAGCAGGATCGCGCCCGATTCGAACAGCGAGACCGGCGCGCCGCCATCGGCCGGCTCGTCATCGACGATCGCCGGCATCCGGTTGTTGGGGGCGATCTTGAGGAAATCCGGGTTGAACTGCTCTCCCTTGCCGATGTTCACCGGACGGATCCGGTAGGGGAGGCCGGTCTCCTCGAGGAACATCGTGATCTTGTGGCCGTTCGGCGTCGGCCAATAGTAGAGATCGATCATCGGCATGTGTCTCGCTGTGCCATCGGTGGACGGGGAGGTGGGCCTGCCCGGCGGTCCGGTCAAGCATGGCTCGGGGCCGTTGTTGCGCTGCGGCGTCATCCGCCGGCACAGCCCTGGGTGTCGACGTACACGGCGTAGAGCGACTGGCTCGCCGCCATGAACAGGCGGTTCCGGTGCCGGCCGCCGAAGCAGAGATTGGCGCAGCGCTCCGGCAGGCGGATGCGTCCGATCAGGCGGCCGTCCGGGTTGAACACCGTCACGCCGTCGAGGGCGTCGTCGCCCATGCCCCAGCCGCACCAGAGATTGCCGTCGACATCGCAGCGGATCCCGTCCGGCGTGCCCGGCCCGGCATCGATCAGGACCCGGCGGTCGCGCAGGGCACGCCCGCCGACCACATCGAAGGCGACGATGCGCCGGGTCGGCTGACCTCGGAATTCCACGAGGTAGAGCACGCGCTCGTCCGGCGAGAAGCACAGGCCGTTCGGCCCCGCGATGTCGCGCGCGACCGCCTCCAACGCACCGGTCACCGCGTCGAGCCGGTAGACGTTCTGCGACAACTCGGATTCGGCCCGCTCACCCTCGTATAACCCCGCGATCCCGAAGGTCGGATCCGTGAACCAGACCGCCCCGTCGGAGGCGGTCACGACGTCGTTCGGCGAATTCAGGCGCCTGCCCTCGAACTGGTCCGCCAGCACCGTGGCCGACCCGTCATACTCGGTGCGGGTGACGCGGCGCCCGCCATGCTCGCAGGTGACGAGCCGCCCCTGACGGTCGCGGGTGTTGCCGTTGGCGAAACCCGAAGGCCTGCGGAACACGCCGACCGCCCCGCTCTCCTCATCCCAGCGCAGGATGCGGTTTTCGGGGATGTCGCTCCACAGGAGATAGCGCCCGTCCCCGAACCAGACCGGCCCCTCGCACCAACGGAAACCGGTGGCGAGGCGCTCGACCGCCGCGTTGAACACGCGGTAGCGGGCGAAGGAGGCGTCGAGGATCTCGATGGCTGGGTCGGGATAGCGCGCGCTCGACATCCACACGGGGAAGGTCTCCTCACTCCTGCATCACCAGCCCTCGTCGTTCCAACACCGACATGAGCTGCCATCGATTTGTCTGACACGTCGGGCGTCGCGGGCCTGTCCGTCATTCGGCTCACGGGGGGCTTCTGCTGTGCATACATTACGCAGCGTCCTGCCCCGTTGCGCTGGAACCCCCGAAACGCTAGGGCAGTGGGGCCGAACCGGCAGTCGGGGTGTGGCGCAGTCTGGTAGCGCACCTGGTTTGGGACCAGGGGGTCGTAGGTTCGAATCCTATCGCCCCGACCATTCGCTCAGGAGCTTGTCGACCACAGATGCCGAGCGCTCGCATCTTCCGCCCGTCCCGGGATGCCACGCAGTCGGGTCTCGCCCGCACCAAGCAGTGGGTCCTGGAGTTCGACCAGACCAGCCCGCGCGAGATCGATCCGCTCATGGGCTGGAACGGGAGTTCCGACATGATGCAGCAGGTGCGTCTGGAGTTCGACACGGAGGAGGAGGCGGTGGCCTATGCCCGGCGCGAGGGCATCGCCTACCGGGTTGAGGCGCCGGCCAAGCCCGTCCTGCGCAAGGGCCTGTCCTACTCGGATAATTTCAAGTTCAACCGGACCGCGCCCTGGACGCATTGAAGCCTCAGGCCCCGCGCCGCGCGCGCCACGCGGCGTAGGGCGCCTCGCCCGCAGGCCGGATCTGACGGAGGCGCATCGGCTGCTCGTCCAAGGGGCGGCACAATTCGGCGTAGAGCGCTGCGTTGGCCGCTCCGTGTTCCTCTGCCTCCTCGGCCGAGAAGGCGAAGTAGCCCTCCCTGAAGCCCGCGAGCCGCATCGCGGCGTGGCACATCGGGCAGGGGCGCCCGCTGGCGTACATCACGCAGTCCGACAGGTCGCTGCGCGCCAGCAGGCGGCTCGCCTCGCGTAGGGCGACCATTTCGGCATGGGCGCTCGGGTCGTTCGTGAGGTGGACGGCATTGGCGGCGCGGACCAGCACGGTGCCGTCGCGCACGATCACCGCCCCGTAGGCCGTGCCGCCCGACGCGACGTTTTCCGCGGCGAGGGCGACCGCCTCACGGATATAGGCTTCGTGCGTGGACATGAGCCGGCTCTCCTGCGCCCGCGCGCCAACGCGTCGCGCGACCGGGAGTTCAGAAGGCGTACCGCACGGTGCAGTAGGGCATGGTCTCGGCGAGCAACGCCTTGAACCGGGCGAGCCACGTACCCTTCCAGCCCGCGCGGTAGCGCAGGTTCGTGCCGCCGCCCTGTGAGACCTTCGCCTCCTGGATGTCGGGCCGCCACAGCAGGTCCTCCGCCTTCGGATGCCAGCCCAGGTTCACCGCGTGCAGCCCCTCATTGTGGGTCAGCATGATGATCTCGCATTTGAGCTGGTCCTTGGCGGCCTGCGAGAGCGTGCCGTCGATCTCCGCGAAGAGCGCCCGCCAATCCGCCTCCCAGCCCTGGTAGAGGATCACCGGCGAGAAATTGGCGTGGACCTCGTAGCCGGCGGCCACGAAATCGTCGATCGCGGCGATCCGCTCCGGGATCGGCGCCGTCCGCACGTCGACGATCCGGGCGATCCGTGCCGGCATCAGCGAGAAGCGGACCCGCGTCTTCCCCTGCGGATCGTAGGTCAGGAGGTCGCGGTTGACCGCCTTGGTGGCGAAGGAGGCCTTGGCGTTCGGCAGGGTCCGGAACAGCCCGATCATGTCCCGTACGCCTCCGCTCACGGCCGCATCCACCGAGAGGTCGCCGTTCTCGCCGATATCGTAGACCCAGTGGTCCGGATCGATCAGGTCCGGCGCCGCCAGGGGCCCCTGGCGCCCCGCGTGGCGGGCGATCGCCGCACAGGCCTGCTCGATGTTCACGAACAGCGAGATCGGGTTCGCGAAGCCCTTGCGGCGAGGCACGTAGCAGTAGGCGCAGGCCATGGCGCAGCCGTTCGAGGTCGAGGGCGCGATGAAATGCGCGCTGCGTCCATTGGGGCGCATCGACAGGCCCTTCTTCACGCCGAGCACCAGGGTCGAGCGCTTGATCCGCAGCCAATCCTCCACCGAACCCGCATTCCCGTGCAGCTCGGGGATGTTCCAGTGCGAGGTCACGGGGATGCGCTCGGCTTCCGGAAAGCGCGCGAGGATTTCCCGCCCGAGCGGGAAACCGGCCACGCACGGCTCGTGATAGATCGTCCGGATGTCGAGGAGATCGCCGGTGAGGGCCATGGCGGTTCCGGGGCGGGGCAGTGACCGCGACCCGATATGGCGTGCGGCGGCCGGGCCGGAATGACTTGCGACGCACCGTCCCGGCAAAATGTATCAAATCAGACGCTTCAGCCGAATCAAACGATCGACCGACCTCAACGATCTATTACGACTCTTCGTCGATCATCGCGTGCCTGTGAATGGACGTATGATGGCGATCTGGAACTGGGAGAGATCCGATCCGGGGACGACACCCCCCGACAGAACGACAGACGACGCGGATCTGAGACTGCGCGCGCTGGTGCGCCGTGACCAGCTCGAGGCCGTACGCCGCAGCGTCCTCAGGGCCATCCCCGTCAACATGCTGCTCGGTCTGGCCAGCGCGCTGGTCGCATTCCATAGCGGCAACGGCCGTGTCGGAGCCGTCTGGTACGCCGCCTCGACCGCCGTAAATCTCGTCCGCTTCTGTCTGTGCCGCGCAGCCTGTCCCGGGCTTGCCCTGAGGACCGATATGCCACTCGGCATGGCGGCTGCCGCCTCGCACTCGGTCGATGTGCATCTGCGCGCCTGCACCGTCGTAGCGTTCCTGTCGGGCCTCGTCTGGGCGTTCCAGCCGTTGTTGTGCGAGGGCTATACCTCCGCGCAGTCCCTGTTCTATCTCAGCGTCACGTGCGGCATCACCGCCGGTGCGGTGACCCACGGGACCGCCTACGCCCGCATTCCGCTCAGCTTCATCCTGCTCCCGCTGATGTCGGTGGCCCTGTGCCTGCTCCTCACGGGCGAATTCGACCGCTGCTGTCTCGCCGCCTGCGTGGTGCTCTACCTCCTGGCCCTGTCGCGCACGGCGCTCGAGGGCGAAGCCGGTTTCCGCGAGGCGAGCCGACTGAAAAACGACGCCACCGCTCTCGCCCGCTCGCGGGCGGAGGCGCATGCCAGCGCCAACGCCCTCGTCGACGAGATGCGGCGGCGCGCGACCCACGACGACCTTACCGGCCTGCTCAACAGGGCCGGTTTCATCCAGCAGGCCGAGGACCGACTGCGATCGGGGACGGCCTGCCTATTGCTGCTCGACCTCGACGGCTTCAAGTCCGTCAACGACGTGTACGGTCACAAGACAGGTGATCGGGTGCTGGTCGAGGTCGCGAACCGGGTGCGGGCGACGTTGCCGCCCGCGGGCCTCGCCGGCCGTCTCGGCGGCGACGAGTTCGCTGTGCTTTACGATCCGTCTGCGACCGGCATCCCCTACACGACCCTTGCGACCGGCCTTATCGCGGCGGTCGCTCAACCGTTCGACAGCTTTGACGCCGGCCGGCTCGGGGTCAGCATCGGTGTCCATGCGGAAACCGAGTCCAGCCTCATGGACATGCTGAGCTTCGCCGACGAGGCGCTGTACGCGTCGAAGGCCGCCGGGCGGAACAGCTTCCGGTTGTTCGACACGGGCCTGCGCGACCGCCTGGAGATGCGGCGCGATCTGGAGCGCGACCTTTCGCAGGCGCTTATGGAGGGCGCGCTGGAGGTGTGGTTCCAGCCGATCTACGCCCTGGACGCCCGGACGCTGGTCGGGCTCGAGGCGCTGGTGCGCTGGCAGCACCCACGGCTCGGCTGGATCGCGCCCCCCGATCTCATCGCCGCAGCCGCGATGGCGGGCGTCACCGAATCGCTGCTGCGGTTCATTCTCGATCAGGTCTGCCGGATGATGCAGATCCTGCGCGTGCAGGGTCTCGGTACGGTCCGGGTGGCGATGAACGTCTCCCCCCGGGAGATGGCGCAGATCCCGGTAGACGAGATCGTGATCGGGCGCCTCGACGCCCTCGATCTGCCGCCCGCCATGTTGGAGATCGAGATCACCGAGGAAACCGCCCTCGATGTCGGCGCGGTTCAGGGCAAGCTCCAGGCGCTCTCGCGCGCCGGCATCCGGGTGGCGCTCGACGATTTCGGCATCGGCTACTCGTCGCTCTCGTCCCTGCGCCAGCTGCGGGCCGACCGGATCAAGATCGACCGGAGCTTCGTAACGGGGCTCGGCACCTGCGACGACAAGCGCGGGCTGGTCCTGGCGGTTCTCGGCCTCGGTCGGCTGCTCGGGCTCGAGGTCGTGGCCGAAGGGGTCGAGTCGGCCGAAGACCTGCACATGCTGCAGGCGATGGGCTGTCCCTTCCTTCAGGGTTACCACCTCGGGCGGCCGATGCCGGTGCAAGCCCTGGAGGGCACCCTGTTCGCCGCCCGGACGAAGGCCGCCTGAGCGGATGTGCGTCTGCAGGCCGCGGCTTCGTCCGCGTCGCTATGCTATCGATCGCAGCTTATCGACACACAGCCGTCCGGCGCTCCGTGGGGTCGGAGCAGCAATAGCCGCGTCCTGGGCAGCCCCGAGCCAGCGGCGGCAGCGACGCATGCAAGGAATGTCGATTGTGTAGACCGTCCGTATTGTCGAATAGAAATCATCTACCGATGGACTCGACATAAGTTAAAATTTATCAGTTTTATCGGCATCGAAGTAGATTTACGGGTAAATAACTATGCAATCTCGCGTGCGATACGAAGTATTGGACGGATTGAGAGGGGTTGCGGCGATCGGCGTCATGCTGTTTCATTTTTCTATCATCGGAGTACCGATTGCGCGGCACGGTTATCTGGCGGTCGATTTTTTCTTCATACTAAGCGGCTTCGTGATGGCTCACGCCTACTCTCATCGCCTTGAGACGATGCCGATTTCCAGATTCCTGAAGTTAAGAATTATTCGCATATACCCGTTGGTTGTAATCGGACTATCTTTAGGGACCTCGTATTTCTTACTCAGATATTTCTCGAATAATCAGTCGCTTTATGGCGTTTGTGATATAATATTCGGTTCTATGTTCAATATTTTTCTTTTGCCAAAGCCGTGGATGAGTTCGGCGCCAACGGACACGATTTTTACAACCAATACACCATTGTGGTCGCTGTCGCTAGAAATGGCTCTGAATATTTTGTGGGCGCGATTTTTCTACAAATCTCCTTCACGGCGGCTGCTGATTTTCGCTGCCGTGTCCGGCGCATCGATGGGCCTCTTTTCGTTCCAGAACGGGTCTGCCGATCTGGGCGCGACTTGGCCAACCTATCCCGGCGGCGCGGCGCGCGCGGTGTTTGGCTTTTTTGCCGGTGTCCTTCTCTGGCGCTATCGGCCCGAGCCCAACAAAAAGGGGCTCCATCCGGAGATCTCTGCGCTCCTCCTTTTTGCAGTCCTTTTCGTGCCGGATATCGGCGCGGCATTCGATATCTTTGTGATCGTGTTCGTATTTCCGTCGATCATATACATCGCTGCGTGCGCGGATTTTCGCGAAGAGAGATTTATTTTCAAATTATCAGGGAATTTATCATATCCCTTGTACGTAATTCATGTTCCAATGCTACATTTCTTTGTTGGATTCAGTAAAACATTCAAACTGGGTGATCATTCAACACTTGTCGCCGCGCTGGCCGCGATCCTATGCATGGCGACTGCGGTCCTCTTAGATTACTTTTACGACCGCCCCGTCCGGAGGTTCCTGGCGCGAGCTTGGATTTCCTGAGGCGTTTGGCCCTTACGATGCCGCCCGATCCGGTCCAACACCCTCCGTCGCGAACGGGTTGCTTCGGGTGGCTAGCGCGGGGAAATGTCGGCGGGACTATCGATCTTCGGATCGGGTTTCGCACCGTCCATTGCATGGGGTACCAGGACCACCCTCCGCAATTCACAGGCAAAGCGTCGGAATTCGCCGGCCGATCCCCGCGTCAGCGGGCGTCCGGCTCCGGCGGCATCGCCCGCCGCGCCCGGCCCTGGCTTCAGCCCAACCGGTAATCGGCCATCCGCACCCGCCGGGCGCTGCGGCGGTAAGCCACCACCGAGTCGGGCCACAGCGTCGTGTTGCGCCCCTCTTCGTCGAGATACCAGCTGCGGCAGCCGCCGGCCTGCCAGATGCTGTCGGCCATCCGGGCCCGGATCCGGTCGAGGAAACGCGCCTGCGCCTCCGGGCGGACCTCGATCGCCCGGGCGCCCTGCCGCAGGGCCGTCAGGCAGTCGAGCACGTGCCGCACCTGCACCTCGATCATCGAGATGACCGAGTTGTGCCCCAGCCCGGTATTGGGTCCGAGCAGCATGAAATAATTCGGGAAGCCGGCGACGGTGATGCCCTGGTAGGCCCCCATCCCCTCGACCCAGGCATCGGCGAGGCACTGGCCGCTGCGACCGATCAGATTCATCCGGGCGAAGCTCGCTGTGACGTCGAAGCCGGTTGCATAGACGATCACGTCGAGATCGTGCGCGCTTCCGTCCTCGGTGATCACACCGTCCGCGGTGATCCGGGCGATGGCGCCGGTCTCGAGCGTCACGTTCGGGCGCCGGAGGGCCGGGTAATAGTCGTCAGAGATGAGCACGCGCTTGCAGCCGAGGCGGTAATCCGGCGTCAGCTTCGCCCGCAGGGCCGGATCCGGCACTGCCTTGGCCAGGTGGCGGCGCGCCAGGGCTTCGGCTTGCCCGGTCAGCTTCGAGACCTTGGTGAAGCCCAGGAAGGCGCGCACCTCGTGCAGCCAGAACAGCCGCGCCCGCTCGATCCGCCGGGCCAGCGGCACGCGCCGGTAGCGCGCCTTGGTGGCCTCCGCGATGGCGTGGTCGTGCTTAGGCATGATCCAGGGCGGTGTGCGCTGGAACAGCGTGAGGTGGCCGGCGACCTTGGCGATCTCCGGTACGACCTGGACCGCGCTCGCCCCGGTGCCGATCACCCCGATGCGCTTGCCGGCGAGGTCGACCGCATGGTCCCAGGCCGCCGTATGGAAGGCCGGCCCCGCGAAGGAGGCGCGGCCGGGGATGTCCGGATAGGCCGGGTGGTGCAGGCCGCCCATACCGGAGACGATCGCCCGCGCCGAGATCGGGCCACGGTCGGTCTCCACGTGCCACAGCGCCCGCGCCTCGTCCCAGCGCGCTCCGGAGAATGTCGTGCCGAACTGGATCAGGGGCATCAGCCCGTGGCGCTCGGCGGTCTCGCGCAGATAGGCCTGGATCTCCGGCTGGGGCGCGTACATCCGCGTCCAGTCGGCCTTCGGGGCGAAGGACAGGGAGTAGAGGTGCGAGGGCACGTCGCAGGCCGCCCCCGGATAGGTGTTCTCGCGCCAGGTCCCGCCGACGCTCTCGCCCTTCTCGATCACCCGCAGCGGCCCGATCCCGGCCTGCCGGCAGCGGATCGCCATGGCGAGGCCGGAGAAGCCGGCGCCGACGATCAGCACCTCCAGCGTCTCCGCGGCGGAGGCGGCCTCGTGCGTGGTCGCCGTCATCGCGCGCGGTTCCCCGACACGGCGCGGGCCATCGGGGCACGGGCCTTCAGGAAGGCCGCCGCCTCGTCCAGCGAGGTCCGCGCCTCCGGCAGCACGCCGGCGGCGAACTGCCAGGCGTGGGACACGACGGGAAAGACCTTCAGCTCCGTCTCGACGCCGGCCGCGCGGGCGCGCTCGGCCATGCGGACGGCATCGTCGCGCAGCACCTCGCGCTCGCCCACATGGAACAGCAGCGGCGGGAAGCCGGTCGGGTCGCCGTAGATCGGCGAGATCCGTGGATCGGCCGGGTCGGCGCCCCCGAGATACATCGGCCGGATCGCCGCGAGTGCCTTGGGATCGAACATCGCGTCCCGCCACGCATTCGTGACCCGCGAGCCGTCCTCGGAGACGAAATCGGTGGCGGGTGAGAACAGCGCGGCGGCCCAGGGCATCGGCAGGCCGCGCGACCGGGCCTCCCCCATCAGCACCAGGGCCAGGTTGCCGCCGGCCGACTCGCCCGCCACGCAGGCCGCCCCCTCCGCGCCGAACGCCTCCCAGGCGGCCGCCACGTCCTCCACGGCTGCCGGAAACGGATGCTCGGGGGCGAGCCGGTAATCGGGGGCGAAGATCGTGAAGCCGCGGCTCGCCAGGGCGCCGGTCACCGGCCGGTGCGTGCGCGGCGAGCAGGCGATGAAACCGCCGCCGTGGATGTAGAGCATCCGCCGTCCGGGATCCGATCTCGGCCGGACCCATTCTCCCGGCACGCCGCCGACCCTGCCGCGCTCGTAGGTCACGCCCTTGGGGTCCGGGAAGGCGGGCGCCTCGAAGATCCGCCGGAAGGCGGCGGCGTCCCGCGCGCGGGCCAGAGGGCCCCGGACGCGGGTTCGGACCATGTAGGCGCCGATATGCGCGCGCAGACTCGCCATCTCAGAGCTTTCCGCCGGACAGGCGCACGATCATCTTCCAGTAGCCGGTCGGCATCAGACGCTGGATAAGGGCGGCGCTCTTCGCGTCCTTGCCGATCAGAATGCGCGGCGACCTGGCCTCGATGCCGCTTACGATTGCAGCCGCCGCCTCGTCGGGCGCCAGCGTCAGGAGCCTGCCGAAGGCCTCGCGGGCCTTCTCGTCCTCGACCCGCGCGCGTTCGGCCGCCTCCGGATCGGCGGGCGGGCGGCGGCCGCGGGCGTTGCGGGAGATGGCGGTGGCGACGCCGCCGGGATGGACCACCGTGACCCCGAGCCCGGTGCCGGCATATTCATGCCGCAGGGCCTCGGAGAAGCCGCGCACAGCGAACTTGCTGGTGCTATAGGCGACTTGGCCCGGCGGGGCGATCAGGCCGAACAGGCTCGACAGGTTGACGATCTGTGCCGCCGGCCGGGCGCGCAGCATCGGCAGGAAGGCGTGGCACATCCGCACGACGGCGCGCAGGTTGATGTCCATCAGCCACGCGAAGTCTTCGAGATGCGTCTCGTCGAACCGACCGCCGAGGGCCACCCCGGCGTTATTGATCAAAATGTCGAGGCGCCCGAACCGATCCTGGACCCAGACCGGGAGCGCGCGAATCGCTTCCGCGTCCGTGAGGTCGAGGATCCGGGTCTCGACCGCGACCCCGCGCGCGCGGACCTTGCGGGCGGTGGCTTCCAGCCCTGTCGCGTCGCGGTCCACAAGGAGCAGGCGGCAGCCCTTGGCGGCCAGCCCGTCAGCCAGGGCGGCGCCGATGCCGCTCGCCGCGCCGGTGATCAGCGCGACCGCGCCCGCGAGTTGGAACCGCTGTGCCAAGTCTCGCTCCCCAGGAGCGCCCGGTATGCCCGGACGTCCGGCGAGGGATAGCCTCCGCCATGGGTATTGTCTAGGGTGAACACCCTAGACGGGATGGGGGACGATGGCGCGGGGCCGGAAGCGCATAGCGCTGGACGACGGGGACGGGGCACCGACCACGCGCGAAAGGATCGTCGCGCAGAGCCTCGCGCTGTTCAACGCCCGCGGCCTCGGCCGGGTCACGACCGCGGAGATCGCCGCCGCCTCCGGGATCCGGGAGGGCAATCTCCAGTACCACTTCCCGCGCAAGAGCGGCTTGGTCGAGGCCCTGTTCGCGGACTTCGAGGCCGAAGCGGAGGGGGTGGCCGGGCGCATGCCCGCGGATCCCGCCGCCCCGGAGGCCCTGCTCGGCTATCAGCGGGCGTGGTTCGACCTGATCTGGCGCTACCGCTGCATCTACCGCGACGGCATCGCCATGGTGGAGATCGCCCCGGCTCTGCGCCCCCGCATTCATGCCCTGCGGGCGCGGACCCAGGGCCTCGCCCGGGGCGTGTTCGAGTCGGCCGTCCGGGCGGGGCGGCTGCGGATCGAGCCGGACGCCCTCGGGCGGCTCATCGACAATGCCTGGATCGTGTCGAGCCACTGGATGAGCCACCGCCTCCAGGGCGGGACCGAACTGACCGAGGCCGACCTCGACTGGGGCTTCGCGCAGGTCAGCGACCTGTTCGCTCCCTATCTCGCGGCGGATCGCCCGGCCTGATGCCCGGCTGGCCCGAACCTTCCATGCGTGCGGCCAAGACTCGACCCGAGAGACCCGATGCTCGAACGACTGCTCCATGCCGGCCTCAGCATGTTCCTGCTGCTCGCAATCGCCGCCCTGTTTTCCACGAACCGGCGGGCGATCCGCCCCAGGGTCGTGCTCACGGCGCTGGGGCTGCAGGTCGGGCTCGGCGCGCTGGTCCTGTTCCTGCCGGCCGGGCAAGCCGCGCTGAAGGTCGCTGCCGACACGGTCGCGGCCGTGCTCGCCTACGGCGACCGCGGCACCGCGTTCCTGTTCGGCGGCCTCGTCGAGCCGAAGATGTTCGAGCTGTTCGGCGGCTCGGGCTTCATCCTGGCGCTGCGGGTGCTGCCGCAGATCCTGTACGTCTCGGCCCTGATCGGGGTGCTCTACCATGTCGGCCTCATGCAGGCGCTCGCCCGCAGCCTCGGCGCCGTGCTCCGGCGGATCCTCGGCACTTCGCCGATCGAGTCGTTCTCGGCGGTGATCACCATCGCCATCGGCCAGAGCGAGATCGCGGTGGCTTTGCGTCCGTTCCTGGCTCACCTCACCGGGGCCGAACTGTTCGCCGTGATGTCGAGCGGCGCTTCCTCCACGGCCGGCTCGATCCTGGCCGGCTACGCGGCGCTCGGCGTACCGATGACCTACCTGCTCGCGGCCTCGGTGATGGCGATCCCGGGCGGCCTGCTCTACGCCAAGATGCTGATGCCCTCGACCCAGCCGACCCGGATCGCCACCACCCGGGTCGAGTTCGGCGAGACCCGGGCGGCCAACGTCATCGAGGCGGCGGCAGACGGGACGCAGAAGGGGCTCGCCGTCGCGGTCGCGGTCGGCGCGATGCTGATCGCCTTCGTGGGCCTCATCGCCCTGGCGGACGGCGTCGTCGGATATGCCGGCGGACTGGCGGGGTATTCCGGCGCCTCGATCGAGGGCGTGCTCGGCTGGGCCCTCGGGCCGCTTGCCTGGATGCTCGGCGTGTCCTGGGAGCACGCGGCCCTGGTCGGCGGAGCGATCGGCCAGAAGCTCGCCTTCAACGAATTCCTGGCCTACGCCAACCTCTCGCCGACCCTGAAGGCCGGCACCCTCGATCCACGCACGCAGGCCATCGTCTGCTTTGCCCTGTGCGGCTTCGCCAACTTCGCCTCGATCGCGATCCAACTCGCGAGCTTCTCGAGCCTCGTCCCCGAGCGGCGCTCCGAGGTCGCCCGCTACGGGCTGCGGGCGATCCTGGCGGGGACGCTCTCGAACCTGACGAGTGCGGCGATCGCAGGCTTGTTCGTGGCGTGAGGAACCATCCGCTGCCCTTCCACGCCACCAGCGGCGCGTTCGCCGGTCTCAGGTTCCACACAGACAGCTAGCGGCCGAGGCTTGCGCCTGCCCGGTAGGCGAAGGCGCGCGCGGCGACACCTGGCTCGGTCCGTCGGAAGTAGCGGCTGCGGCAACCGATCGGGAACGCCTGGCCCATCCAGCCTGTCGGCGAAACGTGCCGGTCCATGCCGATCGAGCGGACAGCCCAGGGGTACTACCCAGCGTCCCGGCCCAGGATCTCGACGGCGCCCTCGACCCATCCGATCCGACGAAAGGGCGGCGCGTCGATCCCGCAATGCGGCACCACGCCCACCGGCTCTGACGCGGCATGCAACGGCCTTGGCGAAGCGCAGCGGATCGGCGCCGTGCGCGATCACCCGGAAGGCTGCATCCTGCTGCTCGATCCAGCACGTCGTGGGGGTAGCGCGGCTCGAATAGGGCGGAACCGTCCAGCCGGAGCGGTTACGCTATCCACCCGGAATCGTCCCCGCGCGCCTGCCCCTGTCGGCAACGGGGCGCGTTTCGTGAGCGACGCCGGGCTCAAGATCGGCCGCCTGCACGACCCACAAAAGAAAAGCGCCGCTTCGGATGAAGCGGCGCCCAACGACGTCGTGTCGAAGTCTCAGTTGAACGTGTCGATCTCAGCCGACTCGTAGCTGGTGACTTCCATGCCGACACAGATTTCGGACACGACGGGAGCGGACCAAGCCATGATTTCCTCCGGTTGAATGATACGTTGTGGGATCTTTGACCATCAATTCCAGGCCTTCAGGCCCGGAAACGTGGACGACTCAGTTGAACGTGTCGATCTCGGCCGACTCGTAGCTGGTGACTTCCATGCCGACGCAGATCTCGGACACGATCGGGGCAGACCAAGCCATGGCGTTTCTCCTCGCTGCTGATGGACGCCATATAGGCAATATCTTGGACGCAATACAAGCGAGCACAACACTTATATTTCTCATAGGGTCCCGCCAAGGCGGTTCGCCGGGCGGGACATCGCGCGCGGATTCAGCGTCCGGCAGGTCACACCGCCCGACAGTCTCGGGAGCGGGACGGGTTTCAGCTTGACGGAATTTGCTCGCGGGAGCACGAGGCTCGCGCGCGGGGCTGCCACCCGGTCGTACCGCGCCCCCTTTCAGCATCGACCAGCGAAGCGACGTGCCAGACCGATCGTGCCTGCCGTGCCCTGCCACGCGCCGTCGTCCCGCCTGAGCCGCTGAGAGGCCCGGCCGCGGGGGGCCGATGCGGCGGCCGGTCACGGCCCTGAGCCAGAATGACCGGCAGCGCGTCGTCTCGAAAACCGCGAGGCGAGGCCATGAATGAGATCGCTGCCATCGACACGCGAGTCGACCCGTCCGTGCTGGCCGCACGCCTCTCGGACGAGCGCGCCCCCGACATCGTCGAGGCGCTGAACGACGAGGCCCCCGAAGTCGCCGCCGCGATCATCCTCGGGCTGCCGGTGGAGCGGGCGATCGAGGTGCTGGACCAGCCCGAACTGGATCTCGCCGCCGACATCATCGAGATGCTGCCCCGCGACCGCGTCGCGAGCTACCTGTCGGGCATGTCGGCCGACCGGGTCACCGACGTGTTCCGCGAGATCGAGGAGCCCGGCCGCTCAGACCTGCGGGCGCGCCTCGATGCCGAGACCCGCGGTGCCGTGGACCGGCTCTCGGCCTACGGCGAGGAGACGGTCGGCTCGCTGATGACCACCGAGTTCGTCACCGTGCCCGGCACCTGGACGGTGGGCCAAACCCTGGAGCACATCCGCCACGTCGAGAAGACCCGCGAGACCATCTACGCGATCTTCGTGCTCGACCCGCGCACCCGGGCGCTGACCAAGGCGGTGCCCCTGCGCCGGCTGATCTCGGGCAACCCGACCGACAACGTGCTCAGCGTCGCGCCGGGCCGGCGGCCGCTCGCCGTCTCGCCCACGGCCAGCCGCGAGGAGGCGGCCCGGCTGATCTCGAAATACGATCTGCTGGCGCTGCCGGTGGTCGACGCGGTCGGGCACCTGATCGGCATCGTCACCGTCGACGATATGATCGACGCGATGATCGACAAGCAGACGCAGGACGTGCAGCGCTTCGGCGGCATGGAGGCGCTGCCCGAGCCCTACATGGATATCGGCTTCTTCACGATGATCCGGAAGCGCGCCGGCTGGCTCTGCGCGCTGTTCCTCTCGGAGATGCTCACCGCCTCGGCCATGCAGGGCTTCGAGGGCGAATTGGAGAAGGCGATCGTCCTGACGCTGTTCATCCCGCTGATCATGAGCTCGGGCGGCAATTCGGGCTCGCAGGCGACCTCGCTGCTGATACGGGCGCTGGCCCTGCACCAGATCCGCCTGCGTGACTGGTGGCGCGTGGCGCTGCGCGAGCTGCCCACCGGGATCTTCCTCGGGAGCATCCTCGGGATCATCGCGGTGATTCGGATCGTGGCTTGGCAGAAGTTCGGCCTCTACGATTACGGCGAGCACTGGCCGCTGGTCGCCGCCACGGTCGGTGCGGCGCTCGTCGGCATCGTCACCTTCGGCTCGCTGTCCGGCTCGATGCTGCCGTTCCTGCTGCAACGGATCGGCTTCGATCCGGCCACCGCCTCGGCCCCGTTCGTGGCGACCCTGGTCGACGTCACCGGGTTGGTCATCTACTTTTCGGTGGCATTGCTGATCCTGCGGGGGACGCTGCTGTAGCGGCGATGCGACGACGCCCCCGTCTCTCCCTCCGCCGCCGAGCCATCGGATTCACACATCGGCCCGCGCCGTCCGGCAAGCCTGTCCGACCAGCCCATTGGCTGCGTTTGCCCGGCCGATCGACGATGTATGAATCCCTCAGCCCGCAGAGGGGAGGGGAAAAACTCCCCGTCACCCCGTCACCTCGACCAGCCGCTTGCGCTGCACCTTGCCATTGGCGGTGCGTGGCAGGGCGTCGAGGAACCGGATCTCCCGCGGGCGCTTGTAGGTGGCCAGCCGCTCGGCGCACCACGCGAGCAGGGCCGTCGCGTCTGGTTCGGCGCCGGGCTGGAGCACGACGAAGCCGCAGATGACGGAGACGTCCGCCCGGACCGGCAGTTCGGCCACGCCGACCTCCGCCACGGCTGGGTGGGCGGCGAGCACGACCTCCACCTCGTTGGGCGACACGCGGTAGCCCATCGCCTTCATCAGGTCGTTGTTGCGGCCCTCGAACCAGAGGTAGCCGTCGGAATCGAGCCGGGCGAGGTCGCCGCCGACGAACCAGTCCCCGCGCATCACCTCCGCTTCCTCTTCGGGGCGGTTCCAGTAGCCGAGCATCAGCCCCGGCTCGGAGCGGTGGACGGCCAGCAGGCCGCTCTCGCCCGCAGGCAGAGGCAGGGGCTCGCCCTCCACCGGCAGGATCGCCACGCGCCGCCCGGGCTGCGGCTTGCCCGGCGATCCCGGGCGCACTGGGACGGTCGGGCCGCTTGAGATGTAGGTGGAGATCTCGCTCATCCCGAGCGCCTCGTAGAGCGGCTTGGCCGTAGCCCGGCTCCAGGCCTCGAGCAGCTCGACCGGCAGGGGCTCGCCCGCCGTGCAGCCGTGGCGCAGGCTCGATAGGTCGTGGGCGCCGAGGTCGCCGTATTTCAGGATCTGGCGGTAGAGGGTCGGCACTGCCGCAAACAGCGTGGCGCGGTATTCCGCGATCAGCCGCGGCCAGACGGCGGGATCGCGCGGCCCGTTGTAGAGCACCGCGGTGGCGCCCACCGACCACGGGTCGCTCAAGCCCACACCCAGCGTGTAGGTCCAGTTCATCGTGCCGGCGTGCAGCATCACGTCGGATTCCGTGAGGCCGAGCCAGTGCTCGACCATCGGCCGCCGACCATAGGCGGCGCGGTGGGCGTGCAGGACGCCCTTCGGCCGGCTAGTGGTGCCCGAGGTGTAGATCAGCATCGCCGGATCGTCGGCCGCGGTGTCGGCGTAGTCCGGCAGGGGCGGCCCCGCCTTCAGGGCCGCGACAGCGGCGGCATCCAGCAGGAGACGGCCGCCCAGCGCCTCCGGGGAGACCGTGCAGCCGCCGCCGACCACGATGGCGGCGGCACCCGAATTCTCCATCAGGAAGGCCGCCTCGCCCTCTGTGAGTTGCGGCGAGGACGGCAGTGCCACGAGGCCGGCCGCCAGGGCGCCGAAATAGACCAGGACGTAGTCGGCCTCGTTGCCCATCCGGATCATCACCCGGTCTCCGGACCTCAGGCCCAGCCCCAGCAGGCCCGCTGCGATGCCCCGCACCGCCCGGTCGGCCTGACCGAAGCTGAGCCGCGCCGCGGTGCCGTCGCCGACCATCACGAGCGCGGTCTTGTCGGGGCGCAGTCGGGCATTCTCGGCCAGGCAATAGCGCGCCGCGTTGAAGCGGGCGGGCGGATGGCGGTCTTGGAGCACCGAGCATTCCCTACCTTCAGGGTCTTGCCCGGGTGTCCCGCATCGGCGCAGCGCCCGTCAACCGCGGGTATGGGGCGGATCGAGAGACGAGGCGGGCGCCGCTCCGTCGCTGTCC
The DNA here is from genome assembly GCF_030700285.1 of Methylobacterium sp. NEAU K. GTDB lineage: Bacteria > Pseudomonadota > Alphaproteobacteria > Rhizobiales > Beijerinckiaceae > Methylobacterium. The sequence continues at coordinate 96,459 of NZ_JAUYZJ010000013.1, read as the reverse complement.
ATCCGCCGGATCGCCTTCCGCTGACGCGTCGAACACCAGGGACAGGGCGTTGCGCCTGTCCGTCACCGCCCGTTTCCAGTTCGTCGGTGCCGCGACCGGGCCGCTGCGGCGACGGCCGCCCGTCGCGATCCCGTCAGGTCCGCCGCTGCGCCTGTCCCTCCTGCTCCTCGAAACCCTTGAGCACCTTGTCCAGGGTCAGCGGGTATTCACGGAGGCGGATGCCAGTGGCGTTGTAGATGGCGTTGGCGAGCGACGCGCCGGCGCCGCAGATGCCCAATTCGCCGAGCCCCTTGCTCTTCAGCGGGTTCGCCTTGTCGTCGAGTTCGGGGAGGAACACCGCGTCGATCGCCGGCACGTCGGCGTGGACCGGCACGTGGTATTCGGCAAGGTCGTGGTTGACGAAGAAGCCGTAGCGCGGATCGACGACCGCATCCTCCATCAGCGCCGCGCCGACCCCGAAGGTCATGCCGCCGATCGCCTGGCTGCGCGCCGTCTTCGCGTTCAGGATGCGGCCGCCGGTGAAGACGCCGAGCATGCGGCGCAGCCTGATCTCACCGGTGTCGGCGTCGACACCGACTTCGGCGAAATGCGCGCCGTAGGAGTATTGCGAGAATTTCTGCTTCATCTCGCCGGGCTTGATCTCGCCGGACGCCTCCAGCCCAGAGCCGGCGAGGTCGGTGAGCGACTCGGTGCGGTTGCCCGAGGTCACGGCGCCGTCCCGGAAGGTCGCGCCGTCCGGGTTGAGGTCGCCGGCCTTCAGGAGCGCCTGTCGGAGGTTGTCGCAGGCGACGTAGAGGGCGGAGCCCGAGGAGCCGGCGCCGAACGAGCCGCCGGAGCCTGCCGCGAACGGAAAATCGGTGTCGCCCATCTCAACCCGCACCCGGTCGGGACTCAGGCCCAGCATCTCGCCTGCGATCTGGGTGAGGATCGTGTAGGTGCCGGTGCCGGGATCGGTCATCGCCATGCGCACCACCAGTACCCCGTCCGGCCCCAGCCGGACCTTGGCGGCCGAGGGCATCAGCGGATTGAGGCGGGCAGCGGCCGACATGCCCATCCCGACGAGCCAATTGCCCTCGCGCCGGCTTCCCGGCGCCTGCCGCTTGTCCCAGCCGAACAGGCGCGCGCCCTCGCGCATGCAGGGCACTAGCTGGCGGGTGGAGAACGGCACCTTCTTCTCGGGATCCTCGGCGGGCTCGTTGCGCACCCGCAGCTCGATCGGGTCGACCTTCAACTGCTCGGCCAGCTCGTCCATGGCGCATTCGAAGGCGAGCTGACCCACGGCCTCGCCCGGCGCGCGCATCGACGAGGCGATCGGCATGTTCAGGTTGACGAGCCGGTGGCGGGTCACCCGGTTCGGCGCCGCGTAGAGCGAGCGGGTGACGTTGGCGGCGGTCTCGAAGAAGCCGTCGCCCTCGGCGGTGTCGGACCAGGATTCGTGGCTGATCGCCGAGAGCCGTCCGTCCGGGTCGGCCCCGAGCCGGATCCGCTGGATCGTGTCGCTGCGGTGGGTCGCGACATGGAACTCCTGCTGGCGGGTCAGCGCGACCTTCACGGGCCGACCGATCACCTTGGAGGCCAGGATGGCGAGCGTCGCCTCCGGCTGCGCCTGGAGCTTCGCCCCGAAGCCGCCGCCGATATAGGGGCTGACGATCCGCACCTTCTCGGGCGGCAGCTTGAGCACGGAGCCAAGCGCCTTCTGGCCGCGGTTCGGCATTTGGTTGGCGGTGTAGAGCACCACGCCGTCGCCCTCCCACGAGGCGATGGTGGCGTGCGGCTCCATCTGGGCGTGGATCTGCGGTGGCGTGGTGTATTCCACGTCGAGCTTCACCGGGGCGGCCGCGAAGGCGGCCTCGAAGTCGCCGAGCTTGGAATCGGGTGGCGAATTGATCGGCTTCGGCTCGAAGGCCGCCGCCATGTTGTCCTTGAGCAGCGCTTTGGGCTTGGCCGCATCGTACCGGACCGTCACCAGCATGGCGGCTGCGCGCGCCTGCTCGAAGGTCTCGGCCACGACGAAGGCCACGGGCTGCCCGTAGAATTTGACCTCGGTACCTTGGAGCTGCGGCCAGACCTGTTCCTTCTTCTCGCCCTGCTCGGGCACGTTCTCGTGGGTCAGGACCAGGATCGTGCCCGGCGCCCGGCGGGCAGCCTCGGCATCGATCGCCCGGATGGTCCCGGCCGCGACGGTCGCCGGCACGATGAACCCGTAGGCCGGGTCTTTCAGCGCACGGGTCTCGTAGGCGTAGGGCGCGTGCCCGGTCACCTTGAGCGGTCCCTCGACTCGGTCGAGCGGCCTTCCGACGAGGCCGTCGGGCCGGTCGTCGAGGGGGGTCCGGCCGATCGGCTGGTTCATCTCCATGGGAACGGTCCTTGCCGGAATTCGGCGCCCTTGCATCGGCGGACCGTCACAAGGTTGCCTGGATTTCTGATGGGCCGCAGGTTTTTGACGGAAAACCGGGGACCACGTTTCCCAAACCTGCTCAGGCGCGGGTCGCCTGCGCCACGACAGCGCGCAGGGTCCGCCGGGTCAGAGGGATCTTGAAGTCGTTGGCGCCGTAGCCGCGGGCACCTGCCAGCACCGCGTCGGCGGCGGCATCGGCGGAGCCGGTGCGTACCAGCGCATCCTCGGCCTCGGCCACGCGCCAGGGCTTGTGGGCCAGACCGCCGAAGGCGAGCCGCGCCGCCCGGGGCTTGCCGCCCTCGGCCTGCGCGATCACCGCGGCAACCGAAACCGTGGCGAAGGCATAGGAGGCCCGGTCGCGGACCTTGCGATAGACATGCGCGCCGGCCACCGGCTTCGGCAGCGTCACGGCCGTGATGATCTCGCCCTTGCGCAGATCCGTCTCGATCTGCGGCGTGTCACCGGGGAGCCGGTGGAAGTCGGCTATCGGGATCGTCCGCGATTGCCCGTTCCGATCCATGGTCTCGACGGTGGCGTCGAGGGCACGCATCGCGACGTTCATGTCGGACGGGTTGGTGGCGATGCAGGACTCGCTCGCCCCCACCACCGCCATGATGCGGTTGAACCCGCCGATCGCCGAGCAGCCCGAGCCCGGCTCACGTTTGTTGCAGGGCATCGCAGTGTCGTAGAAATAGTAGCAGCGCGTCCGCTGGAGCAGGTTGCCGGCGGTGGTCGCCTTGTTGCGCAGCTGGCCCGAGGCGCCGGCGAGCAGGGCCTTCGCCAGCACCGCGTAATCCTTGCGCACCCGATGATCGGCGGCGAGGTCGGAATTGCGGACCAGTGCGCCGATGCGCAAGCCGCCGTCCTGCGTGGCCTCGATCGCGTCGAGCGGCAGCCGGTTGACGTCGATCAGGGTCGCGGGGGTCTCGATCTGGAGCTTCATCAGGTCGAGCAGGTTGGTGCCGCCGGCGATGAATTTCGCATTCGGCCGCTCGGCCGCGAGCTTGGCGGCGTCCTGCACGGTGGCCGGACGCTCGTAGGTGAAAGCCTTCATGTCCGCCCCCTCAGAGATTGCCGGCGGCGGTGTCGCGGATCGCCGCGACGATGTTCGGGTAGGCGCTGCAACGGCAGATGTTGCCGCTCATCCGCTCGCGGATCTCGGCGTCGCTGAGGCTCGGGGTCGCGGCGATGTCGTCGGTGACGTGGCTCGGCCACCCGGCCTTGGCCTCGCTCAGCATGCCCACCGACGAGCAGATCTGCCCCGGCGTGCAGTAGCCGCACTGGAAGCCGTCATGCGCGATGAAGGCCGCCTGCATCGGGTGGAGCTTGTCGCCGGAAGCCAAGCCCTCGATCGTGGTGATGTCATCGCCCTCGTGCATGGCCGCCAGCGTCAGGCAGGCGTTGATCCGCCGCCCTTCGACCAGCACCGTGCAGGCCCCGCACTGGCCATGGTCGCAGCCCTTCTTGGTGCCGGTGAGCGCAAGGTGCTCGCGCAGGGCGTCGAGCAGGGTCGTCCGCGTATCGAGGACGAGGTCGCGCGCCTGCCCGTTGACGCTGAGCCGCATCGGCATGGTCTGGGCGGCGGGATCTCCCGGTGCCGCCGTGGCTGGCGACGGACCGACCCCAAGGGCGCCCAGCGCCCCGGCCACGGCGCAGCCCTCCACGACGGCGCGGCGCGTCAAGGCGAGCGGCTTCGTCGGAATCTCGTCTGTCATGCTGCCCGATCCACCCGTGCGCGGCGCCCGGCGGGGCGGCGCAACCTGGAATTTCGTTTCCCAACGTCCGGCTCCGCGGATTAGATCCGGTCCAGACTGCGCTCGTTCACCGCGGCTCCGCGCATTCCGGCCCTGGTCGATGAGCGGTCCCCTGCCCAGGTGATTTGGTCCGGATACATCCAGCGGAGCGCTTCGGAATGGCCATCCCGACCCTGCCCCTCAATGACGGGCGCCGCATCCCGCAGATCGGCTTCGGATGCTGGCAGCTCTCGGATTCCCAGGCCTCCGACCTGGTCGGCCGGGCGCTTCAGGCCGGCTATCGCCTGGTCGACACCGCTTCCGTCTACGGCAACGAGGCTGGCGTGGGCCGCGGGATCCGGGATGCGCCGGTCCCCCGCGACGAGGTCTTCCTGACCACCAAGCTCTGGAACGACCGCCAGGGTCGCGACGCCACGCGGCACGCCTTCGAGGAGAGCCTGAAGCGCCTCGGGCAGGATTATGTCGACCTGTACCTGATCCACTGGCCCTGTCCGCAGCGACGCCTGTTCGTCGAGAGCTGGAAGGCCATGATCCAGCTTCGTGAGGAGGGGCGGGTGAGATCGATCGGCGTCTCGAACTTCACGGCCGAGCACATCGCCACGCTGATCGGCGAGACCGGCGTCGCACCCACCGTCAACCAGATCGAGCTGCATCCGCACTTCCAGCGCAAGGAGCCGCGCGCGGACGATGCCCGCCACGGCATCGTGACCGAGTCGTGGAGCCCGCTGGGCCAGGGCAAGGAGCTGAACGATCCGGTGGTCGTGGCGATCGCCAAGGCACACGGGAAGAGCCCGGCGCAGGTGGTCCTGCGCTGGCAGGTGCAGATCGGCTGCGTGGCGATTCCGAAGACCGCGCACCCGGAGCGTATCATCGAGAACATCGCGGTGTTCGACTTCGCGCTGAGCCCCGAGGAGATGGATCAGATCACCACCCTCGACCGGCCCGACGGCCGGATCGGCCCCGATCCCGCGACCTTCTGCTGAACGCCCGGCCTTCGGCGGCGCAGCATAACACCGCGGCGCAAAAGATTTATGCTCAAGGCTAGCATATCTGGACAGCCGGGTTCGGCCCCCATAAGTTAGGCGGCACAATGCTCAAAGTGAGCATAATGGAGGACGCCATGGCGGCGACCGTGTCACCCGACTCTCGCACGCCCGTTCCGGGCCTGCCGCTCCCGGATCTCTACGCGCGCGTCAGTCGGCACGTTCCGGCGATCGAGTGGGCGGCGCTGGCCCCCGACATCGAGGCGATCCTGCGGCTGAAGCGCGAGCGCAACGCCGTGATCCTCGCGCACAATTACCAGGCGCCGGAGATCTTCCACACGGTGGCCGACATCGTCGGCGACAGTCTCGCGCTGGCCCGCGAGGCGGTGAACGTCGACGCCGACGTGATCGTGCTGGCCGGCGTCCACTTCATGGCCGAGACCGCCAAGCTCCTGAATCCTGGCAAGACCGTGCTGATTCCCGACATGGGCGCGGGCTGCTCGCTGGCCGATTCGATCACCGCCGCCGACGTGCGCGGCCTGCGCGCCAAGTACCCAGGCGTGCCGATCGTCACCTACGTGAACACCTCGGCGGCCGTGAAGGCCGAATCGGACCTGTGCTGCACGAGCGGGAACGCGGTCGCGGTGGTGCGATCGCTGAACGCCCCCCGCGTCCTGATGATCCCGGACGAGTTTCTCGCTCAGAACGTCCAGGCCGAGCTGCCCGAGATCGAGATCCTTACCTGGGCGGGCCATTGCGAGGTGCACGAGCGCTTCACACCCGGCGACATCCGCGACGTGCGCGAGAGCTACCCGGGCGTCACGGTGATCGCGCATCCCGAATGCCCGCCGGACGTGGTGGCCGAATCGGACTTCTCCGGCTCGACCGCGATGATGATGGATTTCGTGCTCCAGAAGCGCCCGCGTCAGGTGGTGCTCGTGACCGAGTGCTCGATGGCCGACAACATCGCCGCGGCGAACCCGGATATCGAGTTCATCAAGCCCTGCAACATGTGCCCGCACATGAAGCGGATGAGCTTGGCGAACATCCGCCGCGCCCTGGAGACGATGACCCACGAAGTCACGGTCGATCCCGGCCTCGCCGACCGCGCCAGGGCGGCGGTCGAGCGCATGCTGCTGGTCCGTTAGCGATGAACGCCGTCTCCCCCAGTAGCGCCGACCGCATCGTCGTGGTCGGCGGCGGGGTCGCGGGCCTCAGCGTCGCGCTGCGGCTCGCACCCCGTCCGGTGACGCTGGTCACCGCCTCTGCGCTCGGCCTGGGCACGGCCACCGGCTGGGCGCAGGGCGGCATCGCTGCCCCGGTCGGATCCGACGACGCGCCGGCGCTTCACGCCGCCGATACCGAGGCCGCCGGCGCGGGATTGACCGAGCCCGACGTGGCGCTCCGCGTCGCCCGGGAAGGACCCGGGCTGATCGACTGGCTGGTGCGGATCGGCGTCCCGTTCGACCGCACCGGCGACGGGGCACTCGCCCTCGGCCTGGAGGCGGCGCACGGCCGTCGGCGCATCGTCCGTTCCGGCGGCGACGCCACCGGGGCCCGGGTGCTCGAAGGGCTGGTGCGGGCGGTGCTGGACGCGCCCTCCGTAGAGGTGGTGGAAGCCCGCGCCTGCGATCTGCTGCGGGATCGGCGCGGCGCGGTGGCCGGCATCGTGGCCGAGCGCGACGGCGCCCGGTTCCGTATCCCGGCCCGCGCCGTGGTTCTGGCCACCGGGGGCGTCGGCGCGCTCTACGCGGCGACCACAAATCCGCCCGGCGCCATCGGCCGCGGGCTGGCGCTCGCCGCCCGCGCCGGGGCAGTGGTGCGTGACATGGAGTTCGTGCAGTTCCACCCGACCGCCATCGCGGCCGGCGCCGACCCGATGCCGCTCGCCACCGAGGCACTCCGCGGCGAGGGCGCGCGCCTGATCGACGAGCGCGGCGACGCCGTGATGGCGGGGATCACCGGCGGCGACCTCGCGCCCCGCGACGTGGTCGCCCGGGGCATCTTCCAGGCGCTCCAGAGGGGCCGTACGGTCTATCTGGATGCGCGTGGCGCCCTCGGGGCCGCGATGCCGACGCGCTTCCCCACGGTGGCGGGTCTCTGCGCCGCCGCCGGCATCGACCCGGCGGTGCAGCCGATCCCGGTCCGTCCGGCGGCCCACTACCACATGGGCGGCGTGAAGGTCGACGCGCATGGTGCCACCTCGGTGCCGGGCCTCTATGCCTGCGGCGAGGTCTCCTCCACGGGGCTTCACGGCGCGAACCGGCTCGCCAGCAACTCCCTGCTGGAGGGACTGGCTTACGCCCGCTTCATCGCCGACGAGCTCGACGCGCCACCCCCGGGCACGATCGTCCCGGAAGCCGCGGTGGCCCGCCCGGTCACCGACCTCCCGGCGATCCGCGCGCTGATGGAGGCCCGGGTCGGCGTCGTGCGCGACGCCGCAGGCCTCGCGGAGGCGATCGCCGCACTCGAGCCGCGTGCCGAGAGCTGCGACGCGGCGCTGGTGGCGCTCATGATCGCCCGCGGCGCGCTGGACCGCCGGGAGAGCCGCGGCGCCCATTGGCGCAGCGACTTCCCCCACACCGCCCCGGCGAAGCACACCGAGACGACGCTGGCCGAACTGAGCGCCCAGCGCCGCGAGACCACGACAGCCGGGAAGGTGCTGACGCCATGACGCAATCGGTCCTGACAGACGCTATCCTGCCTCTGCCGCGGCTCTTGGTCGAACCGGTGGTGCGCGCCGCCCTCCTCGAGGATCTCGGCCGGGCCGGCGACATCACCACCGACGCGATCGTACCGCCCGGCGAACGGATGCGCGGGGTGATCGCGTCCCGCCAAGCCGGGGTGGTCTCCGGAACGGATGCGGCGGCCATCGCGTTCGCGCTGGTGGACCCGGCCGTCAGCGTGACGGTCGAGCGCGGCGACGGGGCTCGGGTCGCCCCCGGCGACGTGGTGCTGCGGCTTGAAGGGCCGGCGCGGGCGATCCTGACCGCCGAGCGCGTCGCCCTGAACCTGCTCTGCCGGATGTCGGGGGTCGCCACGGCGACGAACGGCCTGGTCGAGGCGGCGCGCCTGCACGGCAAGGCCTCGATCGTCTGCACGCGCAAGACGACGCCGGGCCTGCGCGCCCTGGAGAAGCACGCGGTGCGGGCCGGGGGCGGATCGAACCACCGCTTCGGCCTCGACGACGCGGTGCTGATCAAGGACAACCACGTGGCGGTGGCCGGCGGCATCGTGCCGGCGATCGAGCGGGCCCGGGCGCGCGCCGGCCACCTCGTCAAGATCGAGTGCGAGGTCGACAGTCTGGACCAGCTCGAAGAGGCCCTCTCGGTCGGGGTCGATGCGGTGCTCCTCGACAACATGGGCCCCGACCTGCTCACCCGCGCGGTGGCGATGATCGACGGCCGCGCGCTCTCCGAGGCGTCGGGCCGGATCACCCGGGAGACCGTGGGCGCCGTGGCGGCCTCCGGCGTCGACCTGATTTCCTGCGGCTGGATCACCCACTCCGCGGCGATCATCGACCTAGGCCTGGACGCCGCCTGACTGGACGATCCGGAACGGGAAGCCGAATCGTAACCGCGGAGCGGGGGGCGCCAAGCTTCATTCCCATGTCATCACGTTTGGGTGACAAGTCTTCGAAGCGCTCGCGCCGGAGGCTCTGGAAGTCTTCCGCCCCGCATCCGGCTTGCTAAGGTCCCTCCCGACGCCGACGCCATCCACCGGACATGCCCGTGAGCCAAGCCCTCAGTTCCGCGGCAGCACCGGCGGTCGGACTTCCCGCCGCGCCTGTAGCGCGAAAGCCCGGCACGGCGCACCATGCCGCCGGCCCGGCGCTGATGCTGGGCGCGCTGGGCGTCGTCTACGGGGACATCGGTACGAGTCCGCTCTACGCCTTCAAGGAGGCGGTGAAGGCCGCGACCGCCGGCGGCGCGGCGGTGCCGGCGGCGGCCACCGGGGCGGTGTCGCTGATCCTGTGGTCGCTGATCCTGATCGTCTCGCTGAAATACGCGGTGCTGATCCTGCGGGCCGACAACCGGGGCGAGGGCGGCATCGTGGCGATGCTGGCGCTGCTCGGCGCACGGCAGGCGCGGCCCGGAACCTGGAAGGCGCTGCTGCTGGTGGTCGGGCTGATCGGCGCGGCGCTGCTGTACGGCGACGGGGCGATCACGCCGGCGATCTCGGTGCTCTCCGCCATCGAAGGTCTGAAGGTCGACGCGCCGGTGCTGACGCCCTTCGTCGTGCCGATCACCATCGTGATCCTGCTCGCGCTGTTCGCGGTCCAGCACAAGGGCGTGGCCGTAATCGGCCGGGTGTTCGGCCCGGTGATGCTGGTCTGGTTCGTGGTCCTGGTCCTGCTGGCGATCCCGAGCATCCTGCACGCCCCGGAGATCCTGGCGGCGGCCAATCCCTGGCGGGCAGTGGACTTTCTGGTCCATGCGGGCTGGCACGTGAGCTTCATGATGCTGGGTGCGGCCTTCCTGGCGGTGACCGGCGGCGAGGCGATGTACGCCGATCTCGGCCATTTCGGCGCCCTGCCGATCCGCGCGGCGTGGTTCGGCCTCGTGCTGCCCGCGCTGCTGATCCATTATTGCGGCCAGGGCGCGCTGCTCATCGCCGATCCCGGGGCGATCGAGAACCCGTTCTACCTGCTGGCGCCGGATTGGGCGCATTACCCGCTGGTCGCGCTCGCGACGATGGCGACCGTCATCGCGTCGCAGGCGGTGATCTCGGGCGTCTACTCTCTGACGCAGCAATCGATCCAGCTCGGCTTCATGCCGATGATGCGGGTGGTCCATACCGACCAGGCCGAGCGCGGCCAGATCTACGTGCCCGCGGTCAACTGGCTGCTCGCCGGGGGAACGCTCGCCGCCGTCGTCGTATTCGGTTCCTCCGACGCGCTGGCCGGTGCCTACGGAATCGCGGTCTCGGCGCTGATGGGCATCACCACCCTGCTGGCCGCCCTGATCGCCCTGCGGTGGGGCTACAATCCGATCCTTGTATGCGCGGTCAACGGCTTCTTCCTCGCCATCGACGGGGTGTTCTTCGCGGCCAACAGCGTGAAGATCCTGGAGGGCGGCTGGTTTCCGCTGCTTCTGGCCGGCGCGGTCGCCTTTCTGATGCTGACCTGGATGAAGGGGAACCGCGTCCTGGAGGCCGTGCGCGAGACCCTTCGCCAGTCCGAGGCGACGTTCCTCGCCCGCCTCGCATCGGACCCGCCGGTAACGCTGCCCGGTACCGCGGCCTTCCTGACCGCCGCCACCGAGGGCATCCCGATGGCGCTTGGCCGGCTGGTCGAGCGCAGCCGCTGCCTGCACGAGCGCATCCTGTTGATCACCGTGATCTACGAGGAGGCACCGGTGATCCCCGCCACCGAGCGGGCGCAGGTCACCCTGGTCGCTCAGGGCATCCGCAAGGCCATCTCGAAATACACCCCCGGCATGGAGCGTGTCGTCCTGCGCTACGGCTTCATGCAGACCGCCTCGATCCCCGAGGGACTGCAATGTGCCGTGGCGAGCGGCCTTCTCCCGCCGGAATACCTGGAGGACCTGACCTATTTCGTCGGCCACGAGGTGGTGATTCCGTCGCCGAAGCCCGGCATGGCCCTGTGGCGCGAGGGCCTGTTCGCCTTCATGAAGCGCAACGCCGAGCGCACCGGCGCCCATTTCTGCCTGCCGACCCGGCAGATCGTGGAAGTCGGGACCGAGATCGAGATCTGATTCCCCAGCACCGTATCGATCCAGCCCCAGCCTCATTGAAAATGGCCGGGCGCGCGGGCATATCGCCACCGCGTTTTTCCCCTACGCGGAGGCATCACCCGTGAGCGAGACGATCGAGCGGCACGAGTTCGGGGCGGAGGTGGGTCGGCTCCTCGACCTCGTCGTGCATGCGCTCTATTCCGACCGCGAGATCTTCCTGCGCGAGCTCGTCGCCAATGCCGCCGACGCCATGGATCGGCGCCGCTTCGAGGCGCTGACCTCCGCGTCGAGCGCGCTGCCGCCGGACGCCAAGGTCCGGATCGTGCCCGACAAGGACGCGCGCACCCTGACCCTCTCGGATGCCGGCATCGGCATGTCCAAGGAGGATCTGGCGGCCAATCTCGGCACCATCGCGCGCTCCGGTACGCGGGCCTTCTCGCAGACGCTGGAAGCCGCCAAGGCCGAGGACCGCCCGAGCCTGATCGGCCAGTTCGGCGTCGGCTTCTACTCGGCCTTCATGGTCGCCGACCGGGTCACCGTCACCTCGCGCCGCGCCGGCAGCGACGAGGCCTGGACCTGGGCCTCCGAGGGGCAGGGCAGCTACACGCTCGAACCCGCCGCCCGGGACGAGCCCGGCACCGACATCGTGCTGCACCTCAAGGAGGATGCGGACGAGTATCTCGAACCCTACCGCCTCGACCACCTCGTGCGGAAATGGGCCGACTTCATCACCGTGCCCATCGCCATCGCGCGCGACGGCAAGGACGAATCGGCCAACCAGGGCACGGCGCTCTGGCGCAAGCCGAAATCGGAGGTGACGGAGGAGCAGTACGAGGCCTTCTATCATTCGATCGGCATGAACTTCGACAAGCCCTGGGCGACGCTGCACTGGCGCGCCGAGGGGCAGCTCGAATTCTCCGCGCTGCTGTTCGTGCCGGGCTCCAAGCCGTTCCAGGCGCTCGACAACGACCGGCAGAGCAAGCTCCGCCTGCATGTCCGGCGGATGTTCATCACCGACGAGGCCGAGCTGCTGCCGCCGTGGCTGCGCTTCGTCCAGGGCGTCGTCGACACCGAGGATCTGCCCCTCAACGTTTCGCGCGAGATGCTGCAATCCACGCCGGCGCTGGCCCGGATCCGCCGCGCCGTGACCGGCCGCGTGGTGTCCGAACTCGCGACCCGGGCGAAGGACGCCGAGGGCTACCAGAGCTTCTGGGAGAATTTCGGCGCAGTCCTCAAGGAGGGCATCTACGAGGATTTCGAGCGCCGGGGCGAGATCGCGCCGCTGCTGCGCTTCCGCTCCTCGGCGGTGGACGGCTGGACCTCGCTGCCCGACTACGTCTCTCGCATGAAGGACGGGCAGGACGCGATCTTCTACCTCGTCGCCGACGATGCCGAGGCTCTGCGATCCTCGCCGCAACTGGAGGGCTTCAAGGCGCGGGGCCTGGAGGTTCTGCTGCTCTCCGACCATGTCGACGCCTTCTGGCCGGACCAGCTCGGCACCTTCGAGGAGAAGCCGCTGCGCTCGATCACCAAGGGCGGCCTCGACCTGTCGAAATTCGCCCCCGAGGGCGAGCAGCCCGAGGCGCCGGAGGAGATCGACGCCTTCGTGGCCGCCGTGAAGACGGCGCTCGGCTCCGAGGTTTCCGACGTGCGCACCACCGACCGGCTCGTCGATTCCGCGGTGGTGCTCTCGGCCGGCACCGCCGGGCCCGACCTGCAGATGCAGCGGCTGATGCGCCGCGCCGGACGTGGCGGTGCTTCGCAGCCGGTGCTGGAGATCAATCCCCGTCACCCGCTGATCCGGGCGCTCGCCGCGGCACCCGAATCGGAGCTCGCGCAAGCGGCCGGCACCTTGCTCGACCTCGCGCGCATCCAGGACGGCGACAGTCCGCGCGACCCGGCCGCCTTCGCCCGCACGGTCGCAGCGGCGCTCGCGGCGGCGGTAAGGAGCGCCTAGATCGCGTCTCGCCGCGTCTCGCACCGCTTCGGCGCGAGGGCGTGGGTCGAATCGGGGGCCCGGAGCTGTGACTGATCGGACAGATCGGGTATGGCTCCGGCCAGGATGTCGCAGGCGGCCTGCACCCGCTTCGATCCCGGCTTGGACGCCGAGGGGGCTTTGTGTGACTTCACACACATCCTTGCCGTAAGATTGTAAGTCCGGTTGATCATTCGGAAACTGTCGAGCCATAACTTCGCCACCGGCCCGGGGCATCCCCCGGACGGAGGCGCGGGCGCGGTGGGGGCCGCAGGCGTCTGAGCCGATTCCTCACTCGCGCGCGGGTTGCGCGCCTCACGGACGCTGCATGAACCCGGTCGAGGCTGAAGCCGGCAACGGACGAGCGGTCGCGGCGGCGCGCACGCGGGCCCATGCCCGGGCGTATCGCCACAGCGGGCGCGTGCGGGCGATGCGCCGCCTCATCCCGGTGGCGGCCGGCGGGTCGGTCGCGCTGCTGCTCGCTTATCTGTTCAACCCCTTCGCGGCGAGCCTGCCGGGCGTCTCGGTCGGCCCCGTGACGCTCGCGGGCTCGAAGGTCCGCATGGAGAGCCCCCGGCTCTCGGGGTTCCGCCAGGGTAACCGCAGCTACGAGGTGACGGCCGATGCCGCCCTGCAGGACGTGCGCAAGCCGAGCCTGATCGAGCTGGAGCAGATGCGCGGCCACCTCGCCACCGACGATCAGGGCGGCGTCGCCCGGCTCTCGGCCGCCTCCGGACTGTTCGATACCGCCCGCGAAGCGCTCGACCTGAAGAATGACATCCGCATCTGGACCGACAAGGGTGAAGAGGCACGCCTGCAATCGGCCTCGGTCGCGTTCAAGACCGGCTCGGTGACGTCCCAGGAGCCGGTCACCGTCTCGACTCCGCGCGCCACCGTGAACGCCAGCGCCCTCGACGTCGTCGAGAACGGCAAGCGGATCTCCTTCGTCGGCAGCGTGCACGTGGTCATCGTGAACGATGACCAGGGCGGCAAGGCCCCCGCGCCCATCCTGACCTCGGATGCCGAGCCCGCGGACGGCCGCCGATGAGCCGGCTCAGGACGCTCTGCACCGCCCTGGCGGCCTGCTTGGTGACCTGCCTGGCGCCCGCCGGGCCTGCGCTCGCCGAGAAGCCAGCGGCCAAGAAGGATTCGCCCTTCGGCAATATCGGCGGCGGCGGCAAGGAGCCGATCAAGATCGATGCCGACCGGCTCGACGTGTTCGACCGGGAGAATCGGGCGGTGTTCGTCGGCAACGTCGTGGCCGTGCAGGGGGAGAGCACGATCCGCTGCTCGACCATGACCGTCACCTACAAGCGCGGCAAGGATTCTCCGGGCAAAGGTGCTTCCGGCAAGGATACGAAGGCCGAGACCACGGCGGCCGACGCATCCACCGAGGCCCCAGCGCCGAGGAACCCGGCGGAGAACGGCATCCAGAAGGTCGATTGCGCCGGCCCGGTCACGGTCGTGCAAAAGGACCAGGTCGCCACCGGCGACCACGCGGTGTTCGACCAGGACGCCAAGCGGATCGTGCTCACCGGCAACGTCGTGCTGAGCCAGTGCCAGAACGTCACTCGCGGCCAGCGGCTGGTCTATGACATGAACACCGGCCGGGCGAACATGGACCCGGTGGCGGGCGGGCGCGTCTCGGCCCTGTTCGTGCCCGGCGAGAAGGCCGACAGCAAGGACGGTAAGGCGAAGGGCTGCACGCAGCCGGCGGCCAAGCCGGCAACGCAGGTCAATTGAGCGGCGCGATGGCGTTCCGGGCTGGGCCGCAGGAAGCGGCGGGCCGCACGACCCTGCTCGGCCGCCTGTTCGGCCGGCGCGCGAGCCCGGCTGCCACCGAGGCGGTCGAGGCAGCCGCTTCCGAAGAGGGCGGTCCCGGCATCCTCAGCGTGCGCGGCCTGCGCAAGAGCTACGGCGCCCGCACCGTCGTGCACGAGGCGGGGCTCACGGTCCGCACCGGGGAGGCGGTGGGCCTGCTGGGGCCGAACGGCGCCGGCAAGACCACGATCTTCTACATGATCACCGGGCTGGTGGTCGCCGATCGTGGGCACATCACCCTGGACGGCCTGCCGATCACCCACCTGCCCATGTACCAGCGGGCGCGGCTCGGCATCGGCTACCTGCCGCAGGAGGCCTCGATCTTTCGCGGCCTGACCGTGGAGGACAACATCCGCGCCGTGCTGGAGGTGGCCGAGCCCGACCGCAAGGAGCGCGCCCGCAGGCTCGATGCGCTGCTCGAAGAGTTCGACATCGCGCGCCTGCGCAAGGCACCCTCCATCGCCCTGTCGGGCGGCGAGCGGCGGCGCTGCGAGATCGCCCGGGCACTCGCCTCCTCGCCGACCTTCATGCTCCTCGACGAGCCCTTCGCGGGCATCGACCCAATCGCGGTGGGCGACATCCAGGATCTCGTGAAGCACCTCAAGCAGCGCGGCATCGGTGTGCTGATCACCGACCACAACGTGCGCGAGACCCTGGGCCTGATCGACCGCGCCTACATCGCCCATTCCGGCCGCATCCTCACGGAGGGCACCCCGGAGGAGATCGTAGCGAACCCGGAGGCGCGGCGGCTGTATCTGGGCGAGGATTTCAGGCTGTGACGGCCTGAACCGGACGCCCGGACCCGTAGCGCCCCGGCGACGGTCCTGTTCCGCCGCGACGCCCCTTACCCCTTCCAGTTCTTCAGCGCCGCGAACGGGCTGTTGGCCTCCGGAGGCTTCTCCGGGTTGAGGACCGGCTCGACCTGCGCGATCGCGTCCGCCATCGAGAAGGCCGAGCCGCTCTGGAGCCGGCCGCCGGCCGCGTCGCGGTGGCCGCCGCCGCGGAACAGGCGGGCGCCGTCGAGCGCCGTGCCGTCGTTGGAGCGGAACGAGAGCGTGCCCATCCGCTGCACGTTGACGACGCGCTTGGCCCGGCCGGCATCCATGATCAGGTCGGAGACCCGCTGGAACGTGCCCGAATCGAGGGCGAAGGACAGCAGCGTACCGTCCTTGAGCGGGCGGAACAGGGCGTCCGAGCGGGCGAGCGCCCGGGCCAGCCGCATGCGGGTGGTGAGCGCCGGGTCGTCGTCCGGTGCATCGCGCAGCAGGGCTTCGACCACGTCGGCGCGGATCGCCAGGGCGCGCCGCTCCAGTTCGGCCGGGCTCGCGCCGTCTCGCAGGGCCGCGGCGGCCCCGACAAGCAGGCCGGACACGAAGCTCTCGTGCCAGGGATGGCCCACGGGGACGAAGCTCGAGACGGTCTCCCAGAACAGTTCGTCCAGCGCCAGGCCTCCCGGAAAGGCCGGGCTGTCCTTGCGCCAGAGGTCGACGGCGTCGATCGCCGCCAGCAGGGCGGACAGGTCGGTGGCGGGTTCGTGGGTCGCGAACAGCGACCGATGATCGAAGGTCATCCGGGTGGCGCAGACGCCGTCGTCGATCAGCACGGCGATCTCCGGGTCGCCGAGGTCGATCCGGCTCAGGCCCGGCCGCTCCCCGTCGGCCGCCGGCTCCAGCCCCTGGCGGCGCAGCTGATCGAGCGAGGAGGCGTGGTGGTCGAGGACCACGAGCCGGTGCTTGCCGCCTTCCTCGCGGCGGCGGTTCATCGCGGCGAACTTCTTCAGGCCCGCGATGGTCTGCTCCTCCAGGCCGAGGTCGGTCATGAGCAGGGTCTCGCGCTCGCCCGTCCGGCCGAGGCGCCTGATCTCGTCCTCGAAGACCGGGCCGACATCGCTGTAGCGCGGCACGTGGACGACGCGCTCCACCAGGGCGCAGGCGGACGCGACCGTGCAGGCCCCGTAGCCGTCGAGGTCGTGATGGGTGATCTGGATCAGGCGCACGCGGGGCGGTCTCGAACGGTGACGGATCCGGGGGGTCTACGACGCCGTGCGGCGCGAGGCGAGGGGTGACGGGGTTGCCGCCGACCGGCGTCGCCGGGCTCCGCAATCTTCCTCCCGGTCGCATTCGGTGCAGAATGCCTTCGGGACGTCCCGAGTCGGCAAACGGCCGGTCGGACCCGGAGCGCCGGACAGGTGCCCGTCTGCCAGGGGGGACAAGATGGCCACGGCCGCTTCGCTGCGCGTGAGGCGCGTTCAGACGATCTCACTCGTCCTGCTGGTCACGACCGGGGTGGTCAACTACGTCGACCGCGCAACCCTGGCGGTCGCCAGCCCGCTGATCCGGCAGGATCTCGGCCTCTCGATCCCCGATATGGGGCTGCTGCTCTCGGCCTTCCTGTGGGCCTACGCCTTCGCACAGCTTCCGGCCGGCGCGATCGCCGACCGGCTCGGGCCGCGCCTGACGCTCACCATCGGACTGAGCTGCTGGTCGCTGGGCCAGATGCTGGGCGGTGCCGTGACCTCGTTCTGGCAGTTCGTGGGGGCACGCATCGTGCTCGGCCTCGGCGAGGCGCCCCACTTCCCGACCTGCGCCCGGGTCTCGCGCGACTGGTTCAACATCCGCCAGCGCGGCACCGCCACGGGGATCTGGAACTGCGCGTCCTCCCTCGGCACCTTCCTGGCCCTGCCGCTGCTCACCGCGCTGATGGTGGGCCTCGGCTGGCGGGCGATGTTCGTCATCATGGGCGCGGCGGGGCTGGCGCTCGCCGGCATCGTCTACCTGGTGTTCCGCAACCCGCCCGAGGTGAACCTCACCCCGGCGGAGCGCGCCTTCCTGGAGGAGGGCGACGCCCCCGAAGCGGACCGGCGCGTCACCTGGAGCGCGTGGAAGCGGCTGTACCGCTACCGCACCAGCTGGGGCATGATCGTCGGCTATTTCGGCTGCATCTACATGACTTGGCTCTACACCGCGTGGCTGCCGAGCTACCTCGAGATCGAGCGGCACTTCACCCTGCAGAAAACCGGGATCATCGGCGCGATCCCCTTCGCCTTCGGGGTGCTGGGCGGGATCCTGGGCGGCCGTGTGGTCGACCTGCTGGTCCGGCGCGGCGTCGATCCGATCCGCAGCCGCAAGATCCCGATGGTGTCGGCCCTGCTGGCCACCGCGGCGTTCACCGTGGTTGCCGCCCTGACGCCGAGCGACACCCTGGCGATGGCGTGCATCTCGGCGTCGCTGTTCCTGGTCTACATCAGCTCTTCGGCCGCCTGGGCCATGGCCTCGGTGGCGGCGCCGGCCAACTGCACCGCCTCGCTCGGCGCCATGCAGAATTTCGGCGGCTACATAGGCGGCGCCCTGGCTCCGACCGTGACCGGCTTCATCGTCGGCGGGACGGGCCACTTCTCGATGGCCTTCATCACGGGCGCGGTGATCGCTCTGGTGGCGGCGATCGGATACTGGACGTTGATCCAGGAGCCGATCGCCGCCGAGGCGCAGGCGGACCACGTCGTCGGCAGCCTCACCGCGGCCGCGTGACCGCACCCGCCCCGCCGATCCGGGATTGGCGCGGGCAAGCCGGTCCTGCCACCTATTCCAGGGGCCCGACCGCCGCTTCGACTGCCTCCAGGATCGCCCCGGACCGCACCAGGGCGACGGAAGCGGCGATCTCGGTGTGGTACCAACGGTCCCCCGACAGGGCCGGGGGAATGACGGCGCGCACCGCCTCGAGGGCCGCCCGGGTGCCGGCGCCGAGCGGGTGCTCACGCGCCACGGATTCCACCAGGGAGAGGGCCTGCGCCGCCATCAGGATCTCGCCGGCCACGATCGTCTCGACGTTCTCCACCACCGTGCGGGCCTTGCGGGCGCACCACGTCGAATTCGACACATGGTCCTCGGCGTTGGACTTGCCGGGGATGGAATCGACCGAGCCGGGCATCGACAGGGTGCGGTTCTCCATCACGAGGGCCGACATCGAGCACTGCACCGTGGCGTAGCCGGTGTTCAGCCCCTTCTTGCCGGCCAGCAGGTTGCGCGGCAGCCCATAGCTGAGGGTCGGGTCGATGAGGCGAGCGAGCCGCCGTTCGCTGATCGAGCCGAGATCGGTGGCGGTGATCGCCAGAAGGTCCATCGCCTGGGCCACGTAGGCGCCGTGGAAATGGCCCGCCGAGATGCAGACGTAGCGCTCCCCCGCCGCCTCGGGGACGATCAGCGGGTTGTCGGTGGCCGCGTTGATCTCGGTGCCGATGATGCCGTCGATATAGGCCAGGGCCTCGCGCACGGGCCCGTGCACCTGCGGCGCGCAGCGCAGGGAATACACGTCCTGCACCCGAGGCGGCGGTGCCGCCCCGGGTGCCCGGGCCTCGTCCGGGAACAGGGTTTCCCGCGCCTCCGGGGTGCAGCGCTCGGAATCACCGAGCAGCCTCAGCACGTTGCGGGCGGTGGCCGCCTGGCCCTTGTGGGGGCGCGCACGGTGGACGCGAGGATCGAACGCCGCCTTCTCGGCCCGCAGGCATTCCAGCGTCAGGGCCAGCGCCACCTCGGCGTGCTTGAGCACGCGCTTCATATCCTCCAGGGCGATCACGCCCAGTGCGAGCGAGACGGTGGAGCCGTTGATCAGCGCCGAGGCATCCTTGGCCTCCAGGGGAAAGTCCGTCGCGAGACCCGCCGCTTCCAGGGCGGCCCGGGCCGGCATCCGGCGCCCGTCATGGAACGCCTCGGCCTCGTCGAAGCCGCAGATCGCGGCCGCCAGATAGGCCAGGGGCGCGAGGTCGCCCGAAGCGCCGACCGAGCCCTTTTGGGGGATGACCGGCACGATGCCGGCATTGAGGCAGTCCAGCAGGCGGTCCACCACCGCCACCCGGGGTCCGGAATAGTTCGACGCGAAAGCGTTGGCGCGCAGGAGCATCGTGGCTCGGACCGCCTCGGCGTCGAACGGCTCGCCGATGCCGGTGGCGTGCGCGTAGACGGTCAGCCGCTGGTAAGCCTCCATCTCGTCCATGCGGACGCGCTGGTCCTTGAACAGGCCAACGCCGGTGTTGAACGAGTACATCAGCGGTGCATCGTCGTGCATGAAATGCGCGTCGATATAGGCCCGCGTATCCGTCAGCGCGGCTCGCGCTTCCTCCCCCAGCGCCGCCCTGGCGCGGGCGCCCGTGCGGTCCGGCCGAGCGACGGCCAGCACGGCCGAGGCGGTGAGGGAATGGCCGTCGATCGTCGTGGTCATCATCGGTGGCGTCCCCGTCGCGTCATCCTGTCCCGGCAGGCGCAGCATGAACCGGGCCGCCGTCCGGAAAGGCTGAGGCCGGCCGGCCCCCGCGCGTCAAGTCGTTTTTGAGCGCTCGGACCGGGGCCGGTTGAGCAATCTTGTTTGAGGGGAATCTAATCTATATCAAAATACGTCGGAGACGCTTGCTTTAGTCTTATGTTCAGTATAAAAATTTATAACGTAATATATCCGAGATACTCTGTTGTTCTAAAGGTGCCTCAGCATGGATCGCCGCCATCCGCCGCCCCGGGGCCGTGCGTCATGCTGGGCCTGAACCGCGATTCCGTCCCCCGGCTGCGGGACGATCTGGAGGCCACCTTCCGGGAGGACCTGGAAGAAGCGGTGATCGACCCCGAGCGCTGGCCGGATCTGATGGAGCGTGTGTCGCAGGCGGCCGGCAGTGAGGGCGCCCTGCTCCTGCGCAGTGACCATACGGCGCTGGACGCGCTCGCGACGGCCTCACTCGCGCCGGCGTCGCGCCGATACTTCGACGAAGGGTGGCACCGCGACGATCACCGCCTCCGCGGCCTACCGATGATGCGCACGCGCGGCATCGCGGTCGACCAGGACTTCACCACGCTCGAGGAGATCAAGCGGCTGCCCTACTATCAGGACTTGCTGGCTTCCCGCGGCCTGCGCTGGTTTGCCGGGATCGGCTTCGAGGTGAAGGGGCGGCTCTGGTGCCTGTCCCTGCAGAGGACTGTGGCGCAGGGCCCGTACGAGCCGCACGAGCAGGAGCGCCTCGCCACCCTGTCGCCGCTCCTCCGACGCGCGGGGCTCCTCACCGCGATGGTCGAGAAGGCCCGGCTCGCCGGCCTGTCACAAGCCTTCGACCTCATTGAGCGCGCCGCCATGGTTCTGGATTCCGAGGGCCGTTCGCTGTGCTGGAACGAGGCGTTCGGCGCGCTGCTCGGTCCCGACCTGAAGCTCTCTGGCGGGCGCCTCGTCGCCGAGGAAGCGGAGGCCGCGCGGCAGCTGGAAGTTTTGACGCGCCCCTGTGGGCGGCCCCCGATCTCCGCGGTCGTCGTGGCGCGCCGGGATGCGCCGCCGATCGCCATCCACGTCGTCCCGCTGGTCGGTCCGAGCCGCGGGCTCTTCGCGGGGGGGAGCACGCTGCTGGTCGCCAGCGTCCCCGGTGCGGCGCCTCTTCCTGCCGCATCCATCCTCCAGGCAGCCTTCCGACTGACGCCCGCGGAAGCGCGTCTCGCCCAGGCCCTGTCCGGCGGCACCACCCTCGCCGAGGCGGCGAACCGTTTCGCGATCACCGCCGCCACGGCGCGCTCGCAGCTGAAGGCGATCTTCGCCAAGACGGGCGCGACGCGCCAATCGGACCTGCTCCGTCTCGTCATGGGGCTCGCGCGCTAGAGCATCACTCCGAAAAGGGGCGGCCGGCTTTCGGGAAGCGGCGGTGCAACGCGCTCGCGTGCGCCGAACCGCTGTCCATCCCGCCCGGCCGCTCTGCGCAGGCCTCGCAAACGCGTCTTTCGGCTTCGCGGCGACGACCAAGGCTGACGACGCGACCGTCCGTTCCCGACGGGTCCGGCGGAACGAGTCGGCCCGCGGCGCCGTTTCGAAGGACAAATCAGGAGAACACTCGATGACCTATCGGATCGCACTCGCCTCGACCCTGATGATCGGCGCCCTCCTGGGCGGCGCGCCCGCCGAGGCGAAGGGCTGCCTCAAGGGGGCGGTCGTCGGCGGCGTCGCCGGGCACATGGCGGGTCACGGAAAGATGGGCGCCGCCGCAGGCTGCGCGGTCGGCCACCACAACGCCAACAAGAAGGATAAGCAGGGCTGATCGGGGCCCCATCCGACCCGAGCGCCGGGATCGCCATCGCGGCGATCTGACGGGTTCCGCCGTGATCCGCGAAGCCGGATCCCCACCCGGGGGTTCGGCTTCGTCGCGTTTCGAGGGCGGCCGCTCCCTCCGGCCCGTGGTCGACCATCCTGCACCCGACGGGCCCGTATTCTTGACCCTTCATTTGAGTTGTTCTAATTAAGAACTGTCGGCGAGCGATCCGAGATCTGGCTCTCGCTCCGGCGACGATCATGGAGCGATACGATGGCCGGTTCCGCGAATGCCGCTTGTGAGAGCTGCCGCTTCTTCGAAGATCACAAGCTCAACGGCGCCCAGACGCAGGGCGACGAGGGCCTCTGTCGTTTCAATCCGCCGGTCAGCCAGCCGGCGCCGCAATCCAAGGGCCTGTGGCCGGTGGTCGCCTCGAAGGACTGGTGCGGTCACTTCACGGCCGAGATGACCGCTGCCGAGTGATCGCACGGCGCACCGCGCCGCTCGGAAGGTGGGGTCGTCTCTGACGCCGATCCCACGTAGGACAGCGGCGCGACCTGTCCGCGCCGCCGTTCGGCCCTGTGATCGGGCGGCATCGTCGCGGCCGCAGGGTCGGCGCTTCGGCGAAGCAGGCGGGACCGGGTGATCGGGCGTTGCCGCTGGGGTCCGAGCGCCCGTATGCTACCGACGTGACTCACACGATCCGCCCGGCGACCGAGGACGATATCCCGGCCGTCACCTTCATCTACGGAGATGCCGTCAGCACCGGCACGGCCAGCTTCGAGACGGAGCCGCCGACGCTGGAGGAGATGGCTCGCCGCTTCGCGGTCCTGCGCGCCGGTGGCTTCCCCTATCTGGTTGCCGTCAAGGACGGCACGGTCGCCGGCTACGCGTATGCCGGTCCCTATCACCAGCGCGCCGCTTACCGCTCCACCGTGGAGGACTCGATCTACGTCTCGCGTGGATCCAGGGGCAGCGGCGTCGGCCGGACCCTGCTCGCGGCGCTGATCGAGGCGAGCGAGCGGATCGATTGCCGGTCGATGGTCGCCGTCATCGCCGACAGCGGCTCCCTCGCCTCGATCGCGCTGCATGCGAGCCTCGGCTTCGACCGGGTCGGCACCCTGGTGGGTGTCGGACACAAGCACGGTCGCTGGCTCGACGTGACCCTGATGCAGCGCCCCCTCGGCGCCGCCTGGAACGCACCCCCGTCGCGCGTCTGAAGCCCCCGCACGTCACGCGACGACGCCCCGCGAAGCTTCAGCCCTAGGCTGCGCCGTCATGATGCGGACAACTTCGCGCGAGAGAGGGCGGGCAGGATGCGCAAGCCGCCCGGTTCTCGGCCCGGCGAGCGCGCGATGACGCGAGGACACGGGGCTTTCCGCGCGCCGGAGCGGCGACGCGACGGCGGGCTGTCTCATCTCCATCAGAGCTTCGCGAGGCATAGGAGTTCGAGTATGACGTTTTTTTCGACCGGCCGCCGGGTGGCGCCGCTCGCGTTCCTGGCACTCGCCACGGTCGCAGCCCCGGCGCGCGCCGCGACTCCGGCCGACCCCAGCGGAACCTACCTGACCGAGGACGGCCGTGCCCGCGTGCGCCTTGAGAAATGCGGTGCCGCCAATGACCGGCTGTGCGGCTACGTGGTCTGGCTGAAGGTCCCGCTCAGCGACAAGGGAGAGCCGCGGGTCGACTTCAAGAACCCCGACCCGAAGAAGCAGACGCGCCCCTCGCTCGGCCACCAGCTCATCATGGGCCTGAAGCCGAATGCCGACGCCCATTACGAGGGCAAGATCTACAATTCCGAGGACGGCAAGTCCTACGACGTCACGATCTGGACTGACGCCCCCGGCGAGCTGACGGTGCGGGGTTGCCTGATCGCCTTCCTGTGCAAGTCGCAGACCTGGACCAAGGTCACCGACCTCGCCCCCGGCCAGCTCGCCGGCCCGACCAACGGCCCGAACGGTCCGCACAGCGACCCCGAATTCGTCACCGCTTCCGCGCCCAAGCCGACCGCCAAGACGGGCGCGAAGTCGGCCCCGAAGCCCGCGGCTCCCGAGGCGCCCGCTCCGCAATGAGCCGCGTCGGCGCTTAGCGCACGGCCCGGTGGCGTTGCCATCGGGCGGGGCTCGGGGCCCTGCCGGGAGGATACGCTTCCGCGGCGAGCGCTCAGTCGTCGAGCGCCGCGTAGGTCAGGACCCGCAGCTCCCGCCGGATCGGCAGCGCCGAGGACGGCACGAGCTGCGTCATCAGCACGACCGAGAGGTCCTCGGCCGGGTCGATCCAGAAGGCGGTCGAGGCCAGGCCGCCCCAGGCGACCTCGCCGGGCGTGCCGAGGATCTGAGCCCGGGCCGGGTCGAGCATCACCGAGAAGCCGAGGCCGAAGCCGATCCCGGTATAGGAGGTCTCGGCGAACCGCGGCGTACCCATCGCCGCAAGATCTCCCGGCAGATGGTTCGCCAGCATCAGCGCGACGGTCTTGCCGCCGAGGAGCCGCGCGCCGTCGAGTGTGCCGCGATTGAGGATCATCCGGCAGAAGCGCTGGTAGTCGGCTGCCGTGGAGACGAGGCCGCCACCGCCCGAGGCGATCGCCGGCGGCCGCGCGAAGGCGGTTTCCACCGTGTCGTCGAACAGCCTGAGCCGGCGGTCGCGGTCATACGCGTAGGTCGCGCAGAAGCGCGGCATCAGATCGGGGCGGACGTAAAAATCGGTATCGACCATGCCGAGCGGGCCGATGACTTCGTCCCGGAGGTAGTCATCGAAGGGCCGGCCGCTGAGGGCGGCAACGTACTGGCCGAGCACGTCGGTGGCGACACTGTAGTTCCAGGCGCTGCCGGGCTGTGCGAGCAGCGGCAGCGCGGCGACACGGGCCGTCATATCGGCGAGGCTGCCCTCGCGGGCCAGGAAGTCGACGCCGTGTTCGCGGTACTGCGCGTCGACGAGCGTCGCCTCCATGAAGCCGTAGGTCAGGCCCGCCGTGTGAGTGAGCAGGTCGCGCACCGTGATCGGCCGGCGCGCCGGCTCGGTCTCGATCTTCGCCCGGTTGCCGCCCACGGCGACGCGCATCTCTGCGAATTCCGGCAGGACACGGGCGACCGGGTCGTCGAGCTGGAACAGGCCCTGCTCGTAGAGCTGCATCACCGCCACCGAGGTGAGCGGCTTGGTCATCGAATAGATCCGCGTCACCGTGTCGAGGGTGAACGGCGTCCCGCGGGCGAGGTCGGCTCGACCGCAGGCACGGGCGAAGGCCACGCGGCCCCGGCGCGCCACCGTGACGGACAGGCCTGCGAGCCGGCCGTCCGCGACCAGCCGGTCCATCCACGGCTCGATCCGCGCGAGCCGGTCCGGGCTGAGCCCGGCGCCCTCCGGGTCGATCTCGGTCAGTGCGCTCATGACGTCTCCTTCGCGGCCGCGGGCCCGGACAGGATCGATGGGGCGCTCTCGGCCGGAGTGGAGAGCAGTTCGGCAGAGAGCGCCTTCAAATGGAAAGCGCAACGGTGACGCGTTCGGGCGCGCCTCCGGCGAGCGGACGAGACAATCACCAACCCATCGTGCCGGGGGCGCCCTTGAACGGGCCGACGATCCCGGGGGTGATCCAGCCGCCGTAGAAGGTCCCGGGCTGGGGCGTGACCAGGGCCTCGCCGACGAAGCAGGCATCCATCGGCAGGGCGTAGAACGCGACATAGCCGGCGATCTTGCCGAAATCCGCCGTCGGCTCGGGGTAGGACCAGGCGGCGCTCGGTGCCAGCCGGTCGCCGCCGCGCACGTCGAACAGCACAGCCTGCCCCTTCCACTCGCAGATGCCGCCGCGCCGCGGGTTCGAGAGCACGCCGGCGGTCACGTCGCCGGGCGGCAGGTAATAGGTCGGTGGATGGGTCGTCTCCAGCACGCGGTAGCCGTCGCTCGTCCGGGCGATCTCCACGCCGCCGAGCACCACCCGCAGCCGTTCCTTCACCCGCTCCAGACGGGGCGGCCGCGGATAGTCCCAGACGCTCTCCTCGCCGGGCTTCGTTGGATCGGGAGTCGGGCGGGCTAGGGGACGTGCCATGCTGGGCTCTGCATATAGCGTATCAGAAGTGAGAAATGGAGCGGCGTGCGCTGCCGTTTGTCGGAAGGCCGCCCCGTGTTAGCTCGTCCCCGACGCTCACGGCCCGGGATCGCCCGCGATGGACATCGCTCTCTTCCTCGACTTCGATGGAACGCTCACGGAGATCGCGCCGCGACCGGACGCCGTCCAGGTCGCGCCCGGGCTGGTGCAGACCCTCGAACGGCTGCGCGACCGGCTGGGCGGGGCGCTGGCGATCGTGACCGGCCGCCCGGTCTCGGTGATCGACGGCTTCCTCGCGCCGTCGCGTCTCGACGCGGCCGGGCTGCATGGCGTCGAGCGCCGGATCGGCGGGACGCTCTCGGGCGCGAGCGCGGAGGACCACCCGGAGCTGCGCCGGCAGGTCGAGCGTCTGCAGGCGATGAGCCGCCCCCTCGCCAACGTGCTGATCGAGGATAAGGGGGCCTCGGTGGCGGTGCACTGGCGGCTGGCGAGCGCCACCGACGCGGAACGCGCCGAGGATCTGGTCAGGGAGGTGGCCGATACCCTCGGCGGCGCCTACCGGCTGCAGCTCGGCAAGGCGGTCGGCGAGATCGTGCCCGCGCTGGCGACCAAGGCCCACGCGATCCGCGCCTTCATGGAGCAGCCCCCCTATGCCGGGCGCCGCCCGGTCTTCTTCGGCGACGACCGCACCGACGAAATCGCCTTCGCGTCGGTCGGCGAGGACGGCGGTGTCGCGGTCCGTGTCGGCGACGGCGATACCTTGGCCAGCCGTCGCCTGCTCGACCCGGCCGCCGTCCGCGCGCTCCTGCGCGAATGGGGCGAGCGGGGCGCCATCGATCCCGAGGCCCTGCCGCCGGCCTGAGGCCGCCCTATCATCCGTCCCGCTGTGGCAGGCCTGCATCCTGCCGTGTGACTCAGCAAACACAGGGCAACCAGTCGATGTTCGAGTTTCCGGTCCTGGTCGGCGACATCGGTGGCACGAACGCGCGCTTCGGCCTCATCGAGACCAAGGGCGCCAAGCCCCGGATCCTCTCGCACGAGGCGACGGCCGACCATCCCGATCCGTCGCACGCCATCAGGGCGTCCCTCGCCCGGGACGGGGAGCGGGCCCCCCCGCCGCGCTCGGCGATCCTGGCGATCGCCGGACGGGTCGACGGGCCGGAGATCCAGCTCACCAATGCGCACTGGAAGATCGCCGGCGAGCGCATCGCGGCGGATTTCGGCCTCTCCACCGCGGTGGTGGTCAACGACTACGTGCCGGTGGCGGCCGGTGCCGCCGACATCGCGCCGAACGACCTGACACCGATCGGACCCTGTCCGCCCGTGCCGGGCGGTGCGCGGGTCGTGCTCGGGCCCGGCACCGGCTTCGGCGCGGCGGCCCTGGTGCCGTATGCCGCCCATCTCGCCATCGTCTCCACCGAGGCCGGCCACACCGATTTCGGCCCTACGGACGCTTTCGAGGAGTCGGTCTGGCACGCGCTGGAGCGGGTCGAAGGGCGCGTGACCGTCGAGGCGGTGCTGTCCGGGCCCGGCCTGTCGCGGCTGCACGCGGCGGTTGCGCATGTCCGCACCGGAAGGCCGCACGAGAAGATCGACCCGGCGGCGGTGACCGAGGCCGGGCTCAACGCCTCCGACCCGCACGCCGCCGAGACCCTGAAACTGTTCGGCCGCCTGCTGGGCCGGGTCTGCGGCGACCTCGCCCTGACCTTCCTGGCCACCAGCGGCATCTATATCGGCGGCGGGATCGCCCCCCGCATCGTCAAGGTGCTGGCGGAGAGCGGTTTCCGCACGGCCTTCG
The DNA here is from genome assembly GCF_030700285.1 of Methylobacterium sp. NEAU K. Lineage (GTDB taxonomy): Bacteria > Pseudomonadota > Alphaproteobacteria > Rhizobiales > Beijerinckiaceae > Methylobacterium. The sequence goes on along the minus strand of NZ_JAUYZJ010000013.1, from coordinate 68,947 downwards.
AGCGCAAGGCGCCCTTCGCCGAGATGATGCGCAAGATCCCGACCAGCGTCATCACCGTCCACGACCCCGCCTTCCAGGGCCTGGCTGCGCTCGCGAACGAGGGCCGGCGCTTCGTCTACCATGGGCAGGTGTGGCGGAAGGATGGGTGACCGGAGCCGTCGGGCGCCTCACCGGGACGCCTGACGGCTTCGATGCCTACACCGCCGCCAGCGGCTTCGAGACGTCCTCCAGGGACCGGCCCTCCGCGGCCGTCCCCCAGATCCCGCCGACCACGGCTGCGACCAGCATGAGCACGGCTCCGAGGCCGTAGCCGAACAGAACCCAGTCCCGGGAGCCGGTCTCCACCAGGCTGCCGAACAGGAGCGGCCCCGAGACGCCGCCGATGCCGGTGCCGACCGCGTAGAAGGCCGCGATGGCGAGCGCTCGGATCTCCAGCGGGAAGGTCTCTGAAACCGTGAGGTAGGCCGAACTCGCCGCCGCCGAGGCGAAGAAGAACACCACCATCCAGGCCGCGGTCTGCCCGACCGGCCCGATCACGTCGAGCCGGAACAGGAGGCCGACGGCCATGAGCAGCAGCGCCGAGATGCCGTACGTGAAGCCGATCATCCGGCGCCTGCCGATCGTGTCGAACAGCCGCCCCAGCAGCAGCGGACCCAGGAACGAGCCGAGCGCGAAGGGCAGCAGGTACCAGCCGACGCTGTTGCCCGGTACGTCATAGAAGCGCTCCAGGACCAGCGCGTAGGTGAAGAACAGGGCGTTGTAGAAGAACGCCTGTGCCACCATCAGCGCGAGGCCGACCATCGTCTCCTTGCGGCTCGTGACGAACAGGGCGCGGAACACGTCCGAGATGGGGGTGTGGTCGCGGGTGCGCACCTTCATGCGCTTGCTCTCGTCCACCGGCGGCAGCGTGACGCCCTCGTCGGTGAACCGCTTCTCGATGCCGGTGACGACCCGATCGGCCTCCGCGGCGTAGCCATGGGTGGCGAGCCAGCGCGGGCTCTCGGGGATCCAGGTGCGCAGCAGCAGGATCACGAGGCCGATGGCGCCGCCCGTAAAGAAGGCCACCCGCCAGCCCCAGGCCGGATCGATCACCTCCGGCCGCAGCAGCACGATCGACATGAACGAGCCGAGCGCGGCGCCGATCCAGAACGAGCCGTTGATGACGAGGTTGGTCCAGCCGCGCACCCGGGCCGGGACGAGTTCCTGGATGGTCGAGTTGATCGCCGTGTACTCGCCGCCGATCCCCGCGCCGGTGAAGAAGCGGAAAAGGCAGAAGCTCCAGACGTTCCAGGACAGGCCCGTGGCCGCCGTCGCGATCAGGTAGAGGGCCAGCGTGATGAAGAACAGCTTCTTGCGGCCGATCCGATCTGTGAGCCAGCCGAAGCCGAGCGCGCCGGTCACCGCGCCGACGAGGTAGCAGGAGGCGGCGAGCCCTACGTCGAACTCGGAGAACGACATCGGCGGCTTGCGCAGGGCGCCCACCAGGGAGCCCGCCAGCGTCACCTCCAGACCGTCGAGCACCCAGGTGATGCCGAGTGCCACGATGACGAGGACGTGGAAGCGCCCCCACGGCAACCGGTCGAGACGCGCGGAGATGTCGGTGTCGATCACCCGGCCGATCTCCGCACGCTCCGGAGTCCCGGTTCTCCCCTCGACCTTGCTCGCCATGCCTCTGCGTCCTCCCGTTCGCGTCGTTTACCGTGCCTCCTGAGTTCGCATTTACCGCGACTCGAGACAGGTGTTGGGAACAGGTCGGGAATCGATTCGGTTCGATCCCGTTTTCACGCGCGGCGGGCAGTGTCCGTTTTGCCACGCTCCCGCATGCCGGTCCGGCCTCCACGTCGGCGGAGGGCGCTGTGGCCTGCTCCCGCGGTGCCTTGCCATGCCTGTCCATCCCGTTCCTGCCCGACGCCACCCCTGGATTCGGTCCATCCTTCTTTCCGCGATGACGCTGGCGGGGCTCGCCACCGTCCCGACCGAGGGCGCGGATGGCCATCTCGAACGTCCGAAACCCCGCATCCAGATGGCCGGCGCCGAGCACTGGCGCCTGCGGCCCACCGAGGCGGTGGTGCCGGTGCCGAGGACGACCGGCAGCCTTCGCAAACGGTCCGAGACCGCGATCCCCGAGGACCGCCGCCGCGTCCGCCTGGTCTACCCGGCCCTCGTCGAGGCGCGCTGATCGCGCGGCGCCCCGGCCGGCTTGCCGATCCGGCCCCGCCGAGGCACAGCGCCTGCATCGTCCGCGCGGGCGGGTGATCGAGACGCGTACGGAGTTCCAGGATGGCGGAGGCGGTCGCGCTGGTCGGGTGCAGGAATCCGGCGCAGGAGGCGGAGTACCTGAAGGTCCTTTCGGCGGCGATGCCCGAGGAGCGGCTCGTGCCGTTCCGCGCCCTGGATGACGCCGGGCGCGCGGCCGCGCAGGTCGCCATCGTGGCGAATCCCGATCCGGCCGAGGTCGCGGCCCTTCCCGGCCTCGTCTGGGTGCAGAGCCTGTGGGCCGGCGTCGAGAAGCTCGTCGGCGCCTTCGACCGGCCGCTCCCGATCGTCCGGCTCGTCGACCGGGAAATGGCCCGCACCATGGCGGAGGCGGTGCTGGCCTGGACCTACTATCTCCAGCGCGACATGCCGGCCTACGCGCGCCAGCAGCACGGCCGCATCTGGCGCCCGCATCCCTATCGCAAGCCCGCCGACACGGTCGTCGGCCTGCTCGGCCTCGGCGCGCTCGGTACCGCGGCGGCCGAGAGGCTCGTCGGGGCCGGGTTCCGGGTCGCCGGCTGGAGCCGCACGCCGAGGGCCGTGGCGGGGATCGAAACGGTCCACGGCGCGGACGGGCTGCCGGGCCTGCTCGGCCGGTGCGATATCCTCGTCTGCCTGGTTCCGCTGACGCCGGAGACACGCGGCCTCGTGAATGCCGAGCGGCTTTCGGCCCTGAAGCCCGGGGCCGCGCTGATCAACTTCGCCCGTGGGCCGATCGTGGTCACCCAGGATCTGATTGCGGCCCTCGACAGCGGACATCTCGCACATGCGGTGCTCGACGTGTTCGAGGTCGAACCGCTGCCGTCCGAGTCCCCTTTGTGGTCCCACCCGGGCGTGACCGTGCTGCCGCACATCTCCGGCCCGACCGACATGGACTCGGCCTCCGCCACGGTGGCCGCCAACCTGCGCGAATACCGCAGGACCGGACAGCCGCCGCAGGGCGTCGATTCGGGGCGAGGTTATTAGCGGTCGCTATCCGGAGCCTTCGGCTTCGGCAGCAAGGGGCTGAGATTTTTCCGGTTCCCTCGCGGCGAGCGGCCAGGGGTCGGGCGGTTCTGGATGCGGTGACCGGTGCCCACTGGTGAGCCCCGACCGCCAATGCGGCCCCGCAATGGCTACAGGCCGGACAGGCTCGGTCCCGTCCGGCCGATGCCGCGAGCACCAGCATCCCGGCCGAATTCTCAGACGTGGTGCCCCGTTCCGCGCGCCCTCACGCCGCCGAGGCGATTGCCGGCGAGATCCGCTTGCGCGCCTTCTTGTCCTCGGTGCTGCCGAGGAAGGCCTGGGCCTCCTCCTTCCGCTCGAAGACGTGGGGGGCCACGCCACGCTTGGTCAGCGCCTCCTCCATCTTCAGGCGCAGGAAGGCGCTCGTCACGTAGCGCGTCGTGGTCGCGTAGTAGTTCGCCTGGAGATACTGGATCATCCCGGCATAATCGTCGATCAGGTTCTCGTTGAGCCGGAAGCCGTCGTGGTTGATCACGGCGTTGACCCGCTGGCCGGCCTTGCGGCAGGCCTCGACGATGGTCATGCGCAGCTCGTCCATGTCGCTCTTCACCCGACAGTGCCAGCCTTCCAGGTTGATGAAGAGGATGTTGCGCTCGCCGTCGTAGCTGATGCGCGACGTGAGATCGAGGTTGAGCAGGTCCGAGAGCAACTCCATCGGCTCGTCGCGGAAGATGCGCGGGTCCATCGGCACCGGATTGCGCACCACCGGCTTGAAATCCATGTGGGCGAGGATGTCGCGCTCGATGTCGATGCCGGGCGCAACCTCGATCAGCTCCAGCCCGTCCGACGTCAGCTGGAAGACGCAGCGTTCGGTCACGTAGAGAACGGGCTGCGCGCGTTCGACCGCGTAGGGCCCGGAGAAGGTGTTCTGCTGCACTTGGGCGACAAACTTTCGGGCCTTGCCTTCACTGACGATCCGCATCCGGCCGTCGTCCACGGCGATCTCCAGGCCGCCGGCCGTGAAGGTGCCTGCGAACACGACGGTACGGGCGTTCTGCGAGATGTTGATGAAGCCGCCGCAGCCGTTCAGCTTCCCGCCGAACTTCGAGGTGTTGACGTTGCCCGTCTCATCGCACTCGGCCATGCCGAGGCAGGTCATGTCGAGGCCGCCGCCGTCGTAGAAGTCGAACATCTGGTTCTGGTCGATGATGCAGTCGGCGTTCGTGGCCGCGCCGAAGCTCGATCCGGAAGCGAGCACCCCGCCGACCGCTCCGGCCTCTGTGGTGAGCGTGATGTAGGGGGTGATCTTCTCCTCGTTGGCGACCGAGGCGATGCCCTCCGGCGCGCCGACGCCGAGATTGACCACGCCGTTCGGCGGCAATTCGAAGGCGGCGCGCCGCGCGATGATCTTGCGCTCGTTGAGCGGCATCCGCTTGATGCCGGTCACCGGCACGCGGATCTCTCCGGCGAGCGCGGCGTCGTGCATCACCCCGTAATTCATGCGGTGCATCTCGGGCTCCGCGACGACGACGCAGTCGACGAGGATGCCCGGTACGCGCACATCCTTGGGCAGCAGGTAGCCGTCGTCGACGATGCGCTCGACCTGGGCGATCACGATGCCGCCGTTGTTGCGGGCCGCCATGGCCTGGGCGAGGCAGTCGAGGGTCAGCGCCTCCTTCTCGTAGGAGAGGTTGCCGGAAGGGTCGGCGGAGGTGGCGCGGATGAAGGCCACGTCGATCTTGGTGGCGGTGTAGAACAGCCATTCCTCGCCATCGACTTCGACGAGCTTGACGATGTCGTCCGTGGTCAGCTCGTTGACTTTGGCGCCGCCGTGGCGGGGATCGACGTAGGTCTTCAGGCCAACCTTCGAGAACAGGCCCGGCTGGCCGGCGGCGCAGGCCCTGTAGAGCTGCGAGATCACCCCCTGGGGCAGGTTGTAGCCGCGGATCAGGTTGTCCTGCGCCGCCTGCGCGACCTTCGGCATGCGCCCGAAATTGGCGGCGATGACCCGCGAGAGCAGGCCGTGATGGTGCAGCCGGCCAGTGCCGAGGCCTTTGCTGTCGCCGGCACCCGCCGTCATGATCAGGGTCAGGCCGCGCGGCGAGCCGGTCTCGACGAAGCGCTTTTCCAGAGCGGCGTGCAACGCCTCCGGGATGCAACTCTGGACGAAGCCCGTGGTGGTCACGACGTCGTTCTCACGGATCAGCGCGATCGCCTCGTCCGCCGTGATGACCTTGTTCTTCTTCATGGAGCCCGCGATCTCCCTCCGGTCCGATAAGACGGCCCGCCTCGACGCCCGCCGCCACCGAGCATGTCACCGGCCGGTGGTGCGGCACCAGATCAGGTTCAGGCCGCACGGCCGACTGGATTCTGTATACAAGCAATATTGCAATGCAGCGATGATTTGCGGCATTGCAGTAAAAGCATGTCTATCACACGACAGTACCTCAGAACAGGATAGGCGTGCTGCTGAAAAAGTCTTAGAGGACCTGTGAGAAAAATTGCGCCGCATCGATGCGTTTGACCCCGCAAGCCGCGAGGTCGGGCCGGCGTCGTCCTGAACGTCGGCCGCTGCCGCCGACAGACTGCGCGCGCTGGCCGACCGCGAGCCGCGGGCGAAGGTCGCCCCGAGCGAGGCCTCGGATACGGCGCGGACGGCCCGCGTTACCGGCAGGGGGCACGTCGTGTGGGCGGATGCCGGCTCCGGCATGCGCCGCGCGGATCGAACGGCGCTGATCGCCTACCTTCTCTCGGTCGACCGGCTGACGGAACCGGCGGCGACGCCCTGACCAGGGCGCAAGGAAACGGAACGCACCATGACGCAGAACACGAATCCGGTCTGGTTCATCACCGGCTGCTCCACCGGCTTCGGCCGGGACCTCGCCAAGCTCGTCATAGCACGGGGCTGGCGCGCGGTGGTCACGGCCCGCGACCGGGCCAAGGTCGTCGATCTGGCGCGGGGCGCCGAGGATCGGGTCCTGGCCCTGTCCCTCGATGTCACCGAGGCCGGCCAGATCGCCCAGGCTGTGGACGAGACCAATGCGAAATTCGGCCGGATCGACGTGCTCGTAAACAATGCGGGCTACGGCTACCAATCCTCGATCGAGGAAGGCGAGGAGGACAAGATCCGCGCGCAGTTCGACGCCAACGCGTTCGGACTGTTCGCCCTGACCCGGGCCGTGCTGCCGCTCATGCGCAGACAGCGCGCCGGCCACGTCCTCAACGTCACCTCGGTGGCGGGCTTCGTCGGCTTTCCGGGCTCCGGCTACTACGCCGCCACCAAGCACGCGGTGGAGGGCTTCTCCGACGCGCTCTCTGCAGAGGTCGGGCCGCTCGGCATCCGGGTGACCTGCATCGAGCCGGGGCCGTTCCGCACCGACTGGGCCAGGCGCTCCCTGGTTCAGACGCGGAGCACCATCCCGGATTATGCCGAGACGGCGGGCGCGCGCCTCAAGGCCACCGCGGAGAAGAGCGGCACCCAGGCCGGAGACCCGGTGCGGGCCGCCGAGGCGATGATCCGGGTGACCGAGAGCGAGAGCCCGCCACGCCACCTCGTGCTCGGCGCCTGGGGCTTCGAGGCGGTCACGGGCCGGCTGAAGCAGCGTCTCACGGAGATCGAGGCTTGGCGCGAGACGAGCCTCGGGGCCGATTACCCGGCCGCCTGAGCGTCAGATCACCGCCTCGATCAGGCCCCGCGACCGGGCTTCCTCGGCCTCGAGGTACCAGTTGGCGGGCGCTTTCTGCAGGACCTCGTCGAGGCTCACGTCCGAGCCCCGGACGAGGTTCGAAAAGCCCTCGTTCTGGATCACGATGGAGCATTCGATCTCGTGGAGGGTCGCCTGCACGGAGGCGAGGCAGGTGGTGAGCGGCCCCTGGACGTGGAGCTGCTTGTCCATCTTGCGCTCGTGGATCATCAGCCGGGTGCCGCGGGTGAGGTAGCGGTTCGGCCGGGCGAAGAAGCTCATGAAGGTGGTGCCGGCCGAGTAGATCGCCGCCTTGCCGAGGAAGACGAACCGCCGGTCCGGATTCATCGCGCTGTGATAGCGGATGTCCTCGCCCATCATCCGGGCGACCTCCGGGTCGCCGCCGAGGGTCGACAACTCGATCACGACGATCTCCCGGTCGCCCGCTGCGCCAAACTGGCGGCGGAAATCCCGATACATGTCGTAGTCCACCGGGCCCGAGAGCAGCACGGCGGGCGTCCGGAAGGCCGTGGGGCCGAGGGGTGACGTGTCCATGTTGATCCTGATCGTGCCGCCGGCGCGTTCCGTCAGGGTGAGATGACGGTCCGGCCGGCTTTCTGAAGGCATGGATCATACCCGTCTCAGACCGGGATTGTGTGATCTCGCCTGAACGCTCCGCGCCTCACCGAGAACTGGGCACGCTGGTGCTCACCCTCACGCGCCGACCCGGGTGGAGGTGCCGATCGCGCTGAGGATGCATGTCACGCACGCGGACTCATCCGTGTGCGTGGCATGCCCGGACGTGGCACGGTTCGGTTCGATCTGCGGGCAGGCGACGCCTCAATAACCGTAGGGCCGGCAGACGCCGGAATAAGCGTCGTAGTAGCGGTACGGACCGCAACCGCCATAACGCCGGGCACCATAGGCCGCGGCGGCACCGGCTCCGACGGCCGCCGCGCCGTAACCGTACGGCCTGGCCCGGTAAGCGTAGCGCCCGTATCCACCGCGGTATCCGCCATAGGCGCGGTATCCGCCGCGATAGCCGCCCCTGTACCCGCCACGGTATCCGCCCCGCACGCCCGCCACCCTGGCGCCGTGGAAGCCGCCCCCGTGGAAGCCGCCGCCCCGAAAACCGCCGCCACCGCGGAACGCCCGCGCGTCCGCGGTGCCGACAGTCATCACCAGCGCGACGATAGCCGCGAATGCAAAAGCAAGTCGTTTCATCACACCGCCTCCTGGTCGGATTTCAAGACGTCGATCCCGACTGTTCACAATGCCACCCGGAACTGGGCGCGAGAGGTTGCCAAGCTTCGGGTTATCCTCGGGCGGGCGAGAACGTCGGGCTGAAAGCGCCCCTGATCCCGCGGGACGGGCGGTCGATTTTCGATGCCGGACAGAGCCATCCTCGATCTCACGTGACCACGGTCTTGCTCTGACCTGTCGAAATGGTCCGCCCTGCCATATGGATTTGAATGAAGGGCGGACCCGATCGTTCAAGAATGTCAAATCCGCATTCTTATTATGCGTTCGAATCGTCCGATGAGGATCACTCGACAGATAGCCGATCAAGACTCATCGTCATCGTCATCTTCATTCTGCAGGCGGCGACTTTCTATGCCGTCTCTCATCTCTCGCAGCGCATAAATGGTCAGTATGCGCATCCTCAGCTTCTGGGTCGGATCGAGAGTCTGATAAAGCGGCTGCCAAGCGTCGGCCAGGTTCTTGAGATTGGTCGCCCGCTGAGATAAATTATCAGCGCGGTCGCGCAGGAATTCGATCGGATCTCGGCGTTCCGTCCGAGGGGTCGCCAAAATTTCGAGGCGTGCATGCCGAGCCTGGCTCCGGGCCCTGATAGCATTTTCAACCGCAGGCCAATATTTTGCCTGGTCTGGCGTCAATTGTAAGGCGGTCTTGACGAGATCGATGCGGGCGTCGGTGAGTGCTTTCCAATCCACCGCATTCAGTATTTCTTTTGCACGTTCTTGTACATGAGTGGCTAAAACGCCCTGTGCGTGCAGGCCGCTTGATGAGACGCTCAATAACGACGAGAATCCAATGAGAAGGAGTTTTTTCATCGTTTCCTCCTGCTTTCAATGTATGGCCCCCTGCAGATGCGATTGAGAAGCACGCATCTGCATGCAATCGTCGCTCAGGCCGGGGGTGAATAGTGATTATACTTTTAAATTTAAATTGTATTTGACCTAGATCAATGAGTAATAAAAACCTGCATTCGCCACGATTGCTGCTAAGGTCAAGGCGACATATTAACATACTTGATAGCTGTCGAATTTGTGCTTGAGTCGAGCGTCCGGGTGAGGCTCTGAAATCGAATTCTTTAAAATCGATCAACAATATCGCTTAAAAATGCGATTAAGATTTGAATAAATTCGTAAATCAGTATTGATAAAAAATTTGATGTAAGTTTTGCTAAAATTCTGATTTAATCTATAAAATTGCACTGATATATCGACGCCGTGACAAGGCAACTCATCGGATAGGCGATCATCGCGGTGGGCCCCGCTCGGCCCAAGTATGCGACAGCCGGGAACCGTGCCCGATCGCGTTGCCATCGAGCACGGCCCCGACATCAGAGCGCGCTGAGTCCCACACAGCGAGGACCGTCCGGGGACGGCGAGCGTGTCAGCTGACCGGATCGGGGGCGCCCTGACCCTTGCCGACGAACGGGATGCCCTCGATCGGGCATTCTTCGGTGCCGACGCTCTGGCGGGTGATGGCACGAACGGCGTCGCGGGTGCCGTCGGGGTCCTCGATCCAGCGCCGGTAGAACTCGTATGGGCATTCCGACATCCCGTGCCGGTTCTCCTTCGAGTTGATCATCCCAGTATAGCCGCGGTGCAGCAGCTTGAAGAGGTGGTTCTCGGACTGGCCGTGGGCGCGGAAGTCCCGGATCAGGAACTTCGACAGGGCCGCGTACTGGATGCCCATCTCCTCCTCCCCGCACTCGCCGAGCGTGCGGCCGTCGAAGCCGATGATCGCGGAATGGCCGAAATACGTGTAGACGCCGTCGAATCCGGCGGCGTTCGACACGGCCACGTAGGTGTTGTTGGCGAAGGCCATCGCCTTCGAGATGACGATCTGCTGTTCTTTCGCCGGGTACATGTAGCCCTGACAGCGGATGATCAGCTCGGCCCCGCGCATGGCGCAGTCGCGCCAGATCTCGGGATAATTGCCGTCGTCGCAGATGATCAGGCTGATCTTCAGCCCCTTCGGCCCGTCCGACACGTAGGTGCGATCGCCCGGGTACCAGCCCTCGATCGGCGTCCAGGGCATGATCTTGCGGTATTTCTGCACGATCTCACCCTGGTCGTTCATCAGGATCAGGGTGTTGTAGGGCGCCTTGTTCGGGTGTTCCTCGTGGCGCTCGCCGGTGAGCGAGAACACGCCCCAGACCTTGGCCTCCCGGCAGGCGGCGGCGAACACCTCGGTCTCCGCGCCCGGCACGGTCGAGGCGGTCTCGTACATCTCAGCGGCGTCGTACATGATGCCGTGGGTGGAATATTCGGGGAAGATCACCAAGTCGAGACCCGGCAGGCCCGACTTCATACCGACGATCATCTTGCCGATCGCCTTGGCGTTTTCCAAAACTTCCGCGCGTGTATGGAGGCGCGGCATCTTGTAGTTGACGACGGCGACGCCGACGCTGTCCTGGCTGGACGAGATGTCTCCGTGCATCATGGCGTGGATTCCTCCGAGGATTGTTGCGCCGAGAGGCGCCGTTACCTTCCCCCTCTGCGGGGGAGAATGCCCCGCGGATGCGGGGCGGGAGAGGGGCAGCGCGACGCTGCAGGATGTCGCGCATGGCGCGACTCATCCGGCATACGGGGCTCCCCTCTTCCGACCCTCGCTGACGCGAGGGCCACCCTCCCCCGCGGAGGGGGAGGGCACTTCGCGTTTAGGTCAGTGGCTGATCATCCAGGGCCGCGCGCTCGGGAAGCTCTTGGCGGCGGCGGGGGTCGCGGCCGTCTTCTTCGGCGTGCAGCAGCCACAGCCCGCCCCGTGGCTTCCCGAGCGCCGCGGCGCGTGGCGGCTGCGCTCGTTGGTGGCGTGGGCGGCCTTCAGCCCCGCATCCATCCCGGATATCCGCGGTGCGGTCAGGAAGGCCCGCTGGCAGGTCTCGCCGCAATCCGGGCAGTCGTGCGGATCCTTGAACTCCACCATGGGCCGCATGACGGTGAACGGCCCGCAGGCCTCGCAGGCGTAATCGTAGACCGGCATGCTCAAAGATCCGGCGAGAGCGGCATCTGGATCGAGCCGTCGAGGAACTTGGTCGGTCCGTCGGCGCCGGGATTGATGTCGAACTCGAAGATCTTGGTCGGAATCCAGAGCGTCGCGCAGGCGTTCGGGATGTCGACGACGCCCGAGATGTGCCCCTGGACCGGCGCCGTGCCGAGGATCGAGTAGGCCTGTGCGCCCGAATAGCCGAACTTCTTGAGATACTCGATCGCGTTCAGGCAGGCCTGGCGGTAGGCGATGTGTACATCGAGGTAGTGCTGGCCGCCATGCTCGTCGACGGAAATGCCCTCGAAGATCAGGTGGTCATCGAATTTCGGCGTGATCGGCGACGGCTTGAAGATCGGGTTCTTGATCCCGTACTTGGCCATTCCGTCCTTGATCAGCTCGACCTTGAGGTGGACCCAGCCGGCCATCTCGATGGCGCCGCAGAAGGTGATCTCGCCGTCGCCCTGGCTGAAATGCAAATCGCCCATCGAGAGCCCGGCGCCGGGCACATAGACCGGGAAGTAGATCTTCGAGCCGCGCGACAGGTCCTTGATGTCGCAATTGCCGCCGTGTTCCCGGGGCGGGACCGTGCGGGCGCCGGTGGCGGCGGCCTTGTCCTTCGCCTCGCCGGTGAGCCGGCCCATATGGGCAGTCGGCCCGAAGGGGAGGGTGGCGAGCGCCGGCACGCGCTCCGGGTTGGTATCGTAGAGCGCCTTCTCGCGGGTGTTCCAGGTCTCCAGCATCTTCGGATCGGGCAGGCAGCCGATCAGGCCGGGATGGATCAGGCCGGGGAAGCGCACGCCCGGCACGTGGCGGGACTTGGTGAACATGCCCTCGAAGTCCCAGATCGACTTCTGGGCCTGGGGGAAGTGCTCGTCGAGGAAGCCGCCGCCGTTCTTCTTGGAGAAGAAGCCGTTGAAGCCCCACTGGCTTTCCGGCTTAGCGCCGATGTCGAGGAGGTCGACCACCAGCAGGTCGCCGGGCTCGGCACCCTCGACGCCGATCGGGCCGGACAGGAAGTGCACGATCGACAGGTCGATGTCGCGCACGTCGTCGGCGGAATCGTTGTTCTTGATGAAGCCGCCGGTCCAGTCGTAGGTCTCGACGATGAAGTCCGCGCCCGGCTTCACATAGGCGACCATCGGGATGTCCGGGTGCCAGCGGTTGTGCACCATGTCGTTGTCGTAGGCCGATTGCGTCAGATCGACCTTGATCAGCGTCTCGGGCATGTTCTGTCTCCAGCTCCCTAGAACCTTGGGGCGGACCCCATCCGCGCGCCGTTGCGCGAACCTCACCCGCTCGCGAGCAGCTCTTTCAGCGCGTCGTCGAGGACCTTGATGTCGTCCGGGCTGGTGCCAGGCCCGCCCGCGAAATGGCCCCACCACGTGTCGATCACGCGCAGTTCCGCGTCCGGCATGGCGGCCGCCTCGAGGGCGTTGTCCTCGGGCGGGAAGTACAGATCGGTGGAGGCGGGCATCAGGATCGCCTTCGCGCGGATCGCGCCGAGCGCGGCCTTGAAGTCGCCCTTGAAGGTTTCGTTGGCGCTGATGTCGCCGTGCTGCCAGGTCCAGAGCATGGCGAGCAGGTTGTTGGCGTCCCGCTCGTAGAACAGCCCTTCCCAGAACCCGATCAGGAAGTCCTCCAGCGAGGCGTAGCCCATGTGGGTTATGTCGGCCTCGAGCCGGTAGAAGGTCTGCGACAGGCCCCAGCCGGCATAGACCCGGCCGAAGGCGCGCAGGCCCCGGTTCGGCGGGCGCGTGTACCAGCCCTCTTCCCAGGCGGCGTCGGCCTGGAGCGCGGCCTTGGCGCCTTCCAGGAAGACGTAGTTGTGCCGGGAGCACTTGGCGGAGCCCTGAAACGGCAGGATCCGCGGCACCATGTCGGGATACATCGCCGCCCAGTGGTAGGTCTGGAGCGCGCCCATCGACCAGCCGGTGACGAGCACGAGCTTCTCGATGCCGAAATGCTCGGTGACGAGGCGGTGCTGGGCCTGGACGTTGTCGTAGGCGGTGACGTTGGGAAAGCGCGGCCCGTTCCAGGGGGCGGGCGTGTTGCTCGGTGAGGACGAGAGCCCGTTGCCGAACATGTTCGGGATGATGATGAAGTATTTGTCCGGATCCAGCGCCTTGCCGGGGCCGATCAGCCATTCGTTTTCGGTGTGCTGGCCCGAATACCAGGTCGGGTAGACGATGGCGTTGTCCTTGGCGGGGCTGAGTGTCCCGAAGGTCTTGTAGGCGAGCTTGGCCGCGCGCAGTGTCTTGCCGCACTGCAGGACGAAGTCGCCGAGTTCGAAGATCTCGTAATCGGCCATTCCGGGTTCCTCAGACCGACAGGAAGCGGGCGACCTGCGCCTCGTCGATGCCGTCCCGCAGCGCCTCGTGGACGATGGCGCCGTTCTCCAGGACGATCACCCGGTCGGCGACGTCGAGGGCGAAGCTCAGGACCTGCTCCGAGACCACGATCGACAAGCCGCGCGCGTCCCGGATCTTCTTCAGGGTTCGCCCCATCTCGCGGATGATCGAGGGCTGGATACCTTCCGTGGGCTCGTCCAGCAGCAGCACCTTCGGGCGGCTGGCGAGCGCCCGGGCGATGGCGAGCTGCTGCTGCTGGCCGCCGGAGAGATTGCCGCCCCGCCGGCCCTTCATCTCCAGCAGGACCGGGAACATGTCGTAGAGGTCCTGCGGAACCTTGCGGGTGCCCGTCACCGTCAGGCCGGTCTCGATGTTCTCCTGGACGGTCATGGTGGAAAAAATCATCCGGCCCTGCGGCACGTAGGCGAGGCCCTTGGCGACCCGGGCGTGGCTCTTCAGCGTGGCAACATCCTCGCCCTCGACCCGGATCGACCCGGCCTTCACCGGGACGAGGCCCATCAGGGTCTTCATCAGCGTGGTCTTGCCCATGCCGTTGCGGCCCATCACGGCGACGATCTCGCCGGGCGCCACCGTGAAGGTGAGCCCGTGCAGGACCTCACTCTGGCCGTAGGCGGCGTGCAGGTCCTCGACGGCGAGGGCCGGCGTGGCGCCCGGGATCGCGGCGAGCGGGGGCGCCTGGACCAAGGGCGGGTGCGCGGTCTGGAGCGACGCCATCGTCAATGTCCCAAATACACTTCGATGACCTTCGGGTCGCTCTTGACCCGCTCCATCGACCCTTCCGAGAGCACCTTGCCCTGGTGGAGCACGGTGACCCGGTGGGCGATGTCCTCGACGAACTTCATGTCGTGCTCGATCACCAGCACCGAGCGGCCCTTGATGATCTGGTTGAGCAGCTCTGCAGTCTTGATCCGCTCGCCGACGCTCATCCCGGCCACCGGCTCGTCGAGCATCAGGAGTTCCGGGTCCTGGATCAGCAGCATGCCGATCTCCAGCCACTGCTTCTGGCCGTGGCTCAGGAACTCGGCGCGCTCCTTGAGCTGGTCCTTCAGGAAGATCGTCTGCGCGATCTCGTGGATGCGGTCGCGGACCTCGGCGTCGCGCTTGAAGGTCAGGGCGCCGAAGACCGAGCGGCCGCGGGGGAACGAGATTTCCAGGTTCTCGAATACCGTCAGGTCGTCGTAGATCGACGGCGTCTGGAACTTGCGGCCGACCCCGGCCTGCACGATCGCGCTCTCGGAGAGCTTGGTCAGCTCCTGGCCCTTGTACTTGATCGAGCCGGTGCTGGCCCTGGTGCGCCCGCAGATCAGGTCGAGCACGGTGGTCTTGCCGGCGCCGTTCGGGCCGATGATCACCCGGATCTCGTCCGGGTCGACGTAGAACGACACGTCGTTGACCGCCTTGAAGCCGTCGAACGAGACGGTCAGCGCCTCGACGGCGAGGAGGTAGTCGGCCGGCACCGCCTCGGCGCCGACCACGGGGGAGGAGAGGATCGCGGCGTTCATGGGGTCCTCACTCGGCCGGAGCGCCGTGGGGCGAGACGATGGCCGGGGGAGGGGCCCGCAGGCCCTTCACCCGGCGGGTCAGGCGCGGCTCGATCTGCTCGCGCCAGATGCCGGCGAGACCATTCGGGAAGGCGAGCACCACCGCGATGAACAGGGCGCCGAGGCCGAACAGCCAGAGGTCCGGGAAGCTCTCGGAGAAGCTGGTCTTGGCCCAGTTCACCAGCAGCGTGCCCCAGACCGCCCCGAACAGGGACAGGCGCCCGCCGACCGCGGCGTAGATCACCATCTCGATCGAGGGCACGATGCCGACGAAGGAGGGCGACATGAACCCGACCTGGAGGGTGAACATCGCCCCGCCGATCGCCGCGAAGCCGGCCGCCAGGCAGAAGGCGAAGACCTTGAAGCCTGCAACCGAGTAGCCCGAGAACCGGACCCGGTCCTCCTTGTCGCGCATGGCGACTAGGATCCGGCCGAGCTTCGACTTCTTCACGTACTGCGCCGCCAGGATGCAGGCGAGCAGCAGCCCGCCATTGACGAAGTACAGGATGACCTTCGCGTGATCGGTGCGGATGTCCCAACCGTGGAGGGTGCGCAAGTCGGTTATGCCGTTGATGCCGCCGGTATAGCCCTGCTGGCCGACGATCAGGATCGTCAGGATCGCGGCGATCGCCTGGGTGATGATGGCGAAGTAGGTGCCCCCGACCCGGCGCTTGAACATCGCGTAGGAGATGATCAGCGCGAACAGGACCGGGACCGCCACCACCAGGATCAGGGTCAGCGGCAGGCTCTTGAACGGCTGCCAGAACCACGGCAACGATGTGATCTGGTTCCAGTCCATGAAGTCCGGGATGCCCGGCGTCGACTGGATCTTGGTGTTTTCGACACTCGAAGCTTCGAGCTTCAAGTACATCGCCATGCAGTAGCCGCCGAGGCCGAAGAACACGCCCTGGCCGAGCGACAGGATGCCAGCATAGCCCCAGCAGATCACGAGGCCCAAGGCGACGAAGGCGTAGGTCAGGTACTTGCCGACGAGGTTGAGGCGGAACCCGTCGAGCGCCAGCGGTAGGACCACCAGGATCAATCCGGCCAGGAGGAGGAGGCTCAGCCACTCCACCGGCTTCATGAACGGGTTGTCGTTGACGGTGACCGATTTGGTCAGGGTCTGGACCGGATTCGTCATCGTGGACATCCTCAGCGCCGGACCTTGAGGGTGAAGAGGCCTTGCGGCCTCAGCATCAGGATGCCGACCACCGCGAGCAGGGTGATCACCTTCGCCATCGAGCCGGAGAGGAAGAACTCCAGGGTCGATTGCGTCTGGGAGATCGAGAAGGCCGACGCGATGGTGCCGAGCAGGCTCGCGGCGCCGCCGAACACGACGATCAGGAAGGTGTCGACGATGTAGAGCTGGCCCGAGGTCGGCCCCGTGGAGCCGATCATTGTGAAGGCCGAGCCGGCGATCCCCGCGATGCCGCAGCCCAGGCCGAAGGTGTAGCGGTCGACCTTCTCGGTATCGATGCCCACCGCCCCCGCCATGGCGCGGTTCGACATCACCGCCCGGACCTGCTGGCCGAAGCGCGAGCGGAAGATCAGCAGGGCCACGCTCACAGTGATCAGGATGGTCACCGCCATCACGAACAGGCCGTTGATCGGGATCTCGATCGTGTCGGTGACCTGCACCGAGCCGATCAGCCAGGACGGCAATTCGACGCCGACCTCCCGGGCGCCGAAGATCGACCGGTAAGCCTGCTGGAGGATCAGCGACAGGCCCCAGGTGGCGAGCAGGGTGTCGAGCGGACGCTTGTAGAGGAACCGGATCAGGCTCCACTCCACCAGCATGCCGAGCGCGCCGGAGGCCAGGAACGCGAGCCCCATGGCGACGAAGAAGTAGACCGGGAACAGAGCCGGCAGGTAGCTCTGGCAGAACGACGAGCAGAGATAGGTTACGTAGGCCCCGAGGATCATGAACTCCCCGTGGGCCATGTTGATCACGCCCATCTGGCCGAAGATGATGGCGAGGCCGAGCGCCATCAGCAGGTAGACGGAGAACAGGATCAGGCCGGCGAAGCCCTGCATGGCGAAGATCGCGCCGAGGTCGCCGAGGGAATAGTCGCCGAACATTTTTCTTACGATCTCCCGCGTTGGGGGATGCCTGACTGAAGTCCGGAGCGCCCTCCCTCCCTTCTCTGCGGGGGGGAGGGTGGCCCCTGCGTCAGCAGGGGTCGGGAGCGGGGAGCCCGGCTTTCGGGAAAGGCTGCGTGCGTGGTGAGGGGCGGTGCATCGTCCTGCACCGTCGCTCCCCTCTCCCGACCCCCTTACGGGGACCACCCTCCCCCGCAGAGGGGGGAGGGGAGAGCCGGCGACTATTGGTAACCCTTCGGGAACGGATCGGGCTTGATCAGTTCTGGGCTGGTGTAGACGATCTCGAACTGGCCGTCGGTCTTGGCCTTGCCGACCCGGGTCTTCGACCAGAGGTGGTGGTTTTCGTCGATCCTGACGTAGCCTTCCGGCGCGCCCTTGAACTCGATGCCGGGGGAGGCGGCGACCACCTTGTCGACGTCGAACGACCCGGCCTTCTCGCAGGCCATCTTCCACAGGAACGGGCCGAGATACGCGGCCTGGGTCACGTCGCCGATGACGGTCTTCTCGCCCCACATCTTCTTGAAGGCGGCGACGAAGGCCTTGTTGTTGTCGTTCTCGATCGACTGGAAATACTTCATGCACGCGTAGGCGCCGGCGATGTTCTCGCCGCCGATGCCGTCGATCTCGTCCTCGGTCACCGAGATCGTCATCAGCACCTGCTTGGACAGGTCGATGCCCGCCGCCTTGAGCTGCTTGTAGAACGCCACGTTCGAGCCGCCGACCACGTCGGCGAAGATCACCTTGGGCTTTGTGAGCTTGATCTTGTTGATGACCGAATTGAACTGGGTGTGGCCGAGCGGGAAGTACTCCTCGCCCACCACCTTGCCCTTGAGCACGTTCTCGACGTGCTTGCGGGCGATCTTGTTCGACGTGCGCGGCCAGATGTAGTCCGAGCCGATGAAGTAGAAGCTGTCGCCGCCCTTCTCCTTGTGGACCCAGTCGAGGCCGGCGAGGATCTGCTGCGTGGCCTCCTGGCCGGTGTAGAAGACGTTCTTGGACTGCTCCAGGCCCTCGTAGAAGGTCGGGTAGTACAGGAGTCCGTTATACTGCTCGAACACCGGCAGCACCGCCTTGCGCGAGGCCGAGGTCCAGCAGCCCATCACGGCGGCGCAATGGTCGTTGACCAGGAGCTTCTTGGCCTTCTCGGCAAACGTCGGCCAGTCGGAGGCGCCGTCTTCCTGGATGATCTTGATCTTGCGGCCGAGCACGCCGCCGGCCTCGTTGATCTGGGCGATGGCGAGCTTCTCGGCTTCCTGGGCGCCCGTCTCCGAGATTGCCATTGTTCCGGTGACCGAGTGCAGGATGCCGACCGTGACTTCGGTGTCGGTCACCGCCAGACCGGTGGTGTTCACCGCTGAGGTCGGGGCTGCGGCCCACGCGCCCCGCGGCATCAGCGCGAGCGCCGGGGCGCCGGCCAGTCCCATGAGCAGCCTGCGCCGCAACGGGGAACGCAAGCCGTGATCCGCGCCGGAGTCGGTGTCGTCTGCCATGATGCCTGCCCTGTTCGCGTCCGGGCCTTGAGAGGCGGCCTCGGATCGACATGGTCAGGCTAGGTCTTGGATTGCGCTGCAGCATATACGCTGTATTGCGTATGGCCGCATTCTTGCATGAAATGCATCATCGCCGGGCAGTGCTCTGAGGGTGTGTTGGTATTTTCGGCAGAGAGCGTGGGTGATTCCCAGGCGCTTGGTCGCTCGCGCGCGCGAGGGACCAAGCGCCTGCGCGTGATCCCGCTCGTGCCCGGCCTGCCGCTGATCGGATGAGCGGTCCACAGCGAATCATCCCGATCCGCCGGGACTACAACCGCTTCGTCGCCGACGAGACCCTGGAGGATTACGCCCTCCGCTTCACTGCCAAGAAGGCGCGGCGCTGGTCCGGCTTTGAGGTCGCGCAGACGGCGCTGGGCTCGGTCTCGTTCCTGGCGCTGGAGGCGATCGGCGGGACGCTTGCGCTGACGGCAGGCTTCCCCAACACCCTGGCGGCGGTGCTGGTGGTCGGGCTGATCATCTTCGCCACCGCCGCACCGATCACGGTCTACGCCGCCCGGTACGGGGTCGACATGGACCTGCTGACCCGCGGGGCCGGCTTCGGCTACCTCGGCTCCACGGTCACGTCGCTGATCTACGCGAGCTTCACGTTCCTGTTCTTCGCCATCGAGGCGGCGATCATGGCGCTCGCGCTGCAGCTCTGCTTCGGGCTGCCGCTCGGCATCGGCTATCTCGTCTGCGCGGGCGCGGTGATCCCGCTGGTGGTCTACGGCATCCGCCTGATCAGCCGCTTCCAGATCTGGACGCAGCCGCTCTGGATCGGGCTGAGCCTGCTGCCGCTCGCCTTCGTGGCGGCGCAGGGCGCGGGGCCGCTGCGGGCACTCGTGGCCTTCCCGGGCCTCGACGGAGCCGGATCTGAATTCGACCTCGCGCGGTTCGGGCTTGCCACCGGGGTGCTGCTGGCGCTTCTGGCGCAGGTCGGCGAGCAGGTCGACTTCCTGCGCTTCGTTCCGGAGCCGGAGGGGCGGCGCGGCGCGGGCTGGTGGCTCGCGGTCCTGGCGGGGGGCGCCGGCTGGATCGTGCCCGGCATGTTCAAGATCCTGCTCGGCGCCGGGCTCGCGGTGCTGGCGCTGGGGCACGGCGTGCCCCCCGAGCACGCGGCCGAGCCGACCCGGATGTACGCGGTGGCCTTCGGCTACGTCGCCGGGGAGGGGAGCCGGGCGGCGCTGCTGCTCACCGGGCTCTTCGTCCTGGTGTCGCAGCTCAAGATCAACCTGACCAACGCCTATGCCGGGTCGATCGCGTGGTCGAACTTCTTCTCCCGGTTGACCCACAGCCATCCGGGCCGGGTCGTGTGGCTGGTGTTCAACGTCGCCATCGCGGTGCTCCTGATGGAGCTCGGCATCGACAAGACCATCGCGAGCACCCTGCCGCTCTACGCCTCCGTGGTCTCGGCCTGGGTCGGGGCGCTGGCCGCGGACCTCGCGGTGAACAAGCCCCTCGGTCTTTCTCCGGCGGCCATCGAGTTCAAGCGCGCCCACCTCTACGCGGTCAATCCGGTGGGCACGGGCGCCATGGTTCTGGCGCTCGCGACCGGGGGCCTAGCCTATGCCGGCCTGCTCGGACACACGCTCCAGCCCTTCGCACCGCTCCTGGCGCTGACGACCGCCTTCTGCGCGGCCCCGCTGATCGCCTGGGGCACGGCGGGGCGCTGGTACCTCGCACGGGCGCCCAAGCGCGACTGGGGCGCGGGGGAGGTCACCTGCCGGGTCTGCGAGCTGCCGTTCGAGGGCGAGGACATGGCGCATTGCCCGGCCTACGACGCCCCGATCTGCTCGCTCTGCTGTTCCCTCGATGCCCGCTGCGGCGACCTGTGCAAGCCGCACGGACGGCTGGAGGTGCAGGCGCAGCAGGCGCTCGGCCGAATCCTGCCGGGCCGCACCGCCGCCTGGATCGGCGCGCCGCTGGGCCGCTACCTCGCGGTCATGCTGACGCTGTGCGCGGTGATCGGCCTGATCCTCGGGATCGTGCATGCGGGGGCGACCATCGCGCATCCCGAGCATCGGGAGTTCCTCCGCACCGCCCTGACCAGCGTGTTCTTCATCCTGGCGGTGATCCTCGGCGTGGTCGCGTGGCTGTTCGTGCTGGCCCAGGAGAGCCGGCGCGTCGCGCAGGCCGAGACGATGCGCCAGACCGCCCTCTACGAGGCGGAGATCGCCGCCCACAAGGTCACGGACGCCAAGCTGCAGGAGGCCAAGGAGCGGGCCGAGGCCGCCAACCAGGCCAAGAGCCGCTATGTCGTGGGCATCAGCCACGAGTTGCGCACGCCGCTCTCCACCGTGCTCGGCTACGCCCAGCTCCTCGAATCGGACCCCGCGATCCCGGCCGCGCGCCTCAACGGCATCCGGGTGATCCGGCGCAGCGCCCAACACCTGTCCGGCCTGATCGACGGCCTGCTGGACATCTCCCGCATGGAGGCCGGCCGCCTCCAGATCCATCGCGACGAAGTCCGGCTTGCCGATTTTCTCGACCAGCTGGTCGACATGGTCCGGCTCCAGGCCCGGGAGGCGGGCCTGGAGTTCCGCTTCTCGCGCCCCGAGATCCTGCCCGCCGTGGTCGCCACAGACGAGAAGCGCCTGCGCCAGGTGCTGCTGAACCTGCTCTCCAACGCGATCAAGTTCACGCCCTCCGGCACCGTCTCGCTGGACCTGAGCTACCGGAGCCAGATCGCGGTGTTCACGATCCGCGATACCGGCCCCGGTATCCCGGAGGTGGACCTGGCGCGGATCTTCGAGCCGTTCGAGCGCGGCTCGACGCCCGCCGCCCGCAACACCCCGGGGACGGGGCTCGGGCTCACCATCGCCAACCTGCTCGCGCAGTTGCTCGGAGGTGAGATCACCGTAACGGCAGCCCCGGGCGGCGGCACGCAGGCGCGGCTGCGGCTGATGCTGGCCTCCGTGGCGCAACCGGCCCCGATCATCCTGCCCACGCCGCCGGCCGCGCCGGAACGGGCCTATGCCGGGGCCCGCCGCACCGTCCTGGTGGCCGACGACGACACCGCCCATCGCGCCCTGATGCGGGCGATCCTGGAACCCCACGGGATCTCCGTGCTCGAGGCCGGGTCGGGACCGGAATGCCTGACGGCCGCGGCCCGGGGCGGCGTCGACCTGATCCTGCTCGACATCGCGATGCCGGGAATGAGCGGGTGGGCGACCGCCGCCGCCTTGCGGGCGGCCGGGCATACCGGGCCGATCGCCATGATGTCGGCCAACGTCCACGAGATCAGCCCGGTGCGCGGCGACGACACGCCCCACGACGCGATCTTCGCCAAGCCCTTCGACCTGCGCGAGGTGCTGGATCGGATCGGCAAGCTGCTGCACCTCGAATGGACCGAGACGCCTGCGCCGGTCTTGCGCGAGCCCGTTGCGGATCCCGCGCATGCGGGCCAGCCGGGCCCAGAGCATGTCGGCGAACTCCTGCGGCTCGGCCGGATCGGCCACATCCGCGCCATCGAGGCCAAGCTTGTCCAGATGGAGAGCGACGAGTCGGTCCCGCCCGCCTTCGTCGCCCAGATGCGCGGGCTCGTGGAGGGTTACGATCTGCGCCGCTACCTCTCGGTCCTGCAGGGACTCGCCCGCAATGGCTGAGCCGACCGCTTCCCGGCCGCACCGCGACGTCGTCCTGGTGGTCGACGATTCGCCCGACACGCTGAGTTTCCTCACCGAGGCGATCGAGCGGTCCGGCGCCACCGTGCTGGTGGCGGTGGGCGGCGACCTCGCCCTCGCCCTCGTGGACGAGATCACCCCGGACGTGATCCTGCTCGACGCGGTGATGCCCGGGATGGACGGGTTCGAGACCTGCCGCCGGCTGAAGGCAAAGCCGCAGCTGTCCGGCGTCCCGGTGATCTTCATGACCGGGCTCAGCGAGACCGAGCATATCGTGAAGGGCCTGAGCGCGGGCGGGATCGACTACGTCACCAAGCCCATCGCCCCCGATGAGATCCTGGCCCGGATCCGCGTGCACCTCGCGAGCGCCCGGGCCGCGCAGAGCGCCCGGGCGGCGCTCGACACCGCAGGGCGGACCCTGTTCGCGGTCTCGGAAGCGGGCACGGTGCTGTGGTCGACACCGCAGGCCGGGCGCCTGCTGGCCGGCCTCGGTCCCGACCCGTTCGCCCCCGCCGAACTGCCGGCGCGCGCCCGCGACTGGCTGCGCGGCTGCCTCGCCGGGACATCCGCCAACGCCCTGACCCTGACCGACCGCGACGGAACCGCCTATGCCTTGAGCTTCATCGGCCGTACGCCGGACGAGATCCTGCTCCGCCTGTCGCGGGAGGAACTCTCGGGCGGCGTCGAGCGGCTGCGGGCGCGCTTGCCCGTCACCGGCCGCGAGGCCGAGGTGCTGCTCTGGCTGTCCCGGGGCAAGTCGAGCCGCGACATCGGCGAGATCCTGGGGCTGAGCCACCGGACCGTGACGAAGCACCTTGAAGGCATCTACGCCAAGCTCGGCGTGGAGAACCGCACCGCCGCCTCGATCATCGCGGCACGTCACCTCCAGGACTGAGCGCGCCGCCGCCTTGTCCACAGGCTTCAGGGCTTCCTGAAACCCGTTGGTAAGCGCTCTGCCACCACGGTCGCGGCCGAGACGAACCAATCCGGGAACGGACGCGATGATGACCAGCCACCAGCTCGCCGAAGAACTGAGGCGGGTCGCCACCACGCAGGTCAGCGACATCACACGGGCGGTCAAGGAAGGCCAGAAGTCCATCGCGCTCAACGAGGTGCGCGACATGGCGCGGCGCCTCGGCCTGCTGGCGGATGCCTTCGACCCGAAATCGGCGGCCGAGCCCAAGGCCGAAACCCTCGACGGCGCCCAGGCCGCCTGAAACTTGCCGCCGGCCGGGACCCGCCGGGTCCGCCGAGGAGCCCCCCCATGGTCCATGCCTGCTTCAACATCCGCCTCGGCGGCGCCTGGCTGCCCGCGCCGGCGGCCCAGTGGGTCGCCGACCTGGACGCAGCCCGGGCGACCGCGCGCACGATCGTCCAGGGCCTGATGCGCCAGCACGGCGGCGATCCGCGGCTTCTCGATGCCGCCCTGGTGATCACCGACGACGACGGCAGGACTCTCCTGGAACAGACGTTCCGCGAGGCGCTGTACCTGCCCGTCGAGCCCGTGACCGATCCCTATCGCCGCCGTCCGGCCGCGAAGACGGCGGGAGGGCTCCGCGCGCCGCGGGCGCTCCTGAGCGCGGCGCTGCGTCCGATTCGGCGGCTCGCCGCTGCGCGGATCCCGAGCTGAGGTCAGCCGAACAGGTCGCTGACGGAAAACCCCCGCGCCGCGAGCCGCTCCGCCAGCACGCGGCGGTGGCAGCGCGCCGGATCGCGCTCGAAGCACAGCAGGCAGGTCGGCGCGGCCTCCGCCATCGCGGCGAGCTCGTCGAGAGCGGCCCCGCCGGCGGCGGTGTCGAGCACCTCCTCGCAGTAGATCCTGCGCATCAGGGCCGCGTCGTCGGCCCGGGCCGCCTGGCGGCCCGCCTTCGGCGTGCCGAGGCTGCGCAGATGCGCGTAACCCAGCCCGGCCTCCCGGAGCCCGGTTCCGAGCGCCCCCTTCGAGAAGCCGCGCTTTCGCGAGTTCGCCACCGCCCGAACGTCGGCCAGCACGGCGACGCCGGCCGACCGCAGGGCATCGGTGAGGCGCTCAGGATCGAGCCCTTCGTAACCTATGGTAAACAGCTGCTTGCTCACGGGACCGTGACGGGAGTCGCGTTGCGGTAGCAGCACTTAGCCGGATGCGGGCCTGTGAACCAGACGGGGATTGATGCGGTATGTCGCGGCGGCGCAACGCATCTCGGAATTCCGCCGCAATGATCGCAAAGCTCCGTTAACCGCGCCGGGGCCATCGATTACGCCTGTCTTTGGCGCTTCTTCGGTGGCGGGCTGAGCACTGATGTCGCGGATTCACAAGCTTTCGCGGTTGCCGTCCGAGGAGCTGGTCCGGGGCGTGGCCGGCCGTCTGAGGGGCGCCCGGCGGGGCGCGGCCCGGGTCGTCGCCGCCCTGGTGCTGGCGGGTCTCGGCGCCTGCGCGTCCAATCAGGACTTCTACCCGACCAAGGGCGATGCCAAGCCCCATCCGGGCGTGGCCAAGGCCAAACAGCACCCGATCCAGGGCATCGACATCTCGAAATGGCAGGGCAACGTCGACTGGGCCTCGGTCCGGGCCGCCGGCACCCAGTTCGCCTTCATCAAGGCGACCGAGGGGGGCGACCACGTCGACGAGCGCTTCCGCAGCAACTGGGACGGGGCGGCCCGGGCCGGAGTGCCGCGCGGCGCCTACCACTTCGTGTTCTGGTGCCGCTCCGCCCGGGAGCAGATGGACTGGTTCAAGAGAAACGTCCCGAACGACCCCACGGCGCTGCCGCCGGTGCTCGACGTGGAGTGGAACGGCCATTCGCAGACCTGCCCGAAGAAACTGCCCAAGGCGCAGGCACTGGCGATGGTCACCGAGATGCTGGAGGAGATGGAGCGCTACACCGGCAAGCGCCCGATCATCTACACCGACATCACCTTCCACAAGGACGTGCTCGAAGGCGAATTGCCCGACTACCCGCACTGGCTGCGCTCCACCGCGGCGGAGCCGGAGCAGCGCTTCGTGAACCGGAAGTGGATGCTGTGGCAGTTCACCTCCACCGGGCGCGTGCCGGGGGTGCAGGGCGACGTCGACCGCAACGCCTTCTACGGCACGCCCTCCGACTGGGCCTCGTTCCTGTCCACCGACTGCGATCCGCGGGAGCACAAGCGGCTCTCGGAGCAGGGATTGTGCACGGACAAATAAGAGGTGGATTGAACATAGACTTAAGTTAGTTCAATAAAGGCGGACGCGACTTATGCGTATCGGTCCGTGCCAGCCTTGACGGGCCGCCCAACGAGGATCCTGTCGGGAGCCTCTAATCCCAAGATCCTCCGCCTCCGATGCCTCCTGACAGTGCCGCCGCCCGCACGGGCAACCTGCTTCTCGATGCGCTTCGAGAATCGGACCGCGCGTTGATCGCGCCCCATCTCGAGCCGGTCTCCTACGCCAAGGGCGACACCGTGTTCGAGGCCGGGGCGCAGGTGACGCACATCACCTTCCCCTGCGACTACGCCGTGGTGGCCCTGCTGATCCCCACCCGGGACGGGCGCTGCGCCGAGACCGCTACCATCGGTCACGAGGGCGCGGTCGGCGGCATCGTGAGCCAGGGCCACGTGCCGGCCTCGACCCAGGCGGTGGTGCAGCTCGGCGGGCCGATGCTGCGTCTCGAGGCGGGGAGGCTGCAGGAAGCCAAGCGCCGCTCCACCGACCTGCGCAACCTGTTCGCGCGCTATTCCGATTGCCTGCTCGCCCAGGTGCTCCAGGCCGCGGCCTGCAACGCCCTGCATCCCATCGAGCAGCGCTGCCTGCGCTGGCTCCTGACCCTCCAGGATCGGATCGGCGGTGACACGCTGCCGATCACCCACGAGCTTCTGGCCTCGATGCTCGGCGTCCAGCGGACCTACCTGACCCGCATCCTGCGCGCCCTTCAGGAACAGGGCTTCATCCGGGTCGGGCGGGGGCGCATCACCGTCCTCGACCGGCGGTCGATGGCGGCCGCCGCCTGCGAGTGCCATGGTCGAGTGAAGGCGCATTACGAGACCGTGCTCGGCGCGGTCTACACCGACGACGGCCTCGACCGGATCGAACCGCCCGCCGATGTGGGCCGGGACGTGGAGTCGGCCGTGACCCTGTGCGGAAGCGCGCGGGGCTGAGCCGATCCGGCCCGCTCGCTCAGTCGAGCACTGGTGCACAGACCGGCGCGGCGACGCCCGGCACCGGCGCCACCACGACCTCGACCCCGTAGATCAGGCGCAGGAGCGCCGGCGTGACCGTCTCCGCGGGCGGCCCGCAGGCGGCGAGGCCTCCGTCGTGAAGGGCCAGGACCCGGTCGGCGCAGAGCAGCGCATGACCGGGGTCGTGGGTCGAGAGCATCACGGCGATCCCGGCCTGCGCCAAGCGGCGCACCTGTGTCAGCACGCGGGCCTGATTGCCGAAATCAAGGCTCGCGGTGGGCTCGTCCATCATCAGCAGCCGCGGCTCGCCGCTGAGCGCCCGGGCGATCAGCACCAGCTGACGCTCGCCGCCGCTGATCTCCGTGTAGGTCGTCTCCGACAGGTGCTGGATGCCGAGGGTGGCCAGCGCCCGTTGGGCTGCCGCTTCGTCCGAAGGCCCGGGGGTAGAGAACGGCCCGAGCCGGCTCGCCCGGCCCATAACCACTACCTCCCGCACCGTGAACGGGAAGAAGGCGGCGTGGGCCTGCGGCACGTAGGCGATCCTGCGCGCGACCTCTGTGCGGGACAGCCGGAAAAGGTCCGCGCCGTCGAGACTGACGCGCCCGCCCCGGGGCGGCAGCAGGCCGAGCAGCGTCTTGAACAGGGTGGTCTTGCCGCCGCCGTTCGGGCCGAGCAGGCACAGCACCTCGCCCGCCTCGAGGCCGAACGACACGCCCGTGCCAACCGTCCGCGCCCCGTACCCAAACGCGAGATCCCGGACCCGCAGCAGCATCAGGCGCGTCCCCGGCGCCCGGCGGCCAGCAGCCACAGGAAGAACGGCGCACCGACTAGGGCCGTGAGGATGCCGAGCGGCACCTCGATCGTCCCGGCGGTCCGGGCGATCAGGTCCACGGCGAGCAGATAGCCTGCCCCCAGGGCCAGCGAGGCCGGCAGCAGCCGGCGATAATCCGGCCCGACCAGCAGGCGGGCGATGTGCGGGACGATCAGGCCGATCCAGCCGATCACCCCTGTCATCGAGACGGCGGCCGCCGTCACCAGCGTCGCCCCGGCGATCAATACGGGGCGCAGCAGCCGCGTCTCGACGCCCAGCGCGCGCGCCTCCTCGTCGCCGAGGCTCATGAGGTTCATGCGCCAGCGCAGCAGCACCAGCGGCGCCAGGCCGACGAGCATTGCCGGCAGGACCGCGGCCACGTCGCCGAGGGTGACCGACGACAGGCTGCCGAGCAGCCAGAACGTGATCGCCGGCAGCTGGTTGTAGGGGTCGGCGAGCACCTTCAGGAGCGAGATGCCCGCGCCGAGAGCCGCTCCGACCGCGACGCCCGCCAGAACCAGGGTGAGGACCGGGTCGTGGCGCCGCACTGCGAGCCCGACGCCGTACACCGCCGCCACCGCGCCGAGGCCGCCCGCGAAGGCGAGCCCCTGGATCGCCGCCACGGGCAGGCCGAGATAGATCCCCAGCACCGCCCCGAGCCCGGCCCCGGCCGAGACGCCGAGGATGTCCGGCGAGACCAGCGGGTTGCGGAACAGGCCCTGGTAGGTCGCCCCTGCCGCCGACAGCGCCGCCCCGACCGTCAGGGCGGCGACGACCCGGGGCAGGCGGACCTGCATCACCACGGTCTCGGCCGCTGCCGGCGCCCGCGACGGCAGGCCGAGCAGCCGGTGCCCGAGAACGCCGGCGAGGTCGGTGAGCGGGACCGGGTACTTGCCGACGGCGAGCCCGAGCAGGGCCAGCGCCAGGAGCGCGAAGCCGGAGAGGATCGCCGTCGGGATCCCGAAGCCCCGGCGCATCGGGGCCGGGGCCGCAACGGCCGCCGGGCTCCGGCTCACCGGGCCGGGCCCGGCGACGCCGGGGCGAGGACAGCCTCGGCCGAAGCGGCATCGAGTTCGACGTGGTAGAAGCGGCTATAGAATCCGCGCACCACCTCCGGCATCGGCTCCGGGAACAGGTCCGGATGGAGCAGCCCCGCGAGCCAGCGCAGGCCGATCAGCCGGTTGACCCCGGGCGGCGCGTCGAACCACGGGAACGGCCGCAGCGGCGCCACGTAGACCCGGCCGGAGCGTACCGCCTTCACGTCCTTCCAGAGCGGGTCGCTGCGCAGGTTCGCCGCCCAGGCCGGATCGAGCGTGACGATCACGTCCGGGTTCCAGCCCAGCACCTGCTCCGGGGAGACGGCGCCGAGCCGCCCGCCGCCGTCCTGCGCGACGTTGCGGCCCCCGGCCGCCTCCAGCAGTTCGGTGTTGATCGAGCCGGCGAAGCCCGTCTCAAGACCGCGCGGCCCCCGCGCGTAGTAGACGCGCGGCCGCTTCTCCCCGGGAACCGATCCGACCGCCTTCGAGACCGCCGCGGTCAGGTCCTGCGCGTAGGCCGCCAGGGCGTCCGCATCGGCCTGCCGGCCCAGGGCGGCGCCGAGCTGCCGATAGGTCTCGGGTGTCCTGGCGAAGCTGCCGTCGAGCAGGATGTAGGGGATGCCGGTCTGCGCCTGGACCCGGTCGGCGAGCGACGCGTAAGTCGGCCCGAGGCTGCCGGAATCGACGATCAGGTCGGGCTTGGCGGCGAGCACGGCCTCGACATTGGCGGTGCCGCCGCGCCCGGTTAGCCGCCCGTAGACCGGGAGGGTCCGGGCACGGGTTTCGAGATAGGGCAGGGCCTCGGGTCCGGGGGCGCTCACCCAGCCGGTCATCATGTCGGGGGCGAGGGTGTAGAGCAGCACCGAACCCGGCGGCCCGGCGGCCAGCACGCGCTCGACCCGGTCGGGGATCTCGACGGTGCGGCCGGCCGCATCAGTGAACGGGCGGCCCGCGGCCCCGTTCGCCAGGGCGAGGAACAGCAGCAGCGCCACCCCGAGCGGATCGCCGCGTCCGAAAAAGGGACCCATCAGACGGGCCGCCGCTCCAGGATCTCGATCAGGGCGCCGTCCGGCCCCTCCACGAAGGCGATCCGGAGGCCGGGCCCGCGCTCGGTGATGCCGGCCTTCACCGGCACGCCCCGGGCGGCCAGATCGGCCAGCGCCGCCTCGATGTCGGCGACGCGAAGGCCGATATGCTCGATGCCGAGGCAGGGCGTGGCTGCGGCGGCCGCGATCCCTGCGGGCGCCTGCTCGATGAACACGCTGAGGCCGCCGAGGTCGAGCACCACGCGCTGCACCGGATCGGTACCGACGCGCTTCACCTCCCGCGCCCCGAAGGCCGCGACGTAGAACGCCGCGGCCTTCACGGCGTCGCGGCTGCGCAGATGAACGTGGTCGCAGGCATAGTGCATCGCTAGTCCCGGCTCTTCTCGGTTCGCCCTGGACGTGCATGCGGCCGGGGCGCGTCGCCAGGTTATGCGCTCCGGCGCCCCGCGGCGAGTTCCGCCGCTTGACGCAGGGCTCGATCCCGCAGACTTTTGCCGCCGCGAGCGTTGCAGGGATGCAACATCCTTCCCACATCCGGGTGGATACCCCACACCGCACAGCCCAAGAGACCGATGCGCAATCCCTACGACGTGCTGGGCGTGGCCAAGGGGGCGAGCGAGGCCGATATCAAGAAGGCCTATCGCAAGCTCGCCAAGGACTTCCACCCCGACCGCAACAAGAACGACGTGAAGGCCAAGGACCGCTTCGCCGAGGCGAACTCGGCCTATGAGATCCTGGGCGATGCCGAGAAGCGCAAGCAGTTCGACCGCGGCGAGATCGACGCTGACGGCAGGCCGCGCGCCACCGGCTTCGAGGGATTCGGCGGCGGACGGTCGGCCGGTTTCGACTTCGAGAACATGGCCCGCGCCCGTCAGGGCGGCATGGGCGGCGGCGGCATGGGCGAGGACATCTTCTCGCACATCTTCGGCGAGGCGTTCCGCGCCGGCGGTGCCGGGCCCGGCGCGCAGCGGCAGCCGGCCAAGGGCGAGGATGTCGCGGCCGAGCTGTCGGTGAGCCTGGAGCAGGTCGCCAGCGAGGAGAAGCTCCGCCTCGCTCTCCCGACCGGACGGGAAGTCGACGTCATGATCCCCCGGGGCGTCGTCGACGGCCAGACGATCCGGCTCCGCGGCCTTGGCCAGAGCGCTGGTCCGCGCGGCGAGCCCGGGGACGCATTGCTGACCATCCGAATCCGGCCGCATCCCCGCTTCACCGTCGAGGGGGCCGACCTGCGCACCAGCGTCGAGGTGCCCCTGGAGGATGCCGTTCTGGGCGGCACGATCCGGGTGCCGACGCTGACCGGTGCGGTCGAGATGAAGATGCCGCCGATGACGAGTTCCGGTCGAACCTTCCGCTTGCGCGGAAAGGGGCTGCCCCGGAAGGACGGCACGCGCGGGGACCTCCTCGCCACCACGGCGATCATCCTGCCAGAGGGTGAGGATGCGGCGCTGATCGAGTTCGCCCGGGGCCGGCGCGCCAAGGCCGCATAGTCCGGCCGGACTTCCGTCGCCGGGCCGGCTCCGGTAAGGAGGCGCCCCGGCGCTGCAAGGTGCCGAGAGGTTTCCAGGATCGATCATGGCGGAACACGGGCAGGGTCTTCTGGCGGGCAAGCGGGGCATCGTCCTCGGGGTCGCCAACAACCGCTCGATCGCCTGGGGCATCGCCCGAAGCGCCCGCGCGCACGGGGCGGAACTCGCCTTCACCTACCAGGGCGACGCCCTGCGCAAGCGGGTCGAGCCGCTGGCCAAGGAACTCGACGCCCACGTCATCGGTCATTGCGACGTGACCGAGGCGGCCACGATCGACGCCGTGTTCGAGGAGGCCGCGCGGGTCTTCCCCGAAGGCATCGACTTCGTCGTCCACTGCATCGCCTTCTCGGACAAGGACGAGCTGACCGGCCGCTACATCGAGACCTCGGAGGACAACTTCACCAAGTCGCTCCTGGTCTCGTGCTACTCGTTCACCGCGGTGGCCCAGCGCGCCGAGAAGATCATGCGGCCCGGCGGCTCACTGGTGACGCTGACCTATTACGGCGCCGAGAAGTGGATGCCGCACTACAACGTCATGGGCGTGGCCAAGGCGGCGCTCGAGGCGTCGGTGCGCTACCTCGCGGCCGATCTCGGTCCAAAGAACATCCGGGTCAACGCGATCTCGGCCGGCCCGATCAAGACGCTGGCGGCCTCGGGCATCGGCGACTTCCGCTACATCCTGAAGTGGAACGAGTACAACGCGCCCCTGCGCCGGACCGTGACCATCGGCGAGGTCGGGGAGACCGCGGCCTATCTGGTCTCCGACATGGCCGCCGGCATGACCGGCGAGATCCTGCACGTGGATGCCGGCTACCACGTGGTCGGCATGAAGAATCCCGATGCGCCGGACCTGACCCTCGACAAGGACTAGCTCAATCCTCCTCCGCGGCGGCGAAGTCGCCCGAGACTTTCAAGCCCTCGATCCAGATCTCGCCGTCGCGCTTGATCACCAGCCGCGGCCGGACGCCCCCGTGGGACGCTATCCCGGCCGCGAGGAGCTCGGAATGCCGGACGAGCCCGGCATCACATCCACCGCGTAGATGAAGTCCTGGTCGGTGCCGTCGTCGCGCAGGGTGGCGGACAAGCGGATCCGGGCTGGCTCACCCTGCCGCCGCCGCCCGGCCCACAGTGCGGATTCCATCCCGCCCTCTGCGGCGAGGGCGCGCGTGCGTGTTCACCGGGGTGCGGCCTGCAGCATTTCCAGCCCGCGATAGAGGTTGGTCTTGCCCGTGCCGTTGCCGCCGACAAACACGGACAGATCGTCGCCCGGGAAGCCGATCCGCCGGAGCCAGCGGTAGCCCGAAACCGCGATGTCCCGAACGACCAGCATGCCGCGCGTCCTGCATTCAGTCCGGGACCTTCAGGTCGGCGATGCCCTTGGCCGCCTCCGGGAATCGCGGGTCCATCGCCTCCAGCGTATCGGCGACCGTCTTGGCGATCACGTAGTTGCGGAACCACTTGTGGTTGGCCGGAACCACCAGCCACGGGGCATGCGGCGTCGAGCAGTGCGAGAGCGCATCCGCGAAGGCTCGCTGGTAGGAATCCCAGGATTTCCGCTCGACGAGGTCGGCGGGGTCGAATTTCCAGTGCTTTGCCGGATCGGCCAGCCGGGCCTCCAGGCGCTTCTTCTGCTCCGCCCGCGAGATGTGGAGGAAGAACTTGATGATCGTCGTGCCGGATTCCGTGAGCAGCCGCTCGAAGTCGTTGATCAGCCGGTAGCGGCCCTTCCAGACCGCGTCCGGCACGAGGCCCTTCACCCGCACCACCAGCACGTCCTCGTAGTGGCTGCGGTTGAACACCCCGATCATGCCGCGGCCCGGCGTCCGGGCGTGGTAGCGCCACAGGAAGTCGTGATCGAGCTCCTCGCTCGACGGGACCTTGAACGAGGCGACCGTGCAGCCCTGGGGGTTCACGCCCTCGAACACGGCGCGGATCGTGCCGTCCTTGCCCCCGGTATCGATCGCCTGGAAGATGAGCAGCAGGCTGCGCGCACGCTCGGCGTAGAGCCGCTCCTGGAGGGCCACGATGCGCGCGCGCTCCTTGGCCAGCGCGTCCTTCGCCCAGGCCTTGTCGACGCCGCCGACGGCATCGGAGTCGACCGCCGCGAGGTGGAAGCGCGTTCCCGGATCCACCGCTACGATGCCGGGGGCGGCGAGGATCGGCACCATCCGGTGGCTGCCGATTGCCGCGGGGACGGTGCCGGCGATCGTGTCGGCCGCGGCGGTCGAGGGCGCGCCCGCCCGGGCGGTCGCGTTCAGATCGCTCGCGTCTGTCACGCCGCTGTCCGCCGAGTGGCCGGGATGATGCTTGCCGTGCTTCTTGGACATGGGGCAGGACCTGTGCGGGGCGTCGCCGACGAACGCCCAGAACGGTTGGCAACCCTGGCCGTTCCGGGCGCCTGCACAGTGACGGGATAGTGAGACGGTTGGCCACGATCTATTTCATCCGCCACGGCCAGACCGCCTGGAACGCCGAGGGGCGCCTGCAGGGCGGCCGCGACACGGACCTCAATCCACAGGGCGAGGCACAGGCCGCCGCCGTGGCCGAGCGCCTCGTCGCGCTCGCGGGCCCGGGCATCGCGGAGGCAGACTTCGTAGCGAGCCCGCTCAAGCGCACCCGGCGCACCATGGAGATCCTGCGGGCGACGATCGGCTTGCCGCCCGAGGATTATCGCACCGACCCGCGGCTGCGGGAGATCGGCTTCGGCAACTGGGAAGGCTCGACCTGGGCCGAGATCCGTCGCCGCGACCCGGCGGGCGCCGCTGCACGAGACCGCGAGCGCTGGCACCACCGTCCGCCCGGTCTCGGCGGCGAGAGCTACGCCGCCCTGGTCGAGCGGGTCGGTCCGGTGCTCGCCGACCTGACTCGGAATGCCGTGGTCGTCGCCCATGGCGGCGTCGCCCGGGCGGCGCTCGTGGCGCTTGGCCATCTCGACATCTACGCCGCGCCCCGCCTCGGCATCCGCCAGGGCGAGGTGCTGGTGGTGGAGCCGGGCGGCTGGCGCTGGGCTTGATCCTGTGCGCCGGCACAGTGCAAAGCCGCCTCGATAACGGCATGATCGACTGGCTAAAGGGCGGTCGCCACGGTATGCGCCGGCCCGAGCGGCCGGCACCGGCCTGAGCGGCCGGCAGCGGAGCAGCGGATGAGCGACGTCGCCGAGAAGACCCGGCCCGGACCGGCTGCCGGGGAGCGCGAGCGTCCCGGGGAAGGGGCGGCCGTGCTGCGCGGCGAGCAGCGTCCCGATCTGATCCGCAACGAGGTCCTGGCCGAGATCTTCCTGGACTCGGCGCGCTCAAGGCCCGAGCATCCCTGCCTCATCGACGGCGCGCGTGTCGCCGCGGGAGGCGTGCACCCGCACCTGACCTACGCCGAGGTCGCCGCCCGCGCAGGTCGGATCGCGGCCGGGCTCGCCCATCGCGGCATCGGCCCCGGGGATGTCGTCGGCCTGTGGATGGCCCGCGGCCCGGATCTCCTGGTGGCGCAGATCGGCATCACCCTGTCGGGGGCCGCCTGGCTTCCCTTCGACGCCGAGGCGCCGGCCGACCGGGTCGGAGTCTGCCTCACGGATGCCGCCGCCAAGGCGCTGCTGGTCTCGCCGGCGCTGGCGACCTCCGCGCCCGCCGCGGCGCCGGCCCTGACCCCCGCGGACCTCGATGCCTCGACGCCCAGAGAGGTGCCGGTGCCCGATCCGCGCGCGGCCGGCCTGACGCCGGAACACCCCGCCTACCTGATCTACACCTCGGGCTCGACCGGCGTGCCCAAGGGCATCGTCATCAGCCACGCCAACATCTGCCACTTCCTGCGGTCGGGGAACGCGCTCTACGGCATGCGCGCCGACGATGTCGTGTTCCAGGGCGCGTCGGTCGCCTTCGATCTCTCGATGGAGGAGATCTGGGTCCCGTATCTCGTCGGCGCGAGCCTGTTCGTGGCGAGCCCGGCCATGATGGGCGACGTCGAGGCGCTGCCGGGCATCCTGGAGGCGGAGCGGATCACGGTGCTCGACACCGTGCCGACCCTGCTGTCGATGATCGCCGGCGACCTTCCAACGGTGCGCCTCGTCCTGCTCGGCGGCGAGGCGCTGCCCGAGCCGCTGGTCGCCCGCTGGGCGACCGGCACGCGCCAGCTGTTCAACACCTACGGGCCGACCGAGGCCACCGTGGTGGCCACCGCCGCCGAGATGCGGCCCGGCGAGCCGGTGACCATCGGCGGCCCGATCCCGAACTACACGGTCTACGTCGCCGGGGAGGATCTGACCCTCCTCGGCCGGGACCAGCAGGGGGAGTTGCTGATCGGCGGCCCCGGCGTGGCGCGCGGCTACCTCGCGCGCCCCGAGCTGACCGCCGAGAAGTTCATCACCAACCCGTTCGCCTCGGACGGGATCGACCCGGTCCTGTACCGCTCGGGCGACGCGGTCTCGCTGGACGCTGCCGGACGGATCGTGTTCCACGGCCGCATCGACGATCAGGTCAAGATCCGCGGCTTCCGGGTGGAACTCGGCGAGATCGAGGCGCGGATCCGGAGCCTGCCCGACATCAACCAGGCCGCGGTGGTGCTGCGGCAGGCCGACGGCGTCGACCGGCTCGTTGCCTTCCTGATCCCGGAGCGCGGCCGGCCGGTGGATACCGCCGCCCTGCGCCGGACATTGGCCGGGCAGTTGCCGCCCTACATGGTCCCCGGCCATTTCGAGGTGGCCGAGACGCTGCCGCGCCTGACCTCCGGCAAGGTCGACCGCAAGGCGCTCAAGGTGGCTCCCCTCACGGTCGTCTCGGCCGACGGCGAGCAGGAGCCGCCTGCCAACGAGACCGAGGCGGCCCTCGTGGCCGCCGCCAAGCAGGTGTTCGGCAACCAGCCGATCCCGCTGGAGGGCGACTTCTTCGCCGATCTCGGCGGCCACTCGCTGCTGGCAGCCCGCTTCGTCTCGGCGGTGCGCGAGGCCCCGGCGCTCGCCGGCATCACCCTGCCGGACGTCTACGCCCTGCGCACCATGCGGGCGATGGCCGACGCGCTGATCGCCCGCACCGGCGGCATGGGTGCAGTCGCCTCCGTCCGCGACCTCAGCTTCGCGCCGCCGCCGCTGTTGCGCCGGGCCCTGTGCGGCCTCGCGCAGCTCGTCGCGCTGCCCTTCGTGATCGCACTGGCGACCGCGCAGTGGCTCGGCATGTTCGTGACGTACCTGCTGCTCACCGGCGGCTCGCTGAGCTTCTTCGGCGAACTCGGCGTGCTCCTGCTGGTCTACGTGGCGATCAATGCCGTGACGGCGGTCCTGGCGGTGGCCGGCAAGTGGCTGATCCTCGGCAAGACCGCGCCCGGCCGCTACCCGCTCTGGGGGGTATACTATTACCGCTGGTGGCTGGTGCAGCGCCTGGCGCCTCTGGTCCATGTGAAATGGCTGCAGGGCTCGCCGGCGATCTCGGTCTATCTGCGGCTGATGGGGGCCAAGGTCGGCCGCGACGCGCTGATCTCGGACATCGAGATCGGCGCTCCCGACCTGCTGACCATCGGCGACGGCGCCTCGCTCGGCGGCCGCCTCGTCATCGCCAACGCCGAGATCGTCGGCAACGAGCTGGTGATCGGCTCGGTCGAGATCGGCGCGGACGCGGCGATCGGGACCTCCTGCGTGCTCAGCCACGATACGGTGATCGGCGCGCAGGCCGAGATCGCCGACCTGACCACCATCCCGGCCGGAACCCGGGTCGGGCCGGCCGAGATCTGGGACGGCTCGCCCGGCCGGAAGGTCGGGATGGCCGACCCGGCCGCGCTGCCGGAGCCCGCCGCGGCCTCGTGGTCGCGCCGCGCCGCCTTCGCGGCCGCCTATGTCGTGCTGCTGGGTGCGATCCCGGCAGTCGGCCTGCTGCCGATCTTCCCGGCCTTCTTCATCTTCGACCAGATCTCGGATTCGCTCTCAAACATCACCGACGTGGACTACCACTGGTACCTGCCGATCCTCACGTGGCCGACCGCCATGCTGATGACCGCCGGCACGGTGCTGCTGATCGCCGGCATCCGCTGGATCGTCCTGCCCCGGACCCGCAGCGGCACCTACTCGGTCCACTCGCTGTTCTACCTGCGCAAATGGTCCCTGGCGCTCGCCGTCGAGGTGACCCTGGAGACCCTCTCCTCGCTGTTCGCCACCGTCTATATGCGCGCCTGGTACCGCCTGATGGGCGCCAATATGGGCCACGGCGCCGAGATCTCGACCAATCTCGCCGGACGCTACGACCTCGCCGAGGTCGGCGCGAAGAACTTCATCGCCGACGAGGTGGTCTACGGCGAGGAGGAGATCCGGCGCGGCTGGATGCATCTTGAGCCCGTGCGCACCGGGGCGCGGGTCTTCGTCGGCAACGATGCCGTGGTCCCGCCCGGTGCGGTCATCCCGGACGACGTGCTCATCGGCATCAAGTCGAAGCCGCCCGCCAACGATGCCATGAGCCCCGGCGAGACCTGGTTCGGTTCGCCGCCGATCCGGCTTCCCGCCCGGCAGAGGGTCGATCTCGGATCGACCGCGCAGACCTACGAGCCGGGCCTGTGGCCGAAGGTCCGGCGCGGCGTGTTCGAGGCGTTCGCGACATCGTTCTCGCCGATGCTCTACATCACCCTCGCCATCACGGTGATCGACTGGTACTTCTATCCGGCGATCCTGGAGAAGGACTGGTCGGGGCTGGCTTTCAGCTTCGTGGCAGCCAGCGTCTGCATCGCGCTGATCCAGTCCGCCTCGGTCATCGCAATGAAGTGGCTCCTGATGGGCGTCTACAAGCCAGGGATGCAGCCGATGTGGTCCTGGTGGGCGATGCGCACCGAGGCGATCGCGGTGGCGTATTGGGGGCTCGCCGGCAAGGTGCTTCTGGAGCATCTCCAGGGCACGCCGTTCCTGCCCTGGGTCCTGCGCCTGTTCGGTGTGAAGGTCGGCAGGGGCGTGTGCATGCTCACCACCGACATCACCGAGTTCGACTGCGTCACGATCGGCGACTACGCCACGATCAACCGCGTCTCGGCGCTACAGACCCACCTCTATGAGGACCGGATCATGAAGATCGGTCGCGTGACCGTCGGGCGGGGCGTGTCGGTGGGTGCCTTCTCGACCGTCCTGTACGACACCAAGGTCGGCGACTACGCCCGGTTGCGCCCGCTCACCATCGTGATGAAGGGCGAGTCGATCCCCGCCAACACCGAATGGGAGGGCGCTCCGGCCGTCCCGGTGATCCACGCCGCCTGATCGCGCCCCTGTCCCTGCCGCTCCGGAACGCGCCTTGCCGACGCCGGTGGCGCGTTGCGCGGTCTCGATCCGAGCTTGCAATCGCGGGATGAGCGAATCGCCGACTCATGAAACCGAGGGGTGGCATTTTTATCTCGATGTTTCGCAATGCGCTCCCGGCCGCGCCGACCAGGGAGATTGTGCGGGCCGATCGTGCTATCGTTGAGGTTGGATACTGATCGTCGGCCGTGCACCTTGACCCAGTCACCCTGCTGATCGTCAATGCCGTGACGACCTTCCTGGTCGGTGCGC
Source organism: Methylobacterium sp. NEAU K (assembly GCF_030700285.1). Classification (GTDB taxonomy): domain Bacteria; phylum Pseudomonadota; class Alphaproteobacteria; order Rhizobiales; family Beijerinckiaceae; genus Methylobacterium. The sequence goes on along the minus strand of NZ_JAUYZJ010000013.1, from coordinate 30,601 downwards.
TGTTCCTGCTGTCGTGGCGGCAAGCCCCCGGCTCGCGTGCGCTCGCGCTCTGGGGCATGGCCCATATCCTGGGCGCTGTCGGCTCCGGCGTCCTCGCCCTGCGCGGCCAGATCCCCGACCTGCTGTCGATCGGAGCCGCCAACGCGGGGATCCTCGCCGCCTACGGATTGATCTGGAGTGGCGTACGGTCGTTCGAGCGCCGCCCCCCACGGCGCGGCTGGGCGCTGGCCGGCGCGGCGCTCTGGTGCCTGCTGTGCCTGATCCCGGCATTCTACGGATCGATCGAGCTTCGGATCATCTACGCGTCCGCGGTTGCGAGCCTGTATTGCGGCGGTGCGACTTTGGAAGTCTGGCGCGGTCGCGGGGAGCGGCTCGCCTCGCGCATCGCGGCAGCGACCGTACTGGGGCTACACGGCGCCTTCTACCTGGCCCGCATCCCCTCGACCCTGCTGGCGCCGCCGCGGGTCGATATCAGTCCGCTCGCCACGCCCTGGGTGGCGATCCTGTGCTTCGCCACCATGCTGTTCTCGATCGCCTCGGCCTTCACCTTCATGGCGCTCGTCAAGGAGCGGGCCGAGCGCGAGCAGCGCATCGCCGCCTCGACGGACCCGCTGACGGGCGTTCCCAACCGGCGCGCCTTCGCGACGGCCGCCGAGACCGCGCTGGCGGGTAATCGCCACGCGGCCCTGCTGCTCTTCGACCTCGACCGCTTCAAGGCCGTCAACGACGTCCATGGCCACGCGGTCGGCGATGCGGTCCTGGTGGGGTTCTGCGCGATGGCCGTCTCCCTGCTGCCCCGGGAGGCGATGCTGGGCCGCCTCGGCGGCGAGGAGTTCGCCTGCCTCCTGCCGGACGTCTCGCCCGCGGAGGCGCTGGGGCGGGCCGAAGAGCTGCGCCGGACCTTCTCGGGCCTGTCCGTGCCCGAACTGCCGGGTCTGCGCGTCAGCGTCAGCATCGGGATCGCGCAGGCGCCGGAGGGGGCCGATTTCGAGACGCTGATGCGGCAGGCCGATGCCGCGCTCTACGCCGCCAAGCATGGGGGCCGCGACCGGGTCGCGGTGGCTCAGATGCCCCGCGCGCACGCCGCCTGAGTCGGCGCAGTCGGAAAACAGCCGCCGATGCGCTATCGCGGGCCGGATTGGAGACCGGCCATGGACGAGCCCACCCGTATCGATCGCCTGGAGATGCGCCTCACCGAGCAGGACGCGACGATCGAGGATCTGAACCGCACCGTGACGGAGCAGTGGCGGGTGATCGACCGGCTCGTGCGCCAGGTCGAGGCGCTACGGGAGCAGGTGGACGAGGCGGCCGCGCGCGCGACCCCACGGGGACCGGAACCGCCGCCGCCGCATTACTGACGGGATCCGCCGGCGCGCCATTGTCTCGACGCGCCGGCGAGCACCCTTCAGAAGTTCGCCTGGGTGACGAACTTGGTCACCAGATAGGCGTCCAGCGCTTCCGCACCGCCCTCGCTGCCGTAGCCAGAATCCTTGACGCCGCCGAAGGGCGTCTCCGGCACGGCGAGGCCGTGGTGGTTGATCGAGATCATCCCGCTTTCGACCGAATTCGAGACCCGGGCCGCCCGCTCCACCGAGCGGGTATAGGCGTAGGCCGCGAGCCCGTAGGGCAGGCGGTTGGCCTCGGTGAGCGCCTCGTCGTCGTCCGAGAACCGGTTGATCATCGCGATCGGGCCGAACGGCTCCTCGTTCATGAGCCGGGCGGTCAGCGGCACCTCGGTGAAGACGGTCGGCTCGAAGAAGTTGCCGCGGTTGCCGATGCGCTTGCCGCCGGTGCGCAGCGTCGCGCCGCTCGACTCGGCGTCGGCGGTGAGCGCTTCCATGGCGTCCAGGCGGCGCCCATGGATCAGCGGTCCCATCTTGGTGTCGGGATCGAGGCCATCGCCGACCTTCGCGCCCTTGGCGAAGCTGGTGAAGCCTTCCACGAAGCGGTCGAACACCGAGTCGTGCACCAGGAAGCGGGTCGGCGAGACGCAGACCTGACCGGCATTGCGGAACTTCGACGGGGCCAGCACGGCGACCGCCTTTTCCACGTCGGCATCGCCGAACACGATCGCCGGGGCGTGGCCGCCGAGTTCCATGGTCGCCCGCTTCATGTGCTCGCCCGCGAGCGCCGCGAGTTTCTTGCCGACCGACGTGGAGCCGGTGAACGAGATCTTCCGGATGACCGGGTGAGGGATCAGGTAGGCCGAGATCGTCGCCGGGTCGCCGTAGACCAGCGACAGCGCGTCGCCCGGGATGCCCGCATCCAGGAACGCCCGTACCAGCGCGGCGCAGCTCGCCGGCGTGTCCTCGGGCCCCTTCAGGATCACCGTGCACCCGGTGCAGAGCGCCGCCGAGATCTTGCGGACCGCCTGGTTGATCGGGAAGTTCCAGGGCGTGAAGCAGGCGACGGGACCCACCGGCTCGCGCAGCACGGCCTGCAGGACCCTGTCGGCGCGGGCCGGGATCACGCGGCCGTAGGCGCGCTTACCCTCCTCGGCGAACCAGTCGATGATGTCGGCGGCCGCCAGGGTCTCGATGCGCGACTCGGCAAGCGGCTTCCCCTGCTCCAGCGTCATGATGCGGGCGATGTCGTCGACCCGGGCGCGCAGCAGTTCGGCGGCCTTGCGCATCAGCTTGCCGCGCTCGAACGGCGCCACCTTCCGCCAGGCCGGGAAGGCGCGAGCCGCGGCCGCCAGCGCCTCGTCGAGATCCGCCGTGGTGGCGACGGCACATTGGCCGATCGTCTCACCCGTGGCGGGGTTCAGGACCGACAGGGTCTCCCGGTCTGCGCCCGCGCGCCAGCGCCCGGCGATATGAAGCTCGGTATCCGGATACATCGGTGGTTTCCCGCCCGGCCGATCGATCGGCCCCGGGCGGAATGTGGCAACACGGCGTGCCTCGGCAATGCCCCTGGCGACATGGCTGGCGCCCCTGTCATTCAGGCGGCGGCGCGGGCGCGCATCGCCTCGGGGCCCTGCACGATCGTCGTGCCGCCGTGTCTCGCGTTCAGGGTGCCGCCCTTCGGGACCACCTGCCAGCCTTCACGGCAACCGTCGATCGGTTCGGAGACCACGACGATCCCGCCCGGTCCCTCGCGGAAATACAGGCTCGGCGGGCGGCCGTCGCAGGCCCAGCGATAGGCCGTCAGGGTCTCGCCGTCGGTGAGCAGCGCGGTGAAGCGCAGCGGCTCGCGGATATCAGCCGCCCGCATCAGGTCGCGGATGGTTTCCAGGGTGCGGGCCATCGCACCGACGGGATCCTGTTCGAGCCCGTTCGCCAGGGCCAGTAGGAAGATCGCCTCGGAATCGGTGCTGCCGCGGCGGTGGTCGTAGAGCGCGTCCGGGATCAGGGCCTCCAGCCGCCGCTTGATACGGTGGTAGCCGCCGATCTGGCCGTTGTGCATGAACAGGTGCCGCCCGTAGACGAACGGGTGGCAGTTCGCCCGGGCGGTGGCGGTGCCGGTCGAGGCGCGCACATGCGCGAAGAAGGTCCGCGCCCGCACCTGACCGCACAGGTTGACGAGGTTCTCGTCCGACCACGCCGGGGAGATGTCGCGATAGACGCCCGGTTCCGGGCGCTCGCCGTACCAGCCGATGCCGAAGCCGTCGCCGTTGGTCTCCGTCTTCCCCTCGTCGGCGTGCAGGGACTGATGCACCAGGGAGTGCGTCGGCGCGCAAATGAGGTCGGAAAGGAAGACCGGCTCACCGCTGTAGGCGAGGAAACGGCACATGTCGGACGTCGATCCTTCAGCTCTGGTCCGCTCGAGATCTCGGCGAGACGGCCGCCTGAGGCGGTGCGGACGTCCGTCGCGAGAGGTTAACAGTCGGTCCACACGGGTGAACAGTTTCTTAACCGGCTTCCAACTGCGCCAATTTCGGGCGCTCCGCTCGAAATTGGCGCTGCCTGATCGCGGGGCAGGCATACGCTCACGCGATCGCACCGGCACTTGTGAGCCGGCTCTTGGCAGGCCAGCATGGCCGAATCGGGGAATCACCGGCACGGCGACGAGGCCGCGACCCGTAAAGGGGTTCCGCAACCGAAATCAGGAGATTTTCATGGATCGCGCACAGCCCGAGTGTCCTGCCCCCGTGGCCCTGGTCGTGGAGGACGATGCTGCGGTGCGCGATCTCGCGACCGCGGTGCTGGAAGAGACGGATCTCGGCGTGATCGCCTGCGACAGCGCCGAAGCCGCCCTCTCGGTGCTGGAGCGGTCCGACGTGATCGTGGCTCTGCTCTTCGCCGACGTGCGCCTGCCCGGTGCGATGGACGGCGTATCCCTCGCCCAGGCGGTGGAGCGGCGCTGGCCGGATGTCCGCGTGGTCGTCACCTCCGGGGCGGGTCGCGACGCGCGCCTGCCCGATCAGGCGGTCTACATGCAGAAGCCCTGGCGGGCGCTCGACGTGCTGGTCCAGGCCGAGCACGCCACGATGGCGTCACGCGCGGCCTGACCGGGGCCGACGGCGCGGGTGGTTTCGACGGAGCCGACCCGCGGGGCTGTCATGGCGTCGGGAGGATAGAGCGACGGGCTTTCCTTCGTGCGCTCCTCGTCCGGGGCGGACCACGATATTCACATCTCGTCGACACTTGAGGGCAACGGGGGCCGCACGCGCGCGTCTCCCGTCTCCCCTCTGCGGGGGAGGGTGGTCTCCGAGGGGGACGGGAGAGCGGCGCCGCGTCCGGACAGCGGGCGACAGGCGTGAAGTCCCGAAGCGTCGTACCACCCCTCTCGCGACCCCGGCGGATGCAGGCAGCCTTCCTCCCCCGCGAAGGGGCGAGGGGCGGCGCATGCCGTCTCGGGACCGGGCGTCCTGTCGAACCGGGCACGAACCGAAACGCGGTTTAGAAGTCCGGCAGCCTGCCGACGTCTCCCGTCGGCAACGGAAAGCCCCCCGGCCAGAGATCTAACGCAAAAAGCCCGGCCGCTCGCGCGGGCCGGGCTTTTCCGTTTCGATGGGAGGCCGCTCAGGCGATGGGCGCCGGGCTGACCGAAGCCTGACCCGCGGGGCTGCCAGCCTGCGGTCCGGCGGCGGACGGCGACGGGAAGCCTGGGCGGCGGCTGCCGGCAGGGAAACGGGGCTTCGGCTTCGGAGCGGCGATCAGGCCCTCGCGGATCGCGGTCTTGCGGGCCTGCTTGCGGGCGCGGCGAACGGCCTCCGCCTTCTCACGGGCCTTGCGCACGGACGGCTTCTCATAAGCCTTGCGCTGTTTCATCTCGCGGAAGATGCCCTCGCGCTGCATCTTCTTCTTGAGGACGCGGAGCGCCTGATCGACGTTGTTGTCGCGAACGAGTACCTGCAACGGACTTGATCCTCTGGACCTGGATTTGGGGCTTGCGCAGCCCGCCGCCGATCTGGAAACCGGCAACGTCCCTCGCCCGGGTGAACCCGGGAGGGACGGGAACGTCGGTTTCCGAATCGGCGTGGAGCCCACGCCTTGGCGCGCCTTCTACACCAAGCGCGAACCAGTTCCAACATCTTCGCGCCATCCATCTTCGGCGCGGTGGCGCGCGCGCCACATCCCGGTTTTCAGCGGCAGCCGATTGCAACGCGATCGGGCGGGGCTCTACCTTGCCCGCATGGGACACGACGACTCGCAGCAGTTCGCCAGCGACAATTATTCCGGCATCTGCCCGGAGGCCTGGGCGGCCATGGAGGCGGCCAATCGCGGCCATGCGCCGGCCTATGGCGAGGATGACTGGACGGTCAGGGCCGCGGATGCGTTCCGCCATCTGTTCGAGACACCCTGCCAGGTGTTCTTCGCCTTCAACGGCACGGCGGCCAACGCGCTGGCGCTGGCCTCGCTCTGCCAGTCCTATCACAGCGTGATCTGCGCCGATTCGGCCCATGTCGAGACCGACGAGTGCGGCGCGCCGGAATTCTTCTCCAACGGCTCCAAGCTGCTGACCGTCCGGACCGAGGGCGGCAAGCTCACGCCGGAGGCGATCCGCGGGCTCGCCGCGAACCGCAGCGACATCCACTTCCCGCGGCCCCGCGTCGTAACGATCACGCAGCCCACGGAGACCGGGCAGGTCTACAGCCTCGCCGAGCTGCGGGCACTGTCGGCGACCTGCCGCGAACTCGGTCTCGCGCTGCACATGGACGGCGCGCGCTTCGCCAATGCCTGCGCGAGCCTCCGGTGCAGCCCCGCCGACATGACCTGGCGGGCCGGGGTCGACGTGCTGTGCTTCGGCGGCACTAAGAACGGCATGCATGCCGGCGAGGCGGTGGTGTTCTTCGATCCCAAGCTCGCTGAGGATTTCGGCTACCGCTGCAAGCAGGCCGGCCAGCTCGCGTCGAAGATGCGCTTCCTCGCCGCCCCCTGGGTCGGCATGCTGGAGAGCGGCGCCTGGCTGAGGAACGGGGCCCACGGCAATGCCTGCGCCCGGCGCTTCGCCGATGCCGTCGCCGGCTTGCCGGGCGTGCGCGCCCTGTTCCCGGTCGAGGCCAACGCCGTCTTCCTGGCGATGCCGGCCGCCACCATGGAGGGGCTGCAGGCGCGGGGCTGGCGGTTCTACACCTTCATCGGCGGCGGGGCGCGCTTCATGTTCGCCTGGGATGCCGAGGCCGAGCGCGTGGACGCGCTGGTTCGCGACCTGCGCGCGCTGTCGGCGGAGGCGGCCTGAGCGGGGCTTCGTGATGTCGCGAGCCTCGTTCCCGTTCACGTGGCCGGGGCCGCATCGGCGGCGGCTGCCGCGAGGGCCACGATGGCCACCGAGACGATCCGGAGACACGATTGAGGCGTGCGGCCTTGAGGGTCTCGCCGAAGGGTCGGTCGGTCGAGACTGACCGGGCCAGCCTGTGCTGCTGGTCGAGGGCGCCGGCGTCTGCTTCTTTGCCAATACCGGGGGTTGCCGCTACACGATCCCGAGACCGCGCGCGCGCGCCGGACAACGTCCCTCAGTTCCGCCGACTCAGAGCGTTCGCTCCATGCTGATGCAGACCAAGACCGAGGCGAGGCCGGCCGATCCGGTTGCGCGGCGGCGCACCTTCGCGATCATCTCCCACCCTGACGCGGGCAAGACCACGCTGACCGAGAAGCTGCTGCTGTTCGGCGGCGCGATCCAGCTCGCCGGCGAGGTCAAGGCCAAGCGCAACCGGGTCTCGACCCGGTCCGACTGGATGGGAATCGAGAAGGAGCGCGGCATCTCGGTGGTCACCTCGGTGATGACCTTCGAGTACGGCGACTGCGTCTTCAACCTCCTCGACACGCCCGGCCACGAAGACTTCTCCGAGGACACCTACCGGACGCTCACGGCGGTGGATTCGGCCGTGATGGTGATCGATGCGGCGAAGGGCATCGAGGCGCGCACGCGAAAACTGTTCGAGGTCTGCCGCCTGCGCGACATTCCGATCGTCACCTTCGTCAACAAACTCGACCGCGAGGCGCGCGACCCGTTCGAGCTGCTTGACGAAATCGAGAAGACGCTGGCGCTCGACGTCGCCCCCGTCACCTGGCCGATCGGCACCGGCCGCAACTTCTCCGGGACATACGAGCTCGGCGGCAACCGCGTGCGCCGGCTCGACGCCGCCGAGGATGCCGGCATGGTGGCGGTGTCGGGCCCGCAGGACCCGCTGTTCGACGAGCTGCTCACCGAGAACGGCGCGGCCGATGCGTGGCGCGAGGAGGTCGAGCTGGCCGAGGGCGGCCTCAAGCCGTTCGATCTCGACGCGTTCCGCGAGGGCCATCTGACGCCGGTATTCTTCGGCTCGGCGCTGCGCAATTTCGGCGTGCGCGACCTCATCGACGGCCTCGCCAAGGTGGCGCCCCCGCCCCGCGGCCAGGACGCCGACAAGCGCCTCGTCGAGCCGACCGAGCCGCGCATGACCGGCTTCGTGTTCAAGATCCAGGCGAACATGGACCCGAACCACCGGGATCGCATCGCCTTCATGCGGGTCTGCTCGGGCAAGCTCAGCCGGGGCATGAAGGCCCGGCTGGTGCGCACCGGCAAGCCGATCTCGCTCTCGGCGCCGCAATTCTTCTTCGCGCAGGACCGCGCCATCGCCGATGAGGCGTTCGCGGGCGACGTGGTCGGCATCCCGAACCACGGCACGCTCCGGATCGGCGACACGCTGACCGAGGGCGAGGATCTGCTGTTCCGCGGCGTGCCGAGCTTCGCCCCCGAGATCCTGCGCCGGATCAAGCTCACCGACGCCATGAAGGCCAAGAAGCTGCGCGAGGCGCTCCAGCAGATGGGCGAGGAGGGCGTCGTCCAGGTGTTCGTGCCGCAGGATGGCAGCCAGGCGATCGTCGGCGTGGTCGGCGCGCTCCAGCTCGACGTCCTCAAGGAGCGCCTCCAGGCCGAGTACGGCCTGCCGGTGGATTACGAGACCTCGCGCTTCTCGGTCTGCCGCTGGGTTTCTTCGGACTCGGAGGTCGAACTCGACAAGTTCGTGGACAGCCACGGCTCGGCCATGGCCAAGGACCTCGACGGCGCGCCGGTCTTCATGGCGACCACTGCGTTCTCGCTCCGCTACGAGGAGGAGCGCTACCCGGCGGTGCGCTTCACCGACGTGAAGGATTATCAGAAGCGGGCCGCCTGAGCCCGAGCGGGATTCGGGCTCGGTGCGATCCGCATCAGGGTCGCCGGCTCAGAACTTCCCCAGCATCGGGAAATCGACGCTGAGCGCCGATTCCGCGGCCATCGGTGCCTCGCGCTTGCGCGGCTTGCGGTTGAGCACCTGCTTCAGCTTGCTCTTCAGCACGGCCATGTCGAACGGTTTGAGGATGAAGGCGTCCGCCCCCGCCTGGTGGGCGAGATTGATGTCCTCGAAGTCGAAGGACGATTCGGTGAGCATGAACGGCGTGTTCATCAGCGCGTCGTCGGCGCGAATCTCGCGCAGCAGGCTGATCCCGTCCATCGGCTCCATGTCGAGATCGGAGATCACCAGCGCGTAGCGGCGCGCGCGCAGCCGCTCCAGTGCCTCCACGGCGCTGGTGACACCCTCGACGTCCGGGAAGCCGATGCGGGTCATGAGCATCACGACGAGTCGCAGGAGCTTCTCCTGGTCGTCGACGATGAGGATCGGCGGCGTATCGCTCTCGGACATCGCTCGGCTCAGATGAAGAGGTGATCGATGCCCTGGCGGGACATCGCGTCGTTCTGGAGCGCCACGCAGAGCCCGTGGATCGCGGATGCTTTCGGGGTGCCGCGCTGGAGCATCGGCAGAAGATTGGCCTTGGCGAACAGGGTCTCGTTGGTGGCGGTACGCTGGGCGCTCTTGAAGGAGTGGACGAATTCGCGCTTGGTGATCTCGCGCCACTCGCTGATCTGGACCTCCCGATGACGCTGGTCGGCATTGACCCGGTCGAAGGTCTCGTGGACCGAGGAGCGCTCGCCCTCGATCACCTGACAGGCAAAATTGCCCTCAATGACCAGGAAGCTGGTGATCACCGAGAACTCGTTCTTCTTCTGCGCGACTCGGCCGATATCGCCGATCTGCTCGGACCGCTTCGCAGGGTCCGGCGACAGGTTGAGGCGCGAGAAGTAGATGATGTGGACGAGGCTCGTCCGTTTCGCCCGCATGACCCCTAGATCCGCAACCCATGCCGAGACGGCGCGTCCGGGCAGAACGGTCCCCACCCATCCTGACCGCCCTGCCATCTTGGCGCGAGCCGGATAACACCCCGTAAACGCGGGCGGCCGGCCGGGTTCGACCTAAATGGTCTTCCCTCGGCAGGATTTGCCGGGCCGACGTCTCCAGCCGGTCAGTCGGTGCCGGGCAGGGGACGAGCCATATCTTTTGTATCAAGGGCTTAGCCCTGGCACGGCGGTTGCGCTCGGCTGAACTTGCGGGCCATCGCGGCGCGTGTCGGGATCGCATGCCATGGATCTTTTTACCGCCCTGCAGACCTCGGTCTCCGGACTGCAGGCGCAGTCCTACGCCATCAGCAACATCTCCGGGAACATCGCGAACTCGCAGACGACCGGGTTCAAGCGGATCGACACCAGCTTCGTCGACATGATGTCCGAGACGACGCCGAAGCGCGAGGTGTCCGGCTCAGTCCTGGCCCAGTCGCAGCTCACCAATACGATCGGCGGAAACGTCGTGTCGTCGAGCGTGCCGACCAACATGGCCATCAACGGGAACGGCTTCTTCACGGTGGTGCAGAAGACCGGCGACTCGAACGGCGCCGCCACCTTCAGCGGGACGAACGTCTACACGCGCCGGGGCGACTTTTCTCAGGACAAGGACGGCTACCTGGTCAATGGTGCCGGCGGCTACCTGACCGGCACCAACCTCGACCCGGTCACGGGACAGGCCACCAGCACCGGGCTCATCAAGCTCGGGAACTCGTCGCTTCCGGCCCAGGCCACCACGGCGATCACCTACGCGGCCAATCTTCCGGCGACGCCGGCCACCACCGCCTCGGCCACGTCGGGCTCCGATCTCTACAATCAGCTCCCGGCGGCCGTCGTCCTCACGGGGACCGGCCAGACCGGCGTCTCGGTTCCCTCGACCGATGCCGGAACCTTCGTGAACAACAGCATCGCGGGGCCATCGCTCACCACTTACACGTCGACCGGCGCGCCGGTCACCCTGAGCACGCGCTGGGCGAAGGTGCAGGATGCCTCCACGACGCCGGCGCAACCGGCGGTCTGGAATCTCTATTACGCGTCCGACCCCTCCGCCTCGGCGAACGCGACCAGCTGGCAGAACGTCGGGACGGCTTTCACGTTCGACTCGACGGGGAAGCTGACTTCGCCGGCGACGAGCCCGGTCTCGCTCGGCGCCGTGACGGTGGGCGACTATACCTACTCGAACCTGACCATGAATGTCGGCGCGGCCGGCCTGACGCAGTACGCCGACACGTCCGGCGCCGTGACCACCAACACGTTGAGCCAGAACGGCAACAGCGCCGGCACGCTGACCAGCGTCGCGGTCGGCGATGACGGCAAGATCAACGGGACCTTCTCGAACGGGTCGGTTCTGGCGCTCGCCAGCGTGGGGATCGCCCAGTTCGCCAATCCCGACGGCCTCAAGGCCGATTCCAACGGCAACTACCTCCAGACCGCGGATTCCGGGCCGGCCCTGGTCGGGCTGAACGGCAGCACGATCACGGGCGCCAGCAATGAGCAATCGAATACCGACATTGCGACCGAGTTCTCTAAGATGATCGTAACGCAACAGGCTTACTCTGCGAACACGCGGGTCATGTCGACGGCCCAGACGATGATGTCCGACCTGCTCAACGTGATCCGTTGAATGAGGATGCAACCCGAGCCGCGGAGGCCGTGAGATGTCGCTGAATGCGCTTTCCACCGCGACCGCGGGGCTCGCGGCCACGCAGGCGGCGATCAACGTCGTCTCTCAGAACGTCGCCAATTCCGGGACGGCGGGCTACGTCAAGCGGACGATCTCGTCGGTCGCCACCGGCACCAACAACTCGGGCGTCGCCACCGGCACGATCACCCGCAGCTTCGACGCCGCCGCCTTGCGGCAGCTCCGGCTCGAGACTTCCGGGGCGGCCTATACCAGCACGAAGTCCGGCGTGGTCGCTCAGCTCGACACGCTCTACGGGACGCCCGGCAGCGCGGCGGCACTGGACGGCACGCTGAACACCTTCACGGAATCACTTCAGGAACTCGCCGCCAACCCGACGTCGGCGGCCGCCCGCACCACCGTGGTGAGCAACGCCTCGGCGCTGGCAAGCCAGATCAACGGTGCCGCCGCCACGGTGCAGAATCTTCGCACGGGCGTGGAGTCGCAGCTCGGCACGGACACGAAGTCGGCGAACACCGTCCTCACCACCATCGCCAGCCTGAACGCCAAGATCCAGAACACCGCGGACAGTTCTTCGCTGGCCGATCTCCAGGACCAGCGCGACCAGGCGATCAACACACTCTCGGGCTTCATGGACGTCCAGACCGCCGCGCAGAGCGACGGAACGGTCACCGTGCTGACCCAGTCGGGCGTGACGCTGGTGGACCGCGGCAACGCGGCGTCGCTGACCTTCGACGGTCATGGGGCCCTGAACGCCAATTCGAGCTACTCGACGGACCCGACGAAGCGAACGGTCGGCACCATCACCGCGACACTGCCGGGCGGTGGCAAGATCGATCTCGGGGCGCCCGGCGTGCTGCGATCGGGCAGCCTCGCCGCCGAAATCGAGCTGCGCGATCAGACGCTGCCGCAGGCCCAGCGCCAGCTCGACGATCTCGCCGGGGGACTCGCGAGCGCGCTCACAGACAAGTCCGTGACGGGCACGGTGAGCGGCAACGCGGCCACGATCGACCTCACGGGCATCCAGGCCGGCAACAGACTCACGATTCCGGTCACAGCGGCCGACGGCTCGGTCCGCAACGTCACGTTGATCGCCTCGAACGCCGCGACGGCCGCGGTCGATCCGAGCCAGACCGACGATTCCAGCGGGCTGGCGCAGACCTTCGACATCTCCGGCGGCCCGTCGACCTACGCGACCGCGATCCAGACCGCGCTCTCGGCACTCAACACGCGGGCGACGGCCGCGGGCACCAAGAACGTCCCCGCTCTGGCCGCCACCGGCACCGGTGCGACGGTCACGATCGGGCCAGCGGCCGCCAGCACCGACAAGGTCACGGCCGCCAGCGCCAACATAACGCTGCCCACCTCGGCGACCGATCTGACCACGGGCTTCCCGCAGATCGCCCTGTTCGTCGATGGCTCGGGCAACCAGCTCTTCACGGGCTCGTTCGACAACGGTTCGCAGCTCACGGGCTTCGCGCAGCGCATCACGGTCAACTCGGCGGTCTCGGGCAACACCTCGGCCCTCACCGCCTCGAGCGCGACCGACTCGAGCGCCTCGGGCGGTCGCGCGCAGGCGATCTACACGGCGCTGACGTCGACCCAACAGACCTTCTCGTCGTCGAGCGGCATCGGCGGTGTCTCCGCCCCCTATCACGCGAGCGTCGTCGGGTTCGCGCAGGACGTCATCGCCTCGCAGGGCGCGGCCGCCTCGAACGCTGCGGCGCTCAACGATACCCAGCAGACCGCCCTCTCGACCGCCCAGGGTCGATTCGCCTCGGGGGCCGGGGTCAATATCGACCAGGAGATGTCGAATTTGATCGCGCTCCAGACCGCCTACGGCGCCAACGCCCGGGTGCTGACCGCCGCGCGCGACATGCTCAACCAGCTGCTGCAGATCTGATCATGACCACGATCACGCCCTTCGCGGCCGGTTCCTACGTCGCGAACCGGAACACCTCGCAGCTCCTCACGCTGAAGAACCAGCTGAACGACCTGTCGAACCAGCTGTCGAGCGGCCAAGTCTCGCAGACCTATGGCGGGCTCGGAACCGGGCGGTCCACCGCGCTCGCGGCGCAATCGACCTTGAGCGCGCTTACCGGATACGCCGCAGGCATCACCGCCGCCCAGACGCGCACCGACCTCGCCGTCACGAGCCTGACGCAGGTCGCCCAGCTCGGCACGAGCGCCCGGACCACGTTGAACAACGGCCTTCAGAGCATCGCGGCGAACACCGTCTCCGGGCGGTCGGTGGCGCTCAGCAACCTACAAACGGCGCTCGACACGCTCAACCAGTCGGCGGCGGGCAACTACCTGTTCGGCGGTCGCAATACCACGACGCAGCCGGTGGTCGATTCCGACACAATCCTGAACGGGACGACCGACAGCAGCGGCAACAAGCTCGACGGCCTCACGACGCTGATCTCGCAGCGGGTCAATGCCGAGCTGGGAACGGCCGGCAACGGCCGGCTGACGCAGACCTCGACCGCCACATCCGTCCAGGTCCAGGAGGAGTCGAACGACGCGACCCGGGGAACGTTCGGCTTCACCCTGGCGGGCCAGCCGACGGTGACCGGGTCGGCGCTCAGTTCCTCCTTCACGCCGGCGACGAGCACAAGCCCGGCCTCCTTCGCGCTGAACCTGGCGTCGCAGCCGGCCGTCGGCGACAGCGTGACGTTCACGCTGAAGATGCACGACGGCACTTCGACCACGCTGACCCTCACCGCGGCGGCGAGCGCGGATCCGACCTCGACGACGAGCTTCGCCATCGGTTCGAGCCTCGCCAACACGGTGAGCAACCTGTCGACGACCCTGGACAACGCCCTCAAGGGGGCGGCCAGCAGCACGCTGGCGGTGAACGCCACCGCGCAGGTCGCGCAGAACTTCTTCTCGGGATCGGTGGGCACCGGGGCAGTGCCGCAGCGCATCACCTACGACGCCGGCGGAAACCCGACGGGGTACACGGCGGGGACGGCGCAGAACACGGTGATCTGGTACCAGGGCGAGGATTCGAGCACGCCCGCGATCGACACCCAATCGGTCCAGGTCAGCGCGACCGGCAGCGTCGGCACGGGCGCGCGCGCCAACGATCCTGCGATCCAGAACGTGCTCGCGGGCCTGGCCACGATGGCGTTCGCGCTGCCCACGACGAGCGATGCCAACACCAACGCCACCTATCAGACGGTCGTCGGTCAGGCCGGGAAGCTGCTGTCGTCCTCGGACCAGAGTCCCAGTGTCCAGGACACCGTCACCCAGCTGAGCGTCGCCGCGACGCGGCTGTCGAATGCCAGCACGACCAACAAGGCCACCCAGAACACCGTCCAGAACACCCTGGACGGGATCGAGCAGGCGCCGACAGAGGAGGTCGTCGCCAAGCTGCTCGATGTCCAGAACCGGCTCCAGGCCAGCTATCAGGTCACGGCTTCGCTCTCGAAGCTCTCTCTGGTGAACTACATCAGCTGAAGCCTTCCCGGACGGCGAGCCGTCCGGCCCGCGAGCACTGGCGTGCGCGCACGCTGCGGCGTCTTGAAGCGGAGCGCGATCGACTCTCGCCATCATAGTATCGCCGCTTTCCCGCAGTGAAGCGCTTCGGGAGCGGACGTGCCCGCGCGCGATCGTCCGGTCGAGGAGAGGTTCGCATGCAGCTGTCCGAACCCGTCCACGTCGTCTACCGCCTCGGCTCCGCACCGCGGATCGGAGCCATCGTGTTGGCCGAGCAGGCGATCGACACCTATCTCGACGGCTATGGCCGTCCCGACGACCGCGCCACCGCGCTCGATATCCTGTTGCGCGATCTCGCGCGGCTGCGGTTTCTGGAGCCTGCCTTTGACGGCTTCATCGCCGAGGTCGAGAGTTACATCGATCAGCTGCACCGGGACCTGCTGCACCGGGCCGCCTGAGATGCGCGGTTCGCCCCTGGAAGCCGCGGCCCTGGCCGTCGCAACACTTCTCCTGGGAGGCCAGGCGTTTGCCCGGGACCTCGAGAAGGCCCCCGTCGCGTCGGCGTTGATGCCGTGCCCATGGAAGGGGTCCGGCTTCGTGCGGATGCCCGGCAGCCGGAGCTGCATCCGGGTGTCCGGCGGCGTCAGCGCGGGCACGGACTTTGGGGGCAGGGCGCGGATCGGCGCGTCGGGCGCACCCGTGGTCGCCGGCCGCCTCGCGATCGACAATCGCACCGCTTCGGATCTTGGCGAGGTGCGAACCTACGTGCGGATCGGCAACGGCCGGCGCTGAGGCCGGCGCCTACAGGTTCCGGGACAGGACCAGCGGCCCGCTGCGCACGCCGCGGCCGTACGGGGAGGGCGCCGGTGCCTGCCTTCCGTAGCCTGTCGGCATCTGCGCCCGGCCGATCTCCTCCGCCAGCGACTTGATCAGCCCCTCCGATACGGTCTTGGCGCTGGCGAGAACCGACTGGTTCGCCTCCACGGCCGTGGCGAATCGGCGATGCGCGGCGCGCAGAGCTTCGACGCCCTCCGGATGGAAGCGCTTCAGCGCGACGGCGTTCGCCTTGGCGACCTCGAGGCCCTGCATGTAGGCCGCCGCCAGCGCCGTCTTCGGCTCTGCCGCGGCCAGCCCTTCTCGCAGCCGCCCGGCCCGGACATGGGTGGCCTCTTCGGCGAGCACGCTCTCCAGCGCGGCCATGTTCGCCAGCACGCCCCCCACCAGCGCCTCCGCGGTGACGCGATCGGCGATGCGCAGCGGTTCAGCCCTTTGCACTGGTCGCTCCATCGCTCGTGGCCCCCTGCATCTTCATGATCTCACGAAACACCGAATCGGCGATGCCGACGCCGCCGCTCTTCACGATCTGTCCCGCATATTCCTTCGTCAGCATCGAGCGGTAGACGCCGCCGCCGGTTCCGTTCTCGCCGAGCGGCCCGTCCGTCCCCTCCGACTGGGTCAGCCGGTCGAGGCTGTTCTCCAGGAACATCGACTCGAACTCGGTGGCGGTCTTGTGCGCCTTGGCGGTGTTGGCGGCCTTCAGGATGCCGTCGGAGACGTTTCCCGCGATCGCGCTCCCGACGCTGGCGGCGGCGTTGGCCGCGATGGTGGCGAGTGGCAGCATGGTTCGGCCCTCCTGTCCCAAGTGGGTTTCGCTGAAGCGCCCGGCGGTTCGGCGCCCAGAACCGGCGATCGTCACATCAGCTCGATATCGGCCTGCAGCGCCCCGGCCGTCTTGATCGCCTGGAGGATCGAGATCAGGTCGCGGGGGCCGACCCCGAGCGCGTTGAGGCCGTCGACCAGCTCGCGCAGGCTGACACCCTCCTTGACCAGCGCCAGCTTGTTGCCGTCGCCGGTATCGACCTTCAGGCCCGTGCGCGGGACCACGACCGTCCGGCCGTTGGACAGCGGCCCCGGCTGGCTCACCTGCGGCTGCTCCGTGATGGTGACCGTGAGGTTGCCCTGCGCGATCGCCACGGTGGAGACGCGCACGTCGCGGCCCATCACGATGATGCCGGAGCGCTCGTCGACCACCACGCGGGCGGTCTGGTCGGGTTCGACCTTGAGCTGCTCGACCTCGGTGATCAGGCGGATCATGTTGCCGTTGTACTTGGCCGGGATCTGGATCGTCACGGTGGCCGGATCGGTGGGCTCGGCCGTGTCGGCGCCCATGAAGTCGTTGATCGCCGCCGCGATCCGCTTCGATGTGGTGAAGTCGGGATTGCGCAAGGACAGACGCAGCGAGCGGGCGTCGTTCAGCTTGAACGCGATCTCGCGCTCGATATTGGCGCCGTTGGAGATGCGCCCGTTGGTCGGCACGCCCCGGGTGATCTTTGCCGCATCCCCCTCCGCGGAGAAGCCGGCGATCGCCACCGAGCCCTGTGCCAGGGCGTAGACCTCGCCGTCGGCGCCGAGCAGCGGCGTCACCAGCAGCGTGCCGCCCTGGAGCGACTTGGCGTCGCCCAGCGACGAGACGGTGACATCGATGCGGGTGCCCTGCGCGGCAAAGGGCGGGAGGCTGGCGGTCACCATCACGGCGGCGAGGTTCTGGGTGCGCATCGTCGCGCCCCGCGTGTTGACGCCGAGCCGCTCCAGCATCGCCTGGAGAGACTGCTTGGTGAACGGGATGTTGTTGAGCGTGTCGCCGGTGCCGTTGAGGCCGACCACGATTCCGTAGCCGACCAGCTGGTTCTGGCGCACGCCCTCGATCGAGGCGAGGTCCTTGACCCGCGACAGGGCCATCGCCGGGCCGGAGGCGGCCGCCAGCAGCAGCGCGCCGGCGACGAGCGCCGCGAAGGCCGATCCGATGAGACTGAACGGGTGACTCGGGCGCATGCCGGATTTTTCGAGGGTGAACGGACCTGCCGCTGTCCTGCCAGGGGCGTGCCAGACGGGTCCTGTCGATAAGGCCCTGAAAAGCTTGAACTTGTCCGGCGGCTTGTCGCGCGTGGCATGCAGTCTGGGCAGCGCCGAACCTGCCGACCCGGCAGCTTCTGCCGGGCCGTTTACCCCCGCTTAACCCTGCGGGCCGAGTGTCGTGACCAGCGCAGGGGCGCCCGGAGCAACGCGAACAGGATCATGCGCGTCGAGACCCGCCAGCCGATCCAGAACGCGGGGGGCCTCGCCGCCACCCGCCGATCCGAGGGCGGCCGCGGCTTCAGCCTCGATGCGGCCCCGGCCTCCACCTCGGGCGCCGGCGCCCCGGCCGCAGCCGCGACCCTTGCGGGACTCGACGCGGTGCTGCTCCTCCAGGGCGAATCCGAGACCCCGCAGGAGCGCCGCCGCCGGTCCGCCAAGCGCGGCCACGACCTCCTCGACAGCCTCGACCGACTCAAGGCCGCGCTGCTCGGGGGGCGGGTCGCCCCGCACGAGCTGCGCACCATCGCCGGCCGGCTGGCCGAGCGCCCGGGCGCATCGGGGGATCCGCGGCTGGACGGGCTGATGGCCGAGATCGAGCTGCGCGCGGCGGTGGAACTGGCCAAGCTCGAAGGCAGGCGCGGCGTCTGAGCGCGCTGGACGCAGAGACGTGCCGGCCGTTCGCGGGCTCCCCCTCGGGACGACGACGGCTGCCGGTCGCGTGTCGAACGCACTGTCTCGGTTCTAGGAAGGCGTCGACGCGCTCAGGCTTTCTGGCTCTCGCCCTTTGCGGAACCCCGAGAGACGAACGCCGTCTGGGCCCGGCATGGCCCATCCAACGAGGCGTTAGAAGCCTGTCCCCGCCACGGCCTGCGCGATGTGCGGCGGCGGCGGGGCCGTGACCGTGATCGGCGCGCGCTTCGGGTAGAGCGGGATCGTCAGCGACTGCGCGTGCAGATGCAGGGCACTCCCGCGCGGCGCCCCGCCGTAGACGGCATCGCCGAGGATCGGCCAGCCGGAGGCGGCGCAATGGACCCGGAGCTGGTGCGTGCGGCCGGTCACCGGCTTCAGCTCCAGCCACGTCCGGCCGCCACCCCGACCCAGGACCCGCCAATGGGTCAGCGCCGGGTCACCGGCCGGGTCGGCCTTCATCCACCAGGAGCGCGGATCGTCCGAGCGGCGGGCAAGCGGAAAGTCGATGCGGCCCACCTCCCCGGCGGGACCGCCATCGACCACGGCCCAGTAGGTCTTGTCCACGGCGCTGCCGGCGAAGAGTTTCCCCAGCCGCGCCAGCGCCTTGGCGTGGCGTCCCAGCGCCAGGCAGCCCGAGGTGTCGCGGTCGAGCCGGTGCGCGGCCTCAGGGCGACGCGGCAGGCCGAACCGGAGCCCGTCGAGATGATCGGTCAGGGTCTCGCCGCCCCGCGGCCCCGGATGGACCGGCAGGCCCGGCGGCTTGTCGATGACGAGCAGCAGGGCGTCGCGGTAGAGGAGGCGAGCGCCTATGTCGAAGGCGAGTGTCATCAGGGCGGGCCCAGCAGGTTGCACAAACGTGCGGTGCGGTTCGGCGTCGAAAACCTGCGTTGAATCAAAAACCTAAGCGGACGAAGCGTTGGCCTCCCGACGCAAGTTCGCTTAGAGGGTCGGCGCCGGGTGGGCAAGGTGGGGCGAGGACGAGGTTTCATGGCGAGCGAGGACAAGCCCGGCTGGTTCGGGCGCCTGTTCGGGCGCAAGGGCCAGGGCGACGAGAAGGGCGAGTCGGACCTGCCCGCGGAGGCGCCGGCCTCACCCTCGGAGGGCCAGCCCGACTTCGCCACCGGGGCGGAGGACGTCGCCCATGTCCCGCTGCCGCCGGAGGAGGCCGAGCCACCCGTCGCCGACGTGGTCGAGGGCGCGGACCTGCAGCCGATCGCGGGCGAGCCCGAGCGGCCGCCCGCCGGCACGGCCGGCGACGCTCCCGAGCACGGCGCGGATCCGGTCGATGCCGGGGATGCGGTCCGGGCGCCGGCGATCGAGCCGGTGCCCGACATCCAACCCGTCGATTCCGCCGCGGCGCTCGCCCACGATGCCGATGCCGGGCCGCACCGCGAGCCGGAGGCCAAGGGCTGGTGGACCCGCCTCACCTCCGGGATGAAGCGGACCTCCTCGGCGCTCTCCGAGCGGGTCACGGGCCTGTTCACCAAGCGCAAGCTCGACGCCACGACCCTGGAGGATCTGGAGGATGCCCTGATCCAGGCCGATTTCGGTCTGGAGACCGCGATGCGGATCTCGGAGGCCGTGGGCAAGGGCCGCTATGAGAAGGGCATCTCGCCGGACGAGGTCCGGGCGATCCTGGCTACCGAGGTGGAGCGCGCTCTCGAACCCGTGGCGGTGCCGCTCGCGATCGATTCCGCGAAGAAGCCGTTCGTGATCCTCACCGTCGGGGTGAACGGCGCCGGCAAGACGACGACGCTCGGCAAGCTCGCCTCGAAGCTGCGGGCGGAGGGCCGAACCGTGATGCTCGCGGCCGGCGACACGTTCCGGGCGGCGGCGGTCGAGCAGCTTAAGGTCTGGGGCGTACGCACCGGCACCCCGGTGGTGAGCGGCGCGCAGGGCGCGGACGCCGCCGGGCTCGCCTTCGACGCCCTGAAGCAGGCGAGCGCCGCCGGGACCGACGTGCTCCTGATCGACACCGCCGGCCGGCTCCAGAACAAGGCCGGGCTGATGGCGGAACTCGAGAAGATCGTGCGCGTGCTGCGCAAGCAGGATCCGGAGGCGCCGCACGCCACGATCCTCGTCCTCGACGCCACGGTCGGCCAGAACGCGATCTCCCAGGTGGAGCTGTTCTCCCAGGCCGCGCCGGTCTCAGGGCTGGTGATGACCAAGCTCGACGGCACCGCCCGGGGCGGCATCCTGGTGGCGCTGGCGGCCAAGTTCGGCCTGCCGGTGCACTTCATCGGCGTCGGCGAGGGCGTGGAGGATCTGGAGCCGTTCGCGGCCCGGGACTTCGCCCGGGCGATCGCGGGCCTGGAGAAGGATTAGGGCGCGCGCGGAGGCGAAGCCGTCACCGCGGTTCAGCCCGGCCGGGCTCCGGCCCTTCCCGTGGCGCACGACGGCGATGCCGCGGGTCGCGATCCATCCTGCACCTGTCGGCCGCCCGTCGGGAGCGAAGCGACCGCGTCACGGCCGATGGCGATGGACATCCCGTCTCCCACATCGATACAGACACGCCCCGCCATCTGATATCAGGCGCCATGCAGATCGAATCCGTCCCCCCGCGCCGCCACCTGCCGCCACTCGTGAAGCTGGCGCTGGAACTCGGGCCGCTGGTGCTGTTCTTCCTGGGCAACGCCTACTCGGAGAAGTTCGGGGTGGCGCCCGACCAGAAGCTGTTCGTGGCCACCGGCGTGTTCATCGCGGCCACGGTGGTGGCGCTGGCGATCCACTACGTCCTGGTGCGGCGCCTGCCGATCATGCCGCTCGTATCGGGCGTCGTAGTGGTGGTGTTCGGCGGCCTGACGCTGGCGCTCCAGGACAAGACCTTCATCATGGTCAAGCCGACCATCGTGAATGCGCTGTTCGGGACCGTGCTGCTCGGCGGCCTCGCGTTCGGCCGCTCGCTCCTGTCGGTGGTGCTCGACTCGATGTTCAGCCTCACCGACGAGGGCTGGCGCAAGCTCACCTTCCGCTGGGGGCTGTTCTTCTTCGTCCTGGCAGCGCTCAACGAGGTGGTGTGGCGGACCCAGAGCGAAGATTTCTGGGTCAACTTCAAGGTGTTCGGCATCATGCCGCTCACCGTGCTGTTCGCTCTGGCGCAGACGCCGCTGCTCACCCGCTACGAGCGGAAGGAGGCGCAGCCGGGTCGCTAGCGGTCAGCGCGCGTCCGCGACCTTTCCGGCCGCCCGGATCCGCGCCAGCACGCTGGCGAAGTTCTCCGGCGTGAGGATGCCGACGAGCTTGTCGCGGATCACCCCGTCCGGCCCGATGATGAAGGTCTCCGGCACGCCGTAGACGCCGAAATCGATCGCCGCGCGGCCGCCTGCATCGGCACCGACGGCGCTGAACGGCACGCCATGCCGGGCGAGGAAGCGCTGCCCGGCCTCGGCGTTGGGCTCCTTGTAGTCGATGCCCACCAGGCGGATGCCGGGCTCCCGGGCGAGCCGCATCAGCATCGGGTGCTCGACCTGGCAGGGGGCGCACCACGAGGCGAACACGTTGAGCACGGTGATCTCGCCCTTCAGGTCGGCGCTCGACAGGCCGGGTACCGGGGCGCCGGCGGCATCGAGCCCCGGCACGGCGGGAAGGTCGAAGCGCGGCACCGGCTTGCCGATCATCGCGGAGGGCAGGGCGGCCGGGTCGACCCCCGAGCGCAGGCGCAGGAACAGCACGGCCGCCAGCGCCGCGAAGGCCAGCACCGGCACGATCAGCAGGAGGGAGCGGCGGACCGGAGCCGGCCGGCCGGCCGCTTCGTCGGCGGGCGCGGTCATCGGCGCTCCTCCCCGAATCCCTTGAGGGCACGCAACTGCGCCCGCCGGTCGCGGATCGCGTTGCCGATGAGCGCGACCATCACCAGAGCCGTGAACGCGTAGGCCGCCAGGATGAAGCCGCCGTGAGATCCGAGATCCATCGCGGTGATCCTAGACCGGTTGTCCGACCGGCATCCCGGCGGTTTCGGGCGTGATGCGCGGCTGGGCCCGGTCCAGGCGCTCGGCCTCGCGGATGGTCAGCGTCCGCACCCGCCGCCGCATGATCTCGGTGCGCATCGCGTAGAGATGCAGCGTCGTCCCGCCGAGCGTCGCGGCGCCGATCATGATCAGCAGCGGGTAGAGCATCGACGGATCGATGGTCGAACCGCCCATACGCAGGATCGAGGCCGGCTGGTGGAGGGTCGACCACCAGTTCACCGAGAACTTGATGATCGGCAGGTTCACGGCGCCCACCAGCGTCAGGATCGCCACCGACCGCGCCGCCCGGTTCGGCTCCTCGAGGGTCCGCCACAGGGCGATGATTCCGCAATAGATCAGCAGCAGGACCAGCATCGAGGTCAGCCGCGCGTCCCAGACCCAGTAGGTCCCCCACATCGGCTTGCCCCAGAGGGATCCGGTCACGAGGCAGATCAGCGTAAAGGCCGCCCCGATCGGCGCGGCCGCGCGCTGCGCCACGTCGGCGAGCGGATGGCGCCAGACCAGGCTGCCGATCGCAGACAGGCTCATGGCGCCGTAGAAAAACACGCCGAGCCACGCCGCCGGGACATGGATGTACATGATCCGCACGGTCTCGCCCTGCTGGTAGTCCGGCGGCACCACGAAGAAGGTCAGGTACAGCCCAAGGCCGAGGATGGCGACCGACAGGGCGGCGAGCCACGGCACCAGCGCCCCCGACCAGCGCATGAAGTGGCCGGGATTCGACAGGCGGGTCCAGAGGGAGGGCGTCATCGCGGCTTCTGTCTCGGACATCGTCCGGGCGGTCTACCTCAGGGTGCGGTGCAGCAACAATGCGGGCGGTTCGCGCAGTCCATCGATGCGAGATCTTGCGCCGGACCGGCATCTGCTTCAGCGGCGCACGCTACAGCAGGACTGGCCCCCTTCCGCGCGCTCGATCCTGCCGCGCGCGGCCAGATGCATGACGGCGACGGTCAGGCCGTCCGTAGCGGGACGGTCCAGGATGGGCCGGCGCGTCGCGACCGTCTGTGCCGGTTCGCCGACTGCCCGACTCTCCCGGCAAGTCTCTGGGACAGCGGCAGCCGCAAGCGCTGCCGCACAAAGCCGCCCTCGACGCACAGCGCTCATCCCGACTCTTGCAGGCGCCCGCGAGATCGCTCATATAGGATGAAACAAAACAAGAACAAAAGAGCGTCGCCGTAGAAAGCTGTGGACGACGCGGTCCTCTTCTGCCGAACGAGCCCCGCATGCGAACCGCCGACAAGCAGATCGCCGACATCCTCGTGCGCTACGGTGAGCCCTTCGGGGGCAACGTCTGGCGCGTCCAGGGCACGGCCGTGATCTACCACAAGACTCTGGAGCGCATCGCCGCGCAGGCCGGAATCGTGTTCGAGCCGCCGACCCTCATCCGCGCCGAACGCGACGAGGCGGTGATTCTGGTGACCGGGCGCCTGCCGGGTACGAAATCGGGCGCGAAGGCCGCGGCCGATCGGGTCGAGTGGTCGCTCGGCGAGGCGCTGGTCAACGTGAACTACCGCGTCTCGGGCAAGCAGGCGGCCTACGTCTACGCCATGGCCGAGAAGCGCGGGAAGGACCGCGTGATCCTGAAGCTGATCGAGCTGCACGGCCTGGTCTATTCCGAGGAGGAGGCGGACGAGTTCCGCGCCCACCTGCCAGCCGTGCGGGCCGTGGACGAGGATTTCGAGGAGCCGGCGGCCTTCGACGAGGTCACCGAGGCCGAGGGCGACCTCAAACGCCGCATCGACGAGGCCGGGGCCATCAACGCGGTGACCGACCTGATGCTCGACGGCACCACGCAGGCGATGCTGGCGGCGATGCCGCCCGGCACCCGCGACGAGGTCCGCGACTACGCCAAGGCGCGCCTCGTGGCGCTCGGCTGGCCGAAGCGGACCGGCCGCCGCAGCGCCGCCTGAACCCGCGACCGTCTTCCCCCAACAGCAGGAGCCTGCCATGCATCGCGCGACGAGCCGCCGCACCCTGAAGGCCCGCCGGGGCGTCAACCGGGGCTGGAGCATCGAGACCCTGTCGTACAGCCCCACGCGGATCGTGCGGCTGGGCGCCGAGAAGGTCGCGATCCTGTTCCCCCCGGTCGAGCCCGGCGCCGGATGGCAGCTCTACCCGCATCCCGACACCTTCCCCGGGCTCAACTTCGAGGGGCTCCCCGAGCCGTTGCGCCCGGAATTCCTCGCTTTCTCGGACCTGCCGGCCGTGGAGCGGTTCTTGGGCATCCACGACGCCGCGCCGTCAGCCCTGGCGGCCTGAGGGGACCGTCCCGGATCGGGCTCAGACCGTCGGCCACGCCGCGCCCCGGTGCAGCGCCTCGGCCTCCGGGGTGAAGCCGCCGTCCGGACCGTGCAGCACCAGGGGCGGGCGCAGGCTCACGGCCGCGCGGCTGCCACGGGTCGCGGCGATCAGCACGCGGATCGCCGCGGTCTCTGCGCGAGCCTGGACCGGGCGGATCTCGATCCCGCCGTAGCGGCCCTTTAGCGCGTCGAGGCAGGCCGGCAGGGCGTCGGCGCGATGGATCAGCCCGAGCCGTCCCCCCGGCCGCAGGATCGCCGTGCAGGCGCGGATCCAACGGTCCAGGCCACCCTCGGGCAGGGCGTGGGCCGTCGCCCGCCCCGGATGCGGGGAGGGACGGTGGGCGCCTTCCGCGAAGAAGGGCGGGTTGGTCAGAACCAGATCGAAGCTGTCCGGCCGGAGTCCCGCGGCGCGGCGCTCGGCCGCGGACCCCAGCACGTCGGCCTCGATCACCTGCGCGTCGATGCCGTTGAGGGCGGCGTTCGCCCGGGCCCGCGCGGCCAGCTCCGGGTCGCGCTCCACCAGGGTCGGCCGGACCCCGGGGTGGAGCGCCGCGCAGCCGAGCCCCACCGCGCCGGTCCCGGCCCCGACATCGCAGAGGCGCTCGCCCGCCGCCGGCGCCAGCAGCCGGGCGAGCAGCACCGCGTCGGTCCCGGCCCTGTGCGCCCCCCGGGGCGGCTGGTGCAGACGCAAGGTCCCGCCCAGGAAGGCGTCCGGCTCCGGGCTCACGGCCGGCGCAACTCATGGGCGAGCCCAGCATCGGTAAGCAGCCGGCGGGCCTGGGGCTCCCAATCCCCGGGCACCATCAGGCGCTGGCCGAACGCCCCGATCGAACCCTCCATCAGGCTCATGTGGCTGTCGGCCACGAGGACCGGGATCTCGGCCGCCTCGAGGATCGAGCGGGCGAAGCCGATCAGCACGATATCATTCGCGCAAATCAGCTCGATCATCGTATTGCTTCGCAGAAATACCGGGCTGCAGGCGCATTCGCCGCGTCCAGCGCGCGTCCGGCCCGCCCCATATCGGGCCCGGGTCGATGTTGCGGCGCCGCGAGGCGCGTGCGAAGGGATCGCCCGCCCCCTGCGGGGGAACCGGACTGGAGGTCGCGGATCTTGGGTATGGCCCTCTCCATCGAGAATCCGAAGCCCGAGGCGGAAGCGGGGCTGAACGACCTCGTCGCGCTGGTGGCGGACGGCATGGCGCGGGTCAACACCACGATCCTGTCGCGCACCGGGTCCGACGTGGCGATGATCCCCGAGGTCGCCAACCACCTGATCGCGTCCGGCGGCAAGCGCCTGCGCCCGATCCTGACGCTCGCCTGCGCCAAGCTGTGCGGCTACGCGGGTGACGCGGAGGGCGACGTGAAGCTCGCTGCCAGCGTCGAGTTCATGCACACCGCGACCCTGCTGCACGACGACGTGGTCGACGAGAGCGACATGCGCCGCGGCCGTGTCGCCGCCCGGATCAAGTGGGGCAACGAGGCCTCGGTGCTGGTGGGCGATTTCCTGCTGGGCCAAGCCTTCCGGATGATGGTCGAGGTCGGTTCCCTGCGGGCGCTCGACATCCTCTCGGCCGCCGCCACGGTGATCGCCGAGGGCGAGGTGATGCAGCTCACCAACGCCAAGAACCTGGAGACCGACGAGGCCGCCTACCTGGCGGTGATCCGCGGCAAGACCGCCGAACTGTTCGCCGCCGCCTGTGAGGTCGGGCCGGTGCTTGCAGGCCGGCCCGAGGCCGAGCAGGTGGCTGCCCGCGCCTACGGCATGAACCTCGGCATCGCCTTCCAGCTGATCGACGACGTGCTCGATTACGGCGGTACCTCGGCCGAACTCGGCAAGAATGTCGGCGATGATTTCCGCGAGGGCAAGATCACCCTGCCGATCGTGCTGGCCCACCGCCGGGCGAGCGAGGGCGAGCGCGGCTTCTGGCGGCGCACCCTGCAGCAGGGCGAGATCGGCGAGGACGACCTCGGGACTGCCCTCGACCTCCTCCAGCGCCACGGCGCTCTCCAGGAGACGGTGGCCCGCGCCCACCATTACGGCGCCCAGGCCCGCGCCGCCCTCGACATCTTCCCGGACGGGCCCGTGAAGTCCGCACTCACCGGCGCGGTGGAGTTCTGCGTGGCGCGGGCGCGCTGAACACGCCCTTCACGGGTCCCGCGTGGAAAGCCACCAGCCCCTGCTGTCGTACCAGCAGCTCGCGTCTCGCGGTTTGTCGAACCGGATCGAGCGGATCGGCGGCAACGGCTGGCGCGCGAAGGCCTTGGCAAGCTTGGCGCTGTCCTTCTCAGGCATGCCCTGGAGCGGCATGAAGATCGCCCGGGACACGAACCGTGCCGGCCATGCCGTGCGGCTTGCCGATCGGTGCACCAGCAGCATGCCGCCCCGGCCGTGCATGGGTTGGAGCGGAAACAGCAGGCGGCCCCCGGGCCGGAGCGCGCGGATCCAGGCGCGAGCCGGGCGCGGCGTTCCGGCGTTGACGTAGATCGCGTCGGCCGCTGGTAATTTCTCCGTCATGCCGGAGCGGGCCTCGACCTGAGCCCAGGGCCAGGGTGTGAGGTTGTGCGCCGCCCGGGCTGCGAGGACGGGATCGATCTCGAGGCCGTGAATGCGCCCCTCCACCCCGACCAAGTGGGCGAGGAGCGCCGTGTAATACCCGCTTCCTGCACCGATCTGGATCACCGTTTCCCCCGGCAGCGGCGCCAGCGCGTCGAGGCAGAGGGCGTGCAGGCTCGGCTGGCCGATATTGATGCGGCGCTTGGCATCGAGGGCGATCAGAACGTCCTGATAGAGGAAGGCTGGATCGTCGTCCGGGGTCGTCACATAGAGCGGGCCGCGATCCCGGAACCGCCAGACATTGGCCGCCAGGATCGACCAGGGGCCCGGCCCGGAGAAAGGTTCCCGTGGGACCGCCGCGAAAGCCGCCTCGATACGCGGGTCGGCCGCCGCGCCCTGGCCCGCAACGAGGGACGCATAGCAGCGCCTGAGCTTGGCGCTGCGCGCGTTTGAACGATCCTGATCCGCCATCCCGTCACCCCCGGGACGAGCAAATCAGTCGCCTGCAAATGCGTCAACATGCCGCGAATTGGAGCGCCCCGGCGAGGGCCGGCGCCAGTCCCCGCAGCTCCTCCAGATGCGCGGCCGTCAGCGCCTTCAGCAATGCCTCGGCCCGGGGCGTGAGCGACAGCGCGCTCCGCCGCCTATCCTCTACGGCGCGCGCTTTCGTCAGCAGGCCTCCGTCCACCATCCGGGCGACCAGCTCGGCCGCAGTGTGCGGCGCGATCAAGAGCTGTTCGGCCAGAAGGCCCACCGTCGGGGGCTCGCGCCCGGCATGGCCCGCCAGAGTCAGAAGCGCCTGGTGCTGCTGCGGCGGAATGCCGGCTCGGGCCGCCGCCGCCTCGCTGAAGGCGAGGAAGCGTCGCAGCCGATAGCGGAAATCCGCGAGTGCCGCGTACTGCTGCGGCGAAAGGGGCTCGGTCTCTGGCTCGTCGGCACCCACCATGGCCTCCTTGGGGCGGCATCCGGATGATCCGGTCCGCGCGTCGCTCGCCGGACACGCCGACCCAGCCAGTCGCGCCCGCGCCGCCGCACGCCGGGACAGGCACGCGCTGTGCCGAATCCTGTTGGCCAGCCCGTTGTAGATTATATCGTATCACGACATAAGCGGCAGGGTTTGACGGAGGGAGACCGGTATGGATCGGGGAGCGGGGACGGAGCGTGGTGGCAACAGGCCGCTGCGTCGGGCGCTGGGCGATTTCAGCGCCGACCGGAGGGTCCTCACGCTCGCCGGGATGGCCGTAGTCACCGGCACGGCCGCGTCCGCCACAGCCTGGGTCCTGCTCACGCTGATCGGCCTCGTGACCAACCTCGCGTGGTACGGCCGCTTCGACACGGAGCTGACCTCACTGGCCGGTGCCGCACCGGGCCCCTGGATGGTGGCGATCCCGGTGATCGGCGCCCTGATCGTCGGCACCATGGCGCGCTACGGCTCCGAGAAGATCCGCGGCCACGGCATCCCCGAGGCGATGGAGGCGATCTTGATCGGTGGCAGCAGGATGTCGCCCAAGGTGGCGGTGCTCAAGCCCCTGTCCTCGGCGGTGGCGATCGGCACCGGTGGACCGTTCGGCGCCGAGGGGCCGATCATCGTCACCGGCGGCGCCGTGGGTTCGCTGTTCGCGCAGTTCTTCCATCTCAGCGCGGCGGAGCGGAAGACCTTGCTGGTGGCCGGTGCGGCCGCCGGCATGACGGCGATCTTCGGGACGCCGGTGGCGGCGGTGCTGCTCGCTGTCGAGGTCCTGCTGTTCGAGTGGCGTCCGCGCAGCCTCGTCCCGGTAACGGTCGGGGCGGTGACGGCGTCGTGCTGGCGTCCCGTCTTGTTCGGGGCCGGCCCGCTCTTTCCGTTTGCCGACAACCCGAACCTACCCTGGTGGGGGCTGCCAGCCTGTGCGGCGCTCGGGATCGCCTGCGGGTTCATCTCGGGCGGCCTCACCCGGGCTCTCTACGCGCTCGAGGACGGCTTCGGCCGGTTGCCGATCCACTGGATGTGGTGGCCGGCGCTGGGTGCCGTCGTTGTCGGCCTCGGCGGTCTCATCGAGCCCCGGGCGCTGGGTGTCGGCTACGACGTGATCCGCGACCTGCTCTCCGGGCATATGCTGGCAGGCGCCGTTCTGACTATCCTCGTGGTGAAGGGGGTGATCTGGCTCGCGGCCCTGTCCTCGGGCACCTCCGGCGGCGTGCTCGCGCCGCTGCTGATCCTGGGCGGTGCCGCGGGGTGGCTGATCGGCCAGCTCCTCCCGGGCGTTCACGGGTTCTGGGCGCTGATCGGCATGGCGGCGATGCTAGGCGGCACGCTGCCGGCGCCGCTCACCGGCGTGGTGTTCGCCGTCGAGGTGACCGGCGACGTCGCCGCTTTGGCGCCGCTGCTCGCCGCCACCATGTCGGCCTATGCGGTCACCGTTCTGCTCCTGAAGCGTTCGATCCTGACCGAGAAGATCGCCCGGCGCGGCCAGCACGTCACCCGGGAATACGGCATCGACCCCTACGACCTCGCCCGGATCGAGGCGGTGATGACCCGGGAGGTCGAGACGCTGGACGCCGATCTCCCGCTCGCCGAAGCCCTGGCGGCGATCACCTCCGGCGCCCACCATGCCTATCCTGTCGTCGACGGGGCGGGCCGGCCGGTGGGGCTGGTCACGCGCAACGACGCGCTGCGCTGGACGGTGGAGATGGACGAGGACGTGGGCGACGGCACGCTTGCCGAGCGCGTCTCCGACGCCGATCTCGCGGTGGTTCATCCGGGTGACGTGGTCTCCCACGCCCTCGACGTGATGCTCTCGGCGGGGCAGGGGCGGCTGCCGGTGACCGATCCGGAGAGCGGCGCACTGGTCGGGCTGCTCACCCGCAAGGATCTCCTGCAGGTGCGCGCTACCGTAGTGCGTGCCGAAGGCGACCGCCGCGCGTTCTTCCGGAAGGGCCGGGCGGGCGCGGGTGAAGGCCGCGTCACGATCGGAGGATGACGATGGAGCTGCATTTCCCGGGGCGCGCGACCAGCCTCGACCAGCTCGGGCCGGGGGCCTGCTTCCTGATGGCGGGCCCGGACGGGGCAGACCTAGGGTCAAAACCTAATCAGCTTGACCCTGGGAGGGCCGCCCGCTTTCGACCCATTGCGGACGGTCAGGTTGAGTGTGGAAGCAGAATTGCGGCCTTGTCATGGACGTTGCAACTCAGGAAACTTTTCGGTGACCAAATTTACTTGCCCAGCCTCCGATTGAAGCTCCGATCCAAAGAGAAGCATAAAGTAGGCAAGAGCTTATCAAGAATATGATATGCCCTGCATTGCCAGAAAATCCATTCTTGTCTATAGCCTTAGTAAATATTATTGCTGCTAATATGATTAAAAATAAACTCAGCGGCGATTTTAACCCTAATCTTGGTCGCTGCTTACCTTTACGATAGCCAACGGCGAAACCAAATATTAGCAACAAAAGCGCGACATATGGAATTAGATACAGTAACATGACAGATACCCAATCGGGACGATCACTGGCTAACCGTAGCATTTGAGCGTCCGCTCGCCACCCTTCTCGGACATCATCACGGCCAAGCTGATTGAGTTCAGACCCTAG
>NZ_JAUYZJ010000012.1 GCF_030700285.1 Methylobacterium sp. NEAU K | reverse complement strand
TTCCCACGCGTTACTCACCCGTCCGCCGCTGACACCACAAGGATGCCCGCTCGACTTGCATGTGTTAAGCCTGCCGCCAGCGTTCGCTCTGAGCCAGGATCAAACTCTCACGTTGAAGAGATTGATCTGGCCGATCACGTATATTCTCAGACGGAGCCTCACAATCGACCGGCCAGCGCTTCACAGCGTAAACCGATCGGTGAGCTCAAAAGAGAAATACAGATCGGCACAAGTCTCTCACGCCAGGACCATAAGCCCTGGCCGCAAGGACAACGCCGTCCGCGTCTCCCTTCCTCAAATCCAACAATGTCAAAGACCCCGCGCCGCCGGACAGATCCGGACCGCGGCGGACGACACGGAAACCCGGGATACAGCCCCGGCTACCCGCTTGTCCGACTGGGAGAACCGTGATACCGGACCGACCATTCGGTGGTCCGCCTCAGCGGTGGAGGGCGTCTAAGCCCCGCCGATCCCCCTGTCAACCCCGCCGCAAACCGCCGAAACGACCGCCACAGAGCCGGAACCCACAGACAAAAACAGAAGACCGCCCGGCTAACCCGCCGGACTATCCCGCCGATCCTGTCAGAAGATGCCTCAGCGCCCGGTCCACTCCCGCGGCCGGCGCCGATGACCGGGGTATACCCACCACCACCCAGGCCGTCAACACCCGCGCTGCGGTGCGATCGTTTTTCTTGCCTTGCCCCGATGACAGGCGCGCGACGCGCGGTCCGGCGGCCTCGCCTTCAGTAGCCCTTCTTCACCTTCAGTAGCCCTTCTTCACCTGGGCCAGCGCCGCGCCGAGGCCCTGGGCGATCCGCGCGCGCTCGTCCGGATCGGCGTCGCGCGCGACCAGGGCCTGCTGGCGCCGGGAGACGAGCGTGAGGCGCTGGAGCCCGTACTCATCGTCCTCCACGGTCACGATCTTGGTCCAGAGCGGGTTGAACCGCCATTCGTGCCGCTCGCCCCGATGGCTGACCCGGGCGAGCAGAATCTCCAGCTGCGAGATCATCACCTCCTCGAACGAGCGTCCGCGCCGGAAGCTGACCTTGAGGGCGGCGTAGATCGCCAGCATGTCGAGCCCGAAGAACCCGGCCACCGGCCAGAAGCCCATCCGCCAAGCCCAGACCGAGACGGTGAGCGAGACCAGGCAGCAGCCGGTCATCACCACCCGAAAGCCGAGCCGGCTCAAGGATTGATGCGGCCGGATTGTCGCCGAGAAGACCGGCCGGTCGATCGTGTCCGGGTCGAGCCCGTGCGGGTGTACTGATGGATTGCCGCTGACCATGCGATCCATATAACGCGCGGATGCCCGCCAGAAAGACTCTTCCGCCCATCAAGAGGAGCGCTTGCGCGGGTTCCGCGGAAGGACCCGCGTCCGGGCGCCTCGCCCCGGCTTCGACCGCGCAGGTCGAGCCTCCGCCGGAGGCGGTCGATGCGGCGACACTCGCGGAAATCTTCCGGCGATTCCACGCGGCCGAGCCCGAGCCGAAGGGCGAGCTGCACTACGTAAACCCGTTCACCCTCCTGGTCGCCGTGGTGCTGTCGGCCCAGGCGACCGATCGCGCCGTGAACCTCGCCACCCGCCCGCTCTTCGCGGTCGCCGACACCCCGGAGAAGATGCTGGCGCTCGGCGAGGAGACGATCCGCGCGTACATCCGCACGATCGGGCTGTTCAACACCAAGGCCAAAAACGTCGTCGCCCTCTCACGCATCCTCGTCCAGGAACACGGCGGTTCCGTGCCGGCGAGCCTGGAGGCGCTGCAAGTGCTGCCCGGAGTCGGCGCCAAGACCGCAAGCGTCGTGCTGAACATCGCCTTCCAGGTGCCCCGGATCGCGGTCGATACCCATATCTTCCGCGTCTCGAATCGGATTCCGCTCGTCGTCGGGACCACCACCGACAAGGTCCAGGCCGGACTGGAGGCGATCGTACCGGAGCCCTACCGCCTGCACGCCCATCACTGGCTGATCCTGCACGGCCGCTACACCTGCAAGGCGCGGCGCCCGGAATGCCCCCGCTGCCTCATCGCGGATCTCTGCCGATACCCCTCGAAGACCACGGCGTGACCGCGGCTTGTACCGAGGCCCGGCGGCAGCGTTGCGTACGTCCGGACCGCCGCCCGCAATCCCGCCCTGCGGGCTAACGCGTTGTGCTGGAAGCCCGCTTCGGCTAGTTTGGCGGCTGGTAGCCGGGTCCCTCGGGCAGAGGCCATTCGGCTGCTCGACCTCGCGTCCGGTCGCCGCGCCGCGGATTCCTCCCAATCGTCGCGCATCAGGAGCCTCGGCCCATGGACTTCCTCAAACCACGGTACACGCCTATGAACCGCCGCCGTCGCATCTACGAGGGCAAGGCGAAGGTCCTCTACGAGGGGCCCGAGCCCGGCACGCTCATCCAGCACTTCAAGGATGACGCGACGGCCTTCAACGCGAAGAAGCATGAGGTCATCGACGGCAAGGGCGTGCTGAACAACCGGATCTCGGAATTCGTCTTCCAGCACCTCAACGACATCGGCGTGCCGACGCACTTCATTCGCCGGCTGAACATGCGCGAGCAGTTGATCCGCGAAGTCGAGATCATCCCCCTCGAGGTCGTGGTGCGCAACGTCGCCGCCGGTTCGCTGGCGACGCGGCTGGGCCTGGAGGAAGGCACCCAGCTGCCGCGCTCGATCATCGAGTTCTACTACAAGAACGACGCGCTCAACGACCCGATGGTGTCGGAGGAGCACATTACCGCCTTCGGCTGGGCGACGCCGCAAGAGATCGACGACATCATGGCGCTGGCGATCCGCGTCAACGACTTCCTGTCGGGCCTCTTCCTCGGCGTCGGCATCCGCCTCGTCGATTTCAAGATGGAGACCGGCCGCCTGTGGGAAGGCGACATGATGCGCATCGTCGTGGCCGACGAGATCTCACCGGATTCCTGCCGCCTGTGGGACATCAAGTCTTCGGACAAGCTCGACAAGGACCGGTTCCGCAAGGACCTCGGCGGCCTGATCGAGGCCTATACCGAGGTCGCCAAGCGGCTCGGCATCATGTCGGAGAACGAGAAAGTCCAGGGCAGCGGCCCGCGCCTCGTCCAGTAGGCGCGCTCAGGCGAGCGGGCGGCGCAGCGACGCCGCCCCCGCTTCCGGGAAGCCCGCGCGCAGCCGCGCATGGGTCGAGAGGTCCGGGTCGAAGCCCGGGTGATAATGGGGGTCCTGCGTCAGCAGCGGCCCCCATCGTCGTCTGAGGGCGACGATCTCGCGCTCGTGGCGCGCGCGGGCCTCGGGGGTCCAGCGGCGGCTCGCAGCCTCCCGGTGATGGAGCACGGCGCCCGGGACCAGGAGCGTGCGGTGGCCGGCCGCGTTCAGGCGCAGGCACAGGTCGACATCGTTGAAATCGACGGCGAAGACCGCGTCGTCGAAGCCGCCGACTGCCCGGAATTTCTCCGCCTCGACCACCAGGCAGGCCGCCGTGACCGCCGAGACCGCGTGCGTCGCGTTCAGGGCCGAGAGATAGCCCGGCGCGTCTGCGGGGAAGTGGCGATGCGCGTGCGTGACGAGGCCGCCGGTGCCGAGCACGATGCCGCCGTGCTGGATGCGGCCTTCGCCGTCGAGGAGCTTGGCGCCCACCGCCCCCACTTCCGGGCGGAGGGCCTCCCGCGCCATCAGGGTCAGCCAGTCGGGCCGGAACGCCTCGACGTCGTTGTTGACGAACACCAGCAATTCGCCCCGGGCGCGGGCGGCGGCCGCGTTGTTCATGGCGGCGAAATTGAAGGGCCCGGGACAGGGCACGACCAGCCCCCTCCCCTCGCGCTCCAGGGCTCGGAGGAAATCCAGGGTCTCCGGTTCGCGGCTGTCGTTGTCGCAGATCAGGATCTCGATGGACGGCCAGTCGGTGCAGGCCCGCATGCTGTCGAGGCAGGGGCGGAGCAGGTCGAGGCGGTCCCGGGTCGGTACGATGATGCTGACCAGCGGCCGGGGATCGGGGAGCGGGTTCGCGACGCGCAGGAGACCGTCTGCCGCGCGGGTGATGCGCCATCCGGAGCGACCCACCCGGTCGAGATGGCCGCGCAGGGCCTCGCGATGGCGCGCCTGCGCCCCCTCCCCAGCCGGCCACGCGTCACCGGTCGGATCCCCGCGCCGGACCGAGAGGATCTCCGGCACGTGGCCGATCGCCTGCGGACCGTACCGCTCCGCGATGCGGAAGGCGGCATCGGACGGGCCGTTCGGGCGCACGTCCGGGTCGAGGGAAGCGCGCCGGCATGCGAGCAGGGGTCCGAGATAGTCGAACGCGGCGAGCCGGTCGGGGTCGAACACCGGCGGCAGCAGCGGCAGGACGGGGCCGTCCGGCCGCCTCTGCACCAGCGCATCGCCGTAGAGGGCCTGGAGTTCGGGGTCGGCCGCGAAGGCCGCGGCGATGCGCTCGGGAGCGCCCGACACGAGAACGCCGTCGCCGAGGACGAGGATATCGTCGCCCGGCATCCCTGCCGCGGGCGGGACGCGGTCGAGGATGCGGGGCGGCCGGGCCAGCCGGTGGTCGATCCCGATCAGGGCGGCGAGCTTCTGGCGGGCGCGCAGGCGTCGGCCGGTGAGACGCGCCGAGAGGATCTCGCCCGTCGCCCGAGGGTGGCCCAGGAGGCATCGCACCGCACCGAGCATCCCGCGCCACGAGCGACGCGCGGTCCCGAGATGCAGGTCGTCCTCGATGGCCGGCCCAAGCCTCGTCATCGGCGCGCCGTCATTCCAGATCCTCGCCGAAAGTCGTGAGCGACAGGGCGGGATGGTAGAAGGGATCGTGGCGGATCGCCTCGCGCCAGCGTTCGGAGAACCGGGCCGCCTCCTGTTCGAAGCGCGCGCGCTTCGCGCCGACCGAGGGCCCCCGGCTCACGGATTCGAGATGCGCCAGCGTCGCGGCCGGGGTCCACACCGTCTTCCAGCCGGCGGCGCCGAGCCGGAGGCAGAAATCGACGTCGTTGAAATCGACCGGGAAGACGTCGGCGTCGAAGCCGCCGACCGCGAGGTATTTCTCCCGTGCGACCGCGAGGCAGGCGGCGGTCACCGCCGAGACCTCGTGCGCCACGCGCAGGCGCCCGAGATGGCCGGGAGTGTCGCCGGGGCGGCGGCGCAGGATGTGGCCCGCACGTCCGCCGAGGCCGACGACGACGCCCGCATGCTGCAGGGTTCCGTCGCCGTAGAGGAGCTTCGCCCCCACGGCCCCGACCTCCGGCCGGCAGGCCTGGCGGACCATCGCCTCCAGCCAGCCGGGTTCCAGCACCGCCACGTCGTTGTTGAGCAGCACGACGATCGCGCCCGAGGCTTCGGCGACACCGGCATTGACCATCGCGGCGAAGTTGAACGGCTGCGGATCGACGAGGATGCGAACGCGCGGGTCGCGGCGCAGGCCCTCGTAATGCGCCAGCACGGCGGGATCGGTCGAGCCGTTGTCGACGATGATCAGCTCGATCGCGGCATAGGCGGTCTCGTGCAGCACGCCGCGGCAGACGCGCGCGATCAGATCGAGCCGGTCACGCGACGGGATGACGATGCTGACCTTCGGCGCGGGGTGCGGCAGCGGCCAGTCCAGGTGGACGGCGCCGTTGCGATGCGTCGCGCGGATCGGGACTGCCAGATCCTTGAGACGCACATCGAGCGCCCGCGCCCGCGCCGGCGTATCGAGTCGATCCTCGGCGGTACGGGCGAGAACGCGGGGGATGTGGGCTCCCCGCGCACCCGCGGCCGCGGCGATCTGGAGGGCGAGAGCAGCTTCCGCCATGGGTCCGATCGGCCCGGGCGGAGATCCGGTGATGACGGAGCGCGAGAGCAGGCAGGCACGCCCCTGGTAACCGGTGGCCAGCGCGAGATCCGGGCTCCAGTCCGGCTTGAGCCGCGGACGACCGTCGGCGCCGATCTCATCGCCGTAGGCGAAATCCGCGCTCGCGAGGGCGTGCGCCAGCATGGCGAGCGCATCGGGGACGAGGCTGTCGCCCGGCCGCAGCAGGCACAGGGCATCGGCATCGGCGATCAGATCGGCGGCGGAAGCGCCGCCATCCCAGGCCCGGTGATCGGCCCGGCGGTCCGGCAGGGCGGGCAGCGCGCCCTCCCAGGCGACGCGGGTGGTCAGGGCGGTGTGGGTCTGGGCGACGAGCGCGTCGAGCGTTCCGGCGAGCGCCGCCTCCTCACCGGACCTGGCGAGGACGAGGCATCGGATCCGCAGGTCGGACGGCGGGATCCCGACCGGCCGGGACCGCACCGCGGCCCAGGATGCGAACCGCGCCATCGGCGTCACCGCGCAGGTGCCGCGCAGGATATCGCGGTAGCGCCGCTCGGACCCGCGGGCGCGCTCCCAGAGTGCCGAGACGAAGCGCCAGGGCCGGCGCAGCAGGCACTGGACCAGCACACCGGCCTCGCGCCGGGCACCGACCCGCTCCAGCACGCAACCGGGAGCGGCCGCGAGGCGGATCTCCCGCGCGTCCGCCGGGATCAGGCCGAGCCAGTGCGCGACGCCGTGCGCGGCGCCCGGAAGGATGAAATCCTGCGGCATGCCCTCGGGCCCGCGCAGGACACGGACGATCGGCCGGCGCGGCGCTACGATGGGGTCGCCGCTGTAGCTCAGCACGATCCAGCCGGCCGGGTGGTCGGGGAGGACGAGGCGGCGATCGAACACCGGGTCGTCGGTCGGCTCCAGCCGGAACCGCGTCGCGCGGCCGAGCCAAGACTCGCCGCGTCCCGCCTTCGCCGTCAGCGGGACCAGATCGACGAAGCGCGCCGCAGCGTCACTGGGCAGCGTCGCCTCCGCCGGCGGATGTCGCGGCGACCGCCGGCTTCCTGCGCCGCGACTTCGAGGCGGCGGCCTTGCCGCCGGCACCCTTGCCGCTGCCGATACCGACGGTAATCTCGTAATCCTCGGCTGCCGCGGGCGGAACCAGGAGCTCGTCGGCAACGATGGTGGCAAACCCCTGCGCCTCGCCGGGCCCGACCACCACGCTGGAATGCTCGTTGCGGCTGGCGATCACCTTGCCGTCGTGGCGGATCTGGATCGTGACCGGCACGTCGAACCGGCCCGGCGCGCCCGCGGGCCCGAGCAGGACGTTGGCCTCGACCCCGACCTTGACGGTCACCGAGCCGTCCTGCCGCCGGGCGCATTCGCGGGCGAGGCGGCCGAGCGAGAACTGGGTCCTGACCGCGCTGCCGGCGATCGCACGAAGCGCCGCCCCGTTCTCGGCCACCTCGACCGTCGGGCAGTAGGGCGGATCGAGGCTCGGCGGCTGAGACGGCGGCACCGTGGTGCCCCCGAACCTGAGCAGGTTGGAGAAGACGTTGCCCTCCTCGGCCCGGGCCGGCGAGGCGGCGAGCGACGCGGCGACCAGCAGGCCAGACACGCCTACGGAAATGTCTCGCAATCCGATCATCGCACGGCTCCGGGGCGGCATCGTCATTTCAGGCTGTCGAACCCGGCCGCGAAGCCTTTCATCGAGAGCGGAATGCCGACGCCTTCCTCTGGCGTCTGGAACACGATGAAGGTCGCCTGCGTGCCGTTCTTGAACTGGCGGATCAGGCCGTCGTCCATCACCACCTCGGCCACGCAACCGGTGGTGAGGCAGCGCACGAAGCCGGCCCGACCGATATCGGTCTGGTCGATCTTCAGGCCGAGGCCGGAGGGCAGCAGCACGCCCAGAGGCGCCACCACCCGCAGCAGGTAGCCGCGGTTGTCGGCCGTCTTCAGGACGATCACCACGAGGGTGAGGTTCGGGCGGTCCTCGGCGGCGAGGTATTGCACCAGGGCGCATTGCTCGGCCTTCGCGCCGGCCGGCGTCTCGCAGCGCAGTTGCCAGTCGTCGAAGGTCTTGCGCACCATGCCCTGGGCCGCCGCAGGCCCCGCGGGCGCGAGCGCCGCGGCGGCGATGGCGAGGAACAGCGGCAGCGCGGCGCACCGGGCCGGGCGCCGAAAACGATCGAGCCTCGCGTGAAGCGGCACTACCGAACCCTTCGGAACGCCCCGCGCCGAGGACCGGCGGGAGCCGTAAAATCGGGCGTGTTCCGACCATGGTCCGCCCTGCGCTGTCAAGCGATGCGGGCTCGGGTGTTGCTCCATGACGCTACCCGACCGCCGAGCTCCGGCCTAAATAGGGTTCGGTCATTCCTCCAGCGCCGGAACCTGAAGCTGTGATGCGCCCGCTCGCCCTCTCGGCCGCCTGCTTGATGGCCACCCTCGCGCAGGCCGGGGCGCAATCGCTGCCGGTCGGCGAGACCACCTACGTGGAGCACTCCCTCAACCGCTCGGACACACTGGTGGTCGAGCATCCGCCGGTGGCGGCGAACCCGTACGGTCGCCGCAACGGGCAGGCCGCGATCGCCGGATATTGCCGCGAGGGCGGCCTCGTCCGCCGGCGCGATCAGTTCGGCAACCCGGTCATCATCCGGCAGCGCGAGGTCTGCGACAGCGTGGCCCCGCGCACGCTCGACCCCGGCGAGGTCGATCCGCGGCCGGCATGGCCCGGCGAGGTGGTGACGCGCCAGAAAGTGCTGCGCGCCAGGGGCTGAACCTCTGCGGCCGCCGCGGCCCGCTCAACCGTAGCGGTGGAGGCTGGTGCCGTTGCGCTTCAGCCAAGCCTCAGCGGCGTCGACATGCGGACAGAGATCGCGCAGCAGCGCCCAGAACCGGGCCGAGTGGTTCATCTCGCGCAGGTGCGCCATCTCGTGGGCGACGAGGTAGTCGAGCACCATCGGCGGCGCCAGGATCAGGCGCCACGAGAAGTTCAGCTCGCCTCGCGCCGTACAGGATCCCCAGCGGCTGCGGGTGTCCCGCAGGGTCATGCGCACCGGCCGCTGGCCGAGCAGCGGCGCGTAGCGCTCCACCGCCTCGGCGAGGTCCCGCTTCGCCTCGCGGGTCAGGTAGTCCCGGATCCGGCGCGCGACGTGGGCGGGATCGCACGAGACCGAGATCACCGGCTCACCGCCGTCGCGCTCGGCGCGCACCGCTCCGCTGCGGGTACCGCGCAGGTGCACGCGGTGGGGCTCCCCGCGGAGCGGCAGGCTGGCGTCCGGCTCGAAGACCACGCGCACGGGGACGCGCGCCAGCCGGGCCGCGATCCAGCCGGCGTGGCTCGTCGCGAAACGCTCCGCGGTATTGACGGGCGTGCGGGTCGGAAGGGTGATGACGACCTCGCCGGTGG
This sequence comes from Methylobacterium sp. NEAU K, assembly GCF_030700285.1. Lineage (GTDB taxonomy): Bacteria > Pseudomonadota > Alphaproteobacteria > Rhizobiales > Beijerinckiaceae > Methylobacterium. The sequence goes on along the minus strand of NZ_JAUYZJ010000012.1, from coordinate 139,641 downwards.
CGGACGAGACCCTGAGGGTGATCCGCCGCGCGGTCGGACGCCGACGGAGCGCGATGCGGAGGCTGGCACCCTCGTGCTGGACCTCGAGGTGGTCGGGATCGGGGCGACGCAGCAGCGCGAGGGGCATGGCGCACTTCTAGCTTGGCGCGAACCCGGGCTCCAGATCTTGACGTCCCGAAACGACGTGACGCGCCGATGTGACGGTCCGGACCGCCGATCGCGTCAGCCGGCGAGCGCGCGGGTCCAGACCTCCGTCTCCGGGAGGACGATCAAGGCGGCGCCTGCGAGCGCAATCCCGTACGGAATGCCGGTCTTGGCGTCGTGAAGGTGCAGCGCAAACGGCAGGCGGGCGATTCGGCGGGGCAGCGGATAGGCGCGCGCGGCCAGGAGCGCCAGGGTCAGGGCACCACCGAAGATCGACGCCGTCAGGAGGTAGTCGCTCAGGCCGTCAAAGCCGAGCCACAGGGCCGTGGCGGCCGCCAGCTTGGCATCGCCGCCGCCGATCACCCCGAAGGCGAACAGCGTGAAGGTCGCCGCCAGGACGATCGCGCCGGCGCCGAGATGAAACCCGATCTCGGACCAGCTCATAGGGCCAGTCGCCGCAAGCACGGCGAACCCCGCGACGAGGGCCAGCGAGACCCGGTTCGGGATCAGCATCGTCAACAGGTCGCTGGCCGCTGCATAGGCCATCAGGAACGGGAACAGGACCAGAAGGCCGAAGCCCGCCGTGCCGAGACCTGCGATCGCTGAGCCTGCGCCAACCATCTCGGGGCCAACCATGTCCATGCCTGCCGGGGGAAGCGGCTCGTCGGTCGAGGCCGCTAGCCAGAAGAGCCGATCCGGCCGGCCGAGGCTCCATCGCCTGGAGCGATGAAGCCTCGAACCTGCCGCAGATCCTGCCCGTCGGGAAATCCGATCAGTTCAGGTTGCCGGAGATCGCGCTGAACTTGGCGGTGAGCGAGGTGCCGACGGTGCGCAGCGCGCCGATGATGACGACGGCGATCAGGGCGGCGATCATGCCGTACTCGATCGCGGTGGCACCGGACTCGTCCGAGGCGAAGCGCGAGAACAGGGTCTTCATGAGGTGCGATCCTTCGATCAAGAACTAGCGGCGTGAAACTTTGGATGTGACCGACGAAGATTTTTACGTCTCGATCGGCGGCTTTCACAGACTGCCGAATACGCCTTGAAATTCGGTTAAACCAAGCCTCGACACCGCCTCGGGCACGATCCACTTCAAGCTTGGTGAAGGATCGGTTGCGACATCGCCGAACATATCCATGCCTCACGCATGCTTAGCGGTTCCTTCACGGATCTTCGGATAACTCTTCGACCCAAGGTGGTGTCCCGTGCACCGCTTGCAGTCCCGAGCACCCCCGATGCACCGCACCCTGTCGAATGCGGGCCGAGCCGGCCTCGTCCTCCTGCTCACCGGCGCCTCCGCGGCGGCCGCCCAGCCGGAACCGCTCCCCGTGGTCACCGTGCTCGTGGACAACGCCAAGGTCATCCGTCTGCCGGAGAAGACAGCGACCGTCATCGTCGGCAATCCGATCATCGCCGAAGTCACGCCGCAGAAGAACGGCGTGCTCGTGCTCACGGGCAAGAGCTTCGGCTCGACCAACCTGATCGCGCTCGACACGGCAGGCGCGATGATTGCCGAGACGATGATTCGGGTCGAGGCGTCGCAGGACTCGACGATCACGGTCCAGCGGGGCCTGGACCGGGAATCGCTGTCCTGCACGCCGAATTGCCAGCCGGCGGTCCAGCTCGGCGATTCGGCGAAGTTCTTCGACACGAACAGCGGTCAGGCCGATTCCCGCCGTAAGCTCGCCATAGGCGGCGGCGCCGGAGTACCCCAGGCAGCGGAACATTGAAGGGCGCCGGCATCCCGGCCGCGACATCGCGCCCATCCGGGAATATGTCCCTCGCCTCGCTGGCTCCCGCAGGCCAGTGTGACAGCCGCAACGCCCGGGTCGCATAGGGCGGCGGATTCTGAGGCAGCTTGGCGCTGCGTGGTCCGGCCATCGCGGCGCAATGACCGATCGCGGGCGCCTTGCGGAGCGCGCGTCTCCCGTAGACGATGGCGCGATGGGGTCAGGGACGCTTACCTACGCGATCGGCGATGTACACGGGTGCGCCGTCCAGCTCGACGCGCTGCTGGAGCGGATCGCGGCCCATGCAGGCGACCGCGCCCACCGCCTCGTCTTCCTGGGCGACTACATCGACCGGGGTCCCGACAGCGCCGCGGTTCTGCGCACCATAAGCCGCCTGCACTGGGCCGAGCCCGAGCGGGTCGCCTGCCTGATGGGCAATCACGAGCGCATGCTCCTCGACGCCCTCCAGACACCGCAGGCGACGGAGCACTGGCTGGCCAACGGGGGCGACGCCACCCTCGAATCGTTCAGCGCCCGGGAGGTCGGCGGCCTGCCGCGCGACACCCTAGACTGGATCGAGGCGCTCCCGACCCTGCACGGGGATGAGGCCCGCTGGTACGTCCATGCCGGCTTCCGGCCGGGCACCGCAGTGCCGGATTCGGACGTGCACGACCGCCTGTGGATCCGCGAGCCGTTCCTGGACGGAGACCATGATTTCGGCCGGTACGTGATCCACGGCCACACGCCGCGGCAGGATGGACGCCCGGAAGTGCGCCGCTTCCGCACCAATCTGGATACCGCAGCGGTCTATGGCGGTGCATTGACCGCCGGCGTCTTCTCCGACGCGCAGGGGCCGGCACTGGAATTCCTGCAGGTCCGCCCCGGGAGTTAGAGCCTCGTCCGAAGGGCGGCCGGCGAAACGCGCCAAAAAACGATGCAGGACGAGAGGATACCATGCCGTTCCGGACGCGGTATCCAGCACGGTTGCTAGCCGCGGATCCGCACCGGCACGAGCGCACAGAGGATCCCCGCGATCCAGCCGGCCATCAGTGAGAAGCCGCCGGTGGGCGCAGCCATCGGGAAGAGCGGCCGCTGCAGCCAGGTCCGCACCGAGAGGTCGCCGCAGAACAGGACAAGACCGAGGACGAGGAGACCTGCCGCGGCCCGCGTCAGGCCGGGCCGCGCAAGGCCTGCGGCGCCGAGCCCGGTGATCACCAGGATCGCGGGCGCGTGGAACAGCAGGAACTGCGCGGCCGTCTTGAGGGAATCCGCCCCGGGGATATGCGCCGCGGCGGCGCTCAGCGCGACGCCCAGCAGGCCGGCGAGGCAGGCCAGCGCGACGAGCGCGCGATCGAGCCTCGACACCCTCATACGCCGCGCTCGGCCAGAAGCCGGGCGATCGCCGCGCGCAACTCGGGCACGCCGAGATCGTCGCGGCTGGAGGTGAGGATCACCTGCGGAAAGGCCGCCGGACGCTTGGCCAGCCCAGCCTCAATGCCGGCTATGCGGCTTGCAACCTCGCCCTTCTTCAGAGAATCGCCCTTGGTCAGAACCACCTGATAGCTGACCGCGGCCTTGTCGAGGCCGTCGAGCACGTCCGTGTCGATCGATTTGAAGCCGTGGCGGGCGTCGATCAGCATGAATACCCGCGCGAGACTGGAACGGCCCTTGAGATAGGCGTGGACCAGCTTGGTCCAGGCTTCGACCTTGGCCTTCTCTACCGCGGCGTAACCGTAGCCCGGCATGTCGACGAGCGACAGGCGCTCTCCGATCCGGAAGAAGTTGAGCTGCTGGGTCCGCCCCGGCGTGTGCGAGGTGCGTGCCAGGGTGTTGCGGCCGGTCAGGGCGTTGATCAGGCTCGACTTTCCGACATTCGAGCGGCCCGCGAAGGCGATCTCGACGCCCTCCATGGGTGGCAGCCGGTCGAGGGTCTGGGCAGCCGCGTAGAAGTCGGCGGCGCCGGCGAACAGCAGGCGGCCGGCCTCCTTGAGGCCGGCCGCATCGTCGTCATTCTCGGTCACAACAATCCTTGTCAGCCCTTGGTGGTCGCGGCCGCCTTTGTGCCGTTACCGCGCCGGAACGTGTTGCGCAGGTTGTCCCACAGCTCCACCTTCACGCCGTTGCGGCGCATGATGACGTATTGCTGAGTCACCGACAGAGTGTTGTTCCAGGCCCAGTAGATCACGAGGCCGGCGGGGAACGAGCCCAGCATGAAGGTGAACACGATCGGCATGAAGGTGAAGATCTGCGCCTGGACCGGATCCGGCGGCGCGGGATTCATCTTCATCTGCACGAACATGGTCACGCCCATGATCAGCGGCCAGACGCCGAGATGGACGAAGTCCGGCGCCGGGAACGGCAGCAGGCCGAACAGGTTGACGATGCTCGTCGGATCCGGTGCCGCGAGATCGTGGATCCAGCCGAAGAACGGCGCGTGCCGCATTTCGATGGTGATGAACAGCACCTTGTAGAGCGCGAAGAAGACCGGGATCTGGATCAGCACCGGCCAGCAGCCGGCGACCGGGTTGATCTTCTCCTTCTTGTACAGCTCCATCGTGGCCTGCTGCTGCTTCATGCGGTCGTCCTTGTACCGCTCGCGGATGCTGGCCATCTCGGGTTGCACGGCCTTCATCTTGGCCATGGACACGTAGGAGCGGTTGGCGATCGGCAGAAACAGAAGCTTCAGGCAGAAGGTCACCACCAGGATCGAGACGCCGAAATTTCCGAACAGGTGGTAGAAGAAGTCCAGCGCCCGGAACATCGGCTTGGTGATGAAGAAGAACCAGCCCCAATCGATCATGAGATCGAAGTGCTTGATGCCGAGGTCCTTCTCGTAGTTGTTGATCAGGTTGACTTCCTTGGCGCCCGCGAACAGGCGCTGGGTCGCGGTGGCCGAGCCGCCTGCGGCCAGGTTCACGGCATCGCCGCGCACGCTTGCCTGATAGACGTTGGTTGTGCCGTCGGTGCGGTCGGTGAAGGCGCCGGTATACGGCGCGTCTTGGTCGGGGATCGCGGCCGCCGCCCAGTACTTGTCGGTGATGCCGACGAAGCCGCCGGTCACGCCGCTCCAGGCCTTGCCCTTCGTGTTGGCGCCGCCGTAGGCGCCCTCCTTGGCGAGCTTGTCGTAGGTGAATTCCTGCAGGCCGTCGTTGCCGAGATAGCCGATCATGCCCTCGTGCAGGACGTAGTAGCCCTGGGTGTGCGGCTTACCCCAGCGGGAGACGAGGCTGTAGGGGTAGAGCGTCACTGCGCCCGAGCCCTTGTTCTCGACCTCGTCGCGCACCGTGAACATGAATTTGTCGTCGACCGCGATGATGCGCTTGAACACGAGGCCGGCGCCGTTGTCCCAGCTCAGGGTCACGGGCATGCCGGGCGAGAGCGTCTTGCCGTCGCTGGTCCAGAGGGTGTCGCTGCCGGGCAGCGGCCCTGCATCGGCGCCGACCCAGCCGAACTCGGCGTAGTAAGGTGCCTCGCTCCCCGTGGGAGAGAACAGCACGATCTCCGGGCTCTTGGGGTCGACGGTCTCGCGATAGTTCTTCAGCGACACGTCGTCGACGCGGCCGCCTTTCAGGGCGATCGAGCCCGTGAGCGCCGGAGTCTCGATCCGGATGCGCGGCGAGCGGGCGAGCGCCGCCTCGCGCGAGACCGGGGCGCCCTGTCCCGGCAGCGTGCCGGGGGCGGGGGCGGCCGGGCCGCCCTCCTTCGGGGCGGGCGATGGCACCCCGTCCGGGGTCACGCCCGGCGGTTGCTGCTGCTGAGCGGCCTTGTTCTGGGCCTCGATCAGACGCTGCTGCTCCACGCGCGGGCCGGCCACGAAATACTGCCATCCGAGCAGCACCAGCAGCGATAGGCCGATGGCCACGAACATGTTCGTCTTGTCATTGCCCATCGGGGACACCGCCGCACGTGTTCGGAGTGGCAACAGGCGCGACGCCGGTCCCTCGGGACCCGCGCGTGCCTGCGATTCGGGGATCTCTGGCGCGTCCCTGCGACGGATCGATGTCCGCTTCGCCGGACGGCGCGGGAGTTCGGCCCGCATCGCGCTGGAGAGGTGTGGTTCTGGTCGGCCGGCCGCCAGCCTTGCCGGCGGACCGATCGCCGCGGGAAGAACCGGGCGGCCGCGTCGCCGCCGGGCGAGTCACCGCCGGAATGGCGCGGCGCAGGTCGTCGGCCAAGGTCTCGAAAGCGGCATCGAGGACCGGACGCCGGGCGATCAGCACGATGTCGGCGGACAGGCGCGTCAGGTCATCCGGCAGACCGGACGCGACTAGGGTCACGGCCGCACGAAGGCGACGCCGGATGCGGTTGCGCTCCGTGGCATGACCAACTCGCTTGGTAATGGTGAACCCGAGCCGCAGGCCGACGGGATCCTTCGGATCCCGCAAACGCCCCTGCGCCGTCATGCGCTCGGTGTGGAAGCGGCGCCCCTCGGCCGCCGCGAGGAAGTCGGGCCGCTTCTTGAGCCGCTCGATCGTCGCCATCGATGGTTCGATCCCGGCCAATCTCATAGACTGCGCCGCCGTTTCCGTAAGACGGCGGCACGATCCCTGTCTTCCGTGCCGCAGGATGCGGAAAACCGCATTCGACGTTTCCGCATCATGCTCGTGCCTCGCGGCACGCGCGTTCTGCGGGACCGCGCCGGCGACGGGTCCGTCCGGCTCAGGCCGACAGGCGCTTGCGGCCGTGGGCGCGGCGGCGCGCGATCACCTTGCGGCCACCCGCAGTGGCCATGCGCGCACGGAAACCGTGGCGACGCTTACGGACGAGCTTGCTCGGCTGGTAGGTTCTCTTCACGGCTCAGAGCCTTCTAAAGGTCGAGGCGCGTTCGCGGGCGGCTGATGCCGCACCCGACCTTCACGCGTCCTGGTTGTCTGCAAACACGAAGGGCGCCCAGGCGGGGCGCCACGTCGCGAGTGGCGGGCTTATGGCGGATGGGCCCCGCGAAGTCAACGTTTCGCGGCCTTCAATGACCCTCGAACTGCATCAGGGCGCGCACTTCGACGCCCATGTCGCGCAGGCGCTGTGCACCCCCGATCTCCGGAAGGTCGATCACGAAGCACGCGGCCACGATCTCGGCGCCGATCTTCTGGAGCAGGTTCACGGCGGCGGCGGCGGTGCCGCCCGTGGCGATCAGGTCGTCCACCAGCAGCACCTTGTCGCCGGGCTTCACGGCATCGACATGGATCTCGATCTCGTCGGTGCCGTACTCCAGCGCGTAGGCCATCGACACGGTCGTGTGCGGGAGCTTGCCCTTCTTGCGGATCGGCACGAAGCCGCAGGACAGCTGGTGCGCGATGGCGCCCCCCAGGATGAAGCCCCGCGCCTCGATGCCGGCCACCTGGGCGATCTGCCCCCCGGCATAGGGGTGGACGAGCGCGTCGACCGCCCGCCGGAAGGCCCGCGGGTCGCTGAGCAGCGTGGTGATGTCGCGGAAGACGATGCCGGGCTTCGGGTAATCGGGAATCGAGCGGATCGATTCCTTGAGCGCGACGTGGCGGCGGGCTTCCATGCGTTCGGGCCTTCCCGTGAGGGCGGCGCGCCTGGAGCGCGCGCCGCCGAAATGGACATCGGTTCGGCGGCGAGCGCCAAATCAACGGCTCTAAAGCAGAAGCCCGCCTCCCTGACCAGTTTCGACGGCCCCTCGGACGAGCGCGAAGGACCGCCGGGGTGGCTCAGGCCGCCTGGACCTTCTTGAGGATCGCGAGAAGCTCCCGGTGCAGAACCTCGTTGCCGCAGGCCACCGTGCGGGCCGCCAGGGGCTCGGCCGCACCGTCCGCGGAGGTCACGTAGCCGCCCGCCTCGCGCACCATGATGACGCCGGCGGCGAAATCGTAGGTCTGGAGATCGCGCTCCCAGTAGCCGTCGAGGCGCCCGCAGGCGACGTAGGCGAGGTCGAGCGCCGCAGACCCCATCCTGCGGGTCCCGCCGGCCACCGCCATCACGGCGCCGAGCTCGCGCAGGAGGCGCGGATGGCTGCCGCGGCCGAGATAGGGCGTGCCGTAGCCGACCAGCGCATCCGCCATATCCTGGCGGCCGGAGACGCGCAGGCGCCGGTTGTTAAGATAGGCGCCCTTGCCGCGCTCGGCGACGAACAGCTCGTCCTTGACCGGGTCGAAGATCACGCCGGCGACGATCTGGCCCTCGCGCTCGAGCCCGACCGAGATCGCGAAATGCGGCACGCCGTGCAGGAAGTTCGAGGTGCCGTCGAGCGGATCGACGTGCCAGGTGTGGCTCTTGTCGGTGCCCTCGATGATCCCGTTCTCCTCCAGCACGAGTCCGTAGCCGGGGCGCGCCTTCATCAGGGCCTCGCGCAGCACGTCCTCGGCCTTCCGGTCGGCCGCCGAGACGAAGTCGCCGGGGCCCTTCCGCGAGACCTGGAGGTTCTCGACCTCGCCGAAATCGCGGCGCAGGCCGCGCGCGGCCTTGCGCACGGCGTCGACCATCACGGTCATGAGCGGGGAGGAGATCATTTGGTTCGAGACTTTTCGCGCTTGGAGATTGGCGCCGTGGTTACAGCCCGGCGCCGGAAAAGACGAGCCTGCCGGCAGATAGGGAGATGCGGCAGGCTTTGGTGAAAGGCGGTGCGGTGCGCCCCCTCCCCTGCGAGGCTGTGTCATCCACCCATACGATTGGGCATCCGCGCGCTCGACAGGGCGCCCGGTCCAAAGATGGCGCGCGTGACCGGGCGCCGCCCGCATTCGTTCAGCGATGTGTAAATCTGCTGGCCCGCGAAGTGGAACGGGAACCCCGCTGCCGACAGCGAAACAAAAACCTATTCCGCCGCCTCGACGAACACCGTCCCGGCACGCGGCAGATCGAGCGTCTCCCAGGTCTCGGAGAGCGCCGCGGCGAGGCGTTCGATATGGGCGGCGTCGTGGAACGGCGAGGGCGTGATGCGCAGCCGCTCGGTGCCGCGCGGGACCGTCGGATAGTTGATCGGCTGGATGTAGATGGCGTGGCGCTCGAGCAGGTGGTCGGCGGCGGCCTTGCACAGCTCCGCATCCCCGACCATCACCGGGACGATGTGCGTCTCGGTCTCCAGCACCGGCAGGCCCGCCTCGGTGAGCGCCGCCTTCGTGGCGGCGGCCTGGCTCTGGTGCGCCTCGCGCTCGGCGTTCGAGCGCTTGAGGTAGCGCACCGAGGCCCGCGCGGCCGCTGCGACCGCGGGTGGCAGCGCGGTGGTGAAGATGAAGCCCGGCGCGAAACTGCGCACCGCGTCGCAGATCGCCGCCGAGGCGGTGATGTAGCCGCCGACGCAGCCGAAGCCCTTAGCCAGAGTGCCCTCGATCACGTCGACCCGGTGCATCACCCCGTCGCGCTCGGCAATGCCGCCGCCGCGCGGCCCGTAGAGGCCGACCGCGTGGACCTCATCCAGATAGGTCATCGCCCCGTAAGTGTCGGCCAGATCGCAGATCTTACCGATCGGCGCGACGTCTCCGTCCATGGAATAGACCGACTCGAACACGATCAGCTTCGGCCGATCGCCGGCCGCGCGGAGCAGGTCCTCCAGGTGCTGGAGATCATTGTGGCGAAAGATCTTCTTCTCACAACCGGAATGGCGCACGCCCTCGATCATCGAGTTGTGGTTGAAGGCGTCGGACAGGATCAGGCAGTCCGGGATCAGCTTGGCGATCGTCGAGATGCCGGCTTGGTTCGAGACGTATCCCGAGGTGAAGACGAGGCCGGCCTCCTTGCCGTGCAGGTCGGCGAGTTCGCGCTCCAGATCGACCAGCGGCGAGTTGTTGCCGGCGATGTTGCGCGTGCCGCCCGCGCCGACGCCGCAGCGCGCGGCGGTCTCGGTCATCGCGGCCACCACCTCCTTGTGCTGGCCCATGCCGAGATAGTCGTTGGAGCACCACACGGTGATCTCGGTGGTCCTGCCGTCCGGGCTGCGCCACTTGGCCGTGGGGAACCGCCCGGAGATGCGCTCGATATCGGCGAAGACGCGATAGCGCCGCTCGCCGTGCAGTTGCTCCAGGGCACCGCGGAAATACCGCTCGTATCCCGAGCCGGCGCGCGTCGATCCCGCTTGGGCGAGCACCGTGCTGGGCATCCGGGTGACGGTCATCGAGCGTCCTTCGCGTGTTCGGCCGTGCGGGCGGCGCCATCGCGGCGCCCAAGTCCCGCGATCGAGGTACGGCCTCGGTCCAGTCCTTCGCGTGAGGGGAGCAAGATAGGCGCGGATCTGGAACTGGTTCAAGGTAAGGTCCCGGCATCGCTGCCCTGCACCCATTGAGAGGCCTCGGCGAACTCGCTAGCTTCCCGACGTCTTCCGACCGATCGAACACGGCTCCTGATCCTTGAACGTCCGCCTGCCTTCACCACGAACCGCCGCCTCCAGGGCAGAAGGGGGCACCTCAAGCCTGCGGCGACGAAGGGTCGCGCGATGACGGACGCGAAGGACAGTCGCACGGAGCGCCTGAAGGCGGCGCTCCGCGAGAACCTGCGCCGGCGCAAGGCCCAGGGGCGCGGTCGCGCGGAGGCGAGATCAGCGCCAGACGACGACCAGTCGTGCATGCGCGAGACCGATTCCCGCGGTCCAGATTCGGACAAAACCAGCCTATAGGGGACGGCCAAGCCTGGACGCCGCGGCGTCCACCAGAAGGACGGCCGGCCGCGTGCCCCAGAGGTGCGCCGCCCGAGGACACATGATGGACCGCATCCACATCACCGGCGGCGCGCCGCTCAACGGCGTGATCCCGATCTCGGGCGCCAAGAACGCGGCGCTGCCGCTGATGATCGCGAGCCTGCTCACCGGCGAGACGCTGGAGCTGGTCAACGTTCCCCGGCTCGCCGACATCGCCGCCCTGACGCGGATCCTCGGCAACCACGGCGTCGACCACATGGTCGTCGGCAAGCGCCCCGGACAGACGACCGAGACCGGCCAGACCATCCGGCTGACCGCCTCGAACGTCATCGACACCACCGCCCCATACGAGCTGGTGTCGACCATGCGGGCAAGCTTCTGGGTGGTGGCGCCCCTGCTGGCCCGGTTCGGGGAGGCCAAGGTCTCGCTGCCGGGCGGCTGCGCCATCGGAACCCGTCCGGTCGACCTGCTGATCATGGCCCTGGAGAAGCTCGGGGCCGAGATCGAGATCGATGCCGGCTACGTGGTCGCCAAGACCAAGAACGGCCTGCGCGGGGCCGAGATCGCCTTCCCCAAGGTCACGGTCGGCGGCACGCACGTGGCCCTGATGGCGGCAGCCCTCGCCTACGGCACCACGGTGATCGAGAACGCCGCCCGCGAGCCCGAGGTGGTCGACCTAGCCGAATGCCTGAACAAGATGGGCGCCAAGATCCGCGGGGCCGGCACGCCCCGCATCGAGATCGAGGGCGTGGCCCGGCTGAGCGGAGCGCGCCACGCGGTGCTGCCCGACCGGATCGAGACCGGCACCTACGCGATGGCGGTGGCGATGACCGGCGGCGACGTGATCCTCCAGGATACCAGGGCCGAGCTGCTGCACGCGGCGCTCGACGTCCTGTCGACCACGGGGGCCGAGATCAGCCAGGTCGAGGGCGGGATCCGCGTGCGCCGCAACGGCGCCGGCATCGCCGCCGTCGACGTGACCACCGACCCGTTCCCGGGCTTCCCGACCGACCTGCAGGCGCAGTTCATGGCGCTGATGACTCTGGCCAAGGGCCAGTCGCATATCCGCGAGACGATCTTCGAGAACCGGTTCATGCACGTGCAGGAGCTGGCCCGCCTCGGCGCGAAGATCCGGCTCGAGGGCGACCTCGCCATCGTCGAGGGCGTGGAGCGGCTGAAGGGGGCGCCCGTGATGGCCACGGACCTGCGCGCCTCGGTGTCCCTGGTCATCGCGGGGCTCGCCGCCGAGGGCGAGACCCAGATCAACCGGGTCTATCACCTCGACCGCGGCTTCGAGGCGCTGGAGGCCAAGCTCGGGCGCTGCGGCGCACGGATCGAGCGGGTGCGGGCCTGAGGCCCCTCACTCCCCGATCTGCCCGCGCTTGAACCCGAAGCCCGGTATCTCGCAGTCGCAGGGCGCGTTGTAGGGGCCCGGACGCGTCGGACAATCGCCGCGGGCGGTGACGCAGATGTCGCCGCCGCGCCGGGGCCTGCCGTAGCGGGGCCGGTCATCGTCGTAGTCCGGCGGCGGAGGCGGAAGCCGGCGGGGCCGGTCGTAGTCGTCGTCCGGGGGCGGCGGCCGGCGGTCGTACCCGTAGCGGTCCGGATCGCGTCGACCGAAGACATAGACGTCCGCGTCCGGGCCGACCTGCGCGACCGCAGGCGGCCCCAGAAGCGGGCCGAACGACAGGGCGGCCAGAGCCGCCAGCGTGATGCGCTTCACCATCGTCCTCCTGCCTCGCCCCCTCATGTCGACCGCTTGACGCCCCATCGGCCCCCTCTGGCGGATCGCCCGCGCCTAAGGGAAGCCGGATGAACCGCGGCTGATCCAGACACGACCCCGGCTCCGGCCGTTGCCCCAGCCGGGCCGGGCCGCTACCTACGCCCTGCCGCAGGCCCGCCCGCGCACCTGTATTCCCGAGGATCCTTTCATGGAGCTGCTCAGCCTCGCCGCCCTCGACGCCGAGGACCTGACCGTGATCTCCGCGCACCTTCAGGACGCGATCCTGCGGCCGGAAGATCTCACGTACCTCGCAGGCGAGCATCGGTTCCTGCTGGCGGTGCGGCGTTTCGACTGGACGCCGGACGTGCCGCCGCGGCGGCGGCTGACCGGCGTGCATGTCGAGCGCGTCCTCTCGGTGAAGACTCGCGGGCTGGCGCCGGGCAGCACCATGCCGATGAGCCTCCTCGCCCTTACCTTCGAAGTCACCGACGCGCCCTCGGGTCACCTCGACATGGTGTTCTCCGGCGGTGCGGCGGTCCGGCTGGAGGTCGAGTGCATTGAGGTTCGGATGAAGGATCTCGGCCCGGTCTGGGAGGCGATCGCCCGTCCCGGCCATGCAATCGACGCGACGGACACGGCCCCCGGCACGGTGGCCTGAGGCAGACGAAAGGCATCCGATGGTCCGGCTCGACAGCAGCGATCCGAATTTTGCCGCCGACTTCGCTCGGCTCCTCACCCTGAAGCGCGAGATCGCCGAGGACGTGGACGAAGCGGTGCGCGGCATCATCGCCGACGTCATCGCCCGCGGCGACGCGGCGCTCGTCGACTTCACCCGGCGGTTCGACCGGCTCGGCGTGGATTTCTCCGCCGACACCCTGCAGATCACCCAGGCCGAGATCGACGCGGCGGTGGCGGCGTGCCCGGCCGACGCCCTCGATGCGCTCCGCCTGGCCGCGGCGCGGATCGAGGCGTTCCACAAGGAGCAGAAGCCCCACGACCACCGGGCCACGGACGCGCTGGGCGTCACGGCCGGCTGGCGCTGGACGGCGCTGGAATCGGTCGGGCTTTACGTGCCCGGCGGCACGGCGAGCTACCCGTCCTCGGTCCTGATGAACGCGGTGCCGGCGCGGGTGGCGGGCGTGCCGCGCATCGTCATGGTGGTGCCGACGCCCGATGGGGTCCTGAACCCGCTGGTGCTGGCCGCCGCCCATCTCTCCGGCGTGCACGAGGTCTACCGGGTCGGCGGCGCGCAGGCCGTGGCGGCCCTCGCCTACGGGACGGCGACGATCGCGCCGGTCGCCAAGATCGTCGGCCCGGGCAATGCCTGGGTGGCGGCGGCCAAGCGCCGGGTCTTCGGGCAGGTCGGGATCGACATGATCGCCGGCCCCTCCGAGGTCCTGATCCTCGCCGACGGCCACGCCAATCCCGATTGGATCGCCGCTGACTTGCTGGCCCAGGCCGAGCACGACATCGCGGCCCAGGCGGTGCTGATCACCGACAGCGCCGAGCTGGCCGAGGCCGCCGAGGCGGCGGTGGAGCGCGCGCTCACCACCCTACCCCGGGCCGAGATCGCCCGGGCGAGCTGGCGCGACTACGGCGCGATCGTCCGGGTGCGGGATTTCGACGAGGCCGTGCCGCTGGTCGACCGCCTCGCCCCCGAACACCTGGAGATCGAGACTCAGGACGCCGAGGCGCTCTCGCGCAAGATCCGCAATGCCGGCGCGATCTTCCTGGGCTCCCACACCCCGGAGGCGATCGGCGATTATGTCGGCGGCCCCAACCACGTGCTGCCCACCGCCCGCTCGGCACGATTCTCCTCCGGCCTCGGCGTCCTGGACTTCATGAAGCGGACCACGATCCTCGCCTGCACGCCGGAGAGCTTGCGGGCGCTGGGTCCGGCAGCGATAACGCTCGGCCGGTCGGAGGGCCTGGAGGGCCACGCCCGCTCCGTCGCGATCCGGCTGAACCTGTGAGGTTTTGGGGATGGCGGAGAAGGAGCGCGCGGCGAACCGCCTCGCGAAGGTGAGCCTGGACGAAGCGTCCATCGCCCGCGGCAACCCGGATCAGGAGCACGAGCGGGCCATCGCGCTGTTCGATATCCTGGAGGACAATGCCTTCGCGATCCCCGGCCGGGAGGGGCCCTACGCGCTGACGCTCGGCCTCGTCGAGAACAAGCTGTCCTTCGCGATCAGCACGGTGGACGGCGAGCCGGTGATGACGCACCTCCTGTCGCTGACGCCGTTCCGACGGGTGATCCGCGACTACGAGATGATCTGCGAGAGCTACTACAACGCGATCCGCACCGCCTCGCCGTCTCAGATCGAGGCGATCGACATGGGCCGGCGCGGGCTGCACAACGAGGCGTCCGACACGCTCAAGCAGCGCCTCGACGGCAAGGTCGACCTCGACCACGACACGGCGCGTCGCCTGTTCACCCTGATCTTCGCCCTGCACTGGAAGGGCTAGGGCGCCTTCCGGCCCCGAGCGGCGATGGCTGAGCCTCACCCCGAGACCTCCCCGAAGAAGCGGCGGGTGCAGTCCGTCCTGTTCATGTGCAACTACAACGCCGTGCGCTCGGTCGCGGCCGAGGCGATCGCACGGGCCTATTTCGGCAAGTCGACCTACGTGCAATCAGCCGGCGTGCGCTCGGGCGAGCCGACCGACGCGTTCATGGTCGCGGCGCTCGACGAGATCGGCATCGATGCGAGCCGGCATCGCCCCCGGACCATCGAGGAGCTCGAGGACTGGGAGGGCCTGAACTTCGACCTGATCATCACCCTCTCGCCGGAGGCGCACCACCGGGCGCTCGATCTCACGCACACGATCGCGACCGAGGTCGAGTACTGGCCGACCCCCGATCCCACCCTGCTGCAGGACGCCTCTCGCGAGCAGCGTCTCGAGGCCTACCGGGACGTGCGCGACGGGCTGACCCGGCGGATCAAGGCACGGCTCAGGATGTAGCGGTCACGCGCTCACCACACGTTCCACCCGAGCCAGCAGGCAGCCCGGCCGGGCGGTGTGGACGTTGACGAACGCCGTGCGCGGATCCGCGAGGGCGCGCATCAGCGGGGCATCGACCTCGGCGCCGGCACAGACGTGGCCGAGGTCATACAGGCAGAGATCGCCCGCGTCGTAGGCCCGCACCGACACGAGAGTGTTGGCGCGAATGATCGGAGCGAGGACGTCCTCCGCGGCGAACCCCCGACAGGACCGCGCGTGCAGGAAGATCGGGCTCGGAGCCCAGTAGATGCCGCGGGGACGGCCGAGATCGTAGGACCCCAGCAGCATCGCCTCTCCTGGCTCGGCGCAGTGCAGGCAGCGTCGGCAGGGAAACCCATTCGCGCTCGATGCCTCGACGCGGCGCAGCGGATTGCCGAAATCGTCACGGGCGTCGCGGCGGAAGCGCTCCGCGACGGCCTCATCGATGGGAACGCAGCGGTAGCGGGCCATGACGCTCTCCCTGGACGCCGGGAGGATGCCGGTGCAGCGAGCCAGAAGCGTCCCGTTCCTTGCTGTGGAACCACCGTCCGTCTGCACAGCGGGCGGCCGGCATGGGCCGAGACATTTAGCATCCCGTTGTAACGGCAACACAGCCGCGCAGCCAAAGCAAGCTTTCGACCGAGATCGGACCTGGTATGAATCCTCACACCGACCCGATTCATCGGAAAAGAGCGATGATCAGAGCATTTTTATTTTTTTTAATATTTTACATGCTGGCTTTTACAGACGGAAATGCCAGGGCACAATGGAATCCGTCCGGATCCTTACTTGATATTTCGGTCATAAAAAACTGCTCGGAAACCGGCGGAAACATTGCTGCCGCCCGATCCGATGGCCTGTTCCTGTGCCCTAGGCGAGCAGAGCTGGTAAATTCTCAAGTCCCGGACGCGAGCCACTTTTACATCGTTCATGAATACGGACTTCTTGCGATTCGAATTGCTTCCGATCGGCTTGCGGATTGCTGGGCGGCCCATCAGCTGAAACGCGCGCCCAACGGGGCCCACTACATCAAGCAATGGATCACGCATTGGAAAAACTACGGGACCGTGCGGCCGAGTTACGGCACTCCGGAACAGAGGATCGCGAACGTCCGGGCCTGCTGCGCCTGCGGCGTGTAGCGGTGCGTTCCCTCGGTCGGTCGCGGTTCAGGGGGCCGATCACGGGAGGATCCGGCGCCTCGGCGTATTATCCTCTGACCCCGACAAGCCAGGACCGGATGCGGCCGGCGAGCATCGGGCGGGCGCGAGCCACGTCGTCGTCGTCCAGAAGCGGGGAGCGCGCCAGGGCCGTGAGATAGGCGTCCTCGGCGCTCCGGCACGTCCGGAAGGCAGCATCCGCGGCGAGGTTGCGGTCGGTGAGCGCGGCCTCGATCTCGAATGTGCGGCTGAGGCAGGCGCGCCAGATCGCCTGACGCGTCTCCGCCTCGCCGGCCGCACGCGCCGAGCCGGAAGCGCCGACGAGAAGGATCGTCGCGAGGAGAAGTTGGGAGGCGAGGGGCGCAGGCGACATGGATCGGGCACTCGGTCCTGGGACAGAGTGGTGCCGACAAGGTTAGCGTTTGGTTACGATCGTCACGGCACGAGATGGCTCAGACCGCCGATGGAAAGCGGATTCCCGGGCGCCCCGGAGCACACAACATCGGCGTCCGCGGCAGGGCGCCACAGCGGCACAGGGCGGGCCCGGGGGATCAGCGATTCGCGGTGGTGACCGGGGAGGTGACGCCGCCCAGCGACACCCAGGCGGTGATGTCCTGGCTCTCGCGCTTGATGAACACGTAGCCGGTCTTGTGCCAGGGCACGATGACGTTGGTCTTGTTGTCCAGGATGAGGTCGCCCCGGTCGGTGATCAGGGTCAGCACCGCGTGGCCCTCGCCCTTCTCGTCGATCACCACGGTCATGCGCATCGCCCGCCGGGGCAGGCCCGCCTCGGCCAGCAGGTGGCGCTTGAGCAGCTGGAAGTCCTCGCAATCGCCGATCCCGTCCTCGGCCAGGTCCCACCGGTCGGCCACGTGGAGATGCTCCATGTCGGTTTTCGGCTCGACCGTCTTGTTCACCCGCCGGTTCACCGACACGATCGTCGCCCAGGTCGCCGGCGTCAGGGTGATCCGCGCAGGCTCGGTCCGGTCCACCGCGCATTCGGCCGCGTAGGACTGGCAGAACGTCACCCAGGCCGCGATCGGACGGGCAGCCCCCTGCAGCTCGGCACCGGCCTGCGGTGACGGCAGGCTCGCGAAGGTCTGCGCCTGTGCGGCTCCCACGCCGAGCCCGGCGAGGCACAAGGCCGCCCAGGCGAACCCCACCACCCTGCGGCGGCTGCGGGAGGCCCGCCGAGGCGCAGAGTCAGGGTTCGAACCCCGCACCGTGGAAACCGCGAACCGCATCGCCGTGACCCAACCGTTAAGCTCTCGTTAACGAAAGCTCTCACGCCGGCGGGCCGGCGGCAATCGGCCGATTAACAAAAGGTTAATGCTGTGTGCAACGCGGATGACGTAGCGCCCTCCCGCCACATGAGGCCGGCTGCCGGTCACGCATCACGCCGCGCGAAAACGTGAACGTTCACAGTGGCGTTCGAAGCCGGAGAGCGTCGTTATCCCCGCGCCGCCCCATCGAAACCCTGTGCGCGGCGGGAGGAACGGTGATGCAGTGTGCGGCAAACGTGCTTGCCTGGTTCGCTCTGGCCGGATTCACGGCAGCGACGCTGACGGCGGGCTCGGCCTCGGCCGCGAGCCCGACCGATCCGCCAGCGGCGCCGGCTTCCTCGGGCGCCGGGGCGTCCGACCTCAAGAGCGATGGCCCGACGCAGCCGGCCAAGGTCCAGGATGGACAGTACACCGACAAGAACGGCGACCCGACCTACCACGTCACCGATGGCGGCAAGAAGGTCGACTGGTACACGATGTCCGGGTACCTCCGGTATAACGCCAACTGCATCGTCTGCCACGGGCCGGACGGCATGGGTTCGACCTACGCCCCGTCGCTGGTCGATGCCCTCAAGGGCATGGACTACGCGCATTTCGCCGGCATCATCGTCGGCGGCAAGAAGGACGTGAACGCCGCGCAGGAGCTGGTCATGCCGGCCTTCGGCGATAACCGGAACGTCATGTGCTACATGCCCGACATCTACACCTACCTGCGCGCCCGCTCGGACGGCGCGGTCGGCCGCAACCGGCCGGCCGAGCACGAGCCCAAGCCCACCGCCTTCGAGAAAGCCGAAGACGCCTGCATGAAGTGACCTCCGGCGCCGGTCTCCCGTTCGGAGCGGTTTAGGGCGACCCTGCCCCCGTTGCACCGCTCGATTGTGCACGACATACTCACCCCGAAACTCTGAAGAGCGGGTGCAAAGCCCGCCGAGGGGGCGCCAGGGGGTGGAACGTGGCTCAAGGGACGGGAGTTCGCCGCCATCTGTGCGGTATCTGGACGGCCTGGACGGAGGCGGTGTCGGCGGCCGACGCCGTGTCCGACATCGCCGGGGCCATCGGCGAACCGCACCTGTCGCAGATCGTCGCGTTCTTCTCCGCCGATTACGACCCCGAGACGCTGGCGCGTGAGTTCGAGGCGCGCTTCCCCGGGGTGCCGGCGGCCGGCTGTTCGATGTCGGGCGGCATCGCGCCGGCCGGCGGCCTCGACCGCGGGCTCGTCGTCATCGCGTTCCCGGCCGAGCGCTTCCGCATCGTCTCGACGGTGGTCGATGCCATCGACCATCTCGACGTGGAGCGCACCGCCTCGGCGGTGCGAGCGCTGCGGCGGACCCTCGACCCGTTGGATCCGTGCCGCGAGGGCGACGCGACCGGCGCCGGGCGTCGCTTCGCGCTGTCGCTGATCGACGGACTCGCGAACGCGGAGGAGACCGTCGTCTCGGCCATCGCCTGGGCCCTCGACGGGATCCCGATCGTCGGCGGTTCGGCGGGCGACGACCTGCGCTTTCGGGACGCGGTTCTGCTCCATGGCGGCCGGATCCACCGCAATGCGGCGGTTCTGGTGCTCGTCGAGACCGATTTTCCGGTGGAAATCTTCAAGAGCGACAATTTCGAGCCGACCCGGACCAAGTTCGTGGTCACCGCCTCGGACGGCGAGCGGCGGACCGTTCACGAACTCAACGCCGAGCCGGCAGCGCGGGAATACGCTATGGCGATCGGCCTGGATCCGGAGGGGCTTTCACCGATGAGCTTCGCCGCCTATCCGCTCGCCGTGAAGGTCGGTGGCGAGTATTTCTGCCGCTCAATCCGCCGCATGAACGAGGACGGGTCACTCAGTTTCTTCTGCGCCATCGACGAAGGCGTGGTGCTGACCCTCGCGGAACCGCGCGACATCGTGGCCTCGACCCGGGCCGAGCTGTCCCGCCTCGACGCGGTGCTCGGCGGCGTCGACCTGATCATCGGGTTCGAGTGCGTGCTGCGCCGGCTCGATGCCGAGAGCCGCCAGGTGGGCCACGGCATCGCAGACCTCTACCGCCGCTACAACGTCGTCGGCTTCGAGACCTTCGGCGAGCAGTACCGGGCCATGCACCTGAACCAGACGTTCACGGGCATCGCCATCGGGAAGGGCGTGGATTGCGGGCCGGGGACCGGTGAGGCGCCGGTTCCGGTCGCGTCGTGACCGTTCACCCGAACGGCCTCGAAACCGACGCGTCCCTGCGTCGGCGGATCGAGAAGCTCGAGCGGATCAACGCCGCACTGATGTCCCATGTCGAGCGCAGCATGGACCAGCGCGGCAGCGCCTACTCGCTGTTCCAGACCGCGATCATGCTGGAAGGCCGGGTCCGGACCCGCACCGAGGAGCTGACCGGGCTGATGCACCGCCTGGAGCGCTCCAACGAGGCACTGGCGGCGGCCAAGGAGGAGGCGGAAACCGCCAACCGCTCCAAGACCCGCTTCCTGGCGGCGGCGAGCCACGATCTGCTGCAGCCCGTGAACGCCGCCCGGCTGTCGATCTCGGCGCTCGGCGACCTTGCCCTCCCGCCGGAGGCGCGCACGATCGCGGGCCAAGTGGAGCGGGGTCTCCAGACCATCGAAGACCTGATCAAGACGCTCCTGGACATTTCCAAGCTCGATGCCGGCATCGTCCGGCCCCAGGTGCAGGCGGTCTTCCTGCCCGATCTGCTGGCGGAGATGGCCGGGAGTTTCAAGCCGTTCGCGGAGCGCAAGGGTCTGCGGCTCTCGGTGCGCTGCCCGGACCTCACGGTCACCACCGACGTGCTGCTCCTCCAGCGCATCATCCAGAACCTCGTCTCGAATGCGGTCCGGTACACGAGCGCGGGCGGCATCGTCGTCGCGGCGCGGCGGCGCGCCGGCGGGGTCCGGATCGAGGTGATCGATACCGGCTGCGGCATCGCTGCCGAGGAGCGCGAGCTCGTCTTCGACGAGTTCTTCCGAGGCGGTGCACGGACCTGCGCGGGAGAGGAGCCGGGTCTCGGCCTCGGCCTGTCGATCGTCCGCCGCATGGCCCTGGCGCTGGACCACCGCCTCACCCTGGCCTCACGGCCCGGTCACGGCACCCGCGTCACGCTGGCGCTGCCGCTGAGCCCGGTCCCGGCCGCCGCCGTGCCGCCCGCGCCGGTGGCGACCCGGCTCTCGGGGGCGCATGTCCTGGTGGTCGAGAACGACGCCTCCACGGCCGACGCCCTCGCGCGCCTCCTGCAGAACTGGGACGCCCGGGTCTCGACCTTCCGCGACCTGTCCGGCGTGCGCGCGGCGATGGAGGCCGGCGCCGCCGAGCCGGACATCCTGGTGCTGGACTACCACCTCGACGACGGCGCCTGCGGCCTCGACGTGGCCGCCTATCTCCGCGAAACGCGCGGCGATCCGCTCCCGGTCATCGTCACCACCGCCGATCATTCCAGCGAGGTCGAGGCGCTGGTCGCACAGGCCGGCGCCGAGCTGGTGCGCAAGCCGATCAAGCCGGCCCAGCTCCGCTCGCTGCTCACCTACATGCTGGCGTGACGCGGAGACCCGGACGCGGCCGTCGAGCCGATCCGCCGTCCGAAGCCGCTGAGCCGGCTCGCCGGGCCCGGGGCACTGTCCCCAGATTCTCCAAGCACCCGGGAAACGGAGACTCGTCCTCCACCCCCCTTGCCCGGACAGGTGGAGCGAAGCGGCACCTGTCCGGGAGGCAGCACGGACAGCGCCGCGCAGCGGCTGCGAAGTTCGGATCGGCGGACCGGGCGCACAGGCCGGGTTTCGTGCTCTCGACCACGGCACGGGGCAAAGCCCGACTTTTTGGAAGCCGACACCGCTCGCCAGATCGAACGAAGCCGACCGCGCCGTGACATAGGACACGCCGCGCCTCTCGACGCTGTGCCTCGCCTGCGCGACAGGGAGGCCGCATCCTCGGCGCGTCCCGCGCCACGGATTTTCCCCCGATCGACGTCACGGGCCCTCCGGGACGCCGCAGGAGCGCGCGAGCATGGCGCAGGTCCCGGCCGGTACAGGCGCCGTCGCGCAGGGTGCCCAGCATGATGGCCTGCCGCCGCGCGAGCGGGTCCTGGCGATGGCGGCGATCGGTCTGGCCATGACCATGGCGGTGCTCGACGGGGCCATCGTCAACGTGGCGCTGCCGGTGATGGCCAAGGATCTGGCGGTCAAGCCGGCCGACGCGATCTTCGTGGTCAACGCCTACCAGATCGCCGTGACGGCGAGCCTCCTGCCCTTCGCGTCCCTGGGCGACATCTTCGGCTTCCGGCGGGTCTACCTGCCGGGGCTCGCGGTCTTCGTGGTCGCGTCATTCGCCTGCGCCATCGCGCCGAACCTGCCGCTGCTGATCGCGGGGCGCATCGTCCAGGGGCTGGGCGCCGCAGCGATCATGAGCGTGAACATCGGCTTCGTGCGCTTCATCTACCCGCACCGCATGATCGGGCAGGGCGTGGCCAACGTGGCGCTGGTGGTGGCCGTGGCCTCGGCCGCCGGCCCGACCGTGGCGGCCGCGATCCTCTCGGTGGCGACCTGGCCCTGGCTCTTCCTGGTCAACATCCCGGTGGGCCTCCTGGCCCTGGCGGTGGCGTCCCGCACCCTGCCGGCGACGCCGGCGAGCGGACGGCGCTTCGATCTCGTGAGCGCAGTGCTCAACGCGCTGACCTTCGGCCTGCTGATCATCGGCATCGACGGGCTGGGGGATCCGGACCGCCAGGGGACCGCCGTCGCCGAACTGGCGGGCGCCCTGGGGGTCGGCGCGGTGTTCGTGCGGCGCCAGATCCGGCTGCCGGCGCCGCTCCTGCCGGTGGACCTCCTGCGGATCCCCGCCTTCGCGCTGTCGATGGCGACCTCCGTCGCCTCGTTCTGCGCCCAGATGATCTCCTACGTGGCGCTGCCGTTCTACTTCCAGGACGTGCTGCACCTCTCCAGCACCCAGACCGGCTTCCTGCTCACACCCTGGCCGATCGCGGTGGCCGCCATGGCGCCCATCTCGGGGCGCCTCGCCGACCGCTACCCGCCGGGACTCCTCGGCGGGATCGGGCTGGCGATGCTGGCGGCCGGCCTCGTCTGCGTGGCGCGCCTGCCAGAAGCGCCCGCCACCCTCGACATCGTCTGGCGCCTGACCCTGTGCGGGCTCGGCTTCGGCCTGTTCCAGTCGCCCAACAACAAGGTGATCGTCACCTCCGCCCCGCGCGAGCGGGCCGGCGGGGCCAGCGGGATGCAGTCGACGGCCCGGCTCACCGGCCAGTCGCTCGGCGCGGCGCTCGTGGCGGTGATCTTCGGCCTGACCCACGGGCTCGGACCGGAGCGGGCCGTGACCCTCTCGCTGTCCTGCGCGGTGGCGCTCTCCGTCATCGGCGGCTGCGCCAGCGTCCTGCGGCGCGGTAAGGGCGGTTAGACGGCCTCGGCATGCCACCGACGGAGCGCGGACGCGTTGAGGCCACGCGTCACGTCCCGGAGCAACCACCATGGACCTCGATCTCACCGGCAAGAAGGCTCTCGTTACCGGCTCGACCGGCGGCATCGGATACGCCATCGCCAAGGAACTCTGCGACCTCGGTGCCGAGGTCGGCGTCAACGGTCGCACGCCAGAGCGGGTCGAGGCAGCGCTCGCCAAGCTGCGGGGCGAGGCCAAGAGCGGCAGGCCCTTCGCGGCGGTCGGCGACGTCTCGACCGCGGCGGGCGTCTCAGCCCTCGTGCACGCGCTGCGGAGCGTCGACATCCTCGTCAACAACACCGGGATCTTCGAGCCGAAGCCGTTCTTCGAGATCCCCGACGCGGATTGGCAGCGCTTCTTCGACGTCAACGTGATGAGCGGCGTGCGCCTGTCGCGCGCCTACGCGCCGGGCATGGCCGAGCGCGGCTGGGGCCGGGTCATCTTCATCTCGAGCGAGTCCGGCATCAACACGCCGACCGAAATGGTGCATTATGGGATGACGAAGACCGCGCAGCTCGCGATCTCCCGCGGCCTCGCCCAGACGGTCGCCGGCAGCGGCGTGACCGTCAACAGCGTGCTTCCCGGGCCGACCCTGTCGGAGGGCGTGGCGGAGTTCATGAAGCAGATGGCCGGGGGCGCGGCCGATGCAGACCTCGACGCGATGGGCCGGACATTCGTCGCCGAACACCGCCCCTCCTCGCTGATCAAGCGTCTGGCGCAGGTCGAGGAAGTCGCAAGCCTCGTCGCCTATCTCTGCAGCCCGGCAGCGAGCGCCACGACGGGCGCTGCGCTGCGGGTGGATGGCGGTGTCCTTCAAGGCATCGCGTAGGCCGCCGCGTGCGAGGCGATCCTCGGATCGCAGACGGGAGACCGAGCAAACGCTAGAGCCGCCGGTCCGGCCAAGGCGCCGGGCACGGCTCTAGGGGACGATCAGGCCTTGAGATGCGCCGCGAGGTGCTTGTTCATCTCGAACATCGAGCACTTGTCCTTGCCGAAGACCTTCTTGAGCTTGTCGTCGGCCATGATCTCGCGCTTGTTCTCGGGGTTCTGAAGGTTGTGCTTCTTGATGTAATCCCAAACCTTGCTGACCACCTCACCGCGCGGCAGAGGGCTGGTGCCGACGATCGCGCCGAGCTCGGCCGACGGCTTGAGCGGCTGCTGCAGGGCATTCGGCTTCGTGCCGGCGGGCTTCGCGGCCTTGGCGGGCGCGGCCTTGGCGGCCTTCGGCTCGTCTGCCTTGGTGGTCTTGGCCGCCTTCGGCGCAGCCTTCTCGGTCTTCGTGGCCATAAACTTCCTCCGGTTCTCGGGCCGCAGGCCGGGGCATGAGCGCCCCACGGCCGAGCCAGCATAGCAGCAACTAAGCGGTGATGCCGCCGTTCCAAGGGGAAATCGCCTTCGCGGCCCTCTCATCCACAGCGCAGGCGCCGGAATCCACCCGGGAAGCAGCCGATGCGCGCGTCAGCCAAGATCTTCCACCGGATTCACGCGAACGAAACCTGCTCTTAAGGATCATGCAGAGAAATGAACCGATGTTCGCCCCCGCTCTCACGCTCGCGCTGCTGCTCGCCACCGGGCTCGTGCTCGGTCTCGGCCTCGGGATCCGCGCCGAACCGGCCCCGCGCGGCCTGGAACCGGGCCGCGGCCTGGTCTGAGCGCGGGCGGGATTGCCGCGCACGGCCGTTCCGGTGCATCTGCCCGGCGGCATGATCGATCCCATCACATCCACCACCCTGGAAGGCACCACCCACGTGGTCCAGGTTGCGTTGAGCCCGGTCTTCCTGCTGTCCGGCGTGGCCACGCTGCTCAACGTCTTCGGTGCCCGGCTCGCCAGGGTCGCCGATCAGGCTGACCGCGTCTTCACGATGCTCGCCGGGGCCGGAGAGGCGGAGCGGATCATCCTCGGCCAGCGCCTCGACCGGCTGCACATGCGTTCGCTGGCGCTCGACGCCGCGGTGTTCCTGGCCGCCCTCGGTGGCGTCGCGACCTGCGGCTCCGTGCTGACGCTATTCGTCGGCGCCTTGCGCGACAGCACGGTGGCGAGCCTGCTGTTCGGGCTGTTCGGTGCCGCGATCCTGTGCACGCTGTGCGCGCTCATCGCCTTCGGCTTCGAGATGCTGCTGGCCAGCCGCTCGGTCCGGGACCGGATCAGGCAGCGCCGGGCGAACGCCGGCATGCTCGCGGATCTTTGACGAGGCGGAACCCGGTTCCGCCCGCACGCTTAGTCAAGTGGAACAACCGGATGCGGGGCTCGCCCCGTCCGCGAACCGGGAGACATCATGCCGACGGACCTGCCCAACGAGCGAGCCATGAGGAAGCCGGGCTCGATGGAGCTCGACCCCTCCGGCGAGGGCATTGCGATCGACGAGACCGCCCGCCTGATCGCCTCGAACAAGGTCGAGGGCACGGCCGTCTACGACCGCACCGGGCGCCACCTCGGGGCCGTCCACAATTTCATGGTGGACAAGGTGAGCGGACAGGTCGCCTACGCGGTCCTGGCCTTCGGCGGGTTCCTCGGGCTCGGCGAGAACCATCATCCCCTGCCCTGGAAGGCGCTGACCTACAGCACCGAACTCGGCGGCTACGTGGTCGACATCGATCCGGGCGTGCTGGCCGGTGCGCCGAGCCACGGGCCCGGCGAGGACGGTTTCGCAGACCCGACCTATAGCGGGAAGATCGAGAAGTATTACGGACTGCGCGTGGCGACCACGTGAGTCGTCGCGCAGCCCCGCGCAGGGCGGCGACGATCCGAAGTCAGACCGGCTCCGAGCCGGAGCCGGGCCCGCGAGGGCGGACCGCGCCCTAGAACTTCCCGCCGAGGCCGACGCTGCCGCCGGGCGACAGCATGGGTCCCATCGTGTTGCTGCCGCCGCCGCTCGTCGCGTTGCCGCCCTCGATATCCTCGCGCCGGATCCGACGCTCGCCCGCATCCGCGGACCGCGTCGTGCCGCCGGCACTCTTCGGAATCGCGAGCTGCCTCGTCGGCGCAGTCTGGAGCGGTTGCCCGTCTGCATCGACCGCGGCGTTGTGCGGCTCGCGGTTCGGCAGGGAGCCGCGCAGCGAGGGCGGGAGCCCGACCTCGGACGCCGGCATCACGCCGCCGCCGCCGCCGAGCGCCTGACAGCCGGCCACCAGACCGGCCAGCGCGACACCGAGCACGAGGCCGCGCGCGGCGGTGCATCCCGACGAGGTGAGAGTCGACATCGTGTAGTCCTCGCAAGAGGCCGCGGTGGTGTCCGCAGGTGGCATGGGTTTATGATCGGCTGTCTACGCTGAGGTTGCGGCGAAAACCAGACACCTGCGCGGCGGCGCGGATCGGGGCCGCTCCGATCGGCGCCGGCTCGGAACTTGCGGCCCGGCCGGGGCGATCCATAACTTCGCCCAGGTCCTTCGGCACGGTGCTGTCCGCAGGCGGGTTCCTGTCGGCGGCGGCCCCGAACAGGCCAATTCGGTCGCTGTCATGCCGGCTCGGCCCGGCCCCTTCCTCAGAGGACGAAGCGTGTTCAGAACCAACCGGATGATCGCGGCCGTGACGCTCGCCCTGTGGGCGTCGGGAGTTGCGGCGCAGGCCCCGGCTCCAGGGATCGAGGGCGCGTCCGGCCAGGCTCCGGCTCAAGCGCCGCCCGCCGTCCAGCCGGCCCCGGGCGCCCCTGCGGCGGCGTCGGGGGCGCCCCCCGCAGCACCGCCACCCGCTGCGCAACAGCAGCAGCAAGGCACCCCGGCCACGGTCCTCGACACCCAGGATTACGAGAGCCTCCTCGGCCGCAGCGTGCGCAGCGCGGGCGGCGACGAACTCGGTCGTGTCATCGACATCATCATCGACAAGGACGGCCATCCGCGCGCGGCGATCATCGATTTCGGCGGCTTCCTCGGGGTCGGCACCCGCAAGATCGCCGTGGATTGGCGTGCGCTGCGCTTCGCCGCCGACGGCGGCAAGGAGCGCAAGCTGTGGGTCGCCCTGACCCGCAATCAGGTCCGCGTGTCGCCGGAATACAAGGCGGGCGAACCGATCGTCGTGCTCGGCCCCGCCAGCCCGGCCGCCCCCGCGACCGAGGCCGATCAGGCAGCCAGCCCGGCCGCGCCTTCGAGCCCCGCCGCGCCCACGTCGACCCCGGTGCCCGCCACGAGCGCGCCCGCCGTCTCGTCCCCCGCGCCGGCCCCCGCCACCCCTCCGGAAAAGGCCCCGGACAAGTGACGGTGGCCCGATTGAAACCGAGACCCGTCGTTTCGCCCCGCGAGCGCGAGGTATCCCGCCAGGAGCTTCGGTCGCGTCCTGTGCGCTTGAAGGACCAGCCGTCCGAGGGCTCGCGAGCGCCGGCCGCTGCCGAGGCCGTGCCGGTGGGAACGGTCTCGGCGGTGAGCCGCCACGGCCTGGACGCCTTCGCGTTCTTCGTGGCCAACCTGCAGACCGGGTTCGGGCCATTCCTGGCCGTCTACTTCTCGCAGGCCAAGTGGACGCAGTCCGATATCGGGTTCGCGCTGACCGTGGGGAGCCTGGTCGCCCTACTCGGTCAGGTGCCGGGAGGCGCCTTCGTCGACGTGGTGCGCTCGAAGCGCTTCGCCGCCGCGGTCGCGGTGATCGGCATCTCGGGCAGCGCCTTCGCACTGGCGGTCTGGCCGAGCTTCCCGGTGGTGCTTCTGGCGATGGCTGTGCATTCGGGGGCGAGCTGCGTCCTGACCCCGGCCATCGCGGCGATCAGCATCGGCCTCGTCGGCCGGGCCCATGCCGGCGAACGCCTCGGCCGCAACGCGAGCTTCGCGGCGGTCGGCAATGCGCTTGGCGCCGCCGGAATGGGGGCGATCGGCTATTATCTCTCGAACGGGGCGGTGTTCTATCTCACGGCGGCCCTCGTGGTGCCGACGATCATCGCGCTCACGCGCATCCGTGCCCAGGAGATCGATTCCGGCGTGTTCCGGGAGGCCGCCCCGGCCCAGGCGCGGCAGGCCTCCGGGCAGGGCGGGATCCGCGCGCTGCTGACCAACCGCGGCCTCCTGTGCTTCTCGGCCTGCATGGTTCTGTTCTTCCTGGCCAACGCCGCGATGCTGCCGCTCGTGGGCAGCGTCCTGACCCTGCGGGCGAGCGAGACCGCCACCGCCCTGATCGCCGCCTGCATCATGGTCCCGCAGGCGGTGCTCGCCGTCAGCGCGCCGGCAGTCGGCCGGGCCGCGGAGCGGTTCGGCCGCTACCCTGTGCTGCTCTTCGGCTTCGGCGCGCTGCCCGTGCGCGGCCTGCTGCTCGCCTACACGACCAATCCCTATGGCCTCGTCGCCATCCAGGTCCTCGACGGGATCTCGGCTTCCGTGCTGGGCGTGATGGTGCCGCTCGTAGTCTCGGACCTCACCCGCGGCACCGGGCGTTTCAACCTCGCGCTGGGCGCGGTCGGCACCGCGATGGGTGTCGGCGCCGCGCTCTCGACCTCGCTCGCCGGGATCATGGCGGACCGCCTCGGCAGCCACAGCGCCTTCCTGGGGCTCGCCTTGATGGGCTTCGCGGCCTTCATGCTGGTGGCCCTGATCATGCCTGAGACGCGCCAGCCGGAGAGTGCGGCTTGAGGCGCGCGGCATCGGATTCGCTTGCATGTATCCGCGCCGCTCAAGCGGCGTTCAGGTTTGACGGATAAAAGCGCGCGGGAGGTGCGGGCCGGTGCAACATATGGCAACGCTGTCGCGTTGCCGCTTCGGGTCGTACTGCGCCCGCGTTGCACTCCGCCTCAGCCCGCACCAGCCAGTGCCGCGTGAATACGGAATGGTCACCGCGATGGAAGAGTTGCACCAATACGCTGAGAGGCCCTTCGCCTTCGTCGGGCGATACCTCCGGCGCCGCTGGCTGCCCCACTTGGTGATCCTGGTCTCCGTGCTGGGCGCGGTCGGGTTCTCGGTCTCGACCGATTATGCCCTCAAGGGCGTGGTCGATGCCCTGACGAAGGGCCCCGGCCCGGGCAACACCCTGGTCTGGAGCGCGCTGGCCGTCCTCATCGGCTTCATCGCGGCCGACAACATGCTCTGGCGCGTGGCAGCGCTGACCGGCGCCTTCACCTTCGTGGGTGTGACCGGCGACATCCGGCGCGACCTGTTCCGGCACATGACCGGCCATTCCCCGACCTTCTTCTCGGATCGCCAGCCGGGCACCCTGGCGTCGCGCATCACGGCGACCTCGAACGCGATCTTCACGGTCGAGAACATGTTCGTGTTCAACGTGATGCCGCCGACGGTGGCGGCCTTCGGGTCGATCGCCTACATCGCCACCGTCAACACCACCATGGCACTGATCCTGGCCGCCATCTTCGCCGCGGTCGTCGTGCTGATGTTCAAGATGGCCTCGGCCGGCAAGCCGCTGCACCACGACTTCGCCGCCAAGGCGGCCTCCGTGGATGGCGAGATGGTCGACCTCGTCGGCAACATGTCGCTCGTGCGCGCCTTCTCGGGGTTCAAGCGCGAGGGCCAGCGCTTCGAGGGCACGATCGCCACCGAGATGCGGGCTCGGCGCTCGTCGCTGCTCTACCTGGAGAAGCTGCGCATCGTGCACGCGGTGCTCACCGTGCTGGCTGTGTTCGGCCTGCTCTACTGGGCGATCCAGATGTGGGAGGCCGGCCAGGCGACCAATGGACAAGTCGTGCTGGTCTGCACGCTCGGCATCCGCATCCTGGCGGCCACCCGCGATCTCGCAGTCGCCCTGGTGGACGCGACGCAGCACACCGCCCGCCTCGCCGAGGCGCTTCACACCCTGCTCCAGCCCCACGACCTCGTCGACCACCCGGAAGCCAAGCCGCTCGCCGGCCAGGGCGCCAAGATCGAGTTCGACCACGTCGCCTTCAACTATCCGGACGGGCGCCCGGTCTTCACCGATTTCGACCTCGTGATCGAGCCGGGCCAGAGGGTCGGCCTCGTCGGCAAGTCGGGCGGCGGCAAGTCGACCCTGTTCTCGCTGATCCAGCGCTTCTACGACGTGAAGAGCGGGACGATCCGCATCAACGGCCAGACGATCGAGCGGGTGACGCAGGAATCCCTGCGCGAGGCGATCACGGTGGTCCCGCAGGACGTCTCGATGTTCCACCGCTCCCTGCGCGAGAACATCCGCTACGGCCGGCCGGAGGCCACCGACGAGGAGGTCTGGCAGGCCGCCGAGGCGGCGCGCTGCACCGAGTTCATCCAGGCCCTGCCGGAGGGGTTCGACACGATGGTGGGCGACCGCGGCGTCAAGCTCTCGGGCGGCCAGCGCCAGCGCATCGCCATCGCCCGCGCCATCCTCAAGAACTCGCCGATCCTGCTCCTCGACGAGGCCACCTCGGCGCTGGACGCGGAATCCGAGCAGGCGATCCGTCAGGCACTGGCCAACCTGATGAAGGGCCGGACCGTCATCGCCATCGCCCACCGCCTCTCGACCCTGCAGGATTTCGACCGGATCGTCGTGCTGGAAGGCGGCCGCATCATCCAGGACGGCTCGCCCGACAACCTGACCCATCTCGACGGCTTCTTCCGCGAGCTGATGAAGAAGGAATCGCTGTCGATGTCCCTGGCCGCCGCCTGAGCGCGGCGCCCTGCGAGCCCGGCCGTGCCCGACCTCGACAGCGTCATCCGGGAGATCTCCGAGGAGATGGCCCTGCGCTCCGACCGGGGCGCGGTGGCCGACTACATCCCCGAACTGGCCCGCGTGGACCCAAACCAGTTCGGCATCGCGGTGATCGATGCCGAGGGCCGGATCTCTGCGGGTGGCGACAGCGAAACGCCGTTCTCGATCCAGAGCGTCTCGAAGGTGTTCACGCTCACCTTGGCGCTGGGCATGGTCGGCGACCGGCTGTGGCGGCGGGTCGGGCGCGAGCCCTCGGGCAACCCGTTCAACTCGATCGTCCAGCTGGAGCGCGAGCGCGGCGTGCCGCGCAATCCATTCATCAACGCGGGGGCGATCGCGGTTACCGACGTGATCCTCTCGGGCCACGAGCCGCGGGAGGCGCTGGGCGAGATTCTGCGCTTCATGCAGTTCCTGGCCCAGGATCCGACCATCGCGATCGACGAGACGGTGGCGGCCTCGGAGAAGCGGACGGGCTTCCGCAACACCGCGCTTGCCAACTACATGAAGTCGTTCGGCGTCATCGAGAACCCGGTGGATTACACGCTCGGCGTCTACTTCCACCATTGTGCCATCGCGATGAACTGCCGCCAGCTCGCCATGGCGGGACGGTTCCTGGCCCATAGCGGCCGCAACCCGTCGACCGGGCACAACGTCGTCTCGGCCGAGCGGGCCCGGCGCATCAACGCGATCATGCTGACCTGCGGCCACTACGACGGCTCGGGTGAGTTCGCCTACCGGGTCGGCCTGCCGGGCAAGAGCGGCGTCGGCGGCAGCATCCTGGCGGTGGCGCCCGGCAGGGCTTCGATCGCGGTCTGGTCGCCGGGCCTCGACGCGGCGGGCAATTCCCATCTCGGCCGCGTCGCCCTGGAGCGCCTGACCCAACGCATGGGCTGGTCGGTGTTCGGGGCGTGACGGAGACCTTGCGCGGCATCCGGTTCCGCGGCACTGCGCCGGCGGGGCGCCGCGGCGCCTGAGGCAGGACGCGGCACCATGTTGACGAAGACGACAGGGCGCGCGTCGGGCAGCGACCTTGATCCCGGCATGATCCTGTCCCGCCTCGACCGCCTGCCGCCGACGCGCACGATCTGGCGCCTCGTCGCGCTGCTCGGCCTCGGCTTCTTCTTCGAACTCTACGACCTGCTGTTCACCGGCTACGTCGCGCCGGGTCTCGTGAAGGCCGGGATCCTCACGCCGACCACGCCCGGGCTGTTCGGCGCCAGCGGCGTCGCAAGCTTCGTGGCGGCGCTGTTCACCGGGCTGTTCATCGGAACGCTCGCGTGCGGCTGGCTCGCCGACCGCTTCGGCCGCCGGGCGATCTTCACGTGGTCGCTCCTGTCCTACACGGCCGCCAACGTGGTGATGGCCTGCCAGAGCGACGCGTTCGGACTCAATCTCTGGCGGCTCATCGCCGGGATCGGCCTCGGCCTGGAGATGGTGACCATCGGCAGCTACCTCTCGGAGCTGGTGCCGAAGGCGATCCGCGGCCGCGCCTTCGCCCTGTGCCAGGGCATCGGCTTCACCGCGGTGCCGGTTGTGGCCTTCCTGTCCTACCTGCTGATCCCGGCGGCGCCCTTCAGCATCGACGGCTGGCGCTGGGTCGTGCTGATCGGCGCCTCGGCAGCCCTCGTGGTCTGGTGGATGCGCGCGGGCCTGCCGGAAAGCCCGCGCTGGCTGGTCGAGCGAGGGCGGCTCGCGGAGGCGGACGCCGTCCTGCGGCGCATCGAGGCCCAGGTGGCGGCCGAGTATGGCCGCGCGCTGCCCCCGCCCGCCGCGCCGGAACCGGCGCAGCCGCGCGGCGCGTTCCGCGATCTCTGGGTCCCGCCCTATCGGCGCCGGGCGCTGATGATGGCGGGCTTCAACGTGTTCCAGACGGTGGGCTTCTACGGCTTCGCCAACTGGGTGCCGACCCTACTGGTGGCGCAAGGCATCACGGTCACGTCGAGCTTGGCCTACACGGCACTCATCGCGCTCGCTGCGCCGGTCGGGCCCCTGATCGGTCTCGCCATCGCCGACCGGTTCGAGCGCAAGCATGTCATCGTGGCCGCCGCGCTCGTCTACATCGCCTGCGGGCTGACCTTCGCGCAGACCCGCGATGTCACCGCCATCGTGACGCTCGGGATCGGCCTGACGCTCGCCTCCAACGTGATGTCCTACAGCTTCCACGCCTACCAGGCCGAGCTGTTCCCGACGGGCATCCGGGCCCGGGCGGTCGGCTTCGTCTATTCCTGGAGCCGCTTCTCGGCGATCTTCACGGGCTTCGTCATCGCCTTCGTGCTGCGCGAGACCGGGACTCCGGGGGTATTCCTGTTCATCTCGGCGGCGATGCTGGCCGCGGGGCTGCTCGTCGGGCTCCTGGGCCCTCTGACCCGGGACGTGGCGTTGGAGAAGATCGCGGGCTGATGCAGCTCATGGGGACGGCGGCGGACCGCGCCGGTCGAGGTTGCGGCGCGCCACGGGCGCGGCTCCCAAGGACCGATCGCGACCGGTATCACCGTCGACGGCACGCTCGACCTGTACCGCCCGGCCTGGTCCTTCGCGTCGCCGGACTGTTCGCCGATCTCCCCTCCCCCGCCGACCCCGCGACTTGATCCGATCCGAGGCGGATGCCACAGCGGCGCGAACTCGAATCAGGACGCCCGGATGACCGCACCCCTCGATCTCCTCGTGCTCGGCAACGCCATCGTCGACGTGATCGCGCGCACGGACGATGCTTTCCTGTCCGCGCAGGGCGTGACCAAGGGCGCGATGCAGCTCATCGACGAGTCGCGGGCGGAATCGTTGTTCCAGGCGATGGGCCCGGCGACGATCGTCTCGGGCGGCTCGGGCGCCAACACGGCGGTCGGCGCGGCCCTGCTCGGCGCCAAGACCGGCTTTGTCGGCAAGGTCCGCGACGACGAACTCGGCGGCCTGTTCAGCCACGACCTCAAGGCCACCGGGGTCGGCTTCTCGGTGCCGGCGGCGAGCGAGGGGCCGGCGACGGCCCGCTGCTTCGTGCTGGTCACGCCGGACGGCGAGCGCACGATGAACACCTATCTCGGCGCCTGCCAGGGGCTGACCCCCGACGATGTCGACAAGGCGCTCGTGAGCGCGGCGCGGGTCGTCTACCTCGAAGGCTATCTGTGGGATCCGCCGGCCGCCAAGGACGCGTTCCGCAAGGCCGCCCAGATCGCCCACCAAGCCGGCAACGCGGTCGCGCTGACCCTGTCGGACGCGTTCTGTGTCGGCCGCTACCGGGAGGAGTTCCTGGGCCTCGTGCGCGACGGCAGCATCGACATCCTGTTCGCCAATATCGGCGAACTCCAGAGCCTCTACCAGACGGACGATCCCGAGCACGCGGTGGCCTCCCTCCGCGACGAGCGCAATGCCCGCGGCCGGCACCTGCTGGGCCTCGTCACTCGCTCGGCGGATGGCGCGCTCGTGGTCCAGGGTGGCGAGGTCCGGGCCGTCGAGGCGAGCCCGGTCCACGAGGTGGTGGACACGACCGGCGCGGGCGACCTGTTCGCGGCCGGCTTCCTGGCCGGCCACGCCCGCGGACTCGATCACGTCACCAGTGCCCGCCTCGGCGCGCTGGCGGCCGCCGAGGTGATCCAGCACATCGGCGCACGCCCGCAGGCCGACCTCGTGGCCCTGGCGAAGGCGCGCGGGCTGCTCTGAGCCGTCACGGCCGCAACAGCACCTTGCCCACGGCCGCCCGGCGGGTCAGCAGGCCGAAGGCCTCCGGGAATTCCGCCAGCGGGTAGACGCCGTGCACCTGCGCGGTGAGCTTGCCTTCGGCGACCCAGCCGAGCAGCCGGAGCTGGTCGGCCCGGTGCGCCTCCGGCTCGCGATCGAGGAAGGCGCCCCAATGGACGCCCTGCACGTCGAGTTCCTTCAGGAGCATCAGGTTGAGCGGCAGGCGCGGGATGCCGCCGGCCGCGAAGCCGATGACGAGGTAGCGGCCGCGCCAGGCGAGCGCCCGCAGGGCCGGCTCGGCAAAGTCGCCGCCGACCGCGTCGTAGACCACGTCGACCCCGCCGCCGCTGATCCGGCGCAGCGCGTCCTTCAGGGTCGCGGGGTCGTAGACCACGGTCGCCTCGGCGCCGTGGGCGCGGGCGACCGCGAGCTTCTCCTCCGAGGAGGCGCAGGCGATCACCCGGGCGCCCATCAGCCGCCCGAGTTCCACCGCGGCGAGGCCGACGCCCCCGGAGGCGCCGAGCACCGCGAGCCACTCGCCCGGCTTCAGATGCGCCCGGTTGGCCAGCGCGTGCAGAGACGTGCCGTACGTGATGGTGAGACCGGCCGCCTGCTCGTCCGGCACCCCGTCCGGCACCGGGGTCAGCCTGGCTGCGTCGATGGCGATCCGCTCCGCGCAGCAGCCGTGACCGGCATGCACGATCACACGGTCGCCCACCGCGACGCCCGCGGCCCCCTCACCCAGGGCCTCGACCACGCCGATGCCCTCGCCGCCGGGCGAGAACGGCAGCGGCGGCTTCACCTGGTAGCGCCCGGCCACGATCAGCGTGTCGAAGAAGTTCAGCGCGGCCAGCCGGATCCGCACCAGGGCCTGCCCGGGCCCCGGCACCGGATCGGGGCGGTCCACGATCTCCAGATGCTCCGGCCCGTCGAGCCTCGTGCACAGCAGCGCCCGCATCCTGTCCTCCCGGCTGGTCTGTCTCACCCTGTTCAGGCCCGGACCGGCCGCGCGGTCAAGCCGTCCCGATCATCTCGCGGATGCGCGCCCCCAGCACCTCGACCACGAAGGGCTTGGTGATCACCTGCATGCCGGGGTCGAGCTGGCCGTTGCCCAGCACGGCGTTCTCCGCGTAGCCGGTGATGAACAGCACCTTGAGGCGGGGGCGCGTGGCCCGGCCGGCCTCGGCCATCTGCCGCCCGTTCATGCCGCCGGGCAGCCCGACATCGGTCACCAGCAGGTCGATGCGCACGTCGGATTGCAACACCTTGAGGCCGGCGACGCTGTCGGCCGCCTCGATCGCCGTGTAGCCGAGATCCTCCAGCACCTCGGTGACCAGCATGCGCACGGTCGGCTCGTCGTCGACCACCAGCACGGTCTCGCCCGGCTCGGCCCGCGCCGGCGCCCCGAGGGCGGCGTGCGGATCCTCCTCCACCACGTCGCCGCGATGGCGGGGCAGGTAGAGGCAGACGGTGGTGCCCTGCCCGACCTCCGAGGCGATCCGCACCTGTCCGCCCGATTGCTGGGCGAAGCCGTAGATCATCGAGAGGCCGAGGCCGGTGCCCTGCCCGATCGGCTTGGTGGTGAAGAACGGCTCGAACACCTTGCCGACGATCTCCGGCGGCATGCCGATGCCGGTGTCTTTCACGCAGAGGGAGAGGTACTGGCCAGGCGGCATGTCGTGGCGCCGGGCGGCGCGCGCGTCGAGCCACGTGTTGGCGGTCTCGATCGTGATGCGGCCGCCGTCGGGCATCGCGTCCCGGGCGTTGATGCACAGGTTGAGCAGCGCGTTCTCGAGCTGGGGCGGGTCGACCAGGGCCGGCCACAGGCCTGGGGCGCCGACCACCTCCACGGTCACGGACGGCCCAACGGTGCGCCGGATCAGCTCCTCCAAGCCGGCCACCAGCCGGTTCACGTCGGTGGGCTTCGGATCGAGGGTCTGCCGGCGGGAGAAGGCGAGCAGGCGGTGGGTCAGGGCCGCGGCGCGCTTCGACGCGCCCTGGGCGGCGTTGATGTAGCGGTCCACGTCCATGACGCGGCCCTGGCTCAACCGGGTCTGGATCAGTTCCAGGGAACCCGAGATTCCGGCGAGCAGGTTGTTGAAATCGTGGGCGATGCCGCCGGTGAGCTGGCCGACCGCCTCCATCTTCTGCGACTGGCGCAGGGCCTCCTCGGCGGCCGCCAGAGCGTCCGCGCGCTCGCGCTCGGCCGTGAAGTCGCGTCCCACCGCGTTGATCACGCCCTCACCGGGCCGCGCCGCCCAAGTGATCCAGCGGTAGCTGCCGTCCCGATGGCGGTAGCGGTTGTCGAAGCGCGCGTGGCTCCTGCCCTCGGACAGCTGCCGCGCCCCTTCGACGGTGCGGGCCAGGTCGTCCGGATGGACGAAGTCGATCAGGTTGATGCCGATCAGCTCGTCCTCGCGCCAGCCCAGCACCTCCGTCCAGGCCGGGTTCACCGCGGTGATCGTCCCGTCGAACAGGCAGCGCAGCATCATGTCCGAGGAGAGGATCCACAGGGCGTTGCGGTCGGCGGTGCGCTCCTCGACCTGCCGCGCCAGGGAGGCGTTGAGGTCGCGCAGCTCGGCGAGCGCCGTCTCCAGCCGGGCTCGGCTCTCCGTGAGGGCGGCATCGGTCAGCACCCGGCCGGTGGTCTCGTTGGTGAGGATGAACAGCCCCGCGACGTGGCCGTCCGCGTCGAGCACCCGCGAATACGAGAAGGTCCACCACGTGTCCTGCGCACCCCGGTCGGTGTCGAGCCGCCACGGCAGGTCGATGAACCGCTCGGGCCGGCCCTCCATGGCGGCGTCGATGATCGGCTTGGCCTGCGCCCAGCCATCGGCCCAGACCGCGTCGAACCGCGCGCCCATGGCCCAGGACAGCCGCGGCCCGAGCAGCGGAAAGTACGTGTCGTTGAAGAAGAAATGGAGCTCCGGGCCCCAGGCGAGGATCATGGATTCCGGCGAGTTGAGCACCAGCGACAGGGCGGAGCGGAACTCCGCCGGCCAGGTCTCCGGGAGACCGAGCGGATGGTCGGACCAGTCGCGCGCGCGGATCATCCGCGCCGCCTCGCCGCCGCCGGAGAGGAAGGCCAGGGGGTCTCTCACGGGGCGATGGTGATCCGTGTCATGGACAATCTCGCGTTATACCGGCTTGAGGCGGGTGAGAGCGACACGAGGATAAAGATCCTACAAACCGATCTCGGTTGCGGGCCCTCAATGTGCCTCCTGCCAATTCTCCGCCGCCTTGGCCTCCACCACCAGCGGCACTTTTAGCGTCAGAGCCGGCGCGGGCGCCTCCTCCATCACCGAGGCGATGATCGGGATCGCCCGGTCCACCTCGTCCTCGGCGGCCTCGAAGACCAGTTCGTCGTGCACCTGCAGCAACATGCGCACGCTGAGCTTCTGCGCGGCCAGCGCCGGCTCCATCCGGGTCATCGCCCGGCGGATGATGTCGGCGGCCGAGCCCTGGATCGGGGCGTTGATCGCCTGCCGCTCGACGCTGGCGCGCTCGGACGGGTTGTTGGAGCGGATCTGCGGGTAGTGGCAGACCCGGCCGAACAGGGTGGTGACGAAGCCTTTGTCGCGGCAGATCTTCTTCGTGCTGTCGATGTAGTCGCGGATGCCCGGGAACTGCTCGAAATACTGCTTGATGAACGCCGAGGCCTCCTCGCGGCCGATGCCGAGCCGGTCGGCCAGCCCGAAGGCCGAGATGCCGTAGATGATGCCGAAGTTGATCGTCTTGGCCCGGCGCCGCAGGTCGGGAGTCATGTCCTTGAGTGGCACGCCGAACATTGCCGAGGCCGTGGCCGCATGGATGTCGATGCCGTCCTCGAACGCCTTCCGCAGCTCCGGGATGTCGGCCATGTGGGCGAGGAGCCGCAGCTCGATCTGCGAGTAATCCGCCGAGATCAGCCGGTTGCCCGGCGCGGCCACGAAGGCCCGGCGGATGCGGCGGCCCTCCTCGGTGCGGATCGGGATGTTCTGGAGATTCGGTTCGGAGGAGGACAAGCGGCCCGTGGTGGTGGCCGCCAGCGAGAACGAGGTGTGGACCCGGGCGGTTTCCCGGTCGGCATGGGTCTGGAGCGAGTCCGTGTAGGTGGATTTCAGCTTCGAGAGCTGGCGCCACTCCAGGATTTTTTTGGGCAGTTCGTGCCCGGCCTGGGCCAGTTCTTCGAGAAGCGTGGCCGGCGTCGCCCATTGCCCGGACGGGGTCTTCTTCGCCCCCGGCAGACCCATCTTGCCGAACAGGATGTCGCCGATCTGCTTGGGCGAGCCGACGGAGAACCTTTCGCCGGCATCCTCCTGGATCTCCTCTTCCAGGCGGACCAGGATCTGCGAGAAATCCCCCGACAGCCGGCTCAGCATCTCGCGGTCGACCCGGATGCCGCGCTGCTCCATCCGAGCGATCACCGGCAGGAGCGGGCGCTCCAGGGTCTCGTAGACGGTCATGCGCCGCTCGGCGACGAGGCGTGGCTTCATCATCCGCCACAGGCGCAAGGTGACGTCCGCGTCTTCGGCCGCGTAGGCGGTGGCCTTGTCGATGGCGACGCGGTCAAAGCTGACCTTGTTGCGGCCGGTGCCGGCCACGTCCGAGAAGGTGATCGGCTGGTGGCCGAGATGGCGGCGGGCCAGCTCGTCCATGCCGTGGCCGCCCTTGCCGGCATCGAGCACGTAGGAGATCAGCATCGTGTCGTCGAACGGCGCAACCTCGATGCCGTATCGGGCGAGCACCACCCAATCGTATTTCAGGTTCTGGCCGACCTTCAGCACCCCCGGGTTCTCGAGGAGCGGCTTCAGCCGGGCGATGGCCGCGTCGAGGGGGATCTGGCCGGGCACCGGCTCGGCCGCGTCGGAGGGCGCCGCGCCCTCGCCGAACAGGTCGGTGGCATCGGCCTGCACCTTGGCGGCCTGCACGTGCGCCAGCGGGATGTAGCAGGCCCGGCCGGTGGCCACCGCCAGCGAGACGCCGACGAGCCCGGCCCTGTGCGCGTCCAGCGCGTCGGTCTCGGTGTCGACTGCCACCACCCCGGCCTCCTCGGCCTCGGCGATCCAGGCGTCGAGCTGTTCCAGGGATGCGACGGTCTCGTAGGCGGCGGTGTCGAACGGCGCCACCGCCTCCGCGGCGCGGGCGGCCACCACGTTGCCGGGCGTCGCCTCAACGGGCGTCCGGGGCTTGGCCGGGGCGTCCGGCAGGTCGAGATCCGCGAAGGGATCGACCTCGCCGCCCTCGGGGAGCGGGTCGCCGGGCGGTCGCCCGGCTCCGGCGGCGGCGGTCTTCGGGTCCGGCGGCACGGGATCGCCGAAGAACGGCGCCGGGTCGCCATCGCCGTTGCCGCGGGGCCGGGCGCCCGGCAGCAGCGCCGGATCGGGCTTCACCGCCTCGGGATCGACATGCAGCATCTGGGCGATGCGGCGCGTCAGCGTGTTGAACTCCATCGCCTTCAGGAAGCCGACGAGCTTCTGCGGATCCGGCTTCGGGACGGTGAGCTCGTCGAGGGCGACCGGGACGGGCACGTCCTCCATCAGCGCCACGAGTCTGCGCGAGAGCCGGGCCTGCTCGACATTGGCGAGCAGGGTCTCCCGGCGCTTGGGCTGCTTGATCTCGGCGGCCCGCTCCAGCAGCGCGTCGAGGCTGCCGAACTCCTTGATCAGCGCCGCGGCTGTCTTGAGGCCGATGCCTGGGACGCCCGGCACGTTGTCGGACGTGTCGCCGATGAGCGCGAGCGCATCGCCGATCTGGTTCGGCTGCAGCCCCTCCCACTTGGCGACGATCGCCTCGAGGTCGAGGTTGCGCTCGGGGCGATAGCCGGCCTTGCCCTTGGCGCCGGATTCGAAATCGTAGAACCGGACGCTGGGTCCGACGAGCTGCATCAGGTCCTTGTCGGAGGAAACGATGATGACGCCGGCGCCGCGCGCCTCCGCCTGCCGCGTGTAGGTGGCGATCAGGTCGTCGGCCTCGTAGCGCTCCAGCTCCACCGCATGCAGCCCGAAGGCCCGCACCGCGTCGCGCATCAGCGGCATCTGCCGCTTGAGGTCGTCGGGCGCGTCGGGGCGATGGCCCTTGTAGTCCGGGAACATCTCCTTGCGGAACGAGCCCTCGGACTTGTCGAAGACGATGCCGAGATGCGTCGGCATCGTGCCGGCGGCGCCCTCCTGGAGGAACTGGGCGATCTTGGTGCAGAACAGCCGCACGGCGCCGGTGGGCAGCCCGTCCGAGGGACGCGAATTGTACTTCTGATCCTGGTTGATCGACTGGAAATAGGCCCGGAAGATGAACGACGAGCCGTCGACCAGGATCACCTGATCGTCCGGGCCGACGGGCTTGGTCTCGGGGCTCGACGCGGTCTCAGGCTTCATGGGCGAAGGCGTCTCGGGGCGATCAGAGGTCGGGCGCGCGATCCGGCCCGGCACGGCAGGCCGCGACGAGAACGGGCCATTCGTCGTGGACGGTGAGCCAAGGGATGTCCAGCGTCACGCTGCGATAGCCGTGCCGGTGGGCGTTGCCCGCGTCCGCGACCGGTGCATCGATCGCGATCATCACGTCGAGTTCGCTGCCCGCCCGGGGCTCGCCGCCTGGGACGGAACCGAACAGGGCCGCGTGCAGGAGCCCGCGGCGCAGTTCCGCCTCGTCGGCGCGCGGGATGGCGAGGACGGCGTCGCTGTCGGTTATGGGTGGGATGCGATCACCGCGATCGAAACAGAGAAGAGGCGGCCGGGCCTCCGCCCAGCCGCCCCCGCCACGTCGGACGACCCGTGATCAGCAGCGGTTGCCGCCAGTGGTCTGACCGTACTGCTTCACCGGACGGGTCTGCTGCATGGCATTGCCCTCGGCGGCCGAACTCGGCGCGCAGTAGCCCGGGTGATTCTCGTAGAGGTCGCCGTCGTGCACACCGATCGAACCGGTGGTCTGCACCTCGTAGGGCGCGGTCGGGCCCTCGGCGGGGAAGGCCATCGCCGAAGTGGCCGGCGCGGCAACGCCGATGATGAGAGCGGTGAAGGCTGCGGCGATACGGGTGGCCATGGTGTGTTCCTACTCCTTAACGCAGTACAGGACTGTTGATCTGCCTGTTTCGTCTTGCGTGATTTCAATATAGGAACTGGAAATTCGTCGCGACGTGCCGTGCCACACCGGGCAGACGGGATTAAAAGTTCTGCCGCCCGCCCAGGGTCACGCGGCAAGCTCGCGCCCGATGGCCGCCACCCGGCGCAGGTCGTCCACGAACGCCGCGTAGGCTTCCGCCTTGGCCTCGTCCGGCAGACGCAGCAGGTAGGACGGGTGCACCGTGATGAAGCCCTGGAAGCGGTTGTCGAGCCGGTCGAACCGAAACGGGCCCCGCGCCCGGGTGATCGGGATCGCCTTGCCGGTCAGCGCCAGCACCGCGGTGGCGCCGAGCGCCACCACGAGCTTGGGACCCACGAAGTCGAGTTCCCGGTCGAGCCACCAGCGGTAGTGGCTCACCTCACCGGCCGTCGGCTTCTGGTGGATGCGGCGCTTGCCGCGCTCCTCGAACTTGAAATGCTTGACCGCGTTCGTGAGGTAGCTCGCCCCACGGTCGATCCCGGCCTCCGCCATGGCGCGGGAGAGCAGTTGCCCGGCGGGCCCGACGAAGGGGCGGCCCTGCCGGTCCTCCTGATCGCCCGGCTGCTCGCCCACGAAGGCGAGGGTCGCCCCGACCGGCCCCTCGCCGAGAACGGCCTGGGTTGCCCCCGGCACCAGCGGCTCGCTGCGCCGGATGATCGCGTTGAGCTCGTCGAGGCTCTTCGGATCCTGGTCGGCCATCGCGGCGACGGCGCGGGCGGGGTCGCGGCGTGTGGGCATGGTCGGCTCCCTCTCGATCATCGCTTCGGTCCGCCCGACGGCCGCCCGGACCAGAGCGGGGATCGCGGCGGTCTCGGGCATGTTGCGCCAGTATTTCTTGGGCATCTCCGCCCGCATGGCACGCAGGTTGGTGCGGGCCGGGTTGAAGGTGCTCTCATAGTAGGTCTGCCAGCCGGCCTCGAAGCCGTCGCCCTCGGGCAGCTCGGCCCGGTCCCCGGGCGGCCCGTAGGTCAGGGTCTCCGTGTCCCAATGCGCCGATCCCTCGGGGGTCAGGATCGACCAGCGCATGCCGCGAAAGCGCGCGACGAAGAACGGCGCGGCCGCCTCCAGGATGTGGTGGTCGGGCTCGAACCACGCCACGAAGCGCTCGCCAGCCGCGTCCTCGGTGCGGCGGAAGCGCAGGAAGGCGTGCATCTTGTGGAGATCGCGCCCGATCGCCTTCGCCATCCGGTGCAGGCGGTAGACCAGCGGATCACTGCCGACCTCCATCAGGTGCCGCTCGCGGTGGCAGACGCGCCAGATTAGGGCGTAGAGCAGTCCGTAGCGCTCCGGATCGCGATGGGGAATCACCTGCGGGATCAGGCCGGCGACCGCTTTGGGCAGGACGAGCGGCACGGCCGAAGCGGGCACCTCGTCGAGGCCGAACAAGCCGGGCGAATCGGTCACCGTCCACGCCACCGCGTCCGGCGGAACACCCTGCGCCACGAGCCGGCGGACGGCATCGCGGAAACCGGTGAGATCGGCGCCGGGACGCAGCATGATGCTCCGCGGCTCGTGCGCATTCCCTCCCCCCGCTGCGGGGAAGGGTGGGCCTCGCGTCAGCGAGGGTCGGGAGAGGGGAACCCGGCTTCCGAAAGGGGAAGAGCAGACGTGCGGGCCGGAGCTTTCTCCTGCACCGTCGCCCCCCTCTCCCGACCCGCTTCGCGGGCCACCCTCCCCCGCAAAGGGGGGAGGGAATGCACCGGGGCCGTTCATCAGAACAAACTCAGCTGCGTCGCCGGCTCGACCAAGCGTTCGCGCAGGTCGAGGCGGTCGGTGAGCCCCACCGGGCGATGGTCGGCAGCGATCAGGAAGGGCCGCGCCCGCTTCAGCCCCGAGGTCAGCCGGGCGACGTCGTCGAGGCGCAGCGTCGCGTGGCGGCGGGCCTTGACGATCTTGTCCACGGCCTTCGCGCCGAGCCCCGGCACGCGCAACAGCCACTCCCGGTCGGCCCGGTTCACATCCACGGGGAATTTGTCGCGGTGCTTCAACGCCCAGGCGAGCTTGGGGTCGATGTCGAGGGCGAGCATGCCCCCGTCCGATGCGTCCGCGACCTCGTCGGGGGTGAATGCGTAGTACCGCAGCAGCCAATCGGCCTGGTACAGCCGGTGTTCCCGCTGGAGGGGCGGCGGCTTCGGCGGCAGGATCGCCGAGCCGTCCGGGATCGGGCTGAAGGCCGAGTAGTAGACCCGCTTCAGGCCGACGCTGCCGTAGAGATGCGCGCTTTTGCGGATCAGGGCCTCGTCTGTGGTGGCATCCGCGCCGACGATCACCTGCGTCGAGTGGCCGGCCGGGGAGAAGCGCCGCTTCTCGGCCTTCGCCTGGACGATGCGCTCGCCGATCTGCGACATCGCGCCCTGGATCGCGGCAGCGTCCTTCTCGGGGGCGAGGCGCTCCAGGCTCGCCTCGGTGGGCAGCTCCACGTTGATCGAGAGCCGGTCGGCGTAGAGGCCGGCCTCCTCGATCAGCCACGGGCTCGCCTCGGGGATCGACTTGAGGTGGATGTATCCGGCAAAACCATGATCGCGCCGGAGCGACTTCGCCACCCGGGTCAGCAGCTCCATCGTGTGGTCCGGCGACTTGATGATTCCCGACGACAGGAACAGGCCCTCGATGTAGTTGCGCCGGTAGAAATTCAGGGTGAGGTTCACGACCTCCTCGACGGTGAACTTCGCCCGCCGCACGTTCGAGGAGCGCCGGTTGATGCAATAGGCGCAGTCGAACAGGCACCAATTGGTCAGCAGGATCTTCAGCAGCGAGACGCAGCGCCCGTCCGGCGTGTAGGCGTGGCAGATGCCGGCCCCGGTCGTGGAGCCCAGCCCATCCTTGCCGGCCGCGCGCTTCGGCGCCGCCGAGGAGGCGCAGGAAGCGTCGTACTTGGCAGCATCAGCGAGGATGCGCAGCTTCTTGGCGAGCGTTTCGTCCATCGAACAGACAATGAACAACGAGCCCCGAGAGGCAAGGCCAGCCTCGGCTCTGCCCCGGTCCGCGTTGCCGCACCCT
The DNA here is from genome assembly GCF_030700285.1 of Methylobacterium sp. NEAU K. GTDB lineage: Bacteria > Pseudomonadota > Alphaproteobacteria > Rhizobiales > Beijerinckiaceae > Methylobacterium. The sequence continues at coordinate 95,297 of NZ_JAUYZJ010000012.1, read as the reverse complement.
GCCGTGGCCCGGCGAGGCCACGCCGCCAGTCACCCCTGCTCGTCCGGCTCCGCGTCGATCGCCCGGCGAGCGAGGTCGTAGGAAAAGCCGGCGCGGGCCAGCGCGGCGAGGTCACGGTCGCGATGCAGCGCCCGCGTGTCGGGCCGGCGATAGGGCCCGAGGCGCCGCCGCTTGGCGTAGGCGCGCGCGGCCTGCGCGTCGATATCCGCGGCCTCCGGCATCGCCTCCCGCTCGGCCCGCATCGCGGCCTCGACCACGGCGCGGGAAACACCCTTGGCGGCGAGCTTGGCGGAGGCGCCCCGGCTCGACGTTCCCCGGCGACGAAGCGTAGCGAGGCGGGCATCGGCGAAGCGCGCATCGTCCACGAGGCCGGCCGAGACCGCCCGCGCCACAGTGGCGGCGATCATCTCGGCAAAAGCGGCCGGGTCCTCGCCGCGCGCCCGCGCCCGCTTGTCGACCCGCCGGGCCAGGGTCCGGCGCAACATTTCGGTCGAGGCGCTGTAGCGCTCGAGATAGTGCAGCGCGGCGCGCTCCAGCCAAGCCGGACTGACCGGGCCGGGAGGAGAAATCTCCGTGTCGCGGCGCATTGGCCCGGACTCTGCAACGATTGATCGTTTCACAGGTTCTTCACGATCTCGACAGGTTTGCGTTTCATGACTCCGGGATGGAACGCGCGCAACGCGACAGGCTCGGCCATGGTCCGGACCACAGTCCTTCGCCCGATCTCACGCACGGCACCTGGCGGCGACGCCTCCGCGCCGCGGCGGCGACCCTGATGCGCCGCGAGTGGCTCCTCGTCCTGGTGGCCATGGGGCTGGCCGCGGCTGCGGCCGGGATCGTCTATCTCTCGCGCCCGAACACACTGACGGTCGCGGTCGGCCCGCAGGACGGACCGGAGGCCGCCCTGATCGAAGCCTACGCGAACGCCCTCGACCGGGCGCGCGAGGATGTGCGCCTCAAGGTCGTGCGCTACGGCGATGTGCGCGACAGCGCCCTGGCGCTGCAACGCAACCGCGCCGACCTCGCCGTGGTGCGGCCGGACGTGTTCCTGCCCGAGAACGGCCTGACGCTGGCGATCCTCCACGACGAGGCCCTGGTCATCGCGGCACCCGAGGCCGCCGACATCGACGACGTTCCCGCGCTGGCGCGCAAGCGCCTCGGCATCGTGGTGCGCCACAGCGCCGATCTGCCCTTCCTGACGAATCTTCTGTCCTTCTACGACCTCGTGCCGGACGCCCCCGAGGAGGACGCGCCCGAGGGCAGCCACGCCGCCGGCGAGGCGGAGACAGCCCCCGGCCACGTAGTGGTGGTGCCGCTCAAGGTCGGCGAGGTCACGGCGGCGCTTTCCGAGAAGCGCGTCGACGCGGTGGCGGTGATCGCGAGTCCTGCTTCAAAGACCGCGGGTGCGGTCGTGCACGCCATCGAGCTGGGCTCGCCCGAGCGCAAGATCGGCTTCGTGTCGATCCCGGACGGGGATGCGATCCTGCAGCGCTTTCCCGAACTGCAATCGGTGGTCATCCCGGCCGGGACCTTCGGGGGCCGCCCGAAGCGTCCGGACGAGGAGGTCCGCACCGTCGGCGCCTCCTATCGCCTGATGGCCCGGGGCACGGTAAGCCGGGTCGCGGTCGCCTCGGCCACGCAGCACCTGTTCGAGTGGCGTTCGCGGCTCGCGGCGGCGGCGCCGGTGGCGAAGCTGATGAAGGCGCCGGACTTCGACACGACGGTGGCGGCGACCTCGGCGCGCCTGCCGAACCACCCCGGCGCCGTCGACTATTTCGAGCGCGAGCAGCAGACCTTCCTCGATCGCTACGAGGATTACATCTATCTGTTCGCCTTCTTCGGAGGCACGATCGGCTCCGGCATCGCCTGGATCGGGCAGCGGCTCGCCCGCAAGCGCCGGGAGCGCATCGACATCGTCCTCGACCGCCTGCTCGACATCCTGCGCGAGGTGCGGGCGGCGACCACCGCGGCCGAACTCGACGCCATCGCGGTCGAGACCGACGGCCTGGTGGCCGACGTGGTCAGCTATGCCCGGGAGCGCAGCATCGACTCCCGCACGGTGAGCGCCCTGATCCTGGCGGTGGACGGCGTCCACGCGGCGATCGCCGATGCGCGGCGCCAAGCCGTCGAGACCGAGCCGAGTGCGACGAGCCGCTCGCGGAGCGCGCGGCTGCTGGCCCTCAACCTGCCGGCCGCGGAATAGCCAAGGTCTGCCGCCGCGCCGCGCCAGGCTGCGGCATACGGGCCATCCGTGATAGAGCGGGGCCATCCGGGGTCAGGAGAAGCGGCTTTGCGCGGCGCATCACCGCATAGCTGGCGGCGTAGGCATATCATGCTAACGGAGGGCATGTTCGATCCCGTCGACGCCCTCGCCACGGTCCTGGAGAACCTCGACCGCGAGGCCCGCGAGCCGACCAAGCTCCGGGCCGTCCTCGTCCCCGAGTTGCGCCGGGTCATCGAGGAGGGTCACCGCGCCGCGGAGGCGCAGCTCCTGAAGGACCGCAACGGGCTCCGCTGCGCGCAGGCGCTCTCGAGGCTCACCGACGCCGTGGTGCGGGCGATCCACGACGCGGTGGTCTGGCGGCTCTATCCCAACGACAACCCGTCGACCGGCGAGCAGCTCGCGGTGGTCGCCACCGGCGGTTACGGCCGGGGCACGATGGCGCCCGGCTCCGACATCGATCTGCTGTTCCTGCTGCCCTACAAGCAGACCGCGTGGTCGGAGAGCGTCGTCGAGGCGATGCTCTACGTCCTGTGGGACCTGAAGCTGAAGGTCGGCCACGCCACCCGCTCGGTGGAAGAGTGCCTGCGCGAGGCGCGGGCCGACATGACGATCCGCACCGCCCTCCTGGAGGCGCGCTACCTGTTCGGCACGCGGGTCCTGTTCGAGGAGCTGGTGACGCGCTTCGACGCGGAACTGGTGGTCGGCTCGGCGGCGGAATTCGTGGACGCGAAGCTGCGCGAGCGCGACACCCGGGTCTCGAAGGCCGGCTTGTCGCGCTACCTCGTGGAGCCCAACGTCAAGGACGGCAAGGGCGGCCTGCGCGACCTCAACACGCTGTTCTGGATCGCGAAATACACCTACCGGGTGCGCGACCAGATCGAGCTCATCGGCGCCGGCCTGTTCACCCAGGAGGAATACGCGCTGTTCGAGCGCTGCGACGAGTTCCTGTGGCGGGTGCGCTGCCACATGCACTTCGTGACCAAGCGGGCGGAGGAGCGTCTCTCCTTCGGCCTGCAGCCCCGGATCGCCGAGCGCTTCGGCTACGAGGCGCGGGGCGGCCTGTCCGGCGTCGAGCGCTTCATGAAGGCCTATTTCCGCATCGCCAAGGACGTGGGCGACCTCACCGCAATCGTCTGCGCCGAGCTGGAGGCACGCCACGCCAAGCGCACGCCGGTGCTCGACCGTTGGATTGGCCGGTTCCGCGACCGCTTCCGCGCCACCGCCATGGAGGCGGAGGATTTCTGGATCGACCACGGGCGGGTGAACCTGCGCGCGGAGGACGCCTTCGAGCGCGATCCGGTCAACCTGATCCGCCTGTTCTGGCTCGCAGACCGGCACAACCTCGCAATCCATCCGGATGCGAAGCGGCTGGCCAACCGGAGCTTGCGCCTCATCAACCCGTCGCTGCGCGGGGATGCGGAGGCCAATCGCCTGTTCATCGACATCCTCACCTCCCGGAACGCCCCCGAGGAGGCCCTGCGCGAGATGAACGAGGCGGGCGTGCTCGGCCGCTTCATCCCCGATTTCGGCCGCATCGTCGCGATGATGCAGTTCAACATGTACCACCACTTCACGGTGGACGAGCACCTTCTGCGCACGGTCGGTGTGCTGGCCGCCATCGAGTCGGGTCGCGCCGAGGAATCCTACCCGCTGGTCTCGCGCCTGGTCCACACGATCCACAACCGCACGGCGCTCTACGTGGCGATCCTGCTGCACGACATCGCCAAGGGCCGGCCGGAGGACCACTCGATCGCGGGCGCGGCGATCGCCGAGAAGCTCTGCCCCCGCTTCGGCCTGAGCCAGGCCGAGACCGAGACCGTGACCTGGCTCGTCGAGCATCACCTGCTGATGTCGATGACCGCGCAGAGCCGCGACCTCTCGGACGCCAAGACGATCGAGCGCTTCGCCGCGGTTGTGCAGAGCCTGGAACGGCTGAAGCTGCTGACGATCCTGACGGTGGCCGACATCACCGCGGTCGGCCCCGGCGTCTGGACCGCCTGGAAGGGCACCCTGGTCCGCACTCTCTACGACGAGACCGAGGTGTTCCTCTCGGGTGGCCATTCCGAGATCGCCCGCACCGACCGGGTGCGCCTCGTCCAGATGAGCCTGCGCGAGCAGCTGTCCGGATGGGGGCCTGAGGAGTTCGACGCCTACGCGGCCCGCCACGGCCAGGCCTATTGGCTGAAGGTCGAGAGCACGCGCCAGCTCAAGAACGCCATCTTCCTGCGCGACGCGCTCAGCGAGGGGCGCACCAGCGCGACCGACGTGGCACTCGATCCGGTGCGCGGCGTCACCGAGATCACCATCTACTCGCCCGACCACCCGCGCCTGCTGGCCATCATAACGGGTGCCTGCGCGGCGGCCGGCAGCAACATCGTCGACGCGCAGATCTTCACCACCACGGACGGCTTCGCGCTCGATACGATCTTCATCTCCCGCGCCTTCGAGCGCGACGAGGACGAGCTGCGCCGGACCCGGCGCATCACGGCCGCGATCGAGCGCGCGCTTAAGGGCGAGATCCGCATCGCCGACCTCGTCGCCGACAAGCACCCGCCGACGAGCGCGCGGGCCAAGACCTTCCTGGTGCCGCCCGACGTGGCGATCGACAACGCCCTGTCGAGCCGCGAGACCGTCGTGGAGGTAACCGGCCTCGACCGGCCCGGCCTGCTCTACGAGCTGACCACGGCGTTCAGCCGCCTGTCGCTGAACATCACATCGGCGCACGTGGCCACCTTCGGCGAGCGGGCCGTGGACGTCTTCTACGTCACCGACCTCACCGGCACGCGGGTGACGCAGCCCGACCGGCAGGCCGCGATCCGGAGTGCGATGATGGACGTCTTCGCGGGGGACGTCGCCGCCCTCAAGGCCGAGGGGCTGGAGGCGCTGGTCGCCGCGCCGCCGCCGCGCGAAGCGTGAGCGCCGGGTTGATTTCGCGGCCCCCTGGCCAGATATCAGCGCCGATTCCGATCGCCCCTCACCCATCCCCGCCGACGACTGAAACGCGATGACGAGCAACGACATGCCCCAGGATGACCAGCGCCAGACCACGTTCGAAGCCGGTGCCGGCGCCGCCCAGGACACCGCGTCCGCCGACAAGGGCGCCGAGGCGAAGTCCGTCGATCCTGTCGCGGAGGCCCTGGCCCTGCTCACGGCCGAGCGCGACGAGTTGAAGGACCGGATGCTGCGCACCCTCGCCGAGATGGAGAATCTGCGCCGCCGGACCGAGCGGGAGATCGCGGACGCGCGCTCCTACGCGGTCACGAACTTCGCCCGGGACGTGCTCAACGTCGCCGACAACATCCGCCGGGCCCTCGACAGCGTCCCGGCCGACGCGAAGGCCTCGGCCGACGGCGCGCTCAAGGGCCTGATCGACGGGATCGAGCTGACCGAGCGCGATCTGGCCAAGACCCTGGAGCGCCACGGGGTGAAGCTCGTCGAGCCGCAGGGTCAGAAGTTCGACCCGAACCGGCATCAGGCCATGTTCGAGGTTCCGAACCCGGAGGTTCCGGCCGGCACCGTGGTGCAGGTCGTGCAGGCGGGCTACGTCATCGGCGACCGCGTGCTGCGGCCGGCCCTGGTCGGCGTGGCCAAGGGCGGCCCCAAGGCGGCCGCTAGCCCCGCCGACGCCGCCTGACCTACCCCACCGGCGGCGCTCTCGGCATAGACAGCCCGGCGCCGCCTACTGGCAGGGCAGCGCGGCAGCAAGGTCGGAGATGAACTGCGCCGCCTCGCGCGTATGGGCCGGTGCCCGCGGGTCGCGGGCGACCAATCCCGCCTCGACCTGGAGACCGCGGTTGCAGGCGCAGCTCGGCAGCCTTCCCGAGGCCGGGTCCGGGTAGCAGGCGTCGTGTCGGGCGCAGGCGAGATCCAGGCGGTCGATCGGCTTGTAGCCGGGGCCGCGGCTCCCGGGGCCGCAGAAATTCCCGTAGACCAGGATGCCCCCCGGCCCGGACGGCCCGGGCAGAACGATTTCCTGCGCCCAAGCCGTAGCGGCACAGGCGGAGAGTCCGATGGCGAACAGCACCGTCGCGATTGGGTTCAGGCTGGGAGCGTTCACGGCCGGTCCTGTCCGAGCTGCCTCCTGACGCCGCGCGGAGAGACACCGGCGGCATTCGGCACCAGCGTCTCCGGCCCGCCGCGAACAGTCTCGACCGGTGGGCGGATTCGCAAAGCCGAACGCCACATATACCGACTCAGGGCAGCCGTACCGTCAAGATCGAACGATGCCAATATTGTCTAGCATCGGTAATAAAAACGGACCCGATCGTCTCGAAGCGGCGATCTTATTTGCCGGCACCATAATGAACTCAGAATCCGGTATGGCGGCAAATCGTTTCAAGGACCCGGGGCCGGCTTCGCGTTCTGGAGCCCTCACTTCGACGGAGAGCGTCCCGCGAAAGCGTCGTCGATGCAGCCGCCGGACCGGTTGCCGCTGTCACGGCTGCCGTCTTGGAGCGCGTAGGCGACCTTCGGGCCGGCCCGGATTCCGGGCCAGATAAGATATTCAGGGTCGGCGGGGGCAGCGCGCGACACGGACATGGGCTCGTGGGGCCCTTGTGGGGCAGCCAAGCCGCGGGGTCAGAGCGCCAGAATCAGCAGGCCGACCACGGTCACCGAGAGGATGAGGCAGAGCGCGAGATCGAGGATCGGCGCGCCGCCGCAGGTGGGTTCCTGCCGGGTGCGGTCGCCGACGGGCTGGGGCATCGTGATCACGCGCGGACCTCCCCGCGCGAGACATCGAGCGTGGCCGTCCTGACGGCTCTCCTGGCCCGCACGGGCGTAGTGCCACCGGAGGGTGCCGCCGCCCCGTCAGAGGGGTTGACCGGGGCGGCGGCCTGCGACGCCTTCGCTTCACCGACGCGGTGGACCGTGTCCGCGGCGGCGATACCGAAGGCGGGCAGTGCGAGCGCGGCGAGGACGCAGGCGATGCGCCTCAACCGCGGCAGGGGGTTGGTCTGCCGGGAACGGCGGGAAACCGGCGTCGGGAGCGTGAGGGGCGGCAACGCTTCGGTCATCAGTCTGCGCGTCTCGACCGTCATCGCCCCGGGCTCCGCTCTCTGCGTGGGAAATTTGACCACGTCTCGTAGTTACGTGTGCAAAATTCCCACGTCAATCCGAAATCGATGAGTCCAGGTGCGGGAACGCACGGTGTGGGATTGTCTCCCACGTCACTTCCGCTAACGATGAAACCATGTCCCAGACTGCCGACACACCGCCGGAGGGCGTCAGCCTGCACGCGCCCCTGGCGCGACTGCTGCGGCCGCTGGTCCGCCTGCTGGTGGCACGCGGGATCACGTTCCCCGCCCTCACCGACCTGCTGCGCGAACTCTACGTGAACGTGGCCGAGTACGATTTTGCGCTGCCCGGCAAGGAGCAGACGGACAGCCGCGTCTCCCTTCTCACCGGCATCCATCGCAAGGAGGTGCGGCGCCTGCGCGGCGCCGGCGCTCCGGTGAGCGCCGTGCCGGCCGTGGTCTCGCGCACCAGCCGGATCATCGCGCGCTGGATCGCGGACCCGGCCTTCACCGATCCGCAGGGGCAGCCACTGCCGCTGCCGCGGACCGCCGACGAGGGCGCGCCGTCCTTCGAGGTCCTGGTCTCCGGGGTGACCCGCGACCTCCGGCCCCGGGCGGTGCTCGACGAGTGGCTCGACCGGGGGCTCGCCTTCACGGATGCGCAGGACCGGATCGTGCTAGCGGAAGCCGCCTATGTCCCGCGCGGGGACGGCTCGGGCGAGCCGCAGCTCTACTATTTCGGCCGCAACCTGCACGACCACATCGCGGCCAGCGTGGCCAACATCGTCGGCGAGACGCCACGCTTCCTCGAACGCGCCGTCCATTATGACGGGCTCTCCAAGGAACTCGCGGCCAAGCTCGAGGCGCGGGCCCGCGAAATCGCCATGGAGGCCCTGCAGCAGGCCAACCGGGAGGCCCACGCCGCCTGCCAGACGGACCCCGGCGGCGACCACCGCTGGAATTTCGGCCTCTACGTTTATTCGGAGGCCGTGCCGCCGGCCCGGCCCACGGACGGGCGTTGAGGGGGCCGGCCGGTGCACGCCTCGCCAAACCGCCGTTTCGTCCTGCGCCTGCTCGCGGGCGCCGCAACCCTGCTTCCGGCCACCGCCCGGCCCCAGGAGACCCCGCGCGATCAGGGTATCGGCGGCACCGGGATGAAGATGATCGAGGAGCCCCGGGACGGCTCCCTCGGTGAAGGGGACCGCGGCATCGGCGGCACCGGGGTGATCGGCACGATCCGCCGCTTCGGCTCGATCATCGTCAACGATCTGCGCATCGCCTACCCGCCTGAAGTGGAGGTGCGGATCGACGGGGAGCCCGCCAGGGTGGCGGATCTCAGGATCGGTCAGGTCGTGCACGTGGTCGCGCGGCCGGAAGCCGGCGGCCTCGGCACGCGCCGCATCGACGTGACGAGCGAGGTTGTCGGACCGGTCGAGGCGGTTGCGCCGGGGCGGATGATCGTGCTCGGCCAGCGGGTCTCCACCGCGGGACTCGCGGGCGACTGGAAGCCGGGTGCCCGCGTGGCCGTGAGTGGCCTGCGCCGCCCGGACGGCGTGATCGTCGCGAGCCTGATCGAGCCGCGCGGATCCGGGACGGACCGCGTCGCCGGGCCGGTGCGGCGCGACGCGGGCGGCGCGCTCGCGATCGGGGGCCTGCGCCTGAAGGGTGCGGACGCGCTGCCGCCGGGCAAGCGCGCCCTGGTGACGGGTGCGGCGGAGGGCGGCATCCTCAGCGTGACCAACGCGGCGCAGATCGGGCTGCCGTTCCCGCCGGGCCTGAAGCAGGTGTCCATCGAGGCCTATATCGGCCGTGCGGGGGCGAGGCTCGACCTCGGCTCGGGCTTGGCCGTGGCGGGACGCGCGGGGCTACGGGTGCCGCGCCAGGGCAGCGTGCGGGCGGTGCTGACCGCCGACGTCGCGCAGGATGGCGGCCTCACGGTGGATCGGCTCAGGGTCGAGGACCGGATCGCACCGGAGCCGCCCCGGCAGCCGGACGCGTCCCGGCTCGAACGCGAGCGCGACCGGCTGGACCTGCCCAACCTGCCGGAGCTGCCGGAGCTGCCGGAGCTGCCGCACGAGGCTCCCGGACGCTTCGGCGCCGAGCCCGGTGGCCGGCCGGGTACGTTCGGCGGGATCGGCGAGCCCCGCGGCCCCACCATCGATACGCGCCCCGGCGCGGGCAGCATCCCCGGTGTACAGGCACCCGGCGGGTTCGGTGCCGCGCGCGGCTTCGGCGGCGCGCCGCCCGGGGGAGCCAGTCCGTTCCCGGGCGGACCAGGCGCACCCCCCGGGGGCTTTGGCGGACCGATGGGCGGCGGTGGCGGCCCGGGAGGCTTTGGTGGGCCATCCGGCGCGGGGGGACGGCGTTGATCGGCGGCCCGCCGTCTGGAGCACCGGCCGGTGTCACCAATTGTCTTGGATGAGAGGCGCCCCCAGCCCGGACGCCTGGAATGCCGGTGCGATGCAATTCGGGATCAGGCCCATCGCGCGATAGATGAGCTTGCCGGAGGGGTCATCGAATTCCGAGGTCTGGAGCCTCTCACCAAATTTCCGATCACCGGGAGATCTCTCTCTCCAGGCGCTACGGCGCAGCGGGCGTTTCGTGAGAGTCTCTCGCTCTCCGATCCATGCGGGAGCCCGGCGGCAGCACACATCACACCGTCATTCCGGGGCAGCGCTGCGCGGTCCAGGGATGACGGTGCGGCTGATCAGGTGTCCGTTGCGTTCTCAAGCGCCTGAGCTAATCGCGCCTTCACCTGCGATCGCTTTGCCGTTCTGCAACGAACCGAGGGCCGCATTCCGCGCACCCTTCCTGTGCCCGGGAAGCAATAGGGCGAGAACGGCAAAGCTGCGCGCCCTTGGTTCCCCCTAATCCTCGGCCTCGCGCGCGAGCAGGTCGCGCTTGCGGGCGACGCCCCAGCGGTAGCCGGACAGGGACCCGTCCGAGCGCACCACCCGGTGGCACGGGATCGCCACCGCGAGGGGGTTCGCCCCGCAGGCCTGGGCGACGGCCCGCATGGCGGTCGGGGCCCCGATGGCGCGGGCGATCTCCGCGTAGGTCGCGGTCGACCCGACCGGAATCCTCCGAAGCGCCTCCCAGACCCGCTGCTGGAACGCGGTGCCGCGGATATCGAGGGGCAGGTCGAGGCCGCCGCCCGGCGCCTCGACCAGGCCGATGACCCGCGCCATCCAGGCCTCGAAGGCCGGGTCGCCACCCTCGATCTCCGCCTCCGGGAACCGGTCCTGCAGGTCGCGCACCAGGGGCTCGGGCTCGTCGCCCAGCAGGATCGCGCAGACGCCGGCATCGGTGGCGGCCACCAGGATCGCGCCCAGCGCACAGTTGCCGACGCCGAACCGCATGCGGATGCCGATGCCGCCCTTCCGGTAGGCGGACGGGGCCATGCCGAGGCGCCCGGCGCCGCCCTCGTAGAACCGGCTCGCCGCGTTGTAGCCGGCGCCGTAGAGCGCCTCCGTCACCGTGGCGGCGCCGGGCAATCGGGCGGCGAGCGCCTCGGCCCGTCGGGCGGCGGCGTAGGCCTTCGGGGTCACGCCGGTCGCGGCCTTGAACACCCGGTGGAAGTGATAGGCGCTCAGCCCGGCGGCGCGGGCGAGGTCGGCGAGGGACGGCATCGTCTCGGTGGAGTCGATCAGCCGGCAGGCGCGGGCCACGGCCTCGGACCGGCGCTCGGCGAGGCCCGGCTCGTTCGGCCGGCAGCGCCGGCAGGGTCGGAACCCGGCCGCCTCGGCCTCGGCGCAGCCCGGGTAGAAGGCGACGTTCTCGGGCCGGGCCGCCCGCGAGGCGCAGCTCGGGCGGCAATACACGCCGGTGGTGCGGACCGCGTACACGAAGGTGCCGTCGGCCCGCCGGTCGCGGGCTGCAAGCGCCGCCCAGCGCTCGGCGTCGCCAGGATTGGAGGTTGGTCGGGCGGTCATGGTCACGATACTCTGCGTCTTGGCGTGCGCGATGGGGAAGGGCATGAGGGGACCTGCCGGAGGTGGATAGCGGGGGGTCGAGCGCCGGCCATCCGCCTCATCCTGTCGTCCTGCGGCCGGCCCCGCATCCCGCTCCTTGCCGTCGAATCCGGCGAACCGGTGCGCGCACCGCAAACCCTTATCCCCGGATCCGCGTCCTTCCAGCAGCCGATCAGCCTCCCGAGTGCGTCATGGCTTCGAGCAACACCGATCACATCCATGTCGGGAAGGACGGCTGGCTCTTCCTGAAGAGCGGGACGAACAACGTCCTCGATCAGTTCACGCGGCCGGAGGAGACGGTCGACCTGATCTGGACGTGGCGGAGCATCGTCGCGACGCGCGAGAGGCGCCTGCGTGCCATGGGCATCCGGTACCGCCATGTCGTCGCGCCGGAAAAGCTGATGGTCTACGACAACCATCTGGACGGGATCGCCATAACCCCGGCCGCGTCGCCGGCCTACCGCCTGCTCCACCTTGAGCCACCGCTCGGCGGCCCTTGGCGACGGGGCCTGCGCGGCCTGTACGCGGATTGGCGCCGGCGGAAGCGCTGGCGGGAGACCTGCATCGACCTCGTGCGCCCGATGCGCGCGGCCCGCGACGGGGCCGAACTCTACTGCCGGACCGACACCCACTGGACCTTCGACGGCTGCTACCTCGCCTATGGCGAGATCTGCAAAGCCTTCGAGGCGCAGCCGCGAGCGGACCTCAGGACCCGGCCGTCGTTTCCGGTCGACCATGACGGGGACCTGGGGAGCGCGTTTGACCCACCCCGCCGGGCACCGTCACGGGCCTACCAGATCCAGCAGGACGCCGTGCGGACCTATGCCAGCCCGATCGTCGAGGCACGGGAGAAGGCGGGCCTGCTGCACACCCTGCATGTCGGGGCAAACGTGGTCTACGGCAACGTCAGGGCCACCGACCCGCGCCGGCTGGTGCTGTTCGGCGATTCCTTCTCGCACGTCATGCCGTACATGCTCACGATCCTGCTGGCGGAGACGTTCCGCGAGGTGCACTTCGTCTGGAGCACCTCGCTCGACTGGTCCTACATCGAGCGCGTGAAGCCGGACCTCGTCCTGACCGAGGTGGCCGAACGCTTCATGGTCCAGCTGCCCGACGACGGCTTCTCGCTGGACACCTACGTGCAGGAGCGGTTCGGCGCGGAACTCGCGGCCTAGCGCCTCGCCGGGCCTTTTCCCGGAGGGCGGCAGCCGCCTTCCGGAGTGCTGCCCTAGTCCTGCAGCTTGGCCATCAACGCGTCGGACAGGGCGAAGTTGACGTAGACGTGCTGCACGTCGTCCTGGTCCTCGATCACCTCGACGAGGCGGATCAGCTTCTCGCCGGTCTCGTCGTCGACGTCGATCGTGTTCTGCGCCTTCCAGATCAGGCCGGTGCGGGTCGGCTCGCCGAAGCGGGCCTCCAGGGCCTTGGCGACCTCGCCGTAGGAGTCCTGCGCGCAGACGACCTCGTGGCCCTCCTCGCTGGAGCTCACGTCGTCCGCCCCCGCCTCGATCGCCGCCTCCAGCATCGTGTCGGCATCCGCGACCTTGGCCGGGAAGGCGATCACGCCGACGCGGTCGAACATGAACGCGACGGCGCCGGTCTCGGCGAGGCTGCCGCCGGACTTGGTGAAGGCCGAGCGCACGTCCGAGGCGGTGCGGTTGCGGTTGTCGGTCTGCGCCTCGACGATCAGCGCGGCACCGCCGGGGCCGTAGCCCTCGTAGCGGATGTCCTCGTAGTTCTCGCCATCCGCCCCGGCGGCCTTCTTGATGGCCCGCTCGATATTGTCCTTGGGCATGTTCTCGGCGCGGGCCGCGATGATCGCCGCGCGCAGGCGCGGGTTCATCGCCGGGTCCGGCGTGCCGAGCTTGGCCGCCACGGTGATCTCGCGGGCGAGCTTGCCGAACACCTTCGAGCGGACCGCGTCCACCCGGCCCTTCCGGTGCATGATGTTCTTGAACTGCGAATGGCCTGCCATGTTGCGTGAGACTTTTGTTCGATGGCGAGGGCGGGCGTTCGTGCCCCCGCCGTCGCGGCTGCGAGGTCGCCGCGTTATAGGCCGCCCGCTTCCGACGAAGCAACGCGGCCGCCTTCTCGCGCGCGGCGGAACAGGCCCCTCGAAAGCGCGTGAGGGCGGAAAGATCGCCGGCGACGGGCGTTGCCGCAGGGATTGTCTCAGATGAAAGCCCGATGTCGAGCCGAAACACGACCAGAAGGACGGTGATGGTGACGGGCGCCAGCGCCGGTGTCGGCCGGGCGGTGGCGCACGAATTCGCCCGGCACGGCTGGAATGTCGGCCTCATCGCCCGGGGCGAGTCGGGGCTGGCGGGCACGATCCGCGACGTCGAGAGGGCGGGGGGCCGGCCCCTCGCGTTCGCGGCTGACGTTGCCGATGCCGACGCCGTCGCCCGATCCGCCGATGCGCTGGCGGCTGCGTTCGGCGGCATCGACGTCTGGGTCAACAACGCGATGGTGACGATCTATGCGCCCGTGCAGGAGACGAGCCCGGAGGAGTTCCACCGCGCCACAGCGGTGACCTATCTCGGGCAGGTGCACGGCACGCTCGCGGCGCTCAGGCACATGGTGCCGCGCGACCGGGGCACGATCGTCCATATCGGCTCGGCGCTCGCCTACCGCTCGATCCCGCTGCAGGCGAGCTACTGCGCCGCCAAGGCCGCGGTGCGCGGCTTCGTCGACTCCCTGCGCAGCGAGCTGCTGCACGACGGCAGCCGGGTGCGGCTGACGATGATCCAGTTGCCGGCGGTCAACACCCCTCAGTTCGACTGGGCGCGCTCGCGGCTGCCACGCAAGCTCGAGCCGGTGCCCCCGATCTACCAGCCGGAGGCCATCGCGCGGCACGTCTTCCGGGCGGCCCAAGACGCGCCGCGGGAGTTGTGGATCGGCGCCTCGGCCTGGAAGGCGATCATCGGCACCATGCTGATCCCGGGATGGATCGACGGCTACTTGGCCCGACACGGATATCGTGGGGAGATGACCAGCATGCAGGCCCAGAAGAACCGACCCGACAACCTCTACGCGCCCGTCGATACCGATCCCGGCGCCCATGGGCGCTTCGACGCCCGCTCGACATCGCACGTGATCGCGGCCGACCCGCGCTGGCTCAAGTTCGGCATCGCGGCCGCGCTCGGCGTGGTAGCCGGGACGATGCTGTTCGCCACGGAGGCTCAGGGGCGGCACCAGGGCCGGCGGCGCTTGAGGGCACGGTGAGGGAGAGCGTCAGGCGTCCTCGACAGGCAGCGCCTCCGCCACGGCGGCCAGCACGGCCTCGACCACATCCGCGAGGGCTCGGCGGCAAGGTTTCTATGGACGGCATGATTTCACAGCCCGGTCAGAGCGCTTGGGGCATGATGCGGAAAGCCGGAGGCCGGTTTGCCGGAGGCATCAAGCTGCACCAGTGACTTCATGCCCGTTGCTGTCCCGTCGCAAAGCGGCCTGCGCGAGGCGCCCCTGCTACCGAAAACCCGCGTGCCAGTCCTGCAGCGCAGCCAGCGTCACCAGATGGCCCGGCCATTCCAGGCCGGCGATGTGCCGATGCGGACGGCCCGGCTCACCGAGATCCGACACCGCCGAGAACGCGCCGTCGAGCCGGTGGGTGTCGGTGTAGCGGCTCCGGGTCGCCAGGACCGGCAGGCCGGCCGCGCGGGCCGAGGCGATGCCAGCGGCCGAATCCTCGAACGCCACGGCCTCGGAGGCCGGGACGCCCAACCGGTCGAGCGCCAGGAGGAACACGTCCGGGGCGGGCTTCTTGCGCTCGGCCTCGTCGCCGGCGGCGATCACGTCGAAGGGTCGGTCCGACGCGGGAAAGTTCGCGGCCACCAGCCGGTCGACGTTCGGCCGGCTGGTGGTGGTCGCCACCGCGAGCCGGAGTCCGGCTCCGCGGGCCTCGCCGATGAGCCGGGCGATCCCCGGGCGCAGGGGCAGCCCGCCCGCCGCCACGAGGTCGCCATATGCGACGGTCTTGCGGGCGTGGATCTCCGGCGCCAGCGCGTGGAGCGCCGCGGCCTCTCCCGGGTGGCGCGTGTCGATGTAGTGGGCGAGACGCTCCTTGCCGCCCATCACGGTGAGCAGGTCGGCGTAGAGGGCGGCGTCCCAGCGCCAGGGCAGCCCGAGTTCCGCGAAGGCGCGGTTGAACGCCTGCCGGTGCAGGTCCTCGGTCTCGGCCAGCGTGCCGTCGACGTCGAAGATCAGGGCTCTCAGCACGAGAGGTCGCGGCCGGAGGCGCCCTCCGCGCCGGCGCGGATCGCCGCGATGCGCTCCGCGTAGGCGCCGGGACCGCCGCCGAAAACCGCGCTGCCGGCCACGAACGTGTCGGCGCCCGCGCGGCTCGCCGCCTTCACGGTCTCGGGATCGATGCCGCCGTCGACTTGGATGCGGACATCGCGGCCCGCCAGCATCGCCCGCACCCGCGCCACCGCTTCCATGCTGCTCCGGAGGAAGCTTTGCCCGCCGAAGCCGGGATTGACGGTCATCACCAGCACGAGGTCCACGAGGTCGAGCACCGGCTCGACCATGGCGGCCGGTGTGCCGGGGTTGATCGCCACGCCGGCGCGCTTGCCGAGGTCGCGGATGGTCTGGAGCGAGCGGTGGATGTGCGGGCCGGCCTCGGCATGGACCGTGATCCCATCGGCGCCGGCCTCCGCGAAGGCCGCCAGGTACGGGTCGGCCGGCGCGATCATCAGGTGCACGTCGAAGAATTTGTCCGTGTGCGGGCGCAGCGCCTTCACCACGGGGGGGCCGAAGGTGATGTTGGGCACGAAATGGCCGTCCATCACGTCGAGGTGGATCCAGTCGGCCCCGGCCTCCGCCACCGCGCGGGTCTCGTCCGCGAGGCGCGCGAAATCGGCCGAGAGGATCGACGGGGCGATGACGGGAGGAAGCATGCGAGATCCGGGATCGGGCGGGCTGGTGCGCGCGATGAATACAGACGGGCTTCGCCCCATTTACGTCGCCTCGCCGACGGTTCCTACCCCCGCGGCGGGCCCTGTCGGATGAGATCGATGGCGGTCTTTGCCACGCGGGCCAGGGGCTGCGGCGGAGCCTCCAGGACGAACCGGCGGGCGCCCGCAGCCGCGTCGAAGTGATCGACGATGCTGGGCAGGGCGACGGCTCGATCCCGATGCCGAACGCCTCTGCGACCTCGCGCCTCACCGCCGCGGCCCCGAACAGGTCGACCGCGCCGGCTTTTGGGACTTCGCTCGCGCCACGGTGGCGCGCGAGTCACCCGTAAGAGCGACCCGGATGTAACGGCGGCAGGATAGACCACCTCGGCTTTCCGGGGCCGCGAAGCGGAGCCCGGAAAGCCGAGGTGGATGCATGGGCCTCCCTGAAACCCCAAACCCGTTCCGCGATTACCCCGCCTCTTCCTGACGGCGAGGATGAGAAAGGGCCGTCAAAAAACCCTCACGCCAGCCGGCGGCGGCGCTCGACGAGCTGCATGATCATCGGGGTCAGGATCAGCTGCATGGCGAGGTCGAGCTTGCCGCCCGGGATCACGATGGAATTGGCCCGGCTCATGAAGCTGTCGTGGATCATCGAGACGAGATACGAGAAGTCGATCCCCTTCGGATCCTTGAACCGGATCACAACCATCGATTCGTCGGCGGTTGGGATCCAGCGGGCGATGAACGGGTTCGAGGTGTCGACCGTGGGCACCCGCTGGAAATTGATGTCCGTGAAGGAGAATTGCGGGCAGATGGTCTGCACGTAATCGGGCATCCGGCGCAGGATCACGTCGGTGACCGCCTCGGTGGAATAGCCTCGGAACGAGCGGTCCCGGTGCAGCTTCTGGATCCATTCGAGGTTGATCACCGGCACGACCCCGATCTTCAGGTCGGCGTAGCGGGCGATGTCGACATCCGGATCGACCACGCAGCCGTGCAGGCCCTCGTAGAACAGCAGGTCCGAATCCGGCGGGAATTCCTCCCAGTCCGAGAAGCTGCCCTCCGGGATGCCGTAGGACCGGGCGTCATGCGGGTCGTGGGCGTAGTGGCGGGTCCGGCCGGTCCCGGATTCCGCGTAGCTGCGGAACACCGCCTCCAGTTCCGGCAGGAGGTTCGCCCGGGGCGCGAAGTGCGACAGCGTCGGCTCGCGCGCCATCATGGCCCGCATCGTGTCCCGGTCGAAGGCGTGAAAGCCGTCGCCCTCGATGAACACCGCGCGCACGTCCTCCCGACGGAAGATCTGCTCGAAGGTGTTGCGCACCGAGGTGGTTCCGGCCCCGGAGGAGCCGGTCACCGAGATGATGGGGTGACGCGCCGACATGGCTTCGTACTTGGCGCCTGATTTATGACCGCATCAACCCGCGCTGGCCGAACAGCGGCGAGCGGCCCGCATCGGGCTTGCCGCCCGCGTAATAGGCGGCGACGCAATCGACCTCCTCGGTGGAGCCGCAGACCAGCGGCGCACGCTCGTGGATCCCGGTCGCCACGAGGTCGAGGATGCGGGTCTGGCCGTCCGTGGCGGCGCCGCCGGCCTGCTCGACCAGCATCGCCACCGGGGCGACCTCGTAGAGCAGCCGCAGGCGACCGCGGGCATAGTTCTTCCGGGCGTCGCCGGGATACAGGAACACGCCGCCGCGGGTCAGCACGCGCTGGATGTCGGCCACCAGGGAGGCGAGCCAGCGCATGTTGTAATCCTTGTCGCGGGGCCCTTCGGTGCCGCGCTGGCAATCCTCGATATAGGCCTTCACGGGGGCGTCCCAGTGCCGGACATTCGATGCGTTGATGGCGAATTCCTTGGCCGTGGGCGGGACCGCCATGGCCGGGTGCGTCAGCCGGAAGGTGCCCTCGTCGCGGTCGAGGACATAGGATTGCGTGCCCTGGCCCAGCGTCAGGATCAGCGCGGTGGCGGGCCCGTAGGTCACGAAGCCGGCGGCGATCTGGGCAGAGCCGGGGGTGGTGAACGAGGCGATCGGGTTGCCCGGGTCCTTGATCGACGGGCGGATGCCGAAGATCATCCCCACCGCCATGTTGACGCCGATGTTCGAGGAGCCATCGAGCGGGTCGATGGCGACCGCCAGCGGCGCGTCCGGGTTCAGGCGCATCACCTCCTCGGCCTCCTCGGAGGCCACCTCGGCGACTGGCGCAGCCCGCAGGGCGGCGGTGACGCTCTCGTGGGCGATCACGTCCAGCGCCTTCTGCACGTCGCCGTCGCTGTTGTGCGCGCCCGCGGCGGCGAGGTCGCCGCCCAGCGCCCCACGCCCGATCAGAGTGCTGACCTCGACGGCCGAGCGCGCGATCGCCGCGATCACGGCGGCAGCGTCCTTCAACGCCGGGTTGGCGTCCACGGCCTGCGCCAGGCAGGTGTCGAGAGGCGTCCCGACCGCCGTTGAAATCGCCATCGGCCTATCCTTCCTGCTCGGATCCCGCCTGCCGGGATCGCGCGTTCCGCGCCGGGTCTGTAGCGGCCGCTCCGCTGCCAAGATAGCGGTCCCGGCCACCGGATCGACAGGAACCGGCGGCGCGGCTCTTAAGATTCCTGGGCGATCTTGTGTCATAGGACAAAAAAAACGAGACCTCCGCCATGCGCAACCTCTCCCTCAAGCAGCTTCAGGCGGTGGCGGCGGTGGCCCGCCTCGGCACCATGACCCGGGCGGCGCAGGAGCTGAACGTCACCTCTGCCGCGCTCTATGCGCGCATCCGCCAGTTGGAGGAAGAGGCCGGGCTGCTGCTGTTCGACCGGACGCCCGGCGGCCTCAAGCCCACCGATGCCGGGCGCGAGATGCTCTGGGCGATCGACAGCATCAACACCGTGCTGGAGGCCTGCACCGACCGCCTGCGGACCCTGCGCGGTGCGGAGGGCGGGCGCGTCGCGCTGGGCGTCGTCTCGACGGCCAAGTACTTCGCCCCCCAGGTGATCGCGGGCTTCGTCCAGAAGCATCCGGGCGTCGAGATCAGCCTCTCGGTGCGCAACCGCGGCCAGACCGTCGAGGCCCTGCGCGGCTACGAGATCGACTTCGCCGTGATGGGGCGCCCGCCCCGGGACTTCCCGATCGAGGCCGCCACGTTCGGTCCCCACCCGCTGGTGTTGGTGGCGGCCCCGAGCCATCCCCTCGCGGGCCGAACCGCCCTCGTCCGCGAAGACTTGGCCGACCAGCCGTTCTTCATGCGCGAAGAAGGATCTGGGACGCGCACGGTCTTCGAGGAATTCATGAACGGCGTCCTGGTCAAGCGCGCCCCTCTCGACATCGACACCGGCTCCAACGAGACCATCAAGCAGGCGGTGATGGCGGGGCTCGGCATAGCCCTGCTGTCGGTGCATTCGGTGGCCGCGGAGGTCGAGAGCGGGCGACTCACGCTCCTCGACGTCAAGGGCCTGCCCATCCGGCGCGACTGGTACGCGGTACGCCGGGCCGACAAGGTCCTGGGGCCGGCGGCCTCGGCGGTCTGGACCTACCTGATGAGCGACGGCGCGCGCTGGCTGCCGGGAGTCGCCCTTCCGGATCGCACGGGAGCCAAGTCATGAGCGCGGCCGGGATCGTCATCGCCGGCGCGGGCCAAGCGGGCTTCCAGCTGGCGGCCTCCCTGCGCGAGGGCGGGTTCCGGGACCCGATCACGCTGGTGGGCGACGAGACGGCCCTGCCCTATCAGCGGCCGCCCCTGTCGAAGGCCTATCTCGCCGGCAAGACCGACCGGACGGGCCTGTTCCTGCGCCAGCCCGGATTCTTCACCGAGCACAGCATCACGCATCGGCCGGGGGTCAGCGCCGTGGCGATCGACCGGGCCGGACGCCGCCTGGGCCTCTCGGACGGCGACAGCCTCGCCTACGACCACCTCGTGATCGCTACCGGCGCCCGCAACCGGCCTCTGCCGGTGCCGGGGGCCGAACTCGACAACGTGCACCAACTGCGCGGCCTCGCCGATGCCGACGCGCTCAGAGCGGCGATCGCCGCGGCGCAGGCGATCGTCGTGGTCGGCGCGGGCTTCATCGGGCTGGAATTCGCCGCCGTCGCCGCCACGCGGGGCCTGTCGGTGACCGTGGTGGAGGCGGCCGACCGTGCGATGGCCCGGGCGGTCTCCCCGGAGATCGCCCGGTTCTTCCGCGGCGTGCACGAGGCGATGGGGGTGCGCTTTGCGTTCGGGGCCAGCGTGACGGCGATCGTCGGGCGCCAGGGCCGCGCAGCCGGGATCGTACTCGCGGACGGCCGGGAACTGGCCGCCGACTTCGTCCTGATCGGCATCGGCGTGGTGCCGAACCGGGAACTCGCCGCGGCGGCCGGCCTGCCCGCCGACGATGGCGTGCGCGTCGATGCGTTCCTGGCGACCCCCGATCCTGCGATCTCGGCGATCGGGGACTGCGCCCGCTTCCCGAGTCCCTTCGCGCGCGGGCTCACGCCCGACGGCACCGTGCGGATAGAGTCGGTGCAGAATGCCATCGACCAGGGCCGCTGCCTCGCGGCGCGGCTCAACGGGAAGCCCGCGCCCTACGCGGCGCTTCCATGGTTCTGGAGCGATCAGGGCATGCACAAGCTGCAGATCGCCGGGCTCGCGGGTCCGGGCGATGCCAGTGTGGTCCGGGGGGCCGGGGACGCCTTCTCGGTGTTCCGTTTCCGGGACGGCTCATTGAGCGCGGTGGAATCGGTCGACCGGGCGGCCGACCACATGATCGCCCGGCGCCTGCTCGCGGCTGGCACGCACCTGACGCCGAACCAAGCGGCCGATCCGGATTTCGACATCAAGGCGCTGGCGATGCGGCGGCCCTGAACGGCACACCGTTTCCGTCAGTCGGGAAAGCCGACCGCCTCCGGCGGTCGGCGCAGCGCGACCGCCGTGGCGATCCCGAGCCCCAGGATGGTGACCGCGCAGGCCGCGAGCGCGCCAAACTGGCCGAGCCGGAGCAGGGCCTGTCCAAGGACCGCGACGCCGAGCGCCTGACCGCAGAAGAACGAGAAGGCGTGGAGCGCCACCGCGGAGGCCCGAGCCGCGGGCGCGACCTCCGTGACCTGGGTCTGGTAGGTGTTGTGCAGCATGTAGAAGCCGAGCCCCATCGCGGTCAGCGCGGCGCAATCGGCCTGCCACGTGCCGGCGAGCCCGACCACCATGAGCGAGGCTGCACAGATCAGGCCGCCGCCGACGAGCATCCTGGGCAGGCCGAGCAGGCGCACGAGCAGCCCGACGAGAGCCGAATAGAGCAGGCCACCGACCGCGAAGCCCGCCAGGACAAGGCCGGCCTCGCGCGGACCGCCCTCGCCTCGGGCCTCGATCAGCGGGGCGAGGTGCGGGAACACGCCGAATATCGCGATCGCCTCGACGAAGACCGCGGAAAACAACACCCGCGCCCGCGGATTGGCCAGGATCGCGCGATAGCGCGTCACCGCCTGGCCGAAGGCCGGGCGGCGGGCGGGGGCGCGGCCGGAACGGTCGAAGCCGAACAGCGTCGCCGCGCAGGCCAGGGCCGCGACCCCGGCGGTGACCGCGAACACGCCGCGCCAGCCGATCGCGGCCTCGATCAGTCCCGCGAAGGTCGAACCAGACAGCTGCCCGAGTATCACCGCCACGAG
Source organism: Methylobacterium sp. NEAU K (assembly GCF_030700285.1). GTDB lineage: Bacteria > Pseudomonadota > Alphaproteobacteria > Rhizobiales > Beijerinckiaceae > Methylobacterium. The sequence goes on along the minus strand of NZ_JAUYZJ010000012.1, from coordinate 73,571 downwards.
GAACCGCCCGATCGCCACCTGCCGCCGGGCCATAGGGACCCGGTCGCCGAGCAGCGCCAGGGAGAGGGGGATGCAACCGCCCGCCGCCGCTCCCGCCAGCATCCGCAGGGCGAACAGGCTGCCGAGATCGGGGGCGAGGCTGCACAGAACGAGGGCCCCGGCGAGCACGGCCAGGCAGGCGCACATCACCCGTTCCTTACCCAGCGCGTCGCCCACCGGCCCCAGCACCGGCTGGATGAACGCGTAGGGCAGCGCGAAGGCGGTGGAGAGCAGCGCCACCGTTTGGGCGTCGCTGGCGAGGTCCCGCGCGAGTACGCCGACGAGGGGCTCGACCGAGCGCAGCGCGAAGGTGCTGCCGAATCCGGCACAGGCCAGGACGACGATCAGGCGCGGGATCGAGGAGGCCGGCTTCGCGATGAGGGCCGCAGGGGGCGAGAGAACCGGCTCTTGGCTGTCGGGCATGAGGACGATTCGCGACGGGGGCTGGATCCAGCCCGCCGCATCGCATCTCCTCCGCCAAAGCGGAACCCCGCTTCGCTGCCGATCGCCGTGCGTAGCGGGTCCGGGCTGTCGGTCGGATGCGCGAAGGCCGCCGCCCAGCCGGCTCGAGCAGCGGGAGGCCCCCGGCACGTTCGGGTAGCGGTCACCGTGACTGGTCGAGCGCTCGTGAGCCTGGACGACTTGCCAAATACCGGCATAGACGCAGGATAAGTTGATTCAAACGGGCGATGGAACGATATGGATGGATATATCACTTAATCCAGGGGCGATTATCAAATCAATACATTCGCCGTCGTGTTTAATAATTTTACGACCCGACATCGCTGTGGAACAAAATTGTGTAATCAAACAGCATCCACATTTCGGCAGCATCGATGAATGATAATTGAATATTTTTATTTAATAATTTACCAAGACAAAGAGTTGATATCGGATTTTCTGCACTGGAAACACTATCGTCTTCCGACATGATCGGCCTCCAAAAGCCGTCACCTCTGCATGAAGCCGCATATCCGGGTGCCCCTTGCAGCCCCCCGCTTCGTCGTCAGGACGAGCAAGGCGGCATCGGTTTTTCCTCAGGTTCCGCGGCATGCAGGACAGGCAATCTCCGCAGGGCGGCGGTCGCGTAGTCGAGGAAGGCGTTCACGCGCGCTGGCCGGAGCCCCTGGCTCGGGGTCACGAGTTGCACCGGCAGCGGCGGCGGCTCGTGGGCGACGAGCAGGCGCACGAGGCGACCCGCGGCGATGTCCTCGGCGGCTTGGTAGGACAGGACCCGCGCGATGCCGCGCCCGGCCCGGGCCGCGATCAAGGCCGCTTCCACCTCGTTGACGATGAGGCGAGGCACGAGGCGCACGCGGTTCGCGCCGAAGCGCCATTCCCGGAGACCCGAACGGACTACGCCCAGGATGGCGTCGTGATCGCTCAGTTCCGCGGGCGCGTGCGGCGTACCCCGCGCAGCCAAATAATCCGGGCTCGCCACGACGATCTGGCTCACCTGACCGACCCGGCGCGCGACAAGGCGCGATTCCGCGAGTTGCCCGATCCGCAGGGCGACGTCGATGCTCTCCTCCACGAGGTCGAGATTGCGGTCGGCGAGAATCAGTTCAACCTGCGTTTCGGCGTAGGCATCGAGAAAGCCCGACACGACCGGCGCGACATGCTTGCGCCCGAACAGGACCGGCGCCGTGATCCGCACGAGGCCTCGCACCGCGTCGCCCGCCGCTCCCGACAGGGCCGCCTCATAGCCCGCGAGCAGGCCGCGCGCCCGCTCGGCGAATTCGAGGCCGGCGGGAGTCGGGGCGAGACGCCGGGTCGTGCGCTCCACGAGGCGGCTGCCGGCCCGCGCTTCGAGGCTTGCGAGCGCACGGGTCGCAGCGGCGGCCGACCGGCGCGACCGGCGCGCGGCCCCGGCGAGGCTGCCGGCATCGATGATCGCGACGAAGAGGGCGAGTTCGTCCAGCCGGTCCATGGATTGATGCGGTCAGTGAAATTCTGAGACTCAAGTTTTCGGGATTATCCCCGCACGCTGCAAGGACGATATCGGGGCCGTTGCTGGAGACCCCGACGATGTCCGAACCCGACCTGACCCTCTACGGCCTGCGCCTCTCGGGCCATTCGCACCGCGCGGAACTGTTCCTGTCGCTGCTGGGGCTGCCCTATCGCTTCGTGGAAGTCTTCGGCCCGGAGCAGCGGGCCGCAGTCGATTTCCCCCGCCTGAACCCGCTGGGCCAGATCCCGGTGCTGACGGACGGCGCGGCGGTGATCCCCGACAGCAACGCGATCCTGGTCTACCTGGCCACGCGCTACGCACCGGACGAGGGATGGTGGCCCCAGGACCCGCTCGGCGCGGCGCGGATCCAGCGCTGGCTCTCGATCGCCGCCGGGGAAGTGCGCCACGGACCGGCCCTGGCCCGGCTGATGGTGGTGTTCGGTGCCCCGGGTGACCGGACGAGCGTGCTCGCCGCCGCTGCCCGGCTCCTCACCTTCATGGACGGGGATCTGACCGATCGCCCCTTCCTGGCCGCCGACCGGGCGACGCTCGCCGACATCGCCTGCTATTCCTACGTCGCGCACGCCCCTGAGGGTGGCGTATCGCTCGCGCCGTTCCCGGCCGTACGGGCCTGGATCGCGCGGGTGGAGGCGCTGCAGGGCTTCATCCCGATGCCGGCCTCTCCCGTTCCCGAACCGGCGTGAGGTCCGCCATGGCCAGTTTTCACGCGGACGAACTTATCGCGCAGGCGCGCGCCGGACATGTCCTGGGCGAGACCCCAGCGATCCGGCCGTTCATGACCGAGCAGCACCGGACCTTCTTCGGGGGCCTGCGCTATCTCCTGGTCGGTGTCGTGGACGAGGCCGGCGCCCCCGTCGCGAGCCTGCTGACGGGGCCGCCCGGATTCGTGCAGGCTCCCGACACGACGCATATCGGCATCGCAGCAATGCTCGACCCCGCCGACCCGGCAGCCCGGTTCCTCCTGCCCGGTGCGGAGATCGGGATTCTCGGCATCGATCTCGCGACGCGGCGGCGCAACCGCGCCAACGGCCGTATCCTGCGCAGCGACTCGGACGGCCTGACCATGGAAGTGGCCCAGAGCTTCGGCAATTGCCCGCAATACATCCAGCGGCGCACGACCGAGCCGGTACCGAGCCGGCCGGGACCGACTGAACGCCTGACCCGCCTCGACGCGGAAGCCGCGGCATTGGTCAACGCCGCGGACACGCTGTTCGTGGCGAGCCGCGCGCGGGATGGCCTTCGGGATGGGGGTGCCGACATCTCGCACCGGGGCGGGCGACCGGGCTTCGTCCGGCGCGTCGGCGACGTGCTGACGGTGCCCGACTTCGCCGGCAACCGCTACTTCAACACGTTGGGCAACCTGATCGGTGAACCGCGCGCGGCGCTGCTGTTCCCCGACTTCGCGCGCGGCGATATCCTGGTCCTGCAGGGCCGCACCGAGATCGACTGGACGGGTGCGGCGGCGGCAAGCCTCGTGGGGGCGCAGCGATCCTGGTCCTTCACGGTCGAGGGCGGCTGGCGACGCAGGGCGGCGATGCCCCTACGCTGGAGCGCGCCGGAGCCGGCGCCGCAACTCGCACGCACCGGACTCTGGGACGGGCCCGCGGCGGCGTGACCCTGGCTCAGGCCGAGCCGGCCTGGGCGGTCGCGGCCGCCTCGTGCTCCTCGGCGAGCCGGGCATCCGCGGCGGCTACCTTCTGCGAGGCAGGCCGGCTGCGGACACGCTCGACATAGGCCGACAGTACCGGATCGGGCGCGACCAGACCGAAGCCCATGGTCCAGCCGAGCGCGCCGCCCCACAGGACGTCAGCGGCGCTGAAGCGCGCGCCGAGCAGGTAGGGGCCCGGCGTCAACGCCTCGACGACGCGCGCGACCACGCTGTCGTAGTCGGCATAGGCCGACATGGCGCGCGGCCCGGGCTCCCGCTTCAGGTGCCGGTCGATCACCGCGGGCTCGAAGCAGGAGCCGTAGAACACCATCCAGCGCAGATATGCCCCCCGGGCGGGATCGGTTACGGCCGGGGCCAGCCCAGCCTCGGGGAACAGATCGGCAAGGTACAGGTAGACCGCGGCCTGCTCGGTCACCAGGGCTTCGCCGTGGCGGATCGCCGGCACCTTCGCCATGGGATTGACGGCGCGATACGCACTCTGGAGATGCTCGCCGGCGCGCAAGTTGAGTGCGTGCAGACGGTACGGAGTTCCCAATTCCTCCAGGAGCACGCGCACGCCCGACGAGCGCGTATTCGGCGCGTGGTAGAACTCGATCTCCGGCGTATTCGCCATGCCGTTTCCTCCCGAGATGCGTGATTCGTCCGGCGATACGGCCAGCGTGCCGGATTTCCGCGTCAATCTCGTGGCGCTGCGGTCGCCCGGGCCGATGCGGACCTGTTCGAGCGGCCATCATCCTTTCGGCGAGGCCGTTCTTCCTCAGGCGGCCTCTTCCGCAGGGACCGGAATCACGGCAGGGACGTTGGGCGTTTGTGCGTTGCCGCGCGTTGGGGTGTTGGCCGGCGCGACGCGACCCGGGGATTTGAGTACTGATGGCGAAGATACTGCTGGTCGAGGACCATGAAGAGATCTGGGATTTCCTGTCCCGTCGCCTCAAGCGCCGCGGCTACGAGGTGATCCTCGCCCATGACGGCGAGGCCGGCGTCAACCAGGCCCGGTCGGGCCAGCCCGACGTGATCCTGCTCGACATGAACCTGCCGGTGCTCGACGGCTGGTCGGCGGCGCGCGCGCTGAAATCCGGGTCCGACACGCGCGCGATCCCCATTATCGCACTCACCGCCCACGCGATGTCCGGAGACCGGGACAAGGCGATCCAGGCGGGCTGCGACGACTACCATCCCAAGCCGGTCGATTTCTCCAAGCTGCTCAGCCAGATCAGCGCCGCTCTGGGCGAGACCGCACAGGCGGACTGAGGCGGTTCGGGGGACGCAGGCTCCCGAACCCGCCGACCGGGCCGCCATCAAGCGGGCGTCCGAGTAAACGAGTCCGAGAAGAGTGGAGCGTATCCGTGAGCGAGGATCCCGTCACCGCCCAGCGCCTGAAGCAGGGCCTGCCGGTCTTCGTCGCGCTGGCCTCGATCCTGCTGGTCGTCGCGACGATGGCGGCGCTGTATCTCGGGCGCGACATCCTGGTGCCGGTGACGCTGGCGATCCTCCTCAGCTTCGTCCTGGTGCCGGCGGTCCGGATGCTGCGGCGGATCCACGTGCCGCGGGCGCCCGCGGTGCTCCTGGTGGTGGTGATCGTGTTCGGCGCCCTGTTCGGGATCGGCAGCCTCATCGCCAGCGAGGCGTCTCAGCTCGCCGCCGACCTGCCCCGCTACACCCAGGTGATGCGGACGAAGATCAAGGACCTGCGGGGCGCGACCGCCGGAACCGGCACCCTCTCGCGGATCGTCGACATGGTCCAGGACCTCGGCGCCACCCTGCAGCCGCCACCCGCCGCCGAGGTCCGCGGCGATCCGGGATCACGCACGCACCCGCTCACCGTGGAGATCAGCCCCGCCCGGGCGAGCGTCATCGACACCTTTCAGACCTTCGCGGGCTCGATCCTGCACCCGCTGGCCACCACGGGCCTGATCCTGATCTTCACGATCTTCATCCTGCTCCAGCGCGAGGACCTGCGGAACCGGGCGATCCGGCTGGCAGGCGGCTCGGGCGACCTGCGCCGCACCACGGCGGCGATCGACGATGCGACGAGCCGGCTCAGCCGGTTCTTCCTGGCCCAGCTCGCCCTCAACATCGCCTTCGGCCTGGTCATCGGCATCGGGCTCTGGCTGATCGGCGTGCCGAGCCCGACGCTGTTCGGCGTGCTCGCGGCGATCCTGCGCTTCGTGCCCTATATCGGCGCCGTGATCAGCGCCCTGCTGCCGCTGATCCTGGCGGCTGCGGTCGATCCCGGCTGGACCATGGTGATCGCCACCGCCGGACTGTTCCTGGTGGTGGAGCCGATCTGCGGACACGTGATCGAGCCGCTGCTCTATGGCCATTCCACCGGCCTGTCGCCGATCGCCGTGATCCTGGCGGCCACGATCTGGACGTTCCTGTGGGGACCGATCGGCCTCGTGCTCGCCACGCCGCTCACCGTGTGCCTGGTCGTGCTCGGCCGGCACGTGGAGCGCCTCTGGTACCTCGACGTGCTTCTGGGCGACCAGCCTGCGCTCTCCCCGCCCGAGATCTTCTACCAGCGCATGCTGGCCGGCGATCCCGTCGAGGCGATCGACCAGGGCTGGCAATTCCTGAAGGAGCGTGCCCTCGTCACCTACTACGACGAGGTCGCACTGGCCGGGCTTCTGCTCGCGCAGGAGGATCTGTCCCGCGGTACCCTGGACCGGGTTCGCCAGGACGAAGTCGGCGCGGCGATCCGCACCGTGGTGGCGCGCCTCGGGACCGCGCCGGTCGCGCGACGGACCTGGCGCGGATCGACCCGCTTGCCCGACACCGAGACCGCGGCGGCGCTGGCCGCCATCGGACCGGACCGGCAGGTGGCGGGCATCGTGCTCGGCCGGGAGGATCTCGCCCCGGCCTGGCGCAGCGCGACGCCGGTACTCTGCGTGTCGAGCCGCGGCCCCTTCGACGAGGCGGCGACGCTGATGCTGAGCCAGATCCTCGCCCGCCACGGGCTGGCCTCGCAGATCCTGTCGATGGCGGCGATCCGCGGGGGCGAGCGGCCCGAGAACCCGGACGGCCTCGCGCTGATCTGCTTCTCCTACCTGGAGCCGGTGAGCCTGTCGCAGATCCGCTTCACCGTGCGGCAGGCCCGTGCCGCCATCCCGGGCGTCCGCATCCTCGTGGGCTTCTGGCGCGAACGCGACCCGGCGACCCTGGACCGCCTGCGCCGGGCGACCTCGGCAGATTTCCTGGTCACGTCACTCAACGAGGCGCTCTCGGCGGTCCTGAGCGCCTCCCGCGAACCGACGCCCCCGCGGGTCGTTGCGGCGCCCGTGAAGGCGCTGCCCGGCACAGCCCGCACCGCGGCCGCGTAGCGGGCAGGCGTCCGCGCCTCGACCCAGCGTGCCGGCGTCCTCCGCGTGGGACGCCGGGCGCAACACCACCGATCCGGCCGCGCCGGTCGACAATACGGATCGGCCCACTAAAGTCGCGCTCGGACGCTATCTATTCGGCGTCCACCAACGCCACGGCCGAGAGGGCGAAGACCGCGTCGCATGTCCGAGACTCCAGAAACACCAGCCGTCGGACCGAGCGCCCGCGTCAGCCAGGGCGCGGCCAGCGACGTCGCCGACCGCAGGAGCGACATCTTCTTCGCCGCGGTCGAGACGACGCGGATGCCGATGATCGTCACCGATCCGCGCCAGCCGGACAACCCGATCATCTTCGCCAACCGGGCGTTCCTGGCGATGACCGGCTACACGCCCGAGGAACTCGTCGGGCGCAATTGCCGCTTCCTGCAGGGCCCGGAGACCGACCGCGAGACCATCGACCAGGTCCGCTCGGCGATCGCCGAGAAGCGCGAATTCGCCACCGAGATCCTGAACTACCGCAAGAACGGCTCGACGTTCTGGAACGCCCTGTTCGTCTCGCCGGTGTACAACGCGACCGGAGAGCTGGTGTATTTCTTCGGCTCGCAGCTCGACGTCTCGCGCCGCCGCGACGCCGAGGATGCCCTGGGCCAGGCGCAGAAGATGGAGGCGCTGGGCCAGCTCACCGGCGGCATCGCCCACGACTTCAACAACCTGCTTCAGGTGATCGTCGGCTATGCGGACATCCTGGCGTCGGGGCTGGAGAAGCCGGATGCCGACCGCGCCCGGCTCGGGCGCGCCACCGAGAACATCCGGCAGGCGGCCGACCGCGCGACCACGCTGACGCAGCAGCTCCTGGCCTTCGCCCGCAAGCAGCGCCTGGAGGGGCGCGCGGTCAACCTCAACACGCTGGTCGAGGGGATGAGCGAGATGGTCGCCCGCTCCGTGGGCGAGGCCGTGAAGGTCGAGTTGGACCTGGCCGAAGACCTCTGGAACTGCCGCGTCGACCCGACCCAGGCCGAGGTCGCGATCCTCAACGTGCTGATCAACGCCCGCGACGCGATGCCGGAGGGCGGCACCGTCCGGATCACCACCGAGAACAGCGAGGTCGTCTCCGACGGCCGCGACATCGGCCCCCTTCGCGATGGCCGATACGTCAGCATCGCCATCCGGGATGCCGGCACCGGCATCCCGCCGGCCGTGCTGGCCCGTGTAATGGATCCGTTCTTCACCACGAAGGAGGAAGGCAAGGGCACCGGCCTCGGCCTGTCAATGGTCTACGGCTTCGCCAAGCAATCGGGGGGCGCGGCCCAGATCGTGTCGTCGGTCGGCGAGGGCACGACGGTGCGTCTCTCCTTCCCGGCGACCGACGGCGACACCCATGCTACGTCCAAGGTCTCGCTGCGGTCGGTGGATCGCCAGGGCACCGAGACGATCCTGATCGTCGACGACCGCGAGGACGTGGCGGAGCTCGCGCGCACCATCCTGCGGGATTTCGGCTACACCACGCTGATGGCCGGCAATGCCCGCGAGGCGCTGGAGATCCTGGATTCCAGCGAGCGCATCGACCTGCTGTTCACCGACCTGATCATGCCGGGGGGCATGAACGGCGTTCTGCTCGCCCGCGAGGCGCGCCGCCGCCAGCCCAAGCTCAAGGTCCTGCTCGCCACCGGCTATGCCGAGGCGAGCCTGGAGCGAACCGATATCGGGGGGTCGGAGTTTGATCTCTTGAACAAGCCCTACCGGCGCACGGAGCTGGTTCGCCGCGTGCGAGCCATCCTCGACGGCCCGACCGGGGTCAGCTGATCCACGGGAGGCGTCCCATGCCGCAGGGAGACAAGACGAAGTACACGGACAAGCAGAGGCGCAAGGCCGAGCACATCGCCGAATCCTACGAGACGCGCGGCGTCCCGGAGAAGGAGGCCGAGTCCCGCGCCTGGGCTACCGTGAACAAGGACGACGGCGGCGGAAAGAAGCCGGGCGGTTCGGGGCGTGGCAAGTCCACCGGCCACCCGGCCGCCCACAAGGGCGGCGAAACCGGGGGCAAGGCTTCCGCGGGCCGGACGGCGGCGGAGCGCTCCGCCTCCGCCAAGAAGGCCGCGGCGACCCGGAAGGCCAACGCTGCGGCGAGCGCGTGACTCAGCGGTCGACATCCGGCGCTTTCCAGCCGTTGCCGGGTTCCGGGATGGGAGGTTGACAGCTGTTGAACGTCCGGCTTGAGGGTCAGCCCCGCCGTGCCGCTTCGATCGCGGCGACATCAATCTTCGTCATTTCCATCATCGCGGAGAATGCGCGTCTCGCTTCGTCACCGCCCGCAGCCAACGCCTCCGTGAGCGTGCGCGGCGTGATCTGCCAGGAGATGCCCCATCTGTCCTTGCACCACCCGCACGCACTTTCCTGGCCGCCGTTCTGCACGATGGCGTTCCAGTAACGATCGGTCTCATCCTGATCGTCGGTGGCGATCTGGAATGAGAAAGCTTCGCTTTGCCTGAACGCGGGACCACCATTGAGGCCGATGCACGGGATGCCGGCGACTGAAAACTCGACGGTCAACACATCGCCCGCTTTGCCAGCTGGATAATCGCCCGGAGCGCGGTGGACGGAACCGATCGCGCTGTTCGGAAAGGTCTCAGCGTAGAAGCGGGCGGCGGCTTCGGCATCCCTGTCGTACCAGAGGCAGACGGTGTTCTTGGCAATTGCCATCGCTCGTCCCTTCGCTTCCGGGCGCAGGTGCTGATCATCTGCCGGGATGTGCGGCAGCAGTCGACCATCAGTCGCCAACACGGCGCCACGAACATCGGATGCGCTCGCGCCATCCGATGGTTCGGCAGGGACGCACGAAACGCAAGGGCGCCGGCACGGCGCCTTCGTGCACGATGACACGCGGCAGCGACCTGATCGGCGATCGGTCCGCTTGGGGCGGAAGCAGACGGCACCCCGTGCCCGTCCTCCTCCGCGCGATTCAGCCACCATCCCGCTGCTCGACCAGCTTGACCAGCGTGTGCAGCATCCGGTTCGCCGGCGTCGGGATTCCGAGGACGGCACCCGTGCGCACCACGTAGCCGTTGAGATGGTCGATCTCGCTCGGCCGGCCCCGGGCCAAGTCCTGAGCGGTCGAGGAGCGCTGGTCGGCCATGCTCACGCTGAGGCCGAGAACCGCATCCAGGATGTCCGGCGGCACGGACACGCCCGAGGCGGCGGCGACGGTCACGCATTCCTGCACCACGTCGGTCATCGCCGCGACCACGCCCTCGCCCTGGACTAGGCGGCCGTAGGGAAGCTGCGTCAGCGCGGAAAGGGCGTTGTAGGCGCAGTTCAGGATCAGCTTGCCCCAGAGCGCGTCCAGGGCACGCGCCGAGACGGTAGTGGGGATCCCGGCGTCGATGAAGGCGGCGGCGATCTGGTCGCTCGCCTGTGAGGCGCCGAGCACCAAATCGCCCCGTCCGTTGTGCCGGACATGGCCGGGCCCGACCATCTCGGTGGCGACGTAGACCGCCACCGGCACGACGGGCCGCCCCAGCAGGGTGGCCAGCCGCTCCGCGTTGTCGACGCCGTTCTGGAGGCTGAGGATCGCGGCGGACGGCTTGAGATGGGAGGCGATCGTCGCCCCGGCCGCTTCGGTGTCGCCGGACTTCACGCAGACCAGCACGAGGTCGGCGCCGGCGACGCCATCCCCCTCCGTGGTCGCCCGCACGGGCACGGTCGCACGCCCGGCCGCGCTCTCCAGCACGAGCCCCGCATCAAGCACGGCCGCGACCAGGGCGGGGCGGCCGATGAGCGTGACCGCGTGGCCGGCCCGGGCCAGCAGGAACCCGTAGTAGCAGCCGACCGCGCCGGCCCCCAGGACGGCGACGTTCATCGGGATGCCGCCGCCGCGCGCGCGGGATGGAACGGCGCGGCGCCGGCTTTGCTCGACCGGACATGATCGAGCAGAGCCTCGACCGGATGGCGCAGGCGCACGCCGTCGACGAGTTTGGCCTGGGACCGGCAGGAATAGCCGTCCGCCAGCAGGGTGCAGCCGGGGGCCTCGGCCACGTGGCGCGCCCAGCTCAAGCCGTAGATCGCCTCGGAGGTGGCGCGGTTGCGGGTCTCGTGGCCGTAGGTCCCGGCCATGCCGCAGCACCCGGCGGCCGGCACGTCGAGCCGCAGCCCGAGATGACCGAACACCGTCTGCCAGTCTTTGACCGCGCCGGGCGCGTTGGTGCGCTCGGTGCAATGGGGCAACAGCCGCATGATCCCGTCGCGTTGCCGGGGCGGGATCCGGTCGAGCTGCGTGGCGAGCCATTCCTGCAGGAGCTGGACCTTCGGCAGATCGCTGCCGCCCAGCGCCTGCGCGTATTCGGACCGGTAGGTCAGGGTCATCGAGGGGTCGATCCCGACGAGGGGCACGCCCTGCCGGGCGAGCGCCCGGAGCAGCGCGGCGTTGGCACGCGCGACAGCGGCGAACCGGGCCAGGAAGCCGTGCACGTGCAGCGGCTTGCCGTTGGGCCGGTAGGGCACGAGCCAGGGCTTGAAGCCCAGCGCGATGAGGAGCGCGCAGCAATCCACCACGACCGACGCGTCGAAATGGCTGGTGAAGGCGTCCTGAACCACCAGGACGGCCTTCTCCCGCTCCGTCGGATCGAGCCGGGCCAGGGCCTCCGGCGTCGCGGTGGCGACCCCGAGATCCGCCAGACGCGCGTTCAGGTCGATGGGCGAAAGGGCGGGGATCTCCACAAGGCCGGCCCTGGCGAGGAGCAGCCTCGCGACTGGGTTGTTGAGGACCGCATTGCTCAGGTGCGGCATCCGCGCCGCCAGCGGCAGCAGCGGCTCGAGCGCCGCCACGAGGTGATCCTTCAGGGGCCGCGCGTAGCGCGCATGGTAGAGCGCCAGGAACTTGGCCCGGAAGCTCGGCACGTCGACCTTGATCGGGCAGGATCCCGTGCAGGACTTGCAGGCGAGGCAGCCATCCATCGCCTCCTTGACGGCATGCGAGAAATCGCCGTCGTCGGGCCGGCGCCGGAGACCGTTCCGCAGGGTCGCCACCAGGTCGCGCAGCCAGCCGGCGCGCTGGCGCCCCAGCTCGGCGGCCGGATCGAACCCCGCCAGGGCCGCCAAGCGCAGCCACTCGCGCATCAGCGAGGCGCGGCCCTTGGGAGAGTGCCGCCGCTCCCGGGTCGCCTTCCAGGACGGGCACATGGCCTCATCCGCGTCGAAGGTGAAGCAGGCGCCGTTGCCGTTGCAGTGCAGGGCCTCGTCGAAATCCGGCCGGACCGACGGCGGGATGGTGCGGTCCTGCGCGCCCCGGCGTGGCACCCCGTCGATCCGGGTGAGGCCCTGCCCCCGGGCCGAGGCGATCTTGCCCGGGTTCATCCGGTCGCCAGGGTCGAAGGCGCGCTTGACCGCCTCCAGCGCCGGCATCAGCGGCCCGAAGGTCGCGGGCACGAATTCGGAGCGGAAACCCTTGCCGTGTTCGCCCCAGAGCAGGCCGCCATACTTGGCGGTGAGCGCGACGACGCCCTCGGTCACCTCGCGGATCAGGGCGTCCTGGGCGGGGTCCTTCAGGTCGATCGCCGGCCGCACGTGCAGCACCCCGGCATCGACATGGCCGAACATGCCATAGCGCAGCCCCTTGGCGTCGAGCAGCGCCCGGAACTCGGTGATGAAGTCGGCGAGCCGCTCCGGGGGCACCGCCGTGTCCTCCACGAACGGGATCGGCCGGGCGTCGCCCTTGGCGGCTCCGAGCAGGCCGACCGCCTTCTTGCGCATCGTCCAGAGCCGCTCGATCGCAGCGCCGCGGGCCACCGTAAAGCCCAGGCGCTTCGTATCGGTGCCGCGCTCGGCCTCCAGCATCGCGGTGAGCCGCCCGAGGGCGGCGTCGACGGCGCCCGCGTCGTCGCCCACGAACTCGACGAGGTTGATGCCCTGGACCGGGCGCCCGGCGGGATCCTCGGGGAAGAAGGCGCGCACCTCGGCCCAGATCGGATCCTTGCGGGCGAGGCCCAGCACGGTGGAATCGATGGTCTCCACCGAGGCGGCGCCGAACGGCAGCAGCGCCTGCGCGTCGCGGAGAGCCGCGTCGAAATCGACATAGGAGAGCGCCACCAGCACCGAGGCCCTGGGGATCGGCAGCACGTTGAGTCGCGCCTCGGCGATCAGCGCCAGGGTGCCCTCCGAGCCGCAGATCACGCTCTTGAGGTCGAAGCGGCCGGCCTCGTCGCGCAGGTGGGCGAGGTCGTAGCCGGTGAGGCAGCGGTTGAGCTTGGGAAAACGCTCGGCGATAAGCGCCGCGTGGTCGGTGGCGACGGCATCGACGGCGCGATGGATCGCGCCGACCCGGTCGTTCCGCGCCTTGGCGGCGGCGAGGGCGGCCTCGTCCTGGGGCTCGGCGGTCCAGACCGTGCCGTCGGCGAGCACGCAGGTCAGTGCCAGGACATGGTCGCGGGTCTTGCCGTACAGGCAGGAGCCCTGCCCGCAGGCATCGGTGGAGATCATGCCCCCGATGGTGGCGCGGTTCGAGGTCGAGAGTTCCGGGGCGAAGAACAGGCCGTGCGCGGCCAGCGCCCGGTTGAGCTGGTCCTTCACCACCCCCGGCTCCACCCGCACGGTGCGGTTGGCGACATCGATCTCCAGGACGCGGTTCATGTGCCGCGAGGTGTCGACCACGAGGCCGTGGCCGAGCGACTGGCCGTTTGTGCCGGTGGCGCCCCCGCGCGGGCGGATCACGATCTCGGTGAAGCGCGGATCGTCGAGGAGCTTGGTGATCCGTACCAGATCGTCCCGCGAGCGCGGGAAGGCCACGGCCCCCGGCTCGACCTGATAAATCGAGTTGTCGGTGGCGAAGACCGTGCGGTCGGCATCCGACAGCGACAGGTCGCCCTCGAAGCCGCGCAGACGCAGCTCGGCGCAGGCCGCCTCGTAGAGCGGCACGGCCTCGGTGTCGCGGGTCAGGACCGGGATCATGCGGGCGTTCTACACATGGCTGATCGCGAGGGAAGATCGGCGGTTGTGTCACGCGGCCTCACGCGTGCTGGCACCCCGCTTGCCACGGCCTCGGTGTCTGCGGAACGGATGCCCATGAACGCGAGCGTGGAACGGGTCAGGGATGCCCTGGCCGAGCTGATCAAGGCGACCCTCCTCTCCGAAGACGCCAGGAGTCTCGCCTGCCGCGAGGCCGGGCGCGCGAGGCTCGCCGCGCTGGCGGTCGCCCCGCCCGAGCCCGGGAGCCTGCGCATGGACGGGGCCTGGACTCTGGCGATCGAGCAGGCGGAGACGCCGGAGCTGGCGCCTCTGGAGGGACAGGTGAACCTGACCCTGCCGCGCGCCTGCCCGTTCACCCTGGACGAGATCCTGGCGCCCGGCTTCGAGGTGGATCTGGCGGTCGACCGCATCCGCAAGTCCGCCTCCACCGGCTGATCGCGCCTGTTGAGGACGCGAAGGCCGGCGTTGCCGCGGGCGCGCCAGGACCCCATCTTGTGGAAACACGATCGAATCAGCGGTCTGGCGCCCCTGAAGGGGTGCGCATTTCCCGAGAACCGTCCGGCACCACCTTTTGGCACGACGCACCCGCGCAGAGGCGGCCGAGCCCGCCGCTCCCCCGCCCGTCCCCACCCGTGAGCAGATCCTCGCCTTCGTGGCCGAGGCGAAGGAACCCGTCGGCAAGCGGGAGATCGCCAAAGCGTTCGGCATCAAGGGCGCCGCCAAGATCGAGCTCAAGCGCGTGCTGAAGGAGATCGAGGAGGACGGCGCCCTCGATCGCGGGCGCGGCGGCCTCGCGGCTTCGGGCAGCCTGCCGCCTGTGGTGCTGACGGATATCCGCTCCCGCGACCGGCACGGCGACTTCCTGGCGATCCCGGTGGAATGGAGCGGCACGGGCAAGCCGCCCGCCATCGTGCTCAGCCAGCCGCGCGGCTCCCGGAAGGGCAACCGGCCGGCCGCAGGCATCGGCGACCGGGCGCTCGTCCGGGTCGAGCGCGACGCCGAGGGCGGCTACACGGGCCGGGTCATCAAGGTCATCGGCAAGAACCGCGCGGAGGTGATCGGCGTCTACCGCGCCGGCGCGCAGGGCGGCCGCATCGTACCGGTGGAGAAGCGTTCGCAGGGCCGCGAGATCCTGATCCCGCCCGGCGAGGAGGGCCAGGCCCGGGACGGCGACCTCGTGAGCGTCTCGGTGGAGCGCGAGACGCGCTTCGGCCTGCCGCGGGGCCGCGTCCGGGAGCGCCTGGGGTCGCTCGGCTCCGAGAAGGCGGTGAGCCTGATCGCGCTCCACCTGCACAACATCCCGCACGTGTTCTCGGACGCCACCCTGGCCGAGGCCGACGCTGCCGAGCCCGCCACCCTGAAGGGCCGCGAGGATTGGCGTGACCGCCCGCTCCTGACCATCGATCCGCCCGACGCCAAGGACCACGACGACGCCGTGATGGCCGAGGCCGATCCCGACCCGGCCAATCCGGGCGGCTTCATCCTCACCGTCGCCATCGCGGACGTAGCGGCCTATGTCCGCCCCGGTTCGAGCCTCGACCGCGAGGCGCTGGAGCGGGGCAACTCGGTCTACTTCCCCGACCGTGTCGTGCCGATGCTGCCCGAGCGGATCTCGAACGATCTCTGCTCCCTGCGCGAGGGCGAGGACCGTCCGGCCATCGCGGTGCGCATGGTGATCGCGGCCGACGGCGTGAAGCGCCGCCACAGCTTCCACCGGGTGATGATGCGCTCGCGCGCCAAGCTCGCCTACGCCCAGGCGCAAGCCGCCATCGACGGGCGGCCGGACGCGGCCACCGGGCCGCTGCTGGAAACGGTGCTGCGCCCGCTCTGGACGGCCTACGCGGCCCTGCGCGAGGCGCGGGACCAACGCGGGCCACTGGCCCTGGACCTGCCCGAGCGCAAGGTGCTGCTCTCCCCGGAGGGCGCGGTCGACCGGGTGATCGTGCCGGAGCGCCTCGACGCGCACCGGCTCATCGAAGAGTTCATGATCCAGGCGAACGTCGCAGCCGCGGAAACCCTGGAGCACGCACGCCAGCCGCTGATCTACCGCGTCCACGACGAGCCGGCGCTGGAGAAGATGCGGGCGCTCGGCGAGGTTCTGGCCTCGATCGGCATCAAGCTGCCGAAGGAGGGGGCGCTGCGCCCCGCCCTGTTCAACCGCATCCTCGCCACCGCGGCCGAGAGCGAGCACGGCGTCTTTCTGAACGAGGTGATCCTGCGCAGCCAGGCTCAGGCGGTCTACGCCGCGGAGAATCTCGGTCATTTCGGCCTGAACCTGCGCCGCTACGCCCACTTCACCTCGCCGATCCGCCGCTACGCCGACCTGATCGTTCACCGGGCGCTGATCACGGCGTGCACGCTCGGAAGGGACGGGCTCGCGAACGACATCTCCGCGGGCGAGCTCGCGCAGATCGGGGAACAGATCTCGGCGGCCGAGCGCCGCGCCATGGCGGCCGAGCGCGAGACCATCGATCGGCTGATCGCGCACCATCTCGCCGACCGGATCGGGGCGACCTTCGCGGGCCAGATCGCGGGGGTCACCCGGTCGGGCCTGTTCATCAAGCTCGACGAGACCGGGGCGGACGGCTTCGTGCCGATCTCGCAGCTCGGCGCCGACTATTTCCGCCACGAGGAGGCCCGCCACGCCCTGGTGGGCGAGCGCAGCGGGGAGACGTTCCGCCTGGGCGACCGCGTCGAGGTTCGCCTCGTCGAGGCGGCGCCGGTGGCGGGCGCGCTCCGCTTCGAGCTGCTCAGCGAGGGCCGGGCGCGCTCCGGGGCCGGCAAGGCGGGCGGACCCGGCCGGAAGCCCGGCGGCCGCCCGTTCAACGCCGCCTCGCCGGGCAGACCCGCCGGCATCCGCAACGCCGGTACGCGCCATCGCGGCTCGCGCCGCTGACCCGGCCGGTGTACAGCCTGGACATGGCCGCCGACGCGATCCCCGTGCGCACCCGCCTGATCCCCGCCATGGCCCGGGGCTTCGTCGGCCGCTGCCCTCATTGCGGCGAGGGCCGGATCTTCGGGCGCTTCCTGAAGGTGCGGCCGGACTGCGCGGCTTGCGGGCTGGAATTGCACCACCACCGGGCCGACGACCTGCCGCCCTACGTGGTCATCTTCGTGGTCGCCCACGTGGTGGGCTACCTGATCCTGGAGACCGAGACCGCCTACGACGTCCCGCTCTGGGTCGAGATGGGGGTGTGGCCGGTCGTCACGCTGCTGTTCGCCCTGGCGTTGCTCCAGCCGGTCAAGGGCGCCGTCGTCGGGTTGCAATACGCCCTTGGCATGCACGGCTTCGCCACGCTACCGCGGGTCCGCCCCGCTTCGGGGTTGGAGGAGACGCGCCTTGCCGCAGCCGGAGCCGCAGCAGGAATCCGAGACCGCGATCACCCGTGAGCGGAAACCCTCCGCGGCGCGCCTGCGGCCGCGGGACGCCGCGACGATGATCGTGCTCGACCGTCGCGGGAAACGCGGCCCGAAGGTCCTCATGGGCCGCCGGAACCCGAACCTCGCCTTCATGCCCGGCAAGTTCGTGTTCCCGGGCGGGCGGATCGAACTCGGCGACCGCCACATGCCGGTGGCCGGTGCGCTGCCCGACTACGCGGAGGCGGCGCTCAACCGGCAGGTCTCCCGGCCGCCGCATCATCTCGGCCGGGCGCTGGCGCTGGCCGCGATCCGGGAGACCTACGAGGAGACCGGCCTGTTGCTCGGCACCCGGGAGCACGGCGCGCCGGAGGCTGCCCCAGGGGGGTGGGAGGGGTTCGCCCGGCACGGCGTCCTGCCCGATCTTGAGGCGCTGCACCTCGTCGCCCGTGCGATCACGCCGCCCAAGCGCGTGCGCCGCTTCGACACGCGCTTCTTCGCCGTCGACCGCCGCATGATCGCGGTCGAGGAGCCCGGCCGGGTGACGTCCGATGCGGAACTCACCGAACTCGCCTGGGTCCGCCTGGAAGCGGCGCGCAAGCTCGACCTGCCGTTCATCACACGGGCCATCCTCGACGACCTCGAGGCGCAGATCGCCGCCGATTTCGCGCCGCACCGGATGATCCCCTTCCATTACGAGCGCTACGGCCGCCGGGAACGGGTCGCGCTGTGAATTTTTCCGAGCGGCCGGCGCGCATGGTCGAGGGGCGCGAGGGCCGCGGGATCGGGGCGGAGCCCGTGGCGGCGATCGCGGCGGCCATCGCCTGCGTGGCGGTGGTCGGGATCGGCCTCAGCCTGTCGATCCCGCTGCTGTCGATCGAGATGGAGCGACGCGGGGCGTCGAGCACGCTGATCGGTCTGAACACCGCGATCGCCGGCATCGCCAGCATCTGCACGGTGCCGTTCGTGCCGCGGCTCGCGGCGCGGATCGGCGTCGCGCCGCTGCTCTGCCTCGCGCTGGCCGTCGGCGCGCTGAGCCTCGGGACCTTCCCGCTGCTGCCGGGGATCGCCTTGTGGTTCCCGCTGCGCTTCGTCTTCTCGGCCACGCTGGGCGCCCTGTTCGTCCTCTCCGAGTATTGGATCAACGCCGCAGCCCCGCCGGAGCGCCGCGGCCTCGTGATGGGCATCTACGCCACCGTGCTGGCGGCCGGCTTCGCGGTCGGCCCGATGCTGCTGGCGCTGGTCGGGACGGAGGGGCTGCCCCCCTACCTGACCGGTGCGGCCCTGATGCTGGCCGGCGGCCTGCCGATCGTCCTCGCGCGCGGGCTGTCGCCGTCGATCGAATCGGGCTCCGGGCGCGGCATCGTCGGCTACCTGCGCCTCGCCCCCGGCGCGCTGCTGGCCGCCCTCGCCTACGGGGCGGTTGAGACCGGCATCTTCGCGATCCTGCCGCTCTACGGCCTGCGCATCGGCTACGACGCCCAAGGTGCGGCCGGCCTCGTCAGCCTGATCGCCCTCGGCAACGTGCTGTTCCAGATCCCGTTCGGCTGGCTCGCCGACCGCCTCGACCGGCGCGCGGTGCTGCTCGGCGCGAGCCTCGGGGGGGCGGCAGGCTCGGCCCTGATCCCGCTGGCCTCCGGCTCGCCGCTGGCGTTCGGCCTGCTCCTGCTGGTCTGGGGCGGCCTCGCCGGCACGCTCTACACCGTCGGCCTGGCGACCCTGGGCGACCGGGTCGCCGCCTCCGATCTCGCGGGGGCGAACGCCGCCTTCGTGGTGCTCTACAATGTCGGCCTGATGCTGGGGCCGCCGATCATCGGCGGCGGCCTCGACCTCGTGCCGCCGCAGGGCTTCGCGCTGGCGCTGCTCGGGCTGTTCCTGGCCTTCGCCCTGTGCCTCGCCATGACGGAGCGATCCGGATCCCGACCTTGACCTGACGGGCCCGATCGGGCATTGAGCGGCCCGTATTCGGCCGGGCTCTCCCGGCCATTTGCGTTTCGCTCACGCGGAATGCCGCACCCTGCAGGAGCGCCGCGCCATGGCCAAGGCCGTCACCGTCAAGATCAAGCTCGTCTCCACCGCCGACACGGGCTATTTCTACGTCACCAAGAAGAACTCCCGCACGCAGACCGAGAAGCTGACGATGCGCAAGTACGATCCGGTCGCGCGCAAGCACGTCGACTTCAAGGAAACCAAGATCAAGTAAGACCTCGGGGCCACCACCTGGCTCCATCCGACGAGAAAAGCCGCTCCGGTGACGGGGCGGCTTTTCTCGTCGTGCGCGCAAATTCCCGGACAAACCCATCGCCGCCAGGGCGGCCCCGGCCAATCACCGCAGCCTGCGTGTCGCCGCGTTCCCGGCTCTGCCCGTCTCCCCTCGACGCGCGGCGGGGAGCCGCGTGCGCCGCTCAGGGGCCCGGCTCCGCTCCGGTTGTACCCGACAGGTCCGGGTCGAGGGTCCGCGCCAGGGTCCTGGCGATGGCGACGAGGGCGGTCACCATCGGGGTCGAGGGTTCGCGCCGCGGGGCGACGAGGCCGATCGTGTGCTCCAGGTCCGGCGCGGTGATCGGGATCGCGCGCACGCCCTCCATCGGCCCCAGCGCGTCGACCAGGATCTCCGGCATGATCGAGGCCCAGCGCAGGGTGCGCACATGGGTCAGCAGCACGATCATCGAGTTCGACTCGAGGGTCGCGGCCGGGTCCGCGCCGGATTCCCGGATCTGCTGATCGATGATGCGTCGGTTCTGCATGTTCGGGGTCAGCAGGCAAAGCGGCAGCCTGCCGGTCTCGGCCCAGGTCACGCTGGCGCGGCCGTCGAACGGACCGCCGAGCGCGGTGACCAGGCGGTAGCGCTCCCGGTAGAGCGGCACGGACACGACCCGGCCAAGAGGCTCGTTGTCGAGATAGGTCAGCCCGGCATCCGCCTCCAGATTCTCGATCAGTGAGAAGATGTCGGCCGACGTGGCGGACTCCACGGTGAGTCGGACGTCCGGATGGCGCTCGCGATAGGGCGTCGTCAGGTTCACGATCATCGGCAGTGCGGTGGGGATCGCGGCAATGCGCAGGTGCCCGGTCAGGCCGCGGCGCAGGCCCGTGACCTCCTCGTGCATCGCCCGGGCATCGGCCACGATCCGCCGCGCCCATTCGAGGACGCGCTCACCCTCGGGTGTGAAGCCCTGGAAGCGCGAGCCTCGCAGCACGAGCTGCACGCCGAAGCGGTTCTCCAGCTGCTTCACGCCCGCCGAGAGGGTCTGCTGCGTCACGCCGCAGGCCTCGGCCGCGTGGCCGAAATGCTGCTCGCGGGCGAGGGCCAACAGGAAGTCCAGCTTGTCGATCACGGAGGCATTCCGAGCGGCGCACGCCCCGCGGGGAGGGATGCCGGAACCTAGAGCCGATCCCGATCGCGTAGCAATCAGGAACGGCGCTCGGGTCTCGGTTTGGCGCGCTCAGCGGAACAGGATGAACGCCTTCGACAGGGTGATCCCGATGCCCCAGAGGATCGGGATGCCGACCACGGCCCAGGCCAGGGCGGCCCCGAGGCTGAACCCGCCGCGGCCGATGCCGAACGAGCCCGACGACCGGACCGACGAGGCGCCCACCCGGGCATCGAGCGCTGCGCGCTCGGCTTCGGGCATGAACCAGCTGGCGGCCAGGGGCCGGATCAGCAGGTTGCAAAGGAACCCGACGGCCAGGAAGGTCGCGAGCACATACATCGTCCGCCCGTAGAGGTCTGCGCCCTGCACGCCCGTGGCCGCCTGCGCCTCGCGGATCTTGGTGACCACGAAGGGTCCGACGATGCCGGCCGTCGACCACGCCGTGAGCAGGCGCCCGTGGATGGCGCCCACGAACTGGGTGCCGAACACATCGGCGAGATAGGCGGGGATCGTCGCGAAGCCGCCGCCATACATGGACAGGATCACGCAAAAGATGGCGACGAACAGGGCCTGGGAGCCGATCCCGGCCGCCCAGGGCGCGGCCGCGTAGAGCACGCCGCCGAGCACGAAGAAGGTCGCGTAGGTGAACTTGCGACCGATCCGGTCCGACATCGAAGCCCAGAAGAACCGGCCGAGGATGTTGAACAGCGACAGCAGGCCGACGAAGCCGGCCGCGATGGCGGCGACCTGCGCCTTCTGTCCGGTGTCGAGGGCGGAGAAGCCGGTGCCCGGCAGCCCGATCAGCGAACCACCGAAGATCTCCTGGAGCATGGGCGAGGCCAGGGCCAGCACGCCGATGCCGGCCGAGACGTTGAGGCAGAGCACGAGCCAGATCATCCAGAACTGGAAGGTCTTGTGCGCGTCCCGGAGATGGACGTGGCCAGAGGCGATCATGGCGCTCTTGGAAGCGGAGGGGGCCCACCCGTCCGGGCGCCACCCGGCCGGCGGCACCCGGTAGCCGAAGGCGCCGCCCAGCATGAACACGATGTAGCCGAGGCCCATCACGGCGAGCGTCTGCCAGACGCCGACGGAATCGGCGCTCCGGAAGGACTTGATCAGGCCGTCGGCAAGCGGTGAGCCGATCATCGCCCCGCCGCCGAAGCCCATGATCGCCATGCCGGTCGCCATCCCGCGGCGGTCGGGGAACCATTTGATCAGCGTCGAAACCGGGGAGATGTATCCCAGGCCGAGGCCGATGCCGCCGATCAGCCCCATCCCGAGCCAGACCAGCCAGAGCTGGTGGATGTAGACGCCGAGCGCACCGATCAGGAAGCCGCCGCCCCAGCACAAGGCGGCCGCGATGCCAGCCTTGCGCGGACCGGCCCGCTCCAGCCAGCCCCCGAACAGGGCGGCCGAGAGGCCGAGCACGACGATCCCGATGGAGAAGACGGTGACGAGGTCGCTGACCCGCCAATCGCAGGTGGTGGTGAACAGAGCCGTCATCACGCCCATGTCGGGGCAGGAGGCGGGAGCCGGCTGGCCGACGGAGAGCGCCCGGCTCAGCGGCAGCCAGAACACCGAGAGCCCGTAGGCCATGCCGATGCAGAGGTGGATTGCGAGGGCAGCAGGCGGAACGAGCCAGCGGTTGAAGCCCGGTTTCGCGACGATCCGCTCACGGGACAGCCAATTGTAATCGCTCCCGGGCGCGACCGCGCCCGCCAATTCTGCACGCATACGATGATTCCTCCGAGCATGACTTCATTGTTCGAGTCATACCTCGGTGAAAGCCTAGCCGTTCCGCGTGCCGGTTTCCAGCACACGTTACGATTGAAAACGGACCCTGATCCAAGGATCCGCGGTGGAGAGTGCGGATCAGCCTGCGTCGCTTGCGCCCTCGCCGAGCTTCTGCGGGTCGCGGGTCGCGGGTCGGACTGGGCTCTCGGCCCGCGGCTCCGCGCCGCACATCGCCCGCTGCACCAGGATATCGGCCCGGTCGCCCATCTCCGGCAGGGCAGCTTCGAGCTTCGAGACCATGCGGGGCGTCCAGAACGCCGTGATGTGCTTGTGCACCCCGGCGACCGCCTCGTCCTCCGGGTAGGACCGGAAGAACGAGGCGATCTGGTTTGCCATCCGAAGGAGCTTGTCCTCCTGCGTCAGCGCGCTCATCGGCTCACTCCGCCGCATCCAGGGCTGTGTCCTGGGAATTGGCGATGCGCGTCAGCGAGAAATCCTCCTCGTAGAACTTCGCCTGCCAGTCCGAGGGCCGGTTGGTCCGCCGGACCTGCACCGCCGTGACCTTGTACTCGGGACAATTGGTCGCCCAATCCGAGTAGTCGGTGGTGATCACGTTGGCGCCGGTCTTGGCGTGGTGGAACGTGGTGTAGACCACGCCCGGCTGCATCCGCTCCGAGACCTTGGCCTTGAGCGCGATGTCTCCCGAGCGGCTCTCCAGCGAGACGAGGTCGCCGTCGACGATGCCGCGCAGCTCCGCGTCGAACGGGTGGATCTCCAGCACGTCCTCCTCGTGCCAGCGCGAGTTCTCGGTGCGGCGGGTCTGGGCGCCGACATTGTACTGCGACAGGATCCGGCCCGTGGTGAGGATCAGCGGGAACTTCGCCCCCGTGCGCTCCTCGGTGGCCAGGAACTCGGTGATCATGAACCGGCCCTTGCCGCGGACGAAGCGGTCCACGTGCATCATCGGCGTGCCGAGCGGCGCCTTCTCGTTGCAGGGCCACTGCACCGAGCCCAGCTCGTCGAGCTTGGCGTAGGACACGCCGGTGAAGCTCGGGGTCAGGCTGGCGATCTCGTCCATGATCTCGGACGGGTGGCTGTAGGCCATCGGGTAGCCGAGCGCGTTCGAGAGCAGCACCGTGCCCTCCCAGTCGCCGTAGCCGCCCATCGGGGGCATCACCTTGCGCACGCGGGAGATGCGGCGCTCGGCGTTGGTGAAGGTCCCGTCCTTTTCCAGGAACGAGGCGCCCGGCAGGAAGACGTGGGCGTATTTCGCGGTCTCGTTCAGGAACAGGTCCTGGATGACGATGCACTCCATCGCCCTGAGCCCCGAGGTGACGTGGTGCGTGTCGGGATCAGACTGCGCGATGTCCTCGCCCTGGATGTACATGCCCTTGAAGGTGCCCTCGACAGCCTCGTCGAGCATGTTGGTGATGCGCAGGCCCGGCGTGCCGTCGAGCTTGGCACCCCAAAGGGCCTCGAAGCTCTCGCGGGTGGCGTCGTCCGAGACGTGGCGGTAGCCGGTGAACTCGTGCGGGAACGAGCCCATGTCGCAGGAGCCCTGGACGTTGTTCTGGCCGCGCAGCGGATTCACGCCTGCGCCGAGCTTGCCAATGTTGCCGGTGGCCATGGCGATGTTGGCCATGCCCATCACCATGGTCGAGCCCTGGCTGTGCTCGGTGACGCCGAGGCCGTAATAGATCGCCGCCGCGCCGCCCTTGGCGTAGAGCCGGGCCGCGGCGCGCACGTCCGCCGGGTCGAGGCCGGTGAACTGGGCCTGGTTCTCGGGCGAATGGCGCTCCTCGGCGATGAAGCGGGCCCAGGACTCGAACTCGGCGAGGTCGCAGCGTTCGCGGACATAGGCCTCGTCGATCAGCCCCTCGGTGACGATGACGTGCGCCATCGCGTTGATGAAGGCGACGTTGGAGCCGGGCTTCAGCGGCAGGTGATAGTCGGCCTTGATGTGGGGCGACTTCACGAGGTCGATCCGGCGGGGATCGGCCACGATCAGCTTGGCCCCCTGGCGCAGGCGCTTCTTCATGCGCGAGCCGAAGACAGGGTGGCCGTCCGTCGGGTTCGCGCCGATCACCAGGATCACGTCGGACTGCTCCACCGACTTGAAGTCCTGGGTACCGGCCGAGGTGCCGAGCGTCGACATCAGGCCGTAGCCGGTCGGCGAGTGGCAGACCCGGGCGCAGGTATCGACGTTGTTGTTGCCGAAGGCGGCGCGCACGAGCTTCTGGACGAGGTAGGCCTCCTCGTTGGTGCAGCGCGACGAGGTGATGCCGCCGACCGAATCCTTGCCGTATTGCGCCTGGATCCGCTTGAACTCGGAGGCCGCGTGGTTGATCGCCTCCTCCCAGGACACCTCGCGCCAGGGATCCGTGATCTTCTCCCGGATCATCGGCTTGGTGATGCGGTCCTTGTGGGTGGCGTAGCCGTAGGCGAAGCGGCCCTTGACGCAGCTATGGCCCTCGTTGGCCTTGCCGGCCTTGTAGGGCACCATGCGCACGACCCGCGTGCCCTGCATCTCGGCCTTGAACGAGCACCCCACGCCGCAATACGCGCAGGTCGTCACCTCCGCGTGCTCGGGCTGGCCGAACTCGTGGATCGACTTCTCCTGGAGGGTCGCGGTCGGGCAGGCCTGCACGCAGGCGCCGCAGGACACGCACTCGGATTCGAAGAAGTTCGTCGGGCCAGCGGCCACGCGCGAGTCGAAGCCGCGGCCCGCGATGGTCAGCGCGAAGGTGCCCTGCACCTCCTCGCAGGCGCGGACGCAGCGGTTGCAGACGATGCACTTCGACGGGTCGTAGGTGAAGTACGGGTTGGACTCGTCCTTCGGCAGGTACTTCTCGGCACTCGGCTTGACGTGGTTGTCGCCGTCGTAGCCGTAGCGCACGTCGCGCAGGCCCACGACGCCCGCCTGGGTCTGCAATTCGCAATCGCCGTTGGCTGCGCAGGTCAGGCAGTCGAGGGGGTGATCGGAGATGTAGAGCTCCATCACGCCCTTGCGGAGCTTGGCGAGCTTGTCCGACTGCGTGCGCACCACCATGCCGTTCTCGGCCGGGGTCGTGCAGGAGGCCGGCGTGCCGCGCCGGCCCTCGATCTCCACGAGGCACAGCCGACAGGAACCGAAGGGCTCCAGCGAGTCGGTGGCGCAGAGCTTCGGGATCTGCGTGCCGGCATGCATCGCCGCCGCCATCACCGAGGTGCCGGCCGGCACCGTGATCTCCATCCCGTCGATCGTCAGGGTGACGGTCTGCTCCGCCACGCGGATCGGCGTGCCGTAGTCGATCTCCTTGATCAGGCCCATCGACGCCTCCTCACTCGGCCGCAGCCGGCAGATCGCCGGCGCGCCTGAAATCCTCGGGGAAATGGGTGATCGCGCTCATCACCGGCATGGGCGTCAGCCCGCCCATGGCGCAGAGCGAACCGTCGGTCATGACCTCGCAGAGGTCCTCGACCAGCTTCAGGTTCGCCTCCGGCCGGATGCCGGCGATCACCTTGTCCATGGTCTCGACCCCGCGGGTCGCGCCGATGCGGCAGGGGGTGCACTTGCCGCAGGATTCGGTGGCGCAGAACTCGAAGGCGAAGCGGGCCTGACGGGCCATGTCGACGGTGTCGTCGAACACAACGATGCCACCGTGGCCGACGAGGCCCTTCTTGGCCGCCATCGCCTCGTAGTCGAGCGGCGTGTCGAGCAGATCGACCGGGAAATAGGCCCCCAGCGGGCCGCCGACCTGCACCGCCCGGACCGGGCGCCCGGAGCGGGTGCCGCCGCCATACTCCTGGATCACGTCGCGCAGCGTCACCCCGAAGGCGAGCTCGATCAGGCCGCCGTGCTTGACGTTGCCGGCGAGTTGGATCGGCAGGGTGCCGAGCGACCGGCCCATGCCGTAATCGGCATAGGCCTTGGCGCCGTGCTCCAGGATCCAGGGCACCGCCGTGAAGGTCATCACGTTGTTGACCAGCGTCGGCTGGCCGAGGAAACCCTTCAGCGCCGGGATCGGCGGCTTGGCGCGCACGATGCCGCGCTTGCCCTCCAGGCTCTCCAGGAGGGACGTCTCCTCGCCGCAGATATAGGCGCCGGCCCCGAGCCGGACCTCCAGATGGAAGTCCTTGCCCGAGCCCAGGATATTCTGGCCCAGCACCCCGGCTCCGACGCCGTTGGCGATGGCCTCCTTCAGGGTCGCGAAGGCCTGCGGGTATTCGGAGCGCAGGTAGATGTAGCCTCGGGTCGCGCCGGTGGCGACGGCCGCGATGGTCATGCCCTCGATGAGGTTGAAGGGGTCGCCCTCCATCATCATCCGGTCGGCGAAGGTGCCGGAATCGCCCTCGTCGGCATTGCAGACCACGTATTTCTGGTCCGCCTTCGCGAGCATCACGGTGTTCCACTTGATGCCCGCCGGGAAGCCGGCGCCGCCGCGCCCGCGCAGCCCGGAATCGCGCACCGCTGCGACGATCCCTTCCGCGTCCAGCCTCAGGGCGGCTTCGAGCCCGCGATACCCGCCATGGGCCCGGTAATCCTCCACCGAGACCGGATCGATCACGCCGCAGCGGTGGAAGGTGAGACGCTGCTGCCGGGCCAGGAACGGGATCGTCTCGGGATCACCGAGGCGCAGGGCATGATCGCCGCCTGTGGCCAGGCCGGCATCGAGAAGGGCATCGACATCCGAGACCTTGACCGGCCCGTAGGCGATGCGCCCCTCCGGCGTGGCGACCTCGACCATCGGCTCCAGCCAGAAGAGGCCGCGCGAGCCGGTGCGCACGATGGTCACGTCGAGGCCGCGGCGCTCGGCGCCGGCGAAGAGCGCCCGGGCGACCTTGTTGGCACCGAGGCCCAGCGCCACGGCGTCCCGGGGGACGTAGAGGGTGACGCTCATTGCCGGGTTTCCCGCTTGGTCTCGGCCAGCGCCTCGTCGAGGGCATCCGCGGTCAGGTGTGCGACCGGCTCGCCGTCGATGAGAGCGGCGGGGCCATTGGCGCAGAGGCCGAGGCAGTAGACCGGCTCAACCGTGGCGCTGCCGTCGGCCGTGGTCTCGTGCCAGCCGCAGCCGAGGCGGCCGAGGATCTCCCGGTGGAGCTTCTCCGAGCCCATCGCCTGGCAGGCCTCGGCCCGGCAGAGCTTCACCTCGTGGCGGCCGGCCGGGTGCGACCGAAAATCATGGTAGAAGGTGATGCAGCCATGGATCTCGGCGCGCGACAGGTTCAGCGCGTCGGCGATGAGCGGCACGGCGCCGCCGTCGACGTAACCGAAGGTCTCCTGCAGCGCATGCAGGATCGGCAGTGTCGCACCTTCGAGATGAGTATGCTCTGCGATGATCCCGGAGGCGCGCTCCGCGCTCCAGGGCTCGTGACGCGCCATGGTTTCCAGCCCAGTCTGTTCCTTTTCTAATGCGAAGTGGAACAGAAATGCCGGTTCCCATCAATCGCGCAGTCCGGTCACCCAACAAAGGACGCCTGTCGAACTGTCACTGGCGCGGAGGTCGCAGGGGGTGGACGGTCGCAGTCGCGACTTGCGAGCGGCCTTCCGAACACGCAGACGCGCTCGCGTGCACCGCACCAAGAATTGGTGCCCTGCAATAAAATGCACCGATGAGCGGGCGGCGAAGCCTCAGAACTCCATGTCGAGCTCTTCGATCTCCTCCGGCTCGTTGGCGGCGGCCTCGGTCCATTCGACCATCAGCGGCCAGTGCAGGATCGTATCCCGGTAGGCCGCGGCGCGGGGCGGCAGCGCCACGTCGTAGGTGCGAAAGCGCGTGCAGACCGGCGCGTACATGGCGTCGGCAAGGCACGGCCGCTCTCCGAACAGGTACGGCCCGGTGTAGCGGTCGAGGCAATCGTCGAAGATCGTGACGATCCGCTCGATATCGGCCCGCGCGCCGTTGAACACCCGGAAGCCCGGATGGAAGGCGCGGAGGTTCATCGGGAGGGCGGAACGCAGGTTGACGAAGCCCGAATGCATCTCACCGGCGATCGAACGGCAATGAGCCCGTTCCGCCACGTCGCCGGGCAGGAAGCCAGCTCCCGGGAACGTCTCGTTGAGATACTCGGCGATTGCGAGGGCGTCCCAGACCACGATGTCGCCGTGACGCAGGCGCGGCACCAGGAAGGACGGGGACAGGTGCAGCAGTTCCGCCCGGCTGGTGACATCCGCGCCGGACAAGACCTCGGTGTCGAAGTCGAGACCGGCCATCCGGCAGATCAGCCAGCCCCGCAGGGACCAGGACGAGTAGTTTCGGCTCGAGATGGTGAGCGTAGCGGCCGTCATCGTCCTAACCCCGGGGCGCGTCACCGATCGTGCGGTCTGCACCGCCGGATCCAAGACTCGTGCCGAATGGATCCGGGCGAGTCGCAAGGCCCCGAAGTCTACTCTCGCCGCAGCAGCGCCGCGACCTCCGCCTCCTCGGCGGCGGTCAGCGCCCGGGCCGGCGCGGCCGACCGGCGACGCGCCAGGCGCCAGATCCCGAAACCGCCGAGCAGCACGGCCAGCACCGGGGTCAGCCACAGCAGCAGCGTGTGCAGGGCGAAGACCGGGCGCAGCAGCACGAACTCGCCGTAGCGGTCTACGACGTAGTCCAGGACCGCGCGGTCGCCGTCCCCCTTCACCAAGCGCTCGCGCACGATCAGCCGCAGATCCTTGGCGAGCGGCGCGTCGGAATCGTCGATCGACTGGTTCTGGCAGACGAGGCAGCGCAATTCCGCCGAGATCTCCCGGGCGCGGTGCTCCAGGACCGGGTCCTTCAGCACCTCGTCGGGCTGGACGGCGTGGGCGGGGGCGGCGAGCGCGAGTGTGGCGAGGACCGCAAAGGTCATCCGGACACGCGCCTTGCCTCCCCCCTGTGCGGGGGCGGGAGGGAGAGCGTCGGCAACCGTGGCGCCCGATTCCATGTCCCGGGCCATCACTCGGCCGGCACCGTGGCGGCGGGCAGCGCGCGCCCCCGCGCCTTGGCGGGGACGCCGACGCGCATCCGGCGGTCGGTCAGCGACAGCCCGCCGCCGAGCGCCATCACGACGGCGCCGAGCCAGATCATCAGCACCAGCGGCTTGTAGTACAGGCGCAGGCCGACGCTGCCGTCCTGGCCGATCTCCCCGAGGCTGGCATAGACCTGGCTCGCGCCGATCGTCAGCAGGCCGGATTCCGTCACCGCCATCTTGCGGCTCGGATAGAAGCGCTTGCCGGTCTCGACCTGGCCGACCTCGTCGCCGGACCGGTTCCGAACCGTCAGGTAGGCGGCCGCCTCCTCGTAGTTCGGGCCGGTGCGGGGGGCGACCCGCTCGAGGGTCGCCGTGTAGGGCCCCGTGGTCAGGGTCTGGCCGGGCTTCAGCGTGGCCAGACCCTCGGTGGCCCAGCCCTGGGCGGCGATGCCGATCACCACGACGCCGACACCGGCATGGGCGAGGGAGGTCCCCCAGGCCGAACGCGGCAGGCCGAAGGCGCGGCGGCCGATCTGGCCGAGGGAGCGCGTCCGGCTCGCCCCGTAGCCCCGGGCCCGGGAGACGATCTCCAGCGCGGAGCCGATCAGCAGGTAGGCGCCGAGCCCGATCCCGACCGGCGCCATCATCGGCCCGCCCCAGGTCAGGGCCAGCACGCCGAGACCGATCACCAGGGCGACCGCGAGCGCCGCGAACAGGCGCTGAGCGGCGGCGAGCACGTCGCCGCGCTTCCAGGCGAGGGCCTGGCCGAAGGGGACGATCAGCAGCAGCGGGATCGCCAGTGGCACGAAAGTGGAATTGAAGAAGGGCGGCCCGACGGTGATCTTTTCCCCCGTCAGCATCTCCAGGAGCAGCGGGTACAGGGTGCCCACCAGCACGGTCGCGCAGCCGGCGACCAGGAAGAGATTGTTGAGGACCAGGGAGCCCTCCCGGGAGATCGGCGCGAACAGGCCGCCCTGCCGCAGCAGCGGCGCCCGCCACGCGAATAGCGTGAGCGAGCCGCCGATGAACAGGATCAGGATCGCCAGGATGAAGATGCCGCGGGTCGGGTCGGTGGCGAAGGAATGCACCGAGGTGATCACGCCCGAGCGGACCAGGAAGGTGCCGATCAGCGACAGCGAGAAGGTCAGGATGGCGAGCAGGACCGTCCAGACTTTCAGGGCGTCGCGCTTCTCCATCACCACGGTGGAGTGCAGCAGCGCCGTGCCGGCGATCCAGGGCATCAGGGAGGCGTTCTCCACCGGGTCCCAGAACCACCAGCCGCCCCAGCCGAGCTCGTAATAGGCCCAGTACGAGCCCATCGCGATGCCGAGCGTCAGGAAGCACCACGCGGTGAGCGTCCAGGGGCGCACCGCCCGCGCCCAGACCGCGTCGATCCGCCCGTCGATCAGCGCGGCGACCGCGAAGGCGAAGCTGATCGAGAAGCCGACATAGCCGACGTAGAGGAGCGGCGGGTGGATCGCCAGCCCCGGATCCTGCAGCAGCGGGTTGAGGTCGTTGCCCTCCAGCGGCGCCGGAATCACGCGGCTGAACGGGTTCGAGGTCGTGATGATGAACAGCACGAACACGAAGGTGATCAGCCCCTGCACGCCGAGCGTATTGGCGCGCAGCCGCGGCGGGACCGAGTTCCTGGCCACCGCCACGCAGGCGCCGAACAGCGTCAGGATCAGGACCCAGAGGAGCATCGAGCCCTCGTGGTTCCCCCAGACGCCGGAGAGCTTGTAGATAAGCGGCTTCTGGGTGTGCGAGTTCTCGACGACGTTCTGGACCGAGAAGTCCGAGGTCGCGTGCGCGTAGGTCAGCGCCGCGAAGGCGAAGAGCACGCAGGCGAAGGCGCCGAGCGCGGCCTGCGAGGCGGTCTGGCGCAGGGCCGGATCGCCTGAGCGCGCGGCCCAGACCGGCATCACCGCCTGAACGAGGGAAATCGCCAGCGCGAGCGCGAGGGCGAAATGGCCGGTCTCGACGATCATGCCGGATTCCTTACCGCTCGCTGCGGGGGCCGAGGGTCTTTTCGGCCGAGGCGGTCGCGGGCTTGGGCGACGGGCCACCCTTGGCTCCGCCCTCCTGCCAGCGTCCCTGGGCCTTCAGTGCGTCGGCAACCTCACGGGGCATGTACGACTCGTCGTGCTTGGCGAGCACGGTGTCGGCGCGGAACAGGCCACCGGGCTCCAGGGTGCCCTCGGCGACCACGCCCTGTCCTTCGCGGAACAGGTCCGGCAGCAGCCCCTTGTACTGGACCTCGACTGTGGCGTTGGTGTCGGTCACGGTGAAATCCACCGTCTGGCCGGGCCCGCGCTTGAGCGAGCCGTCCTTTACGAGACCGCCGAGGCGCAGTCGCGTGCCGGGGGCGATGCCCTGCTGGGCGATATCGGAGGGCGAGCGGAAGAAGACGATCGACCCGCTCATCGCGAACAGGATCAGCCCAACGGCGAGCGCGAGCACGCTGCCACAGGCGGCGATCAGGATCAGGCGGCGGCTCTTGCGCGTCACGACTCTTCCACCCCGGGATCCGGCGGGCCCGGGCCCGGCCAGACCTGAACCGTTCTTATTCGACCCTCTGAGGGTGTCGGCTCCGTGAGCGCGCCGGTCAAGGGCGTGCATCGGGACCGATTGTCGTACGAACAGCCGCGCGGGCCCCGCGCGCGCGGTCCTGCGGCGTCAGGGACTGGATTTGGCGGGCAGATCGAGTTCCCGAGCCAGCCCGTCCAGCCGGGCGACCGCCTCGCCGTTGGCGGCGAGCGCCATCCGGGCCCGGTCGAGGGCCTTGATCGCCTTTTCGCGATCACCCAGCGCGCTGTAGGAACGCACCAGGCGCAGCCACTCGTCCGGCGTGCCGCCCCGGGCCGCGAGGCGCCGGTCGAGACCCTCGACCATGCCGCGGATGGCGGCATCGCGCTCCGCCTGCGGCATCGCGCGGACGGCCGCGACCGCCGCCTCGGTCTCCGCCCGGGCGGTGGGGCCGGGCGCCGCGGCGGGTCCGGCTGCCGCCGGTGGGGCTTGGCTCCCGGGATCGAGGCCGAGGATCCGGGCGCCGTCCTCCACCTGGGCGAGCCCCGGCGGGTTGCCGGCCAGCGCCACCCGGGCGCGGGCCAGGGCGGCGACCGCCTGATCCCTTTCGCCGAGCACGGCGCGGGACCGGACGAGCCGCAGCCACTCGTCGGGGGTGCCGCCGCCCGCCTTGAGCCGGGCATCGAGGCCGTCGACCATGCCGCGGATCGCCGCTTGCTGCTCGGCCGGGATCCCTTGGGGGGCCTGAGGGGTGGCGACCGGGGCCGGCTCGCCCTTGAGGCGCGCCAGAGTCTGGCGCACCAGCCCGAGCCAGGGCGCGTCGGCGGGGCCAGCGGCCTCGAGCGCCGTGAGCTGGCGGATCGCCTCGCCGGTGTCGCCGGCCTGCTCGGCGGCGCGGGCGAGATAGAAGCGGGCCTTGGGCACGTTCGCATCCTTGGCCTGCGCCTTCGCGAACAGCGCCTTCGCCTCGGGCGAGACGGTGCCGTCGCCGGCCGCCGTGAGCGCCTCGCCCCAATCGGCCAGGATGTCGGCGGTCTCGCCCTTCAGCCTGGCGATGTTCCCGAAGGCCCGGGCCGCATCGTCGAATCGGCCGGTGCGCATGTAGACGGGGGCGAGCACCGCCCAGCCGCGGGCGTCGTTCGGGTCGCGGGCCAGTCGCGCCTCGATCTGCCCGACGGCCTTCATCAGGTCCTCATTGCCGCCGCGGGCGGCCTGGCGGTCGGCGGCGGTCTGCGCCGGCAGCTCCGGCGAGCCGTAGAGGCCGTAGGCGATCAGCGCGACGAGCGGGATGGTGGACAGCGCGAAGGCCGAGGCGGCCCGGCGCCGGCGCAGCCGCGGCTCCGCGGGGCGCGCGGCCTCGGCCGCACCGGATTCCTCCGCCTCGCGCCGCGCCTCGCGGCTCGCCCGCAGGAGCCGGCGGGCCGCCTCGGCCCGTGCGGTCTCGGCCTCCTCGGGGGCGATCAGGCCGCGTTCCAGGTCGCGCCCGATCTCGGCGATCTGGTCCTCGTAGAAGGCCGTCTCGGTATCGACGCCGGAGCCGCCTCCCTCCCCGACCGGCACGGAGGCGCGGCGCGACATCGGCCAGAGCAGGCCGAGCACGGCCGCGGCGGTCATGCCCGCCAGGATGAACCAAATCGCCGTCATCGAACCTTCGCCAGCGGGCCGGAACGGCCCGCCCCTCCCCACGCCATGTGGAGCCGGCAGCTTGACGCCACGACGCCCTCCGACGGCGGCACGGTGTCACGCAACTGCCGCGCGATGACAAGGGGCCGGCACCCGGCCATGAGGCCGCGTCCCGCCGCGCGGGTATCGGAGACACGCGGTGCCGGATCAGTGGCTGGCGGCCCCGACCGGCGCGTCGCCCGGCACCTCCAGCACCGCCCGCAGGCCGCCGAGCGCCGCCTGCTCCAGGGTGAAGCGCCCCCTGTACAGGGCGGCGAGATCCGCCACGATCGACAGGCCGAGGCCGGAGCCGGGCTTCGATTCGTCGAGCCGCCGCCCCCGGCCGAGCACGGCTTGGCGCGCCTCCGGCGGCAGGCCGGGGCCGTCATCCTCGATGGCGACGACGAGGTGGGGATAGTCGTTCTGGGCCACCGCCTCGGCCCGGATCGCGACCCGGCCGTGGGCCCATTTCGAGGCGTTGTCGACGAGGTTGCCGACCATCTCCTCGAAATCCTGGCGCTCGCCCCGGAAGCGCAGGCCCGGGGGGACATGGACGTCGTAGGCGATGTCCTTGTCCCGGTAGATCTTCCCGAAGGTGCGCACGAGGCCGGCCAGCGCGGGCTCGACCTCCGTGGAGGTGCCGAGCGTGCCCGCCAGAGCGGCGGCCCGGGCCCGGTCGAGGTGGTAGTTCACCTGGTCGCGCATCACCGCCGCCTGCTCGCGGATCTTGCGCGAGAGATCCTCGGGGGCGTCCGACGCGCCGACCTCGTTGACGATGATCGAGAGCGGCGTCTTCAGCGCGTGGGCGAGGTTGCCGACCTGCGTGCGGGCGCGCTCCAGGATTTCGCGGTTGGTCTCGATCAGGAGGTTCACCTCGCCCGTGAGCGGGGCGATGTCGCGCGGGTAGGTGCCGGTGATGCGGTCGGCCTCGCCGCGACGCACGGCGCCCAAGGCGGCGCGCATCTTCTTGAGGGGCGCGAGGCCGAACCGGATCTGCAGCAGCGTGGTGATCGCCAGCGACAGGCCGAGCAGGCCGAACGTGATCGTCAGCGAATTGCGGAACCGGTCGACATCATTGACGATCTCGTCGGCGGGGCCCGCGACCCGCACGGTGTAGCGACCCTCCTCGCCGAGATCGACGTCGCGCTCCATGATGCGTAGCAGGCGCCCGTCCTGGGCCTTGCCGTAGCCCTGGCGGATCTGCCCGACCCCGACCTTGCCCTCCGAATCCGTGGCGGGCGGCAGCGGCACGCCGACCAGCGACCGGGAGGTGCGCAGATCCCGCGGCTTCGCGTCGGGCTTCCCGACCTGCCAGTACCACCCGGACAGCGGCAGGTCGAAGCGCGGGTCGCCGAGCGAGAAGGTCCGGCTCTCGGGATCGTTGGGCGAGACGAGATCCGTGGCGAGGTTGTTGGTGAAGACCAGGAGCCGGCTGTCGAAGGCGCGCTCGGTGTTCTCCCTGTAGAGGGTCGTGAGAATCCAGGCCGCGATCAGAAGGATCGCGGAACTCGACAGGAACGCCGACACGGCGAGCCGCACCGCGATCGAGCGGCGGCGCAGGGAGAAGAGAGCGAGGACCGTGCTCATCGGCTCGACGGCTGGGGGATCGGTGTCATCTTTCATGCGACGCGCGGGTGAGGGAACGCGCCGCGGACCTGGATTCCGGGCTCCGCTGCGCGGCCCCGGAATGACGGGGCGCCGCATTCAGCCCCACCGAGCAACATCCCGTGAATCGATACCCCTGTCACACCCGCGCCGGCGGCTGGTTGGGATCCACGAGGTAGCCGAGGCCGCGCACGGTCTGGATCAGGTCCACGGCGAGCTTCTTGCGCAGGCGCCCGACGAACACCTCGATGGTGTTCGAGTCCCGGTCGAAATCCTGGTCGTAGAGGTGCTCGGTCAGCTCGGCACGGGAGACCACCCGGCCGGTATGGTGCATCAGGTAGGAGAGCAGCCGGTATTCGTGACTGGTGAGCTTCACCTGGGCGCCGTCGACGAAGACCTTGCCGGAGCGCGTGTCGAGGGTGACGGGCCCGCAGGCGATCTGGCTGGAGGCGTGGCCCGCAGCCCGGCGCAGGAGCGCCCGGACCCGCGCCATCAGCTCCTCCATGTGGAACGGCTTGGTGACGTAGTCGTCGGCGCCGGCATCGAAGCCGTCGACCTTGTCGGACCAGCGGTCCCGGGCGGTGAGGATGATCACCGGGGTCTTCACGCCGGCCCGGCGCCACTTCTGGAGGACGGTGACGCCGTCCGCCTTGGGCAGGCCCATGTCGAGGATGATCGCGTCGTAGGGCTCGCTCTCTCCGAGATAGCCGCCCTCCTCGCCGTCATAGGCCTTGTCGGCGACGTAGCCGGCCTCCTCCAGCGCCGCGACCACCTGCCGGTTGATGTCCCGGTCATCCTCCACGACGAGCAGTCGCACGGCTCACTCCATTCCGATGCGGGTATGATGCCCGATCAATATTGTCCCGCGACCTTCCCGGTCCGGGCATCGACGATGACGTGCACGAAATGGCCGTCCCGGCGCAAGGCGGTGAGCATGTAGACGAGGCCGTCCTCGTGACGGCACAGGCTCGCCCGCTGGATCTCGGCGCGGGGGATCACCGTGCGCGCGGCCCGGATCGCCGCCACCGGGGCGATCACCCGCCGCTCTCCGACCTCCTCGCGCATGTCGGCCGGCGACAGGCAGGCGTCGATCCGCAGGGGCGCCGGGTCGGCCTCGGACGCCGCCTGCGGGGCCGGGCCGTCGTCGGCCATGGAGCCGAGGCCGCCCGCGGCGAGGGCCGCGGCGGTCAGGCTGATGGCGACGAGGGCGATGGCGTAGCGCATTGGCGGGAGGTGTGGGCCGAGCGCACTGAATGCGCCGTGAATACGGATCTGCGGGCCCGACGGCGCGAACCCGGCAGACCATCGGCACTGTCGAATCCCGAACTCTTTGATGGCGGACGGCATGGTGCCGGCACGACGGCCCACGGGCCTCCCCGTTCCATCGCGCCCGCAGGCCCGCACAGGCCCATCGGCCGGCCTCGTCACCGGGCCGGGCCGGGATGCGCCGCGGGCCGGTCGCCGGCCGGCTCGGGGCCGTCCCGGCATCCGGTCGGAAGGTCCGCCCGGACCGGGGCCTCCGGCACGGCGGCATGCGCGGCCAGAACCGTCGCCCCGGCTCCGCACGACCA
This sequence comes from Methylobacterium sp. NEAU K, assembly GCF_030700285.1. Classification (GTDB taxonomy): domain Bacteria; phylum Pseudomonadota; class Alphaproteobacteria; order Rhizobiales; family Beijerinckiaceae; genus Methylobacterium. The sequence continues at coordinate 36,876 of NZ_JAUYZJ010000012.1, read as the reverse complement.
GCGCCGGGCGCCGAGCTGTGCGCCCAGCTGGAGCGTGAGCGCGATCAGACCGGCCCCGGACAGGGCCAGCCAGGCGCGGTCGAGGACACGGTCCCAGCGCAGGCTCATCTCAAGCCCCCCCCACGACGAGGTTCCAGAACGCCCGCAGCGCGGGGATGCGCTCGACGAGCCACGCGATCTGGTCCGCGAACCAGTGCGCGGCCGCCGCCGCGGTGACGAAGGCGAAGAGCGCCGCGTGCTTGAGCCGCCGGAAGTACCGGCGCAGCACCCGCCGCTCGACATGCTCGTCGACGAGTTCGTCGAGGGCGGCCAGGCGCAGCTCGGTCTGGCGCGCGAACCACGCGTGCCAGTAGGGCGGGAAGCGGATCGTCCGCACCCGGCCGCCGAGGGCGGCGTCCGGGCCGGGGGCGCCCCCGAGGGGACTGCGCGGGGGGTGGCGGACGGCGTTCATGGCATACCCCTCCCCCTGCGCGACCGGACCCATCCGTCGGCTCCGGCCGCACGCGTTCGATACGCTGCGCCATTGCCCACCTCCCTGCCCCCCTCCTGGCGGGCCATGATGTTCACCCGTCGGCCCGCGCAGGACAGGACGCGCCCCCTTCCGCTTCAGGAGACGGCGCCCGTGCCCCGTTGGGCACTGTGTGAATCCGGTGGGCCGCCGAGGGGGAGAAGAGCGCGCCGGGCCGGCGTCGCGCGGACAAGCCGAGCCCCGGCGCGCCGTCAGGCTCGGTGCACGGTGCCGGCTCCGTGCCCTTCCCGGCCCTGGAGCTGTGCCAGGGCCGGCGCCAGGACGTTCCCGACGCTCGCCTGCGGGTCGAGCGGCAGAGCCCGGAAGATCCGGGTGGCGATGCCCTCGGCCCCGCCGGCCTTGCGGACGACGTGGGCGGGCGCGGTCGCCAGGACGTGCCGGGCGCCGGCTGCGACCACGGCGGAGCCGAGATCGACGCTCACCGTCCGGCCCCGGGCGGCGCCGGCCACGGCGTTCTGGCCGTACTCGGCCCCGGCCCGGATCGCGGCCTCGATGCGCTCCCGGGTGAGCAGGGAGGCGGCCCAGGGCGCGACCCGGGCGACGCCCGCCGTGACGGCGGCGGCGGCGAGCGGCACGAGCACGGCCGAGACCGGCTGCAGCAGGGCGACCAGCCAGTCGCCCCAGGGTATCGCAACGCCGCCCGTCTGCGCGGTTGCGCCGGCCAGCGCCGGGGATAACAGGGTGACGAACGGGATCGCCGCGCCGGCCAGCGCCAGCCCCGCCCGGATGAGGTGCGTCATGATCGATCTCCTCGGTTGGTCGCGCGGCGGACCCGGCCGGCTCGGGATCTGGGTTTCCGGGATTCGGGACTCGGCCCGGCGGGACCGTCGCGCAGCGCCGTGAGTGCCCGACGGGCCCAGCCCATCCGGCTGGCGAGGGCGAACACGCCCGGTCGCTCAAAGAGCCGGCACACCCTCTCTGTGGCCGCCTCGAGGGTCGGAGCCTTTCGCAGGGCGACGAGCGCCCCGGCCTCGGTGGTGCGCAGTTCCGCGCAGAGGTAGCCGTAGCCCGCCTCCGGGGAGGCCGGATCGAGGGCGCGCGCCCGGCACCACGCCTCCATGGCCAAGCGCCGCGGACCGGTCCATTGCGCCAGGCCCCAGCCGCCACGGGAGCCCGCGACCGCCGGCGCGATTTCCTGGAGCTGGCGGAACCCGCCGCTCTCATGGCCGAGATTGCCCAGAAGGCCCGCGGCCTGAACCTCCGTAAGGTCGAGATCCCGCATCAGGCGGGGTCCGAGGCGCCGGCATTCGGCGCCGAACACGTCGCCCGGCATCCGGGCCGAACCGGTGGCTGCGGACATGGGACCTCTCCGGGCGGTGGCATGCCGGGCGCGGCCGCGCTAAGGAGCCGGCGCGTCGCGGACGGGGGGATCGTGGGAAGCGGACAGGACCGGCCGCTGGTGTTCATCGGCGATTCGATCACCGCGGCCTGGGGCGCCTACCGGGCCGAGACCTTCGCGCGGCACGGCTTCGTGGCCCGGGGCATCCCGGGCCAGACGAGCGGGCAGATCCGCGCCCGGTTCCTGCGAGATGCGGCGGGCGCGCGCGGCATCCATCTGCTCTGCGGCATCAACGACATCGCCGAGATCGACGGCCGGGTCTCCGACATGGTGATCCGGGACAACATCGCCGCCATGGCGCGGCTGGCCTTCGAGGCCGGTCTGCCGCTGTGGATCGGCACCGTGATGCCGAGCGACTTCGGGGGCTGGCGCCCCGAATTGCGGCCGGTCGCGCGCATCCGCGCGCTGAACGCCTGGATCCGCGCGCATTGCGCAGCGAGCGCGGCGGCGCTCATCGACTATCACGCGCCGCTCGCCACCGCCGCCGGTGCACTCCGCCCGGACGTCACCGAAGACGGCATCCACCTAACCGCAGCGGGCTACGCGACGATCGAGCCCGCGCTGCTGGCGGCCCTCGCACCGGCCGATGCCGCGCCGCCGGGCCGGTGAAGCGCGGCAAGCTCCGGCTCAAGCCAGGCTCGATCGTTCAGACGTCGCCCCGCGCCGGACATCACGGGCGCCCCTCCCCGCGAGCGGGAAGGGAAGAGCGCGGCATGTCAAACACGTGCAGCAGAACCTGGAAGCCCGTTCGAACCGGATCCGTCGAGCCCGCTTCAGCACCCGAGCGCCAGCCAGTAGGTCGGGACGTTGCCGGCGCCCGTGACCGTGCCGCCCGTCGCGCAGCGGTTGCGGATCGTGAACGCGGCGGTGCTCACGTCGCTCACCTGCGTCCCGTAGAGCGCCCCGGCGTCCCGGGCGACCGGCTGCGCCCAGACGCCCAGGCAGGCATTCGGAAACGCGGTCGCGAACGTCACCGAGACGTCCGGGTCGGCGCCGGTCGCGAGACCCCATTGCAGGATCAGGCCGTTGGCGAGCCGGACATAGCCGTTCGGCGCCAGGGCCTGCACGCCCAGCGCCAGCGGCGTGCCGTCGGCGCGCTGGTAGTGGCGCACGCGCCAATGGCCCGCGCCGTCGGACGTAGCGATACAGGTATCGTCCGGGGCCGTGACGATGTTGGCCCGGGTCGGCAGCGCGAGCATCTCCTTGTCGTGGACCAGCGTCGCGGCGCCCGCGAAACGCAGGAACCGCTCCCGGTCGGCGCCGCCGCCGAAGCGCGTGATCGTCGCGGTGCCGGTGACGAGGACGCGACGGGTGCCGGTGCCGCCGATGTCGGTGGTCGCCGCGGAGGCCAGCACGGTCTCGGTCGAGGCGAAGTCCACCCCGCCTGTCGCCGCGGAGGCGGTGAGCGCGGTGAAGAAGGCCGCGCCGTCGGGCGACACCTTCAGGGAAAAGTCGTCGCCGCCGAGCGACCCCAGCAGGGCCCGGGCCGAATAGCCGGTCTGGAAGACGAGCGCGGCATCCCGGGCCGGCGCCCTTTTATTGACGGCGATCCGCATGTCGCCGGAGCCCGGCGTGACGTCGTCCCAGGTCAGCAGCGCGGCGTCGGACTTGACCGCGAGGCGGTTGGTGGCGTCCGCCCCGGTGTTGATGCCCAGCCGGGTCACGCTCTGGATCGCCGTCAGCGTCCGGCGGAAGCTCGCCCAGACCGTGCCGTCGAAGACGTAGAGGTCGGCCTCGTCGATCAGGTAGGCAAACCAGCCGGCCCGGGGCACCGCACCGGTCCAGACGCCGTCGCTGTAACGCACCACCTGCCCGGCGAGGCCCGTCCAGGCCCCAACCGGATCGGCCGCGACCACGAGGTAGCGGTCGCCCTCGGCGGGGCTGGGGGGCGGCGCGGCGAGGTCCTTGTCCAGGCAGGCGAGCTGCACCAGCGCGTCGAGGAGGCCGAGCGCCTCGTTGTGGGTCACGTGCTTCTGGGCCTGGCTCGCCGCGATCAGCGGCAGGCCGAGATGGGGCGTGGCGTCGGTCATGGGGCGGGCTCCGGGGTTCAGGCGGATCGGACCGGGATGCGGGCGCGGCAGGCGGGCCCGGGGCCGGCGACGGCCCCGATCTGCGCCACGGACGCGTCGAGGATCGTCTGCGGGCCGCCGAAATCACCCGCTTCGTCGGCGTAGAGGAGCTGCTGCGCCTCGGCCCGGACCTGGCGCAGGGGGACGCCGGAGGCCGAGAAGATCGTGACCGCGTAGGCCTCCGGGTCGTCGAGCGGGATCTCGGCGGGCTCCCAAGCGTCGCCGTCGCGGCGTGCCCGGCGGATCCAGGAGAGCCGCACGCCCTGCGCCTCCCGGCGGGCCCGCAGGTGGACGGGCCGCAGGGGCCGGAGCGCCGCGAGGCCGGCCGTGGCGGCGAACGCCGTGAAGGCCGGATCGCCCGGGTCCCGGGCGGCCGGGCCGACCCGGTAGCGGAAGCCGCGGCCGACCGCGTCGAGCCGCTCCACCAGGGGCACCACCGCGCCATCGTCGAGGCGCACGATCAGGCTGCCCGCCGGGGTGGACCGGCCGGAAGCCGCCTCGCTGCCCGCGAGCCCGCGCAGGAGCCCGGAGAGCCGGTAGGTATCGGGGCCGGTGAGCACCGCCTGCGCCGCGCAGAACAGCTCGACCGTGCCGTCCGGCCCGATCAGCGCGAACAGGTTGCCGCCGGCCAGCATGGCAGCCTCGCCGATCGCGGCGAGCGCCCCGCCCCTGCGCAGGGCGACATCGAGGTGAACGCCCCGCTGGATCCGCCAGAGCGGCCCGGCGGGCAGCACCGAGATGGTCCGGCCCAGGCAGGCCGGGTAGTCGACGATGCCGTGGAGCGCGAACGGCCCCTCGCCTTCGGCCCGCCACACGGCCGCCTCCCCGGGCCAGGGCTCGCCGGCGACCGCGAGGTATTGCAGCACCGTGGGGCTGCCGCGGTCCACCGGCAGGTCGAGGACCAGCGCGAAGGGCGGCCCCGGGAAGGCCGGCGTGGCGCCGGCCGGCAGGGCCGGGCTGCGGGGCAGCCCGCGCCCGGGTCCGGCCCGGGGCGGCACGCCGCTCGCCTCGATCCGTCGGCCGGTGGGCGCGTCGTCGATCCGGTCGATCTTGCGCAGGACCGTCCCGCCGGGCACGTCGGACGGGACCGCCAGGAGATCGCCGGGCTCCAGCTCGACCCGGCGCGGGCTGAGGGTGAAGACCGCGCTGTCCCGGGCGGCGATGATCCGGTCGAGCAGCGCTTCGGCGAGCCCGTCACCGGTCTCCCGGCGGGTGACGATCGCCGCCTCGATCCGGGTCTCGCGCCGGCGCTCGCCCGCCGGCCGCACGGCGGCGGCCATGGCACGGCGGTATTCCGGGCTCTCGGACTCGGTGATGCCGAGTTCGACTGAGCGCGGCAGCGCGCTCTCCTCGGCCCGGACTTGGCGTAGGACCGGCTTCTCCTCGGAGAGCCGGACGAGATCGGCCTCCGCGAGCACCACCGGCCGGTCGCGGCGAGGCCCGCGCAGGCGCAGGGTTCCGGCCACCGCCGAGACGTCGAGGCCGTAGACCTGCGCCAGGGTCTCCAGGGCGGCCCGCGCCGAGAGCGGCCGGTCGACGACGTAGCCGTCGAGATAGGCGGCGGCCTCCACGGAGACCGCTCCGTCGAAGCCGAAATCGGCAAGGATGCGGCGGACGAGCAGGTCGAGGTCGCAGCCCTCGATCCGTCCTGTGATCCAGTGCCCGACCCGCCAGTTGGCGGTGTCGGCCCAGACCGCCTGCACGGCGGGGAAGGCCGGGAACGGCCGGGCGTCCCAGGACCAGACGAAGATCGAGCCCGGATCGACCATCCGGCCGCCATAGACCGGCGAGACCGGGTTGTCGGATTCCGAAAAGCCGGGCGCCGCCGGATCGAACCGCGCGATCACCGCCTCGAGCCCGCGCAGCTGGATCAGCTCGTCGCGCAGGGCCCGGGATTCCGGCGGGTAGGCGCCGTCGGCGGATTTCGGATCGGGGAAGACGTTGGGGCCGTTGGTGCCCTTGTCCACCGCCGGCACACCGACCTCGGTGAGCCAGATCGGCTTTCCCATCGGCACCCAGGCGGTGGCGCGGGTCTCGACGCCGCCGTCGCGCTCGACATGCGGGTTCGACCACCACGCGAGCAAGTCCTTGGGGCGATAGATCCAGGGCTTGCCGTAGGCGCCGTCGGTGATCGGGCGGCGGTCCTGGGCCGCGCGGCCCTGCGCGTCGGCGTAGTACCAGTCGAAGGCCTCCCCGGAGGCGCCGCCGGCCTTGAGGTAGGCGCGGTCGGCGATGTTGCCCGAGGCCGCGAGGTCGGCGTGCTCCGGCGCGTCGCGCCAGTCGGAGAGCGGCGGATACCAGTCGATCCCGACCGCGCCGATGTTGGGATCCGCGAACAGGTCGTCCAGCGGGAAGCGGATCGTGGCGCCGCCGTCGCCGACATGGGCGCCGTACTCGGTCCAGTCCGCGCCGTAGACCAGGGTGACGCCGGCGCCGAGGCGGCCGCGCAGCGCGGCGGCGAGGTTTCGGAACGCCTGGACGGCCGGATAGCCCTTGGCCCCGCGCACCCGGGTGAGGCCGACGAACTCGCTGCCGATCACGAACCCCGCGATCCGCACCCCGGAGGCAGCCCATTGCGCCGCGAGGCCGGCATAGTGCAGCACCTCGGCGCGGTAGCCGCCCGCGAAGAAGCTTTGGACCTGCGCGTCCGCGGCTTCGGTGCCGTCCGGGCTGCCGGAGACGCCCGGTGCCGGATCGCAGGTGATGCGCCCGCGCCAGGGAAAGGGCGGTTGGGTCGCGCCGGGCCGGCGCGGGTCGGGCAGGCCGTTGCCGGCCGGCACGTCCATCATCACGAAGGGGTAGAGCAGCACCTCCAGCCCCCGGCCGACGAGGTCGGCCACCAGCCGGGTCAGCCCGGCATCCGACGGGGTGCCGCCATAGGCGGGCGTGCCGTCCGGCAGGGTCGACACAACCTCGGCGCCGTCGCGGGTGATCCCGGCGACACTCCAGGCCTCCGGCTTCGTGTGCTTGCCGGCGGTTTCGACCTTCGGCACCACCCGGCAGGATCCGGCGCGCAGGTCGGTGCCGAACCACGTCGCCACGACGGCGACCCGGCGCAGGTTCGGGCACAGGGCCTGGAGGGCGTCGAGCGACGCGATCACGTCGGTGGCGCGCTGGAGCTGGTGGCGGTTGGCCGCCTCGGTCCGGCCGAGGCCGAGATCGACGGTGACGCGGTCCGGATCGAGGGCGAACTCACCGGCACCGGGGATCAGGTCGACGGCGCGGACCCGGCCGAACAGTCCGTTGACCGGGCGGATCACCTCGAAGGCGAATTGCGGGACGCGGTTGCCGAAATCGGCGAGCGGCAGGTTCTCGAACACCACGTAGGCGAGACCGCGATAGGCCGGCGCGTTCCCGGGCCCCTCCTTGGCGACGATCAGCGGGTCGGGCTCCTGGTCGGCGCCGCCGGTGTGGACCCGGATCGTCAGGCCGACCTGGTCGATCTCCTTGCCGTCCGCCCAGATCCGGCGGACGAAGGCGATCTCGCCCTCGCTCAGCCCGACTGCGAGGTTGGCGAAGTAGGCGTAGCGGGTCCGCACGGTCTTCTGGCCGCCCATGCCCTTCGCGGGCGCGGCGGCCCGCTCGACCGTGGTGTTGGCGACCTCCCGCGGGCGCGTCGCCCAGATCAGGGTGCCGCCGATCCGGGCCCGGCCGTAGACCCGGGGGATCGGATCCCCCTCCGTGGAGGTGAGCCCGGCCACGTCGGCGAGCCGCGGGCCCTCGACGAAGCGCGTATGCCGCCCGGAGCCGAACAGGGCGTCGCCGAGGGCCGAGCCCGCGACCGAGCCGAGCGCCCGCCCGACCACCGCCCCGACCGGCCCGCCCAGGGCGGTGCCCAGGGCCCCGCCGGCCGTGGACAGGATCAGCGTCGCCATGGCGGGCCCCGGTTTCTAAGGAATGGCTGTGCATATCCGGCCACAACCGACCCGATCGCGCAGAATTGATCGAATTTTCTCAATTCGATCGCAGTCGTGCAGAGCTATGGTTCGCGTCTATCCTACGCATAGTTCGAACTTATGCATTAGATTAATTCCGGAGAAGGCGAATGTTTTCACATCTAACCTTTAAAGTACCACAAAAAATCTTTGCCATCGTGATCATGATCGGAATTATTGTTTCAGCGTGTGTCTGGCGCGCGACCGACCGCATGGACGTGATCGGTGCGCGCTACGCGCATTTCGTCGCCCACGAGGCGCAGGCGGCGCAGCTCGCGCGGACCGTCATTCGCCTGATCTATCAGACGAATTATACGGTCTACCGGACCATCGCCGAGACCGATGACGGCCAGATCCGGCTGGCGAGCGCGGAGGTGGGGACGGCGGTGTCCGCACTCCGGCAGGCGTTCGCCACGCTCGCCGCCGAGATGCCGGAGCTGCGTTCCGAGATCGACCCGGTGCGGGAGCAGGCGGAACGCTTCGTCGCGGACGCCGCAGCGGTGCGCGCCCTCGGCGAGGTCAACAAGAACGACGCGGCCCTGGCTCTGGTCCACACCAGGATCGATCCGACGTTTCCCGTCCTCGTCCGCGACGCCACCGCGTTGTGCGAGAGTGTCAGCGCCCACATGGAGGCGGGCGCGCGGGAGGTCGCCACACGGATCGAGGCGACAAGCTCCGAACTCTGGATCTGCACGGGCCTCGGCCTCCTCACCGGCCTCGCCGCCGCGACCGGCGTCGGCCTGTTCGGCATCAGCCGGCCGCTCAGCCGGCTCGTCGCCGTGCTGCAACGGATGGCCCGGGGCGAGACCGATGCCCAGATCACCGAGGTCCGTCGGAGCGACGAGATCGGCATGGTGGCGCGTGCCGTCGACGAGATCCGCGCTCTGGTCGCCCGGAACGCCGTCGAGCAGGCCGAGATCCGGCGCTCCGCGGAGGCGGCCGCCGCGGCCGAGCGCCGCCGCGCCATGACGGCGCTGGCGGATTCCTTCGAGGCCGCGATCGGCGGCATCGTCCGCACGGTCTCGGCCGCGGCCACGGAACTCCAGGCGACCGCCTCGGCCATGAGCACGGCCGCCAGCGGCACCGCCGAGCAATCCGTCACGGTGGCGAGCGCCGCCGAGGAAACGGCGCAGACCGTGAACGCCGCGGCCGCCGCAGCCGAGGAACTCGGGACCTCGGTCACGGAGATCGGCCGCCAGGCCGGCGATTCCGCGAGTCTCGCCCAGGCCGCCGTGGCCGAGGCCGAGCGGACCGCTCAACACGTTTCGGTCCTGAAGACCGCCGTGACGGAGATCGGCGACGTGGCGAACCTGATCGCGCAGATCGCCGGGCAGACCAATCTGCTCGCTCTGAACGCCACGATCGAGGCTGCCCGGGCCGGGGAATCCGGTCGCGGCTTCGCTGTGGTGGCGAGCGAGGTGAAGGAACTCGCCGCCCAGACAGCGCGGGCGACGGAAACCATCGGCCAGCGGATCGCCCAGGTTCAGACCTCGACCGGTCTCGCGGCGCAGGCGATGCAGACGATCGGCGCGCGCATCCGCGAGATCAGCGACGTCGCCATCGCGATGGCGTCGGCGATCACCCAGCAGGGCATCGCCAGCCGGGAGATCATGCACAACACGTCTCAGGCGGCCTCCGCCACCGGCGACGTCACGCGGACCATCTCGGATGTCGCCGAGGCCGCCGAGGAGACCGGCGCGGCGGCGGGACAGGTGCTCGGCTCGGCGGCGGAACTCTCCCGCCAGTCGGAACAGCTCCGCGGCGAAGTCGCCACCTTCCTTGCCACGGTGCGGGCGGCCTGACCCGACCTACGGGTCTGGAAACCGGAAAGCCCCCGTCCGATGCCGCCGCCACCAAGCGGTGAGCGCCACCTCCGTCACGGCGGCGCCGTCGTGGGCGTGGATCATGGCGCCGTCGCCGGTGGCGATGGCGCAGTGGCGAGCCGGGAGGTGGCGGCGGAAGGCGAAGAGCAGCACGTCGCCCGCCCGGGGCGACGCCTCGGCGAGCAGGCCGGGCACCGGCACGAGGTGGCGGGCTGCCGCCTCGGTGAGCGGGTCGGTGCCGGGGGCGGCGGATTCCGCCCAGGTGGCGGAATAGCCCGGCACCCCCTCGGGCTCGGTCCCGTAGAGCCCGCGCCAGACCCCGCGCAGCAGCCCGAGGCAGTCGCAGCCGACCCCGCGCAGGGAGGCTTGGTGCCGGTAGGGCGTCCCCAGCCACAGGCGGGCCTCCCCGAGCGCCGCCACGCCGACGTCCCGCCGCATCGCGCTCATCGGAACAGGCTCCCGCCGTCGAGGACCGGCTCCGAGGCCGGCACCGCCCGCACCACCGCGTCGTTGCCCGGCATGTGCGGAAAACCCTGGAAGTTGACCGCATTGGCGAAGCGGTCGCGGCAGGTGGAAAGCCGCTTGTCGCAGCCGGCCGTGAGGGTGAAGCCGTCTCCGGGGGCCACAGGCCGAGGCGGCACCGTCCACAGCTCGATCAGCCCGCCGAGCTGGAGCCGCACATCCGCCGCGAGCCCGGCATTGGCGCCCTCCGTCCAGGTGAGCTTGCCGCTGGTGAACAGCCCATCCGCGAAACGGCCCGCCAGGGTCGCAGCGAGCGTCGCGGGCTCCGGGATGCCGTCGACGCGGCCGGCGGTGCGCCAGGGGGCAAGATCGACCCGGCAGCGTGCATCCCCGAGATCGGCGCCGCAGGTGGCGCGGTAGCTGCGGCCGCGCTCGGCATCGAGCCGGTGGGCGATCCCGCGGAGTTCCGCCACGAAGGCGTCGCCCTCCCGGCGCACCTCGCCGATCGTGCCCAGATCGATCAGCAGGCGCGTGTCGGGGTTCGTCCAGTCGACCAGCCAGGTCTCCACCGCGGCGCCGTCGTAGAGGCCGCCGGCGATGTCGGCCTCGGTGAGGCCCAGCGAACTCAGCGCGCCGGCCACGTCGCCGCCCGAGACCGCGAAGCCGGATTCGGCGCTGGCCTCCGCGGCCTCCAGCCCGGTGCGGGCGGCGTGGACGAGGCCCGAGAAGGTCAGGTCGCGGTCGTGGTCGGTGAAGCCGAGGGCGGTGCCGTCCCGCCGCCGCAGCGACCAGCAGCGGCACAGGGTGGTCACGCCGCCCGCGAGATGGGCCGCGAAGGCATCCGGCAAGGTTCGCATGGGGAGGCCTCGTCAGGGCATGATCTCGACCAGCGGCACCTTCGGGATCTCGCCGGCCGTGAAGGCCGCGAGGTCGATGGTGAGGTCGTCGGTGTCGAAGCGGACCGGCACGTCGAAGGCGAAGCCCGCCGTGACACTGGTGCCGGCCGGCGGGACGCGCCCGCCCGCGAAGGTGACGATGCCGGTGGCCGGATCGCACGCGAAGGCATCGGCGCCGATCTCCCGGCCGGCCACCGCGACCCGGACACTGCCGGCCACCGGCTTGGCGATGCGGCGGCGATAGGGCGCGAAACCGGACCCGTAGGTCTTGGCCAGCGGGAACGCCGCGGTGGCGCCGTCGCCGGTGCCGAGCAGCTGGTCGAGGGGCCCGACCGCCCGGCCGGGCGGCCCGGAGCGGCAATCGGCCCGGTCGCGATAGCGGAAGCCGTAGAGGCGTCCGCGCCGCTCCTCGAAGAAGGCCAGAACGGCGTGGAGCGCGTCGAGGCCGCGCAGGCCGAACCCGGCATCGTAGCGGCGCCGGGAATCGGCCCAGCGGCCGTTCCGGTGCTCCCGTCCCGAGGCTAGCGTGACGATCTCGGTCAGCCGCTGCGGTCCGCCGCTGCCGCGCAACGACACGTCGAGGGGAAACAGCACCTCGTGGAAGGCGTCGGACATGGCAGGCTCGTCTGTTGAGGGCTGGCGCAGGCGACACCCGCGATCACGTCGCCCGCTGCCCCCGCGCCACGGCGCGGGCGAGGCTCGCGGTCACCTGTGCTTCGGAGCGGCGGAAGGCCCCCGGGTCGGGGGTTGCGATGTTCACCGTCACGGAGACCGGCCGCGCCGACGCCCCGCCGGACGCGACGCCGAGGCGGCCGTCTGGGCCCCGGGCGAGCGGCAGGATCGCCTCGGGGCCGGCCTCGCCCATGAGGCCGGTGCCGCCGGCCATCGGGAAGTAGGTCGGCGCCGCCACCACCCCGCCGGACGCGAACGGCCGCACCCGGCCGCCCAGGAACACGCCGCCCCGGGCGAAGCCGGTCTCGCTGCCCGAGCCCGCCCCCAGCACGGCATTGACCAGGCCGGTGATGCCGGAGCGGATCGGCCCGGCGGCGGCCCGGGCGGCCGCGCCCGCGAGCTTGGTGCCGATGGTGCCGAGCACGCCGTCGAGGCTGCGCCCCGAGGCGGTGCCGCGGGTCAGCGCCGAATCGAGGCTCCGGCCGAAATTCTGCGCGAGCCGGTCAAGGGTCTCCAGTTGCTTGATGCGCGCGGCGTCCTGCGGGTCGGGATCGGCGTCGGTCATCGGGCGGGCCTCGTCAGGTCGGGTCGGGATAGGCGGCGAGCAGCCCCTCGAAGGCGGCGCGGGTCAGCGGCTCCGGCCTGCGGCGGCGGCCAAGAGCGGCGGCGAATTCGCGCGGCGTCGCCGCCCAGAAGGCGCGCGGGCTCCAGCCCAGCGCCCCGAGGCCGAGCGCCAGGGCGTCGTCCCAGGGAAAGGCCGGGGCTTCGTGGGGAAGGGTTCGAGCCGGTGCCGGTCGCGGGGCGTCGGGCAGCGGCTCTACCGAGGGTTTTCCGGCCCCGGCGCCTCCCCGAACGCGGCGGCGAGCACCTCGGCCAAAGCCGCCGAGACGGCCTCGAGACCGCCCGCGAGCGGCAACCGCGCCACGGCGGCATCGTCGAGGGCGTGGCCGCCGCCGCGCAGGGCCGCGCCCAGAAGGGCGATCAGGTCGCGCGCCGAGACCCGGCCAGCGTCGAAGCGCTCGGCCAGGCCGACGAGGTCGCCCGCCCGGAGCGCCCCCTCCAGCTCGGCGAGCGCGCCCAGGGTGAGGCAGAGGGTGTAGCGCTGTCCGGCGAGGTCGAGCGGCACCTCGCCGCGGATCCGGTTGGCCACCGCGTCAGGCCGCCGTGAACGCGAGCAGGCCCGCCGAGTCGAGGCTGATGTCAAACGTCACCTCGCCGGCATGGTCGCCCCGGTATTCGAGGCTCGCGATCTGGAACGGGCCCTCAAGGGTCCCGAAGGCCGGCACGACGATCTGGAAGGTCTCGATCGCGCCCTCGAAGAAGATCAGCCGCAGACGCGCGTCCGAGGCCTGGTCGCGGAACACGCCCGAGCCGGAGATCGCCGCCCGGCGCACGCCGGCGCCGGCCAGCAATTCGCGCCAGCGCCCGGCGGAATCGGCGTTGGTGACGTCCACGGTCTCGGCGTTGAGCGTGATCTGCCGGCTGCGCAGGCCCGCCACCGCCACGAAGCCGCCCGCGCCGTCGCCGGCCCGGAGCAGCAGGTCCTTGCCCTTCTGTGCGCCCATCGGCCCCCTCCTCTCACGTGGTCTCGGTGACGGCCTCGACCGTCAGGGTCGCGCGCGCCTCGCCGGTCCGGGCGTCGCGGCTGGACTTGATGGCGCCGACCCGCAGGGTGACGAGGCGGCAACCCTGGAGCGGCATCGCAGCGTCGCCGAGAAGCGCGGCCATGCGCTCGGCCGCGTCGAGGGCGGTGCGGACCGAGCCGGGCTTGGCGATCACCGCGATGACGTGGCTGTGGCGATGGCGCTCGGTGTAGCCTCCCACAAAAGTGTATCTTTGGAGACTCGCTAAGTCCTTGATTCAATGTGTTCGGCGGACAGAAAATTATCGGCCTCGTCCCATGAAGATTTGTTTCTCGCCGCGATTTTCCCGCAAAAGCTTGATTTTGGAGGAATTTGGCGTTTTCGCGCTCGACGGCTGCGCCTCATGCGACGCCAGCGATCGACGAGCCGAGACCTTGTTGAGCGGTTTTCATCTCGGCTAAGCCGGGCTGGAAAAGGCGCCGCGCCCGACCCGCTTCAGAGCCCAGCTAAGGCGGTTGTGCTGACCTATATGAACAAATGCGGCTCGGCGTCGGGCCCTTCGGTCGACCAAAGGTCTTCCATCGCACCACATGAGCGCCCCAGTCCGACGGGGTTGCTCTTCTGCAACGCCTCGCCCTCGGCCAACCTAGACAGCCGCAATCGCACTCTCGACGGATTGAAGGAGGCTATCGATCTCGTGGGGGGAGCGCGGCGGGCTGAACAGGATGCCCTGCATTTCGAGAGTGCCTTCCGCAGCGATCGCAATCCTCTGGGCATCGGTCTCCACATCTTCGACGAGGGTCGTCATGTTGACGCTCACGCCCAATCCTACGATCGCGCGGATGATTGCAGCCGCTTCCGTCCACACTACGCAACGCAGGGTCGTCAGCGCGCTCGGAACCGGACGTTCGGGTTGGCGCCCAACTCAGCCATTCAGCGGCGTCTGCTGACATCTTCGAAGCGGACATTGGCGCGGGGCGGGCCGCAAGTCCCAGTTGCATCGTTTCCGAACCTTCATCCCGAGCAAGCGAATGCTCGCTCGGGACCTGACGGTTGTAGCAGATGCGAGAGGCAACCGGGCTTGTAGCATCCTCGATTCGTGGGTCAGGCATGAGCGACACGCCGCTTGTCCCGTTCGATGCCCGATCTCAGTTACAACCTCATGGCCACTCAGTTCGACGTCATCATCATAGGCGGAGGTGCCGCCGGCATTGGCGCCGCGCGACGGCTCGCGGCCCACGGCGCCTCGGCCTTGCTGCTGGAAGCCTCCTCGCGTCTTGGAGGCCGCGCGTTCACGCAGGACCTCGGAGGCAATCCGCTCGACCTCGGCTGCGAGTGGCTTCACTCGGGCGACCGCAACGCATGGGTCGGCATCGCCGAGGCTGCGGGCTTCCCGGTCGACCGCAGCGACCCGCCGTGGGCGAAGGCGCATCCGTCCTTGGACGAGGACAAGAACGACAACGAGGCGGCGTGGAGGGCCTATGGCAGCTGGGAGGAGCGGCTCCGCGCCGTCACCTCGGGCAGCGACCGGGCGAGCGACGCCCTGGAGCCCGGCGGTCCCTGGAACGGCTATGTGCGGGCCATCGCCGGCTTCATGAGCGGCGCAGCGCTCGAGCAGATCTCCACGACCGATTACCTAGCCTACGACGATGCCTCGACGGGCAAGAACTGGAACCTGCCGCTCGGCTACGGCACGCTGGTCGCCGCCAGCCTTCCGACCTCGACGGCGCTGCGGTTGGCTACCCCGGCCGAGCGGATCGACGTGACGGCGGACGGCGTCGCCGTCACCACCCGCGCCGGCACCGTCCGTGCCGGGGCCGCCATCCTCACGGTCTCGACCGCGGTCCTGGCTGGCGACGCGATCCGCCTTCCTTCCGGGGTCGATCCCTGGCGCGAGGCGGCCGCCGCCCTTCCGCTGGGTCGCAACGAGAAGATCTTTCTGGAGATCGGGCGCGATGCCGCGTTCGAGCCGGACACGCATGCCTACGGCAACCTGCACGACTTGAGGTCTGCCTCCTACTCCATCCGGCCCAAGGGATGGTCGGTGATCGAGGCGTTCCTCGGGGGCGACGGTGCCCGCATCTTGGAGGAGGAGGGCCCAGCCGCCGGCTTCGCGTACGTGTCTGCTCAGTTGGTCGAGCTGTTCGGGAGCGAGGTGGCCACGGCCATCCGTCCGCTCGCCGCGACGTCATGGAGCCGGATGGCGTCCATCGGCGGCGCGTATAGCTGCGCCCTTCCGGGCAGATCTCAAGCGCGGGCTCGGCTGGCCCAGCCATTCGAGGACCGGCTGTTCTTCGCGGGCGAGGCCACTCATCCCCTCGACTTCACCACCGCGCATGGTGCCCACGACAGTGGGCAGCGGGCCGCCGACGAGGCCCTGGCCGCGCTTCGGGACAGGCACCGCCTTGGGGAACGAGACCCGCTTGCCGCCGCGTGAGAGCGAGCAAGCCGGTAATCGCGACATGCATTCCTCCTGGAAACTCGAAAGCGATAGACCGGCTAGAGGTCGGTTGCGGTGCCTCCCATGCGGCCTGCATCCCGTGACCGCCGCGTCGCTTATGCGCGCTCCAGGGAAGCTGCCCTGAGGCGTTCCTCTCGCAGCACCTCGACGGTTGGCTGCCACCAGCCACGCGCAATCTCGGCCGGATTCGGTGCCGCCCTCGTAGGCCAAGCCTGGATTAGTTCGTCGTGCGTTGGCCTGCGCCGGGCGGCCCAGACCAAGGCGCACCGCAGCAAGGTCAGCCGCTTGCTCAAGGTCTGGATCGAAACCGGCATGTTCGCCGTGGTCGAGGGCAAGGACGACAAGGGCCGGGCACGAGACTTCGTGGAGGTCGGCCAGCATGCCTGAGATGCCGACGAATGAGCCTTTCTCCACCCTGCAAGGTGGAGTGGAGAACGGTGGTGAACGTGGAGGCAAAACCTTCTCCACCACCACCTCCGTAGGGGTGGGTGGGGGTGGTGGAGGTGGTTCGCTACGAGGTGGAGGTGGAGAGCCGCGCCATCGGCCAGCCGAGGTACTGCCGCACCGCTCAGATACCGACGCTGGCCGCGCCTACTGCGGCAGCCTGCGGGACGGTAGCTCCCTTGCGAAGCGCCGTAGCTATCGCCGTCGACATGGTATCGATTGCGGCAGCGCGATCCTGGCCATGATCGTAGGTTCCGCTCCCGTCGGTTCCCAATCTTGCGCGATAATTGTCAGGAAAGCGCTTGTCCATGCGAGCCTTGAGTATGCCCGTCGCATCCCGATAGTTTTCATCAAAGCTTCTAGCTTCAACGAACCTATTTTCGCCAGTAGATTCCTCTCTCCGCTCTATATCATCGGACGTACGACTTGCATTTTCTCCTCCGCCCGCAAAGAACTGGACGAATCTGGAGATCAGAAACATGAGAGTATTCATCGTGGTTCCCTGACTGGGCAGCGGTGCAAGTGCCCTCTGAGGGTAACGCGTCCCGATCTACTTCGGGCACACAGTTGCTGCGATGCCCCCCGCCGAGCAGAGGCCAAGCAGCTCGACGTCCTTGAGAAGCTGGAGAGCATGCGGGTCGCGCTCGACGAGGCGATCAGTGCCCAGCGCCGGATGCTCGCCGAGACGGCCGTGACGATGCCGCCGCTGACAGAGCCTGAGCCGTGGGTTTCGACTTGGCCGGGCGGTGCAGATCCTCGGTGTCGATAAGGGGGCAGTGACTCAGCGCTGTCGCCGTGCTGTGAAGCGAGGGATCGTTGGGGTCGCCGAGAAACGCGGCGGTCAGTGGGCCGTGCGGCTCGACCAGATGGCTAAATCCGCGCCGCCCACCGCCTCACCACACGTCTTCGCTGATCAGCGCACCGCCCTGGTCGAAGGTGCCCGACCAGCCCCTGTCGGGCAGTCGGACGGTCACGCGCGAGAGGCCGGTATCCTGACCATCGCCAGTCGCGAGCTTGGCGTCGACCTGCCCGCGCCGCTTCATCCGCTTCAGATCTGCAACGCGCACATCGAGCCGCGAAGCCAGTTCGCGAGGGCCGACGACCCAATCGCCTTGGTGACCGAGCATGAGCTTCATGGAGTAGCCATCCAACAGCTCGGCAGCAGATGCGGGGCTGAGAGAGACAGTAGCACAGGGCGCCGACCGATCGGGAAGAAAGTCTCGGGATCTCACCCGGTCCAGGCAAGCGAGATCCTGTGTCCCGATGGGGCGACGGAGATCCCGAAGGAGGACCCCAGCCCCCCAGGGGGTCGAATGGGTCCTTGGGACCACCCCCGGCCGAAGCGGGTACATAGCAGCGAAGGTCGCGCGCTTACCCAGCTCAATCGGGCGACTAATCCGATTGCGGCTGCCGCTGGAGCTTCGATGTACGAGCGTGCCGAAGGCTACAATCCTCGGACACGCGTCGATAAATTCACAGCAACAACTGCGACTGCGATGCGCGGCCTTCGCATCGGTAATGGAGCGACGGTTGAGCGAGCCGACGGCGGCAGTTCCGACTTCCTTTCGAACGGAGCGCCCCGTGTCCTCAGGCCGAACAGCATGAACGGAGCGCCGGGCCTCACGATGGATCAGGCCAACGACATGCGCGCCGGCAAGGCTGACGGCGCCGGCTGGGCGGCGCGAGAGCCGGGCGCCAAGGAAGACCTGAGCGACTGGACCTGAGGGAGGGCCGCTGGCGATACAAATCAGAAGCATTCCACAAAGTTGGTCGATATCCGCCGCATCCCCTCAGGAAACCGCAAATGTCTCTTGACTAACGCTCACGCTGGCATCGTTCGTTGCAGCAGCATATCGAGGAGCTGCAAATGGACGAGAGCGCAACAATCCCTGCGGTGGAGCAGACCAGCTTCATCGAACTCACCACCGACATCGTTGCGGCTTACGTGTCGAAGAACTCGGTTCGGCCAGCCGACCTTCCGGCTCTTCTGGCCGAGGTTCATGCGGCTCTGTCCGGACTCAGCGGCACCTCTGCTTCGGCCGTGCCTACGGTGGAGAAAGCGACCCCGTCTCAGATCCGGAAGTCCATCACGCCGGACGCACTGATCAGCTTCATCGACGGCAAGCCGTACAAGACTCTGAAGCGGCACCTGAGCGGCAACGGGCTGACGATCGAGGAATACCGCGAGCGCTTCGGCCTCCCACGTGACTACCCGTCCACGGCGGCCAACTACTCGGCCCAGCGCTCCGCGCTCGCCAAGAGCCTGGGCCTGGGCAACCAGCGGCGGAACGCGGCCCCGAAGGCTGCTGCTGCCGACGAGACGGTTGTGGAGGCGCCCAAGGCCCGCGGTCGGAAGAAGGTTGCCGAGCCTGCGGCTGCACCGGCTGAAAAGCCGGCCCGGACCAGCAAGCCGAAGAAGGCGGCTGCCGCGGCTGAGTGAGCTGTCCGCCTCGTAAGGGTTCAAACAGCCCCGCCGGCATTGACGCGCGGGGCTTCTTCGTGCGCGATTGCAACAACGCGTCATTCACCATCCGACGGGTGGCGATGGACCAAACGGGTGCTGCGTCCGTTCTGGGCCCATGAGTGCACCCGGCCATTCCCAGAAGGGCCTCGTGACGTCGGGCGCGGATACGATTGCCGATCTGCCCGACGCCGTCTTCGTCGAACGCTGGCGCCTCATCACGGGCGAGCCGCCCGCCATCCTGCTGAGTTCCCGTACCGAGATGCTAGCGCTGCTTGTCGGCAGCACGCCTGCGGCGTTGCTTGAGCCGCCGGTCCCGACTTGGGACGGCTGAGCGGCCGTCATCCGCACCACCCAGTAAGTGCCGCTGTCCATCCTACTCCTCCGAGCCGCGTTGCGTATCGGCTCGGCTTATTACCCGTGGGGATGGCGTTTCACCGGGCCAATAATGCCAGCGATGCAGCTATCGCAGCAAGGCTGCGCGCCTTGATTGCTGCCTCCTCGGCCACATGAGCTTCTGTGGAAGCTATCTTGTGTCGCGTCACATCTATGGAAGTTCGTGACGCCTCCACCAGTCCGCGGGCCTCATAAAGTGCGTCGTCGGCACGGATGGGGGTGTCGGTCATCGTCTGACTGTACCCGCTTCCCGCGCCAAAGTTCCTGCAGCAGGCTGGCCCGACAGCCAAATCGGATCAGCTTCGCGCAGCTCGCCAGCCCGCCGCCTTCGCCTCGACCTCGCTGCAGAACATGCGCTCGCCGGAACCTTGGTCGATCACGGTCCGGTCGTAGTCCCGGGTCCCGGGCAGGTGGTAGATCTTGGCGCCCTTGCGCGAGATGTTGCCCTTGATCGCGCAGGCGGCTTGAGGGGGCGCCGGAGCGGCGGCAGGCGGCTTCTCCATCTCCGGCCGAGTCTCGACGCCGCCAGCCCGCTTGGCGCGCCTCCAGTCCGACGGCGGATCGAAGGTGCCGGCCCACAGACCACGCTTCAGCGCACTAGCAGCGATCTCGACCCCGACATAGTTGCGGGAGTAGCGCTGGTAGGCCGTGGCGTAGCCCTGACTCACCATCCAGGCGTTCAGGTCCTCGTCGCCCTTCCGGCAGACCGCGACGGTCCGGCCGTACCGGTCGGTGTCGCGCGGCTCGCACGAGATGTTGGCCTCACCGATCCGGTCCGCCAAGGCGAGCGCCGCCACCTGCCCGCAGCGGTAGGACTTGCCAGCAGCGTCCTGGCAGAGCTGCGCGCTCTCGGGTGCATCGATGCCGTGCAGGCGGATGCGGGTCCCACGGATCACCACCGTGTCGCCGTCGGTGACAGAGGCGCGGCCCACGATCGGCTCCGCGGCCAGAGCTGGGCCGGTGAGCAGCAGGACGGCGGCGAGAGCGTGGCGCATCCCGCCAGGATAGAGGTGCTGACGGCGCCGGCAACCAGAGGCTTCACCGCCGCGTCGGTGCGCTCATATCGATCTCGGGCGTATGGACGATGGTCACGCCGTCCTCGAAGCCCGAGCCGGTCGGCGTGAACTTCACGTCTAAGGTGCAGATCAACCGGGACAAGGCGGCCACGCCCTTGCAGGGGCCGATCAGCTTCTCCGCGATCGCCTGCGCCATGTCGGCTCCGAGAGCAGATGCGTCCAGGCGCAGACGCCGTACACCCGCTTCAGCCTCGCAGATGAAGCCCGCGACACAAGGATCAACGCACCGGGTCCCACGGACCACTACCGTCTCGCCGCGGTGCGCCTTCGGCTCGGCGAGCAGCTGGTTCACTGACAGAGCTGCCTTACCTGCAGCGACCGGTTCGTGATCGCCTGCTCGATCGCGGCCTGCTGGACCGCTCGATCCTCCGGATGGATGGAGCTGCGGAGGTCTTCGAGGCTCATCGGTTCGCCTGGCCGACGTCCGCAAATGGCCTTGCAGCTGTCGGATGCGGTCAAATGCCCGGTGTCGAGGTTGATGCTCCAGCTCCCGAGCTGTCCGGCCTCAAGAGCGAAGCGCAGCCGCTCCTCGCTCGCCTGCAACGCGGCATTGCGCTGGGCGACTTCCGCCTCCAGATCATTCCGATCTTGTTGGAGGCGAACGAGGCGCTCACGCTCCAGGGTGACGTCGAACTGCGAAGCGAAGAAATAGGTCAGCTCACCGTCGTCGCCGAACACGGGTGAGACGAGGAGGCGGTTCCAAAAACTGGAGCCATCCTTTTTGTAGTTCAGCAGGTCGAGTTCGATCGGCGTCCGGCTCTCGATCGCGCCTCTCAAGCGCGCGACGTCCGCCCGGTCGGTCGCAGGTCCCTGCAGGAAGCGGCAGTTCCGCCCGATGATCTCGCCCCGGTCGTAGCCCGTGAGCCGAGCGAACGCCGCGTTGGCGAAGACGATCGGGTTGTCGGTCTGTCGCGGGTCCGTGATCAGCATGGGCATGCGCGTGGCGCGGACAGCCGAAGAGAACGGGTCCGGCCCGGAGCCTGCCCGTGTCAGCTCGCGAATGATGCGAGCTTCCTCCTCGAAGTTCGGCACCTGTATCCGTCCTGCCCAACTCGTCTCAAGCGCTGCCGTATACCGCTCGGTCGCCGGCTCATGAAGGGGGCGAGAGAGCGCAGTCTCAGTTGAGGCGCAGGGCCAGGACCGCCTGCCGTAGCACCCGCTCGGCGCATGGCTTGACGATGAAAGAAATCTTCTCTGGGAGCAGCGCCGCCTCCTCGCGTGTACAGCCTGAGCAGACGATGATCCGAGTCGCCGGCCAGCGGGCGCGGACGGTATGCGCAAGGTCGCAGCCGTCCATCGGCCCCGGCATGTTGACATCAGTGTAGAGGAGTGCGGCACCTTCGCGGGCCTCCAGGTGCTGCAGCGCGCCCTCGGCATTTTCGGCCTGAAGCACTTCGAAGCCGAGATCGAACAGCATGTCGGCCGCCGCCGCACGGACGATCGCTTCATCTTCGGCGAGGACAGCGACGGGGCGGGATCCTGACATGGATCCATTAATGCGAGCCGTCGCCGCGTGTTTCAGCTCAGCCATAGATATTTACGAGCGGTCGGCAGCGCACGCCCACGGATGACGGCTTCCGAGCTGCGCCGACGGTTCTCAGCGCGCCCGCAATGGGTCGGTAGGGGGCCGTCTGCTTTTTCGGTGACCCGTCATCGAAGCGGACGAGCCGCTTCCGGCCAGCATCTGCCGGCGTCCAACGCCCGGACGAACGTCTCAGATGGGTGGATTTCTGCCTGTCCGCTTGCGGGGGGCAGATGCATCGAAGCGGACCTAGCCACGGGGACCACTCACAAGCCATGACGGCCATTCGGCGTTAAAGCTTGTTGGAGTGAACCTTATCAGTGATCCACTGACACGCTGGCATTGCGCTCGGCCCAGGACCGAAACCGGCCGAACCCCCGCGTCGAAATGGCATTGATGCCCTCGGCTTGGTCTGAACTGAAGTGATCCGTGATCCGCTTCTGCTCGTTCGCGGAGGCATCTGACATAGCCTTGAGATCAACCGCGTATTGGATGTTCACCCCGTTTGCCTCATGTTCGCTGCGCGAGATGAGGCCATTCCAGCCACCCGGGCTGATGGACAGTCGATCAGTCCCAATCCATCGCACGAGGCGCTCATCGTCCTCTTGTCTGAATATAATGACCTCATCATTTGTATGTCGATCATTCCCGCGTAGGACTACACGATAGCTGTTCGATGCTCCACCTGGAGGTCCACAGAAGGAATGATAGATGCGGGCCAAGTGCCGCCTGTCCGGCGACGCTATATCCGAAGCGATGGCTCCTGGATCGCACCACTTATCATCACAAACAATCAATGAGCAGGCAGCGTGCAGTATGACATAGAGGAATGCGGCGAAGAACAGCGCTCCTGCGAGAGTTGCGAACGCCAGGGTCCTGATAGCTGATTTCAGCACCCTCAAATCCCTAGTGTGTGGCCTTCGCCTCCCGTTCCCGGCCGACTTTGCCGGACGGCTAATTAACGGCGGCTTTCGGGATGCGCCAGTCGCTCTCCGCGCGGCCGACAAGGGTCGTAGACGGAACGTCCGCTTCCGGATGCACCGCCGCGGTCGGATTGCGATCCTCAGAAGGATCGTTCGCATAACGCGCGCTTATGGGACGGGTCGGGCGACTGATGATTTTTGGGCCTGTCGCAAGCCGTGCCGTAGGCCGCAGGACGGGCTGGTCCGACTCGGTTTCAGGCTTCGTTAACCTTTTGAAGTCCGAAGCAGACCCCGAGCAGCCGGTTCTGCTTGCGCACGGCCCACACGCCGGCAAAGCCGAAGCCCTTGCGCAGCCACAGCATCGCCTTGAAGCCGCAGATCGTGCGCCGCGCCGTGTTGAACGACCGGAAGCCACCAACCCGGGGCATAGGTCGTTTCACCCGGAAGTGGTCGCTCTCGATCCCTTGCTGCAGATGCTTGGTCACGTATTGGACCGGCGTGTGGGGTAGTAGGCCCGCCTTCCGGCTCTCGGCGATGGCCGGCGGATAGGTTCCGGCGCCATCCGTGCCGATGCGGTCGGGCGCGAGAAGCGGCTGATCCGCCAGCATTTTGCGGAAAAACCGCTTGGCCGCCTCGAGGTCGCGCCGGGCGGTGAGCAGGAAGTCCACCGACGTGCCGTGCTTGTCGATAGCCCGATAGAGGTAGCGCACTCGCCCCGCACCTTGATATATGTCTCGTCGATCCGGATCGACCCGCAGTGAGGCCGACGAAACTGGCGGAGCCGCTTCTCGATCAACGGCGCGTAGGCCAGAACCCAGCGGTTCAGGGTGCTGTGATCGACCTCCCAGCCGCGTTCCAGGAACAGCTCCTCGATGTCGCGATAGCTGAGCGGGTAACGCAGGTACCAGGAGACTGCCTGGATGATGAGGGCCGCCTCGTAGTGCCGGCCCTTGAAGTCGGCCTTGGCGCGCTGCTTGAGCTTGGCGGCGATGGCGGACGGGATCATGGGCCGGCTCCAAGGCGGAGGCGGCAAGCTGGGCGGGTATGGCTAACGACCCGTGAACGCGGGCCCGTCCGCGTTTGCGACAAGCCCGCCTGTAGGGCTTCAGGTTAGCGCCTGAGGGTGTGGCGATGGCGTGCCGGTGTACGTCTCGGGTTTGAGCGGGCAACCGGTGTGTGTCCGGCGGTGCTGCAGCTTCAAACGGCCCGCGCCGATATAGCTCCCCGCGAGGATGACTTGGCCATGGCAGGCCGGGCACCGCTTCTGCGCCATCGTGTACAGGCCGCGCGCCTCCGCGAGGGTGGTAGGGTGCCACGCCCCATCCACCTTCACTTCGCAGGCCTGCTGACTGGCCGTTAGCATGGCCGTTCAGTGTGCCGTTGCGGTGTCGATCCGCGACCGCGCGAACAGGCTGGCGCCGATCGTGGCGCCAGCGGCTCGAACGAGGCTCGCCTCTGCGCAGGTGGACGCTACCCGAAGGCCGAGGAACTGCAGCCGCTCCGTCTCGGCGCAGTAGGCAGCAACCCGCGCTCGTCCATGTTCGGGGAGGGTGGACAGCAAGCGGTCGCGCTCGACATCGTCTGCACGGTAGAGGGCTGAATTTAGTCCGATCGGCACCGGGTACCGCGCCAGGAATGCCGCCGTCGGACGGGGTGAAGCTGCCATAGGGTCCTCGCCGCTTCGCTGTTGCAGCAAGGGTGAGTCAGTATGGTTAACGGCACGTTGCTCGGCGGTGCATCCATGCGCGGCGCAGGCTGACCGCGTTGGACACGGCAGAGCCGGGGCTGCTTTGGGGACCGCGCACCTGCTCGGCCTCCTGACGAAACTGCCGAGCCAGAGCGTCGGCAAGCTGCACCGGCATGGGCGGGGCCGGCTCAGAAGCAACGTCGGCTCGGCAGGAACAGCCTCGACGGGGACGCTCGGCGCCGGCTCAGCCGGCTTGGCGCTGCCCCTCAGTTTCATCGGGTAGACGGTGCCGCCGCGTTCTACGAGGCGGGTGCTATCTTGCAACGTTGCAAGATGCTCGCTTCGCACCTTGGTCACAAACGGTTGGCTAACAGCACACGCCCTGGCAATCTTGCTGTCGTTCCACTTGCCCCACACCGCGTCCCGCAGAAGCATCAGGACCGCGCGCCGCTTGTCATCCTTCGTGCGGCGCAGGCCGTGGGCCGCGTTAGCGCCGGCGCTGTGCAGGATGGCGTCGCGCAGGCCGCCCTGGCGCACGCCTGACGTCACGAAAAATCCGGCATCCGCGTTGGAACTCGGCCTCGTCTTTGGCGTTACGCGCGTGTGCGAGGCCCATTCGGGCTCGCATTTGGGCGCCGGACACGGTGTCCGGTGGCCTTCGTCATCACGTTGCTCGCAGGAGGATGTGGTTATGAGGACCTTCGACTTCGCCCCGCTCTACCGCTCCAGTGTCGGCTTCGATCGCCTGTTCGACATGATGGATCAGGCGACCCGTGCCGAGCCCTCGGCGGCGTGGCCGCCCTACAACATCGAGAAGGTCGCCGACGACGCCTACCGTATCACCCTGGCAGTGGCGGGCTTTGCGCCCGACGAGATCGATCTGACCCAGAACGGCAACCGCCTCTTGGTCAACGGCCAGAAGAAGGATGCTGATGGCGAGCATCAGTTCCTGCACCGCGGGATCGCCGCGCGCCAGTTCCGGCAGACTTTCGACTTGGCCGACCACGTGAAGGTCACCGGCGCGAGCCTGGAGAACGGCTTGCTGACGGTCGACCTCGTCCGCGAGGTGCCAGAGGCCTTCAAGCCGCGGCGCATCCCGATCGGCGGCGCCTCAGCGGCTGTCGGCCAGGACAACGCGCAGCCGCAGGTCGTGGACCACGCCAAGGCCGCCTGAGCCCTGCCGAACTGCTTCTGAACAGATGCCCTCGCGAACTCGATAGTCCGCGAGGGCCACACCTTTCTGCACCCTGCAGCGCACTTTCAGGGAGAACGACCTATGTCGATGATGGAGACCCGCCTTTCGCATTCTGGCCCTATGAACCCGACTGCCACCCAGCCGGCTTCCTTCGAGGCGTGGCAGGCGCTTGTCGCGCCCGGCGACGTGTTTCGCCACCCGCGGGAGGTGCTGACCCACCCGCTGCTGTCCCGATCAGAAAAGCGCACAATCCTGGCGTCCTGGGCATCGGATGCGTGCGCCCTTGTGAATGCGCCCGGCCTGCGCTGCCTGACAGGCTGCAAGGCCGAGCCGGTATCCGTCGATGCTGTGCTGGCCGCCCTAACCGAGCTTGATCGCCGTCCTTCTCCAGGGATGAACATGTCCGCGCTTACTCAGGCACCAGCCCGGCGCCGCCTGAGCCGGCTTGCAAACCTGCGTCGGTACATCCGACCTGGACGCCGGGACGATGACGACGATCCACCGTCCTGTCCGGCAGCGACGATGCTGAGACCGCGGGTACCACCGAGCCTCGCCGCGGTCGCCATGTGCAGCTGACCGTCACAAACTCTGCTTTGAGGGCGCGCAGCTTGGTCCACTCGGTTCGTCGCAGGCGCCTTTGGCGGGTTCCTGGCCCTGTGCCAGCCGGGCATCGAGGGTGCGGCGGATCACGCCCGGGTCGGCCGCCTCCGCGTCGCGCAACTGCCGTGCCTCGTGGATCGCCTTGCGGGTCAGGCCGAGATCGGTGACGGCAGCCCTCATGTTCCCATCAGGAACATGAGCGGCGTGCTGCCCCTGCACGGCCACCTCGCCCCGCTGCTGCGCGGCGTCGTACTCATCCGCCAGCCGGCGCTTGGCCTGGGACTCGATCTCCAAGGCGTCGGCTTGGGCGCGGTGGGCAGCTGCGCTGAGCTATGGTGTGGAAGCGCACCTGAGGGGAAGAACAGCGCCACTTATGCGCTTACCTGCGCTCGGTAGGCGGTTGTCCGCCACGCGCAGGGTGCCCATGTCGGCCACGTTGGGCCGCGATGGCGTCGCGGTTCAGCAGCCCTTCTCCAAGGGCGTTTCCTCCCAAGACTTCGGGCCGCTCCTTCAGGGCGGCCTTTTTTCTGTCTACACACCTGATATAGTAGCGCTTCCCTTTGCTGATGCGCCCGAGGTGTTCGCGACCCACACGGTGCTGTTGCGGGTGGACACGCGGCAACAGGCGGGTGCGGGCCAGTTCCCTTTACCTTGCCCGTGGCGCCTAGGCCGGGCAGCTGCGTGAGGGTCGGCGTATGCGGGGGAATTGGACACCGCGAGGCGCCGGCCCACGGCCTGTTGTTGCAGGCAGTGCCTAGCGGCTACGGCGCGGATCAACGCCGCAGCGCGTCGATCCAGGCTTTGACCGGATCCACCACGTACACCACGTAGGCCGCCCATGTCCGCGCCCAGGCGGCCGGGTGCTCATCGGTGCCTGCGGGCCCTGCCGCCATCACGGCGGCAACGTAGGCGTCCTCCTGCGCCCTGCACTGGTCCAAGGCGTTGCGCTCGTCTCCTGCCTGGCTCTGGCCGGTGGGTTGGTGAGCATAGGCCTCGCGCAGGCAGCGGTGCCACGCCTGCTCCAGCGCACGCGGATCGGCCGGCTCGGCCGTCAGGGCCGAGGCCGGCCCGGCGCCCGCAAGGGCCACGAGGAAGGCTATGGCCTGGATGGGCGGCACCCGCCTATTAATCTGAGGCGTCGGCCGGCTCCGCGATCACCGTGGCGGATGCTATGGTCGTGTTGCCAGTAGCCTGCTGCAGCTCATGACGGGCAACGCCGTCCGCCAGCGCCACGAGGGCGGCGAGCAGCAGCCCGATGAAGGCGCTACGGGTGAGGATCGAGCGGTTGAGCATGGGGGCGCCTTAGAGACGCCCACACCGTAGCCAGGCCGTTTGGCGCTGGCTGCCGCGCCGCCGCCACAGCGGGTACGAAAAGCGAACGGCCTTCCGTGCTGCTCAAGGCCGGAACCGCCCCTTCTCGCACCAAAACCGCGTGCGTGTGCCCGGCTGGCCACCGAACAGGGGCCTGTCGCAAGCCGTGCCGTAGGCCGCAGGACGGGCTGGTCCGACTCGGTTTCAGGCTTCGTTAACCTTTTGAAGTCCGAAGCAGACCCCGAGCAGCCGGTTCTGCTTGCGCACGGCCCACACGCCGGCAAAGCCGAAGCCCTTGCGCAGCCACAGCATCGCCTCGAAGCTGTAGCGCCCTCGGTTTATGAGACACCGGGAAGGAGCCTACGCGGCGCGAGCCGCGGGTGAAAGTCGTGCCTGGCGGGCAGCGGCGGGCGATTGGAAGCCGAGCCGCTCGATGAGCCAGGTGGTGTTGTAGGTCTCCCGGAAGGCCAGGAGTGCGTGGCGCAAGGCTTCCAGGGTGTCGAAGCTCTGCACCCAGAGCAGGTTCTCCTTCAGCGTCCGGATGAAGCGCTCAGCGCAGCCGTTGCCCTCGGGCGCTCGCACGAAGGCGGGCGAACTCTCCGCCCCCAAGAAGGCGAGCTCGGCCTGGAAATCATGGGCCATGTAGCAGCTGCCGTGATCGTGCCGGATGCTCAGCCCGCGCGCCACGTCCTTGGCGACGGCTCCAAAATGGCGGCGGACGCCCTGGCGCAGCGGCTCCAGCGCCTCGAAGCGGGTGCCGCGCCGGGCGGCATGGACGCCGATACACTCGGCGTTGTGATGATCGATGGCGATGAACACCGCGACCTGTCCCTCGCCCGTCCAGGTCGTGGTCATGTCGGTGCCCCACATCGTGTTCAGTGCCTCGGGGATGATGGTGCCGTCGTGGTTGCGCGGGCCCCGGGGGGATCCGACGCGGGCGGGGGCGAGCAGATCGTGCTCGCCCATCAGCCGCAGCACGCGCTGTTTGGAGGTGCGCACGCCAGCCACGCGCAGCCGCGCCCAGACCTTGCGGTGGCCTTCACCGTGGAACGGGCTGGCGGCCAGGACGCCGCGGATCCGCGCCACCAGGGCCGCGTCCGGCATCGGGCCGGTCGGTCCAGGCCGCTGGGCCTGCGGCCGTGCGGGATGACGCTGCCGATAGACGCTGGCACGCGCGGTCCGCCAGACCCGGCAGACCCGGGCCAGACCATAGGGCCTGCCGCGGCTCGGCGAGGAGGTCCGGCTCATGGCCTCCACCTCCGCCGCGCTAAAGGGCGGCCGCCCTCCAGGACCGCGATATTGGCCTCCAGAAGCTCGCGCTCCAACAGCATCTCGCCGAGCTTGGCCTTCAGACGGGCGCTCTCCAGCGCCTCGCCATCGGTCGCGCGGGTCGCCAGGTGGGCCTCGCCGCCGGACAGAAAGGCATCGCGCCAGTCGCTCAAGGTCGCCGCCGTGACGCCCAGCTCGCGAGAGACCATCTCCAGGTCCTCACCGCGTATCAGCCGCAGCACCGCATCGCGCTTGCGCTGCCGGGACATCCGCCCGCCCCGCCCCGGACCTGCCGCCACGGCCGTCGTTGTCTCTGTCGTCATCATCCACCTCTGCTGCGGACAGCGTCCGCTAACGAGGTGTCTCACTCAACCCTAGGGCGCAGGAAGATGTACGGGGGCTCGATGTAGTCGGCGGTCAACGTCGAAGCATCCATAGGAAGATGGCCCCTCGACCTCAGTGCAGTCGCGTCCAGGGTAGACGGCTGTGGATCAGCGGCGAAGGTGCTCATGCTGCACTCCGAAGGCGTACCTTGGGTGATCGCGCAGAGTGATCGCCATCCGGCCTATGCTTAGCATAGTCTGGACGGCCAAACCTCGGCGGTAGAACTCGTGGCGCGCTCGTGACGAATGCACTAATCGAGCCTGTCAGTGGGCTCTCACCTGCGAAGGAGATGTACCGTCGCTCACGGCAAAGCCCGTCGTGTTCGGGACAGGTGCTGCGGTTGCAACGGTCCCGCCCAGCGTGCCGATTGCCGGATCCGAGAGGGCAGCTTGCAGCCGGCTTTCCTGTTCCGGCGAGAGCGACGAGCGGATCACCCGACCGCGGAATTGTGAGATGTCGCTCAACACCTTCTCGGGTTGAGCCTTGCGCACAAGAACGAACAACGCCGACGTGTCGGGCTGCAACGTCTGCGCGATCGAGCGGATGAAGTCATCATTGATGCCGTAATCGATGAGGCTCCCCGACATGGCTCCTGCGCCGGCGCCCAGTGCCGCACCGGCCGCGAGACCGATGAGTGGGTTTAGGAACAGCAGCCCGACAAGCGAGCCCCACATAGCCCCGCGTAAGCCTCCGAGGGCGGCGCTGGTTCCTACGAGATCGAAGCTTTGCTTCAGGTGTATCTTACCGCCTGGATCGCGGGTCACGACCACGGCGTCCTCCAGGTCGAGCAGGTATTCCTTCTGCAGGCGCATCAGCTCGTTGAGCGCACGATCTGCCTCATGGAGATCCTCGAAACCTATGACAACAAGCTCAGCCATTTGATGTCTCCTGCCTAGGTTTCTCGTCAACCCGGTCGACGCGATCGATGCTTTCAGCTTCTTCAATAAAGCCGGTATATATTCCTCGTCCGAATCTCACTTCCTCCGGATCTTCCAGCTTCGCTCAGCCGCCGCGCCATGTGCCGTGCCGGTGATTTGGGCTGACGGCCCCTCGCTAAGCGGGCGGTAGAAGTACCCGCCCAGACCTGCGCCGAGCAGCGCACTCTCGCTGAACCGGGGGACATCGCCGATCACGCGCCACTCTGAGGCTACTGATTCTGGCGAGGCCAATAGCGTGATCATTGTCTGTGCGTGCCTAGGGGGCAGCGCTGGTGTGAGGCATCGTGGAAGCAGAGTTGCCCCAGCCTGCCGAACCCGAAGCCTCCGATGTCGAGCCGCGGGGCGGCCGGATCTGGCGCGTTGTCCACCTCTCCGACTTGCACGTAGTCGGAGAACGATACGGGTGCCGCATCGAGTCCGGGTGCAAACGAATTGTAAGTGAACGGTGCTGTGAAATCCTTTCGTCCTACATGTGTCGATGGCGGCGCGTTGGCTGCTTGTGGCGCCGAGCGTGGTGTGAATATTTGTGTCCGACCGAGATCACGTTCCAAGGTACACTTACACCAGAAGGCCTTCCGGGCAGAGCAGAAACGGAAGTTGCAGGGCCTACAACTCCGAGCGTGGTGAGCATGGCGGTCGTGACAACGGCAATTATCTTGTTCATCTCATTTTCTCGCTGGTTGAGCCTTGGCTCGCCACTTGCGGTCGACTTAGTTCAAAATTAGTGTCGAGCTGCAATTTTCTTATGCTCGATCGTTACAGATCTTAAGCCCGTCACACCCTAAAATCACGAGCGCATTCGCGAAATTTTGCCGATAAACCCGAGCCCGAATGAGGCGTAGCTTTCATTCTCTGTCTACAGAATTCTGGTACGGCGGGACGTATGCACGCAGCCGCTATTTCGACTTGCGGGCGGCGCTCGACACTCTGCCAGCATTGCAAGCCGTTCAAGCTAGGAGCCATTCTACTTGGCGCGTTGTGCCCCCAGACCGGCCCGAATCGGTGTCGCGGCCCGCGAATTTCGGGCCAGCCCCACCCAGCACCAAGACAGGCCGGCGACAATCAGATCGCATGAGACGAACAGCCCCATCGCCCAAAGGCCGGAATAGGGCCACTGCCGGATGATGGCCGCCCCGAGCAGCACCGAAATCAAAGCAAATAGGATAACCGCGGAGCGGGAGGTCTTCACCTCGTGGACGACGGCCCACACAGCTCTGGCAATACCCGATGCGATCAGCACGAAACGGAGGCCTGCAAGCGCTGTAAGACCGCAAACAGGCCGCCAATGAAGTATAGCGCGCCGGCCAAGCCCCAAGCCGCGCGAGAGTGCTACGGCTCGCTCCCGCGCGATTGTGCAACGGCCTCTATGATCTCCGCTGGCCCGGCAATTAAAAGTAGGACGCTGTACCCAAAGGTGCTGACGACGGTGAGGGTAACCGTCATGTAGAGGCCCGTTGCCTCGAGGACGAGGAGAACAACACCGGCGGCGACGAGCCACCATTGGCTCGCTCGGGTGCCGAGGCTCGGCTCGTTGAAGGCTACTCCGCCGCTCATGAGCCGTCTCCCGAAACTCACGGCAATCTACATCGAAAGCGAACGCATGCTTGATCCGATGGGACAACGGTGCCAGTCAGATCCCTCCTGAGGATAAATATTTTGGCGCACAGCATCGAGTCTATGGCTTTCACGATATCCTCGGATACAATGTTATTGGGCTCCCGCAATCAGATCCCTAGTGTTTACAGAGCTGACAATTCTGGCCGATTGAGGCAAAGTACGAGTAGTTCGCTTGATGTCTGAAGAGGCCGGATATGGGTGTAGATATTGCTTCCGAACGCCGACTCCTCTCGGAGGACGAACTCGAGCGCGTCAAGCTCAGCCATTACCCCGATCTCGGTAAGCTTGAGCCGGATGAATCCCTCGCGCTGGCTAGGTGGCTGCGCGAACGACGCAACCGAATTCGTGACATCGTCGCAGCGCGCCGGCGCGCTCGGCGAGGCAAGGCCTCCTCATCTGGCCTCGAAGCACCCGAAATCAGCGAGCGTGGACTTTCCGAGAAAAAGCAGGTCTTCGCACGCGCCGTTCGGCGGGTGAACGCGCGTCTCGAGCGGGACCGGGCCGATCGGCGACGCGAGCGGATACGCATGAATATCGACGAGGCCCTGAGGCGCAAGCGCTCCTCGGTGCGGCACCATCCGGCCGCCGGGGAGATGCCAAACAATGGTATGCGGTCGATTGGGAGCGGCCGACGGACAGGCGCGACGGAGCGAGCCGAGATCGGTCGCGTCTCGCAAGCGGTCAAGGACGCCCAAGCCAAGCGCGACAGCTGACAAAACTGGCACCAGCGGTCGGAGTCGCTGCGCCGGCGATCCGCATCCCGGCCCCGGATCGGAGGTACGAATGCCGCGCAACCCCGATAAGGAGAGTTCCATCCGCTTCTAATCGACCTCGCGGTGCAGGGCGGTGGCGCCCACGGCGCCTTCACCTGGGGCGTTCTCGATCGCCTGCTCGAGGAACGCCAGCTCGAGATCGAAGCAATATCCGGTACGTCGGCCGGCGCCATGAACGCCGCAGTACTGGCCCATGGCTACGGCCAGAACGGGCCAGCTGGCGCGAAGGCTGCGCCCGAAGGATTCTGGCGGCAGGTGTCCGATGCCGCAAGGTTCAGCCCGTTCCGCCGCGGCCCGTTGGACATCCTGCTCGGGCGCTGGAGCCTCGACCATTCGCCCCTCTTCGTCGCCTTGGACATGATGGCGCGTGTCGTCTCGCCGTATGATCTCAATCTGAGCCGGCGCCAATCCGCTGCGCGCGATCCTCGAGGATGCAATCGATTTCGACCGCCTGACGCGCAGCCCGATCAAGCTGTTCGTCACGGCTACGAACGTCCAGAGCGGCAGAGGACGCGTGTTCCGCAACGAGGAATTGAGCCCCGATGTGCTGCTCGCCTCGGCCTGCCTCCCGACGCTGTTCCAGGCCGTCGTGATCGAGGGGAATCCCCTTTTGGGATGGAGGATATGCCGGCAATCCGACGATGACGCCCCTCATCCGCGATTGCGACTCCCAGGATACCCTTCCGGTTCAGATCAACCCGATCGAGCGGCCGGGATCGCCGAACTCGGCCCGGGAGATCTCAAATCGGCTCAATGAGGTGTCGTTCAACGCCGTCCTGATGAAGGAGCTCAGGATGATGGCACTGCTCAAGCGCGTTGCCAGTCTGAGCGACCAGGAAGGGGCACGATGGGCGAGCATGAGGATCCACCGGATCTCCAGCGAGATGATGCTGGATCTTGGTTATTCATCCAAGCTCAATGCCGAATGGCCGTTTCTCACCCTGATTCGGGGCGAGGGTAGGCGTGCGGCTTCCAAGTTTCTCGATCTACACCGAGCCGATCTCGGCCAACGCTCGTCTCTCGACCTCGATCCTTTCCTTCAAGGGGTATAACCGCTGGGGGCTACTCGGCCTATCGATTGTTCTCAGGCCTTTGATCGGCCTGGCCTATCGCTGGAGAGCATCTGGCCGCCCACACGAGCGGCGTCGCCCGTCGCGGCACTGTTCGCGAGAGAGCCGCTGCTCGTGCACTGGACGCCTCCTCATGGGAGCCGCCCACCTCATCAGGCGATACTCTCACCTTTTTTCTCTCGGAGCGCTGTTCGGAAAACTGACGGAGGATAGTTCATCCTCGTCACGTCGACATCCGGGCCGCGGTCATCAGAGCCGGAACCCTCGACAGCCTGCTGCACAACAGCGCCGTGACCAGCTTGCCGTCCGTCTGTGGCCCGGGCTATCGCGACAACTTTGACGATATTGTCTCGCCGGCGTCGCAAGTCCAATTGCTTGTGATGCCTCAAAGTATACGCTCGATTCCGGCGAGCGACAGCCCTTTTTGTCAGCGCCACTCGCACACTCGGCGTCCACGACGCCACCAACAAACGCGGCGGCGACGGCGACGCGGATTTACGACGACGACCCGCGCGTTTTCGATAAGATTGTTGCGGCTTGCTTGATCGGAGGCGCCGTGGTCGCGAGCGCCTTGACCGGAGATGCCAGGCGAGAACACTAGGGCCTCGGCAGCTCTCGGCATGAGAGCCAAGCTTACGGACGCGACGAAGACTCCGGACGATGCTCCCACGAGCATCGCGCGGCGATTGAGGGCTGTCATAAAAGCCTCCTTCGCTTCAGATCGGAACCAACTTGGCCGTCGCGCCAGTTCTCGAAAGCGCAGGCTTCGGAACTATTGACTTCACCCACGATCCAGAAGTGCCGAGCCTTTTGTTGGCTGAATCAGACGCGTTAAATTAGCTTATTTTCGATTCCGGTTCCAAAACTACGGGCGTTTCGTCGGGACGTCAACGGAACCCGACGCGGACGAATGCAGTATGCCGATCTTCACCAGGGCGGAGTGACACGGCCGGCAGCATATGTAATCATAAGGAATCTTGGTCGAGTGCTGTCGGCGATGAGAATTCGCCCGCGGTATCGAGTGCCGTCAGCGTCGACGTTGCGCTGCTCACGAAGCCGAAGCATCAAGGGAGACCGGGATGAAAGCTCTTGTCGGGACGCTTGCTATCCTCGTCGCCCTCAGCTCCGCTACTGCCGACGCGAAGACGTCGAAGTCTGTGAGAGGCGTAGACTCCGCCATGCGCGTCGACTGCCTCAAGCAGGCTAGGCTCCGACGGTTCGACAGACGTTTTGCTGCGCGCAATCGCTTCATGAAGGAGTGCATGGCACGATCGTAAGATCGGACGTATCGGTTTGACGGGCTCCCGAGTCGGCGGGCTGGCGTCGGAGGCGCCCACATGTTCAAGCCTGCAAAGCCAACAGAAATCCTGAACGCCATCTGCGCCTTGATCCTGATAGGTGGCGCGCTCACTCTCGCCCGCTCGGTGTTCGCGCCCCTGGCCTTCGCCCTCTTCGTGATCGCCATCGTATGGCCTTTTCAGAGGCGGCTTCAGGCGGCTCTTCCCAGAGTCCTGGCGGTTTTGATCAGCGTCACACTGACAGCCGCTGCTATCCTAGCGTTCGGCTCCTTGGTTATTTGGGGATTTAGCAGGGTCGTCCGGTCCGTCATCAGCGACGCCATGCGCCTGCAAGACC
Source organism: Methylobacterium sp. NEAU K (assembly GCF_030700285.1). GTDB lineage: Bacteria > Pseudomonadota > Alphaproteobacteria > Rhizobiales > Beijerinckiaceae > Methylobacterium. The sequence continues at coordinate 1,806 of NZ_JAUYZJ010000012.1, read as the reverse complement.
TCTACGCTCAGACGGCAGACTGGCTGGAAAAACACGGGATCCTCCTCGCCGGGCTCTGGGCCGAGCACTTCAACGTTCAATGGCTGCTGCGCCAGCTGCCCGAGTTGACGAGTCGGTTCAACAGCACGGCGACCTTCCTGTTCGTCGTCCTGATCTACGTCATTCTGGGCCTGCTCGAAGCCGACGATGTGGTGCGAAAGCTGACCGCCGCCGGCGCGCGCGAGTTCGGACGTGCTCTTCTCGCTGGGTGCGCACGAACAGGCGTGAAGCTTCGCAGGTTCATGCTCGTCCGCACGCTGATGAGCCTTATGACAGGCGCGCTCGTATCGGCTTTCGTGGCCATCACCGGGCTCGAGCTCGCCCTCGAGTGGGGAGTGATTGCTTTCGTCCTGAACTACATCCCGGTGATCGGACCCTTCGTTGCAACTGTCTTACCGACTCTGTTTTCCATAGCCCAGTTCGCATCGTGGCAGACGGCTCTCACGATCTTTGTCTGCCTGAATCTGATTCAGTTCGTTGTCGGGAGCTACCTGGAGCCGCGGGTCGCCGGAAACGCGCTGGCGATGTCGCCGTTCATTGTTCTGTTTGCGGTATTCTTCTGGACCTATCTATGGGGGGTCGCCGGCGCCTTCATCGGCGTACCGATCGTGATTGCGATCCTGACGGTCTGCGAACAGTATCCATCGAGCCGCTGGATCACAGATTTATTGGGATCTCCGAGCAATCGGATGGACGAAGTGCGTGCGCCACTGCGGCACCCCCGGAGCTAGTTCAAAAACGCATTCAAAACGCACAGGCCGGATCAAATATTGTGCTGCAACGGCAGGGCCTTAGCGAAATCGCCCTGTATCATCCCTCCGCGTCTGTGCACTAGGATGGATTGCTGGGCTTTATTCAGATGCGTCGAGACAACCTGGGTCGATCGACGCTGCATGCGGCCTCCGTGGTGGATCAACCCGTCGTCAGCAGCATTTCATGCCGGCGAGGTTTCAAACATCGATGCGCTCAGGTTCGAGCAAGCGGAGACGACCATTCTCGTCAGCAGCGAGGGTGTGAACGTATGACCTGACCGGTATTTTGGACCGAGCCGATTGAGAGGCTACTGCATGGTGGCGGCCATGGGTAGCCGGAAGGCCAGATCCGGGAAGCTGACAGGCGCAGGTGGCCGATAGCCAAGCGACGAATGCGGTCGGACGCGGTTGTAGGTAGATTGCCATAGACCAATCACGATCTGCGCCTCCTTCAGCGAGTAGAAGATTTCTTGGTGTAGGCACTCGTCGCGCAGCTTGCCGTTGAAGCTCTCACAATACCCGTTCTCCCACGGCGAGCCGGGTGCGATGTACTGGATCTGCGGCCCCGTCTTGGCGACCCACTTACGCAGCGCCTTCGAGATCATCTCGGGGCCATTGTCGCAGCGGATGTGCTCCGGGATACCGTGCAGGCACATGGCGTCGGCCAGCGCCTCGATCACACCTACGCTGTTGATGCGTCGGGCCACCTTCAGCGCCAGGCAGGTCCGGCTGTGCTCGTCGATCAGCGTCAGGATGCGCAGGCTCCGCCCGTCGTGCGTCTGCGCCTGCACGAAGTCGAAGCTCCACACATGGTTGCGGCGGAGCGGCCGTAGCCGCACGCAGGAGCCGTCGTTGAGCCAGAGACGGCTGCGCGGCCGGTGCTTCTGGGGGACCTTCAGCCCCTCGCGACGCCAGATGCGCTGAACCCGATCCTTGCCCACCTGCCAGCCGTCTGCCTGCAGCAGCGCGGTGACACGGCGGTAGCCGTAGCGCCCGTACTCGGACGCCAGGGCGA
>NZ_JAUYZJ010000011.1 GCF_030700285.1 Methylobacterium sp. NEAU K | reverse complement strand
CGCAGGGCCTCGACCACGGCCGGGGTGACGTCGATGATCTCGTAGCGCGCCAGCAGCCCGCCGTCGGCGGTCGCGACCTGCGCGCCCGCCTCGATCGCGCCCGCCGTCGGACCCGCCGCAGGCAGGAACGTGCAGCCAGCCACGGAGCCTGCCGCGAGGGCGGCCATCAGCGCGGTGAGCGCCGTCTTACGCAGCATCACTGAGATTTCTCCTGGCCGGTCCCTGGCCATCGCTGGCTCGGGCCGGGGCATCCATGGTGACCGCCAAACGCTGCGATCGCTTTAACGGCCGCGTCGAACGGACGGGCGCCTCGCGGCACCCGCTTCTCGGACGGCCTCGCTATCGGCCGGTAATGCGTCACCAGCGTGGCACTGTCACGCTTAGCACCCGTAAGCTTAACCTTATCACGTGCTTTCGGGCGTGTCCGCAAATGCGGTAGCGAGGGTGGAGCGAAGCTCCCGCCCGAGGGCGTCGGCGGCGAGGTCCAGCCGGCGCGGGACGACCGCCGGCCGCCCGAAGCGGAACACCGCGTAGTCGGTCGTCCGGTCGCCGAAGCCTGGCTTGCAGGTCGGCAGCGAGGGCGCGTGGTCGCCGAATACGCAGAGGGTGACGGTCTGGCCGCGCGCTTGCGCCAGGGCGTCGAGCCCCGCGACGAGGTCCTCGATCATGCGCCCGGTATTGACCACGTGGTGGTGGTACTGCGCCTGTGGATCGTCGATCCCGGGAAGCCGCCCGGGCTTCCAGGGCCCGTGGTTCTCCATCGTGACGCAGAACAGGAACAGCGGCGTGCTCCGTTCCCGGACCTCGTCCAGCAGCCGCTCGCCCAGGGCCACGTCCCCGACATAGGGGCCGACTCGCGGAGCCTCCGCGAAGGCCTCGCTCATCACCAGATCGGTGAAGCCGAAGGCCTGCATCACCTGCGCCCGGCGGAAGAAATCCCGGTGGAACGGGTGCAGGAACAGGGTCCCGTAGCCGCGGTCCCGGGCCAGCCGGGCGAGGCTCGTCGGCTCGTCGCCGCTGCGGGAGGTATAGGGGTCGTACCGGCCGAAGCCGAGGCTGTCGGACGGCCGGCCGGTGAGCACGGCGTGCTCGCTGCGCATGGTGTAGGCGCCGTGCGCCGGGACCCGCAGGCGGCCGTACTGCGCGGCCCGGGTGCGGAACAGCTCCAGGGCGGGCAGCGGCGCGCCACCGAGGCGCTCCGGGTCGATGAACGATTCGAGCTGGATCACCACGACGACGTCGTCGCCCGGCCCGGGCGGCAGCGCGGGCGCCTCGGGCACCGGGGCGCTGCCGGCCAGGGCCCGGGCCGTATAGCCCAGCAGGCTCGCCGGCAGGCCGACCCGGGCGACGTCCGCCTCCAGGTCGGGCCGGGGAAACCAGAGCGTGACCAGCCCCGCCAGCGGCGGACGCGGTGCGGTGCGCACCAGCAGCCAGAGCGCCAGCGGCAGGCCCAGCAGGGCGGCCACGCGCGGCACCGGCGCGCCCGGCAGCACGCTCGGCTCGGTCCGGTACCAGATCACCGTCGCGATGAGGGTCAGGATCACCGGAACGGAGATCCGCGGATCCCAGAGGGGCGGGATATAGTAGAGCTGCGGATGGCGCGGCACCTGCGGCAGGAGCGCGAAGTCGCTGAACAGGAGCGGCTCGCCGATCACCGAACGCTTGGCGCGGCTGACATAGATCAGCGCCGCGACGGAGATCACGCAGGTCAGCCCGGCCAGCCAGGGCCGCCACGAGAATGCGAACCAGAACAGCAGGACCAGCAGGTAGCCGAGCAGCCGCAGGGCAAGGTCCCGCGGCGCGAGGCTCGCCCGTGCGATCGAATCGCCCACGAAGACCTCCAGGGCGAGGCAGAGGGCGAGCGCGAGGCCGGTGGCGGTGAGGAACGTCGTCACGGTTCGAGAACTCGGCGAGGGGCGTGCGGGCGCTCCGCCGGAACGAAGCGCGATCCGGCGCAAGGAGGTACGTTGAAACAAGGGTTTCGGGGATGTTCCTGATGCGGAAGCTCGAGAGCCCTCTGCTCAACCGCGGTTGCAGCAGCCAACTCTATCCCCTTACGATTGCTCGATGACCCGGGGAAAGTCGCCGGCATTCCGGTGCCGCGCAGCGGAGCCGCGGATCCGGTCCCGCTGCGATCGTCCGATCCGGGATGGCTGTACCGCAGGATCCGGCGCAGCCTGCGGCTCCGGATTCCGTGCTCGCGCCTGCGGCGAGCCCCGGCCTCACGGTGCAGCCTTCCGAACCCGACGCGGGGCGATCGACCAACCACTAGCGCGGCCCGGCCTCGCGGCCGACGCCGCGCCGGCTGCGCAGCGCCCGCACGACCGGATTGAGGAGGCCGTAGCGCGCGCGCATGACGAGGCGGGCCGTGCGGCCAATCGAGAGCGCGCTGCGCGGGGCGGCCTCGCGGGCGGCGCTGAGCCGGTCGAGCAACTGCTCGGGGCTGCACGGCTTCATCGCCACGGGATCGAGGTAGCGCGAATAGAGGATCATCGCGCCGGCCACCAGCTCGTCCAGCGTCAGCCTGCGGCCGCGGTCGGCCCCTGGCGCCAGATCCTCCGACAGGCCCCAGCCCGAGTAGAACGGGCGGCCGTGGGTCGCCACGCTGAGCCCGCGGATCAGTGCCTCGAACCCTGCGAGCGACGTCATGGTCTCGACATGGTGCACCCGGTCCAGCAGGTCGACGATGCTGATCCCCGCCACGATGCGGTCGGCGAGCGTGAGCGCCTCGGCTTCCGGAATGACGCCCGGGCGGAACCCCGCCTCGACGTCGGGATGGGGCTTGTAGAGCAGGAAGGCATCCGGGTTGCGCCGCCGCGCCGCCGCCAGCAGGGCCCGGTTCGAGCGCACCAGCGGCGAGCCGTGCTGCACCGAGGCGTCGTCCTCCACTTGGCCCGGCACCAGCACGATCCGCCGGCCAGAGGGCCAGTCGAGGGCGGCGGCGTCGAGGCCCACATTGTACTTGCTGAGGCGGCGCGCCACGACCTCCTCGCGCAGGCGCCGGGCCCGGCTCACCAGCTCTGGGGTGAACGTCGAATCGGCCAGCAGGCGCTGCAGGCGGCTCTCCCGGCGCGGGTCGTAGTAGATGCCGAGGTCGTCGACCACGATGGAGGCGCCGGGCTGCAGGCTCGCGCCGAGGCCGACGGAGCGCAGGAACCCATCCTCCACCCGGGCCAGGGGCAGGCCGGCCCGGGCGCAGGCCTCCTCCAGCTGGCCCGGCGCGCGGGTCGCCCAGGCGAGGATGCGGCCGTCGTGGCGCCGGCCCGCCTCGACCGCGGCCTCGGCCGTCATGGTGTGGACCGGGCGTCCGGCCGGGCCGGCAGCGAGCACGTCCAGGGCCGGCCGCTTCCAGCGCGACATGCCGACATAGATCACCCGCCGGTCGTTCTCGGCGAACCGCGCGGCGAGCCACGCCACCCGGTCGGCGCAGGCCGCGCGGTCGATCGGCTGCCGGGTCCAGGGATCGAGGTAATGGACGCCGCCCTCCCCGCCGAGCGGCGCGCCGTCGAGGCTGATCTGCAGGGACGAGAACCCGGTCTCCGGCCGGTCATAGGGACTGAGCAGCGGTCCCGGTGCCACCACGAGGCGGCGGCGTCCGCCGAGAGCGAGCAGCCGCGCCGGCAGGCTCCGCGCACCCCAGACCGCGCCGGCCGCGCCGGGCCGGGCCCGCGCGAAGGCAAGGCCCGTCGCGGCCTCGATGTCCGCCCGCAGGCGGCGGATCGTCCGGCCGGTCGCGTAGAGCGACGGGGTCGGTTCAAGGGACATGATCTGCGCGCCCGGCTCCGCTCGGTTGACTCGTCCGGGCCGCCTGTAGCGCATTTTCGCCGGCGTGGGATGACCGGGATCGCGTGGACAACCTCGGCGATCTGCCGCGCGCGCCACGTCCTGGAAAGGATTTGGACATATCGTCGCCGTGATTGGGCGCTCAATCCGAACCGTGGCCGCGAACAGCGCGACCGTTGCATGCGGGCCACGCCGGAGCGGAAACGCCGTCCTGCGGCGCGGCCTTGGATTGCCCCGCCGCGACGCGGCGTGCCACGTCTGGTCATTCTCTCCGGTCCGGCTCAGGCTGGCCAAGGGTCAAGGATAAGAAGCGCAGCGGAATGCAGAAGCCCGCCTCCGACGCCCTCCGCGACCGCCCCGCGACCTTTCTGTTCCTGCAGGGCATCGCGTCTCCGTTCTTCTCCGATCTCGGCAAGGCGCTGCGCGCACGGGGGCACGATGTGCGGCGCATCAATCTCTGCCCCGGCGACTGGCTGTTCTGGACGGGCAAGGCGGACAATTACCGCGGCCGCCGCGAGGCCTGGGGCACGTATCTGGAGGCGTATCTCGACCGCGAAGGCGTGACCGACATCGTGCTGTTCGGCGATTGCCGGCCGTTCCACAAGGCCGCTCGCATGATCGCGGAGGTCCGCGGCCTGCGCGTCCACGTGTTCGAGGAGGGCTACATCCGCCCGAACTGGATCACCTGCGAACTCGGCGGCGTGAACGGGTTCTCGACGCTGCCGCGCACGGCCGACGAGGTCCGCGCCCTGGCGCGACGCCTGCCGCAGCCCGGCCGGGCGATGCCCTCCACCGGCGATATGGCCCGCCGCAGCATCTGGGACGTGGGCTACAACATCGCCAACATCGCGTTTCCCTATCTCTATCCGCATTTCCGCAGCCACCGGCCGACCCACATCGCCGCCGAATATGCGGGCTGGATCAAGAAGTTCACCCGGCGCGCCCATACCCGCCGCGAGGCGGCGCGCTGCGACGAGATCTACCGCGCGGTCGGCTGCGACTACTTCCTGCTGCCGCTCCAGCTCGACAGCGATTACCAGATCCGGGTCCACTCGCCGTTCCTCGGCGTCGAGGGCTTCATGGACCGGGTGATCAAGTCCTTCGCCGACGCGTCATCGGCGCCGACGCGGCTCCTGGTGAAGCTGCACCCGCTGGACAGCGGCCTGATCAACTGGCGCAAGTTCGCCCGCGCCTCGGCCCGGCGCCACGGCGTCAGCGACCGCCTCGACTTCATCGACGGCGGCGACCTTCCGACCTTGATCAAGGGCGCGCGCGGCGTCGTCATCGTCAACTCGACGGTGGGCATGCTGTCCCTGGAGATGGGCCGCCCGACCCACGCGGTCGGTACCGCGATCTACAACATGGCCGGGCTGACCCATCAGGGCGACCTCGACGGGTTCTGGACGGATCCGACCGCGCCCGACATGGGCCTGATGGCCGATTTCCGCCGGGTCGTGCTGCACCGGACGCAGGTCAATGGCGGCTTCTTCTCCAAGGAGGCGATTGACCGGGCCGTGGCGGGATCGGTGCCGCGGATCGAATCCGCCCTGCCCGATTCGATGCTGGCGGCGGCCCGGTCGATCCGCGAAGGTGACGAGCGCGACGGTCAACTCGCGCCGGTCTATTGACGTCGGAGGGCCGGGACGTCGGCTTTTCCGAACAGTTCGGCGGTCCTGGCGTTGCTTTGAACGCCGCTGCGCCCGTCTCGACCTTGATCTTTCCACGCTCCGCGGCGTAGCACCCGCCGCATGCCCCGCATTCTGATCACTGGCGCGTCGAGCGGCATCGGCGCCGCCCTCGCACGTCACTACGCGCAGGCCGACGTGAGCCTCATCCTCGTCGGACGCAACACCGAGCGCCTGGAGACGGTGGCCCGGGATTGCCGCGCCAGCGGAGCCGCAGTCGAGTCCGCGCGCCTCGACACCCGCGACCGCGCCGCCGCGATCGCGCTCGTGCACCGTGCCGACGCGGCCGGAGCGCTCGACCTCGTCATCGCCAATGCCGCGGTGAACGGCGGCAATCAGAAGGGCGAGGTCGAGACCGAGGAGACGGCGTTCGAGACCGCCGACATCAACTACACGGGCTCCCTCAACGTGGTGCTGCCCGCCCTGACCCTGATGCTCAAGCGCGGGCGCGGCCAGATCGCGCTGATGTCCTCGCTGGCGGCCTACGCCCCGCTGCAGGACGCGCCGGCCTATAGCGGCGCCAAGGCGGCGCTGGTCGCCCACGGGCTCGCCCTGCGCCAGAAGGTCGGCCCCCGCGGCGTGAAGGTCAACGTCGTGACGCCGGGCTACGTGAAGACCCCGATGGGCGGCGAGCTGAAGGGCTGGCGGCCACTGGAGATGAGCGCCGACGACGCGGCCGTGCACATCGCCAAGGGCATCGCGGCGGATCGCGACGTCATCGCCTTCCCGTTCATCCTCGCGGCGCTGGCGCGGACCGTACTGCTCCTGCCGGAGAGCATCCGTCGCGCCGGCCTCTACGCCTTCCGGTTCCAGCGCCGGCCGCGCCGCTGATGGCCCGCGCCCGCATCGCCCTGTTCGTGCTGGAGGCTCTGCCGAATGCCCGGGTGGTGCGCCGGTTCGTGGCCGACCACCGCGCCGACATCGCCTTCGTCGGGCTCTCGAACGCCGAGCGGCCGTCGAGCGGCGGCCTGACCGGTCAGGTCCGGCGCCATCTCGCGCGCTCCGGCGCCGGGATCCTGCCCTACCTGGCGGTGAATTTCGGCCTGCCGGACCTGCTACGCCCCCTGGCGCCCCTGACCCAGGCGGTATCCGGCAGCGGCGAGGCGCCGGAATCCACCCCGCTCAAGACCCTGTGCCGGCGCCTCGGCATCCCGACCCTGACGGTCGACGACGTGAACGGGCCCGAGGTCGCCCGCGCCCTGCGCGAGAGCGCGCCCGACCTGATCCTGACCTACCATTTCGACCAGATCCTGAAGGCCGGGACCATCGGGCTGGCGCGCCTCGGCGGCATCAACGGCCATCCCGGCCTGCTGCCGCGCCATCGCGGTCCGGTTCCGACGATCCACGCGCTGGCCGAGGGGCCGGGCAGCTTCGGCATGACCCTGCACCGGCTGGCCGCCACGATCGATACCGGCGCGATCCTCGCGCAGGAGGCGGTGCGGTTGCCCGTCGGCACGACCGCCACCGGAGCGGCCGTGGCGCTCCACGCGCATGGGCGCGGGATGCTGGACCGGCTGCTCGACGAGATCGCCCGCACGGGCCGCATGCCCGAGGGCCGGAACACCGAGGTCCTGCCCTACTGCCCGTTCCCGGACCGCGCGATGCTGGCCGATCTCCGCCGACGGGGCCTGCGGCTCACCGACGGGCGGGACCTGCGCGAGGCCGTGAGCCTGTCGGGCCGGGCCGCGTGAGGCCGGCGTCCTTAACCGACCTTTAAGCCTGTTTCGAAAAAGATCGTCCGGTCTCTTCCCGCCGCCGATCGAGTCCACGCGCATGCCGGATACCAGCGCCCTCCGCTCGGCCTCCGACGCGCTGGCCTTCGGCCGGCGGATCCAGGGCGGGCAGATCCGGGCGATCTCCGAGAACATCGCGAACGCCGATTCCACCCCGGCGACCCCGGGCGGGACGCCCTACGCCCGCAAGATCGCCGTGTTCCGGCCCGTCGACGCCGACAGCCCGCGCGACCCGGTGGGACGCATCGTCCGTGACACCAGCGATTTCCGCAGGCGCTACGACCCGTCCAACGTGGCCGCGGACAGCCGGGGCTATGTCCGGCTGCCGAACGTCAACGTCGCGGTCGAGTCCGCCGATCTGCAGCGGGTGATCCGGAACTACGAGCTGAACCTCAGCGCCTCGGCCTCCATCGACGCCCTCTCCCAGGCGACGCTCAACCTGCTCGGGTGAGCCGGGCGTTGCGCCGGCCGTAGCCGGCATAGATCGCGAGCCCGATCACCAGCCAGACCGCGAGGCGGATCCAGGTGTCGGCCGGCAGCGAGGCCATCAGCACCAGGCAGGACAGGATGCCGAGCGCGGCCACGAGCGTCGCCGCCGGCACGCGGAACGGCCGTTCCCGGTCGGGCTCCGTCCGGCGCAGGATCAGCACGGTGGCGCAGACGAGGCAGAAGGCCAGGAGCGTGCCGATGCTGACGATCTCGCCCAGGATGTCGATGGGCACCAGCCCGGCCACCGCCGCGGTGAACAGCCCGATCACCACCTGGCTCGCCACGGGGGCCCGGGTTTCCGAATTGACCTGGCAGAAGAGGCCGGGGAGCAGCCCGTCGCGGGCCATGGCGAAGAAGATCCGGCCCTGCCCGTAGAGTGCCGTGAGCGCCGAGGTGGTCAGCCCGAGCAGGGCGCCGACCTTGATCACCATCGAGAAGCCCGGGAGGTCGATGCGGTCGATCGCCTTGGCGATCGGGTCGGCCACGTCCAGCTCCCGGTAGGGCACCAGCCCGGTGAGCACCGCCGCCACCGCCACGTACAGGATCGTGGTGATCACCAGCGACCCGATGAGCCCGACGGGCGCATCGCGCTGGGGCGCCCGGCACTCGCCCGCCGCGGTCGCGACGGTCTCGAAGCCGATGAAGGCGAAGAACACCACCGCGGCCCCACGGAACACGCCGCTCCAGCCGTAGGCGCCGAACGTGCCGGCGTTGGGCGGCACGAACGGGTGCCAGAGGTCCGGCTGGATATGCATCGCGCCGACCCCCACGAAGGCCAGGATGATGGCGATCTTGGCCGCCACCAGAAGCCCGTTGACCAGGGAGGCCTCCCGGGTCGCGCGTGTCAGGAGTGCGGTCAGCAGCAGCACGATGCCGACCGCCGGCAGGTTGATCAGGCCGCCGTCCCCGGGCGCCCCGGACAGCGCGGGCGGCAGCATCAGGCCGAAATCCGCCGCGAGCGATTGCGCGTAGCCGGACCAACCGACCGCCACCGTGGCCGCCGCCATGGCGAATTCGAGCACGAGGTCCCAGCCGATGATCCAGGCGGGCAGACGGCCCAGGCTCTCGCGGGTGTAGGTGTAGGTGGAGCCCGCCTCAGGGATCATCGCGGCCAGCTCGGCGTAGCACAGCCCGACGAAGCCGCAGGCGACGCCGCCGATCACGAAGGACAGGCTCAGCGCCGGGCCCGCATATTGCGCCGCCGCCGTCCCGGTGAGCACGAAGATGCCCGCGCCGATCGTGGCGCCGAGCCCGATGGCCACGAGGCCCGGGGCGGTGAGGCTCCGGGACAGATCCGGGTTGCCGGGGGTCGGGGTCTCAGGCCGAACGATCGCGACGGGATCGGGCAGGTGTCGGCTCACGGTCTGCGTCCGCCGGAAGGGATGGCTGAGGACCCGGCGAGCAAGTTCCGAGCCGGTGCCTCAGGCCGCGCGCCCGGAAGCCAGGAATCGGCCGACCTCGGCACGCAGGTTCGCGCACTCCTCCGACAGATCGCAGACCGAGGCAAGGACGCGCCCGGCTTCGGACCCCATGACCTGGCCGTCGCCCGTGATATCCGTCAGCGTACTGGTGATCTCACGGGTGTCCGTGGCCGCCTCGGGAGCGCTCCGAGGACCCACGCGATCGCGGCGCCCGCGGCTCCGGCACCCCGATCCCGAGGCCCGCTGCCGCCACGGGCAGGCAGCGCCGGGCGGTCATGCGACAGGTCGTGAGCAATCAACCGTTGGTGCATCGAGTCCGAGGAAAGCGCTTCGCCGCCGCAGTCCGGGACGGTGCCGCAGCGTAATTTCGGTCGCCGGTCAGCGCGTCGGCTCTGCCGGGGCCGGTGGCCGCGCCTCGACCATCCGTGGATCGGTTCGGAAGATGCGCGCGACGAGCCTCGAGAACCGGATGAAGGCGCAGCCCTGCCGGGTGATGACGTAGCCCGTCCCGGACGGGGCGATGTTGCCCGAGGCGCTCTGCTCCGCCAGGCGTCGCTCGATCTGGCGGAACGCCCCGAGATAGACCGATTCGAACACCGCCTGCGCCCGCTCGGGGCTGAAGCTTTCCTCGGGTTGCGCCGCCATCTGCCCGAGCAGGAACACGCTGATCGAGCGGTCGACGGTCACCGGGAAGATCACGAAGACGCTGAGGTTCAGGGACAGCGACAGGACGCAGGCCCCGAGGGCGTCCCGCCGGCGCAGGCCCCAGGGACGGCCGATTCCGGCCAGCATCGCCGTCACCCCGAGGGTGGCCAGGAAGGCGACCACCAGCAGGATCAGCCCGCGGTAGAACAGGATCGTCACGCCGGACCAGAGATCCGTCTGGAACAGCAGCACGAAACCGGCGAAGCCGAGGGTGAGCGCGCCTGCATGCAGCGCCCCCTGGGCGGCGAGCCAGCGCAGCGTGTCGCCCGTACGCGAGGGGGTGCGCTCACTCATCGAGATCCTCGACGCGCAGGATCCGGACGCGCGGCCCGGCATAGACGGGTCGGGTGCGCCAGACCCAGGATTCCGGGTGCCCCCAGGGCGCGTCCTGCTCGGTGACGATCAGGGCGCCGATGCCGGCTTCCCTGGCCCGGCCTCGCGTCTCGGCTCCGGTGAGGGGTTCGCCGAAGATCGACGCGACCAGCGCGATCCGCGCCGCGACGGCCTCCGGCGGAGCTCCGAACAGCCGCGCTTCCCGGTCGGCCACCGCCACCAGCTGGGCTCCGTAGAGGCCGAAGTCGAACACGCGCGGCGGGTCCGGGGATTGCTGCAGCACGAGATTCCGGGGCAAGTGCGCGCCGGCCCAGGCATAGGCCGCGCGCAGGTCCCGGTCGATGTCGGGGCGCCCGTTGAGGAATGCGAATTTCGGATTGGCGGCGGCGGGATAGGCGCGCATCCCGGCGAAGCCGTAGAGCGTCGTGGCGTATCCGAGCAGGAGCAGCCCTGCGAGCAGTCCGGGCAGCCGCAGCCGTGCCCCGGCCAGCCGCACTAGGGCCGCGACGGACCAGGCCAGCGCGGCGACCTGCGCCAGGAGGACCACGCGCCAGCCCAGGTCGTTATAGAGGATCGCCGAGCGCAGGAAGCCTCCGATCAGCAGGGACGACGCCGCCACGATGGTCAGCAGCCGCCCCGCCTCGCGGGCATGCGCGTCGCGCCGCGGGACGACGCGCCAGAACAGGAGCGTGCCGGCCGCCAGCACCCCGAAGGCGAGATAGTAGTTGACCGGCAGCAGGATCAGCCGGAGCACGCTCAGTGTGGGCTCCTCGGCCACCCCTTCCAGGGGACCGAAGCCCCGGACCGCGAACGCGACGACCGGCCCGGTCTCGGTCCGGCTCGCCAGAAGGCCGCGCAGGTAGGGCGCGGCCAGGAGGGCGGCGACGAGGCCGGCCGCGACGAGCCGGCCCGCCTCGCGCCAGCGGCGCTCGACGGCGAGGAGCGCCAGCCAGGTCCCGGCCGCCGCCACTGCACCCAGGCATATCCAGATCGACAGGCCCGCGCAGGCCGCGAACGCGGTTCCCGCCACCGCGATTGCGACGGCTTCCGCCCGCCGTCCCGGCCGTTCGCCGTCGGCGGCCTCGGCGAGCGCCAGGAGCCCGAGCCAGGCCGCCAGCGCCCCTGCGACGTGGTGCGGGACCCAGACCAGGGAGGCCGGCCAGTTCAGGACCTGCTCGTTCAGCCATTCCGGTATCGGGAGCCAGATCCCGGTGGCGATCCGGTTTCTGACGACCAGCAGGATGTCGAGGCCGGCCGCCGGCAGGAGCAAGAGCGTCGCGCTGCGTACGAGGCGCGGGGACGCATCCCGCACGAGGCCGGTCGCCGCCAGCAGCCGGTCGAACAGGCCGAGCAGGCCGATCCCGGTCCAGAAGGCCACCCCGGCGAAAGCCGTACGCCCGTCGACCAACGCACCGCCGGACCAGTCGGTCAGCCCGCAGAGCGTATAGAAGAAATAGTAGTAGCCGGCCCGTTCCGGCCGGGCGAAGAACGGGTCCAGGGGCGGGAGCCCGCTCTCGGCGATCGTGCGGGTCAGGGCGGCGTGCTTGACGAGGTCGATGACCGTGACCGGCTGATACAGGGCGGTGCCGGTGTCGAGATCGATCAGCGCGTACGCCACGATCCCCAGCCAGAGTGCGGCCAGGGCCAGCATCGGCGCCAGGACCTGCCGGTCGAACCGGCCCCGCAAGGCGCGGGCCGCCGGTACCAGCGCCGTCAGGCCGAGCGCGCCGTTCGCCAGGGCGGCGGCCGGGACGCCCGTCGCCTGGACCAGAAGGCTGTCGAGGGCCGGCAGCAGGCCGATTCCCAGGAGGGCGGAACACAGCAGGCGGCGGCCGGTCGAGAGGGTGCGAAACCCCAGGATCCCGGTCACGGTGCCCAGCGCATAGCCCGGGAGCAGGATCAGGGGGACGCCGAGCAGCGTCGCGACGAGGACGCCGCACGCGTCCGAGAGGCTGCCGTTCATCGCCGGACCGCACTTCGTATCCGGCCTCGCCTAGCACGCGGGCGTTAACTGTTCCCTCGACGGGGCCGCCTGGCCCGGGGCTGGCATATCCGACGGTTTCGTGTATGGATCGCGCGGCCCCGGCCCGGGTTACCGGGCGGGGCTTGAGCCGCTTGGCGCTGTGACCGTGCTGGACGACATCCCGGCACCGGCCGAACGCCGAGTTCGCGCGCCCTTCAGCGGGGCGCCGCATCCGAACCAGCACAACCCGAAAGGCATGCGATGTCGATCACGGCAGAGCGCAAGACCGCGCTCATCAAGGAACACCGCAAGGACGCCAAGGACACCGGGTCCCCCGAGGTCCAGGTGGCGATCCTCACCGAGCGGATCACCAACCTGACCGGTCACTTCAAGACTCACGGCAAGGACAACCATTCCCGCCGTGGCCTCCTGAAGATGGTCTCGCAGCGCCGCTCGCTGCTCGACTACGTCAAGCGCAAGGACGAGGCCCGCTACCGCGCCCTCATCGAGCGTCTCGGCATCCGCCGCTAAGGCGAGACTCCGCGCGGTTCCGAGCCCGGCTCGGGGCCGCGTTTTACGATCTCGGGCTGTCGGAATGGGTCCGGCCGCCCGAAAACGGGCCGCTTCGAGGCGCCAGCGTCGGGGCAGGATCGCGCGACACTTCCAGCCCCGGGAAGTGTCGCGCCGTCTTGCCCCCGGCGGCGCCGGGCTAAGGCCCGCCGAAGGCAAGGAAGAGATAAGAATGTTCGACGTTCAACGCGAAGAGCTGATGTGGGGCGACCGCAAGCTCGTCCTGGAGACCGGCAAGGTCGCCCGCCAGGCCGACGGCGCCGTCGTCGCCACCTACGGCGAGACCTCCGTGCTCGCGACCGTGGTCGCCACGAAGGAGCCGAAGCCCGGCATCGACTTCATGCCGCTCACCGTCAACTACCAGGAGCGGGCCTATGCGGCCGGTCGCATCCCGGGCGGCTACTTCAAGCGCGAGGGCCGTCCCTCCGAGAAGGAGACCCTGGTCTCCCGCCTGATCGACCGCCCGATCCGCCCGCTCTTCATCGACGGCTGGCGCAACGACACCCAGGTTGTCGTGACCGTCCTGACCCACGACCTCGAGAACGATCCCGACATCGTCGCGATGGTCGCGGCCTCCGCGGCGCTGACCCTGTCGGGCGTGCCGTTCATGGGTCCGATCGGCGGCGCCCGGGTCGGCTACATCAACGGCGGCTACCGGCTGAACCCGCTGGTCACCGAGACCAAGGAGGAATCGTCCCTCGACCTCGTCGTCGCCGGCACGCAGGACGCGGTGCTGATGGTCGAGTCGGAGGCCAAGGAGCTCTCCGAGGACGTGATGCTCGGCGCCGTGATGTTCGGTCACAAGCACTTCCAGCCGGTGATCGAGGCGATCATCCGTCTCGCCGAGAAGGCCGCCAAGGAGCCCCGCGACTTCAAGGCTCCCGAGAACGCCGACGTCGAGAAGGCGGTCCTGGAGGTCTGCGAGGCCGAACTGCGCGCCGCCTACACCAAGACGGTGAAGCAGGAGCGCTACGCCGCCGTCGACGCCGTGAAGGCCAAGGTGATGGCTGCCCTCTGCCCCGAAGGCGCTGAGAAGTTCCCGGCCGAGAAGGTCAAGGCGGCGTTCAAGGAGGCGCAGTCGAAGGTCGTTCGCTGGAACATCCTCGACACCGGCGCCCGCATCGACGGCCGCGACCTGAAGACGGTCCGCCCGATCGTCTCCGAGGTCGGCGTCCTGCCCCGGGCCCACGGTTCTTCGCTGTTCACCCGCGGCGAGACCCAGGCTCTCGTGGTCGCCACCCTCGGCACCGGCGAGGACGAGCAGTTCATCGACGCCCTGGACGGCACCTACAAGGAGCGCTTTCTGCTCCACTACAATTTCCCTCCCTATTCCGTCGGCGAGACCGGCCGGATGGGCTCGCCGGGCCGTCGCGAGATCGGCCACGGCAAGCTCGCCTGGCGGGCGATCCGTCCGGTCCTGCCGCCGGCCCACGAGTTCCCGTACACGATCCGCGTCGTGTCCGAGATCACCGAGTCGAACGGCTCGTCCTCGATGGCCTCGGTCTGCGGCGGCTCGCTGTCGCTGATGGATGCCGGCGTGCCCCTGCGCCGTCCGGTGGCGGGCATCGCCATGGGCCTCATCCTCGAGGGTGAGCGCTTCGCGGTCCTGTCCGACATCCTCGGCGACGAGGATCACCTCGGCGACATGGACTTCAAGGTGGCCGGCACGGACGAGGGCGTGACCTCGCTCCAGATGGATATCAAGATCGCCGGCATCACCGAGGAGATCATGCGGGTCGCCCTCGACCAGGCGAAGGACGGGCGCGCCCACATCCTCAACGAGATGTCCAAGGCGCTCACCGCCGCCCGGCCCGAGCTCGGCGAGTACGCCCCGCGCATCGAGACGATGCAGATCCCGACCGACAAGATCCGCGACGTGATCGGCACCGGCGGCAAGGTGATCCGCGAGATCGTCGAGAAGACCGGCGCCAAGATCAACATCGAGGATACCGGCATCGTGAAGATCGCCTCCGCCGACGGCAAGGCGATCAAGGCGGCCTACAACTGGATCCGCTCGATCGTGGCGGAGCCCGAGGTCGGCATGATCTACGACGGCACGATCGTGAAGTGCATGGAGTTCGGCGCCTTCGTGAACTTCTTCGGCGCCAAGGACGGCCTCGTCCACATCTCGGAACTCGCCGCCCAGCGGGTCGCCAAGGTGACGGACGTCGTCAAGGAAGGCGAGAAGGTGAAGGTGAAGTTCCTCGGTCAGGACGACCGCGGCAAGATCCGCCTCTCCATGCGCGTCGTCGACCAGCAGACCGGCGAGGACATCACCGACAAGGTGAAGGCCGAGCGCGAGTCGAGCCGCGGCGAGCGCGACGGTGAGCCCCGGCGCGAGGATAACGGTGGCCGCCACCGCGGCGAGCGTCGGCGCGAGACCGCCGGCGAGTAAGCCTCAGGGATTGTGCCGCGCGGGCCTCGGCCGGCGCGGAGACGACGGGATGGGCGCGGTCCTTCGGGACCGCGCCTTTTTCTTTGGTCTGCGCCGGGGCCGATCCGCGGGCTGCCGCCCGCCCGCCCCGGTCGCGGGGGAACGCGCCGCCGAATCCCGCGTTCGCCCGGCGGCTTCGCACCGGAGATTTTGAATGGCCAACGACATGATCCAAGACATCTTCAGCGGTCAGCCGAACCTGACCACCACTGAGCGCGCCGTCTCGGTGGCGCTGGGCCTCGGGATCGCGGCGGCCGCCGCGCAGCCGCGGCCCAACAAGATCCTCAGCCTGCTGGCCCTGGTCGTCGGCGTCGGCCTGGCGGTGCGGGGCGCCACCGGCCATTGCGCCGTGAAGGCGGCGGCCGAGCACCTCTGAGCGCCAAGTCCGGACCAACGGCCGACCGGTCTGGGCAGAGGACAAGAAAAAGGGGCGCCCCGCGGGGCGCCCCTCTCGTTTCGGCCGCTTGAAGGCGGTCAGATGGTCGTGCTGCGGCGGCCTGCGATCATGCCGTAGATGAACAGCACCACCACGGCGCCCACGATCGCGCCGATGAAACCCGCGCCCTGGTTGGGTCCATACCAGCCCACCGCCTGGCCGATGAAAGTCGCCAAGAAGGCTCCGACGATGCCGAGGATGGTCGTGAGGATGAAGCCCGACGGCTCATTCGGGCCCGGCATGAGGAACTTGGCGATGATTCCGGCGAGGAACCCGATGATGATGGTCCAGAGAATACCCATGACGAACCCCAAGGCATGACAAGCGATGCCGTATGAACGCGTGTTGGCCCAACCCGGTTGCCCGTAAGCGGTCTGCAGCGGGTGATTTTCCGCGGGTTCCCGCGGCGCGTCGGCGCGCCGCCCTTTACGTCCGGCCTGGCGCGACGGCAGATACGCGCGTTTCGCGGGCGTGGAGGACGCAATGAGCATCGAACGGATCGAAACCGGGGCGCGGATGTCGCAAGGGGCGATCCACGGCAACACCGTGTACCTCGCCGGCCAGGTGGCCTCCGATCCGGTCGGGACCGGGGTAACGGCTCAGACGCAGAGTATCCTGGACCAGATCGACCGCCTGCTCGCCGCTGCCGGCAGCGACAAGCATCATATCCTGTCGGCGACGGTCTACCTCGCCGACATCGCCCATTTCGCCGAGATGAACGCGGCCTGGGACGCCTGGGTCTCCCGAGAGAGCCCACCGGTGCGCGCCACCGTCGAGGCGCGGTTGTGCGAGCCGCAGTACCGCGTCGAGATCGTGGTCGTCGCCGCGAGGAGCGCGTGAGCGGCCCCGGGACCGGTCGGGTCGAGACGATGCTCCGGGGCCTCGTGGCGCACTGCGCGTTCGCCGCGGTCGCCGGGCGGGGTGCCCTGCTCGCGGCGCTCTTCGCCCTCGGGCTGGCCGCCCCCGCCCGGGCCGCGGAGGAGCGGGTGGTCAACATCTACAACTGGTCGGACTATATCGACCCGAAGGTGCTCGACGCCTTCACCCGCGAGACCGGGATCAAGGTCGTCTACGACACCTACGACAACAACGAGATCCTGGAGACCAAGCTGCTGGCAGGCCGTTCCGGCTACGACATCGTCGTTCCGTCGGGCCCCTACCTGCAGCGGCTGATCCGAGCGGGCGCCTTTTTGCCCCTCGACAAGTCCAAGCTGAAGAACCTCGGCAACCTCTGGCCCGAGATCACGAGCCGGCTGGCCGTCTACGATCCCGGCAACGCCTATGCCGTCGACTACATGTGGGGCACCACCGGCATCGGCTACAATGTCGGGGCGTTGCGCGAGCGCCTGGGCGCCAACGCGTCGCTGAACTCCTGGAGCATCGTCCTCAACCCCGCCTCCGCCGGTAGGCTCAAGGATTGCGGGATCATGATGCTCGACAGTCCCGAGGATCTGATCCCCAGCATGCTCCCGGCTTTCGGCGCGAAGGCCGATTCCAAGCGCTGGGACGACCTGACGCTCGTCACCGACGCGCTCTACAAGGTGCGCGGCAGCGTGCGGAAGTTCCACTCGTCGGAATACATCCAGGCGCTCGCCAACGGCGATATCTGCATCGCGGTGGGCTACTCGGGCGACATGATGCAGGCCAGGCGCCGCGCGGAGGAGGCCAAGAACGGCATCGAGATCGCCTACGTGGTGCCCAAGGAGGGGGCGCTGATGTGGTTCGATACCTTCGCGATCCCGAAGGATGCGGCCCATCCGGCCGAGGCGCTGGCCTTCATCGACTATATGATGCGCCCCGAGGTGGCGGCGGCCAACACCAACTTCGTGGCCTATGCCAACGGCAATCTTGCGGCCAAGCGGTTCGTGAAGCCCGAGATCCTGAACAATCCCGGCATCTACCCGGACGAGGCGACGATGCAGCGCCTGTCGATCAACACCGCCTGGGACGACAAGACCCAGCGCTACGTCACCCGGCTCTGGACCCGGGTCCGTACCGGGCGCTGAGCGATCCCATCCGGATGGCGGATGTGGATTTCGCGCAGGTCCGACGTCGGGTCTCGGCGCCGTGCGGTGCCGAGACCCGGGGACCGCGACAGGTCAGTGCTTGAGGTCTTCCGGCACCTTGCCGCCGTTCTCGGCGAGCTTCTGCATCACCTGCTTGTGCAGCCAGATATTCATCGTGGCCGAATCGTCCTTGTCGCCGGTGTAATGCAGCTCGTCGGCGAGCTGCTTGCGCGAGGCAAGATCCGACTCGAGGCCGAGGAGCTTCATCAGGTCCACGATCGAGTGGCGCCAGTCGAGCTTCTGCGGGTTCTTCTCGGCCATGCCGGTGAGGACCGCCGCGACGTCGACGGGTTCGCCGCCGCCCGCGCTTCCGGCCGGCGCCGACGGAGTGCCCGAGCTGGACGGGCTGCCCGAGCCCGCCGTGGACGCGGGTGCGGCGTCTGCGGTCCCGCCACCGAACGGGTGAAGGATCTTGCTGACGATGCTGCCGAGGAGGCTCATGGATCCGCTCCGATTCTCGAAGCCCGATCTCCGCGTCGGGCGGCCTGACAACCGGCTGTGAAGCCGGGCGTTCCGAGCAATCGGTTCGATCGGGTGGCGACCACCCGTATCTCGGGCGCCTGCCGCCGGGCGGGATACCGGATCGATGCAGCCAAGCGTGTCACGTCAAGGGCTTCAGCCGTGGGCTCTGTGCAGCGCGATCCCGAGCAGGCACAGGCCGAGCAGGAGGCAGATCCCGCTGCACCGTTCCAGCGCGACCGCGCGCGCGGGATCGCGCAGCGAAAGACCCGCGAGACCCACACCGCAGACTAGACATCCAAAGCTCATCACGGCGACCAGCACGTTCCCTTGATTCCGGAATCTATATGCGTACCAATAGTCAGATTTCGCCTACGTGCGAGAGCAAAAAGGACGTAGATGGCGAAAAATGTTCGAATTCATAACTGGAGAATAATTTTCTCCACATGGTCAACAGATATTTCATCTAAGAAATGAAGCAAAGATCGATATAAAAACGTCATTCCATAAAAAATCGACAGTATTGGTGTGGTAATTATGGACAAATACAGCAATCACGCGTGATCGACGAAGTAGTTGCCGATCTGCCCAACGTCGGGCGGCTCCCGTCTCCAGCCAGGAACGGCGAAGCAGCGCCCTTCGATCCATAGGGAGCGACAGGTGGGCGATCAGGCCGGGTCCCACAGAGCTGCGATGATGGCGGCGCGCTCTTCCGACGGCGTATCGCTCGGGACGGCCCGGCCGGCGCGTTCGTACCAGTAGCGCGCGTTGCCGGCATCGCCCTCGATCCGGTGGAGATGGGCGTGGACCCAGGCTGCGTCGGGCCCGGACGCCGCCTGGACCAGGGCATGCGCGCGCTCCCAGGCGGGTTCGTCCGGCCCGGGCGCATCCCTGGAGAGCCACCACAGGGCGGCGAGCGGCGCCGGCCAGGCCTGCGGTGGCCCGGCTTCGGCAAGCGTGGCCGCGAAGGCGTCGGGCAAGCTCCCGGTCATCGGGCCCTCCTTCCGTTCAACGGCCGGCGGCGCGTTCCGGCTGCCAGCGGCCGCGGCGCTGGCGGGCGGACCACGCGTAGCGGGCGTCGCCGTCGAGGCGGTCGAGATGGTCCGCGAGGCGGTTGCGTTCAAGCCAGGCGAGCGCCGCCTCCAGCTCGGGCATCGTCATGGTCGCGCGGCCCTTGCCGAGAACGCGCTTGAGCACGGCGTTGTAGCGATGGGCGAGGTTGCCGCCGCGCGGCACCCGCAGGGAGGCCTCGTCCTCCACCGCCTGGGACGCCACCGCGGCGGCGAGTCTCTGGCGCAGGGTCCGCTCGGTGATCGAGGGCGGTTCCGGTGCCGGCGCCACGGGGGCCGGCTCGGCCAGGCGCGGGCGCAGCAGGGCGTAGCGCAGCCCGATCGCGTTGCTCTCCAGCGGCGTGATCCCGGCGGGATCCTCGTCGCGCCAGCGGAGCCGTTCCGGAACGATCGCAGAGGCCGGCCGCTCCCGCCGGGGACGCACGCTGCTGCCCTGCTCGGTCTCGAGTTCCAGGCGGAAGCGGGCGAACAGCGGGTCGTCCGGGTGGAAGACCAGCGCCTGCTGCGTATCGTAGGGGCCCGCATGCGGGTCGACCCGGGTGGCCCGGGCGAGCATCTGCTCGAGCCAGGGCCGCGAGCGGATATGCGTCAGGGCCGCCACCACGGCGACCTCGGGGGCGTCGAGCCCCTCGTAGGCCATCGCCACGGTCACCAGCACCGCCGGCTCCGGCGTGAGGCGGAAGGCCGCGAGCGCCGCATGGGCGTCGCCCTGGCCGGAGGTCGCCAGCCGGACGTCGCGCTGCCCCTGCCCCGCGGGCATCCAGTCCCGCAGGGTCGCCAGGTAGGATCGCGCGCTCGACTGGTCCGGCGCCACCACGAGGAGCTTGCCGAGCCCGCGGACCACCTGGCCGGGCGGCAGGCGAAGCTCGGCCCGGCGGCGAGCCCGCAGGCGCTTGGTCGCGAAGAACGCCTCGCTCAGGAGGTCCCGGGCGAAGCCGGTGCGCAGGGCCGTGAACAGGGCCGGCCGCGTGGTGACCCGGACCGACCCCGCGCCGAGCCGGTGGGGGCCGACCCGGGGGCTGTCCCCGGCGATCCGCCCGCCCTCCAGCCAGCTCGCCTCGCCGTCGATGGCCCCGAACGTCACCGGCAGCACCGCCCGCTCGCTCAGCGCCTGCGCCCGCGAGTAGCCGATCACCGCAAGCCCCGGCGCGTCGAGGTCGAGCTCCGGCCCGCGGCCTGGTGCGGCGGGTCTGTAGGGCAGCCCGAGGATGCGCTGCCCGTCTGCCCGCTCCAGGGTGCCGGACAGGAACAGGCCGATCGCGGCCGCCTCCATCAGGGGGAGCATCGCCCGGGACCATGCCCCGGCCTCGGCCTCCTCGGCGGCGGCCTCGTCCGCGCCCGGCCGCCCCGGCACCGGCAGGTGATGGACCTCGTCGACGACCAGCAGGGTGCGGTGCGCCCGTGCCTCCGCGAGGTGGAGCGCCGGTGCGGCGGCGACCGCTTGGTAGGTCGTGACGTAGCCGGCCAGCCCCCGGGCGGGGTCGCGCTCGTTGTCGGCCGCGCGCACGCTGAGCCCATGGCCGAAGGCCGCGCGCCAGAGCGGGTCGGCAAAGGCCTCCTCGGCCTGCAGGCGCAGGGAATCCCTGGGCACCACCCAGACGACGCGCTCGACCCGGCCCGCCGCGATCAGCCGGTGCGCGGCGATCACCGGCAGCAGCGACTTGCCGCCGCCGGGGGTCACCGCCGCCAGGATGTCTCGGACATGGGCCGCCTCCCCGCTCGCCATGGCCGCCACGAGGGCCATCAGCGTGCGCTGGTGGGACCGCAGCGACGGGGCGGGACGGGTCAAGGGCCGGCGAAGCAGGGCGACATCCGCGCACCGTGGCCGATCCGGATTCTTTTGTGAATCCCCTGGACCGCAGGGATGTTCGCCTTTCCTTCGCGTAACCCGCGTCTTTGCGCGACGGCTGCGCGGTGCCGGGCCGTATCATTCGAACCGCGTGGCGGGCGCCTCGACGCTGCGCGCTGCGGATCGGGCGACGACAAGCGTTGACACCCGTCCAACCCCTCACCATAAGGGCGCCGCGGGCGCGAATGCCCGCCTTGGGGGAATGTCCCGAGCGGCAAAGGGGGCGGACTGTAAATCCGCTGCGTAAGCTTCGTAGGTTCGAGTCCTACTTCCCCCACCAAGTTCCTTCACATCCCGTCAGCCCTGCTTGGCCAGCGCGGCCTCGATGCGTGCGGCGGCGGCGGCCGAGAACCCCTGCCCGGCGAGTCCCTGTCCCGCGGCCGCCTGGCCGGTGAGGCTCGGCTTCTTGCCCCCCGGCAGGTGCGCCCGGCGGAGCGCGTGCGCGTCGCGGTGGCTGGCATGGGTGATCGCGATGGCCAGCGCGTCCGCGGCGTCGGCCACGCGGAACTCGGCCTTCGGCAGGAGGAAGCGCACCATCGCCTGGATCTGGACCTTCTCGGCGTGACCGGAGCCCGCCACGGTCTTCTTGATCAGGTTGGCGGCGTACTCGAACACCGGCAGCCCGGCCAAAGCCGGGACCACGAGCGCCATGGCCCGGGCATGGCCGAGCTTGAGCGTCGCCTGGGCGTCCTTGTTGACGAAGGTCTCCTCCACGGCGACCTCGTCGGGCTTGTGCGCCGTGACGATGCGGCCGATCCCCTCGAACAGCTCGCGCAGGCGCAGCGCCAGGGGCAGATCGCCGTCGGAGGTGACGACGCCGCAATCGCCGTAGGTCAGCGTGCTGCCCTGTGCGGTGATAAGGCCCCAGCCGGTGCGGCGGAGCCCCGGATCGATGCCCAGGATGCGGACGGTGCGGCTCATGACGCTCCAGGATTTTGATTGCGCAACATCTCTTTCCGGAAGCCGGCAACCACCGTTCGGGATGATGCTCTCGACGATCGGCCCGAGCGTGCCGTACGTATCGTGAACGCCCGGTTTCACCAAGGGAGTAGGACCATGAGCGCGGACACCCCGATCAGCCGCTTCCCGGTGCCGAAGCTGTCCGACATGCCGGAAGACCTGCGCGCGCGGATCGCCCTGGTGCAGGAGAAGGCGGGCTTCGTGCCCAACATCTTCCTGGCGCTGGCGCACCGGCCGGACGAGTTCCGGGCCTTCATGGCCTATCACGACGCATTGATGGACCGGCCCGGAGGCCTGACCAAGGCCGAGCGCGAGATGATCGTGGTCGCCACCAGCGCGGCCAACAACTGCCTGTACTGCGTGATCGCCCATGGGGCGATCCTGCGAGTCCGGGCCAGGAACCCGTTGCTGGCCGACCAGATCGCCGTCAACTACGCCAAAGCCGACATCACCCCGCGGCAGCGCGCGATGCTGGCCTTCGCGGTCAAGGTGGCGACGCAGGCCGACAGGGTCGGTGCCGAGGACCATGCCGGGCTCGCCGGGCACGGCTTCAGCCGGGACGACATCTGGGACATCGTGGCCATCACCGCCCTGTTCGCCCTGTCGAACCGGATCGCCAGCGCGGCGGAGCTGCGGCCGAACGAGGAATTCTACGCGCTGGGGCGCTGAGCCGCCTCACCCCCGGCGGGCGAGCAGGATGATCGCCGTGCCGGCGAGGCAGACCGCGCTGCCGGCGAGGTCCCAGCGGTCGGGGCGCTGGCCCTCGGCGAACCATAGCCACAGGACCGACGCGGCGACGTAGATCCCGCCATAGGCCGCGAAGGCGCGCCCCGCCGCCGGGCTGTCCACCACGGTCAGGAGGCCGGCGAAGGCCACCAGGGAGGCGATTCCCGGCAGCGTCCACCATGCGGACCGGCCGAGCCGGAGCCAGGCCCAGAACGCGAAGCATCCGGCGATCTCGGCGAGGGCGGCACCGGCATACGCGAGGAGGGTCATCGGACCAGCTTGGCACGGGGCATCGCGCGGCGCGAGCTGCCGCGGACAGTGCGGTTGATCACGCCGCCGGCCCGGCGGCATGACCGGACGTGCAAGATGCCCAGTCCGGCGAGATCGGCTAAGGTCGATCGAGATCGCCTCCGGATGCTTTCCGGCCTCCGCCGACCGATCCATCGCGGCCCCATCCATGTCAGACCCGATCGAGACCGCCCGCCTGCAGGTCCTCCACAGTTACGGCATCCTCGATACGCCGAGGGAGCCGGCCTTCGACGACATCGTCACCCTGGCGACGCAGGTCTGCGCGGTGCCGGTGGGCCTCGTGAGCCTGATCGCGGCCGACCGGCAATGGTTCAAGGCCCGGATCGGCTTCCCGGACGTCGAGACCCCGCTGAGCCAGTCCGTCTGCGCCCATGCGATGACCGCCGAGGGTGGGCTGCTGGTCATCCCCGATCTCTCCCTCGATCCGCGCACCCGCGAGAACCCGTTGGTGTCAGGGGCGCCGTTCATCCGGTTCTATGCCGGCGCGGTGCTCCGGACGGAGGACGGCGTGCCGTTCGGGACCCTATGCGTGATCGACACCGCGCCGCGACCGGACGGCCTGTATCCCGAGCAGGCCTTTACCCTGCGGGCGCTGGCGCGTCAGGTGATGGCGCAGTTGGAACTGCGCCGGGCAATCCGGGAGCGCGAGAAGGCCCTGGCGGCCGAGCGACTTGTCCGCGATGCCCTCGCCACCTCAGAGGAGCGCTATCGCCTCTCGGCGCGGGCCACCACGGACCTGATCTGGGACTGGGACCGGGACACCGGGCGGATCCATTGGGACGACGAGCTGTGCACGCTCTACGGGTACCGGCCCGACGAGATCGAGGCGAGCACCGTCTGGTGGTATGAGCACATCCACCCCGAGGATCGCGAGCGCGTCCGCCGCAGCGTCCTCGCCGCCGTCGAGAGCGCGCAGATGCGCTGGAGCGCGGAGTACCGCTTCCGGCGGGCGGATGGCACCTATGCCACGATCCTCAACCGGGCGATCATCGTCCGCACCCCTGATGGCTCGGCCAACCGGGTGACCGGCGTGATGCTCGACGCGACCCAGCGGGCCGAGGCCGACGCGCATCGGGAGATGCTCAGCCAGGAACTCAGCCACCGGCTGAAGAACACCCTGGCCATGGTCCAGGCGATCGCGTCGCAGACCCTGCGCGGCGCCGCCGACATCGAGTCGGCGCGCGACGCCCTGATCCAGCGCCTTCTGGCGCTTGGCAAGGCGCATGACATCCTGCTCGCGGGCAATGCCGAGCAGGCCGGCATGGAGGCGGTGATCCGCGGCGCGCTGGCGCTCCACGACAATGCACGCGCCGGCCGCCTCCGGATCGAAGGGCCGGCCCTCGATATCGGACCGAAGGCGGCCCTCGCCCTGGCGCTGATGGTCCACGAGCTGGCGACCAACGCCGCGAAGTACGGGGCGCTCACCGCCGAGATGGGGAACGTTACCGTCACCTGGCGCATCGAAGCCGCCGAGGATGAGCCGCAGGTCAGGCTGACCTGGAGCGAGTCCGGCGGCCCGCCGGTGCTCCGGCCGACGCGCAAGGGATTCGGCACGCGCCTGATCGAGCGTGTCCTGGCCGGCACCGTCGCCGGGGAAGTCGCCCTGGATTACCGGCAGACCGGGCTGCATTGCGAGCTCACCGCACCGCTCACCGGCTTCCAGGGCAAGGACGGCGTCTCGACCTGAGGGGCGGCCTTCGCGGTGATGGCGGGCGCGGGAATCCGGGCATAAGGGGCGCCCGAGGTGCTGCGCCCGGTCCGGAGTCGACTCGGCCGGGAATGCCGGCGCCCACGCGTTAATCCTGCGGCAAGGAGAATCCGATCGATTGAGGCCATGAGCGCGCGCGAGACGGCCGACCATCTGGTTCTGCTTCCGGGCGACGCGCATCTGCGCGAGGCGGTGCGTGCCTGGGCCGACGGGCTGGCGCGCGAGCGCCGGATGGCGCCGAACACCGTCGAGGCCTACGGGCGCGACCTGCGCCAGTTTCTCGTCCACCTCGCGTCGCGGCACGGCACCCCGACCATCCCGATGCTGGTGGCGCTGAAGGTGCGCGACATCCGTGCCTTCATGGCCGCCCGCCGGGCCGACGAGGTCTCCGGGCGCTCGCTGATGCGCATGCTCGCGGGCCTGCGCTCGTTCGCGCGCTTCCTGGAGCGCGAAGGCTTCGGCAGCGTCTCGGCGCTGGGCGGCGTGCGCTCGCCGAAGGTCCCGCGGCGCCTGCCCCGGCCGCTGCCGGTCGCCGCCGCGGTGGCGCTCACCGACACGGGCCTCCGCGCGGGCGAGGAGCGCGAGCCCTGGATTCTCGCCCGGGACGCCGCGGTGCTGGCCCTGCTCTACGGGGCCGGCCTGCGCATCTCCGAGGCCCTGGGCCTCATGCGACGCGATGCCCCGCTTCCCGGCAGCGATCAGGTCACCGTGCTCGGCAAGGGCGGCAAGCAGCGCATGGTGCCGATCCTGCCCGTGGTGGCCCAGGCCGTGGCCGATTACCTCGCCGCCTGCCCGCTGCCGCTGCCGCCGGAGGGCCCCCTGTTCGTGGGTGCCCGCGGCGGCCCGCTCTCGCCGCGCATCATCCAGTACACCGTCGCCCGGGCCCGCGGCGCCCTCGGCCTGCCCGATAGCGCGACGCCGCATGCCCTGCGCCACTCCTTCGCCACGCATCTGCTGGCCCGCCAGGGGGAGCTGCGGGCGATCCAGGAGTTGCTCGGCCACGCCTCCCTGTCGACGACGCAGCTCTACACCCAGGTCGACGCCGCCCGGCTCATGAGCGCCTACGCGGCCGCTCATCCAAGAGCCGGACGCTGATCTGGAGGGGCCGAGCCTTTTGCAAGCTTTATTCGCGCAACTTCAAATGGGCCGAATAACTCAAGCGCCGCAAAACTGGCCGGCTTTTAAGGACTTCGTCATCATCCTCGCCCATCATACGCAATCGGGACGGGTCGGTTTGGACGGATGCCATGCAGATCGAGGACGGGAGGTCGCCCGCGCGTGTCGTGATCGCCGACTGCGATGCAGGCCGCCGCGCCTCTCTCGGGGCGATCGTCCGGCGCTTCGATTCCCGGGCGGTGATCGACGAGGCGACCTCCGGCCAAGCCCTCTGCGACATCCTGCTCCGGCAGCGCCCTACCCTCGCCTTCGTGGGCCTCCAGCTCGATGATCTGAGCGGCCCCGAGGCCGTCGCTGTGGCGCGCCGGGCGGGCGCGGAGCCGCCCTGCCTGGTGCTGGTCGCCAGCCGCGTGCTGGCACATTGGCAGGAGATCGCCCAGAGCCTCGGCGCCTACGAGGTGCTGAAGACGCCCCTGGACCCGGCCCATATCGAGCAACTCCTGCACGCCGATGCCCGCCGTCGCGCGCCGACGCGGGCGCTGCTTGCCTGCTCGTCGGCGGCCGGACGCTCGGCGATCAGCCGGGTGGTGGCGCGCAGCGGCTTCGCCATCGAACTCGAGGAAACCGATTGCGGCCGCCACGCCCTGAAGCAGCTCAAGCTCGGCGCATACGACTTCGCCTTCATCGACGTGAAGCTCGGCGGCATCGACGGGATGGAACTCGCCTGCCAGATCCAGCCGCTCGGCCTTGCGACCCGGATCACCCTGCTGACCACCTCCGAGCTGGAGCCGGTCGCCCAGGCCGGGCGCTACTTCGGCGTCGACGCGGTGCTGCGGATGCCGTTCTACGCCCGCGACATCGACCTCGCGCTCCACAACGCTCTGGGGCTGCGCCGGCCGTATCTCCTGAACGCGCTGACGGCCCCGCCGGCGCCGAGCGCGCTCCTGCGGATCGCGGACCTGCCGAACGCCCGGCGTAAGATCGCCTGATCGCGCGCCAGGGCCAGTCTGCCGGGCCTTCGGCCGATCAGACGTGGATCGCGCGCTTGGCCACCGCCAGGGCCGCTTCCTTGACCGCCTCTGTGAGCGTCGGATGCGCGTGGCAGGTGCGGGCGATGTCCTCGGACGAGGCGCCGAACTCCATCGCCACCGCGACCTCGGCGATCAGGTTGCCGGCATCCGCCCCGACGATGTGCACGCCGAGCACCCGGTCGGTCTGCGCGTCCGCCAGGACCTTCACGAAGCCCTCCGTGGTGCCGTTGGCCTTGGCCCGGCCGTTGGCGGTGAACGGAAACTTGCCGACGTTGTAGGCGACGCCGTCCTTCTTCAGCTCCTCCTCGGTCTTGCCCACCGAGGCGACCTCCGGGAACGTGTAGACCACGTTCGGGATCACGCCGTAATTCACGTGGCCGGACTGGCCGGCCAGCATCTCGGCCACCGCGACGCCCTCGTCCTCGGCCTTGTGGGCGAGCATCGGCCCGGCGATCACGTCGCCGATGGCGTAGATGCCGGTGACGTTGGTGGCGTAGTGCGAATCCGTGAGGATCCGACCCTTGTCGTCCCGCTGGACGCCCACCGTGTCGAGGCCGAGGCCCTCCGTGTAGGGCACCCGGCCGATCGCGACCAGGACCACGTCCGCCTGCAGGCTCTCCGCCGCGCCGCCCGCGGCCGGCTCCACGGTGACGCTCGCGCCCTTCTTGCCGGCCTCGACGCCGGTCACCTTGGTCGCCAGCTTGAAGTCGATGCCCTGCTTGGTCAGGATCCGCTGGAACTGCTTGCCGACCTCGCCGTCCATGCCGGGCAGGACCCGGTCGAGATACTCCACCACTGTCACCTCGGCGCCGAGCCGCCGCCAGACCGAGCCGAGTTCCAGGCCGATCACCCCGGCGCCGATGACCAGGAGCTTCTTGGGCACCCGGTCGAGTTCGAGGGCACCCGTGGAGGAGACCACGACCTTCTCGTCGATGGTCACGCCCGGCAGGCGCGTCACGTCCGAGCCGGTGGCGATGACGATACTCTTGGTCTCGAGCATCTGGTTGCCGCCATCCTCGGACACGACCTCGACCCGGCCCGCGCCCGCGATCTTGCCGGTGCCGTGGAAGGTGTCGACCTTGTTCTTCCTGAGCAGGAACTCCACGCCCTTGGTGTTCCCGGCCACGCCCTCGGCCTTGAAGGCCATCATCTTCTTGAGATCGAGCTTCACGCCGCTCACCTCGATGCCGAGATCGGCGAAGTGCGTGTTCGCCTCCTCGAAGGCCTCGGAGGCATGGAGCAGCGCCTTCGACGGGATGCAGCCGACATTGAGGCATGTGCCGCCGTGGGTCGCGCGCTTCTCGACCACGGCGGTCCTCAGGCCGAGCTGGGCCGCGCGGATCGCGCAGACATAGCCGCCTGGGCCGGTGCCGATGACGACGAGATCGTAGGACATGGGCGTTCGCTTCCGGTCGGTCGTGCCGCTTGGGATGGGCAGCAGAGGAGGTGGTGTCGAGCTGGGCTCAGCGGCCGCCGCCGATGTCGAGGATGGCGCCCGTGGTGTAGGAAGCCTCGTCCGAGAGCAGCCACACGATCGGCGCGGCCACCTCCTCGGCGGTGCCGGCGCGGCCCATCGGGACGCCAGGCCCGAGACGCGCCACCCGGTCCGGCTCGCCGCCGCTTGCGTGGATCTCGGTGGCGATGATGCCGGGCGCCACCGCGTTGACGCGGATGCCCTCCCCGGCCACCTCGCGGGCGAGGCCGATGGTCAGGCTGTCGATCGCCCCCTTCGAGGCCGCGTAGTCGACGAACTGGCCGGGGCCGCCGAGACGCGCCGCCACCGAGGACAGGTTGACGATGGCGCCGCCGGCGCCGCCGCGCTTGGTCGACATGCGCCGCACCGCCTCGCGGGCGCACAGGAAGCTGCCGACCACGTTTGTGTTCATCATCCGCTGGAGCCGGGCCGCGCTCATGTCGGCCACGTCGGACTTCACGTCCACGACGCCGGCGTTGTTGACGAGCGCGGCGAGCGGTCCGAGCCGGTCGGCGGCCTCGAACAAGGCGATCACGTCGGCCTCGCTGGCGACGTCGCTGCGCACGGCGAGCGCCTGGCCGCCCGTCGCGGTGATCGCATCCACCACGGCCTGCGCCGCGGCGCCGTCCGACACGTAGCTCAGGCAGACCGCGTAGCCGCGCTCCGCCAGGAGCAGCGACACCGCCCGGCCGATGCCGCGGCTGCCGCCGGTGACGATGGCGACTTTGCTGTCAGTGCCCGACATCGCGGCCTCAGAGGTCCAGAACGAGCCGCGCCGGATCTTCCAGCGCCTCCTTCACCCGCACCAGGAAGGTCACGGCTTCCTTACCGTCGACGATGCGATGGTCGTACGACAGCGCGAGATACATCATCGGGCGTGCCTCGATCTTGCCGGCCCGCACCACCGGGCGCTCCTCGATCCGGTGCATGCCGAGGATGCCCGATTGCGGCGCGTTGAGGATCGGCGTCGACATCAGCGAGCCGTAGATGCCGCCGTTGGTGATCGTGAAGGTGCCGCCCTGCATGTCCTCGATGGACAGCTTGCCGTCGCGGGCCTTCTTGCCGAAGCCGGCGATGGTCTTCTCGATGCCCGCGATCGAGAGGTCGTCGGCATCGCGCACCACCGGCACGACCAAGCCCTTATCGGTGCCGACCGCGATGCCGATGTGGTAGTAGTTCTTGTAGACGAGGTCCTGCCCGTCGATCTCGGCATTGACCGCCGGCACGTCCTTGAGGGCGCCGATCACCGCCTTGGTGAAGAAGCCCATGAAGCCGAGCTTCGTGCCGTGCTTCTTCTCGAAGATGTCCTTGTACTGGCTGCGCATCGCCATCACGGCCGACATGTCGACGTCGTTGAACGTCGTCAGCATCGCGGCCGTGTCCTGCGCGTCCTTGAGGCGGCGCGCGATGGTCTGGCGCAGCTTCGTCATGCGCACGCGCTCCTCGCGCGCAGCATCGTCCGGCGCCGAGGGGGCGCGGGGCAGGGTCGGGCGGGCCTCCTTGGCCGACGCCGGGGCCGGTCCCTTGGCGATGGCGCCGAGCATGTCGCCCTTGGTGACGCGGCCGTCCTTGCCGGAGCCGTTGAGGGCCGCCGGATCGACGCCGGATTCACGGGCGAGCTTGGCCACCGCCGGACCGTTGTCCCCGGTCGGGCGCTGGGAGCCGGCCGCCCCCGCCTCTCCGTGGTTGCCGTAGCCCGCCGCGGAGTCCCGCGCCGGAGCCTCGGCCTTCTGGGCAGAGGCCGGCTTCGGGGCCTCGCTGCGGCTGTCGGCCTTGGTCTCGGCGACCGCCTTCGGAGCCTCCTTGGGGGTCGCCTTCTTGGCGCCGCCCGCGCCGGCCTCGACGATCGAGCCGAGCAGCGCGCCGGGCTCCACCGTCTCGCCGTCCTTGACCAGGATCTCGCCGAGCTCGCCTGCGGCCGGGGCGTTGACCTCCAGGGTGACCTTGTCGGTCTCCAGTTCGACGATCGGCTCGTCGGCCGCGACCGTGTCACCGGGCTTCTTGAACCAGCGGCCGATGGTGGCCTCGCTCACGGATTCGCCGAGCGTCGGTACGAGGATGTCGGTAGCCATGGGGTCAGTTCTGCCGGATTGATTGGGCCGCGCCGGACGGCCTGGAGTCGGGAGCGGCGGCCCTCTCGGACTGCCGCCGAATCATGGGGGAATCAGACGGCCAGCGCCTCGTTGAGGAACGCCTGCAACTGCGCCTGGTGCTTCGACATCTGACCCACGGCCGTGGATGCGGAGGCCGGCCGGCCGACGTAGCGGGCCCGCTTCACCGCGGAGCCGGCCTGGCCGAGCACCCATTCGAGATAGGGCTCGACGAAGGACCAGGCGCCCATGTTCTTGGGCTCCTCCTGGCACCAGATCACGTCCGCGTTGCGGAAGCGGCCCATCTCGGTGGCCAGCGCCTTGAGCGGGAACGGGTAGAGCTGCTCGACGCGCATCAGGTAGACGTCGTTGAGGCCGCGCTTCTCCCGCTCCTCCAGCAGGTCGTAGTAGACCTTGCCGGAGCAGAGCACGACGCGGCGGATCTTGTCGTCGCGCACCAGCTTGTTCGGAGCGCCCTCCTCCTCGGCATCGTCCCAGAGGACGCGGTGGAATGTCGAGCCTTCCGCCAGGGCGTCCAGGGTCGAGACGGCGCGCTTGTGGCGCAGCAGCGACTTCGGCGTCATCAGCACGAGCGGCTTGCGGAAATCCCGCTTCAGCTGCCGGCGCAGGATGTGGAAGTAGTTGGCCGGGGTGGTGACGTTGGCGACCTGCATGTTGTCCTCGGCACAGGCCTGCAGGTAGCGCTCCAGGCGGGCCGAGGAATGCTCGGGGCCCTGGCCCTCGTAGCCGTGCGGCAGCAGCAGCACGAGGCCGGACATGCGCAGCCACTTGCGCTCTCCGCTCGCGATGAACTGGTCGATCACCACCTGCGCGCCGTTGGCGAAGTCGCCGAACTGCGCCTCCCACAGCACCAGGGCATTCGGCTCGGCCAGCGAATAGCCGTACTCGAAGCCGAGCACCGCCTCCTCCGAGAGCATCGAGTTGATGATCTCGATCGAGGCCTGGCCCTCGCGGATGGCGTTGAGCGGCGTGTAGCGCTGCTCGTTCTCCTGGTCGATCACCACCGCGTGGCGCTGCGAGAAGGTGCCGCGCTCCACGTCCTGGCCGGAGAGGCGGACCCGGTTGCCGTCGAGCAACGTCGCCCCGAAGGCCAGAGCCTCTGCGGTCGCCCAGTCGATGCCGGCGCCGGTCTCCACCGCCTTGGCGCGGTTGTCCATGAAGCGCTGGATCGTGCGGTGGAGGTGGAAGCCGGGAGGCGCCTGGGTGATCTTCCGGCCGATCTCCTGCAGGGTCTCGGCCGGAACCGCGGTGCGACCGCGGCGCGGGTCGTCCACATCCTCGTGCACGGCCTTGAAGCCGGACCAGCGGCCGTCGAGCCAGTCGGCCTTGTTCGCCTTGTAGTTGGTGGCGACATCGAGTTCGCTGTCGAGTATCTGGCGGAACTCGGCCTTCCGGGAATCGAGCGCTTCCTGATCGAGCGTGCCGTTCTCGACGAGCTTGCGGCCGTAATTCTCCAGCACCGAGGGGTGCTTGCGGATGCGCTGGTACATCTTCGGCTGCGTGAAGGCCGGCTCGTCGCCCTCGTTGTGGCCGAAGCGGCGGTAGCAGAGCATGTCGATCACAACCGGCTTGCCGAACTTCTGCCGGTACTCGACCGCCACCTTGGCGGCGAAGGTCACGGCCTCCGGGTCGTCGCCGTTGCAGTGGAAGATCGGCGCCTCGACCATCTTGGCCACGTCCGACGGATAGGGCGAGGAGCGCGAGAAGCGCGGGTCGGTGGTGAAGCCGATCTGGTTGTTGATGATGAAGTGCACCGAGCCGCCGGTCCGGTGGCCCTTGAGGCCGGACAGGCCGAAGCACTCCGCGACCACGCCCTGTCCGGCGAAGGCGGCATCGCCGTGGATCAGAAGCGGCAGCACGCTGGAGCGCTGGATATGGGGCTTGGCCCATTGGTCCTGCTTGGCGCGGACCTTACCCAGCACCACCGGATCGACGATCTCCAGGTGGGACGGGTTGGCGGTGAGCGACAGGTGGACGTTGTTGCCGTCGAAGGCGCGGTCCGAGGAGGCGCCGAGATGGTACTTCACGTCGCCCGAGCCCTCGACTTCCGCCGGGGAGGCGGAACCGCCCTTGAACTCGTGGAACACCGCCCGGAATGGCTTGGCCATCACGTTGGTGAGCACGTTGAGCCGGCCGCGATGGGCCATGCCCAGCACGATCTCGCGCACGCCCAGCGCGCC
This sequence comes from Methylobacterium sp. NEAU K, assembly GCF_030700285.1. Classification (GTDB taxonomy): domain Bacteria; phylum Pseudomonadota; class Alphaproteobacteria; order Rhizobiales; family Beijerinckiaceae; genus Methylobacterium. The sequence goes on along the minus strand of NZ_JAUYZJ010000011.1, from coordinate 132,241 downwards.
GCCGCGCTTGATGATCTGCTCCAGCGCCGGGATCATCGCCTCGCCGCCGTCGAGGCCGAAGCGCTTGGTGCCGGTGTATTTGAGATCCAGGAACTTCTCGAAGCCCTCGGCCTCGATCAGCTTGTTGAGGATCGCGCGCCTGCCCTCGGGCGTGAACGAGATCTCCTTGTCCTTGCCCTCGATGCGCTCCTGGATCCACGCCTTCTCGGCGGGATCCGAGATGTGCATGAACTCGACGCCCAGCGTCTGGCAGTAGGTCCGCTCCAGGATGTCGACGATCTCGCGGATCGTCCCGAACTGGAGGCCCAGCACGTTGTCGAGGAAGATCGGGCGGTCCCAGTCGGCCTCCTCGGTGAAGCCGTAATGCTGCGGGTGCAGCTCCTCGTGGTCGCCCCGCGGCGCCAGCCCGAGCGGGTCGAGCTTCGCGTGTAGGTGGCCGCGCATGCGGTATGAGCGGATCAGCATGATCGCCCGTACCGAGTCCTTCGTGGCCTGCTCCACCGAGACGCCGGTGGTGGCCGTGACGCTGTCCTGCGGCTTGCCGGGCTTCGCCTCCTTGGCGTCCCGGGCGACGATCTTCTCGCCGATCGCCTTCTCCAGGGCGCCCCAGTTGCCGTCGAGCGCCGAGACCAACTCGCCGTTCAGCGGCACCGGCCAGTTGGGCTTCTCCCAGGAGGCACCGGCGGCGTTCTTCTCGACGAGGGTCTCGTCCTCGCCCAAACCCTTGAAGAAGGTCTGCCACTCGGGATCCACCGAGGCCGGGTTGCGGGCGTAGGCTGCTTGCAATTCCTCGATGTAGGCGGCGTTGGCGCCGTAGAGGAACGAGGTTTCGAGGAGCGCTTCGTTCACGTCCTGGCGTGCCATGGTCCGTTCATCCTGTCGCGCGGGCAGGCTGCCCTGCCCTTCCGGCGACCCGTTCGCGGGGCGGATCGCCCTCTCGCGCATGTGGCCGGATGTCGGATCCGGGACGATGCGCTCGGTTCTTGGTCCGCATGGTCCTGTGCCGGGAGCCGGCAGCCCCTGTCGGGGACGATGCGTGAAGTGAAACGGGGCGAGAGACCGCCCCGCCCCGTCGATATGGGCGTTGCGGCCCTGCGATGGCCGCAACGCAGGCGCGCGGCCTCAACCCTTCAGGACCTCGACCAGGGTCGAGCCGAGCCGGGCCGGCGACGGCGAGACGCGGATGCCCGCCGCCTCCATGGCGGCGATCTTGTCCTCGGCGCCGCCCTTGCCGCCCGAGATGATCGCGCCGGCATGGCCCATGCGGCGGCCCGGAGGTGCCGTGCGGCCGGCGATGAAGCCGACCATCGGCTTCCGGCGCCCGCGCTTGGCCTCGTCGCGCAGGAACTGCGCGGCCTCCTCCTCGGCCGAGCCGCCGATCTCGCCGATCATCACGATCGACTCGGTCTTCGGATCGGCCAGGAACAGCTCCAGCACGTCGATGAACTCGGTGCCCTTCACAGGGTCGCCGCCGATACCCACCGCGGTGGTCTGGCCCAGGCCGGCATTCGAGGTCTGGAACACCGCCTCGTAGGTCAGCGTGCCCGAGCGCGAGACGATGCCGACCGAGCCCTGCCGGAAGATGTTGGCCGGCATGATCCCGATCTTCGACTCGCCCGCCGTGACGATGCCGGGACAGTTCGGCCCGACGAGCCGGGACTTCGAGCCCGTGAGCGCCCGCTTCACCTTGACCATGTCGAGCACCGGGATGCCCTCGGTGATGCACACGATCAGCGGGATCTCGGCGGCAATCGCCTCGCAGATCGCGTCGGCGGCGCCGGGCGGCGGCACGTAGACGACCGAGGCGTCGGCGCCGGTGGCCTCGCGGGCCTCCGCCACCGTGTCGAAGACCGGCAGGCCGAGATGGCTCGAGCCGCCCTTACCGGGGCTCGTCCCGCCGACCATCTTTGTGCCGTACGCGATGGCCTGCTCGGAGTGGAAGGTCCCGTTCTTGCCGGTGAAGCCCTGGCAGATGACCTTGGTGTTCGCGTCGATCATCACCGACATGATCAGGCTCCCTTCACGGCGGCGACGATCTTCTGGGCGGCGTCGTCGAGGTCGTCCGCCGGGATCACGTTGAGGCCGGAGCCCCGGATGATGTCCTTGCCCTCTTCGACGTTCGTGCCTTCGAGCCGCACCACCAGCGGCACCTGCAGGCCCACCGCCTTGACGGCCGCGATGACGCCGCGGGCGATGACGTCGCACTTCATGATCCCGCCGAAGATGTTGACGAGGATCCCCTTCACGTTGGGGTCGGCGGTGATGATCTTGAACGCCGCCGTGACCTTCTCCTCGGAGGCGCCGCCGCCGACGTCGAGGAAGTTGGCCGGGCTCTCGCCGTAGAGCTTGATGATGTCGAGCGTCGCCATGGCGAGGCCGGCGCCGTTGACCATGCAGCCGATCGTGCCTTCCAGCGCGATGTAGGCGAGGTCGTATTTCGACGCCTCGATCTCCTTGGCGTCCTCCTCGGTCTCGTCGCGCAGGGCCAGCACCTCCGGGTGCCGGTAGAGCGCGTTCGAGTCGAAGGCCATCTTGGCGTCGAGGCACTTGAGGTGCCCGTCCGCGGTGAGCACCAGCGGGTTGATCTCCAGCAAGCTCATGTCCTTGGCCACGAACGCCGCGTAGAGCTTCTCGGTGAGCGAGGCCGCTTCCTTGGCCTGGGCCCCGGTGAGCCCCAGCGCCTTGGCGACCGCGCGGCCGTGGTGGGGCATGACGCCCGTGGCGGGGTCGACCGGGATGGTGTGGATCTTCTCGGGGGTGTCGTGGGCCACCGCCTCGATGTCCATGCCCCCTTCGGTGGAGACCACGAACGCGACGCCGCCGGTGACGCGGTCGACCAGCATCGAGAGGTAGAATTCCTCGGCGATCTGCGCGCCTTCCTCGATGTAGAGCCGGTTGACCTGCTTGCCGGCCGGCCCGGTCTGGATCGTCACGAGCGTCTGGCCGAGCATCTCGCCGGCGTATTGCTTGACCTCGTCGATCGACTTGGTGACGCGCACGCCGCCCTTGGCGCCGGCCGGGGCGCCCTTGAAGGTGCCCTTGCCGCGGCCTCCCGCGTGGATCTGGCTCTTCACGACCCAGACCGGGCCGCCGAGTTCCCTGGCGGCGGCCTCGGCCTCCGAGGCGTCGAAGATCGCCACGCCGCGGGAGACCGGCAGGCCGAACTCCTTCAGCACGGCCTTGGCCTGGTATTCATGGATGTTCATCGGGACCTCGTCGGACGAACGGATGGCTTCGGGCGGGCGAACCGGGACTGGCGCGCCCGGCTCCGAATGGCCTCAGGCGAGGTTGCTGTCGACACCCTTGCAGGCCTCGATCAGGCCGGTCACCGAGGCGACCGACTTGTCGAACATCGCCTTCTCGGCCGGGTCGAACGTGACCTCCAGAACGCGCTCCACGCCGCCCGCGCCGATGACGATCGGCACGCCGATGAACATGCCCGTCACGCCGTACTGGCCGTCGAGATGGGCCGCGCAGGGCAGGACCCGCTTCTTGTCGCGCAGGTAGCTCTCGGCCATGGCGATGGCGGAGGCGGCTGGCGCGTAGAAGGCCGAGCCGGTCTTGAGCAGGTTGACGATCTCGCCGCCGCCCTTGCGGGTGCGCTCGACCATGGCGTCGAGCTTCTCCTGGGTGGTCCAGCCGAGCTTGACCAGGTCGGGCAGCGGCACGCCCGCGACCGTCGAGTAGCGCACCAGCGGGACCATGTCGTCGCCGTGGCCGCCGAGCACGAAGGCGGTGACGTCCTCCACCGAGACCTTGAATTCCTCGGCGAGGAAGTGGCGGAACCGGGCCGAATCCAGCACGCCGGCCATGCCGACGATCTTGTGGGGGGGCAGGCCGGAGAACTTCTGCAGCGCCCATACCATCGCGTCGAGCGGGTTGGTGATGCAGATCACGAAGGCGTCCGGCGCGTAGGCCTTGATGCCCTCGCCCACCGCCTGCATCACCTTGAGGTTGATGCCGATCAGGTCGTCGCGGCTCATGCCGGGCTTGCGCGGCACGCCGGCGGTGACGATCACCACGTCGGCGCCCTTGATGGCGGCATAGTCGCTCGCGCCCGCGTAGGTCGCGTCGAAGCCTTCGACCGGGGCCGCCTCGGCGATGTCCAGCGCCTTGCCCTGCGGCACCCCGTCGACGATGTCGAACAGCACAACGTCGCCGAGATCCTTCAGGCCGGCCAGGAGGGCAAGGGTGCCGCCGATCTGGCCGGCACCGATGAGCGCGATCTTGTTGCGAGCCATGTCGGATCAACCTCCGCTGCGTGTCGTCTTCGGTGGGATGGGCGAGGCGCCGAGACCGTCCGGCCGCCGGCCTCGATGCGGGATTCGCCGCTCTGAAATCTGCGCGGCTGTGTGGCCGAAAAGCACCGTCGCTTCAACCCGATGCGCGGTTGCGGGGGAACACGTTCGATCGACTACGGCACCCGGGCGGTGGCCGGCACCGTGTCGAAACGCCAATGCGGCGAAGGTTTTAGGTGCAGTGCACTCCGCGCCGGCGGGGCGGCAAAGCCGAGATGACAGATTCGGAAGCTTGTCATTTCACGGATTCCGGCATCGGCGTCGTATCCGGAGGACGCCGGGCGGCGGCCCCCGAAACGCGAAAAGCCCGGACGCGATGTCCGGGCCTCGACGATGCTGTGCCGGCCAATGATACGCGCGGTCGCCCGGCCTCAGAGGATGCCGGAGCGTAGGACCCGCTGGATCGCGTGGATGACGGCGCCGAACCGGGCCTCGATCAAGTCGCGCGGAACCTCCGCATCGTGCTGGATCGCCAGCGGATGCGTGAACCGGTAGCTCGCGTCGAAGATGTAGGCGATCGCCCGTTCCCGGTCCCGGGCCGAGAAGATGCCGGAGGTGATGCCTTCCTCTACCACGCGCTCGACGAGGCTGCGCAGCCGCACGCGGTGCCGCCGGGCGATCGGCCGGGCGGAGACCGTGGCGTCGAGATGGACAGCGAACAGGTTCGGCTCGTCGACCAGGGCGTCGCGCTGCACCGTCGCCAGGGCGGTGAGCAGGCGCTCGATCTTGTCGTCGGCGGGATCGGGCGCGTCGGCGATGCCGGCGAGCCGCGCCTCGACCTCGCGCAGCCAGCGCCCCGCCACCGCGTCGAGGAGCGCATCCTTGGACGGGAAATAGCGATAGACGTTGGCGTGCGTCATGCCGGCTTCCGCCGCGACGGCGACCACCGTCACGCGCTTGGGCCCGAGGCGGGAGAGATGCTCCGTGGCGATCCCCAGCAGACGCACGTCGGCTGCCACCGGCGCGCGCGGCCGAGACGGGCTCGCCAGATCGCCGGCATCCCGAAGCGCGTCGCTGTCGCTCGCGTCGGCTCCAGGGAGTTTGGCCTTGGCGCCGAGCGCCTCTTCCCTGAACCCGTCAGACTCTGGCTTGAGAAAAGGGAGCGGAAGGCGGGAGGTGGACAGGTGGTAGGGCGAGACGGACCCCCATCATACCGGCTGAAGCGTCCCGGCGCTTCGCGTTGACGTTACGGCTTCCCCCCGGGAGCCCGTTAACCTAGCGGGTTGGTGCCGCTTGCACCCCGTATGTGTCAGTTCGCCTTGAGAAGGCAACAAAATTTTCTTGGTTATCACCTGCCTTAGAAGCGGTTCTTCCATTCACGCAGGGCGACGAACACCGTCTCGGGATCGGTGCCGGGCGCCAGATCGACCGCCTTGGCCAGGGCTGCAACGCCGCTGCGCAGGAACGGGTTGGTGGCGCGCTCCGCGCCCATGGTGGAGGGAATCAGGAAGCGGCCCTCATCCTTGGCCCGCTCGGCCTCCGAGAAGCGCGCCAACAGGTCGCGGTTGTCCGGGTCCGCCGCCAGGGCGAATCGGGCGTTGGCCAGGACGTAGTCGTGGCCGCTGAACACGCGGGTCTCGTCCGGCAGCGCCTCGAAGCGCCGCAGCGAGCCCCACAGGGTTTCGGGCGGGCTCTCCATCACCCGGCCGCAGCCCAGGGTGAACAACGTGTCGCCGGAACAGACGAGGCCCGCCTCGGCGAACCAGTAGGTGACGTGGTCGGCGCAGTGGCCGGGCGTTTCCCAGACCTCGGCCCGAAGGTCGCCGACCCGCACGGTATCCCCCTCGCGCACCGCGACATCCACCTCCGGGACCGCGGCGCCGGCCTTGGCGGGCGCCACCACCCGGGCGCCCGTCGCCGACTTGACCTCGGGGATGCCCGCGATGTGGTCGCCGTGCCGGTGGGTGACCAGAATGTCGGTCAGGCGCCAGCCGGTCTCGTCCAGGGCCTTCATGACCGGGCCTGCCTCCGGCACGTCGATCGCCGCGCAGGCGCCGGTCGCCGGGTCTCGGATCAGGACGCCGATATTGTCGCTGCGGCAGAGGAAGGTTCGGATCTGGGTCTCGGCGGCCATCGGATTCCCTCACTCACGTGGCGCGAAAGCTGCTGCCGTGAACAGGCATCGGCAAGGCCGGGTTCCTTCGGTGCTTGCCGCGCGCTCCGCGGCTCACCATTGAGTACGACAGTCGCTCCGCGCTCGGTGTCCTGATCCTCCATGCGTCTCGACGTCAACGGCCTGCGGGCCTTCTATGCGAGCCCTCTGGGGGCTGAGACGCATCGCGTGGTCGCCCGTGCGCTCCATGGGTTCCTCGGCTCGGTGTCGGGCCTGCGCGTCCTCGGGATCGGCTACGCGACGCCGTATCTCGGTCCGATCCACTGCATCGCCGAGCGCACCCTCGCCTTCATGCCGGCCACACAGGGGGTGGTGAACTGGCCCGGCTCCGGCCGCTCCTGCACGGCGCTGGCCGATCCGACCATGATGCCGCTGCCCGAGGCCGCCATCGACCGGGTGATCCTGGTCCACGCCCTCGAATCGGTCGAGAGCCCGACGGAGCTGCTGCAGGAGGTCTGGCGCACGCTCACCCCCGGCGGCCGGATGATCCTGGTGGTGCCCAACCGGCGGGGGGTGTGGGCGCGCCGCGAGGCGACGCCCTTCGGCCACGGCCAGCCCTACAGCCGCTCGCAGCTCGGCCGGCTGATGCGCGACACGCTGTTCTCCCCGGAGGGCTGGGCCGAGACGCTGTACATGCCGCCGGTGCGCTCGCGTCTGATGCTGCGCACCGGCCCGGCCTGGGAGCGGCTCGGCACCGGGCTGTCCCTGCCCTTCGCCGGCCTGCACGTGGTCGACGCGACCAAGCAGCTCTACCGCGCGGTGGCTGTGCAGCAGGTGCGCCGCGCCCGCCGTCTCGCCCCGGCCCGGGTACTGGTGCCCGCGCCCTCCCCGGGCTGAGCTGTCACGGTTCTTAAGGCGCCGGTCGTATAGGACCGCACCCATCAAGCGGCGGCGCCGATGAGCATCGATTTCACAGCCCAGCAGTTTCTGCTCGCCCTCTCGAGCCTGATCGCGATCGTGAACCCGATCGGCGGGGCGCTGATCTTCGCGCAGGTGACGGGTGCCTACAGCCAAGCCGAGCGCGTGCTGCTCTCGCGCCGGATCGGCGTCTACGCCGCCCTGGTGATGCTGGGCGCCCTCTGGGCCGGCACGCCGATCCTCAACTTCTTCGGCGTGACCCTCGCGGCCTTGCGCATCGCGGGCGGCCTGGTGGTGATGTCCGCGGCCTGGAGCCAGCTCAACCGGCCGGAGGCGCGCGAGGCGCGCAAGCAGGCCGAGGCCGCGGGCTCCGAGGAGCGCGGTACGGCGCCGATCGAGTTTGGCCGGGACCCGGCGCCGGGCCCGCTCTCCGAGATCGCCTTCTTTCCGCTGACCCTGCCGTTCACCACGGGGCCCGGCACCATCGCGGTGGCGATCACCCTGGGTGCGAACCGGCCGTCGGCCTACGCGGACCGGTTCGGCTTCTACCTCGGCGTCACGGTGGCGGCGCTGGCCGTGGCGCTCGCGGTCGCGCTGATCTATGCCTCGGCCGACCGGGTGGTGGCGCTCATCGGCCCGGCCCGGGCGCGGGTGACCGGGCGTCTCTTCGCCTTCCTGCTGCTCTGCGTCGGGACGCAGATCCTGATCACCGGCCTGACCGACGTGTTCGCGCCGCTGATCGCGGCGCGGTGACAGGGGCCGGGATCAGCCGTCAGATCACAGGCAGCGCGTCGAGGCCGCCGAACAGGGCGGCATGCCCGACGTAGTAGAGGAACAGGAAGGTGGCGAGCGCCGCACCGTACCACGCTGGCGCCAACACCGCGTGGCGGGCCCGGACAGTCATGCGGGTGTCATCCGCGGCGATCGCGAGCAGGACCACGATGATCCCGGAATGGCCGACCGCGTCCACCTTGCCGAACTGGACGACCGCCGAGACGAAGATCGCCGCCAGGATGATCGCCGCCGAGCGCCGCACCAGCGGCGTCCAGATCAGCGCGAAGGCCAGGGTGAACTCGATGACTCCGGCGGCCTGCATGAACAGCTCGGGAGACGCACCCATCGTCATCTGCGGCTTGGCGGCCAGCAGCGGCGCGCTCCATTCCGGATAGGCCCATTTCTCGATCGAGGCCCACATCAGGGTGATGGAGGCGGACCACCGCACGATGTCGAGCGGGCGGATTTCGAAGGGCGTGAGGTCGAGGCCTTGGCAGATCAGGTAGGCGGCCACGCCCAGGAAGATCGGATAGTCGGCGAGGTGGAACACGCCGTACTGCGCGGTGGCGAAGCTGAACAGGAAGACGATGCCCAGGCCGGTGATCGGCATCGTGCGGCGCCAGATCAGGCAGGCCGCGAGCGCGAGCTGAAGCCACGGGATCCAGGTCACATCGGTCTTGAGTTCCGGGGTGAGGATGATGCCGCCGAGGCTCCAGAGGGAGACCAGGAAGAAGCCGAGCGTGGCGCGGACCAGCAGTTCGGTGTCGGTCCGGACCCGGGTCGTCACACGATCGAGTGCGTTGAGCAGCGCGCCGCCGAGCGGCGTTCCCTCGGCCAGGCATCCGAACATGAGGCAGACCAGGGCGAGTGCGGTCAGCCATTCGAAATTCAGGCAGAGCACCTGCTCAAGGCCCTGCGGCTGCCCGGCCACGTCGTAGGCACAGAACCACTTCACGTGAGCCTGGGCCTCGCTCGTGGCGACGAGCACCAGTGGAGGCGCGGCGCCGAGGGCCAGACCGAAAGACGGGCGCTTACTTTTGAACGCGAGCATCGAACCCTCGCCGCTGCACAGCGACACCGTGGTTACCGAGCTATTTAGATATCTTCGTCGCGACTTCGCCAATGGTTTATTAACGAATATGAGTGGAAGGTTAACGCTGTGGATTTCCAGCGGGCAGTCCGGGGCGACGGTTCCGCTGGAGCGCGGTCGGGGGAGGCTCGGCCCCGGCCGGAAGGCCCCCGCCGGACCGATATTCCTCTCGGGTCGGCGCTCAGGCCGCCCGTGACGCGCGGCGCGGCCTGAGCGAATCGCCGAAGGCGCCCCAGGTTGAATCCCGCTGGAGTTGCGGCGCAAAGACCCGTCGCATGTGCAGGGTCGCACCGCCGAGCCGCCCTCCGCCTCCCCGCGGATACCCTTGGCGTGTTCGCCGACGGGAGACCCTTCAGGCATAGGTATTTGGTCTTGTGGTGCTCGCCTGCGCCGTCGCGGCGGCTTGCAGATCTGGAGCCGATCGCCTCGGGGCCGAGTCTTGGTGTCGATATATCCGCAAGTAATATCAGAAATATAGAGATATTATCATCGTATTATAAGATTATTTGCGGCTAAATTGGCAATAAATTGCGTAATAGACAATTATATTTTAGAAAAAATGCAATAACATCGCTCGGAAGGTTCGATATTTTTTTGGAAATGAGGGTACATAATTCGTCAAGTTCGATGTGCGCAGGCTTGCCTCTTGAGATAAGCTGAGCGAGTTCTAGGACCTGCGCGGCCCGGATCGCACGAGGAGCTCAGGCGGCCCCCCGTCGGCGGTATCGGGTCAGCAACGGAGTGCACACGGTGACAAGGGAAAGAATTCCGAGGCCCGGCACGCGGGTCGTGGCGCTGCCGCAGCACCGCGCTCACCTGCGCGAACCCGGACCGGCCAGCCGTGCGGCCCTGCCTTCGCAGGGTCGCGGCAGGCCTCGGGCAACCGCCGTCAGCGTCGCGGATGGCCGACGCGCGGCCGGATCGACGGCTTGAGATCTCTCCGTCCTTCACCGCGCCGCCGCGCCGTCGAAGATCCGGCGCTGTCGCGGTGCCGGATCACCCCATGCGGGTCGGCCGCGACGGCCGGGCGCGCGGGGATTCCTGACCCCCGCAGGCGACCGGGCCGAGCCCGGACGTCGCGCGCGAGCCATGACAACCCCGCCCGAGGCAATACCGCAGGCACGTCCCCGCGCGGCGCGGCAGCGCACGCGTGGACGAGCCCTGCACCGATCAGCTCAGCAAGGAGACGCCACATGACCGATGCCACGCAGCTCAAGGTTCCGGCCTGGTATACCCCCACCGAGATACAGGACATCCAGCAGGACCTTCTGGGTTCGGGGGGCGCGAAGGTCCTGATCCTCTGCCTGGGCGGCAAGGGCGGCGTCGGCAAGACGACCATCGCGTTGCAGATCGCCGATCTCTGCGCCGAGGCCGGTCCGGTGCTGGCGATCGACACCGACCCGGCAAACAAGCATTTCCCCCCGGCGCTGTTGCGGGAGACCGAGCCGGGGGGCGCGAACTTCGTTTCGCGCCGCCCGGGCGTGTCCTGTCATCGGCAGCGCCTGCGCGCGGAGGATTCGACCGGCCGCGTGGATCCGACCCTGTGCCAGGACATGATCGAGCGCGTGGCGGACGCGGCCGAGCGCTTCATCGTGGTCGACTTTCCGGCGGGCGACACGGAGACGACCCGGCGCTGCAGCGAGATCATCGTCGAGAGCTGCCGTGAGGAAGGCATCCGTCTGTGCGTGGTCGTGGCGGCCGGTGCGGTCGATCCGACGGCGCTGGATGTTCTGAAGGAACTCCGGCCGATGCTGCTCGAATGCGACCGGGCGATCCTGGCCAAAAACACGGCCCAAGCGACCAACTTCGACTATCTGGAAACCTCCGACCTCGTGCGGCAGTTGCGCGCGCAGCCGAACTTCCGCGCCCTCGAACTGGAACGGATCGGTGAGCGCCTGGTCGAGGCGCTGCGGATCCAGCACATGACGTGGCTGGATTTGGCGACGAGGGCACCGATGCGTCTGCGCGTCGAGGGTCGCCGCCTCCGGCGCAACTTCCACGCGGCGTGGCGCGAGGCGCTCCGGCCTTGACCAACCTCGAGAGGTTCTACCGCACGGTCCACGGCCGCGACCTCCTGCCCTGGGAGCGGCAACTCGCCGTGCGCGTGGCGGCCGCGCTCAACACCACGACGGACGACGACTTCGTCGTTCATCTCCTGCTCTTGTACATGGCGACCCATGTCATCAGCGAGATGCACGACGAACTGGTCAACTCGCGGGACAGCATCGCTCAGGCCAGCCGGGAGACGGCGCAAAGTCTCTCGGCCGATCTGCGACGCAACACGTTGACGATCTACGTGCTGCTCGGCGTTGTGGTCGCGAGCGTTCTCGGGAGCGTCTGCACCATCGTCGCGCTTGTGAACCTCTCGCATCAATACACGGCCGGCGAGGCTCGCTTCGCCGCCGCTTTCGAGGCCCGTGAGCGGCGCATCCCGGGAGGGCCTCAGCAGGGCTTGGCTCGCTGATCATGCCGCGCCTCCCGCGGGCCTGCCGGGAGAGACCGCCCTTCAGGGCGCCGGGGCTGCGGCTGTGAAGGACGCGGTGACGAGATCGCGGCTTCCGCCCGCCGAGAGCGTCGCGAGGAACGCCAGGAGGTCCGCCCGCTCCGTCCGGGTGAGGTTGAGCGGCTTGATCGCGCGGGACCGGCTCGGTCGCGCGATCCCGCCGCGGTCGTAGAGGTCGATCACGGCCTCGAGTGTCGGCACCGAGCCGTCGTGCATGTAGGGGCCGCGTTGGCCGATCTCCCGCAGCGTCGGGGTTTTGAAGGCGTATTGCAGGGCGACCGACGTCGGCATGAACCGGCCACGGCCGATATCCGCCCCGGTGCCGACGCCGATGTCGTGGAACGAGTTGTCGGTGAACGACCAGCCGGAATGGCAGCCCGCGCAGCCGGCGCGCCCGTTAAAGAGGTCGAACCCGCGCTTGGCCGGTTCGCCGATCGCGCCCTCGTCGCCTGCGATCCACCGGTCGAACGGGGTCGAGCCGGTTACGATCAGGCGCTGGAAGGTCGCCAGCGCCGCATCCAGCCGCTCACGGGTGATGGCGGGATCGTTGAAGGCATCGGCGAAGGCCGCCCTGTAGCTCTTGTCGGCCGCGAGCCGCGCCAGGGCGTCGGGTATCGGCAGGTTCATATTGGCCGGCGCGGCGATCGGCATGGCGGCCACGGATTCGAGGGTGCGGAACTTTCCGTCCCAGCCGAGCGGCCCGTCCTGCCACGCGACGTTGATGAGCGTCGGTGTGCGCAGGTCCATGTCGCCCTGCATGCGCGTCGCGGCGCGGGCGCGCCCGTCGCCCCAGGCGAGATCGGGGATGTGGCAGGTGGCGCAGGCGCGCGCCCCGTCGCCGGACAGGATCGGATCGAAGAACAGCCGCCGGCCAAGCTCGGCCTTGGCCGCCGTGTAGGGATTCTCCGGGGGGAACGGGATCTCGGCCGGCGGGCGATAGGTCTCGCGCCAGCCGGCACGGCGCGGATCGGGGCCGCCGCCGACACCGACTCCCACACCGACCATCCCGAGAAGCACCGCCATCGCGGCGCCGACCTTCCAAGCCATTACCGACCTCGCGGGCCAGCCTTGCGCCGGTATTCGTTGATAGTCGGTGAATCAAACCAGCAAGACGGACGCCGGGACATGTATTTTCGGATGCATAATGACGCATCCCGAGCCATTTCGCTGCCGACAACGACGTTGTGCGCCTACTCAAGCCGGATCGAAACGCTGTCGCTCGCGCCGGTGGCATCGAGTACCGAGATGCGCGCGAATCCGACGCCGCCCGGGAACCACTCGGCCCGGCGCCGCGGTGTCTGAACCACCGGCTGCCCATCGACCAGCCAAGTCAGCGGCGGCACGCCGCCGAGGGCCTTGAGAGCGAGCCCCGGGCCTCCGGCCGCCCGGTCTTCGCCCGGACCGCCGCCGAGGCCGAGATCGATCCGGGCCCCGTCCGGGGGATAGGCGATCCTGAGCGCCGGCCCCTGCGCATCCGCCGCCTCGCGGCGCAGGCGCCGGAGCGGCGGCGGCAAGCCGCCGGACCCGGCCGCAACCAGCACGTCGCGCGGCTGCGGGATCGGCTCGGGCTCGATCCCGAGGCGCGCGAAGGCGTCGAACAGGATCGGGGCGGCGACCACGCGGCCGACGAGGCCCGGAACGGCGGCGCCATCCGGCCGTCCGACCCATGCCACCACCGTCACGTGCCGGTCGAACCCCGCCGCCCAGGCGTCGCGGTAGCCGAAGGACGTGCCGGTCTTGTAGGCGATGCGGTTCGGCAGGGCGTTCTCCGGCGGCGGGGTGCCGCGCAGGATGTCGGCGACATACCACGCCGCCACCGGCTCGGTGACTCGGTTCTCCGGGCCTGTCCCGGCGGCGGGCCCCGCCCCGCGCCGGATGACCGGCACCGCGCCCCCGCGGGCCAGCCCGGCATAGAGCCGCGCGAGGTCGGTGAGCGTGATGCCGAGGCCGCCGAGCGCCACCGGCAGGCCCGGCGCCGCCTCTCGCGGGAGCTGGATCCCGGCGCCGGCCGCGCGCAGCCGGGCGATGAAGCGCGCCGGCCCGACCGCATCCATCAGCGTGACTGCGGGCACGTTGAGCGAGAGCTGCAGGGCGCGCCGCGCCGTGACCGTCCCCTGATAGGTCAGATCGAAATTCTCCGGCGCATAGCTGGCGGAGAAGCGCGCGGGACGGTCCTCCAGCAAGGTCTCGGGATGCGCGAGGCCCTCCTCGAAGGCCAGGGCGTAGACGAACGGCTTCAGCGCCGAGCCGGGCGAGCGTATTGCCAGGGTCATGTCGATCGCCCCGCGCCGGCTCGGATCGAGATAGCCGGCGCTGCCGACCTGGGCGAGCACGCGCCCGTCGCGGTTGTCGAGGACCAGGATCGCCGCCGAGAGGCCGGGGCCGGAGGCGGCCGCGCGCTCCGCCGCCAGGGTCTCCAGCCGCGCCTGCAGCCGCCCGTCGATGCCGAGGCGGATCACCGACGCCCCGGGCTCGGCCGCGACCGCCTCCTCGGCGGCGTGGGCCGCGAGCATCGGGAAGGGTTTTCGAACGGCCGGCACCGGCTCGGCCTGCGCGGCGGCGGCCTCGGCCGCGGTGAGGAGGCCCCGGGCCCGCGCCATCTCGAGCACCCGGTCGCGGGCTGCCCGGGCGCGCTCCGGGAATCGGTCCGGCCGACGGGTCTCGGGGGATTGCGGGAGGGCGACCAGGAGTGCGGCCTGCGCCGCGGTCAGCCGCACCGGCTCCCGCCCGAAATAGGCGAGGCTCGCCGCCCGCACCCCTTCAAGCGGGCCGCCATAGGGCGCGAGCGCGAGGTAGAGGTCGAGCAGACCGGGCTTCCCGAGCCGCCTTTCCAGCGCGACCGCGCGCACCATCTGGCGCAGCTTGGCCGCCAGGGAACGCCCGTGACGCGGCTCGACCAGCCGGGCGACCTGCATCGACAGGGTGGAGCCCCCCGAGAGGATCCGCCCATGCGCCAGCCACTGAGACGCGGCGCGCAGGATCGCCACCGGGTCGACGCCGGGATGCGCCGCGAACCGCCGGTCCTCGTAGGCGAGCAGCATCGCGCGATAGCGCGGATCGACCGAGGCCGCGGTCACGGGCAGGCGCCAGCGGCCGTCCGCGGTGGCGAAGGGGCGCAGCAGCGCGTCCGATCGATCGAGCACCACCGTCGAGCGCGCCGAGGCCGCCGCGAGGTCGAGGGGCGGGAGCGTCTCCACGTAGCGCCACAGGGCGGCGACCGGGAGCCCGAGAAGAAGCACCGCGGCGGCCAGGCCCAGGCGCCCCGCAAATCGCCGAACGCCGCGAGCCCGGGGCGATGCGGCTCCGCAGGGATCAGGCCCGTGGTGCGGCACGCATCCTCCAGTTCCCGGGTCTGCCGGCGCCGCACACAGATTCACCGATCCGGTGCGGCGGGCAAGCCCCGGCCGGGCCCGCCCCCGCTCAGGCCATGCCGACGCCGCGCAGGGCCGTGAAGGCTGGCCGGCCCGCATGGCCTGCCCGGATCGGGAAGGGCACGACGTTGGATGCCACCGCGGCGAGCCCGGGCTCGAGTCTCGGTGGCTCGGGCTTGCGCGCCTTGCCGGGTTTCATCCAGCGTTCGATCCGCTTGAAGTAGGTCCGTCTGGTCATCCAAACCGGGAATTGCCTGCCTTTCAGCATGTTCAGCCCCTCATCGACATGCGCACGCGGCGCAAAATCCAGTCCCGAACCGGGCCTCCATGAGGATCGACCGAATCGGGTCTGTATTGGTCATACGAGGCCATCCCGCGTTCGGCCGCATCCCCCGTTTGGATGAAGCGCAACCTCTGGCTGCCATAGACTTATTCAAGCGGCTGCGGATTCCTTCACCCGCTCCAGCGCGAGCCTGGTGACGGCGACGTGGTCGATCTTGCCGCTGCCCAGCATCGGGACCGCGTCCAGCACCACGACCTCGGCCGGGATCGCGACATCCGAGGCGCCCCGAGCCTTCGCGAAGCTCTGGTAGGCGGCCCGGGTGGCGCCCTTCTCCTCTGTGAACAGCACCAGCCGCTCGCCCTTGCGCGGGTCCGGCACCGCCGCGACCGCGGTCGGGTGGTCCGGCCAGAGTTCGGCCGCGAGCGCCTCGATGCCCGCCAGGGAGATCATCTCGCCGGCGACCTTGGCGAAGCGCTTGGCCCGCCCCTTGATCGTGACGAAGCCCGCGGCGTCGATCGCCACGATGTCGCCGGTGTCGTGCCAGCCGTCCGGCGGCGGCTCCAGCACGCCGGGCTTCTCCGCCCGCAGGTAGCCCAGCATGATGTTCGGACCCTGCAGGGACAGGCAGCCGCCTTCCTCGATCCCGGGCACAGGCTCTAGGCGGGTCTCGATACCGGGGAGGATCCGCCCGACCGTGCCGAAGCGGTTAAACATCGGCGTGTTGAGCGCCACCACGGGTCCGCACTCGGTGACGCCGTAGCCCTCCAGGATGCGCAGGCCGAACTTCTCCCCCCAGGTCTTCCGGGTCGATTCCTTCACGGCCTCGGCGCCGGCCACCACGTAGCGGAGCGAGCGCAGGTCGTAGGAATGCGCGGCCCGGGCGTAGCCCGCCAGGAACGTGTCGGTCCCGAACAGCACCGTGCTGTTCGAGCCGTAGATCAGCTCCGGGATGATCCGGTAGTGGAGCGGCGACGGGTACAGGTAGACCGGCACCCCCGAGACCAGGGGCAGCACCAGCCCGGCCGTGAGGCCGAAGGCGTGGAACACCGGCAGCACGTTGAACACCTTGTCGGTCGGGCCGAAATCGATCCGGGCCGCGACCTGCGCCACGTTGGCGAGCATGCAGCGGTTGGCCAGCACCACGCCCTTGGGCGTGCCCTCGCTGCCCGACGTGAACAGCACCGCGGCCGGGTCCTCGCCCGAGCGCGCCACCAGGGGACGCCGTCCACCGAGCAGCGCGCGGATCTTGTCCGGCGTCGTGATGCTGGCGCGCACATCCTCCAGATAGACCAGCTCGACCGATCCCCGGATCGCCTCGACGAGCGAGCCCAGCCGACCCTTCTCGATGAAGGCCCGGGAGGTCAGGATCCTGCGCACCTGCGCGGCCCGGCAGGCGGAGAGCACGTTGGCCGGCCCGGCCGAGAAGTTGATCATCGCCGGCACCCGGCCCGCCGAGGCCAGGGCGAACAGCGTCACAGCCGCGCCGTTGGCGTTGGGCAGCATGATGCCGATCCGGCCGCCCGCGGGGGCGAGCGGCATCAGCTTGCGGCCGAGCACATTCGCGGCCGTGACGAGCCGGCTGTAGGTCAGGCGGCCCGTGACCGGGTCCTCCAGCGCGGTGCGGCCCCAGCCGTGGCGGTCCCCCGCCTCGATCAGCGCCGCCATCAGGCCGCGGTCGATGTCGGTGGTGCGGAACAGGAGGTCGGACATGATTCCGTAGAGGGCCGCCCCGGCCGCCTGCCGCCGTGCCTTGCCCCGCAGGGCGTCGTCCACCGTCAGGCGCACCGGCGGCATCACCGTGACGGTCACCTTGGGCCACCAGCGGCGCCGGACCTGGCTGCGCGACAGGCGCGAGAACGCGGTGCGCTCCAGCCCGTCGATCTTCACGGGAACGACCATCGCCCCCGACTTGTCGGCGATCAGCCCGGCGCCGTCATAGATCTTCATCAGGCTGCCCGTGACGGTGAGCCGTCCCTCGGGGAAGATGATCAGAGTCTCGCCGTTCCTGACCGCGTTGATCAGCGTCCGGGTGGCCAGCGGCCGGGTCGGGTCGAGGGGTATCGCCTTGGTGACGCGCAGGAACGGCCGCACCCACCAGCGCTGTGCGATCCCGCTATCGACCGCGAAGACCGGTTCCTGGTCGAGCAGCGACAGCGCCAGCGGGGCGTCGAGGAACGAGACGTGGTTGAGCGCCAGGATGCAGTTCGGCCCGGCTGCCGCCACGTTGTCGAGCCCGCGGACCTCCAGCCGGTAGAAGGCCCGGAACAGGATCGAGAGCGCGTCGCGGAACGGGCTCGTCGGCAGGGTGGCGAACACGACCGCGCCGACGACGAGGTTCAGGACCGCCACGACGGCGAGCAGGCTGGCGGTCGACAGGCCCGCGCCCTGCAGCCCCGCCAGGGCGAGGGTGCCGGCCACCATGTAGGCCGCCGTCATGACGTTGACCGCTCCGATGATGCGCGCGCGCATCGCCTTCTCGGCCCAGGCCTGCACGGCCGCGAAGGATGGGACGATGTAGAGCCCGCCCGACACCGCGAGCCCCAGGAAGTCGATCCCGGCGCGCAGGCCGTGGCCGGTCTGCAGGAAGTCGAACGGGCCGATCGCCTCCGCAGGCGGCGGCGGCAGGTGCCCCACCGTCCAGGCGAGGTCGAGGCCGAACAGGCCCATCAGGACCGCGCCGACGGGCGTCGGCAGCAGCACGATCCGGCCGCTGGCGAGCCAGGAGGCGAGGCCCGACCCCAAGGCGATGCCGATGGAGAACAGCGCGAGCAGCAGCGTGATCACCGTCTCGGTGCCGTTGAAGGCGCCGCGCACCAGCACCGGCAGCAGCGACAGCACCACCACGCCGACCAGCCAGAACCAGCTCACGATCAGTGAGCCGCGCCATAGCTGCGTGTCCGCCCAGAGATCGCGCAGCAGCGCGTAGGTGGAGCGCGCGATGTTGCGGTCGACATGCAGGTCCGGCGCCCCCTCCCCGGTCGGCGGGATCATCCGGGCCGACAGCCAGCACAGGACCGCGAAGGCCATGACGAGGGCGCCGAACACGAGCCCCGACCCGCCCAGCGCCGAGGCCGCGCCGGCCGCGATCGTGCCCAGCAGGATCGCCAGGAAGGTGGCGGCCTCGACCAGCGCATTGCCGGCCGGCAGCTCCTCGCGGCGGAGGTGGTCCGGCAGGATCCCGTACTTGATCGGGCCGAACAGGGCCGCGATCGTCCCGAACAAGCCGAGCGCCACGAACAGGACCGGCACCGAATGCAGCAGGAAGCCGAGGACGGCCGCGCCGGCCGCGAAGATCTCGGCGAACTTGAGCCTGCGGGCCATCAGGGCCTTGTCGTGCCGGTCGGCCCATTGGCCGCCGAGGCCCGACAGGATGAAGAACGGCCCGATGAACACCGCGCTCGCCAGGGTCACCAGGACGCCCGCGTGCGCATCCGCCTGGCCGCCGATCCCGAACAGGATTAGGAATGCGAGGGCGTTCTTCAGGAAGTTGTCGTTGAACGCCGAGAAGAACTGGCACCAGAACAGCGGCGCGAAGCGCCGGGCAGTCATCAGGGAACGGAACATGGCGATCTCTCGGTTCCGAACCTGACTGGCCCAGCCGATACGCCGAGGTCAAATCGCGCGGGGGCGCGGGCGTGTCGCTCTTCGAGCTTTGGCCCGGCGCGACAGGCCCTTCTCGACCAAGGCCGTTACCTGCGCCGGCGCGAGCGCGACGGTCAAAACCCGATCCTAGGCAGGTTCGCACCGTCCTTCCGGTTCGACCTTGAGACACTCGGGAAAACCCGATCTCGGGCCCTGCGGCAGCGGTCGATACCCGCATGCCAAGACGCGCCCGTTGTCGATTCGGCAGCGCGCCGCGTCACGGTGCGGTCAGGGGCGACGCCGCGGCCGGATTTTCAAAGCGGTTGCGCCCTCTCCGGCGGATGAGACGCGCCTGTTTCCCGGACGCCCGCACCGTCAGTGGACGGCGATCCGAACCCCGCCCGCCGCGGGCGGCGAAGCGGTGCAATCGCCGCGGTGGACCGCGATACAGCCTGGGGGCGAACGGACACTGCAAGCCGTCTTGTGCTGGCGTCGTATTCCTCTGGCGCTGCATGCCCCTGGAAAAACGCCTGGGAAAGGGTCGGCGCGCTCGACAGGGCGACGATGCGCGCCATCCGACTGTCCCGAGCCAGATTGAGCCGGTGCGGATCGCGCATCTCAGCGAGGCCGATACTTGGATCGACGGGTCGATCCCCCTCCCTTCAGGACGGGGACCCGGGCCTCGTCCATCGCTGCGAAGCCGCGCGTCTTCACACGCCGCTCATCTCCCGGCAGCGCGCCGCTCGATCCGCATACGCAGTGAGGCACCGAGATCGTAGGACCGATAGATGTGTGTCCCCAAAGCCGAGATCACGACGAGGGCGGCGCCGACGGCACAGAACGGCACGAGCAGCAGGAACGTCAGGACCAGCCCGACCGACATCCGCTCGCCGAGCGACGCTTGCGGCCACGGATCGATGGGCAGGGAAGCGCGTCGTCCATAGCGCATGGCTCCGACCCTCCAGAGCATCGTCCCGAAGCGTGGCCGCCGGCTTTCGGGAAAAGACGATGCGAAACAATATCTTGGTGCGACGTCCCGCATCCCGGGTCCAGGGCGATGCACGAAGCCGGGCGGATCGAGATTCGGCCCCGCTCCCGATCCTACGCAGTCAACCGCGACCATCGCCGGATGTTGCGCGGCCGGCACCGAAAATCGGGACCGCCGTGACGTTCCGGCACGCCGCCGCGGCGCAACCGAGCGCCCCGACATCCGTTGCCGGACCGGTTCTTCGACAGCGCGTGAGTCCGGCATGGCACGAGTGGCAGTCGTTACCGGAGGGACCGCCGGGATCGGGCTCGCCACCGCTCATCGCTTCGCCGAGGCCGGCTGGTCCGTGGCGGTAATCGCCCGCGATCCCGGGCGGCTCGCCGCGGCCGAGCGTGCCCTTGCCGCCTACGGCCGGCCTGTCCTGGCGATCGCGGCCGACGTCGCCGACCCGGCGGCGGTGGACGCGGCCGCCGCGCGGGTGGAGACCCAGCTCGGTCCGATCCGCGCCTGGGTGAACAACGCCATGTCGACCGTTGTGAACCCGGCCGACCGGATCACCCCGGACGAGTACCGCCGGGTCACCGAGACCACCTATCTCAGCCAAGTCTACGGCACGCTGGCGGCGCTGCGATACATGAAGCGGCGCAACCGCGGCGCGATCATCCAGGTCTCGTCCGGTCTCGCCATCCGGGCGGCCCCGCTCCAGGCGCCCTATTGCGCGGCGAAGTTCGCGGTCTCCGGCTTCACCGATGCCCTGCGCTGCGAGCTGATCCACGACCGCGTCGCCGTCAGCCTAAGCGTGGTCTACCTGCCGGCGGTCAACACGCCGCAATTCAACTGGGCGCGCAACCGCACCGGCCGGCGCCAGTACGCCCCCGATCCGGTCTTCGACCCCCGTCTCTGTGCCGAGGCTATCCTGTACGCCGTCGAGCACCCGCGCCGGGAAGTCTGGGTCGGTCGCTCGTCGATGATGATGGCCGCCGCCCAGGCGATCGCCCCCGCCCTCGCGGACCGCAAGGCCGCCGCGATGTGGTCGGCGCAGCTCGCCGACGAGGCGATCCCCGAGAAGGCCGGCAACCTCTACGATCCCGTGCCCGGCGACGTCGGCATCGACGGGCGGTTCACCGACCGGACGAAGACGACCCGGGGCGAGTTCTGCACAAGCCGCGCCCGCGATCTGCTGGTCGGCGGCCTCGCCGGCCTTGCTGTGCTGGGGCTTGCGGGGGCGGCCCTGGCGGCTCGTCCGCCGCGGCGCTTCCCGGAGCGGCGCTAACGGCTGCGCTGCCCGACATTGCCTGCTAAATCAGCCGCCGCGAGGAAGGTCTTGAGACGATGCCCGGCTATCTGCCCTTCGCGGGCGCGCTGAAGCTGCCCGCCTACACCTGCGACAATTGCGGGTTCTGGCAGCGCCATTTCGAGAGGCCGGCCGCCTGCCCGCTGTGCCTCGACGCCCGCCACGTCGTGCCGCAGGACGGCTGGCGCTTCCGCACGGCCCGGGAGGCCCAGGCGTCGTTTCCCTGTCACTGGGAGGAGCTGGAACCCGGCATCTGGCGCTTCTGGAACGAGCCCGTCTCCGGAATCGGGCCGTCCGCCTACCTGATCCGCACCGAGCACGGCAACATGGGCTTCGAGGGCTGCCCGGTCTTCAGCGAGGCCGCCCTGGACCAGATCGAGCGCCTCGGCGGCATGCGGGTGCTGTCGGCCTCGCACCCGCATTCCTACGGCGCTCTCGTGCAACTCCAAGACCGGTTCGATCCGGAACTCTGTCTGCCGGCCGCCGACTTCACCTGGAGTGCGGCCCTGCAGGTGAGCTGGCCCTACGATGACTTTTTGGAGCCGCTGCCGGGCCTGGAGCTGCACCGGACGGCGGGCCATTTCGACGGGCATGCGGTGCTCTACGATCGGGCGCGAAGAATCTGTTTCTGCGGCGATGCGCTGAAGTTCGAACTGGACCCAGCCGATCCCCGCCGCGCCACAACGATCTCGGCCCACAAGGCTTTCGTGCGCGGCGTGCCGCTGACCGCGAAGGAGCTCCGCCGCTACCGCGATGTCTTCGCACAACTCGATTTCGTTCAGACCTGGACGCCGTTCGAGGCCGCGCGGAATTGCGGCCGGCCCGAGGTGCTGGCGCTCCTCGATCGATTGCTCACCGGTCGTTCGCACGCTGCCCCGGTGCCGCTCGACGTGCTTCCGGTTCATGGACTGTAGCGCGGATCGCTCGCACGGTGGATCGGCTGGCTGCGGTCAGTAGGCAGGCGTCTTGCCGGTGCGCCCTCGGGGCGCGACTTCCTCAAGCTTCCCGCACGGTGTCGAGGAAGCGGGCGGCCTCGGCGGTGAGGTGCTCGGACTGACGCGACAGCTCCGAGGCCGCGTTCAGGACCTGGCTGGCCGCCGCGCCGGTCTCCTCGGCCACGTCGGCGATGGTGGCGGCCACCGCGCCGTCGCGCGCGGAATTCAGGGTCGCCATCGATCGATCCGCCCACCCTGCGATCGGTGCGACCCGAGAACGAGGGTCCATTCCGATGTCGCCGATCTGGCGCCACTGAACGGAGTGCTGAGCGGACGCGCGGCGCGCCGCGGGTTCACGGACGGTAGAGCGGATCGTTCTCCAGGCGGATCGGCTGGCCGTGCGGCGTCGCCTCGGCGGCGCGCAGGAACGCGGCAGTCCGTGCGGCGACGGTCTCGGCCGCCGCCACCCCGCGCTCGGCCAGGATCGACTCCAGCGTCGCGAGCCAGGCGCCGTAATCGGCCGCCCGCTCGGAGTCGCCGGCGGGACGGATCTCGCGGCCGAGGCGCTCCGCCCACTCGGTCCAGGTGAACAGGCCGGCCTCCTTCAGCGACACCACCAGGGCGAAGACCTGAGCCTCCCAGGGCGCCGCGAAGGCCTTCGGCGACGGGTCGCTCACGCCGGTTCCAGATAAGGTTCGAAAGCCGCCACCGTGACGAGCCCCCCCGGATCGCCGCTCTCGCCCCACAGTTCCCGGGCCGTGAAGCCGACCGTGTACAGCCAAGTCGGATTCTCCCCGGCCCCATGGGCGCTCGTGTCGGGATAGACGAAGACGCCGTCGATGCGTTCGATCCGGCCCCGCCTTCCCCGCACATAGCGCGGCAGGCGGGTATGCCCGGTCGGATGCATGTTCCGGGCGATGACGGCGTCGCCGACTGCGAAGCGGGCGGGAGATTCGGGTTCGCGGCTGCTCGGGAAGCCGGTACGGAAGCGCGCCTCCAGGCCGTCGGCAGAGAGCACCCGCGCCACTGGCTTGGCCGGCGCCGAGGCTCGGCCCGCCGCCATCTCTCCGGGCGTCGCGAGGCCCGAGTCGGCGACCTGCTTCTCCAGGGCCGCCAGCCAGATCTCATAGTAGCTCGATGCGAGATACTGCGCCGGCGGCAGTGACTCGCGGGCGGCGCGGCTGCCGTCGAGGTTCCACGCGCCGGTATAGCCCATGGCCAGCGCCATCGCGAAGACGCGGCGCTCCCATGCGGCGTGGAACACCGGCTCGTCGCGCTCCGGCACCACCGGGCCGAAGCCGTGTGCGCCGCCGAGGTCCTGAGCGCCGTTCATGCCGGCATCTCCAAGGGCGAGTCCAAGGGCGAGGCGGGAACCGACCCGGGCAGGCCCGTGCCGATCATCGCGTCGCGCGTGACGAGGGCGGCCAGGTCTTCCTCGGAGAGGCCCTCGGTTCCGGCAGGGCGCATCGGCAGGACCATGTAGCGGGTCTCCGCGGTGGAATCCCAGACGACGATCCGCGTGGTGTCCGGCAGCCTCACCCCGAACTCGGCCAGCACGCCGCGCGGGTCGATCACCGCCCGGGCCCGGTACGGAGGCGCCTTGTACCAGACCGGCGGTAGGCCGAGCACGGGCCAGGGGTAGCAGGAGCAGAGGGTGCAGACGACGAGGTTGTGGGTCTCGGACGTGTTCTCGACCACCACCATGTGTTCGCCGCCGCGGCCGCCGATGCCGAGCTCGGCGATCGCCGGCGTGGCGTCGGAGAGGAGCCGCGCCCGGAAGCCGGGATCGACCCATGCGCGGGCGACCACGCGGGCACCCGCATGCGGCCCCACCTTGGTCTCGTAGAGCTCGACCAGGGCGTCGAGGGCCGCCGGATCGATGTAGCCCTTCTCGGTCAGCAGCGATTCCAGGGCCCGCACCCGCGCCTCGACCGGCGAGAGGTCGCTGCCGTGATGCTGGTGGTCATGGTGCGCGTGGTCGTGGCTCATCCCGCTTCTCCTCGCACCCGGCATCCTGCCTCGGCGCACTGGCCGCCGCTACTCCCCCTGCCGGATACCAATCCCCGTTGCCCCGGCGACGATGCCGAAGTCGCCCGATATTTCCGGGATTGTTTGGCATCGGTTCAGATTTCCGACGTTACGGCAGTTAGAGCCATTCCAGTATACCAAGCGTCGGGGACCAGGATACGCGCATGATCGATGCCAAAGCGAATCAGTCGGAGGGGACCGGGCGCGCCTGCGACGCGAAAGGCTATCCCACTGTGATCGGTCAGCATCTCGCCTTCCCGATCCGGGAGTACTTCCAGGTCGTCGAGCAGGAGCCGCTGCCGGCGCAGCTTGCCGGCCTCGTCGCGCGCTTCGAGGCCGCGCTTGCGGCGCACGGCCAAGTCGTGGCCTTCGACTTCCGCAGCGACATCATAAAGGCGCTCCCGGCTCTGCGCACCTTCGCGCTCTCGCTCGTCGGCGACGTGAGCCGCGCCGACGACCTGGTGCAGGAGACCTTCGTGAAGGCCTGGGCCAACCAGGCGCGGTTCCGGCCCGGCACGAACTTCACCGCGTGGCTGTTCACGATCCTGCGCAACCAGTTCTATTCCGAACTGCGCAAGCACCGGCGCGAGGTCGAGGACGTGGACGGGACGCATGCGAGCCAGATGACCAGCCTGTCCGACCAGGAGGATGCGAGCACGCTCAAGGTCGTCTGGGAGCGGCTCGAAGACCTGCCGGCCGCGCAGCGGCAGGCGCTGCTGCTGGTCGGCGCGGAAGGCCACACCTACGAGGAGGCGGCGACCAAACTCGGCTGCCAGGTCGGAACCGTGAAGAGCCGCGTCAGCCGGGCGCGCACCTCGCTCCTCGACACGCTCGGCGTGGTCGTGGCGGGCCAGGCGCCCGCCTGAGGAGGCCGTTCGCGCCGACGCCGGACAGTCCGACGCTTCAGCCGTTCCCGGGAGTCGGCGGCCTCAGTCAGGCAAGACCTGCGGGCCGCGATACTGGTCGTCCGTGACCTGTTCCAGCCAGGTCACGGCGGTGCCGTCCAGGCGCTCCTGGATCGCGACATGGGTCATCGCCGTCGTCGCTGTGGCGCCGTGCCAGTGCTTCTCACCGGGCTCGAACCAGATGACGTCGCCCGGCCTGATCTCCTGGATCGGGCCGCCCGCCCGTTGCACCCAGCCGGACCCGAAGGTCACGATCAGCGTCTGACCGAGCGGATGCGTGTGCCAAGCGGTGCGCGCACCCGGCTCGAACGTCACGCTGGCCCCGGCCGCGCGGGCCGGATCGGGGGCGGAGAAGAGCGGGTCGATCCGAACGGTGCCGGTGAACCAGTCGGCCGGACCCTGGCCGGACGGTTGTGTTCCGCTGCGCTTGATGTCCATGGGATGGGCCTTCCCTGTTCGTGACCGTCCCCGTCAGAGCGACCAGCCGCCATCGACCGAGATCGATGCGCCGGTCACGAAGGCACCGAGGTCGGAACTCATCCACAGCACCGCCTCGGCAATCTCCTCGGGCCTGCCCAGCCGCCCGACCGGCTCCAGGTCGATGGCCTTCTGGAGGTCGCCCCCGGTGAAGCGGTCCATCATCGGTGTCTCGATATTGCCGGGCAGGATCGCGTTCACCCGGATCCGCGACTTGGCATAATCGAGGGCGGCGGATTTGGTCAGGCCGATGACGGCGTGCTTGGACGCGGCATAGCTCGCCCCGCCCGCCACACCCCGGATGCCTGCGCCCGACGACGTGTTGACGACGACCCCGCCGCCCTGGCGCAGCATCTGTGCGATCTCGTGCTTCATGCACACGAAGGTTCCGCGCAGGTTGATGTCGAGGATGCGATCCCACGCATCGAGCGCGATCTCAGCGACGGGCGCCGCCGTGTTCTCGACGCCGGCGTTGTTGAAGGCGATGTCGAGCCGGCCGAACGCCGCGACGGTGCGCGCGACCGCCGCCTCGACCTCATCGGGCCGCGAGACGTCGCAGGCAATGGTCAGCGGCTCGCCCCCCGCATCCCGGATTGCCTGGGCCGTATGCCGGAGCGCGTCCTCCGTCCGATCGACGAGGGCGACGCGCGCACCTTCGCCGGCGAACGCGACGGCGGTGGCGCGCCCGATGCCGCTCGCGGCTCCGGTGACGAAGGCGACCTTGCCGACGAAGCGGTTTGCTCTGGACATGGCGTGACCTCGTTGGCTTCGGAGGCGGACCGGCCTTGTCCCGATGGGGACCGCGTCCGCGATCGTCGGCCTCGATGTAGCGGGCTGACGCTCGGCGAAGCAGGTGCCGTCGCCTCAACGGAACGATGAGCGCGCCTCATCGCGCCACAGCCGCACGCCGCGCGCTACAGGCCGAGCGGGCGCATCTCGCGGATGAGGGCGATCAACAGGCGCAGGCCGGTCGGGAGCTGCCGCCGTCCCGGATAATAGAGGTGGAAGCCGGCACCGACGGGAGACCAGGCGTCGAGAACAGGGCGCAGGTCGCCGGCGTGGACCAGCGCCGTCACGCAGGGCTCCGGCAGATAGGCTAGCCCCGCACCGGCCCGCGCGAGCGCGATCACGAGCTGCGTGTTGTCGAGCGTCAGCGCCCCCGGCACGTCGAGGGCCATGGCCGATCCGTCGGTCTCGAATTCCCAGTGATAGATGTCGTCGTTGCCGAGGCGGACGCGCAGGCCCCGATGGGCCAGGAGATCGGCCGGATGCGCCGGCGTGCCGAAGCGCTCCAGGTAGGCGGGGGCGCCCACCACGACCCAGCGTATGTCGGCCGAGAGGCGCTGCGCGATCATGTCTTTGGGAACGGTGTCGCCGTACCGGATCCCGGCATCGGCGCCGGTCTCGATCACGTCCAGGAGATGGTTCGAGACGCGCACGTCGATCTCGATCTCCGGATAGCGTCGGACGAAGGTCGGGAGGACCGGGGCGAGCAGGAGCGCGCTCGCATGTTCCAGCACGTTGAGCCGGATGCGGCCCGCCGGCTCGTTGCGATGGCGGTTCATCGCCTCGACGGCCATACCGATCGCCGCGAACGGAGCCTCGACCGCGGCGAACAGCTCCTCGCCGGCCGCGGTCAGCGTGACGCTCCTGTTCGTCCGGTTGAGCAGGCGAACGCCGAGCCGCGTCTCCAGCCCCTTCAAGGCATGGCTCAGCGCCGACGCGCTGACGCCCAGCTCAAGGCCCGCGCGACGGAAGCTGCGATGCTTCGCGATGGCGAGGAAGTAGCCGAAATCGGCGAGGTCGGCACGGCTGAGCTGCACGG
This sequence comes from Methylobacterium sp. NEAU K, assembly GCF_030700285.1. Taxonomy (GTDB): domain Bacteria; phylum Pseudomonadota; class Alphaproteobacteria; order Rhizobiales; family Beijerinckiaceae; genus Methylobacterium. The sequence goes on along the minus strand of NZ_JAUYZJ010000011.1, from coordinate 104,917 downwards.
AGCGGTTGTGACGACGCGCCAGCGTCGGCGCAACCGTCCTGAGCGCCGCCCGTCACACCGGCGGCCGGCGCAGGTGCCAGTCGGTCGCCCGCTGGTAGGCCTGTCCGATCCGCAGCGCCATCGCCTCGTCGTAACCCCGGCAGACGATCTGCAGCGAGAGCGGCAGCCCGGATGCGGTGAAGCCGTCCGGCAGCGCCAGCCCGCACAGATCGAGCAGGTTGCCGAACCGGGTGAAGCGGGAGGGCAGATGCGCCTCGTCGACCTCGGAGAGCGCCACGGCCGCGCATTCCGTGGTCGGCGTCAGCAGAGCGTCGATCCCCTCCAGGGCGGCCGCATATTGCAGCTTCATCGCGGCGCGGCGGTGGAGCGTGCCGAGATATTCCTGCGCCGAGACCTCCGCACCGGCCAGGATCCGGGCCCTGACCGCGTCGCCGAGCTGTGCGGCCGGATCCTCCGCGAGGGCGCCGTTGACGAAATAGGCCTCCGCGTTGGTGATCCCGCTCATCGCCACGCATTCGCTGAACCGGAACGGCAGGGCGATGTCGACGATCTCGGCCCCCAGCCGGGCGAGCAGGTCGAGGGCCGCGTCGTAGGCGTCCAGCATGTCGGCGGCGACGCCCTCCCGCTCGATCGCGGGCATCCGGGCGAGCCGCAGGCCGCGCACCCCGCGGTTCAGGGTCGGCCAGGGCGCGTCCGGCAGGACTCCGCGGGTCGTCGGGTCGAGGGGATCGGGGCCGGAGATCGCCTCGTAGAGTAACGCCGCATCCTCCACGGTGCGGGCGAGCGGGCCGGGCGAGTCCAGGGTGGTCGAGAGCGGCACGATCCCCCAGGTCGAGACGCGCCCCACCGTCACCTTCAACCCGGTGAGCCCACAGAAGGCCGAGGGCAGGCGCACCGATCCGCCGGTATCGGTCCCGATGCCCCAGGGGGCCATGCGGGCCGCCACCGCGACGCCGGTGCCGCTGCTCGACCCGCCGGGCGTGCGCGGCGTCTGGGAGTCCCAGGGGTTCCAGGGCGTGCCGAGGTGCTGGTTGGTGCCCCAGCCCCCATAGGCGAACTCCACCGTATGGGTCTTGCCGATCACGATCATGCCCTGCGCGATCAGGCGCCGGGCGACCGTGGCGGTGCGCTCTGCCCGGCGGGCGCGATGGGCGGCCGAGCCGCCCATGGTGATCCGGCCTTCCAGATCGATGAGGTCCTTGAGCACCACCGGGACACCGTGGAGCGGCCCGACCGCGTGGCCGGCGCGGATCGATCGGTCGGCGCCCTCCGCGGCGAGGCGCGCATCCTCGCGGAAGACTTCGGTGAAGGCCTGGAGCTTCGGCTCCAGCTGCTCGATCCGGCCGAGCATCGCATCCACCGCGTCCACCGGCGAGAGGGCGCGCGACCGGATTGCCCGGGCGAGGTCGGCCGCGGGGGCGTTCACGGGATCGATATCGGACATCGGTTTCACTGCACGCTGACGAGGGTGAGGTCGACGAACCAGGATTGCGGCGAGACGAAGCCGTGGACCTTCTTCGACATCCCGCGGGGATTGAGGTCATGCACGACGAACAGCCATGGCGGGTTGTCCACCAGTCGCTCGTGGGCAGCCTTGGTCTGGACGTCGATCACCTTGGTGTCGGTGGTCTCCGCCAGCGCCTTGAGGGCGGCGTCGAACTGATCGTCCTTCCAGTTCGGGAAGTTGAAGCCGTTCGGCGGGAACCGGTCGCCCGCGAAGTAACGCGCCATCACGCTGGCGTCGGACGAGGGCGAGGAGACGTTGAGCGCCATCGAGCCCTGCAGGCTCGGCGCGTCCGGCAGCGCCCGGCTCGAATTCAGCAGCACCTGCCACTCGACCACGTTGAAGCTGAGATCGACGCCGCAGGCCTGCTTGAGGTTCTCCTGCAGGTACTCGTTCATCGGCATCGGCAGCATCTGGCCCGAGCCGGAAGACGAGATCATCACCTTGAGGCTGAAGGGCTTCTTGTCGGTGTAGCCGGCCTCCGCGAGCAGCGCCTTGCCCTTGGCAGCATCGAACACGTAGCGGTTCTTTGGAGTGCCGAAATTCGGGTCCTTGTCGTTGAGCCAGCCCGAGGCCGGCTCGGCCGTGCCGTTCAGGAGCTCGACGAGGGCAGCCCGGTCGACGCAGTAGTTCAGCGCCTGCCGGACGCGCACGTCCTTCAGCGGGCTGTCCTTGGCGCCGATGTTGAAGATGTAAGGCCAGACATGCGGGTAGGAGCCCGTGGTGATCGTGAAGCCCGCCTGCTTGAGGGACGGGATCGCGTCGGGCGCCGGCACCTCGATCCAGTCCACCTGCCCCGACCGCAGGGCGGCGACCCGGGCATTCGCCTCGGGGATCGGCAGAAGCCGGACCTTGTCGACCTTGGCCATCCGGTTCGGGTCCCAGTAGCCGTCGAACTTCGCGAGATCGACCGATTCCCGCGGGGCCACGCGGGTGATCCTGAACGGGCCGGTCCCGGCCGCGGGCAGCGCCGCCACCTTGCTCCAGTCGCGGCCCGCCTTCTCGAACGAGTTCGGCGACGTGAACAGCAGGTAGACGACCATATACGGGAAGTACGACGCCACCTGCGTGGTCTTGATCTGCACGGTGGCGTCGTCGATCTTCTTGTAGCTCCCGACGAGGGGCGCCCGGGCACGGGAGATGCCGGCGCCCTGCGCCTCGAATTGCGGGCTGTCGTTCCGGTAGTAGCGGTCGAGGTTCCAGATCACCGCATCGGCGTCGAACGGCGTTCCGTCATGGAATTTCACGCCCTGGCGCAGATGGAAGGTCCAGAGCGTCTTGTCGTTCGGATCCTGCTCCCAGCGCTCCGCCAGCGCCGGGATGATGCCCGCGAGCTTGTCGGTGCTCTTCAGATCCCACTGCACCAGCCCCTCGAAGATCGGGTAGCCGAGGAAGCGCATGCCCTCGAAGCCGTTGTTCGGCATCCCGGTCGCCGTGGGGATGTCGGTCGCGGTCATGGCGATGCGCAGCACACTCTCGGCGCTGGCCGGATCGGCCAGGGCGAGAGGGGCGGCCAGCGAGAGAGCAATCAGGCGGCGAAGTGTCATCGTATCCCGTTCGTCGAAGTTGAAGCGCGACAGCGGCAAATCCCGCGCCACATCGTGCCATGATCCCGGCGTCCTGCGAACGGGCGATGACGCGCTTCAGGCCTTGCGCTCGACCCCGGCTGCGTCACGGTAATAAAGAATGCGAGTCGCCGGCAGCGCCGGCCCGAAAGAATGGAGCCGCCCGTGACCGATGGGACGCCAACCACGATGAACGGGGCCGAGAGCTTGGTCCGGACCCTCGTCGCCGGCGGGGTCGAGGTCTGCTTCACCAATCCCGGCACCTCGGAGATGCATTTCGTCGCCGCCCTCGACCGGGTCGAGGGCATGCGCTGCGTGCTGTGCCTGTTCGAGGGCGGGGCCACCGGCGCCGCGGACGGCTACGGCCGCATGGCCGACAAGCCGGCCTCGACCCTGCTGCATCTCGGGCCCGGCCTCTCCAACGGGCTCGCCAACCTGCACAATGCCCGCCGGGCGCGCACGCCGATCGTCAACATCGTCGGCGAGCACGCGACCTACCACCGGGAATACGACGCGCCGCTGACCTCCGACATCGAAGGGCTGGCCGCGCCGGTCTCGGCTTGGCTGCGCACCGGCATGAGCGCCGCCGAGATCGGCGCCGACGGTGCCGCCGCGATCGCCGCCGCCCGCACGGCGCCCGGGCAGATCGCCACGCTGATCCTGCCGGCCAATACGGCATGGGATCCCGGAACCGGCATCGCGCCCGTGCCGGCGGTCCCGGAGCGGGCGTTGGCCAGCGACGACGCGGTCGCGGCCGCCGCCAGGGCGCTGGCGAGCGGCGAACCGGTGTTGCTGCATCTCGGCGACCGGGCTGTGCGCGGCGAGGGCCGGGTGATCGCAGACCGGATCGCCCGCAAGACCGGCGCGCACTTGATGGCGATGACCTCCAACGCCCGGATCGACCGCGGCGCCGGCACCGTGCCGATCGAGCGGCTTCCCTACCCGATCGACCAGGCGATCGAGGCGCTGAAAGGGTTCCGCCACATCATCCTGATCGGGGCGACCCAGCCGGTGGGCTTCTTCGCCTATCCCGGAAAGCCGAGCCTGCTCGCTCCCGAAGGCTCCACGACGATCACGCTGGCCACCCCCGGGGAGGACCAGATCGACGCTCTGGAACGGCTGGCCGAGGCCGTCGCGGCGCCGCCCGCCGAGCCCATCGCCGCGGCGGCGCGGCCGAGCCTGCCCACCTCCGGCCCCCTCGACCAGGACACGATCGGCCAGGTCCTCGGCGCGCTCATCCCGGACAATGCGGTGATCTGCGACGAGTCGATCACCACGGGGCGCAACTTCTTCGCCCTCACCCGGGACGCGGCGCCGCATACGTGGCTCCAGCTCAGCGGTGGCGCGATCGGGCTCGGCATTCCGATGGCCACCGGGGCGGCCGTGGCCTGTCCCGACCGCAAGGTCATCAACCTCCAGGCCGACGGCAGCGGGCTCTACACCGCGCAGGCTCTCTGGACCCAGGCGCGCGAGCGCCTCGACGTGGTGACGCTGGTCTGGTCGAACCGGTCCTACGCGATCCTGCGGGCGGAACTCGCCAATGTCGGCGCGCTCAATCCCGGCCCGAAGGCGATCGGCATGTTGAGCCTGGACGACCCGGCGGTGGATTGGGTGAGCCTCGCCCGCGGCTTCGGGGTCGATGGCCGGCGTGTGGAGACGCTCGCGGCCTTCATCGACGCGTTCCAGCACGCGCTGGCCAAGCCCGGCCCGTACCTCATCGAAGTGAGCCTGTGAGCGGGGCGGAATACCCCCTCCCCGGGCTCGAAGGCCCGGCCGAGATCCGGGTCGACCGCTGGGGCGTGGCGCATATCCGCGCCGCGACCGCGCTGGACGCCTTCCGGGCCCAGGGCTTCAACGCCGCCCGGGACCGGCTGTGGCAGCTCGACCTCTGGCGCAAGCGCGGCCTCGGCCTGCTGGCGGCGGATTTCGGGCCGGGCTACATCGCCCAGGATCGCGCCGCGCGGCTGTTTCTCTATCGGGGCGACATGGCGGCCGAGTGGGCCGCCTACGGGCCGCAGGACACGCGGGCGATCGTCACGGCCTTCGTGGACGGGATCAACGCCTTCGTGGTTCTGACCGAGGCGCGACCCGATCTGCTGCCGCCCGAATTCGCCGTGACCGAGACGCGCCCGTCCCCGTGGCGGCCGGAGGACGTTGTGCGCATCCGCAGCCACGGGCTGGTCCGAAACGTCCTGTCCGAGGTCGCCCGTGCCCGGGTGCTCGCCCGGGGCGAGTCCCGCGCTGCCGGGCTCGCCGCCGACGATGTGCGCAAGCGCATCAGCCCGCCGCACGAGCCGGTGATCCCGGACGGGATCGATGCCGCCGGCTGGCCCGACGATCTGCTGGACGATTTCCGCCTGGCCACCGCACCGGTCGGGTTCACGCCCGAGCGCATGGCGGCGCCGCGCGCCGAGGCGTGGCACTGGACCGGGGTCGACGCGCACGGCGCCGTCACCCGGGGACCGCGCGCCGCGCCGAAGGAGCCGTCCGAAGGCTCGAACAACTGGGTGGTGGCGCCGTCCCGCACCGACACCGGCCGCCCGATCCTCGCGAGCGACCCGCACCGGATCTACCTGCAGCCCTCGCTCCGCTACGCGGTCCACCTCACCGCCCCGGGCCTCGACGTGATCGGCGCGGGCGAGCCGGCTCTGCCCGGCATCTCCATCGGCCATAACGGCCACGCCGCCTTCAGCCTGACCATCGCTCCGATGGACCAGGAGGACCTGTTCGTCTGCGAGACCGATCCCGCCGATCCGGACCGCTACCGGTACGGCGACGGCTGGGAGCGGATCGCGCGCATCACCGAAACCATCCCGGTGCGCGGCGGTCCCGACGAGACCGTGGTGCTCGGCTTCACCCGGCATGGCCCGGTGCTCCGCGAGATGCCCGCCCGCGCCTTCGCGCTGCGCACCGTCTGGTCCGAGCCGGGCGCTGCCGCCTATCTCGGCAGCCTCGCCTATCTCGGCGCCACGACCCCGGAGGCCTTCGGCGATGCCCTGCGCCACTGGTCGGCGCCCTCGGTCAACCAGCTCTACGCCGATGTGACCGGGCGGATCGCGTGGTTCATGGCCGGGAAGGCGCCGGTGCGGCCTGCCCATGACGGCCTGCTCCCGGCGCCGGGCGACGGCCGCTACGACTGGGCCGGTTTCCACGATCCCGACGCCCTGCCCCGCAGCATCGACCCGGCGGACGGCTACATCGCGACCGCCAACGCCATGAACCTGCCGCCGGACTTCCCCGCAGAGGCCTTGAAGGTCGGCTTCGAATGGGCCGAACCCTGGCGCGCCCGCCGGATCCGTGCGGTGCTCGACGGACAGCCCAGGCACGGCCTTGAGCAGTCCCAGGCGCTCCAGGGTGACGTCTTCTCCGAGCCCGCCCTGCGGCTCGCCCGGCTGGTGCGGGCGCTGCCGGTGGGCGCGGATCCGGATGTCGCGCAGGGCTGGGATCTGCTGTCACCGTTCGACGGGGCGCTGCACGCGGACTCCGCCGCCGCTGCCCTCATCGAGGTGTTCTGGGTCGGCCACCTGCGCCCTGCCCTTCTCGAAGCCCTGGTGCCCGATTCCGGGACCCGCCGCCTGCTGCCACCCGGCGACACGCAGAGCCTGATCGAGCGGCTGGAGACCGGCCTCGATCCGGCCGCGCGCGCTGCCCTTCTGGCGGATGCCCTCGGCGCCGCCTTCCGCACCTGCCGGGAACGGCTGGGCCCGGATCCCGCCGCGTGGTCCTGGGGCGGCCTGCACCACGCCCTGTTCGCGCATCCGCTCACGGCCCTGCGGCCCGATCCCGGCTGGGATGTCGGTCCGCTGCCGGTGGGTGGCGCCGCGGCATCGGTCATGCACGCCGAGTACCGCACTGACACGTTCCGGCTTACCCACGGCGCCTCGTTCCGCATGGTCGTGGACGTGGGTGACTGGGACCGGTCGGTCTTCGTCAACGTTCCGGGCCAGTCGGGGGACCCGGGCAGCCGGCACTACGCCGACCTGGCGCCCGTCTGGGGCCGCCGGGACTACCTGCCGATGCTCTACGGCCGCGAGGCGGTGGACGCGGCGACCGAAACGATCATCGCGCTGAGCCCGGCCTCCGCCTGATCGGCGGCCGTCCGGGTGGGAGGGGGCTGAGACCTTGAAGATCTTCATCGCCGGACTGGCCACCGAGACCAACACCTTCGCGCCGCTGCCCACGGGCCGCGCGGCCTTCCTCGCCGACTACGCCCGCCGCGACGGCAGCCGGAATCCGCCCCGCCTCAGCAACATCGGTCTCAGGGCCTGGCGCGCCATGGCCGAGGCGGACGGGCACGCCGTTGTCGAGAGCCTCTCGACGTTCGCCCAGCCCGGTGGGATCACCCTGCGGGCGGTCTACGAGGAGTTGCGTGACGCGCTTCTGGAGGACCTTCGGGCCGCGATGCCGGTCGACGCGGTGCTGCTGTTCATGCACGGCGCCATGGTGGCCGAGGGCTACGACGATTGCGAGGGCGACACCCTCGAGCGGGTCCGCGCCATCGTGGGCCCCGAGGCCACGATCGGTGTCGAGCTCGACCTGCACTGCCATCTCACCGAGACGATGCGGCGGAGCGCCGACGTGATGGTGATCTACAAGGAATACCCCCACACCGACATCGTCGACCGCGCCCGCGATCTCTATCCGCTCGTGACCGGCGCCGCCTCCGGGGCGATCCGGCCGGTCATGGCCTACGCCGATTGCCGGATGGTCGACATGTGGCGCACCAGCCGGGAGCCGGTCTCCGGCTTCGTGCGCCGGATGGAGGCCCTGGAGGGCCGGGACGGCATCCTGTCGGTCTCCTTCGGCCACGGGTTCCCGTGGGGGGACGTGCCGGATGTGGGCGCCAAGATCCTGGTGGTGGCCGATGGCGATATCGACCGGGCGCAGGCGCTCGCCGACGAACTCGCCGGCGAGGTCTGGGCAATGCGCGAGGCCGCATCCAGCCGCTGCGACACGATCGACGTGGCCATCGACGCGGCCCTCGCCTCCACCGACCCGCGCCCGATGGTTCTGGCCGACTTCGCCGACAATGCCGGCGCCGGCGCCCCCTCGGACAACACCGCGATCCTGGCCCGCTTGGCCCGGCGTGGCGTCCGGGACGTGGCGCTCGGCCTGATCTGGGATCCCGGGGCGGTCGGCATCTGCCACGAGGCCGGGCTCGGGGCGGCCTTCACCCTACGGGTCGGCGGCAAGTGCGGCGTGACCTCGGGCGATCCCGTGGACCTGCGTGTCACCGTCCGCGGCCTCTCGGACGACCACAGCCAGGGCGGGCTCAGCGGAGGCCGGGCCCATCTCGGTCCTTCCGCCTGGATCGAGGCGGACGGGATCCACGTTGTTCTGACGCACATCCGCCAGCAGGCCTTCGCGCCCGACGCCTTCACGGGGCTCGGGCTGACCCTCGACGACAAGCGGATCGTCGTGGTGAAGTCGATGCAGCACTTCTATGCAGCCTTCGCGCCCATCGCGAGTGCGGTCCGCTACGTCGCGGCACCCGGCGCCGTCCCGCCGGATTACGGCACGATCCCCTACACCAAGCGTTCGGGCCTCTATTGGCCCCGGGTCGCCGACCCGTTCGCCGCTGGCGCCGCGGAGACAGTCCGATGAAGCCGGAACCGATGATCCCCGACCTGCACCTCGACGCCGACGCGATCCTCGCGACGCTGCGGCCCTGGGTCGAATGCGAGAGCCCGACTCATGATGCCGCCGCGGTCAACAGGATGATGGCGGTGGCCGCCCGCGACCTCGCCATCGCGGGGGCCGCCGTCGAGACCATCCCGGGCCGGATGGGCCTGAGCGGCTGCGTGCGGGCCCGCTTCCCTCACCGGCGCCGCGACCTGCCGGGAATCCTGGTGCTCGGGCATCTCGACACGGTGCATCCGGTGGGCACGCTGGCGAGCCTGCCCTGGCGGATCGCGGGCGACCGCGCCTACGGTCCGGGCATCCTCGACATGAAGGGCGGCAACGTGATCGCGCTGGCCGCGATCCGCGCCCTGGCGGCGGCCGGCGTCGAGACGCCGCTGCCGGTGACCGTGCTGTTCACCGGCGACGAGGAGGTTGGCAGCCCCTCGACCCGCGACCTGATTGAGGCGGAGGCCGCCCGCCACGCCTTCGTGCTGGTGCCCGAGCCCGGCCTGCCGGAGAACGGGGTCGTCACCGGCCGCTACGCCATCGCGCGCTTCGACCTGGAGGCTTTGGGCCGCCCGAGCCATGCCGGCTCGTCGCCTCACGAGGGCCGCTCGGCGATCCGCGCCATGGCGCGGATGATCCTGGCCATCGACGCGATGTCGGACGCGGACTGCACCTACTCCACCGGCATCGTGTCGGGCGGGCAGTGGGTCAACTGCGTCCCGACCCTGTGCCGCGGGCAGGCGCTGAGCATGGCCAAGCGCCAGGACGACCTCGACCGCGGCGTCGAGCGGATGCTGGCGCTGTCGGGCGAGGAGGGCGGCGTCCGCTTCACCGTGACCCGCGGCGTTACCCGGCCGGTCTGGGAGCCGGATGCGGGCTGCATGGCCCTCTACGAACGGGCGCGGACCGTGAGCGAAGCGCTGGGCCAGCGCCTGCCCCATCGCAGTGCCGGGGGCGGCTCGGACGGCAACTTCACGGGCGCCAACGGCATCCCGACCCTCGACGGCCTCGGGCCGCTCGGCGAGGGCTACCACACCCTCGACGAGCACGTGCTGATCGGCACGCTGCCAAAGCGGGCGCGGCTGTTCGCGGCCCTGCTGGCGAATCTCGGCGCAGCCCGATCATCGTAAGGGCGGTACGGGCCCGGGTTCATGCCGGGCGGCCCTGCGTCGCCGCTCAGGCCGGATCGACGGGCATCTCGGGTGCCCCGGCCGCCTCGATCGCCGCGCCCGCCGCGAGGCACAGGTCTTCCCGGTACCGGGATGCGACGAGCTGAACGCCCACAGGCGTGCGTCCGACGAGGCCGGTGGTGACGGTGAGCGCCGGGACGCCGATCGGCGCGAGGCCGACCTGCAGCAGGTTCGCCTCGAAGGCGCGTGCGATCCCGGCCTCGCCGGTCCGGTCGAGCCCGTCCGGGAAGGGCAGCTCGGCCGAGACCGGCACCAGCAGCACCTGATGCGCGGCGAGGAACAGCGCCCAGTCCCGCGCCAGCGTCGCCCGCCGGGTGAGCGCCTTGGCGAGGGCGTCGGGCGGCATCGTCTCCGCGTGCGCCCGGAAATGCTCTAGGAGGTCGATGGCCGCCGGGTCGCCCTCGCGCTCGGCGGCCGCCCGGGCGACCCCGTAGCCGTCGCCGAGCCAGAGCTGGATCTGCAAGGCGCTCGCTTCGCGGATCGGGGGCGTGTCGGCGATCTCCTCGACCGTCCACCCGGCCTCGGTCAGGCGCCGCGCCGCATCCCGCAGGGCAGCCTCGACCTCCGGCACCACCGCGAGGCCGCCCGGCCGCACGCAGAGCGCCGCCCGGCGCGGCAGAGCCGGACCCTCGAGCGGGGCCGGTACCCACCACGGATCGCGCGGATCGGGCGCAGCCATCGCGTGCAGACCGAGACGCACGTCCGCGATGCTGCGCGCCAGCGGCCCCGACACCGCCATGAGCTGCGGCCCGATCCCGCGCTCGGGCGACGAGGCGTTCCAGGCCGGGATGCGCCCCAGGCTCGGGCGCAGGCCGTGCACGCCGCAGGCATAGGCCGGGTAGCGCACCGAGCCGGCGATGTCGGTTCCCTGGGCGATCGCCCCGATCCCAGCCGCGACCGCGGCGCCCGCCCCGCCGGACGAGCCCCCCGGCGTCAGCGCGGGATCGCGCGGGTTCCTGGTCTCGCCGTGCAGCTGGTTGGTGGTGAACCAGCGCAGGGAGAAGGCCGGCGTGTTGGTCCGCCCGAGCAGCACCGCGCCGGCCCGGCGCAGGTTCGCCACCACGGGGTTGTCGTCGGCGGCCACGAGATCACGCTGGAGGCGCAGCCCGTTCGTGGTCGCGAAGCCACGCTGGTCGACATTCACCTTGGTCGTCACCGGCACCCCCGCCAGCGGACCGAGCGCTTCGCCCCGGGCACGCGCGGCGTCGACCGCGTCGGCCTGCGCCAGCACATCCTGCGGTCGGTGCTCGACGACGGCGTTGATCCGGCCGTTGACCGCGTCGAGCCGCCCGAGCGCGTCCTGCGCGGCCTCGCGGGCCGAAACCTTTCCGGTGCGGATCAACGCCGCGAGGTCGGTCGCCGTCAGACGCCAGAGCTGCATGGGGTATCCCTTTTTCGCGCCCCGCCGGGGCGAGATCCGTTCCGGATTCGCGGCGCGCGGGTATGCCCCGAGGCCCCTAGTGATCATATCCTTTATGCAAGCGCGCGGCCGCTTTTTTGCGCAGCCCCGGATCACCAGCGCCGGCAAGGCTTTGCCGCACTGCAACAGAATTAACTAAGCATTTAGCCGTAACTGACCCTTGTCAGACCCTACCCAATTGCTAACCTCGCTGTCGTTCGCGCGTTCGATCGGACAATTCAGCAAAAAAGGGATCGCTCTCCTCCGACGAAGACAGGCAACCTCCAGCACAAGGTAGGCTCCCATGGCAGAGGTGATTCGCGTCAAGCCGACTCACGACGGCACCTACACAGTCTATCGCGGGACTCTCGCGTTGATCAGCGGTCTGACCCGCCTGCAGGCCGAGCGCTACGAAGCGAGCATCAGTCGGCAGCAGCGCGCCGATCTCGTCTCCGCGAGCAACTGAGCCCCCCGAGGCCGGCGCCCCGAGCGGGCCGCCCCGGCCTCGGGCCCGACGGCAGGCCGCCGGCCGCCTTCAGGCTAGGGCGACCGGCCCGAGATCGCAGACGGCTCCGGCGGCATCGAGGCCGCGCCTTCGGGCGGTGACCGCGTAGCCGTCTCCCGATCGGTCGATGTCGTACAGCAGGTAGGACGCCCGGCGCGCCGCCATCCCCCCGTGCCCGTCCGGGCGCGCCGAGGCCGAGGGTGCGCCGATCACCGGGACGGCGCGCCCGTCCGGCCCCGGTATGAGGGTGCTGCTGGCGATGTGGTTGTGCCCGTGCAGGATCAGGTCGGCGCCGGCCCGCGCGATCATCGCGGTGAAGGCGGCGGCATCCTTGAGTTCGCGCCCCGGCGAGGCTCCTCCGGGCTGCGGCGGATGATGGATCATGACCACCCGGAACGGCTTGCCCGGCTCGGTGGCGAGCGCCCGCAGCAGCGCCTCGGCGGCCGCGAGTTGTGGCGCGCCGAGGCGCCCCGTCGCGACGAACGGCTTCGTGGGGATCGCGCTCGAGAGGCCGACCAGCGCCAACGGTCCGCGCCGCCGCAGGTAGGGAAAGCGCCCGCGCGAGCCCGAATCGTCGCCCGTGTAGCCGCCGCAGGCGGCGAGCAACCCCTCCAGGGAGCCGCGCACGTAGGCGTCGTGGTTGCCCGGCACGAAGCTCACCGTCTCGGGCGCGCCCAGCGCCTCCAGGAAGGTGCGCGCCGTCTCCCACTCGCTCGGCAGGCCGATGTTGCACAGGTCGCCCGTGCAGGCGACGTGGGCGGCACCCTGCCCTTTCAGGTCTGCCACCAGGGTCTCGAGCACGGCCATGTCATGGCTGCGCGACCGGCCGCGCCGCCAGTTGGCGTAGCCGGTGGCGCGCTTGCCGATGAGCTGGTGCAGGCGCACCCGGCCCAGCGGGCCGACATGCGGATCACTGAGATGGGCGAGGCGGAAGGTCAACGCCGGGGGTCAACGCTCGAGACGGGCACGGGACGCGTCCCGCATCGCGGTCGCGCGCCCCCACGTCAAGCGCTACCGATCAGCATGCCCGTGGCGAGGACCAACGCACCGCCGACCATCACCTGCAGGGCCGCACGCCAGAACGGGGTCGCCATGAAGCGTGTGCGGATCGCCGCGATGACGACGAGTTCGACGACCACCACCAGTACGGCGAGGCTGGTGGCGAGGACGAACGGATTCGGCCAGCCCGCCGGAAGCCGGTCCGGGATCGCGTAAGGCAGCGTGTGCCCTAGGCCGCCCAGCGTCGTCATGACCCCGCAGACGAGGCCGCGCAGCCACGGGTCGCCCCGCCCGGTGACGCTGCCGTCGTCGGACAACGCTTCCGTGAACCCCATGCTGATCCCGGCGCCGACCGAGGCCGCGAGCCCGACCAGGAAGGTTGCCCCGTTATGGCCCGTGGCGAAGGCAGCCGCGAAGATGGGAGCCAGGGTCGACACCGAGCCGTCGATCAGGCCGGCGAGCCCCGGCTGCACGTAGCGCAGGACGAAGGCGCGACGGGCTTCAAGCCCGGTATCGATCATGTTTTCGAGGACGGCTGCCACGGCAATAGGCTCCTTGTTTAGATGCATTCCAATCTACAGTTTGGAATGCATCTAAACAAGCCTGCCCGCCGCGTTTTCGCTGCCGGTCACGAGGCGGTCGCTTTCATCGAACGGTCGACGGATCCGGTTGCCTTGGCTCAGGGGCGGGGACTAGACCGTGCACGGACGAATCCGGCCCCGGTCTGTGCGAGCGGTGTTCGCTCCGGCTGCCACAGGCGTGTCATGAGTCTCGGCAAGCGTATCCTCCGACATCGCGCCGTCCAGCGCGTCCTCGGCCGCGTCGCGGCCGCCTATCTCCGGCTCGTGCGGGTCACGAACCGCTTCGAAATGCATGCCGGAGCGGCAGGTCCCGGCGCCGCGGACCGGTGGATCGATGCCCAGCTGCCGCTGATCGCCGGCATGTGGCACGGGCAGCACATCATGATGCCGTTCATGCGCCGACCGAGCGATCCGGTCGCCACGATCATCTCGAAGAACCCGGACGGTGACATCAACACCATCGCGCTGGAGCGTCTCGGCGTGCGGGTGATGCGGGCATCCGGCGCCCGCGGCCGGGGCCGGGCGATCGATACCCGCGCCAAGGGGGGCGCGGAGGGGCTGAGGGCGATGCTGCGCGCGCTCAAGGCCGGCGAATCAGTCGCCTTCAGCGCGGACGTGCCGAAGGTCTCGCGCCGCTGCGACGCCGGAATCCTGACGCTGGCGCGCTTGTCCGGCCGCCCGATCATCCCGGCCGCCGTTGTGACCAGCCGGCACCTGCGCTTCAAGTCCTGGGACCGCGCCTGCCTCGGCCTGCCCTTCGGCCGTGGGGCGATCGTGCTGGGCGAGCCGATCTACGTGGCGCGCGACTGCGAGGGCGAGGCGTTCGAGGCGCTCCGGCACTACGTCGAGGCCGAGATGAACCGGGTGCATGCCCGCGCCTACGCGCTGGTCGGGCGCCCCGACCGTGCGGCGCTCTATCGCGATGCGTCCCCGGCGGCGGCGACCGCCCGAATGGGAGACGTGGCGTGAAGATGCCGTCCGTGACCCTGCCGCTGCAAGCCTACCGCGCCGGCCTGCGTGTCGGCGAGCCGGCGCTCACCGGTCTGCTCGCCTGGCGCGCGCATCACGGCAAGGAGGACCCGCTGCGGCTGCCGGAGCGCCGCGGCCTGCCGGGCCGGGCACGCCCGGTGGGGCCCCTGGCCTGGATGCACGGCGCGAGCGTCGGTGAGGTCCTGTCGCTGGTCGGGCTCGTGGAGGGCATGATCGGTCGCGGCTTCTCGGTGCTCGTAACCACCGGGACGCGCGCGGCCGCCGAGCTGATCGGGGCCCGCCTGCCCCCCGGCGCGGTGCACCAGTACATCCCCCTCGATGCGCCACGCTGGGTAGCGCGGTTCCTCGACCACTGGCAGCCGAACCTCGCCATCGTTGCCGAATCGGAAATCTGGCCGAACACCATCCTGGCGCTGGACGCCCGCGAGATCCCGCTGATCCTGGTCAATGGGCGCATGTCGGAGCGGTCGTTCAGGGGCTGGGAGCGCTGTCCGCGTACCGCCAAGGCGCTCCTGGCCCGGATCGCGGTCTGCCTCGCGCAGACCCAGGAGGATGCCGAGCGCTTCGCCAAGCTCGGCGCCCCGCGGGTCAGCATCAGCGGCAACCTGAAATTCGATGCCCAGGTACCCCCGGCCGACCCGCAGCAGCTCGCCTATCTGGGCGCCATGGTGGCCGGCCGGCCGGTCTGGGTCGCGGCCAGCACCCACCCCGGCGAGGAGGCCATGATCGCCTACGCCCACGCGGTGCTGAAGGCGAAGTTTCCGCAGCTCTTGACCATCCTCGCCCCGCGGCATCCCGCCCGCGGCACTGAGGCGGCCGAGTGCGCGACCGCCCTCGGCCTGCGCAGCGCGCGGCGCTCCAGCGGCGGCCGTCCCCATCCCTCCGTGGAGATCTATGTGGCCGACACGATCGGCGAGATGGGCCTGTTCTACAGGCTCAGCCCGCTGGTGTTCCTCGGAGGCTCCCTCGTCCCGCGGGGCGGCCAGAACCCGATCGAGCCGGTGCGCCTCGACACGGCGGTGCTGCACGGGCCGCACACCGAGAATTTCGCGGTGGTCTACCGCGCGCTCGACCGGGCCGGAGCCGCCCTGCCAGTGCGGGACGGCGTCGAGCTCGCGGCCGTCGCCGGGGAACTCCTGGGCGATGCGGCCCGGCTCGACAGCATGGCGCAGGCCGGGCAGCGGGCGCTGCAGCCCTTCGAGGGCGCGGTGGCCCGCACGCTGGCGGTCCTCGACCCGTTCGTGGCGCAGATGAAGCTTCAGCGTCTCGAACGGGAGGGCCTCATGCGCCCCCTCGCCCGGGCCTGATGCGGCCGCCGCGCTTCTGGGCGGCGGGCGCGGATCACCCGGCCGCCCGCTGCCTCGCACCGCTCGGCGCGGCTTATGGCGCGCTCACCGCCCGGCGCATGGATCGGACGGGCGCGCGGGCGGCCTGTCCCATCCTGTGCCTGGGGAACTTCACGCTCGGCGGTGCCGGCAAGACGCCCGCCGCGTTGGCGGTGGCCGCCCTGGTGGCCGAACTCGGCCGGGCGCCCGCCTTCCTGTCCCGCGGCTATGGCGGGCGCCTGGCCGGTCCTGTCCGGGTCGATCCGGACCGGCACGGAGCCGCGGAGGTCGGCGACGAGCCGCTGCTGCTGGCCCGCCGCGCGCCGACCATCGTGTCCCGGGACCGCCCGGCGGGGGCCGCCCTGTGCCGGTCGCTCGGCGCAGACGCGATCGTGATGGATGACGGACTGCAGAACCCGTCGCTTGCCAAGGATCTCGCCTGGGCCGTGGTCGACGGCGGCGCCGGCATCGGCAACGGTTTGCCGTTCCCGGCCGGCCCCCTGCGGGCGCCCCTCGAGAGGCAATGGCCGCACGTCGCCGGGCTGATCCTGGTGGGCGACGGGGCACCGGGCGAGGCAGTCGCCCGAATGGCCGAACGGCGCGGCCTTGCGGTCCATCGCGCGCGCCTGGACGCGGACAGCTCCGAACTGGTCGGCCGGCGCTGTCTCGCCTTCGCGGGAATCGGGCGGCCGGAGAAGTTCTTTGCGACCCTGCGCGGCACGGGAGCCGCTCTCGTCGGGATGCGCTCCTTCCCGGATCACCACCCCTATCGCGCCGCCGAACTGGCCGCTCTGGCCGCGGATGCGGAAAGGCTCGGGGCCGACCTCGTGACCACCGAGAAGGATGCTGTGCGCCTGCCAGCCGACTTCGCGGCGCGGGTGCGGGTCCTGCGCGTGCGCCTCGTGCCGGACGATCCGGACGCTCTCCGACGGCAGGTCCGGCACGCGCTCGGCGGCGCGCCGTGAGCGCTACGGGCGCCCGGCTTCCTTGAGACGCTTCAGGATCGCCTCGGGCGAGGCATAGGCCTCCTGCCGGGCGGCGCTCCAATAGCGCAGCCCGTCCAGCGGGATCGGCTCGCCGGTCACCGCGCAGCGCACGAAGCTGCCGGGCTTGACCACCCGCATGGTGCCGTCGCCGTACTCGACGACGGCCTCGCCGTTGTTCCCGCGCTCGTAACGACCCAGCACATCCGCCTCCCGATCGATCCGCCCTTGTACACGATCCGCGTCAGCCGCGCTGCCTCGGAGAATCAGGCGAGCATCGAGGGCGTGTCGTCGGAGGCCAGCATGAGCCGCGCCGCATCGGCATCCACGTGCATGCGCGCCACCAGCGCGTCGGCGCTGGCGAACCGCGCCTCGCCCCGGATGTAGCCGACGAACTCCACGGCGATCTCGCGCCCGTAGAGGTCTCCGGAGAAGTCGAACAGGTAGACCTCCAGGAGCGGTGCACCGTCGTCGAAGGTCGGACGGCGGCCGTAGCTCGCCACGCCGTCGCAGAACCGGCCGGGCCCGAGGCGCACCCGCACCGCGTAGATCCCATGCGCCAGCCCGCAATCGGGCAGCATCACATTGGCGGTGGGAAAGCCGAGCTGGCGCCCGCGCTTGTCGCCGTGGCGGACCGGGCCGAGGACGAACCAGCGATAACCGAGCAGGGCGTTGGCGCGGGCGACGTCGCCGGACGCGAGCGCCGCGCGGATCGCGCTCGACGAGACCGGCTCCGTCTCGCCCCCGAGGGCGACCGGTGCCACGATCCGGCAGCTCAACCCCGCCCCGCGGCAGAGGTCGGCCAGAATCGCGGGCGTGCCCTCGCGGCCGCGGCCGAAGTGGAAATCGTGGCCGACCACCACGCCGGACAGGCTGAGCGACCCCTTGAGGAAATCGCGCACGAAGGCGGCCGCCCCCGTGGCGGCCAGCGCGCCGTCGAAGGCGCGTACGATCAGCCCGTCGAGGCCGAGGCGCGCGAACACGATCTCCTTCGCGGCGAGCGAGGTGAGGCGGAACATCGGCGCATCGGGCGCGAAATAGGCGCGCGGATGCGGCTCGAAGGTCAGCACCGCCGCCGGCCGGCCGGCCTCGCGCGCCGCCGCGCGCACGTTCTCGACGAGCACGCGGTGGCCGCGATGGACTCCGTCGAAATTGCCGATCGCCGCGACGGCCCCTGTCAGGGCCGGCGGGACCGGCGTATCCGCGCGGCAGATCGTGAAGGGCCGCGCGGCCGTGTCGTCGCCTGGGACCATCGGTTCGGAGTCGGAAGCTCGGAGGGGTCGGATGGAATCGCCTGAGGAGTCCGCGAGGGGCCCGACGCGGCCGGACCCTGCCGAAAGGCGCCCGGGGGGTCAAGCGAACTGCGACCGCGCTGCAACACCGCACGGATCGATGCGGTGCGACGCCTGCGCCGATTAACGGGTTCGCAATGCGCGACCCCTATTTTAAATGTTATGCGGCGCCGCTATTTTGCAGCGTTAGTGAAGCGTTCATCGTTCCGGGAGCCGCCGCGGCTTCCCGCCGGGCAATTACGGAGCAGTTGATCCATGGCTCTCGATCTGAGCATGCCGATCCTCGTTGTCGATGATTACCAGACGATGGTCCGCATTATCCGTAATCTTCTGAAGCAGCTGGGCTTCGAAGAGGTCGATGATGCTTCGGATGGTACGGCTGCACTTGCCCGTCTCAAGAATCGCAAGTACGGTTTGGTGATATCGGACTGGAATATGGAGCCGATGACCGGCTATGAGCTGCTTCGCCATGTGCGGGCAGACGAGACCTTGCGGACCACGCCGTTCATCATGGTCACCGCCGAATCGAAGACCGAGAACGTTATCGCCGCCAAGAAGGCGGGGGTGAACAATTATATCGTGAAGCCGTTCAATGCGGCGACGCTCAAGTCGAAGATCGAGGCGGTCTGCGGGAACTGATCGTCCCGTGGCACAGTCCTCGCCCCCTCAGACGAAACCGCCGATACGCCGGAAGGCGCCCAAGAGCGATGCGGCCGGCGTCGACGGTCGCCGATCTCAGGAGGAGAGCATGTCGTTAGCCGCTGCGCGGCAATCGGAAGTGCGGTTCAGGGAACCGCATGCCGTGATCGCCGAATTGATCGAGATCGCCGACTACATCGCCCACATGCGCGAGGAGATCGGCGCATTGCGGGCGAACGAGATGAGTCGCGACCGCATTCCCATGGCGCACGAGGAACTCGGCAGCGTCGTGGCCGCCACGGCGGGCGCGACCAACACGATCATGGAAGCCGCTGAGGCGATGCTCGGACTTCCGGACGGGCCGGGCTACCGCGAGGCGGTCGAGGAGCGGATCAACACGATCTTCGAGGCCTGTGCCTTCCAGGACATCACCGGCCAGCGCATCGCCAAGGTGGTCGAGGCGCTGAGGCTGTTCGAGCAGCGGCTCGCCCGCTTCGTCGGTGCCGTGAAGGCCCGCGACGCGGCCTCGATCGATCCGGCCGAGCGCGCCCGCCGCGCCCGCGCGGACGATCTGCTCCTCAACGGCCCCCAGGCCGTCGACGCGACTCCCTCGCAAGACGACATTGACGCGCTGTTCGCCTGACGCCTCCCGGATCGCCCGGCGACATTGCGGCCGTCGACTCCGCGTGGCCGGGCCGGTTACATCGTCTCGGCGAGCAGCCGCCGCGCGTTGACGGCGTCGGAAGAAGGTCCCGGGCAGGAATGGCGGCGCGGCTCTGGTCCGAACTGACCACGGACGATTTCTCAGGGCGGGATATGCGGCGGGCCGTAGCGGTCCTGCCGGTGGCCGCCATCGAGCAGCACGGGCCGCACCTGCCGCTCGCCACCGACGTGATCATCGCGGAGGGCTACCTGGCCCGCATGCGCGAGCGGGTACCCGACGATCTCGACGTGCTGGTGCTGCCGGTCCAGTCGATCGGCAAGTCCGACGAGCACGATGGCTTTCCGGGTACGCTCACCCTCGACACCGGGACGGCGCTGGCCGCCTGGACCGGACTCGGTGCCGCGATCCATCGCGCCGGTTGCCGCAAGCTGGTGATCGTCACGAGCCACGGCGGCAACAGCGCCGTCATCGATCTGGTGGCGGGCGAGCTGCGGGCGCGATTCGGCATGGTCGCGGTCACGACCTCCTGGGCTCGCCTCGGCTACCCGGACGGCCTGTTCCCAGCCGGCGAGATCGCCCACGGCATCCATGCCGGCGGCATCGAGACCGCGCTTATGCTGGCCCTCCGTCCGGATCTGGTGCGGACCGACCGGATCGCCGACTTCCCGCCGCGGACTTTGGCGATGGTGCGCGACTTCACGCACCTGCGTGCCGGCCGCCCCGCGTCCTTCGCCTGGAAGGCGGGCGACCTCCACCCCTCAGGCGCCATGGGCGATGCGCGGCTCGGAACCGCGGAGGCGGGGCAGGCGGCGCTGGCTCACGGCGCGAACGCCTTCGTGGCGCTGCTGCAGGACGTGGACCGGTTCGAGCTCGACGGGGCTTCCCCGGTGTAACCGCCGCCTGCGCGCGGCCGAACAGGTCGATCACGCGCCGGGTCCGATCCGCCGGCGCGCCGGAGGCCCGGCCATGCGACCTGTCGCCCTGATCACCGTTGCCCTGCTGCTCGCCGCCGGCCGTCCGGCCGTCGCGGCGGAGCGCCCCGTCGTCGTCGAGCTGTTCACCTCCCAGAGCTGCTCGTCCTGCCCGCCCGCTGAGGCGCTGATCGGCCGGCTCGCCGGCGAAGGGGCCGGCGTGCTGCCGCTGGCCTTCCACGTCACCTACTGGAACCATCTGGACTGGCGCGATCCCTACGCCCTGCGGGCCGCCACCGCCCGCCAGGGCGATTACGCCGCCCGGTTCGGCGGCGCCAGCTACACCCCGCAGGCCGTGGTCGATGGGCAGGCGGCCCTGGTCGGCTCCGACGAGGCCGGCCTGCGGGCGGCGATCGCGCGGGCGCGGGGCGCCGGGGCGGCGATCCCCGTGACGCTGGCTCGGACGGGCACGGGCATCGCCGCGCGGGTCGGGGACGGGAGCGGCGCCGGACGGGTCCTGCTGATCGGCTTCGACCCGAGCCACGCGACCCGGGTCCTGCGCGGCGAGAATGCCGGGCGCACCATCGAGCAGGCGAACGTCGTCCGTTCGGTGCGCGACCTCGGACCCTGGTCGGGCGCCGCCGCGACATTCCAGGCGGCGACCCCGGAGGGCGAGACTGCGGCTCTGCTCCTCCAGGCCGCCGACGGCCGCATTCTGGGCGCGGCGCGCCTCGGCGGCCCGCTCGCCGAGACCGCCCGGGAGAGCCTGCGATGATCCTCGCCCTCTCGGGTGGAATGCCGGGCGGCATCGCGGCGCACGGATGGGCGCTGGCGCCGGGGTCCGACGCCAGGCTAGACTCAGCCTGTGCCGGTGAGCGGATCGGCGGCGGAGCCCGGACGGTGCTCGAAGGGGAACTCGCGGCTCTAATGGCGGCGGCACAGGGCGGTGACGCAGCCGCGTACCGCGCCTTGCTGAAGGCCTGCCTGCCCGTCGTGTCGGCGATCGCGCGGGCGCAGGGCGTGCGTGGCGAAGCGGTGGACGACGTCGTGCAGGATACGCTGATGACCATCCATCGGGCTCGGGCGAGCTACGATCCCGCGCGCCCGTTCCTGCCCTGGCTGCGCGCCATCACCCAGCGCCGGGCGATCGACCGCCTGCGCCGGGCCGGCCGCCGGCCGCGGGAGGTTCACGATCCGCTGGCCTACGAGGCCGAGGCCGATCCCGGTCCCGAGCCCGGGCAACGGCTGGAGGCGGGCGACCGCGCCGCCGCCCTCGCCCGCGCGGTGGCGTCCCTGCCGGAGGGGCAACGCCAGGCGGTAGAGCATCTCGGCCTGCGCGAATTGTCCCTCGACGAGACTGCGGCGCTCACCGGGCGGAGCAAGGGGGCGCTGAAGGTCAACCTGCACCGGGCCCTGAAGGCCCTGCGCGCCAGCCTGACGCAGGAGCGGGGCTGATGGTCGACCTCGCCAGCCGCGACCCGCGCCGTCACGAGCGACTCGTCGAGGATCTCGCGGGCGGCCTGGAGCCGGTCCGGCCGCTGCCGGGGCCGGCCGCGCGCGCCGCCCTGTGGCTCGGCGCGGCTTTGCTTTTCGGGCTGGTCCTCGCGACCCGGATCGACGCCACCGGGTTCATGCTGCGCATGCGCGTCCCCGATCTCGCCCTCGCCGCGGCCGGCGCGGTGCTGACGGCGGCCTTCGCGGCTTTCGCGGCCTTCGCGACCAGCGTGCCGGGCCGCCCCACGGCCTGGGCGTTGCTGCCGCTGCCGCCGCTCGCCCTCTGGGTCTGCGCGAGCGGGCTAGGCTGCCTGCGCGGATGGGTCGCCCCGGGCACCGACATCCCCAACGCCCACGAGGTCACGGGCTGCTTCAGCTTCCTGGTCTGCGTCTCGGTGCCGCTCTCGGTGCTGATCGTCATGATGCTGCGCCGAGCATGCCCCCTGCGTCCGAACCTCACGGCCGCCCTGGGCGGGCTCGCGGCGGCGGCCGCCGCCGCCGCGCTGCTGATGCCGTTCCACCCGCACGACGCCACCGCGACCGACCTGCTGATCCATGCCGTGGCCGTTGTTGGGGTTATCGGGCTCAACGGCCTCGCCGGCGGCCGGCTGCTCGACCGTCAGGCCGCGACCGGCTGAGCGCCGCGCCGGACGCCCTGCCGGTTCCCGTCCCGGGGGGGGCGGGCGTCAGGCTTCGTCCGGGTCCAGGCCCGGCCAGTCCACGATCCGGTCCGGCAGCTCGTCGTCGGAAAATTCCTCTTCGTTGCCGGCGAGCCGGCCCCGGATCGAGATGCCGGCCTCGTGCACGCTTGCGGCCCGCCCCGAGACCAGGGGATGCCATGGATAGAGGGGCTCGCCGTCCCGCACGAGGCGATAGGCGCAGGTCGGCGGCAGCCACGGAATCGTGCGCACCGCCTCGGGTGTCAGGCGGACACAGTCGGGCACCCGCTTCTGGCGGCGGGCGTAGTCGCGGCAGCGGCAGGTGAGGCCGTCGAGCAGCGTGCACCCGATATCGGTGTGGTGAACCTCGCCGGTCTCGTCGTCCTCCAGCTTGATCAGGCAGCAGCGGCCACACCCGTCGCAGAGGCTCTCCCACTCGGACGTGGTCATGGCTTCGAGCGTCTTGGTCCGCCAGAACGGCTCGGCGACCCCGCGGCGCGGCGCCTCGGGCTTGGGCATCTGTCACGTCTCTCGATCGGGAAGGCCGTGTCTCTGCCCGAGCCGGCGCCCCGGGGCAAGCGGGTCGCGACGGCCTTCGCGGCACCTCCATCGCCGCGCCAGGGATCGTGCCCAAGCGGGCGCCCCGGGTGCGACCGTTGCGGGCGGTCGCGCGTTACGCCGCTGCTCGTTGCGCGATGTTCCGCGAGATTGCGCAGAGCCTCGCCGCCGGTCCCGGATCCTGCTAAGGACGGGTATGCCGCGCGGTGGCTCGGCCGCGGGTTCCATGCCCGCGGCGCGGGCGCTCGACCATCCGCCGCGAAGGCGCTCGACAAGCCGGGTCCGACATCGTGCGCCTGCCGACGCTCATCGAGATCAAGATCCGTATCGAGCGCGCCGCGCTGGCGTTCGACGCCTGGGTCAATGCCGGGCTCTACGACAGCGGCCGCTCGACGGGGGCGGCCTACGAGCGCTTCCAGCGCGTCATGAGCCGGTTCGCGGTCCTCGGCTGGAAGCGGGTCGCCCTCGACCTGACCAGCGAGGCCGTGACCCTTGGGGCC
This sequence comes from Methylobacterium sp. NEAU K, assembly GCF_030700285.1. Taxonomy (GTDB): domain Bacteria; phylum Pseudomonadota; class Alphaproteobacteria; order Rhizobiales; family Beijerinckiaceae; genus Methylobacterium. The sequence goes on along the minus strand of NZ_JAUYZJ010000011.1, from coordinate 81,531 downwards.
GGCGGCGCGGTGGTGATGCTCGCCCTCGCGCAGCCCGCCTTCCAGCTGACCAGCGACAACTGGCTCAAGCAGCAGGACCTCGCGGTCACGTTCCTCGACCGGTACGGCACCGAGGTCGGCCGGCGCGGCATCAAGCACGACGACTCGCTCAAGCTCGACGAGTTTCCCGACATCATGATCAAGGCGCTGGTCTCCACCGAGGACCGGCGCTTCTACGAGCACTGGGGCATCGATCCGATCGGCACCCTGCGGGCGCTCGTCAACAACTCGCGCGGCGGCGGCGGCACGCAGGGCGGCTCCTCGATCACCCAGCAGCTCGCCAAGAACCTGTTCCTGACGAACGAGCGGTCCCTGGAGCGCAAGGTCAACGAGGCGTTCCTCGCCCTGTGGCTGGAAAGCCATCTGACGAAGAACGAGATCCTGAAGCTCTACCTCGACCGCGCCTACATGGGCGGCGGCACCTTCGGTGCCGTGGCGGCGGCGGATTATTACTTCGGCAAGCCGCTCAAGGACATCAGCCTCGCGGAAGCCGCCATGCTCGCTGGCCTGTTCAAGGCGCCGACGAAATACGCGCCCCACGTCAACCTGCCGGCCGCGCGCGCCCGCGCGGCGGACGTGCTGCACAACATGGTCGAGGCGGGGTTCGTCACGGAGGGCCAGATCCAGACCGCCCTGCGCAACCCGGCGACGCCGGTGACCCGCACCCGCGACATCACCGCCGACTACTACCTCGACTGGGCCTTCGGCGAGATCAAGGCCATGGCCGATGCGGGCAAGCTCCGCAACGACCGGGTGCTGGTGGTCAAGACGCCCCTGGACCTCGCGATCCAGAAGCGGGCCGACGAGGTCGTGGCCGACACCCTGCGCAAGTCGGGGGACGCCTACGACGTGGACGAGGCCGCCATGGTCATCCTCGACCCTGACGGGGCGTTGCGGGCCATGGTCGGCGGCGCCGATTACGGCGAGAGCCAGTTCAACCGCGCCACCGATGCGCTGCGCCAGCCCGGCTCCTCGTTCAAGCCCTATGTCTACTCGGCCGCGCTGGCCTCAGGCCTGTTCAAGCCCGAAACCGCTGTGGTCGACAGCCCGGTCTGCATCGGCAACTGGTGCCCGCAGAATTACGGCCGCTCCTATGCCGGCCGGGTGCCGATGTGGCTCGCCGTGGCGAAGTCGATCAACACCATCCCGATCAAGATCTCGATCGCGCTCGGCAAGGCCATGGGCATCACCCACGAGGCCCGGGCCGCCAAGGCGGGCCGCGCGAAGATCATCGAGATCGCCCACCGGATGGGCATCACCTCGAACCTGATCGACACGGTCTCGATGCCGATCGGCTCGGACGAGGTGACGGTGATCGACCAGGCCGCCGGCTACGCGGTGTTCGCCAATGGCGGTTTCCGGGCGAAGCCCTACGCCGCCATGGAGGTGAAGAACTCCTCGGGCGAGCTGCTCTACCGCCACGCCGACGAGGCGCCGGAGCGGGTGCTCTCGCCCCAGGTGGTCGCCGACATGAACTTCATGCTCAACAAGGTCGTCGAGGAGGGCACCGGCAAGCGGGCCCAGCTGGAGGGCGTGAAAGTCGCCGGCAAGTCCGGTACCACGAACGCCTACCGCGACGCCTGGTTCGTCGGCTACACCGGCAATTACGTCGGTGCGGTCTGGTTCGGGAACGACGACCACACCTCGACCAACAAGCTGACCGGCGGCTCCCTGCCTGCCCAGACGTGGCACGACGTGATGGAGCCGGCCCATCAGGGCATCGAGATCAAGGGGCTGCCCGGCCTGAAGGAGAGCCCGCGCGCCGCCCAGCAGCAGGCCTCCGGCGGGCCGACCGCCCCGATCGATCCCAATGCCAGCGCCTACGGCAAGCTCTCGCGCCGCTCCTTCGAGGTGATCGGCGGCCTCAACGGCCTGTTCCGCACCGTCGAGCGCCCGCCCGCTGCGTCATCGCGGCCGGATGCCCGATCAGGCGACACGACCCCGCCGAAGGCGGACCGGAAGCCCGGCGACCGCGCGGTGGTGGCTCCCGCGGTCCAGCCCCGCGAGGTGGCCGAAGGCGCCCGGTCGGTGGGCGGCTTCATCGAGGTGCGGTGAGCGGATGAGGCTCGCGATCCCCGGAAGCTCCGGCCGCAGCTCCGCGGCGGGTGAAACCCAGCCCGCGCCCGGAACCGGCTCCCTCGGCGGTGCCGGCCGGCTCGTCGTGCGCGTCTGGCGCAAGAGTTCGGTCGCGGGCCTCGCGGTCTACGCCCTGGCGCTCGGAGGAGTCCTCGGCCTCGCCAGTGCTGATTGGGCGACGAGCGGCGGCTACCCGTTCGGCGGCGTGCAGGTCGGCGCCTGGACCGCGTGGCCCAGGGCCGGCGCCGCGAATTCCGACCCCTATACCCGTGCCGTCAATGCCCGCCGGGGAGAGATCCCCTTGGCGGTCGGCGAGGGCCTGCTGCTGACGGCTGCCGTCGACGACCAGGGCCAAGCCCTCGACGCCACCTGCAGCTACCGCATCGGCGGCGGGACGCCGCCGGCCCGGGCCTGGACCCTCACGGTCGCGGGCCGCGGGCCGCGCGATGCCGGTCAGCCGCCCCTTCGCGAGGGCTTCACCTCCACGGAGGTCCTGCGCGCAGCCGACGGGCGGTTCACGGTGGTGCTCGCGCCCGAGGTCCAGCCCGGCAATTGGCTGCCGATCCCCCGGGCCAGCGGCCCGGTGCGCCTGGCGCTGCGCCTCTACGACACGCCGGTGGCCGCCAGCGTCGGGTCCCTCGACCGGGACTCTGTCCCGGCCATTACCCGCCTGGGATGTGCCTCGTGAGTCCGCGCTTCGTCTACGCCACGCTGATTGGCTTGGTGCTCGCCGGCATCGTACACATCGCCGCGGTGCTGGCGATTCCCGCCCTGTCCGAGAAGGACGCGGTCTCGCGCGCCCGCACCAGCGAGAGCCTGGATCACCCGCAGCCGATCTACACGGTGGCCACTGGGGACGACCCCTCCCCGCCCGAGGCGTGGCTGCCGATCCCGGACCCGGCCGTGGCGGTGGGCGTCTGCGCCTACGATCTCGCCGACGGGCCGATGCGCGTTTCGGCGCGCACCGGCCCGCTGTCGCTGTCCCTGGCGGCGCATGCAAGGCGTGGCGCCTTCTACGCGGTGACCGACCAGGCCGCGGTGCGCGGCGCCCTCGACCTCGTGATCCTCACTCGCGCCCAATACGACGAGGCGTTGGCCGACGACGACGAGAACGACCCGAGCCGCGACGTCCGCATCGTCGCGCCGGACGATCGCGGCTTCGTGGTCGTGCGGGTGATCGCCGGCCTGCCGAGCCAGCGGCCCGCCGCCAACGCCGCGGTCCAGGCCGTCTCCTGCACCACCGACACGGCGGCGGACGACCCGCCCGGCAAGGAGCCGGGCGGCAAGCCGGCGGGGCGGTAGCGGCGGCTCAATCCTTGACGACGAGCGGCGCCGCCTGGGCGATCGGAAGGGGGACGGCTTCGAGGCCGCACCGGGCCGCCGCGTCCGGGGGCAGCAGCGGGTCCAGCAGGTTGCGGCGCGCGGCGAGCATCGCCAGGGACCGCTCGGCCGCCACCGATTCCGGCGCCGGCGCTGCGGCGAAAAGATGCTGCAGGGCGAACCGGTAGCGCGCGAGCCGCAGGCCGGCCTCGAACCGCACCCAGGCGATCAGGCAGCGGTTCTCGGCGACGCGCTGGGCGGCCAGCCGCACGTCCGCGTCGTCGAGGGTGTTGGCGAAGGGCAGGCTGCGCAGGCGCGCGGCGTCCGCGTCGATGACCCGCGCCGCGAGCGCCGTGAAGATGGGGATCAGGCGGGCATCGGCCGTGGCGTCGTCGCCGAGCTGGCGATAGCGCGAGACCGGCGAGCGCGACGGCTCCGCGGTCAACGCGTCGTAATAGGCGCCGATCTCCTCGAACCGCCACGTCGCCGGCATCGCGTGCGCACTCGCCAGCCCGAGCAGCAGGTCCTGGAACGCCGTGAAGGCGCTGGCGGGCTGCAGGAAGCGCCACGCGCGGTCGCGCAAGGCCTGTTCGTCGTCGGTTAGACTGGATTCGAGGATTACTCGTCCGCGATCGCGGATCGTGAAGCTGCCGGTCGTGTCGACGAGACCGTTCCAGATGCCGGTCCGGGGCCGGCCGAAATCGCCGGTCTGGGTGCAGGCGGCCAGCAGCGCCAACGCCGTGCCTGCCGGCAGGATGCGGGCTGCCGTTCGAAGGCAGCTCAGTCGCTGGCGGTCCGCAGCGGGCATGATCGAAACCGTCGGAAGCGTTGCGCGGCCGGCCGGGCCGGGCGCCCGCCGTGATGCGGTCAGGATGCGAGGCGCTCGTAGCGCACGCCGAGAAAGAACAGGATCTCGCCGCGCTGCTCGTCGGAGCGTGGAAGTCGGCGCGTACGCCGCGTCTTCGGGCCTGGAAACGGAACCAGGACGGCCGACGCCTCGCGCGCAGGTTCGCGCATCGGCAGACGCGTCTCGCCAGTCTCCAGCGGCTTGAATGGGGTCATGGTCTCCGGCTCCTGTCGGCGGTCCGAGCGGCAGCGCCCGGGCCCTGCGGAGGGCGTCGGCAAGGGCTACGGCGACAACTCAGCATGACGTGGTTAACGGAGTCTTGCCGGCGGTTCCGAGCCGTGCCGGCGGTGTTGGCAAGCGAATTGCGAGAACGGTTCTGCCCATGGCGGGCGTTTCCTCCCTTTGACTGAGACCCCGTCCGAGCCCGGACGGGGTCTTTTTCTTATGCGACAGGACCTTCGTCTCATCCGCCTGGGCAGCGCCGTGCGGCCCGGACGCCACACCGGGCCGAAGCGTGGCCGCGGAACCGCCCGTGTGGAACCCCTGCGGGCTTGCCGCGCTTGCCTACCGCCGTGCGCGACCGATATGCCGGACGCAGGCGGACGGGGCCCTGCCCATCGATTTTTCCGCGCGATCGCGATTTGAGGACACCGCTGAATGCGACTGGTTTCGGAACGACTCCTGCGCTCCTCCCGCCACCGCGGGCTGGCCGCGGCTTCACTCGCGCTCCTCGCACTCGCGACCGGCCCGGCCTACGCCCAGCGCGAGGACCAGGGACTGCAACTCGGCTGCGCGAACGACTATTTCCGCCTATGCGCCGGCGTCGACCCGAACAGCTCCGACGCGGACAAGTGCATGATGCGCAACCGCAAGCGCCTGTCTCCCGAGTGCCGCTCGGCGATCGGCGATTACGACAAGCGCACCGGCAGCAAGTCGCTGTCCGACGAGTGAGGCCACCTCCGGTCGAGACTCGCGCCGCTGGCGAAGGGCGTTTCTGATGGGCCTGACCGTCGCCGTCCAGATGGACCCGATCCAGAATATCCGGATCGCGGGGGACACCACCTTCGCCCTGCTGCTGGAGGCCCAGCGGCGGGGGCATTCCCTTGTCTACTATACGCCGGACCGGCTCTCGATGCAGGGCCGGCGCGTGACCGCCCGAGTCGAGCGGTTGACGGTGCAGGACGTCGAGGGCGCGCACTTCACCCTGGCGCCGCCGGAGCGGATCGACCTCGCCGAGGCGGACGTGGTGCTGATGCGCCAGGATCCGCCCTTCGACATGGCCTACATCACGGCCACGCACATGCTGGAGCGGATCCACCCAGAGACGCTCGTGGTCAACGACCCCTTCGAGGTGCGCAACGCGCCCGAGAAGCTGTTCGTGCTCGACTACCCCGAGTTGATGCCCCCGACTCTGATCAGCCGCGACAAGGCGGAGATCGAGGCGTTCCGCCTGGAGCACGGCACCGTGGCGATGAAGCCGCTGCACGGGCACGGGGGCGCGGCCGTCTTCAAGGTCACCGAGAACGACCCGAATTTCGGCTCGATGTTCGACCTGTTCGCCACGACCTTCCGGGAGGCCTGGGTGGTCCAGCGGTATCTTGACCGGGTCACCGAAGGCGACAAGCGCATCATCCTCGTCGACGGCGTGGCGATGGGCGCGGTCAACAGGGTGCCGGCGGTGGGCGACATCCGCTCGAACATGGTCCGCGGCGGCGCGGCTTCCGCGTCGGAGCTGACCGAGCGGGAGCGCGAGATCTGCGCGACCATTGGCCCGGAGCTGGCGCGGCGCGGCCTGATCCTCGTGGGGATCGACGTCATCGACGGTCACCTGACCGAGATCAACGTCACATCTCCGACGGGCATCCGGGCGATCCGGCGGCTGGGCGGCCCCGACCTCTCCGTGGCGGTCTGGGACGCGATCGAGGCGCGGATCGCGGCACGCAAGGGCGCGTGAGCGCCGCGCTCACGTATCCGCAGCCGGCGTGGCATTGAGTTCGGCCCAGTCGAACTCTTCCTCCAGCAGGTAAAAGGCGTCTTCGCCGATCCGGCCCTGGCGGCGCAGGGTCAGGACCGCGTCACGGGCGGCCTCCACCGACCGGCGGCGGGCCGCGTCCGAGGGCAGGCTCTCGGGCGCGCGGCCCTCGTCGTGCGCGTCCGCCTCTGCGAGCGCCGAGCGGAACTCCGCGCGCAGGGAGTCGATCGCCGGTTCGTCCCCCGATTCCGAGAGGCTGTCGAGGGCGGCCTTGTAGGCGGCGGCCCGGGCGCGGCCGACCTCTTGCCCGACCGGATCGTCATCCTCCAGCTTCAGATAGGCCAGCAGAGGGCGCAGGGTCAGGCCCTGCACGATCAGCGTGCCCAGCACGGCGAAGAAGGCGGTGAACACCACGAGATCCCGGTACGGAAAGTCCGCCGGCAGCGCCAAGGCAGCCGCGACCGTGACGATGCCGCGCATCCCGGCCCAGGACAGGGCCAGGCCCGGCCCGAGCCGGGCCCGGGCCCCCGCCTGCCGCAGGCCGAGCCCGCTCAGGCCCGTGGTCGGCAGCACCCAGGCGAGGCGCGTCACCACCACGGTGGCGAAGGTCGCTGCCGCCAGCAGCAGGGCCTGCCACGCATCGGCGCCCGTCAGCCGGTCGCGGATAGGGTCGATCTGGATGCCGATCAGCACGAAGGCCAGGACGTTGAGCACGAACACCGCCGTGTCCCAGACCGCGTAGGAGATCACCCGGGTGCGCGGAGCCGTGATGCCGGGCGCCCTCCGGGCGACGGTGATGGCAAAGGTGACGATGGTCAGCACGCCCGACATCTCCAGCCGTTCCGCGGCGAGCCAGATCCCGAAGGCGACGACGAACTGAATCACGATCGTGCTCGCCGGGTCGGTGACGCGCCGCATCAGCGCGACGAAGGCCAACCCCAGGCAGGGACCGGCCGCGAGGCTCGCCACGACGCCCAACAGGAAGGCGGGGGCGACCTCGGCCGTGTGAAATCCGCCGGCCATCGCGGCCCCGACCGCGAGACGGTAGATGATCAGCGAGGCGGCATCGTTGAGCAGGCTCTCGCCGCGCAGGATCGTGGCGAGCCGGTGCGGCATCGGCGCATGCTTGAGCACCGCCAGCGCCGCCACCGCGTCGGGCGGGGCGACCACGGCGCCGAGCACGATGCAGGCCGCGAGCGGCATGTCGGGCACGACCAGACGGGCCACCACCGCGACTGCGAGGGTCGTCACCGCCACGGCCCCCACTGCCAGCCCGAAGATCGCGCGCCAGTTCGCCTTCATGTCCCGCACCGAGGCGTCGAAGCCTGCGTCCAGCAGAACCGGCGCGAGGAACAGGGCCAGCGCGAGCTCGGGATCGAGCCGCAGGTTCGGCACGCCGGGAACGAAGGCGAGGCCGACGCCCCCCAGAGCCAGGAAGGCCGGGTATGGCGCCCCCATCCGCCGCGCCAGCCCGGCCAAAAGCACGGCGCTGAACAGGACGCCGACAACCCACTCGAAGATCAACATGATCCTGAAAGAGGCGGGCGCCGCGACCGTTCCAAGCTCGGCCCGGGCGGCCGTTCAGTACTGCACGGTGGCGCGCAGGCCGAGCACCGCCGCGTTGCGCAGGCGATGCCCGTCCGGGCCCGCGATGCCGGCGCCCGGATGAAAGACGTATTGGACGTCCGGCTGCACCGTGAAGCCCGGAACGACGACGGCCTGGTAGGTGGCCTCCACCACGGTCTCGGCCCTGCGCCGCGGCATCGGGACGCCGCCGTACAAGATCGTGTCCCGGTCGGCTCGACGGGCGTCGTCGCTGACGCGGGCATAGGCCAGGCCGACGCCGATCGTGTCGTCCTCGCGGCCGTCGAACAGACCTTTGTAGGCGAGGCCGGTGTCGACATAGGCGTCGATCAGGCTGGAGCGGGTCGGCGAATAGGCGACGCGCACGAAGAAGCCGAGGCCCTCATCGTCCTTGCCGGATTCGCGAAACAGGGTCTGGTCGTAGATGGCGTAGATCCCGGCATTGCCCCGCAGGGGGCGCCCGATCCCGGCCGCGTTCGGGTCGGCCAGCGGTACGCCCGTCATGTCGAAGCGCAGACTGTCGAAGCGGCCGAAATGCTGCCAGCCGCCGACGGTGATGTCGCCGGGCAGGCCCTTGGCCCCGGGCTCGATATTGTACGCGTAGGTCGCCTCGGCGACGATCAGGGCCGGATCGTGAACGCGGAAATTCGTGCCGGTGCGGTCGAGGCGCTGTGCGTCCGGATCGTTGCCCGGGCGGTTCGCGCCGGCCGGATCGCCGTCGTAGAGCCCCACCTGCAGCGAGAAGCCGTTGCCCGGGGCGTATTTGGCGCGGATCGCCGGTGCGGAGAGCGGATAGGCCGGGCCGCCGCTCGGCAGGTCGAGCCCGGTGATGGCCGGCCAGCCGAAGGTCGAGTTCACGAACAGGGTCGCGGTCTGACTGACGAAGAACTCGGTATCGGCGGCCTGCTGGCCGATCCGGATGCCGAGCTGGCCGTCCATAAGGCTCTGATCGAACCACAGGACGTAGAGACGGGTCGACGGCAGCGCCTCGATGACGCTCGCGGTGAGCAGGTTGCCGACGAAGTAGCGCGACAGGCCGGTACCGTGGATGAAATAGGCGTTGGCGTGGACGGTGGCGCCCTCCCAGCCGGCGAGCGTGTCGAGATCGAGATTGAGCCGCAGGTTGAGCCGGTCCTCGACGACGGCGCCCTGCCGGATCCCGCCGGACGGGTTGCCGAGGATGTCGGCGATGTAGGTCAGGCTGTACGTGATGCCGCGCGCCTTCAGCATCGGGCGGATCCCCAGGGGATCGCCGAGCGGGCCGAGATACGGCTCGACCGAGCGGACATAGCCGCCGGATGCTTGGCTCGTGGTCTCCGGCTGCGCCACCGCGATACGGGGATCGGCGCCCGCGCCTTCAAGGATGGTCCGGACCTGCTGTTGAGCCGCGGCCGGAGCCGCGGCGAGCGTGAGGCCGAGACCGATCGCGAACCGAGACAGGAGCTTGAGGGGCATCGGCGGCTTCGGTACGGCGTACTGTCGTCCAGCATACCACGGCGCGCCCTCGGGAGGGGCAGGCTTTGCAGCGGCCGCAGACTTGCCTAACGCTGCGGCCGGAACACCACAGGACCATCCATGCCCGAGACCCCCGTCTTCACCGACAGCGCCGTCGCGGCGCCCCACCACCTCGCTGCTTCGGCCGGTCGGACTGTGCTGGCGCAGGGCGGCAACGCCATCGAGGCGATGGTTGCGATGGCGGCCTCGATCGCCGTCGTCTACCCGCACATGAACAGCATCGGCGGCGATGGCTTCTGGCTGGTGCGCGAGCGCGGCGGCCGGGTGCGCGGGATCGAGGCCTGCGGGCCCGCCGGACGCCACGCCACGATCCGGCGCTACCGCGAGAAGGGGTTCGACGCGATCCCGGCCCGCGGCCCCGACGCCATGGTGACGGTGGCGGGCGCGGTCGGCGGCTGGGAGCTGGCCTTGGCCCTCTCGAAGGCGCTGGGCGGGCGCCTGCCCCTGGAGACGCTGCTCGCCGACGCGATCACCCAGGCCCGCGACGGCGTGCCGGTCTCGCCGAGCGAGGAGCGCTACAGGCCGCAGCCGGGCGACACGCTGCACGAAGCCCCGAACTTCGCCGCGACGTTCCTGAAGGACGGCAAGCCCTACCGGGCGGGCGAGATCCGCAAGCTGTCCGCCCTCGGGGCCACGCTGCAGCAGCTCGCCCATGCCGGGCTCGACGATTTCTACCGGGGCGACATCGCCCATGAGATCGGCGCCGATCTGGAACGCCTCGGCGCGCCGGTGACCCGGGCCGACCTCGAAGCCTACCGGCCCGCCGAGCGCGCGCCGCTGGCCCTGCGCCGCCGCGACGCCACGCTGTTCAACTTCCCGCCGCCGACCCAGGGGCTCGCGGCGCTGATCATCCTCGGCCTGTTCGAGCGGCTGAACGTCGCCGCCCCGGAGACCACCGCGCATTACCACGGCCTGATCGAGGCGACGAAGCGGGCCTTCGCGATCCGCGACCGGGTGGTGACCGATTTCGACCGCCTGCGCCACGACCCGGCGGATTTCCTTGGGCCGGAGTGCATGGCCGCAGAGGCCGCGCGCATCGACATGGCCCGCGCCGCTTCGGTTCCCCTGCGCGACGCGCCCGGCGATACGGTCTGGATGGGGGCGATCGACCGGGACGGCCTCGCGGTCTCCTACATCCAGTCGGTCTACTGGGAGTACGGCTCCGGGGTGGTGCTGCCGCGGACCGGCATCGACTGGCTCAACCGCGGCGTCTCGTTCTCGCTGGACCCGGCGGCCGTGAACCCGCTGGAGCCCGGCCGCCGGCCGTTCCACACCCTGATCCCGGCGCTCGCCTGCTTCGACGACGGCCGGGTGATGGCCTACGGCTCCATGGGCGGTGACGGCCAACCGCAATTCCAGGCCCAGATCTTCTGCCGGTACGCCGATTACGGTTTCTCGGTCGCGGACGCGGTTGACGCCCCGCGGCTGCTCTACGGGCGGACCTGGGGGGCGCCGTCGCTGAGCGTGAAGGTTGAGGACAGGTTCGATCCCGCGATCCTGTCTGCGCTCGAGCGCATGGGCCACCAGATCGAGCCGGTCGGCGCCCCCTACAGCGACACGCTGGGCCATGCCGGCATGCTGGTGCGCCGGGCCCGGGACGGACGGATCGAGGCCATGCACGACCCGCGCTCCGACGGCGGCGCCCTGGGCTTCTGAACGCGCGGGGCCGCTCAGCCGGCCTGGACGAGCCAACAGGCGGCGCGCAGGCGCACGGCGCCTCCTTCCGCGTGCCGGCGCAAGGCCTCGGTGACCCCCGCCTCCGCCCGAGCGCGCAGCTCCGGCGCGGCCTCGCGCACGAGATGCGAGGTCGGCCCGAGGTTCAACGCCACATGGGCAGCGGCCTCGGCCGCCTCCGCTTCGGTGCTGCCCCGGCCGAGCACCACGTCCCGGTCGAGGGCTTCGCACGCTACGGTCCCGAACCCGGCGCCGCGTAGGAGCGCGGCCAGCTCATCCGCGTCGGCGAAGCGGAATGGGCCCGGCGTGTCCGGTGGCGGGGGCGGCGGTGCTTCCGGCAGCAGCGGCAGAACCGCCTCGCGGGGCACGCTCACCCAGAGGTTCTCGCGTAGCGCGCGCCAGCACAGGAAGGTCAGCCGCCCGCCCGGACGCAGCATCCGGCGGACATTGGCGAAGGCGCGGCCTGAATCCGCGAAGAACATCACGCCGAAGCGCGACAGGATCTGACCGGAGCCGCCGAGATCGGCGTGCTCCACGTCCGCCTCGACGAACCGGATCGGCGCGGCGCCGGATGCCTCCGCGTCGATGCGGGTCCGGGCGACCGCGAGCAGCGGCGCCGAAATGTCCGCGCCGGTGACGCTCCCGTGCGGCCCGACCCGGCGGGCGGCCTCCAGCGTCGTCGCGCCCGAGCCGCAGCCGATATCGAGCACCGACTCGCCGGCGCGCAGGGCCGCGCGCGCGAACAGGGCCTCGGTCAGCGGCGCGAACACCGCGTCGAGCACCGCTTGGTTGCGGGCCCAGCGGGCGCCGACCTCGCCGTTCCAATACTCCGCCTGTGTGATCCCGCCGGCCATGGCCCTCTCTCCCTCTTACGTCGTGGTGACGGCGACCGACAGCTCGGGCTTGTGGTTCAGGGTCTGGAACACGACGCAGTAACGCTCGGTCAGCTTCAGGAGCTGCGCGAGCTTGTCCTCCGGCGCATCGGTGTCGAGTTCGAAGAACAGGCGGATGCTGCGGAAGCCCACCGGAGCCTCCTTGTCGACGCCCAGCGTCCCGCGGAAATCGAGGTCGCCCTCGGCGCTCACCGTGCCCGCGCGCAGCGGGATCTCCAGTGCGGTCGCCACCGCCTTCAGGGTCACGCCCGCGCAGGCGACCAGCGCCTCCAGCAGCATGTCTCCGGAGCACAGTTCCGCCCCCGATCCGCCGCTGGCCGGGTGGAGCCCGGCCTCCGCGATGGCGCGGCCGGTCTCGACCTTGCAGGCGATCTTTGCGTCGTCGAGCGTGCCCTTCGCCTTCAGGGTGACCACGGCGGCATCCGGCGCGGTGCGGTACTTGTCCTTGATCGGAGCCTGCAGGGCTCGCAGCGCGGTGGCGTCCATGGCGTCGTCCTCACGGTTGCTCTGTCACGGCGTCGGGCGCTGCCTCGCGCCGGACCGGGCTCCTCTTGGGCGGGAGCGTCCGGGACGAGGTATAGAGCCCTCGCCGCCGGACTGGCTACCGGCCCGGCGCAGGCGAACGCGTGACATCGAGGCCCCGAGGGCGAATCACGGACGGGGAGCACGACCCGTGAGCGCCGCCACCGCCTCGGCCAGGGCATCGACCTGCGTCTCGTCATGGGCCGCCGAGAAGGCGACCCGCAGCCGCGCTGTCCCGGCCGGCACCGTCGGCGGGCGGATCGCCACCACGAGGAAGCCGGCGGTCTCCAGCGCCGCCGAGATGGCCAGGGCCGCCTGCGCCTCTCCGACCAAGACCGGCACCACGGCGCTCTCGGCCTCGGGCAGGCCCAACCGGGCGGTGAAGCGCCGGGCGAGGCTCAGGGGCCGGGCGCGGCGCTCGGGCTCCTCCTCCAGGATCGCCAGCGCCTCCAGGGCCGCGGCCGCCGAGGCCGGGGGCAGGCCCGTGGTGTAGACGAAGCTCCGGGCGCGGCTCGTCATCAGGTCGACCACCGGCTTCGAAGCGCAGAGATAGCCGCCATACGAGCCCAGTGCCTTCGACAGGGTGCCCATCTCGAGCGGCGCCCGCGGCCCATCCTCGACCACGCCGATCCCGTGCGCGTCGTCGACCAGCGTCCAGGCGTCGAAATCTTGCGCGACGCCCAGGATGTCGCCGAGCGGCGCCCGGTCGCCGTCCATGCTGAACACCCGCTCGGTCAGCACCAGGGCGCGGCCGTGCTGCGGGCGGTGCTCCGCCAGCTTCGCCGCGAGGTCGGCCGGATCGTTGTGGCGGAACGTCAGGACCCGCGCGCCCGAGAGCCGCGCCCCGGCCCACATGCAGGCATGGGACAGTTCGTCCAGCAGGACGAGATCGCCGCGCCCCGCCAGGGCCGGGGTGATGCCGAGATTGGCGAGGTAGCCGCTGCCGAAGACCAGGGCGGCCTCGGTGCCCTTGTGCCGCGCGAGCCTGTCCTCCAGCGCGCCGAGGACCGGGTGGTCGCCGGTCACCAGCCGGGACCCGCCCGCGCCGGCCCCGTGGGCCGCGACCGCGTCCTGCGCGGCGGCCGTCACCCGCGGGTGGTGCGAGAGGCCGAGATAATCGTTGCAGGAGAACGAGACGAGCGCCCTCCCCTTGCGCGCCGCCGCGGCGCCGGCCCCGCGCTCGGTGGGAACCAGCCGCCGCCGCAGGCTGCCGGCTTCCAAGGCGTCCAGTTTTGTGCGCGCGAAGGTGTCGAGGCTGTCCATGGCCGGTGGATGGGGCCGCACGTGCCACGGATGTCAAGCCGGCAGGCTGGGCCGAGCCGGCTCAGACCATGACCGACGCATGGCGACCCCGCTTGACCCGCGCCATCGAGGCCGCCCATCCATCCGCCATGACGCCTGAATCTTCCCGCGCCCATCTCTGGCGGCCCTACACGCAGATGCGGCTGGCCGCGCAGCCCCTGGAGGCGGTGGAAACCCGCGGCACGCGCATCGTGCTGGCCGATGGACGCGAGTTGGTGGACGGCATCGCCTCCTGGTGGACGGCGGTGCATGGATACAACCATCCACACATCGCGCGCGCCGTGGCGGACCAGCTGGCGCGGATGCCGCACGTGATGTTCGGCGGCCTCACCCATGCCCCGGCCGAGCGGTTGGCGGCGCGGCTGGCCGCCCTGTTGCCGGGGGATCTCGACCACGTGTTCCTCAGCGATTCGGGCTCGGTCGCCGTGGAGGTCGCGCTGAAGATGGCCGTGCAGATGTGGCTCAACCGCGGCGTGAGCGGCCGAACGAAGGTACTCGCGTTCAGGAGCGGCTACCACGGCGACACGATGGGGGCGATGTCGGTCTGCGACCCCGAGGAGGGTATGCACCGCCGCTTCGGCGCCTACCTGCCCGGCCAGATCTTCTGCGACCTGCCGTGCAACCGGGCCGAGACCGCGGCCCTCGACGCGGCCCTCGCGGCCCATCGCGAAACACTCGCCGCCGTGATCGTCGAGCCGCTGGTCCAGGGCGCGGGCGGCATGCGCATGCATCCGCCGGAGGTGCTTGCGACTGTCGCGGACCTCGCGCGCCGCCATGGCCTGCCCCTGATCGCCGACGAGATCTTCACCGGGTTCGGGCGCACCGGCAGCCTGTTCGCCTGCGAGCAGGCCGGAATCGTTCCGGACATCCTGTGCCTGTCGAAGGCGCTGACCGGCGGCACGATGGCGCTCGCCGCCACCATCGCCCGGACAGAAGTGTTCGACGCGTTCTGGTCCGACGACCCGGCCGCCGCGCTGATGCATGGCCCGACCTTCATGGCCAATCCCCTGGCTTGCGCGGCCGCCAATGCCAGCCTCGACCTGTTCGAGACCGAGCCGCGCCTGGACCAGGCCCGCGCCATCGGGCGGACACTTGCGGACGGGCTGGCACGCCTCAGGGGCGTGCCCGGCGTGGCGGACGTCCGTGTCCTCGGCGCTATCGGGGCGGTGCAATTCGCGTCCGCGCCCGACCTCGCGGCGCTCAAGGCGCGCTTCCTCGGCCGGGGGGTGTGGGTGCGCCCGTTCGGCGACATCGTCTACCTCACGCCGGCACTGACCATCGAGCCGGCGGATCTCGACCGGTTGATCGACGCGGTCGCGGCGGTCGTGACCGAACGGGCCGGCGGGGTGTCCTGACTGCCCGGCCCTACGATCGCGCGCGCCGCCGCCGGGCCGCCCTGCAACCTGGAACCGTTTCTGCCGTTGGGCTCACGGCGGAACATGCGTGCGGCGGCCCTCGCGGCTGGACGCTGCCGGAGGGAGTACACAGTGGCGAGCGAGCAGACGGGTTCGGGCGGCGATCGGCCGGTGATCCTCCTCGTCGAGGACGAGGCGCTGACGATCATGGACCTCGGGGACGTGCTGGAGGATGGCGGCTACGACACCGTGCAATGTGCCTCCGCTGAGCGCGCGCTCAGCATTCTCCAGGCGCGCCCGGATATCTGCGGGCTCGTCACGGACGTGCAGCTCTCGGGAAAGACCGACGGGTTCGACCTCGCGAGCGCGGTGGCCGAGGCCCGGCCGCAACTGCCGATTCTCATCGTGTCCGGGCGGGCCGCGCCGGATCCGGCGCGCATGCCGGCACACGCCGACTTCATCGCCCGGCCCTGCACGGGCGAGGACATCCTGGACCGATTGAAGCGCCTGATGCACTGCTGAGCGTGCGGCCGGTTCGGTCCCGTCATCGCAGCGTCACCGGCCGGCGCCACAGCGTCCCGGGCGGCCGCATGACGGGGGTAGACGGTGCAGGTTCAGGATGGTCCGGCGGCCGCCGGCACAGACGCGGGCGCTCCGGTGGGCGACAAGCAGAAACGTGATCGGCAGGCCGAGGATTCGGCGGCGCCCGAGATGCCATCCAAGAAGATGCGGCCGCCCGGCATCCGCAGCGTCGGCTGGGCGCTGGTTCAGGCGGCGCGTCTCCACCGGGCGCGCACCGGTGACCGCTTGGCCAAGCTCGGCCTGTTCGCCGGGCAGGAGCAGGTGGTGCAGGCTCTGGCCGCCGCCGGCACGATGACGATGGGCGATCTCGCCGCCCTGCTGCGGGTGCGGCCTCCCACCGCCTCGAAGACGGTGACCCGGCTCGCCGCACTCGGCATCGTCGAGCGCCGGGCCGAATCGGGCGACGGTCGCGTGGTGCGCGTGCAGCTTACCGAGGCCGGCTTGGCGAAGGCGGAGGCGATCGAGCGGATCCAGGAGGAGGTCGAGGCCGAGCTGCTGGACCACCTCGACAAGACCGACCGGCGCCGCCTGCGCAAGCTGCTGCGCAAGGCCGCCCGCGGCCTCGCCGAGGCGGCCGGCGCTTCCGGTCAGACCACCGAGGTCGATGCCGAGATCGAGGCCGAAGACGAAGCCGAGGCGCTGCCGACCTGACCGGCGGCCCTCACGCCGCGCGCCGCCAGGCCGGGAAGGGGTCCGGCAGTTCGCGATAGGGTCCGGGGTCGAACGCCCCCGCCCCCGCACCGGTCGCGATCGGGCAGGAATCAAGCGCCGCAGTGAGCGCGGCCTGATCCATGCCGGTGCCGATGAACACCAGCGCCTGGCGGTGCTCGGCGGTGACATCCTGCGCCTTGTTGATCACGACCACGTCGGCGAACTCGATCTGCGCCACCAGGACGTCCACGAGGGTGCGGGAATCCTCGGCCCCGGCGGTCGCCGCGCTCGCGCAGGAACGCCGCGGTGCCGTGATCCGTGAGCCAAGTCATCGCGTCGACCACCGTCTCCATCGTGTCGAGGCGCGCGACATCCGAGAGGGCGTCGCCGTCCTCGTCCCGGAACGCGAAGGTCGAGGCGATCGGCAACGGCTGGGCGATGCCGGTCCCCACGATCAGCAGGTAGTCGAAGCGCCCCGCCCCGCCCCGGACCTATGACCGGATCCAGTCTCGCCGCCTCGGTTGTTGCAATGATGTAACGTTTCCGATCCGAGTCGGCCCGATGTCCGATCCGGCCTTGCACGGGCCCGCGGTGCCGCGAGATTGAAACGATATAACAATATGTGAGTCTCGATGTCCCTGCCTCGCCACCTCGGTCTTCGCTCCGGCACGATCCTGCCGTCGACCCTCTTTGCCGGCCTCCTGGCGGTCGTCCCGGCGCGGGCGCAACAGGCGGTGGCCCTGGACGAGATCAGCGTCACTAGCCCGAGCCCGATCCAGCCGTCCCGGCCGGCGGTGGCGGCGGATGCCTCCGTGCCGGCCGGCATCCTGCCGGTGGCCACCAACACGTTCTCGCCCGTCACGGTGGTGACGCAGGAGCAGATCGCCCGCGACCAGCCCCGGACGCTCGGTGACGCCCTGTTCGACCGGCCGGGCATCTCCGGGACGACCTACGCGCCGGGCGCGGCCTCGCGGCCGATCATCCGCGGCCTCGACAATGCCCGGGTGCGCATCCAGGAGAACGGCATCGTCAACGGCGGCGTCTCGGATCTCGGCGAGGATCACGCGGTTCCGGTGAACCCGCTGGTTTCCGACCGGATCGAGGTGATCCGCGGCCCCGCGACCCTGCGCTACGGCTCCGGCGCCATCGGCGGCGTGGTCTCGGCCGACAACAACCGGGTGCCGACCTTCATCCCGGCGAACGGGGTCCAGGGGCAGGTCACCAGCGGCTTCTCCAGCGTCGACAACGGCCGGCTCGGCGCCGCCACGGTGGATGCCGGCGGCGACGGCGTCGCGGTCCACGCCGACGGGTTCAAGACCGCCAACGACAGCTACGCGATCCCCGGCGGAATCCAGCGCAATTCCTACACCGAATCGCAGGGCGGCGCGGTCGGCATCTCGGCCATCGGCGACCGCGGTTTCGTCGGCATCTCCTTCAGCCACTACGACGCGGTCTACGCGATCCCGGGCGGCGTGGCCGAGCAGGACCGCACCCGCCTCACCCCGAACCAGGACCGCGTCCTGTCGCGGGGCGAGTATCGGCCGCTGGACGGGCCGTTCGAGGTGATCCGTTATTGGGCCGGCTACTCGGTCTACCGCCACAACGAGGTCGGCATCGGCGCGGACGGGATCGAGGGCGTGCAGGCGATCTTCAAGAACCGTGAGGCTGAGGGTCGCCTGGAGCTCCAGCATGTCCCGGTCGATACCGCGTTCGGCAGGCTCACCGGCGCCCTGGGCTTCCAGTCGGATCGGCGGGTGATCAACACCCAGCTCGAATCGTTCCTGCCCAAGACCGAGTCCCGGGCCAACGCGGTCTACCTGTTCGAGGAACTCGAACTCCGCCCCGGCACCCGGCTGCAGGCGGCCGGGCGTTACGAGGTCGACCGGCTGTCGAGCACGGCCGCCCAGTTCTCCGCGGACTACGTCCCCGTCGACGGGCAGGACCCGGTCCAGTACGCCCGGACCCGGCGCTTCGCGCCCAAGAGCGCCAGCATCGGCGCGCTGCAGGACCTGCCCTACGGCTTCGTGGCGAGCCTCACCGGCTCCTATGTCGAGCGCGGGCCGACCGGCTACGAGCTGTTCTCGCAGGGGCCGCACGACGCCACCGCGACCTTCGAGATCGGCAACCCGGACCTCAAGAAGGAGCGCGCCCGCACCGTCGAGGCCAGCATCCGCCGGGCGGAGGGGCGGCTGCGCCTCGACGCCACCGGCTACTACACGCGCTATACCGGCTTCATCTACCGCAACTACACGGGCCTCACCTGCGACGACGACTTCGCGTCCTGTGGGGCGGGCACTGCCAACCGTCAGATCGTCTACCAGCAGCAGAACGCCACCTTCTACGGCGCCGAGGTCATCGGCCAGTACGACCTCGTGCCGGTGGGCAACGGCTTCGCCGGCATCGAGGCGCAGGTCGACTTCGTCCGCGCCCAATTCGACGACGGGACCAACGTGCCGCGCATCCCGCCCTACCGGCTCGGCGGCGGCGTCTACCTGCGGGCGGATGGCTGGTTCGCCCGGGTGAACCTGCTCCACGCCTTCAGCCATCAGGCGACCGCCCTGTTCGAGACGCCCACCCCCGGCTACGACGACCTGCGCGCCGAGCTGAGCTACACCAAGGCGCTCGATCCGACGGTGTACGGCGCGAGCGAGGTCACGCTCGGCGTCCAGGGCCGCAACCTGCTCGACGCCGATATCCGCAACGCGACCTCGTTCAAGAAGGACGAGATCCTGCTGCCGGGGCGGAACGTGCGGCTGTTCCTGACGGCCCGGTTCTGAGGGGCCGTCCGCCCCGCTTGGGCAATCGGAAACCGCCGCCGTCATGCCGATCCACCCGTCAGGGCAGGCAGACGGCGACCTAGCGGGACTGGGCGAGGCCCCGGCCGATCCGCCGCCAGCCCGCGATGATCCCGGTCACGGCGATCCCGGCCGCGAGCAGGTTCAGGACCCACTGGGCCGCCCCGCGCAGCGACGGCTTGTCCGTCAGTCCCGGCAGGTCGAGGCGATGGGGCGCGTCGAACAGCCAGCGGTTGACTCGGCCCGAACGGTCCAGGCGGTTGAGGATCGTGCCGTCCCGGGGATCGATGTGGAGCCACGTGGCGGCCGGGTCGTCGAAGCGCAGCCGCAGAACCGGCAGAGGCCGCGGATCCGCCCCGTGCGGATACCAGTAGGCATCGAAGGCGGTGAGACGTTCCAGCTTCCGCAAAGTGCCCTCGCAGACCACCCCGGCGGCGGCCGCCGCGATGGCATCCGTGTCGAGGCCGGCCGGGCCGTCCGGGCCGAACGTCCGCGGCCCATTCGGTGTCTCGGCGATGACCGACCAACGGCCGCCGATGGCGGCGAAGCGCAGGGCCAGCGTCCCGGGCCCTGCGCGATCACGCAGGGTCCGGGCATCGAGCCGAAGTGCCGGCGGCGTCCCGGCATAGGCGGCCCGCAGTCCATCGGGCGGCCTGGCCGACGTGAACCAGCGGTTCGGGTTCATGGAGACCCAGCCGCTGAGGATGAAGGCGCCAAGCCCCAGGCCGCCCGCCAAGCCGATCAGGTGGTGCCAGCGCGCGAGCCCGCGATAGGGCGTCACGGCCCCGCGCGCGTAGCGGCGCCGGAGGCGCAGGCGCCAGATCCCGGCCGCGAGACCGCTGAGCGCCCCGAGGGCGGCGAAGCCCGACAGCCACAGCAGCACGGCCCGCCACAGTTCCGTCCGGGCGCGCAGCGGCGTCAGGTAGATCCAGTGCGGCACCGAGCCGAGCCAGTTCCAGGCCCGCTCGGACCGCGTCGTATCGAGGGCGATCTCCCCGGTGACCTGCGAGACGTAGAGCTCGGTCCCCGCCGCGTCGCCGAGGGTGACCTTGAGGAAGGGCCGGAGTGGATCGTAGCGGGCCGTCACGGTCCACTGGTCGCGCTCGACCGGATCCACGCGCGCCGCCGCGCGGTCGCCGGCCGCGAGGCGCAGCGCCGTCTCGGGTTCGACCGGGCCGAGCCGCGCGCCGGTCCGGGCCGAGACCGTCGCCCGTGCCCCGCCTTCGCCGGTGATCCGGTAGACCGGCTCGCCGCCGCGCATTTCCAGCCCGAACACCGCCGGTACGCCACCGAGGCCGCCGGCCCTCAGGGCATCATCCGGTGGGACCGAGACCAGATCCCAGGCGATCGGGGAAAGACGTGCGAGGCGCTCAGCCTGGCTGAGCGCCGGGAACGGCACGTAGAGCATCACGAGCCCGGACCCGATCCACAGGGCGAAGAACAGCCCCGCGGCGATCCCGGCCCAGCGATGGAACAGGATCAGCCAGCGGCGCCCGGCCTTGCCGATCCGTCCCAAGGGCCGGGGTTTCACCACGTCACCGTGTAGGCGACCTCCACCGAGCGCGGGCGCCCGAGCAGCCAGTTGGTACCGACCCCGTTCACCGCGTTGCCGCTGATCGCGTAGACCTTGTCGAACAGGTTGTAGACCCGCAGCGACAGGCGGGACTCGGTCGTGACCTGATGGTCGAGCACGAGGTTGACGAGGTTGTAGGCCGGCCGCCGCGCCGTATTGCCGAAATCGCTGTAGACCTGTCCGACATTCTGCAGGCCGACCCGGGCGGTCCAGTCCCGCGAGACATCCCAGGTCAGCCAGAGGTTGGCGACCCGCTCGGGTACGTCGATGGGCTGGTTGCCGGCATACGAGACGGTGGCGCCGTTCACGCTCTGGTCGAACGTGTCGTATTGCGCGTGGAGCAGCGCGAGGTTGCCGTCGAGGCGCCAGCCCGGGGCGAAGCGCCATCCGAGCGCCAGTTCGACCCCTTGCGAGGATTGGCTCCCGACCTGCGTCGAGACGGTCGGCTGGCCCGGCACGGCCGAGATCAGGTTGTCCTTGACGATGCGGTAGCCGGCGATCGTCCATTCCAGCGCGCCGTCGAAGGCGAGCCCCTTGGCGCCGACCTCGACCTGCGTGCCCGTGGCGAGCTGGAACCCCGCGAGCGACTGCGACAGGGTGATGAGGCTGTTCACCGGATCGGTGGCGAAGCTGTACTGGGCGTAGAGCGCGCTGTCCGGCGTCGGGCTGTAGACCAGGCCGAACCGGTAGCCCAGCGCCCGGTAGGTCCGCTCGAACTGCGAGCCCGTCTGCAGATCCTCCCGGTGGAGCGTCGGCACGTCGAGGCGCACACCCGTGAGGAACGAGAGCTTTTCCGACAGGATCACCCGGTCCTCTGCGAAGGCCGAGGCTTGGCTCGTCTGCGTGGCGTAGGCGGGCCGTGCCCGGCCGGACTGCGGGAAGTATCCCGGATCGTAGCCGGTGAGCGGCACGCTGGTGGTCTGGTCGAAATAGAAGTTGTTGGTGTGGCGGAAATCGACGTGGTTCACGTCGAACCCGGCCACGAACTGGTTGGGCAGGCCGAACAGGCTGCCCCGGACCGTCGCATCGAGGCGATCCCCGACCTGCTCCTGGCTGTGGTAGATTTCCAGGTAATCGCCCCGATCGATCAAGCCGGTGCCGCGGTTGAAGGAATACTGCTCGACATCGAGCCAGTGGCGCCGGCTGGTGAGCCTATAGGCCGTGTTGCGCACCGTGATGTCGGCCGATGGCGTCCACTCGGTCTTGAACTGGCTCCAGTTGTCCGCCCAGGTGATCTTCGCGTCACGGACGTTGTAGTTGTTCAACCGGATCAGGTCCGGGATCCGTCCCTCGATCAGGGGCGTGCCCCAGTACCGTGCGGGCTCCTGGTAGCCGAGGTCGTGACTCAATGTGAAGGCGAGGTCCGGGCTTGGCTGGAACAGCAGGGCGGCCGAGACCGCGAGGTTGCGGAAATTCCCTTCTGGTCGGATCCAGCCGTCGGCCCGGTTGCCGCTGACGTTGAGCCGGTACGCGAAGGTGTCGCCGAATTCCTCGCGGCCGAGCGCCCCGCCCGAATCCAGCGCCAGCCGGGTGATGCCGTCGGTGCCGATCACCGCGCGGGCGGTGTTGATCGGCACGAAGGCCGGCTTCTTCGGCACCACGTTGATCACGCCGCCGATGGCGCCGTCGCCGTACAGCACCGAGGACGGCCCGCGCAGCACCTCGATCCGCTCGACGTTCCAGGTGTCGAACGGGAAGGTGACGGTGTTGGCGCCGACGTAGAAGCGCGTGCCGTCATAGAGCTGCTGGACCGAGTTCGGCCCCGCGAAGCCGCGGGACGTGAAAGCGCCGTTGCCGTTGCCGGGCGCCGCGATCGTGGTGATGCCGGTGGCGTCCTGCGTCACGGCCTCGGCGACCGTGTCCTGGCCGCGAAGCCGCGCGGTCTCGCCCGCGACGATGTCGAGGCTAGCGGGCGTCTCCAGCGGCGTCAGGCCGATCCGGCTCGCGGTCCGGTCGGGGGTGCGCAGGTTCAGGCCGTTCGGGGCAGCCCGGTTCGGATCGCCCGCGGCCTCGCCCTCGACGGAGAGCTGATCCAGGGTGACCGCCTCCTGGGCCGAGACCGGGCTCGCGAAGAGCACGACAAGTAGGCCGCAGAGCGGTTTGGGCTGGCCGCTGGGGCCGAGAAGAATGTTGGATCGGGGCATGACGAGAGAAGGTCCATGCGCGGCAGCCGCCGGTCTATCTGTCCTATAAGCAATGTAATAACATTACAAATGCTCCGTCGTGCTTCGAGCTGCCCTGCAGAGGCATGTCGTAGGGAGCGGGCATCGACCCGCGCAGGCGCGCGGCCGAGATCGGAACGACGGGAAAGGACATCGGGACGGGGGACGCGGGCGCGCTTGCTGTGGCACGTCACCGCGAACGAGGCCTCGCCGACCGCGCATATCGCACGGGCAACTCGACACCCGCCAGGACACCCCGCCCGACGCGTTTCGCGTGTGACCACGGCTGACGGCAGGTCTCCTGGCTCGCGGGTCGCCGCCCTCGCACCGTCTTCCCGGGCCTGGGCCCAGTGACGTGGTGGTGAAGGGCTCGCCGCTTACAGTTGCGGGGGCAGCCGCGGCCTCGGGGCGAGCCCCTCACCGCGTTCCCTTTTGATCCCCGAGGGGAACCGTCACCGTCGAGCTTGGCTGTGTGAGGTTGTTCCGTCAACCCTGTGGATATTTACGCGGGGCGATGGCGGCCAGCGCGGTTGCGGATTCGCGGAGAAAGACGAAGATGACAGCTCGATATCTCAGCATTCGAGTTCTTAAGATGTTAACTGGCGGCACTGAATAGGCGAACTTTTTCCTTAAATCATTTTAAAAATATAATAAGCCGGCAATATTTAAGGCCGTAATATTGTATCGATCTCGAAATCAAAGTTGACACGATCCAGAATCGCTTGTTAACCGACTCGCCTTCCATCGTCCGAGGGAATAATCGAATTCCTCTCGGGTGAACGATTGCTGAAAAATTATAAACACCACAATCGTCTGGAAGATGTCGGGCTTTGGTGCGATTTTCCCTGCCCGTCAAAGAGTGCGGACTGCAGTTTGGCTCTTCAAAGAACAAAGTAGCACAATAAATCGGGTTCGATTTGCAAATACCTCGTCTCTGGATCAAGCACCGAGAAGGCCCAGCCGCGAGATTTTGGAAAACGACCGCGAAATGATGAGCGGATTGAGGTCCGGTATTGATGTAATAAAAGACCGCAATGGGGGATTACAATGGACGATGGATACAGATTAGCAAGGCCATTTCATCCAGGCGGCTTCGTCCGCCGCAAGATTTTGGAGCCACGCAACCTGAGCATTATGGGCGCCGCTTGCATCCTGGGTGTCCCACGGCAGACCCTCTCCGATTTCCTGAGTGAGAAGCAGAGCCTGTCGGCCGAAATGGCCCTCAAGATCGAGAAGACGTTCGGGTTCAGCATGGACGCCTTGATGGACATGCAGACGCGGTTCGATGTTGCCGCTGCCCGGGAGCGCGACCGAACCGTCCAGATCCAGCTCGCAGCCAAGTCCGGATCACAGCCAGGCAAGGTTCGGCCTGCGGTCGGTCAGCGTCGCTCGGCGGCATAGGGCTTCGTGACAGCATCGCTGTCCGCTGGACTGATGAAAGAGAAAAACGCTCTTTCATCAGTCTGATCTTATTGCCCGGTTAGTCCATCCCGCGTGGCGTCAGCGCCGGCTCAGGGGCGTAATACGGAAAGATGCTTACGATCGCACGGCTCGAGCGAGACCTTGGGATGAACGGCGAAGCGCCGAATCGAACCTTCGAATCACACCCCCGCACGTGTCGGGATCTTGGCTGATCCAGCATTGCCGGCGTCGCAGCAGCTCCAAACGCGCCAGATTCCGGGGCGGTCCAGCAACCGAGCGGCCATTTGGGCCGCTATCTCGACGCCGCAGCCGTTGCCCCATCGGCGAAGCCGATCGAGACGCTGCGGTCACCGCCGCCCGGATGGAGCCATCCATCGGCATCGCGGGCTCCGCGCGAAGGACGATCGCAAGCCGCTCGGCCGATCGACACGCTGCGAGGTGGTCACCGGCGCGGCTCATCGCTTCGGTCTGCTCCGGCGCGGCATGCGGATGTCAGGGGCGATGGCGGGCAAGAGAGAAATCGCTCGTGTAATCTGCAAACAGCGTGGCAGCGTCCGGTGTTCGCGGGAACGGCGTGCGCTGGGCTGAGTCTCAAGCCCGCTCGGACGCGGAAACGGGAATGGGAAAGCTGTCGTGCAGGGCCTCTCTCGCGGAAGCCTTGTGCCCGTCGCAGGTCGTTCTTGTGCAGAGGTCTGAAGTCCAGTGCGACCGACCTCGTCGCCGCCGCGTATCGGCCGTGTCCGGAAACCCCGAGTTGTCCCCGGCCCGTCCGCCTTTGCCGCTGCGCGCGGGCGATGCTACAGCCGGGCAATCCCATCGGTCCGGACGTCCGCGACGCCGCGGCCCATGCGCCCGGACGCTCCGTCCGAAGCGGAGACGGGGCCCGGCGGAATCATGACGACACGACCACCCCCACGCGGCGGCCCGAAGGGGCGCAGGCCACAGCCTGGCAAGCCCTCGTTCGACGGACGCGCCCGCACCGGTCCGCGCACCAGCGCCCGCGACGCTGCCGAGCGGGCGGCGCGGAACCGCGGCGACGATGCTGGCGCCCGCGACCCCTGGACCGCGCAGGGCGCCGCCCAGCCTGCCGCCTCCGCGAAGCCGAAGCCGCGCGTCGCCCCGGGCGGCCCACCGGGCTGTAGCGGGGCTGCACCCGCACGCGGCAAGGTCCCGGCCAAACCGGCGGCCCATCCGGTCGCGAAGCCCGCGGTGAAGCGGCCGGAGCCCCCTGCCCCGCCCGCCGGCCCGACCCGGCGCGAGCAGCGCGCCGCCGCCTCCGCGACCCTCGCCTCCGGCGTGCAGACCCTGACGGTCGAGGCGGACGAGGCGGGCATGCGCATCGACCGCTTCCTCACCGCCCGCTTCCCGCTCCTGCCCTTCACCCGGGTGCAGAGCATCGTCCGCAAGGGCGAATTGCGGGTGGACGGCAAGCGCGCCAAGCCCAACGACCGGCTGGAGCCGGGCATGAACGTGCGCGTGCCGCCGCTGCGCCTCGACCAGCCCTCGGAGCGCCCGCGCAACGCCGCGCGCGAGCAGGACGATGCCGAGTTCCTGCGTTCGCTGATCCTCTACGAGGACGCGGACATGATGGTGCTGAACAAGCCGTTCGGCCTCGCGGTCCAGGGCGGTTCGGGCACGGTCCGCCACGTCGACGGGCTGCTCGCGGCGCTCACCGGGCCGGACGGCCAGAAACCGCGTCTCGTCCACCGCCTCGACAAGGACACGGCCGGCTGCCTCATCGTCGCCAAGACCCGCCTGGCGGCCGCGACGCTGGCCAAGAGCTTCCGCTCGCGCGCGGCGCGTAAGATCTACTGGGCGCTCACCGCCGGCGTGCCGCGGGTGCGCCAGGGGCGCGTCTCGACCTACCTCGCCAAGGACGAGCCGACCGATGCCGACGCGCGCATGCGCGTGGCCAAGCACGGCGACGAGGGCGCGAGCCACGCGCTGACCTACTACGCGATGGTGGATCAGGCTGCGCAGAAGCTGTCCTGGCTGTCGTTCAAGCCGGTCACCGGCCGCACGCACCAGCTGCGCGCCCACGCCGCCCATATCGGCCACCCGATCGTCGGTGACCCGAAATACTTCTCCGTGGAGAACTGGGAGCTGCCCGGCGGCATCCAGAACCGCCTGCACCTGCTCGCCCGCCGGATCGTCATCCCGCACCCGCGCACCGGCAAGCCCGTGGACGTGAGCGCGCCGCTGCCGCCGCACATGGCCCAGAGCTGGAACCTCCTGGGCTTCGAGGCCTCGCGTTACGACCCGATCGTGGAGGCGCCGGAATCCTGAGTGCCCGAGCGGCGCCCGGCGCCGGGCCTTACGCTGCGGCAGATGGCATCGGCAGCGTCGCGCCCCGCGACGCATACCGCATCGGAGGCGCGCTATCCTCGGTGGAGCGACTCCACGATCCGCGGGCCTCGCGTCCGGCATGCCTTGGCAATCGGTCGCTGTGCCTCATATGCTGCCCCGCGCCCCGCCGATCCGTCGCGGGGCTCATTTCCGGCGGTTCGAGACCCTGACGCATGAAGCTCGCGATGCTGGCCTGCCTCGCCGCCCTGTGCCTCGTCGCGCCGACCGCGCACGCGGCGCCGGGCGAGGCGGCCAAGCCCATGGTGCCGGCCAACGCGCCCCCGCCGACCGACGCGCCGCAGCCGGCGGCGACGCCCGTCCAGGCCACGCCCCCGGCGCAGGCAGCCCCGCGCCCGGCCTCGAGTGCCCGGGCCGAGCGCCGCCGGCGATCCTACGCGGCCTGCAATCGCGCCTCGCACCAACGCGGCCTGCGCGGCGGCAAGCGCCGCCGATTCCTGATCCGCTGCAGACTCGGCTACGAGCGCACGCGCGGCCAGCCGGCGCAGCCGAACGCCCCTGGCCAGCCGGCGCAACCGGGCCGGAAGCCGTGACCGGCCGCGGCGCGCCCGGCGTCCCGGGGCTACGGCCGGCCCGCCGCGGACGATGAAGCTCATCGTCTTCGACGTCGACGGTACCCTGGTCGACAGCCAGCACCTGATCGTCGCGGCCCAGGGGCTGGCGTTCGCCGAGAACGGCCTGCCGGCCCCGGGCCGGCGCGAAGCCCTCTCGGTGGTGGGGCTGTCGCTGCCGCAGGCGTTCCGCCGCCTCGTCGGCGAGGACGGGCCGATCGCGGAACTCTCGGAGAGCTACAAGCAGGCCTACAACCGCCTGCGCCTCGATCCCGCCTACGAGGAGCCCCTGTTTCCCGGGATGGCCGACCTCCTGGCGAGGCTCCATGCCCGGGAGGACGTGCTGATCGGCCTCGCCACCGGCAAGTCCAGGCGCGGCGTCGACCGGCTGATCGCGCATCACGGCTGGACGGATTGGTTCGCAACCACGCAGAGCGCGGACGACGCGCCGTCCAAGCCCGACCCGACCATGCTGCTGCAGGCGATGGACGAGGCCGGCTGCCCCCCCGACGCCACCGTGATGGTCGGCGACACGACCTTCGACATCGCCATGGGCGTGTCGGCCGGCGCCGTTTCCGTGGGGGTCGCCTGGGGCTACCACCCGCCCGGCGCCCTGTACGGGGCCGGGGCCGTCACGGTGGTCTCGAGCGCCGGCGCGCTGGAGGGCCTGTTCTCGGGCGGCGCGGACGCATCCGCCTGACACCCGGGGCCGTGCGCGATCGCGCTGCGAGCGTGCACGGCTCCAGCGCCGTGATGTGACGCGCCCGCCTGTGCCGAACCGGTCTCCACGTCGGCGGCGCGTACTCCGAGAGGCTCGCGCGCGAGCCCGGAAGCCCCTATCTCGGATCCATGAGCGACGTGACGACAGACTGGCTCGGCGAACCGGGCGGCGACGAACGGCCCGACCCGGTGCGGGCGGCCCGCGGCCATTCCAAGCCCGCCCTTCCCCGGCGGTTTTACGAGGCGGCCAGCTTCTCCGAGGACGCGGGCGGCTTCCGGCTGACCCTCGACGGCCGGCCGGCCAACACGCCGGCCCGCAACCCGCTGCGGCTGCCGACGCGGGCCCTGGCCGAGAAGATCGCGGCCGAGTGGGCTGCCCAGGACACGGTGATCGATCCGGCCGGGATGCCGCTGACCCGGCTCGCCAACACCGCCATCGACGGCGTCGCGCCTCGGCACGCCGCCGTCGTGGCCGATCTCTGCGCCTATGCCGGCACCGACCTCCTCGCTTATCGGGCGGGCGAGCCGGACCGGCTGGTGGCGGCGCAGGCCGCCGCCTGGGATCCGATCCTCGATTGGGCGCGGGACGCGTTCGGCGCCCGTGTGATCCTCAGCGAGGGCGTGATGCATGTCGAGCAGCCGTTCGACACCGTGCGGGCGCTTTCCGGAGCGGTGGCGGCGGTCGAGGACCCGTTCCGGCTCGCCGGCCTGCACACGCTCACCACCCTCACCGGCTCGCTGCTGATCGCCCTCGCGGTGCTGCGGGGCCGCCTCACCCCGGCGCAGGCCTGGGAAGCGGCCCATGTGGACGAAACCTATCAGGCCGCAATCTGGGGCCGCGACGCCGAGGCCGAGGCCCGGATCGAGGCGCGCCGCGCGGAATTCGAGGCCGCGGCCGATCTCATCGCCAGCGTCTGAGCCGGTCGGCGCAGCCCGTTCGGGGCGGGCCGGCGGCACAGATGCACGGGCGCGACAGGCCCGGACTCGATTCCGCGACGCATCACAGCCGGCCGACATCCGGCGGAGATCGACGCAAGGGTCCAGTATTCCGGTGTTCGGACCGGCGATGAACGCCGATCCCCGTCATTCGGGCCGCTTCGAAGTCGGGCTCGCCACCCACATCGCGCGTGAACAGACTTCTGACGACGAGGGCATGCGCTAGGCGCTTCCGGCTCTGGAGCGCCGGGCCTTGGTCGGGGGCGCTCCGGACCCGACCCTGCGGAAGATCGCGGAAGCCCGGTCCCGGTCGGGACCCTGCGCGACGCGATGCGGCCCTCGCGGATCGCGCCCCGGCGGGCCCTGCTGTGGAGGCGGAACCGGGGCCGGCCGGCGCGGCGGCGCGCCCTGCCCTGCGGAGGCCGATCTCGACCGGGTCTGAGGCTCCGCCGGGTCAGGGGGCCGGTTCGGCCAGGGCGGTCCGCACCTGCGCCTCCAGGGAGGCCGGCTTGGCCGTGGGCGCGAAGCGGCCGATGACCCGGCCGTTCCGGCCGACGAGGAACTTGGTGAAGTTCCACTTGACCGCCCGGGTGCCGAACAGGCCCGAGCAGGCTCGTTTCAGATGGTCGAAGAGCGGCTCGGCCCCGGATCCGTTCACCGCGACCTTGCCGAGTACGGGGAAACTGACGTCGTAGGTCAGGGTGCAGAAGCGGGCGATCTCCGCGGCATCTCCTGGCTCCTGCGCGCCGAACTGATTGCAGGGAAAGCCCAGGACCGTGAGACCCGCAGCCCGGTGGCGGCGCCAGAGTGCCTCCAGCCCCTCGTATTGCGGGGTGAAGCCGCAGCGTGAAGCCGTGTTGACGATGAGCAGCACCTCGCCGCGATGCCGGGCCAGCGCGTAGGGGCTCCCGTCCGCCGCGGTAACGGTGAAGTCGTGGACCGTCATCATGCCCGAACAGTCAGGCAAACCGGCGGTCTCCGCAAGATCCCGAAACGTGCCGCATGCGGCTCTAGGCGGCCGGGACCTTCTGCACGTCGAAACTCGGACCCTGCGGGGTCATCCGGTCGCGCGCGACGATCCGCTCGTCCGGCCCGACCACCCCGAGGCTGACGTCGCGGTCGGGCAGGACCACCGTGGTGGTCTTGTTGACGTGCACGAGCACGTGGCGCCGCAGCGGCACCGAGGCCGCCGCCCAGCGCTTGAGCTGCCCGTAATAGGGCTCCCGGCGCCAGACATTCGCCTGGCCGGGATCGACCTGCACGTTCATGTTGCGCGAGACCGGGTCCAGGGTGAGCACCATCTTGGCGCGGTCCGGCTTCCATTCCGGCCCGAGCCAGGCTTCCGTCATCCACAGGCAGTGGAACGCCCGGCAATGATCGGGTCGGCTGCCGTGGATCGCGCAGCCCTGGCCGGCCTTCGTGTGGCGGCACCACTGGCCCGCGACGCTCGCGACGGCCGGCACGTCGTAGACCTTGCAGCAGAGGGTGCAGGCGCCGCAGACGCGCCCGGGGGCGGGGTGGGCGACGATGGCTTCGGGATTGAGCATGGATCGGGCGTCGCGTCGGGCAGTCGCGTGGGGCACTTGTACGTAGGTCATGCGTCCGGCAGCGGCCGTGCGCCGGTCCACGGGACTACCTGCACGGGCATCGGGTCGGTAGTGTGGCGGCGGACCTTTTGGGATGAGGACGGTGCGAACGATGCTCTCGAATCTCGCGACCCGCGACGTCGAAACACTGCTTCACCCCTACACCAACCTGTCGACGCACCGGCACACCGGCCCGCTGGTGCTGGAGCGCGGCGCGGGTGTGCACGTCTACGACACGGAGGGCCGCCCGTATATCGAGGGCATGTCCGGGCTGTGGTGCACGGCGTTGGGCTACTCGAACGCGGAACTCGTCGAGGCGGCCCAGGCCCAGATGGGCCGCCTGCCGTTCACCCACCTGTTCTCCGGCCGCAGCCACGATCCCGCGATCGAACTCGCCGAGACCCTGAAGGAGCTGATGCCGGTCCCGACCTCGAAGATCTTCTTCACCTCGTCGGGGTCCGAGGCCAACGACACCCAGGTGAAGCTCACCTGGTACTACAACAACGCCCTCGGGCGCCGGAATAAGAAGAAGATCATCGCCCGGCAGAAGGGCTATCACGGCGTCACGGTGGCGAGCGCCTCGTTGACCGGCCTCGCGGCGAACCACGCCGACTGGGACCTGCCGCTGCCGGGCTTCCTGCACGTTTCCTGCCCCCACCACTACCGGGGCGCCGAGTCGGGGGAGACCGAGGAGGCCTATTCGGCGCGGCTCGCCGCCGAGCTTAAGGCGACGATCCTGCGCGAGGGGCCCGAGACCGTGGCCGCCTTCATCGCCGAGCCGGTGATGGGGGCGGGCGGGGCGATCGTGCCGCCGCGGGGCTACTTCGCGGCCATCCAGCCGGTGCTGGCGCAATACGAGGTCCGGCTCATCGCCGACGAGGTGATCTGCGGCTTCGGCCGGCTCGGCACTTGGTTCGGCAGCGAGGCCCTGGGGATCCGACCCGACTCGATCTCCTTCGCCAAGGCCCTGACCTCGGCCTACATGCCGCTGGGCGGCGTGAGCATTGACGAACCGCTCTACGAGGCCCTGGTCGGCCAGAGCGAGAAGATCGGCACCTTCGGCCACGGAACCACCTATTCCGGCCATCCGGTGGCCTGCGCGGTGGCACTGAAGGCGATCGAGATCTACCGGCGCGACCGGGTGATCGAGGGCGCGGCCGAGAAGGCGCCGCACTTCCAGCGCCGGCTCGCGGCGCTGGCCGACCACGCCATCGTCGGCGAGGCCGGGGGTATCGGGCTGATCGGCGGCCTGGAGATCGTCGCCGACAAGGGGTCCAAGCGCCAGTACGACCCGAAGGCGGGGGTGGGTGCGCGCTGCGTCGCCTTCGCGCAGGGTGAAGGGCTGATCGTGCGCGCGCTGGCCGGCGACCGCGTCGCCGTCTGCCCGCCGCTGATCATCACGCCCGACGAGATCGACGCGCTGTTCGACCGCCTGGGCCGGGCCCTCGACCGCACCCGCGACTGGATCCGCGCCGAGGGGCTGGAGCCGATGCCGGGCTGATACCGCTGCCCGGCGCAGGGCGGTCACACCGCGCCGCGCTGCGCCTCCACCTGCGCGGTCGCCTGGATCCCCGTCGGGGTCAGCGGCGTGATCCGCAGGGTCGTGATCCGGTTCTTGGCCTTCCGGATCACCTGGAAGCGGAAGCCGTGGAAATTGAAGGCCGTCCCCTGGTCGGGGATGGTCCGGGCCTCGTGGATGACGAGGCCCGCGATGGTGGTGGCCTCGTCGTCGGGCAGCTTCCAGTCCATCGCCCGGTTGAGGTCGCGGATCGGCACGCCGCCGTCGACATTGACCGAGCCGTCGCCCTGAGGGCGAACCCCGGAGACGGTGACGTCGTGCTCGTCGGCGATCTCGCCGACGATCTCCTCCAGGATGTCCTCCAGGGTCACGAGGCCCATCACCTCGCCGTATTCGTCGACCACGAGCGCGAAGTGGGTCTTCTTGGTGAGGAAGGCCTTGAGCTGGGCGCGCAGCGCGGTCGTTCCCGGCACGAACCACGTCTCCAGGGCCAGCGCCTCGACCTTGAGCCCCGAGGCATCGCCGCCCGCGGCGTCGAGCGCCCGGAGCAGGTCCTTGGCGTGGAGCACGCCGACGATGTTCTCGGGCGTGCCGCGCCACAGGGGCATCCGGGTGTAGGGTGAGGCCAGCACCGCCCGGACGATGTCCTCGGAAGCCTGGTCGGCGTCGATCGCCCGCATCTTGGTGCGATGGACCATCACGTCGGAGACCGTCAGGTTCGACAGGTCGAGGAGGCCGCCGAGCATGTCGCGCTCGGCCTTGGCGACCCCGCCCTCCCGGTGCATCAGCGCCACCTGCCCGCGCAGCTCCTCCGCGGCGCTGAGGAAGGACTGGTTCTCGCCGATGGTGATCCCGAACGGCTTCAGCATCAACCGCACGAGGTGCTCGATGGCGATCGCCGCCGGCCCCATGATCGCCACCGCGAAGGCCACCGGCCGGGCCGTGAGCAGCGCCGCCTTGTCGGGCTTGGAGATGGCCAGCGTCTTCGGCAGCACCTCGGCGAAGACGATGACCAGCACCGACATCCCCACCGTCGCGTAGATCACGCCGCTCTTGCCGAACAGGGCAGTGAGCACGCTGGTGGTAAAGGCTGAGGCGCCGATCGCCACGATGTTGTAGCCGATCAGCATCGCGCCGATGAAGCGCTCGCGGATCGCCAGGATGCGGTTGACGATCGCCGCCCGCGGGTCGCCCGCCTGTTCGAGGGCGTGCATCCGCGCCCGCGAGGCGGCCGTGAAGGCGGTCTCCGCCCCCGCGAAGAAGGCCGAGAGCAGCAGCGAGATCACCACGATGCTCGCGGCGAACCACAGGTCGATATGGGTTTCCATCGGGTCCGTCAGGCGCGCCTCACACGGCGGTTCGGGCGCCCATATAGCGTCTCCCGGGGCTTATTGCCCGCCGATTGAACGCACCGTCCACGTCGCCCAATAGACCGGCCGCCCGTAGAGGCTCGACGTGTCCCGGCCGGAGGCGGTCGGAGCGAGGCGGTCGAGCCAGGTCAGGAGGCCGGCCTTGCCCGGATAGATCGCGGGGGTCTCCAGGTTGCCCTGGGGGTCCGTCATCCAGAAATGCGCGCTCCGGTCGTAGCGGCCGCTGCCGTCTCCGCCTGAGCGCAGCCCGAGATAGGCCGGCGAGCGGCCCGCCTCCACCGGATCGGCGTAGAGCTTGAGCGCGCCGATCCCGTCGAGGGTCATGTCGGATGTGTATTGCAGGCAGATATCGGCCACGGGGCCACCGGGGGCGTTGGCCGGCCGCTGGCAGGTGTAGGACACCGCCCAGCGCTGCATGCCTTTGGCGCGCGCCACCCGCACCAGGCTCCCCGGCGGCAGCGGCCCGGCGAGCCGGCGCGGCGCGGACCACACCTTCGGCGCCGAGAGGTCCTGCGACGTGCGCAGGTAGAGCGCGGTGCGGCGCTTCTCGGGCGCGAGGCCGCAATCCTCGGGCAGCACGTCCGTGTAGACGTAGTGGTAGGTCCGATCGACGATGCTGATCGAGCCGGAGAGCCCGTGAGTCTCGAAGGCCGGCGCCGTGCAGGCCGAGGCGATCGGCTTGCCCGCCTCGTCGATCACCGCCGCTGGATTGGGCGGGGTGCCGCGCCCGCGGTCGGCGTCGGGCGCGAACGGCGTCCAGGTGAGCCCGTAGCCGTCCGGGGTGCGCGTGCGGATCTCGAAGGTCTGGAAGTCGAGGGTCCGGGCTTCGATCTGCACCCGGCGCCGGACGTCGGCCGGTCCCTCCGCGGGATCGTCCCGCCCGCGCCGCTTGCGACCCTTCGTGTCCTCGTCCTGATCCCCGGACACGCCCACCCGCTCCTGCCCGAGCAGGAAGACATAGCTGTAGGCCTCCCCGGCCCAGTCGCGGCCGGAGACCGCGACCGGGTCGCGCGGTCCGATGCCCTCGGCGGCGGGCGTCGGCTCC
This sequence comes from Methylobacterium sp. NEAU K, assembly GCF_030700285.1. Lineage (GTDB taxonomy): Bacteria > Pseudomonadota > Alphaproteobacteria > Rhizobiales > Beijerinckiaceae > Methylobacterium. Next base: position 47,156 of record NZ_JAUYZJ010000011.1, on the reverse strand, counting down.
GACCAGCCGCGCTTGTGCGCGCGCTCCTCCGGGAGGTCGACCCAGAAACGGTCTGCCGAGGGCGGCAACGTCGTGGCCAGCGCCTCCGGGCTGCGGCCGGTGCGCAGCGAGCCGCCGTCGCGGCTGTCGGTCGCGCGCCGCTCCGGGCAGGGCTCGTCCCGGTGGCGCGCCGCGACCGGGGTCTGCCCCTGGAAGATCGCTTGGAGCGGACCGGGCGCCTCGGCACGGGCCAGCCGCAGGATCTGGACGCCGCGGACGAAGGCGCAGGGCGCCGGGGCGATCAGCACGCCCTCGGCCTCTGTGCCGTCCCGGCAGATCTCCAGACTCCCGCCGCCGGTGACGAAGCAGCTCGGCGCGCTGCCCTCGTAGCTCGCTGCGCGAGCCTGGACGGGACCCGGCGCCGACGCGATCAGGCCCCCGATCGCGGATGCCGCCAGGAGCGTCCCGCGACGCGCCGCCGGGCGCCGAAACTCTGGCCGAAACTTGGGCCGGGGCTTGGGATCGACGATATCGGCAGGCGTCGCCCCGGCACTCTTCGATGAATTCACGTCGATCGCCGATGTTGATCCGGTTGTCGGAAAATCCTCGCAGCCTCTATCCCACCGTCATGAGACCGGGAAGTGGTGCGGACCACCCATCCCCGGGTCCGCCGCCCGGCGAAGCGAACCCGGTGCCCGCTCGCCCGTTGTCGCGGCTTGAGGGCCGCAACGCCCGACCCTGTGAGCGTCCGGAGAACAGCCCATGGATATCGCCGTCGAAACCGTCACCGACATCGTCCTGCGGCTGCGCGCCATCGAGGTGAAGGAGGGCAACACCGATCCCGATTCCGGCTCCAACCCGATCGACGACGGGTCCACCGACGTCCTCGTTTCGGGCACCGACGACGCCACCGAATCCGAGGTCCGCGGCGTGATCTCCGGTCTCGACGACGATTCCCGCGCCGAGCTGCTGGCGCTGCTCTATATCGGGCGCGGCGACATGGAGCCGGAGGAGTGGGGCGAGGCGGTGCGGTTTGCCCGCGAGCGCGAGGTCGCCGGCGAGGGCGCCCTGCGGGAATTGCTGCGGACGCCGGATGCGGGCGACCTCCTGGAGGAGGGCCTCGACGCGATGGGGCTCAGCCCCGAACTTCCGCAGGCGTGAGCACCCGACCGGAGATCGGCGCCATGGTTTCCCGGGCGCGCCGGGGTGCGACCAAGGCGCTGCGGGTCCTCACCCGCCCGGTCCGCCGCGCCCAGGGGCACGGCGGCAAGGGCCGCGGGGGGCTCGTGGTCGAGCCCTACCGCGGCTACGGCTCGCGCGAGGAGATCTTCCTGATCGGTCGGGTCTTCCGGCAATCCCCGGGCAATCCCGGGGAGGATCCCGAGTCCCTGCGGGCGCAGTGGCGCGACCTGCGCCGCCGCATCGCCCGGCGCAAGGTGGCGGGTGCCGCCGTCACGGCCCGGTTCAGAGGGGACGCGACGCGCGTCGAGACCGATCGGGACGGCTATTTCCGCCTGCACCTGTTTCCGCGCGATCTCTCTGGGCGCCCGGACGAATGGCACCCGGTCGACCTGGTCCTGGAGGATGATCCGCCGATCTCCGCAGAGGGCGCGGTGTTCATCCCGCCCGACGGTGCCCGCTGCGTGGTCGTCAGCGACATCGACGACACGGTGATGCACACCGGGGTCGCCAACAAGCTGAAGATGCTCTGGCGGCTGTTCGTGGAGGATGCCGAGAGCCGCGTGGCGTTCCCCGGCGTCGCCGCCCTGTACCGGGCCCTGCATGCCGGCGCCGGCGGCGCCGAGGGCAACCCGATGCTCTACGTCTCCCGCGCCCCCTGGGGCCTGTACGAGATGCTCTCGGACTTCTTCCAGCGCCACGGCATCCCGGCGGGGCCGGTGCTGTTCCTGCGGGAATGGGGCCTGTCCTGGACGCACCCGCTGCCGCGCCGGGCCACCGATCACAAGCAGGCGCTGATCCGGCACATGATGGCCCTCTACCGGCACCTGCCCTTCGTGCTGATCGGCGACAGCGGGCAGCACGACCCGGAAGTCTACGCGCAGATCGTGGAGGAGCATCCCGGGCGGGTGCTCGCCGTCTACATCCGCAACGTCTCCACCGATGCCGCCCGGGCGGAGGAGATCGTGCGGCTCGCCGGTGCCGTCGCCCGGGCGGGCTCCAGCCTGGTTCTCGCCGCCGACAGCGTCGCGATGGCGGAGCACGCGGCCGGGATCGGCCTGATCGCACCCGAGGCCGTCGCGGGCGTCGCCGACGAGCACGCCGCCGGGGCGGATGTGGAGCCGCGCCGGGCGACCACGCGGATCACCGCCGAACCTCCGGAGCCCGGCGGGGCCTTCGACGAGCCCACGATCTCGCCCGAGGCCGTTGCGGGTGCTCTGGCCGGCGACGGCCTCGTCCCCGCCACCGTGGTGGTCGCGCCGGAGCATCCGGCCGCCCTGCCCCGGGTCGAGACCTGATCCCGCGCGGGATCACCCCCCGCGCCCCCGAGATCGCGGCATCCCTGCCGGTATTCGAGAGCCTGTCGCGCGCGCAGGACCTGTCAGCCTGGACGCGCCTGAGACCCGCCGGGCCGTCGGCGAGACGGCCCGCTCCCTGGACGCGCATCTGGCCTGCTGACGTCTGAGGCTCCGAGGATCTTGCGCCTCGGCGCCAACACACCATGTTGCAATGCAGCATTTCGGAGAACGCGCTTCACTTCCCGAACGGGCCTCCTAGCTTCGGGCGCTCGCGCGCCGGCCCCCGCTCTTGGAAATCTCTGGAGCCTTTCCGTGCAAACCTACACCCTTGCCATCGCCGACGGCGTGCTGTTCGCCTGCCTGCCCGACGAGGCCGACATCTCGGCCGCCATCACGGACGCCACTGCGACCAACTATGGCTTCGGCCTCAGTCTCGACATCGTCCGCGGTGCGGTCCTCACGAACGCCGCGGGCCCCGAGGACGAGGTCGTCTGGCAGGAGGGGTCCGACAGCGAGCTGCTGGACGCGCAGGGGCGCCGCTACCGCTACGCCGTCCGCCGCCCGTCCTGAGGGTCTCTCTCCGGCGCCTCTGACGCGGGGGCACCGGGCTGCTAAGGTCGGCCCATGCGGGAGGGGGCGACCAGCGTGGCATGGAGGGGCGGTCTCGTCCGCTTCCTCGTCCTGTACGCCGCCCTCTACGGCGCCTATGGCGGCCTCTCCCCGATCCTGCCGGGTTTCCTGGCCGCGCGGGGCCTCACGCCCGGCGAGATCGGCATCCTGCTCTCTGCCGCGGGCGCCCTGCGCCTCGTGGTCGGGCCGCTGGCCGGGTCCTTCGCCGACCGGCGGAAGGCGGCCCGCCCGATCCTGGCGGCGAGCGTCGCGCTCGCGGGTCTCGCCACCCTGGCTCACCTGCCCGGCACGGGCTTCGCGCAGCTCCTCGGGCCGGCCCTCCTCTACGCACTCGGAACCGCGGCCCCCGCGCCGCTCGCCGACGCCCTGGCCCTCGCCGCCGCCCGGGGCGGGTCCGTTTTCCAGTACGGCTGGGTCCGGGCCGCCGGGTCGGCCGCCTTCATCGCCGCGACCGGCGCCGCGGGCTGGCTGATCGCGGCCTTCGGCCTCTCAGGCGCCCTAGTGGCGAGCGGAATCCTGTTCACGGCCGCTTCCGGGGCGGCGCTGGCTCTGCCGTCCGGCGCCTCGGTCGCGGCGAATGCCGGACCGCCGTGGCTGGGCTTCTCCCGACTGGTCCGGGTGGCGCGCTTCCGCCGCACGGTGCTCGCCGCGTCGCTGGTGATCGGCGCACACGCCATGCATGACAGCTTCGCTATGATCCTGTGGCGCGGCGCCGGGATCGGACCCGGCACCGCCGGCCTGCTCTGGTCGGAATCGGTCGCGGCCGAGGTGCTGGTCTTCCTGTTCGCGGGACCCCGGCTGCTGGCGCGGATCGGGCTTCCGGCCGGGGTCGCGGTCGCGGCCTGCGCCGGCGGCCTGCGCTGGGCGGTGCTGGGCTGGACCACCGCGATCCCGTATCTCGCCGCTGTCGAGGCCCTGCACGGGTTCAGCTTCGCGCTCCTGCATCTCGCCTGTCTGGGGCTCATCGAGGAGTCCACACCCCTGGATCTCCGGGCCACCGCGCTCGCACTCTACGGAACGCTGGGCCTCGGCCTGTCCGGGGTGCTCGCCACCCTGGCGTCCGGCGCCCTCTACGGCGCGTTCGGGGCACCGGCTTTCTGGGCGATGGCGGGCTTGAGCCTCGCCGCCCTGCCGCTGGTGCCGGGCCTGCGCCGAGGCTGAAGGCGTGGGCTCTTTTGCCGGCCCTGTGGTACGGACCCGGAACGGACCCGCCCGATAAGCCCTGCATGCCCTCTGTCGCCGAGATCCTGATCCCGCTGGGGCTCGACACGCCCTACAGCTACGTCGTGCCCGCCGGACTGGACCTCACCGTCGGCGCGGTGGTCCAGGTCCCGCTCGGGCCCCGCGAGATCGTGGGGGTCGTCTGGGGGCTGACCGAGACGGCGGGCGGCTCGAACCTGCGCCCGGTGACGGACCGCCTGCCGTTCGCGCCGCTGTCGGACCCGCTGCGCAGCCTTGTCGACTGGATCGCCCGGTACACGCTGGCGCCGAAGGGCTCGGCGCTTGCCATGGTGCTGCGCCTGCCCGACGAGGCCGCCGCGGCCGAGACCGCCCGGGTGGCGGTGCGCATCACCGACAAGCTCCCCGCCCGGCCGACCGCGGCGCGGACCAAGGTGCTGGCGGTGGCCGCCGACCGCGCGCTGCGGGGCAAGAGCGCGCTCGCCAAGGAGGCTGGAGTCTCGCTCTCGGTGGTCGACGGCCTGATCGACGACGGCGCCCTGGAGACGGTGGCGGTCGAGCCCGAGCCGGCCGCCCCGCGCCCCGATCCCGACTTCCCGCGGGCGCCGCTGTCGCCGGCCCAGGCCGACGCGGTGGCGGCCCTGGTCGGGCCCTTCCCATGGCACCGGCCGCCGGCCGACGATACCGCCGGCGACCCGGCCTCCGGGCCGGCGTCCCCGTCCGGCGCGGCCGATATCCGGCCTGTCCTGCTCGAGGGCGTCACCGGCTCGGGCAAGACCGAGGTCTATTTCGAGGCGGTCGCGGCCTGCATCCGGGCGGGGCGACAAGCACTGATCCTGATGCCCGAGATCGCCCTGACGGCGCAGTTCCTGGACCGCTTCGCCCAGCGCTTCGGCGTGCGGCCGGCGGCTTGGCATTCCGGCATCGGCGGAAAGCGGCGCGAGCGCCTGCGGGCCGCGGTGGCGGCCGGCGAGGCGCTGGTCGTGGTCGGGGCGCGCTCGGCCCTGTTCCTGCCCTTCGCGCGCCTCGGCCTGATCGTGGTCGATGAGGAGCACGAGGCCGCCTACAAGCAGGAGGACGGCGTCCACTATCACGCCCGCGATATGGCGGTGGTGCGCGGGCGGCTGGAGGAATGCCCGGTGGTGCTGGCTTCGGCGACGCCCTCCATCGAGACCCGGGTGAACGCCGCCCGGGGCCGCTACCGGCACGTGGTGCTCCCCGAGCGCTTCGGCGGACGGCGCCTGCCCGACATCGCCGCCATCGACATGCGCAAGGATCAGCCCGAGCGCGGGCGCTTCCTCAGCCCGCCTCTGGTCAACGCCGTGAAGGCCACCCTGGAGCGCGGCGAGCAGGCTTTGCTGTTCCTCAACCGCCGGGGCTACGCGCCGCTGACCCTGTGCCGGGCCTGCGGGCATCGCTACCAGTGCAAGAACTGCTCGACTTGGCTGGTGGAGCACCGCTTCCGCCGGGCGCTCGTCTGCCACCAATGCGGCTATGCCGAGCGCCGGCCGGAGGCCTGCACCGAGTGCGGCATCTTCGACAACCTCACCGCCTGCGGCCCCGGCGTCGAGCGGATCGCCGAGGAAGCCGCCGAGCTGTTCCCGAATCGCCGGATCGTCGTCCTGTCGAGCGACTTCCCCGGCGGCGCCGATCGCCTGCGGCAGGAACTGGAGGCGGTGGCGGCCGGGGAATGCGATCTCGTCATCGGCACGCAGCTCGTGGCCAAGGGCCACAACTTCCCGGGCCTGACCCTGGTCGGCGTGCTCGATGCCGATATCGGTCTGACCTCGGGCGACCCCCGGGCGGCGGAACGGACCTTCCAGCTCCTCCAGCAGGTCACCGGCCGGGCCGGACGCGGCGAGAGGCCCGGGCGGGCGCTGGTCCAGACCTACCAGCCCGAGCATCCGGTGATCGCGGCCCTGCTGTCGGGGGACGCCGAGCGCTTCTACGCGGAGGAGATCCAGGCCCGGGAGGCGGCGGGATTGCCGCCGTTCGGGCGGCTTGCCGCACTGATCGTCTCCGCCACGGAGCGCGAGGTCGCGGAGGCGCACGGGCAGGCTCTGGCCCGCGCCGCCGACCCGCCGGAGGGCGTGATGGTGCTCGGCCCGGCCGAGGCGCCCCTCGCCCTGGTGCGGGGCCGCTACCGATTCCGGCTGCTGGTGAAGACCGAGCGCAACATCGACATGCAGGCCTACCTGCGCGCCTGGATCGCCCGGGGCCCCAAGGTGCGCGGCAACATCCGGGTCGCGATCGATGTCGACCCGCAGAGCTTTTTGTAAGACACTCCGCGCACGGGCCGCGGACCCCGGCCGGATACCGGCTGCGGGACGCGTGCGGTTCCCGGAGGAGCGATCAGTGCTGACCTACACCAAGAAAACGGATTCGAACGTCGCCGAGATCGTGGTCGACGGGAAGATCACCGACGAGGAAATGAACGCGGCGATGACCGCCATGAAGGCCGACCTCGATCAGGGCGGCAAGATCAAGCTGCTCGAGGATATCCGCGCCTTCGAAGGCATGGAGCCGGCGGCCTTCTTCAAGGATCCCCGATTCGGCTTCTCGATGATGAAGAGCGTCAGCCACGTCGCCCTGGTGACGGACGCGCCCTGGCTGAAGGCGCTGGCCGAGACCTTCAATTTCGTCTCGCCGACTCAGATCAAGGTGTTCGAGCGCGCCCGCCTCGACGAGGCGCGCACCTGGCTCGCCGCCGCCGCCTGAGGGCGATCAGTCGGCCTGCGCGGTACGGTCGTCGCTGCGCCGCGCGGTCCAGCGGCCGGAGCAGAGGGAGGCGACCTGCCAGGTGCCCGAGCCGTTGCTGGACTGGAGCCGCCCGGTGCCGGTGCCGCTGGCCGTTCCGTTGGTGACGGAGAGCCCGACGCGGCCGTCGGCGCCGACATGGCCGCTGACCCGCGCGCCCGCGCCGCCCGAGACGAGCTGCACCTGCCCTTGCCGGATCGCCAGCGCATAGGAGTAGCGGGCACTGCACAGACCGCTCTCCGTGACCAACTCGACCGACCAGATCCCGTTCGTCGCGCCCTGTGCCGCGACGGCGGGCAGGCAGGCCGGGAGGGACAGGCCGGCGGCGAGACCCGCGGCAGCGACCAGCTTAATCATGCGATGGAATCTTTCAGCGTTGCGCGCCGTTCATCCGGCGGCGCTGGAACAGGATCATCGATCGAGGATGACCTGACGCTGAACGAAAGAAGCGGCGATAGTGTGGCCGCCGGGCACGTCCGACCAAATCAGGTTCCAGTGGCGATCGGGCCCTGAATAGTCAAGCTGGCACAGGCTAATGCTGGCGAGCATGGCTGAAACACGTTGGCGGGCCCATGCCGGACCGTCCTGTCGGTCCCGTCACGGCCCCGGACAGTCGTGGTCAGTCGATCAGCGGCCGGCCTTCCTCCGGCAGCATGATCGGGATGCCGTCGCGGATCGGATAGGCGAGCTTGGCGGAGCGGCTGATCAGCTCCTGCCGGACGGAATCGTATTCCAGGGTGCCCTTGGTCAGGGGGCAGACCAGGATCTCCAGAAGCTTCGGGTCGACGCGCGTCGCCTCGACGGGAACGGTGAGGTCGTTGGTCATCGGTCGTGCAACCTATTGCATCGTCGGCTCGGGGCCAGAGCCGCGAACCAGTTCCATCTGCGTGACCGCGATCAGGATCTCGGCCCGGGTTTTGAGGTCCGGCGCCTCAAGCATCGCCTGCTTCTCGCGCACGCCGAACGGGCTCATCATGCAGAGGGCGTTGACCAGCGCCTCGTCGGGCGCCTCGTCGATCCCCGCCCAATCCACCTTGAGGTCGTTCGATTCCACGAAGTCGCGCAGCGCCTTGAGCACCCCGTCGCGGTCGACAAGCTCCTCGCCCGCCCGGGGCTCGAAGTCCACCGCGAAGTCGTCATAGGAGACGTGGCAGCGGCGATAGGCGCTGGTTGAGGCCAGTTCGCTCGTGATCCGGAACCGGCTGACGCCGGTGAGCGAGATCAGGTAGCGCCCATCACCGGTCTCGGCGTATTGCGTCACCCGCCCCGCGCAACCCACCCGGTAGAGCTTCGGGTTCGCCGCGCCCGAGCCCTCGGGGTCGGGCTGGATCATCCCGATGATCCGGTCCGTGCGCATCGCGTCGTCGACCATCGCCAGATACCGCGGCTCGAAGATGTTGAGCGGCATCTGCCCGCGCGGCAGCAGCAGCGCGCCCGACAGGGGGAAGACCGGGATCACGACAGGGCAATCCCCCGGACCCTTGTAGGTCGCATGCGTGCTCATAGGGCCTCCCAAATGGGCCGCAGGGTGGGCCAGAGCGCGGGCTGGCGACTCACGAGAACAGCAGAGTCGAGAGCTTGCGCCGCCCGCGGATCGTGTCGGGATCCATCACGCCCCAGGCCTCGAAGAACTGGAGGAGCTGCTTGCGCGCGCCGTCCTCGTTCCAGCCTTTGTCGCGCTTGCGCAACTCGATCAGGTGATCGACGGCCTGCCCGCGCTCGCCCTTGGCGGCGAGCGCCAGTGCGAGGTCGAACCGCGCCTGGTGTGCGTCCGGGTTGGACTCGACCTCCCGCTGCAGACCCGCGAGGTCGCCCAGCGAGGCCGCCTGCTCGACGAGTTCGAGGGCGGCGCGGATTCCCGCGAGCGCCGGGTCGGCGGCCTTCGCCTCCGGGACCATTGCCAGAACCCGTTTGGCGTTCTCGATCTCACCCGCGTCAAGCTGCATCTTCGCGAGGCCGGCCAGCGCCGCCACGTTGTCGGGCTGCTGCTCCAGCACCGCCGCGTAGATCTCGGAAGCGCCGGCGAGGTCGCCCTCCTCGATCAGGCTCGCGGCCTCGGCGATCGCCGCCTCGACCGGATCCTGCATCGGACCAGCGACCCGGGCGATCAGCTCCTTGATCTGGCTCTCAGGCACCGCGCCCATGAAGCCGTCGACGGGCTGGCCCTTCTGGAAGACGATCACCGCGGGGATCGACTGAATGCCGAGCTGGCCCGCGATCGACGGGTGGTCGTCGATGTTCATCTTGACCAGGGCCACCGCGCCGCCGGCCGCCGTGACCACCTTCTCCAGGACGGGGGTGAGTTGCTTGCAGGGGCCGCACCAGGGCGCCCAGAAATCGACGAGGACCGGGCGGTGCATCGACTCCGCGATGACGTCCTGCCGGAAGCCCGCGGTGGTCGTGTCCTTGATCAAGGCGCCGGTTTCGCCGGCCGGGGCAGCGCCCGCGGCGAGGGTGTCGTTCAGCATCGGTCTGGCTTCGGAACCTTTTTCGTGAAGCCCCTAAATGGGGCTTCGGACGCGCTCTGACCAGCCCGGCGCATGCCGCCCGCTCAGCGTCCCGGCGCACCGGGCGCCGCCTTCGCGGCGGTGACGAAGGTGCCGGCGAACGCGCGACCGTCCGCCGCGGTGGCTTCGCAGGTGATTGCGGTGCGGCCGGGCTCCGGCGCGGAGAAGCGGCAGGCGCCGATCGCGAGCGTCGGCGTGCCGTCCTTGCCGGCAATGACGAGGTTGATCGGCTGCAGCGGGTCGGTCTCCTCGGTGGCCTCCTGCTGGGCGCCGTTGCCGCTGAAGCTGAGCGTCCGGCCGTCCGCGGCGGTGAAATCGAAGCTGGTGCGGTTGCGGCTGACGGCGTTCATCAGGACGTTGCTGCAGGATTGGCTGAGGTCCTGGCCATCGATGACCAGCTTCTCGCAGGAGCCCTCCAGCCGGAGCGCGGCCTGCGCGTGCGCCGCGCTCGGCAGGCTGAGGAGAGTGCAGAGCAATGCGAGACGCAGGTTGTTGATCATGGCGTACCGGGGATCCTCCGTTTTCCCATCGAACTAGGCGCTTACGGCCGCGAGTCGAGGGTCGCGGGCGCCGGTCGTCCGGGCGACGGGCGCTTCAGCCGAACCGCAGGGCCCGGTCGTTCGGGGCCGAGAAGTCGAGGTCCGGCCCCAGCGGCACGATCCCGGTCGGATTGATGGTCGGGTGGCTCTCGTAATAGTGCCGCTTGATGTGCGTGAGGTTCACGGTGGGCGCGACGCCCGGCAGAGCGAACAGGTCACGCAGGTAGTTCGACAGGTTCGGGTAATCGGCGATCCGGCGCTGGTTGCACTTGAAGTGCCCGACATAGACCGCATCGAACCGCACCAGCGTAGTGAACAGCCGCACATCCGCCTCGGTCAGACGGTCGCCGCAGAGATAACGGCTGCGGTCGAGGCTCGCCTCCAGCGCGTCGAGTTCGTCGAACAGAGCCCGGAAGGCGCTCTCGTAGGCGTCCTGCGCGGTGGCGAAGCCGGCCTTGTAGACCCCGTTGTTCACCCGATCGTAGACCCGGCCGTTCACGGCATCGATCGCCCCGCGCAGGTCCTCCGGATACAGGTCGGGCCCGGTGCCTCCGAAGGCGCCGTTCAGCATCCGCAGGATCTCGGCGGATTCATTCGACACGATGGTGGCGCGCTGCCGGTCCCAGAGCACCGGCACCGTGACGCGGCCGGTATAGGACCGGTCCGCCGCGAGGTAGACCTCGTAGAGCCGCCGGGCGCTGTGGATCGGGTCCGCCGTCGCGCCGGGCGTGTCGCCGAACACCCAGCCCTCGGGGCCCATATGTGGGTCGACCACTGAGACGGTGATCGCCTGCTCGAGGCCCTTCAGGGCGCGACCGATGAGGGTGCGGTGGGCCCACGGGCAGGCCAGCGAGACGTAGAGATGGTAGCGCCCCGGCTCCGCGCGGAAGCCGCCCTCCCCCGAGGGGCCGGGCGCCCCGTCCACGGTCACCCAGTTTCGGAAGCGCGACGCCTTGCGCTCGAAGCGGCCGCCCGTGGAGGCGGTGTCGTACCATTGGTCGCGCCAGACGCCGTCTACGAGGAGGCCCATCGTCGTGTCCCTTAGCCGAAGGCAGTCGAAGCGAGATGGGGCCGTGCCGCGCAGCGGAAAGGGCCGTCCGCCGGCCGTCCGAACCGGTTCGGGAACCCCAAAGTGCTACGTGCAACGCAGGTTTGCGCCCACGCTTCTGTTGCGGTGCGGCATGATCCGCCATTTTCCGGCCACCCGCCGTCGCTGCGTGCCCGCAGCGGTCCCGGTTCGGCGGGAGACCGGATGGAGGTGAACGATGTCGCTCGCGCTGGTGCCCGTCGCGGAGGCGGCCCTGTTCACCCTCGGGTGCTTGGTGATCCACGCCCTGAGGCGCCATGCGGATGTGGTCACGGCGACGCTGGCATGCGTGGCGACGCTCCTCGTGCTGATGATCGGGATCGCCTGCGCGCCGGAATCCTTAGCCGCGTATCAGGCGGCCAGCACCACCGATTTCGCCCGCCTGGATCCCGCTCTCTACTGAGCGGGGGAACGGCCCTCGTTCGGCCATGCGGTCCGGAGGCGGGCGAGGCGCCCGCCGGTGCCGCGCTGGCCTGCGACCGTGACGTCGAAATCGTCCCTCGGCAGTCGGGCGAGGAAGCGCTCGGCCAGCTCGAACAGCAGGATGTCCGGGCGTATCCGCTCGATGTATTCCCAGTCGAGGCTCGACGACCAGACGAAGTGGACCTCGTGAAAGCTCTCTGCGAGCAGCCCGGTCAGTAGGAACGGGTCGAAATGCGCGCAGGAATCTCCGAACAGAACCAGGCGCCGGGGGTCGGCGCCCGCCGCCTCGTTGCGATAGACCACATGGGCGCCGACATGCGCCTCCCGGTCGCGCCCCTGCGCCTCGTAGGCGGCGAGCAGCGGCCCCACCTCGACCCGCCTCGCATCGCGCTGCAGCATGAACCGGTCCAGCCGCTCCCTGGGGCGGTCGCGGAGCTTCTCGCCGAGGTCCATCACCTCATCGGAGAAAACCTGCGGCCGCGCGCCGATATCGGCGGGCGGGATCGCCCCAAGGGCGCGCATGATCGCGCGGTAGGCCAGCAGGCATCCCTGCGCGGTCCAGTGCGTGTCGGTGCGCAGGTACAGCGGCACCTGGCCGTCGCGGGCCGCCCGGAGCGGAGCCAGGAGATCGAGATAGGCCGGGTGCCGCGCCAGGCGCCGGGCGAGGCGGCGGGTCGAGGCCTTGTCCGGGGCGTAGCGCAGGCCGTCGGTCCTGTCGTCGTAGACCGACAGCTTCTCCGGGACGATCACGTGCAGGCAGCGGATGCCGAGCCGCTCGGCCCGCGCGGCCCGGGCCTTGATCAGCCGTGTCCAGCCGCGCAGCAGCAGCCAGTGCCGCAGGCCGCCCCGGTAGCGGTCCATGACGCGGTTGCTGCCCCCGATGAGGAACAACCAGCCATCGCGGCCGACATGAACGCTCTCCCTGCCTGCAGACATGCCGGTGCTTTAGCCGCACCGCAAGCGGGCGCCTAGGCCAGCCCGTCTCCGGCGCCCGCGCCGCCTCCTGGCGACGCCGGCCGCGCGGGTGCTCTACTGGACCTGAGCCGGTTCGGGCGCCATGTCGCCCGCCATGCATGAGGCTAAGCCCCTGATCCTGACGCTCGCCTTCGACGAGCCGACCTTCGCGCGCTTCGATCGCGAGCGGCGCCTCCACTTCCCGGAGGCCCTGAATCACATCCCGGCCCACGCGACGCTGTTCCATCTCCTGCCCGGCGACCGGGAGCGGGGCGTGATCGAGGTGGCGACGGCGCTGGCCCGCACTCTCCCGCCTCCCGAGGTCGCGGTGACCGGCCTGCGCTTCACCGGGCGAGGCGTCGCCTATGTCCTGGAATGCGCCGCGCTGTCGGACTTCCGGTCCCGCCTCGCCAGGGCCTTCGAGCCCCAGCTCACCGCCCAGGACCGACAGGGCTGGCGCCCGCACGTGACGGTGCAGAACAAGGTCGCCCCGGACGTGGCGCGCGCGCTCCACGCCGACCTGGCGGCCGGCTTCGCGCCGTTCCGTTTCTCCGCGCCCGCGACCCTGCTGTGGCGCTATCTCGGCGGCCCCTGGGAGCGGGTCGCGCGCCTGCCATTTGGAGAGAACGCGTGATGTCGGCTGCCTTCACGCCCCCTCCGGGGATCGGGCCATGAGGGCACCGGTCCACCTGCGGCGCAATCCACTCACCGGGCGGGCGATGGCGGTCTGGCTGCGCCTGCGGCTGAACGAGGTCGGCCCGCTGGTCGCGCTGCTGTGCGTCAGCATCCTGGGCTACGGCTTCTTCTACCTCGCTCACGAGGTCGGCGAGGGCTCGACCGCGGCGCTCGACCGCAAGATCCTGCTCAGCCTGCGCAACCCCGCCGACCTGTCCGACCCGATCGGGCCGCCCTGGCTTGAGGAGACGATGCGCGACATCACCGGGCTCGGCAGCGTCTTCACGGTCCTGTTCCTCACCTGCGCGGTCGCGGCCTATCTCGCGGTCTCGGGACGGCGGCGGCTCGGCCTGTTCGTGCTCGCCGCGGTCGGCAGCGGCGAACTGGTCTCGACGGTGCTGAAGGTCTTCTACCGCAGGCCCCGGCCGGACCTCGTGCCGCACGGCATGGAGGTGTTCACGGCGAGCTTCCCGAGCGGCCACGCCACCATGTCGGCCATCGCCTACCTGACGTTGGCGGTTCTGATCGCCCGGGTGGACCGCAACCGGCGCGCGAAGGCCCTGGTGCTCGGGCTCGGGGTCGCGGTGACGCTGCTCGTCGGGATCAGCCGGATCTATCTCGGCGTGCACTGGCCGAGCGACGTGCTGGCCGGCTGGTGCATCGGCGCGGCCTGGGCGTCTCTATGCTGGTTCGTCGCCCTCCAGCTCCAGCGCCGGGGTGAGGTCGAGGCGCCGGACCCGCCGCCGCCGTTAAGATAAACCGGAAGTTAAGGTGGACCTAAGGGTGCCATCCGGGCTGGATGGCGGTTGTCGCGATGATCGGCAACAAGGGGGACAAGAGATCGTGATTGAGCGCCGCCACACCGCCCGCCGCCGCGTCTGCCTCGGCGGGCACGTGCGGGTGGCCGCTTTCCTGCCAGAGATCGACTGCATCGTGCGCGACGTTTCCCTGGGCGGCGCGAAGATCCGCGTCCCGTCCACGGCCACGCTGCCGGATTGCTTCGACCTGTTCATCCCGTGCCGGAGCGAAACGCGTCGGGCCTGGGTGGCCTGGCGTGACGGCGATGTGTTCGGAATCGGTTTCGACGTGACGACAGCGGCGTCCGAGCCGGAAGCGGTCGCCCGGCGCCTCGCCGACAGCGAGGCGGAGGTGGCGCGTCTGCGCGCCGCGCTCATGGCGGGAAACGGCCCGGAGCCCGCCTGCGTTCACTGAGCGGGACGGGCCCGGCGACCGGTGGTTCGCAGCCCACGCTGCAGCGCCTCCGTGCTGCGATCCCGATCCGGCAGAACGGCAAGGCTCATGGCGGATGATACCCGGCTCTCACGACGCAACCTCCTCGCCGCGGGGGGCGCTCTGGCCGGCGCCGGCCTCGGCGGCGGGGCCCGTGCGGCCCAACCCGGCCCGTCGGTCCCGGCCGATACCGGCGCGGTCCAGGGCGGGCGCGTGATGTTCCCGAACTGGCGCGGCCCCGGTGATCGACCGCCGTCGCCGAGCCCGGCGCCGCAACCCCCGGGCCAGCGCGTCGGCTACTGCGTGGTCGGGCTCGGGCGCCTGAGCCTCGACGAGATCCTCCCGGCCTTCGGGGAGGCCAAGCGCTCGCGACTCGCCGCGGTGATGTCGGGGACCCCCGACAAGGCCAAGCTCGTGGCACGGCAGTACGGCCTGCCCGAGGACGCGGTCTACGGCTACGACGAGTGGGACCGGCTCAAGGCGAATCCGAACGTCCAGGCGGTCTACGTCGTCACCCCAAACGGCGTGCACCGGGACAACGTCGTGGCCGCGGCGTCGGCCGGCAAGCAGGTCCTCTGCGAGAAGCCCATGGCGGTCTCGTCGCCGGAATGCCGCGCCATGATCGCGGCCTGCGCCAAGGCCGATGTCAAGCTGATGATCGCCTATCGCTGCCAGTACGAGCCGCACAACCGTGCCGCGATCAGGCTCGCCCGCTCGGGCGAGTTCGGCCGGCCCCGGCTGATCCAGGCGTTCAACGGACAGACCACCGGGCTGCCGGAGCAATGGCGGCTCAAGAAGGCCCTGGCGGGCGGCGGCTCGCTGCCGGATATCGGGCTCTATTGCCTCAACACCACCCGGGCGGTGCTCGGCGAGGAGCCCGAGCTGATCACCGCCCAGATCTACGCGCCACCCGACGATCCGAAGTTCCGCGAGGTCGAGGAGACGGTCAGCTTCACCTTGCGCTTCCCGTCCGGCGTGATCGCGCAGTGCCTGTCGAGCTACGGCGTCTACGAGGCGCGCAGCCTGACGCTGCACACCGGCAACGCCACCATCGATCTCCAGAACGCCTTCGCGTACGAAGGCCAGCGGCTGTTCGTGGCGCACCGCGACGGCAAGAGCGGCGCCCGCGACGAGAAGGTCCTGAGCCCGAAGAACCAGTTTGCCCTGGAGATGGACCACTTCTCCCGGTGCATCCAGGAGAACCTGCGCCCGCGCACGCCCGGCGAGGAGGGGCTGCAGGACCAGGTGCTGATGGAGGCGATCTACGAATCCGCCCGCACCGGCGGCCCGGTCAAGGTCGGCCCACCCCCCGGCGCCGGGTCCGGCCTCGACGTGACACGCGGGCCGGAGCCGGAGGAGGCAGGCTGAGGCGTCTCAGAACGGCAGCAGGATATCCACGATCTGCTGGCCGTAGCGGGGCTGCTGCACGTCGGTGATCTGGCCGCGGCCGCCATAGGCGATCCGGGCCTGGGCGATCTTGGTCGAGTCGATGGTGTTGTCGGATTCGATGTCCTCCGGCCGCACCACGCCGGCCACCACCATCTCGCGAACCTCGAAGTTGACGCGGATCTCCTGCTTGCCCTCGACCACGAGGTTGCCGTTGGGCAGGACCTGGGTGACCACCGCGGCGACGTTCGTCGTCACGGTCTCGGCGCGCTGGACCGAGCCGGCGCCATCGTTGGAGGTGGCCGAGGTGGCGGCGAGCAGCGCGGTGCCGCCGACGCCGAAGGACTTGCCGACGGCGTTGTTCTCCAGCCCCAAGGCGTTCGGCAACCCGAAGCTCTCGGCGCTGGCCCGGGATCGCTTGGTCTCATTGCTGATGTTGGCCTGGTCGGTGACGTTGACCTTCACGGTCAGGAGGTCGCCGAGCCGCGCGGCTCGCTGGTCCTTGAAGAATGCCCGGGAGCCGGTGCGCCAGAGCGAGTTCGGCGCGTACGAGACCGGCTGCACGTCGGGCATCGGCATCCGCACCGGCTTATAGCCGGGCTGGGTCGTCGGATCCTCGATCGCCGACAGGGCCGGGGTGGCGCCGACCTGCGACAGCCGGTCGGCGGTGTTGCAGGCGCCGAGGCCGGCGACCAGCATGGCGGCGAGCGGGGTCAGGACAGTGCGGCGGGCCATCGGGAGAACTCGTTGACGCATTAAGGAGGGCGATCAGCGCAGGGACGCGGTCGCCTGGACTTGCGGGGCGGTGGCGCCCTGCTGGGCGACGGGGCCGGGACCGACGGAGACCCGGCCCGGCCCGATCACGGTCGCCTGGAGGACCTTCTTCGAGGTGACGTTCACGACGTTGACGACGGCGCCCAGGCGGCCGCCCTCGTTGGCGAGGCCGCGCATCGACAGGCTGACGCTCGGCGTCTCGTACACGATGGTGACGCTCTCGCCCCGAGCCACGAGTTCCGGCGGGGCCGTGTCGGAGATCCTGAGAATCGTGCCGGCCGCAAGCGCGTGCTGCGCGACCTCGCCCACAGCCGCCGAGGCGCCGGCCTGCGCGTCGCCGGCCACGGCCTCGCGCGGGCGGCGCTCGGTGACGAGGTCGCTCTCCTTTACCGGCTCGCCCCGATTGAGCGCCCGGGTCAGCACCGCCACCTCGCGCAGCTCGATCACCACGCCCGAGACCCGCAGCGAGGCCTGCCGCTCGCCGAGGCTGACGAGGCCGGACACCCTGTGGGAGCGCGGATCGTAGGTCATGTCGAGGGCGGCGGCCTGCCCGTTCAGGTCCACCGGCGCCAGGAGCGTCGGGCCATCGCCGTCGAAGCGGACCGCCACGCTGCGCGGGTCGAGACCGTAGCCCGATTCCAGGCCGCGCTTCAGGGCCGCCTCGATGTCCGGCGGACCGAGGCGCCGGGCGGCGCGCTGCACGGCGATCTGCATCCGGCCGCCGGTCTCCAGGCCCTGGATCCCAAGGGCGGTCGCGGCCTCGACGATGCGGCGGGTCTGGATCGTTCCGGTGGCGCCGAGCGCGGGGGCACGGAACAACGGGCGTCCGGCCAGGGCTTCCGGGGCGCTTTCGACGAGGTCGGCCAGCGTCAGGACATCGCCCCGCGCGGTCACGTCGCCGCGCAGCCGCGGCTCGGATTTCGGCGGGGCCACCTGCTGCACGCCCGTCTCCGCCATGGCGGGGATCGCCAGGGCGCCGAGGGCCGCGAAGGTCAGGAAGGCGAGCGCCGCGCGCAGCAGCACCGCGGCCCCGAGGGGCGACACCCGCGGGCGGGTGCGGGGGACGATCGGGCTGAGGTCGCTCTCGTCCACCGCCGTGCTGACGAGGGGCAGGTCGGAGAGTGCGGAATCGGGGAGCATGCCGGCATACATGGGCGGAGACCTGAAGCGAGGGCGCGACGCGCGGTCAGCTGCGGAACATCTGCGAGGTGGTGGAGAGCATCTGGTCGGCGGCGGTGACGACCTTCGAGTTCATCTCGTAGGCGCGCTGCGCGGCGATCAGCGACGAGATCTCCGTGACGGCGTTGACGTTCGCCTCTTCCAGGTAGCTCTGCTGGAGGTTGCCGAAGCCTTCCGCCCCCGGCAGGCCGCTGATCGCCGGCCCCGAGGCCGCGGTCTCGACGAACAGGTTGTCGCCGATCGACTCGAGGCCGACCTTGTTGACGAAGCGCGAGAGCTGGAACTGGCCGAGCGCCTGCGGTGCCGTCTGCCCGGGCAGCGTCGCCTGGACGGCGCCCGTGGCGCTGATCGTCACCGAGGTCGCCGTCTGCGGCACGGTGATCGCCGGATCGAGGAGGTATCCGTCGCGGGTGACGAGCTGTCCGGTGGCCGAGAGGTCGAAGGAGCCGTCCCGGGAATAGGCGGTGCGGCCGTCCGGCATCGTCACGCGGAAGAAGCCCTCGCCGCGGATCGCGACGTCGTAATCCTTCTCGGTGGAGCTCAGGGTGCCCTGCGACATGACCCGGGCCGTGGAGGTGGTCTTCACGCCCGAGCCCAGGGCCAGGCCGGCGGGGAGCTGGGTGTTCTGCTCGGAGGTCGAGGAGCCGGCCCGGCGCAGGTTCTGGTAGAGCAGATCCTGAAAGTGCACCTGCTGGCGCTTGTAGCCGGTGGTGCGCAGGTTCGCGATGTTGTTCGAGATGACCTGGACGTTCAGTTCCTGGGCCGCCATCCCGGTGGCGGCAGAATAGAGGGCGCGCATCGAAAGGGCCCCCCTTACGCGACGTCGGCGAGGCGGCGGATCGCCGTGCCCCGCAGGTCGTCGAGGCGGGTGATCATGCTCGACACCATGGCGTAGGAGCGGTTCACGTCCATCAGCCGGGTCATCTCGATCACCGGCCGGACGTTCGAGCGCTCCAGCGCACCCGATTCCAGCCGGCCGTCGATCCCGGCCGGTCGCGCGGGATCCGGCGAGGCGTAGAGGTTGCCGCCCTCGTTGGTGAGCCGCTGCGGATTGGCGAAGGTGACGAGCTTGATCTTGCCGCGGATGCCGAGGTTGGTCGACACGGTGCCGTCCGATCCGATCGTCAGCCCGGTCTCCTGCGGGTTGATGGTGATCGGCCCGCCGTCGCCGGCGACCTTGTAGCCGTCGCTCGTGACCAGCGCGCCCGTCTGGTCGATCTCGAAGGCGCCGTTGCGGGTGTAGCGCTCGCCCTGCGGCGACTGGACCGCGATGAACGCCGAGCCCTTGATGGCGACGTTGAGCGGGTTGCCGGTCTGCTCGATCGGCCCCTGTCCCAGGTCGAGGCTCGTGCCCTGGTCGATCACGTAGGAGAGGCGCCGGTCGGGCCGGGCGAAGCTATCCGCGCTCGCCACCGGCATCAGGTATTCCTGGAAGCGGGTGTTCCGGGCCTTGAAGCCCGTGGTCGAGACGTTGGCCATGTTGTTGGAGATCACGTCCAGCTCGCGCTGGAGTGCCATCTGGCTCGATACGCCGACGAAGAGGGCATTCTGCATCGTGGACTCTGGAACTGGCGCGCCGCGGTGGCGGCGACGATCCATTCAGCATCCGCTGTGCCAACGGCTGCGGCGCCGATTTCCCGTTTGATTTTAGGGATTTGGTTGAGGGGTCGGAGACTCCGTCGCGAGGCCGGGGCTGCGCCGCGGCAAACCTGACTCGGCAGGAATTGCCCGCTTAACGGCGCGTTAACCGTGATGCTTCGATATCCGAGGGTAACCGGCGCGCGGACGTCCGCGAGAGAGCATTATTTCCCATGGCCAAGAAGCCCAAAAAGGCCGCCGAGGACGGCGAGGCCGGCGCGGACGCGGCTCCGAAGGGCAAGAAGAAGCTCATGATCATCGTGGCCGCCGCGGTCCTGGTGGTCGGCGGCGCGGGCGCGTTCCTGATGATGGGCCACGGCGGCGGGCACGGCGACGGCAAGGAGGCTGCGCAGAGCGGGGGGCATGGCGGCGGCCACGGGGGCGGCCACGGCGACGACGCTGTCGGCCCGGACGGCAAGAAGCCGGTGGTGTTCGTCGACCTGCGCGAGATGCTTCTGAACCTCAGCCCCGACATGCCGCAGGACAAGGCCAAGTACGCCAAGCTGCGCATCACCCTGGAACTCAAGGACGCCAAGGCGGAGGAAGAGGTGAAGCCCGTGATGCCGCGGGTCGAGGATGCGCTCCAGGTCTACATGCGCGAGCTGCGTCCGAGCGACCTCGCCGGCTCGGTCGGCCTCTACCGGCTGCGCGAGGAGCTGCTGCGCCGCGTCAACGTCGCCGTCTACCCAGCCAAGGTGGAGGCGGTGCTGTTCAAGGACGTGATCGTCCAGTGAACCGGCCGAAGGCCCGCAGTGCGCTCACCGCCGACGGTGATGCCGGTTCGGCGAAAGAGCGCGCGTCGCACCAACGGCTGGAAGCCGGTCACGGCTCCAGCGTCGCTCCGAACCCGGCATTGAACGAGCGCTCCTGATGGAACCCGAGGACGAACTTCCCGAGGACGACTGGTCGGCGGCCCTCCTGGAGCAGGGTGCCGAGGGCGGGGACACGTCGCTCGCCGAGGAATGGGGCGCGGCGCTCGCCGAGCAGGGCACCACGCGCAACGCCGGAGACGTCGCCGCCGAATGGGCGACGATGATCGAGGACGGGGAGAGCGACAACCTCCCCGAACTCGCCGGCAACGACCGGGTGCTGAACCAGGACGAGATCGACGGCGTCCTCGGCTTCTCCATGCGCGAGCTCTCGGCCTCGGGGGCCGGGGGCGTTCAGGCCATCGTCGATTCGGGCGTCGTCCAGTACGAACGCCTGCCGATGCTGGAGATCGTCTTCGACCGGATGATCCGGTTGCTGTCGACCTCCCTGCGCAACCTGTTCCAGGACAACGTCGAGGTGACGCTGGACAACATCACGTCGGTGCGCTTCGGCGACTACCTCAACGCGATCCCGCTGCCGACCCTGCTGGGCGTGTTCCGCGCCGAGCAATGGGAGAATTCGGGCCTCGTCACGGTCGATTCGAATCTAGCCTACGCGACCTTCGACCTGCTGCTCGGCGGCAAGCGCGGCGGTTCCTCCAGCCGTCTCGACGGCCGGCCGTTCACGGCGATCGAGATGACGCTGGTACGCCGCCTCGTGGAGATCGTGCTCGGCGACCTGGAGATGTCGTTCCAGCCGCTCTCGCCCGTGAGCTTCGGCATCGACCGGATCGAGACCAACCCGCGCTTCGCCACCATCACGCGGCCCGGCAACGCCGCGATCCTGATCAGCCTGCGCCTGGATGTCGACGGGCGCGGCGGCATGCTGCAGATCCTGTTCCCCTACGCGACCATCGAGCCGATCCGGGAGCTGCTGACCCAGAGCTTCATGGGCGAGAAGCTCGGCCGCGACCATGTCTGGGAGGGCCACCTCGCCACCGAGATCTGGCAGGCCGACGTGGCCATGGAGGCCGTGCTGCACGAGATGATGCTGCCGCTCAAGCAGGTGATGCGCCTCAAGGTCGGCGACACCCTGATGTTCGACGCCAAGCCGTCCGACCTGATCGCCGTGCGCTGCGGCGACTGGGCCTTGACCCAGGGGCGGATCGGCCAGGTCGACGGCAACATCGCCGTGCAGGTCACGCGGCCTTTGCGCCGCTCGCGCACGACGTTCCAGGCCTACGAGGCCTCGATGAACAACCGTTCGGACAGCTAGGGCATGACGCGGAAACCGGTGCTCCGGACTCATCATGCGATCCGAACGAACGACAGCTTGATGAGGGCCGGATCATGAGTCTCTTCGTCACGCTCGCCGCCGACATCCTGGTCGCGGTCCTCCTGGCGGTCACGATCGTCAGCTCCCTGCGCCTGTCGCGGCGGATCAGCCAGCTCAAGGGCGACGAGGCGGCCCTGCGCCAGACCATCGGCGACCTGATGGTGGCCACCGGCACGGCCGAGCGCGCCATCGCGGGCCTGCGCGCGGCGATCGACGACGGCGACCGCACCCTCACCACGCGCATCGAGGCCGCCAGCGCTCGCTCCGCCGAGCTGGCCGCCCAGGTCGCGGCCGGGGAGACCGTTGTGGCGCGCATCGGCGCGATCGTGGCGCAGATGCGCGCCACGCCGGTCCGGGCGGAGCCGCCGGCCCCGCGGCCGGTGCCCGAGCCCGAGGCGCCCGTCGCGCCGCGGGCCGAGCCCGTCAGCCCGAACGGCGAGCGCCTCGGCGCCGCCGCGGCCGCGGCCCTGGCCATGAGCGAGCGCGCCCTCGCCCGCGTCCGGGCCCGGGCCGCGTGACCGGCGTCCCGGCCCCTAAGCTCCCGCCGGCGCCGCAGCCCACCCCGAAGGCGCCGCGCCGCGCCGGCACGGCCCTGCGCCGCTCGCGCCTGAAGCCGGTGCGGCCGATGCGGCTGCGCCTGATCGATGCCGTGGCGATCGCCGCGGGCGGCCTGCTCCTGCTCAAGCTGCTCACCCTGGCGCAGGTGGGCCTGCCGGGCACGGGAACGCTGCCCGAATACGGCCGGGCGGTGGCCCGGGCCCGCACCGGCTACGAGCCCCCCGATCCCGTCACCACGGGCTCGGTCGGCGCCAAGGAGGAGCCGCCGCCTGCGCCCGATAAGTCGCCCGAGATGCCGCGGCCGGAGGCTGCCAAGGCGCAGCCGGGCTCGCCCACCGAGCGCGCGCTCCTGGAGAAGCTCGGCGCCCGGCGTGACGCGCTGCGCCAGAAGAGCGACGAACTGGAACTGCGCGAGAAGATGCTCAACGAGGCCGAGCGCAAGCTCGAGACCGGGCTGGGCGACCTCAAGCAGGCGGAGGACAAGGTCGATTCCGCCGCCAAGGCCCGCGAGGAGGCCGAAAAGCAGGGGCTCAAGAACATCGTCACGATGTACGAGACCATGAAGCCCAAGGACGCCGCCCGGGTCTTCGACCGGCTCGGGCAGGACGTGCTCGTACCCATCGTGCTGGCCATGAACCCGCGCAAGATGGCCGAGGTGCTCTCGGCGATGCAGCCCGAGACCGCCGAGCGCCTGACCGTGACGCTCGCCAACCGCGCCCGCGGCACCGCGGGCGCGCAGGCCCAGGCCGGGGCGGCCCTGCCGGCGAACGAGCTGCCGGCGATCGATCCGGGGCCGATGGCACGCTAGGGGCTGAAACCGGTCGGCCCGGCTGTCGGGGCGCCTTTCCGGATGAAGGCGGCACTTCTCACACGGTTGCCGGTCACGCAAATATGTTGCGTGGTTCGAGCGCATGAGACTTGAGCCTCAAGGGCAGCATTTTTCTGACGTGTCGGCCGGATCCAGGTCCACCCGGTCGGCTCAGTCCGGTCGCCGCCCAAGCTCAGCGACCACCTCGCTCAGGCTCGGCCGCCCTGCGGGGTCCGCCTGTGTGCAGGCGTCCGCCAGCGCCCGCAAACCGTCCGGCGCCCCCTCGCAGCGGTCGAGCAGCTCGCTGAGCAGGATGCCGACGGCCCGCACCTCGATCCGCGCCAGCGCCGCGCCGGCCGATCCGGCCGGGAGCGCCGAAGCGGCGCCGAAATCGCTCAGCACGGCTGCGCCGGTGCCCGCATCCCATAGCGTGTTGTGGGCGTAGACGTCCCCGTGGAGCAGACCGCGCCCGTGCAGGTGAGCCACGGCCTCCGCCACCGAGCGCGCGATCCGCAGGCCCTGACCCGGGTCGAGCCGTAGGGCCGGGTCGTAGACGTCGCGGCTGCAGCTCGCCGGGCTCGGCGGGCCGGCGAGCACGCGCCAATGCGACGGCAGCAGCCGGAGCAGCAGCCCCTGCGCGCCCTCGGGGTGGCCGTCGAGCCGGCCCAGCGCGCCGGTGAGCGCCCGATGCGTGCCGGCGGCGAGGCAGGCCTCCATCTCCCGCTCGGGCAGGCCGTCGCTGGTCATCGCGCCCTTGAACAGCTTGAGCGCCACGGCCCGGCCGCCGCCGGGCCCGCGCCACAGGGCCTGATGGACCCGGCCCGAGGCCCCCTCCCCGAGCAGGTCGCCGACCTCCAGGTCCGTCCACGGTACGCGGGTCGCCCCGGCAGGCTCCGGCGCCGGCTCGGCGGGATTGCCCGCGTAGGACATCCAGGCGAGGCGCGGCAGGCGCGCGAGCCAGGGCGGAAGCGCGTCGAGGCGGTTGCAGGACAGGCGGATCAGTTCGAGGTTCCGCGCCTCCGCGAGGCTGTCGGGCAGCTGCGCGATCCGGTTGCCCGCCAGCATGAGCTTCTGCAGCAGCGGGCGCTCGCCGATGGCGGCGGGCAGGTGCTCGATCCGGTTGTCGGTCAGCGTCAGCCAGCGCAGGTCGCGCGGCAGCGAGTCCGCCCTGACCTCCCGGATGCCGCAGCCCCGGAAGCCGAGCTGGCTGAGGGTCGGGCAATCCCCGAGGACCGGCGGCAGGCGCGGGAAGGGATGGCCGGAGCCGAACAGCACCCGCAGCCGCCGCAGGCGGCCGAGATCGTCCGGCAGGTCTGTCAGGCCGCCCCGGCCGAGGTCCAGCACCTCCAGCGTGTCGGCGAGGTCGAAAACCTCGCGGGGGAAGGCGGCGAGCCCGTCGGGCAGGCGCAGTTCGCGCGCGCCCGCGCGATCGCCGCGCCGCAGGGCGGCGAGGGTTTCGGTCCGGTCCAAGCCGTCAGCTCCGCTTGAAGAACGCGTCGGCCGCGCCCTGCGCCGCCTGCTTGGCCGCACGCGCCGCCTCGATCCGGGCGATCTCTTCGCGCAGGAGCGCGATGCGCGCGTCGAGATCGGAGAGCGAGAGCGTGTCGAGGGGCTGCCCGATCTCGTGAGCGACGGCCTTGCGCGGCCGGTCGTCGTCGTCTCGCACGTCTTCCTCCTCCCTACAGGAACTCTCGTCCGGCGCCGTCCCAGGCCAGGCCGAGATGGGCCGCCAGGGTGGCGCCGATATCCGCGAAGCTTTCCCGCCGGCCGATCGCTCGGGGCGCCACGCCCGGGCCGAAGGCCAGGACCGGCACCTGCTCCCGGGTGTGGTCGGTTCCCGCCCAGGTCGGATCGTTGCCGTGATCGGCAGTGATCACCGCGAGGTCGCCGGGCCTGAGGGCCGCCAGAATCTCCGGCACATGGGCGTCGAACGCTTCCAGCTCCGCGGCGTAGCCCGGCACGTCCCGGCGGTGGCCGTGCTCCGTGTCGAAATCCACGAGGTTGACGAAGACGAGGCCGCCGTCGGGCAGGGCCTTCAAGGCCTCCAGGGCCGCCAGGAGGCAGTCCGCGTTGGCGCCCGGCTTGATCTCCCGGCCGGTGGCGCGATGGGCGAAGATGTCGCCGATCTTGCCGACGCTCACGAGGCTGCGGCCAGCCGCCTCCGCGCGGTCGAGCAGCGTGCGCCCGGGGGGCTCGACCGCGAAATCCTTGCGGTTGCCGGTGCGGCGGAAGCCCGCCTCCGCCGTGCCTACGAACGGCCGGGCGATGACCCTGCAGACCCGGTAGGGGTCGCACAGGCGGCGCGCGACGCGGCACAGCGCGTAGAGCCGCTCGAGACCGAATGCCTCCTCGTGGGCGGCGATCTGGAACACGCTGTCGGCCGAGGTGTAGCAGATCGGCTTGCCGGTACGGACGTGCTCGGCACCGAGTGCGTCGACGATGGCCACGCCCGGCGCGTGGCGGTCCCCCAGGATGCCGGGCAGGCCGCCCTGCGCGATCAGAGCCTGCGTGAGGACGTCCGGGAAGGTCGGCTGCGTGTCGGGGAAGTGCCCCCAGGGCTGCGGAAGCGCCAGCCCGGCGATCTCCCAGTGGCCCGACGGCGTGTCCTTGCCGGCGGCCGTCTCCACGGCATGGCCGTAGGCGCCGCTGGGCGACCCCTCGGGGGCGAGGTTCGGGGGGATCCGGCCGGAAGCCCCCGCGGCGGCCAGTCCGAGCCCGAGGGCGGCGAGATGGGGCAGGCGCAGCGGGCCGGCCCGCAGCCCCGCCCGGTCGCCGCGCCCGGACGCGCAAGCCTCGGCGATGTGCCCGAGCGTGTCGGCACCCACGTCGCCGTAGGCGTCGGCATCCGGTGCGCCGCCGATGCCGACGGAATCGAGGACGATGAGGAGCGCGCGCGCCACGGTCAGGCCGGCTCCAGCTCGCTGGGGGCGTCGCTGTCGAGGGCGAAGGCGGCCTTGAACAGGGCGCGGGTATAGGGGTTCTGCGGGTCCGCGAAGATCGTCTCGGCGGGGCCCTCCTCGACCACCCTGCCGTTCTGCATCACCACCACGTAGTTCGCCAGCGCCCGGACCACCTTCAGGTCGTGGCTGATGAACAGGTAAGCGAGGCCCCGCTCGCGCTGGAGGTCGCGCAGCAGCGTCACGATCTGCGCCTGCACCGAGCGGTCCAGCGCCGAGGTCGGCTCGTCGAGCACGACGAAGCGGGGGTTGAGCACCATGGCCCGGGCGATGGCGATGCGCTGGCGCTGGCCGCCGGAGAACTCGTGCGGGTAGCGGTCCATGGCGGCCGGGTCGAGACCGACATCCGTGAGCGCCTTGGACACCACGGCGCTGCGCTCCGCCCGTGAGCGCACGGCGCCCTGGACCACCAGACCCTCGGCCACGATGTCGGCCACCGACATGCGCGGCGAGAGCGAGCCGTAGGGGTCCTGGAAGACCACCTGCATGTCCCGGCGGAGCGGCCGCATCTGCGCCACGCCGAAGCCGTCGATGGCCTTGCCGAGGAACACGATCGGGCCCTCCGACCCGGTCAGCCGCAGCAGGGCGAGGCCGAGCGTGGTTTTGCCGGAGCCGGATTCGCCCACGACCCCCACGGTCTCGCCGGCGCGGACCTTCAGCGAGACCCCGTCCACCGCCTTGACGTGGCCGGTGACGCGCCGCAGCAGGCCCGTCTTCAGCGGGAACCAGACCTTGAGCGGGCCGGCTTCGAGCAGGGGCGCCGCGTCAGCCGGGACCGGGTTGGCGCGGCCCTTCGGCTCCGACGCGATGAGTCGACGGGTGTACTCGTGCTGTGGATCTGCGAACACCGCCCCGGTCTCGCCCGTCTCCACGATCTTGCCCCGCAGCATCACGCAGACCCGATCGGCGATACGCTCGACGATGCCGAGATCGTGGGTGATGAACAGCATCGCCATGCCGAGCCGCTTCTGCAGGTCGGCCAGCAGCGCCAGGATCTGCGCCTGCACGGTGACGTCGAGCGCGGTCGTCGGCTCGTCGGCGACAAGCAGGTCCGGCTCGCAGGCGAGTGCCATGGCGATCATCACCCGCTGCCGCTGGCCGCCGGACAATTCGTGCGGATAGGCGCCCATGCGACGCTCGGCGTCGCGCAGGCCGACCAGCTCCAGCAGCTCCAGGATCCTCTTGCGGGCGGCCTTGCCCGACAGGCCGCGGTGCAGGCCCAGAACCTCGCCGATCTGCCGCTCGATCGTGTGGAGCGGGTTGAGCGAGGTCATCGGCTCCTGGAACACCATGGTGATGTCGGCGCCGCGCACGTCGCGCATCGCCCGCTCCGGCAGGCTGGCGAGGTCGCGGCCCTTGAACAGGATCCGCCCGCTCTGGCGCGCCGCTCCGTCGAGCAGCCGCAGGATCGCCAGCGCGGTGACGGACTTGCCGGAACCCGACTCGCCCACCAGCGCCACGGTCTCGCCCCGGCCGATGGTGAAGGCGATCCCGTCGACGGCGGCGGTATCGCCCTCTCGGGAGCGGAAGGCGACGGACAGGCCCTCGACGGACAGGAGCGGCTGGGTTTCGGCCTCTGACATGGGGCCCTTATAGCGCGCCCGGGCCGGGACCCTAGTCTATCGTGCGCCGGAGGGGCGATCGTGCGGGTTGGGCCGCCGGGGAGATCGAGATGCCGGAATTCGCCGAAGCTATCGCTGCGCAAATCTGGAGTGTCTTCGAAGGATCGCCCCGGTCCCTCGCGCAACTGCGCGTCATCGGGGCGGGCGCCCTGCCGTCGGCGTTCCGGGTCTCGGACCTCGCCGCCGGCACGGTGGCGGCCGCCGCTCTGGCGCTCGCGGAGGTTGCAGGCGTCGACGGACCGGTCAAGGTTGACCGGCGGCTCGCCTCCTTCTGGTTCGCGACCGCGCTCCGGCCGGAGGGCTGGCGCGTGCCGGCCCCGTGGGATCCGGTCGCCGGGGATTACCGGGCCCGGGACGGCTGGATCCGGCTGCACACCAACGCCCCGCACCACCGGGCGGCGGCCGAGCGGGTGCTGGGCTCGCAGGCGGATCGGGCCGGCATGGGGCGGGCGGTGGCGGGGTGGGCCAAGGCGGAGCTGGAAGCCGCGATCCTGGCGGAGGGCGGCTGCGCGGCCGAGATGCGCGGGCTCGACGATTGGGCGGCGCATCCGCAGGGCCGCGCTGTGGCGGCCGAGCCGCTGGTGGCGTTCGAGCCCGCCGCCGACCGGACGGCCTCGCGCTGGCGGCCCCTTCCAGGGCGCCCTCTGGAGGGCCTGCGGGTGCTCGACCTGACCCGGGTGCTCGCCGGCCCCGTGGCGACCCGGTTCCTCGCCGGCTTCGGGGCGGACGTGCTGCGGATCGATCCGCCGGACTGGGACGAGCCCGCCCTCGTGCCGGAGGTGACGCTGGGCAAGACCTGCGCCCGGCTCGACCTGCGCCGGGATGCCGACCGGGCGACCTTCGAGGGTCTGCTCGCGGGCGCCGACGTGTTCGTCCACGGCTACCGGCCCGGCGCGCTCGACGGGCTCGGCTATGGGGCGCAGGCCCGGCGGGCGCTGGCGCCGGGCCTCGTCGACGTGTCCCTCGATGCCTATGGCTGGACCGGCCCTTGGGCGGGCCGGCGCGGCTTCGATAGCCTGGTTCAGATGAGCTGCGGGATCGCCCGGGCCGGGCAGCTCTGGCGCGGGGCCGACAGGCCGGTGCCGCTCCCGGTCCAAGCCCTCGACCACGCCACCGGCTACCTCATGGCGGCGGCGGTGCTCCGTCTCCTCGCACGGCGACTGGCGGACGGCACCGGCGGCGCGGCGCGGCTGTCCCTGGCCCGGACGGCGGCGCTCCTGGCCGCGGCGGGGCCGTCGGCTGCGGAGGAGGAGCCCGCGCCCGAGGGGCCCGAGGATCTCGCCCGGGAGGTCGAGGCGACGTCCTGGGGGCCGGCGCGGCGCCTACGGCCGCCGGTCGCGGTGGCCGGCGTCGCGATGCGCTGGGGGCGGGCGGCGCGCCTGCTCGGGGACGACGCCCCGGCCTGGGCGGTGGAACGGGCGGATTGATCCGCATCGGGAGCCCGCTACAAGCCCTGCCGTGAACACCCTCTGCTTGCGCCTCTGCGCGCCGCTCGCCCTCCTCCCGCTCGCCCTCGCCCTCGCCCTCGCCAGCCCGGCCGCGGCCGCCCCGTCCGAGGGCGCGACCGAGACTGTCGAGCAGGCGCTGTGCCGCCTGATCGACGAATCCGCCAAGGCCCGCGGGCTGCCGGTGCCGTTCCTGACCCGGCTGATCTGGCGCGAGAGCAGCTTTCGCGTGGGCGTCGTCAGTCCGGCGGGGGCGCAGGGCGTGGCTCAGTTCATGCCCGGCACGGCGCGGGAGCGTGGGCTCCTCGACCCGTTCGACCCCGAACAGGCGATCCCGCACGCCGCCCACCTGCTGGCGGACCTGAAGACGCAGTTCGGCAATCTCGGGCTCGCCGCGGCCGCCTATAACGGCGGCGCGGCGCGGGTCAGCAAGTGGCTCGCCGGGGATGGCGGCCTGCCCGCCGAGACCCGCGCCTACGTCGCCGCCATCACCGGGGCGCCGGCCGAGGATTGGCGCGGCGGTCCCGCGGCGGCGATCGAGTATCCCGAGGGCGGGGCGCCCGAGAGGAAGGACGCGAAGGGCGAGGCCAAGTCCGACGCGAAGTCCGACGCGAAGTCCGACGCGAAGTCCGAGGCCAAGGGCGATCCCAAGGGCGATCCCAAGGGCGCCGCCAAGCCGGAGGCGCCGCGGACCTGCATGCAGGTCACCGCCAGCCTGCGCATCCCGTCCCGCGGCGACCGCTTCGCGCTGGGCCCGAACGAGGGACCCGCGGCGCCCTGGGGCATCCAGCTCGCCGGCAACTTTTCCAAGGCGCTGGCACTCCAGAGCTTCAACCGCGCCCGAGCCGCCTATGCCGGGGTGATCGGCGAGGCCCGGCCCATGATCATCGGGACGCGCCTGCGCAACCGCGGCACCCGCGCCTTCTACCGGATCCGGCTCCCGGCCCAGAGCCGGCAGGCCGCCGACGACCTGTGCGGGCGCATCCGGAAGGTCGGGGGCGCCTGCATCGTGCTGCGGACCTGATTTTTTCCGGCCGGCCCCGCTTCCGTCATCAATCCGCCCCGAGCGGAGCGCCGTATGCGCCGATCGGGGCAACCGGACGGGATATGACACGCCTACTCACCGCGCTTGCAAGCCTGCTCTGCCTCGGTCTCGCGGCATTCGGCTTCAGCGCCGCCTCGCCGCTGGCCCTGTTCGACGCGATCGGCCCGCGGGATCCCGGCGGCCGCCTCGCGGCGCGGGACGAGCCGTTCGGCGAGGGGCCGCGGCGCCGGCTCGACGTGTATGTTCCCACCGTGGCGGCGGAGCGCGCGCCGGTCCTGGTATTCTTCTACGGCGGCTCCTGGCAGAGCGGCTCCAAGGACGATTATGCCTTCGTTGGGCACGCGCTCGCCGCGCAGGGCTTCGTCACGGTGCTGCCCGACTACCGTCTCTACCCGGAGGCGCCCTTCCCGGGGTTCCTGGAGGACGGGGCCGCGGCCCTGGCCTGGGTGCGGGACAACATCGCGGCCTATGGCGGTGACCCCCGCCGCATCGTCCTGGCCGGCCATTCGGCCGGGGCCTACAACGCCGTGATGCTCGGCCTCGACCCGCGCTACGTGACCGCGGCCGGCGTCGACCCCAAGGTGATCAAGGCGGTGGCGGGCCTGTCCGGCCCTTACGACTTCCTGCCGCTCGACCAGGACACCACCCTCAAGGTGTTCGGGAAGGCCCTGGACCTGGCCGCGACGCAGCCGGTGGCCTTCGCCGGCCCGCTCTCGCCGCCCACCTTCCTGGCGACCGGCGACGCCGACACCGTGGTGCGGCCGAGGCACACGGTCAGTCTCGCCGCGAAGCTGCGCGCCGCGCACGTGCCCGTGCAGGAGCGGCTCTATGCCGGGCTCGACCACAAGGACACGCTGCTCGCCCTCTCGGTGACATTCCGCTCCAAGGCTCCTGAACTCGCCGAGATGGCCTCGTTCCTGATGCGGCAGGCGGCGGGGCGGTCGCAATACACGATGCGGCGGTGATCGGACTGCACCGGCGTCACGGCCGCTTGCCCGCGCGGCGAGACCGGTTTCCGGCGCCCGTTTGCGTTCCACCCGAACACCGGCGCCGGCATTCCAGCACCGGCACAGGGGAGCACAATCCCGGGGCAGTGCTCCGGTGAGGCGCGGATCAGGCGCCACTTCGACCTGGACGGCCTAGGGCTCGAAGCGGGAGCGCCGGTAGAAATCGAGCGCTGCCGGGTGGTCCAGCGTACAGGTATGCAACCAGAGCCGCTCGATAGGGCGGGACCAAGGCCGGCCGATTGCCGCGTTCACCAGCGCGCGGCCAATCCCCTGGCCGATCGCGCCCGAGGTGAGGCCGAAGTCGGCGAGTTCGCCGGTGCCCGGCTGGCGAACATCCAGTTCCAGGAGACCCACGTTCGCCTCGGCGTGGCGAAGAGCGGGGCTGTCGACCCCGAGGCTCATCGAGGCGGTGGGATTGGACGACGGCAGGAGACACCGTCGTGCCTCCTGCGCCGCAGCGACGGCTTGTCAGATCTCGATGCAGATTTTGCCGAAATGGCGGTTGCTCTCCTGGTGCCGGAACGCCTCCACGAGGTTCGCCAGGGGGTAGCGGCTGTCGACGACGGGCCGCAATCCGCATGCCTCGATGCCGCGGACCATCTCGATCTGATGGCGCCGGCTGCCGACCAGCACGCCCTGGAGCCGGATCTGGCGGATGAGCGCCGGGACCAGCGGGAGGGGGCCTGCCACGCCCGTGAGGATGCCGATGACCGAGATGTGGCCGCCGACCCGCACGGCGGCCATCGACTGCTCCAGCGTCGCCGGGCCGCCGACATCGAGCACGTGATCGACGCCGAGTCCGTCCGTCAGGCCACGGGCCGTCTCGCCCCAGGCCGGATCGGCGCGGTAGTTGACGACGTGGTCGGCGCCGAGCCCGCGCAGGCGGTCGAGCTTCTCGTCGCTGGACGAAGTGGCGATCACCGTCGCACCCGCGGCCTTGGCGAATTGCAGCGCGAACAGCGACACGCCGCCGGTGCCCTGCACGAGCACGACATCACCGCTCTTGAGGCCGGCATCCGCGTGTAGGGCGCGCCACGCGGTCAGCGCGGCCGTCGTCAGCGTGGCCGCCTCGGCGTGGTCCCAGCCCCGGGGGGCATGGGTGAAGGCCGTCGCCGGCGCCGTGATGCGTTCGCGGGCGTAGCCGTCGATGCCGTCGCCAGGCACGGTCGCGAACCCCTCGACCTGCGGCGCGCCCTCCAGCCACGTCGGAAAGAACGTGCTGACGACCCGATCACCGACCGCGAAGAGGTTCGCGCCCGGGCCCACCGCCTCGACCTCGCCCGCGCCGTCGGACATCGGCACCCGCGGCTCGCTCGGACCCCACATACCGCTGACCACGGCGTAGTCGTGATAGTTGAGCGAGCTCGCACGCAGGCGCACGGTGATCTCGCCGGGCCCGGGCTCCGGCACGGGGCGCTCGCCGAAGCCCACCTTGTCGAAGCCGCCGCCCGGCTGGACGATGACGGCTCGGGATGCCGATAGGGTCATGGTGCACCTCTTCGTTGCGTCGGGCATGGCGCACCGGCTCCGCACGGCGTTGCGCGATCGGCGCCGGTGCCGCGATGGTGGCGGGCCTGGTGTGTCGCGTCGAGATCGCTCCCGTCCGGACTGGAGCCGACCTCGCCTCCGACCGCTTTTAACCGCCTCGACCAACGGCGTCTGCAGTCGCAAAGCCGCCGCGTCGGCTGCAGGCCGGAGGGCCTGGACTCCTGCCGCCGTCCCGATCGCCGACTGACGACCGCCCGCGGGCCGGTCACCGGTTCGGCGACCGTGCTAAGGTTATCGGCAGATGATCGGGTGCAACGGCCGATTGAGCCATCGTCCCAGGGCCGTGCGCCGCTAGAATGGGCGGAGCCGCAACACGCGGCCCTCGCGGTGGAACGGCATGGCTTCGGCGGACGCGGCGATCGAGATCCCGGCCGAGAAGGCGCGGCACGGCGTCGCCGGGCGCGACCTGCCGGACGTCCTGCGGGTGCTCCTGAACGGGGCCGTGTTCGTCCTCCTCTGGAACCACGTCTGGTTCGAGGACCTGTCCGACCGGTCCTCGCTCGCGGCTTCCGAGGGAGGCAGCCTGCTCACCCAGGTGCTCTTCGCCATCGCGGGCCTCGGGATGGCCGCGGCGATCCACCGGATCGGCTTTCGCCATCTGCGCCCGCTCGCCACGCGCTCCCTGACCTTGTGCGCCCTCTGGCTCGGGATCACCGCCCTCCTGTCGATCGAGCCGAGCCTGTCGCTGCGACGGCTGGCCCTGTTCGCCATCGCGGCGATGCTCTCGGCCGGCGTGCTGATCGTGGCCCGGTCCCCGCGGCAGCTGGCGCTGACCATGGCCGGAGCCGCGTTGGTGATCCTGGTCTCGTCCTACCTGGCGGTCGCCCTGGTGCCGAACCTCGCGATCCACTCGGCCTTCGACGTGAATTCCGACCCGAGCCATCCGGGCCTGTGGCGGGGCATCTTCCCGCACAAGAACGAGGCCGGCGCCGCCATGGTGATCCTGGTGATCGTCGGCCTCTACGTCGCCGCCGCGGCGAGCCGGGTGCTCGGCTGGGGCATCGTGCTGCTGGCCCTCGGCTTCCTGGTGGCGAGCGGCTCCAAGACCGCGATCCTGCTGCTGCCGGTGATCCTCGCCGTTACCGGCCTCTGCCGCATCCTGGCCGGCGGAGGCCTGCGGGCGCTGCTGCTGCTCGGCCCCATCGTCGGGTTCTCGCTGGTCTCGATCGGCTCCGTCCTGGTCCCGGCGATCCAGGACGCGGTCGGCGCGCTCCTGACCGACGCGACCTTCACGGGGCGCAGCGAGATCTGGCAATTCGCCATCGACAACATCCTGATCCGCCCGTGGCGCGGCTGGGGGATCGGCGCGTTCTGGATGACCGAGCGCACCATGTATGCCGGCTCCGAGGAGCTGACCTGGGTCAACACCGCCGACCACGCGCACAACGCCTATCTCGACACGGCCCTGATCGGCGGCTTCCCGTTCCTCGTGCTGACCGTGGCGGCGTTCGTGATCGGGCCGGTGCGCGACCTCCAGCGCGTGGCCGGCGGAACGAGGCTCGACGCGGAGACGCTGCTGTTCCTGCGCCTGTGGTTCCTCGGCCTCGTCTCGGCCTCGTTCGAGACGGTGCTGTACAACGGCAACAACGCCACCTGCTGCATGTTCATGATGGCGGTGTTCGGCCTGCGCCTGCGGACGCGCTACGCCATCGCGGCCGGCTGAGGCGGCCCAGAGGCCGGACCCCGTCGCCGGCCCCGGCCGGGGTCAATCGGGCAGTGCGAAGACCAGCAGCGCGTCGCCGGTCCCGAACCCGGCCGCCTTGGTGTAGGAGGCGCCCCCCGCCGCCACCGCGACGTATTGCTTGCCGTCGAGCGCGTAGGTCATCGCCGGCCCGCTGATGCCGGCCCCGCACTGGAAGCGCCACAGCACCGTGCCGGTGCGCGCGTCGTGCGCGTCGAGATGCCCGTCCTCCTCGCCGGAGAAGACGAGGCCGCCGGCGGTCGCCAGCGTGCCGCCCGAGAGCCGGCTCCCCGAGCGGACCGACCAGGCGATCTTGCCCCCGTCGGCGAGGTCGACGGCGGTGAGCGTGCTGAACGACGGCTCGCCCTTGGCGTCGCTGGTCTCGGTGTAGCGGATCTCCGGGCGCCCCGCGGCGGCCGGCACGGTCTTGACCGTGTAGGTCGTCGCTCCGTGACGGACCTGCACGTAGGCGAGCCGCCCGTCATAGGCGGTGGGCGGCCACGACACGGCGCCGAGCGGCCCGGGGGCGACCACGGTGCCCTGCGGGGTCGGTGGCGCGAACAGGTTCTTCTGGTCGAGGAGGGGCGCCGAGCGTTCGAGCAGCTTTCCCGTCGCGCGGTCGTGGACGTAGATCCAGCCGGTCTTGCTCGCCGAGGCCACGGCCTTCGCGCCGTTCGGCCCGTCGAGCAGGAACGGCGGCGCGGCGACGTCGTAGCCCCATTCGTCGTGCGGCACCTGTTGGGAATACCAGCGCAGCCGGCCGGTGCGCACGTCGAGGGCCACGAGGCACATCGTGTAGAGGTTGTCCCCCGGCCGCGACAGGCCGAAATTCTGCGGCGCCGGATTGCCGGTCCCGAGGAAGATCAGGCCGAGATCCGGATCGTAGGCCGGCGTCATCCAGAGCGAGCCGCCGCCCACCCGCCAGGCGTCGCGATGGTCCGGCGCCGCAGCCTTCTCGGCGGCGATGTCGCGATGGAGCGGCGTGCCGTCCGCCGTGGCTCCGACGAAGCCGCCCTCCCAGCCCTCGGACGGTGTGACGTACCAGCGCCACCGCTCCGCCCCGGTCTTGGCGTCGTAGGCCGCGAGCCAGCCGCGCCGTCCGTAGCCGCCCTCGATCCCCACGACGGCACCGCCGTCGAGGCCGCCCTCGGCATCCTCGACGTGCAGGCCGTAGCCGGCGCCTGTCACGCCGACGATCACCAGCCCCTCGGCCACCAGAGGCGGCATCTTGAAGCCGAGCCGGCTCGACCCCTGCACCGCCTTGCCGCCGAGCTTGCCGGCCAGCCCCGACGCGGTCTCGCTCTCGCCCTCCTCCGGGCGCACCGCCTCCTGGTCCCAGACCATCCGGCCGGTCTTGGCGTCGAGGGCGATCAGCCGCCCGTCCATGGTCGCCTCGAACACCAGGCCGTCCGACACGGCGAGACCGCGGTTGGAGGGCGGCCCGAAGATCTTTTCGGTCCGCGGCGTGTGGGTATAGGTCCAGAGCGGCTTTCCGGTGCGCGCGTCGAGCGCCGCGACGTTGTTCTGCGTCGTGGAGACGTAGAGCGCACCGTCGACCATTACGGGCTGCGCCTGGAAGTAGCCCGTCACGCCGGTCTGGAACATCCAGGCGGGCCGCAGCCGGGCGACGCTGTCGCGGTCGATCTGTGCGAGGTCGGAAAAGTTGCGGTTGCTGTGGTCGTGACCGAAGGCCGGCCAGGGGGTCTCTGCGGCGATGGCTGCTCTGGGCAGCGCAAGCCCCGCGAGGCAGGCCAGGGCAGCGGCACCAATCGATCGCGGCAAGGCTGTTCTCCTGTGGGGCGTCTGGCGCGCCGGTATCCGTGCAAAGTGGGCGGCACTGGCAGGCATGGGCGCCTGCCGACCTTCAACGCCGCTCGGCGCGATCGAGCTGCGCCGGCGTCGCCTGCGCGCCCATGGCCCGCGCCAAGTCGGCGGCGCTCTGGCCGGAGGCGTCGCGGCGGTCCGGGTCGGCGCCGTGCGCGAGCAGCAGATCGACCATCTCGGTGCGGTCGAACATCGCCGCGGTCATCAGGGCGGTGCGCGAGCCGTCGCCGACCCCGTCCACCGCGGCCCCGTGCCGGAGCAGAAGCCGGGCGATCCCGAGCTCGTTCTTGAAGGCGGCGCCGGCGAGCGGCGTCTGGCCGCGGTCGTTGGCGAGTCCCGGGTCGCCGCCGGCCTCAAGGATCACCCGGGTCGCGTCCTCCTGGCCGTTATAGGCCGCGAGCATCAGCAGGCTGTCGCCCTTGTCGTTGCGCAGGTTGGCCGGAAGTCCCTGGGCGAACAGCTCGGCCAGCTCCTCCGCGTGGCCCATGCGGGCGTACTGGAAGACCCGGGCCGCGAAGGCAAGGGTCTCGTCGTCGAGGCCGGGGGGCGTGTTCGTCTCGGGGGCCATCGCGTGCTCGCCTGCTTCAACCACGGGCAGATCTGGGCCGGGACGGCACCCGCGTCCAGCGCCGCCCGGAACGCTTTCGGCGGGATGGTCGTTGCAGGGGCCACCCGGGCCGTGAAGGCTCGACGCCGCCGGAGCGACGATGCCGCGCCCCTATGAGCCCTTCGCCGATGCCCTCCGGATCGCGCGCGAGATCGTCCGCGAACGGGCCGGTGCCGTCGCCCGGGCGGCCGTCCAGGGCGATCATCACGGCTACGACGAGGCCTGCCACGCCCTCGTGGTCCGGATCGCGCAGGCCATCGTCGATGAGGGCGAGGCCTCGGCGATGCGCCCCGGGAGACGGGACATCGAGGCCGCCTGACGGCCCCGGTGCGCCGATCACCCGCGCTTCCGGCCGCCCCCACCCTTGTATTTCGGCTTCTGGCCACCGAGCCCCTGCGTCGAGCGCGGCTTGGGCCGCTCCTGCCACGGCACGGCGCCCGCCGGCATCTCGCGGTCGGTGCCGGGGCCCATATTGTCGAGGTCCGGCTTGGAGATGCGGGTCGTCCCATTGCCCCGGGGCGCCTTGCGGCCGTACTTGCCGGCCTCGCGCTCCACATCCCCCTGCCGGGCCATCGGGTCGTCCGAGACCAGCAGCTCCGTGGCCTGAAGCCGCTTGAGCTCGTCGCGCAGGCGCGCCGCCTCCTCAAAGTCGAGATCCGCGGCAGCTGCCCGCATCCGCTTCTCCAGGTCGGCCATAACCGCCTTGAGGTTGTGCCCCACCGTGATCGCATCCTTGGCCAGGCCGGTGTCGACCTGGACGTGGTCGCGCTCGTAGACGCTGTTCAGGATGTCGCTGATCCCGCGCTTCACGCTCTGGGGCGTGATGCCGTGCTCTTCGTTGTAGGCGAGCTGCTTGGTGCGCCGCCGCTCGGTTTCGGCCATCGCCCGCTCCATCGAGCCGGTGATGGAATCGGCGTACAGGATGCAGCGCGCGTCGGCGTTCCGGGCCGCCCGGCCGATGGTCTGGACCAGGGAGGTCTCGGAGCGCAGGAAGCCCTCCTTGTCGGCGTCCAGGATCGCCACAAGGGCGCATTCCGGGATGTCGAGGCCCTCGCGCAGCAGGTTGATGCCGATCAGCACGTCGAAGGCGCCGAGCCGCAGGTCGCGGATGATCTCGATGCGCTCCAGCGTGTCGATGTCCGAGTGCATGTAGCGCACCCGCACGCCGTTCTCGTGCAGGTACTCGGTGAGGTCCTCGGCCATGCGCTTGGTGAGCGTGGTCACCAGCGTGCGGTAGCCGGCCTGGGAGACCGCCTTCACCTCGCCCAGCAGGTCGTCGACCTGTGCCCGGGCCGGGCGCACCTCGATGACCGGGTCGACGAGCCCGGTCGGTCGGATCACCTGCTCGGCGAAGACGCCGCCGGTGCGCTCCATCTCCCACTTGCCCGGGGTGGCCGAGACGTGGACGGTCTGGGGGCGCATCGCGTCCCATTCCTCGAAGCGCAGCGGGCGGTTGTCGAGGCAGGACGGCAGCCGGAAGCCGTATTCGGCGAGCGTCGCCTTGCGGCGGAAGTCGCCCCGGTACATGCCGCCGATCTGGGGCACGGTGACGTGGCTCTCGTCGGTGAACACCAGGGCGTTGTCGGGCAGGTACTCGAACAGGGTCGGGGGCGGTTCGCCGGGTTTCCGGCCGGTGAGGTAGCGCGAATAGTTCTCGATGCCGTTGCAGGCGCCGGTGGCCTCGATCATCTCGATGTCGAAGGTGCAGCGCTGGTCGATGCGCTGCGCCTCGATCAGCCGGCCCATCTTGGTGAGTTCCTCGATCCGGCCGTTCAGCTCGTGCTTGATCCCCTTGATCGCCTGCTGAAGCGTCGGACGCGGCGTGACATAGTGGGAGTTCGCGTAGACCTTCACGAACTTCAGCTCGGCGATCTTCTTGCCGGTCAGCGGGTCGAACTCGACGATCGACTCGACCTCGTCGCCGAACATCCCGATCCGCCAGCCGCGGTCCTCCAGGTGGGCCGGCCACAGCTCGATGGAATCGCCCCGCACCCGGAAGGTGCCGCGGGCGAAATCCGACTGGATGCGCTTGTACTGGAGGGCCACCAGATCGGCCACGAGCTGGCGCTGCTCGATCTTCTCGCCCAGACTCACGGTGAACGACATCGCCGTGTAGGTCTCGACCGAGCCGATGCCGTAGATGCACGACACCGAGGCGACGATGATCACGTCGTCCCGCTCCAGCAGCGCACGGGTCGCGGAGTGGCGCATCCGGTCGATCTGCTCGTTAATCGACGATTCCTTCTCGATGAATGTGTCGGAGCGCGGGACGTAGGCCTCGGGCTGGTAGTAGTCGTAGTACGAGACGAAGTACTCGACCGCGTTGTCGGGGAAGAACGCCTTGAATTCGCCGTAGAGCTGCGCCGCCAGGGTCTTGTTGGGCGCGAGGATCAGCGCCGGGCGCTGGGTCTCCTCGATGATCTTGGCCATCGTGAAGGTCTTGCCCGACCCCGTGACGCCCAGCAGGACCTGATCGCGCTCCCGGGCGTTCACGCCCGCGACCAGTTCGGCGATGGCGGTGGGCTGGTCGCCGGCCGGCTCGAACTCGGATTTCAGGGTGAACCGGAGGCCACCCTCGGACTTCTGCGGCCGCTCGGGCCGGTGCGGGGTCCAGGTCTGCCCGTCCTTGAACAGCGGGTTGCCCTCGGTGAGCAGCTGTTCCAGCGCCTTCACGGTCGCCGACGCGCCGCCGTCGCCGCCCGGATCCGGCAGGTCCGCGCCCTCGGGCGCCGGTCCGTCCTCCGGCGGCGTCAGCCCGAGCGCCTGGGCGAGGCGCGGATCGACATCCGCCGCATCGCCCAGCGCGTAGCCGGCCTGTGGCGCCTCCGCGAAGCCGTCGCGGGCGATCGCCGCCCGGCGGGTGGCGGCCTTCTTGGGTTTGCCCGGCCGCGGCGGCGCTTCGGACTGTGGTTCGAGCGGGGTCGGCCGGTTGCGGTTCAGCGCCGGGTTCAGCAGCGCCGCCAGATAGGTGTCGAGGGGTTTCAATTCGGGCTTCGACGCCTTGGCGGACGAGGCCGAGACGGAAGCGGCGCGCGGTTTCTTCGAAGCGGGCATGAGAACAATATGGGCCCGGCACGCGCCGCGAGAAACCCTGTCCGCCGCGGCGTTTTTCATCTTCCGTGGCGTTGCGGCGCCGAGGGCCGGGCCGATCCGCCCGCGGACCCGCATCGGGCGCCTCCATCCCGAGGTCTCGGACCCGGACCGGGCGCTCGCCTTCCGGGGCGGCATCCGCGGCCTCATCCCGCGCTCGGCCAGCGCGCGACCGACGGGGCCTCGCGGATGGTCAAGGCGCCGTTCGATCTCGACGACCATCGGCGGCTGGACGGGCAATTACCACACTTAGGTAGAATTCACCGTGCATTGGCCTCGACCAATCGGCCCGATGCTGAGAAAATTGGGCATCTGGACGCAGCGAATTGACTTGCGACGGCCGAGACCAGCCGGTACTTTGCAGTGCAAAGCATGATGCAGCGCGGGGGCTGACGCACATGCAGGATCTGGACAAGGCGCTGGCCGACATCGTGGCGATCCGTTCGCAGATCGCCCGCGACACGGCCTTTCGCGGACTGGGCGCGGCCACCGTCGCGGCGACCGGCGGTTTGGCGCTGGCCTGCGCGGCGGGACAGGCTCTCTGGCTCGGCGATCCGGCCGCGCGGCCGGGGCTGTTCTTCGCCTTGTGGGTGGCGGCCGCCCTGGTCGCCTTCGCGCTGATCGGCGTCGAGGCGGTGCGGCGGAGCCGGCGGCTCCATTCCGGCCTCGCGGACGCGATGGTGTGGAACGCGATCGAGGTGTTCCTGCCGGCCGCCGGGACCGGCGCCTGCCTCGCCCTGGTCATCGCCCGCTTCGCGCCCGGCGAAGTCTGGATGCTGCCGGGTCTCTGGCAGGTTCTGGTCGGGCTCGGCCTGTTCGCCTCGGCGCGCATCCTGCCGCGCGCGGTCCAGGGTGTCGGCGCATGGTATCTGCTCACGGGGCTCGCCGTTCTGGCGATCGCCGCCGGGTCGCACGCCCTCTCCCCCTGGACCATGGGCCTGCCCTTCCTGGTCGGCCAGGGATGGCTGGCCGGTATCATCCATCGTGGCGCCCGGGCCTTCGATGACGACCTCTGACCGCACCGACGGGCGCTTCTCCTACGAGGGGCTGGACCGGATCATCCACGAGCGCGCGCGGCTGAGCGTGCTGACCTCCCTGGTGGCGCACCCGAAAGGGCTGCCCTTCCCCGATCTCAAGCGCCTGTGCGGGCTCACGGACGGCAACCTGAGCCGCCACCTCGCCGTGCTCAGCGAGGCCGAGCTGGTGAGTCTCGAGAAGGGCTTCGCCCACAACCGGTCACAGACCGTGTGCCGCATGACGGCGACCGGGCGCCAACGCTTCATCGGCTATCTCGGCGTGCTCGAACAGGTCGTGCGCGATGCCGCGGTGGCCGCCGGGCGAAGTCCCGAGGCCGGATTGCGCGGCCTCGATCCGGCCACGAAACCGGCCTGAGAACGCCGGATCGCGCAGAGATTCTCAACACAATCCGATTAAACCTCAGCGATACGCCCATGTCGGGAGACTTTACGATGCAAAGCGAAGCGGGGCCGGGGGCGCTGCACGCCGCGATCATCATGGACGGCAACGGGCGTTGGGCCACGCAGCGCGGTCTGCCGCGCCTGGCCGGGCACCATCGCGGCGTGGAGGCAATCCGGCGCACCGCCGAGGCCTGCCCGGATCTCGGCATCGGCACGCTCACGCTCTACGCGTTCTCGGCCGACAACTGGCAGAGGCCGGCCGACGAGGTCGGCGGCCTGATGCGGCTGCTGCGCTCCTACCTGCGCAACGAGACCCAGCGGCTCGCCCGCACCGGAACCCGGCTCAGCGTCGTGGGCCGCCGCGACCGGCTGCCCAACGGCATACCCGAGGCGATCGCGCAGGCCGAGGCGGCCACCGCCTCGGGCGGCCGGCTGCACCTGCGCATCTGCGTCGACTACTCCGCTCGCGACGCGATCATCGCGGCGGCGCAGCGCCTCCAGGGCGGCGAGGCCACGCGCGAGAGCTTCGGCGAGCTGGTGGCCGGCACGATGCACGGCTCGCCGGTAGACGTCGACCTGCTGATCCGCACCGGCGGCGAGCAGCGGCTGTCGGATTTCATGCTGTGGGAGGCGGCCTATGCCGAACTCCACTTCACCGACCGGATGTGGCCCGAATTCGGCCCCGACGACCTCGCCGCGGCGGTCGCCGAGTTCGCCCGCCGGGAGCGCCGCTTTGGCGGCCTCAAGACGGCGGCCGTGCCTGCCGCGGCCTGACGGCTTGACGGGCGCGCCGCGGCGCGCAGAGGGTCGCCCGCATGACCGAGACCCTCGCCCGCCGCCGCGTCCTCCTCGTCATCGGCGGCGGCATCGCGGCCTACAAGGCCCTCGACCTGATCCGGCGCCTGCGCGAGCGCGGTGCCAGCGTCTGCCCGGTGCTGACGGCGGGCGCCCAGGAATTCGTCACGCCCCTGGCCGCGGCTGCGCTCGCCGGCGAGCGCGCGCATACCGACCTGTTCGACCGGGCCGAGGAGGCCGATATCGGCCACATCAAGCTGGCGCGCCAGGCGGACGCCGTGGTGGTGGCGCCCGCCACCGCCAACCTCATGGCGCGTATGGCCGGCGGCCACGCGGACGATCTCGCGACCACGGTCCTGCTGGCGACCACCCTGCCGATCCTGATCGCCCCGGCCATGAACGTGCGCATGTGGGCGCATCCGGCCACACGCCGCAACCGCGCCACCCTGGAGGGCGACGGCGTGTGCTTCGTCGGACCGAACGCCGGCCGGATGGCCGAGCCCGAATCCGGCCCCGGCCGCATGGCCGAGCCCAACGAGATCGCCGACGCCCTGGAACGGATGCTGGCGCAGGCCGGCGACGCGCGCCCGGGCCTCGGCTTCCTGGCGGGGCGGGCGGAGGCGCAGCCGCGCCCGCTCGCCGGCCGGCGCGTGCTCGTGACCTCCGGGCCGACCCATGAGCCGATCGATCCGGTGCGCTACATCGCCAACCGCTCGTCCGGCCGCCAGGGCCACGCCATCGCGGCCGCCGCCGCGCAGGCCGGCGCCGCCGTGACCCTGGTCTCCGGCCCGGTGGCGATCCCCGACCCTGCCGGCGTCGCCGTAGTCCGGGTCGAGACCGCGCGCGAGATGCTCGCCGCCGTCGAGGCGGCGCTCCCGGCCGACATCGCGGTCTTCGCGGCCGCGGTGGCCGATTGGCGCCCGCAGAGCGAGGCCGGCACGAAGAAGATCAAGAAGGACGGCAGCGGCCCGGCGCCGCTGCCCCTCGTCGAGAATCCGGACATCCTCGCCACGGTCTCGCGCATGAACCCGGGACGCCCGGCCCTGGTCGTCGGCTTCGCCGCGGAAACCGACACGGTGCTCGACCACGCGCGGGCGAAGATCGCCCGCAAGGGCTGCGACCTGATCGTGGCCAACGACGTGTCGGCCGAGGGCGGCGTCATGGGGGGCTCCGACAACGCGGTCCACCTGATCCACCGCGACGGCGCCGAGGAGTCGTGGCCGCGCCTCGGCAAAGACGAGGTCGCGCGGCGCCTCGTGGCGCATCTGGCCGAGTTGCTGGACAGCTGAAGCCTCTAGATTCCGGGCGCGATATCGGGGCCGTCCCGGGCAGGCGCGTGTCCGGCCCGCAGGGCCGCTGACGCGAGACGACGCGGGTCGCGGCCCGGGAGCCGACGAGCCGAGCGGCTTCGGTCGCGCGGCTGCGCGCCTCCGTCCGATCGGCCACGACCCAACAGCGGCGGACGCGACCGGCTCGATCCATGTCGCTCGTCGACAGAGCCGATTCTCCCGAGCGGCCCGACCGCCGGCGGGTCGCGATATTCCGGTCACGAAATCGGATCGCGCAATTTTAAAATCATTAAATTCTCATAGAGATAATTAAAATGATCGAATATTTCGGGTAAATACTTGCAAAAACAATCAACAAGCTTCCGAATGCACGCTGAAATGGGATTTATATATCGATATAAATAGAAATAGAGCTACATACGAATTTAGAAAAAAGGATATACGGTTGCAAAGGCGCATATTTTGGGCCTTGTTGGCAGGGATTGTCGGAACAAATTTCGACGTCTGGGCTAAAACGACCATGTCGAACAGAATTATTCAACGCGCGGCATCAGTTTTGCTGATCGTATACGGATCTTCAGTTTCGGAAATAGCGATTGCGCGGCCTTTATCGCCGATCGATGGGGACGAATCGCCGCTCGTGACCAGTCCGGACGCGCCGCAGCGGCTGCCCCTTGAGCGGCCCTCGACGCCTGCGGCGGGCACGCGTCCCGCCGAGGGCTCGGCGGACACCCGCAGCGTGCCGCCGCAATTCGGAGTTTTCGGCAATCTGGGTGGCATCCGCGACGTGCTGTGGGCGCACGGCATCCGGCTCAACATGGATTACGCCTACCAGCCCGCGACCAACGTGGCCGGCGGCGATCGGACCCTCGTGCGCGGCGCCGGCCAGTTTGCCGCGCGCGGCCTGTTCGACTTCCAGCGCTTGCTCGGTCTGGAAGGCGGATCCGGCGGCATCACCTTCACCCACCGGGAAGGCCGCGACGTGACGCTGGATGCGCATCTCGGCACGCAGACGAGTGTCGAAGAAGTTTTCGGGCGGGGCCGTATCTGGCGGTTGAGCCAATTCTGGTACGATCAGAAACTCAGTCCGTGGATCGACCTGAAATTCGGCCGCCTGCCGACCGGTGACGACTTTGCGGGGTTCTCCTGCGAGTTCCAGATGAACGCGCTGTGCGCCATGCCGACCGGCAAGATTGCCGGGAGCTACCTTTACAACTTCCCGGTCAGCCAATGGGCGACCCGCCTCCGCCTCGGTACGGCAGACTCGGGTTACCTGCAGATCGGGGCGTATCAGGTCAATCCGGACAATCTCGCCGACGGCCTCAGCTTCGATTTCAGCCGGGGGACGGGCGCACTCATCCTC
This sequence comes from Methylobacterium sp. NEAU K, assembly GCF_030700285.1. Classification (GTDB taxonomy): domain Bacteria; phylum Pseudomonadota; class Alphaproteobacteria; order Rhizobiales; family Beijerinckiaceae; genus Methylobacterium. Next base: position 2,540 of record NZ_JAUYZJ010000011.1, on the reverse strand, counting down.
TCGGAAGCGGCCTGGTTCCCGAAATTCGGAAGCCTAAGCCTCGCGGGTAGCTACAGGGTCGGTGGATGGTACGAGACCGGCGGTGGAAACGATGTCTATCTGAACACGCGCTGGCTTCCCCTCGCCGCGTACCGAGGGCAGCCGCTGCATCGCGGCGACCGACACGGCATCTATTTCGTCGGCGTCCAGGAGGTCTACCGTCCGGACCCTTCGAACACCACGCGCAACGTCGCGGCCTTCGTTCGGGCCGTGGCCGGTGATGAGGAGACATCCACGTATTCGGCCCAGGTGACGAGCGGATTCATCTACAAGGGCTGGTGTGCGGAGCGCCCGAACGACTGGATCGGTTTGGGCCTCGGTCAGACCACGCCCAACCCCAGGGCCGTCGACGCCATCGCGATGAGCAACCTCTTCAATCGGTCGAACAAGAGATCCCCGACCCAGGAGCGCTTTGTCGAGGCCTTCTATAGTATAGATGTTGCTGAAAACATCATAATCAGGCCAAACATTCAATATATTACGCGTCGAGGAAGCCCGGAGGCGAAGCCCGATGTCGTGGTCCTGGGCTTGAAGTCGCTGATCAATTTCTAGGGCATGATGCGGAACGACACGTCCCGCTTCTCCGCCTCGTCCGATTCCACAGCGGTCGAGGCTGCGGATGCTTCCATGCATGAACGGTGGTCGGCGCGCGGGGTTTCCGACAGGCCCGCCCCGCGGCGTCGCCCATCCGCTCGGCCCGCATCTCGCGCTCCGGCCGAGCCGGTGGCCGCCCCTGCGAGACTCGCGCATGCCGAGAGGACTCGGCCGCTGCCCCGTCCGTATGTGCGCGAAGCAAGATTGTCTGAGCGAGGCGATCCGAATTGCACCTCTCGGCAACGATAAAGAAAAGCTGGACCATCGTTGTACTTCCGCTGAAATAGGTCGAGACATTTCTGCTGAAAAAATTCGATATAAAAATCTTGATTTTCAAATTTTATACAGATATTTTATTTGATCATTCCATATAGTAAGTCAGATTTATATTTTATATCAATTATCATATGTCTTGAAAAATTTGTTTGCATACATGATATCGTTTGTTTATGGCCGCTGGAGACGAGGAATGTTTCGCGTACGGAGTTTGTCGATCCGATCAACGATGTGCCTCGTGCTCTTCGTCCTGGGTCTCATCATTTTGACCTATGCGACGGGTGCTCTCATCGCGGTACGGACGCAGGCGGCACAATCGCAGACCGTCATCACCCTGGTGCAGGCAAGCCGCGCGTTGCTCCAAACCCTGTACATGACGCGGCTTGAGCGGGGGTCCACCTTGCAGTTCCTCGCCGCTGACGAGCCCATGGACGGCGAAACCCTGTCGTCGCTCTACGGGGACCGGCAGCGGGTGATCACCGGCATGACCGAGGCCATGGCGCTGGTGAGCGGCCTCGACCTGCCGGCCGTCAAGGCGACGCTCGGCCGGTTTCAGGCGGCTCGCGAACGCGTCGACCCTCTCCGCCCGCGGATCGACGCGGCTCTGCGTGTTCCCAGGACGCAGCGCGACGCCGCGGTGACCGACGAGGCGCGGACGGCGTTCCAGGCTTTGCTGGACACCCTTATCGCGACGACCGACGCGGTCGATGCCGCGATCCCCCGATCCGACGCGATCCTCGAGCGCGGCCTGGCCCTGAAGCGGGCGGCCTGGGCCGCGCGCATGGCGAGCGGAGCCGTCGCGCTGCGGGTGCAAACATCCCTGTCGGCCGGGACTTTCTGGTCGCCGGCCGAGACCGTGGCTGCCGCTGAAGAACGCGGGCGGGTCGACGCCACGTGGAAGGCCGCCACGGAGGCCGCTCTCGACGTTTCGGACAAGGTTCGGGTCGCCTTCGAACGAGCCCAAGCCAACAATTTCGAGGGGGTGCCCCTCGCCCGACGCTTGGCCGTTGCGACGGCCCTGAGCCGGCATGAGCCTCCAGAGATTACGCTTCAGCAGGCGCGTAAATTCGACACGCCCGAACAGGGCACCCTCGTGGATCTCGCCTTCGTCTGCCTCGACGAGATGATCGAGCGCGCCGAAGCCTTGGCCCATGAGGCCCGCAGCATGCTGGTCCGCAATGCTGCGGCCCTGCTGGTCTCCGTGCTGCTTGTCGGCCTCGGCCTGTTCGCCCTGTTCCGCTTCGTGTTGCGTCCGATCCGGACGATGACGGCGACGATGCAGGCGCTGGCGGCGGGAGATGCATCCGTCGAGCTGCCACAGCGCGAATTTCGCAACGAGATCGGCGCGATGGCGGCGGCGGTCCAGGTGTTCAAGGACAACCTGATCCGGAGCCGCCAACTCGAGGACGAAGCGGCACAGGCGCGGCTGGCCGTCGAGGAGCAGCGCAGGGCCGGCATGCGCCGGATGGCCGAGGGCTTCGAGGCCGCGGTCGGCGGCATCATCGGGTCGGTCTCGGCCTCGGCCACCGAACTGCAGGCCACCGCGCAGACCATGACCGCCACCGCCACCCAGACCGCCAGCCAGTCGACCACGGTCGCGGCCGCCGCCGAGGAAGCGGCTTCCAACGTCG
>NZ_JAUYZJ010000010.1 GCF_030700285.1 Methylobacterium sp. NEAU K | reverse complement strand
AGGAATCCGATGGAGAACCAGGGGACGAGGATGATGGCGAGGAGGCCGACCAGGAGGGCCAGGATGTAGCCGACGATCGGGCGCATGCCGGCGTCCGGGTGGATCCGGCTGATGGCGCAGGCGGCGTAGTAGCCGACGCCGAAGGGCGGCGCGAACAATCCGATGCCCATGGCGAGGATCACCACCATCGCGTAGTGGACCTCGTGCACGCCGACCTGCCGGGCGATCGGGAACAGCAGCGGGCCGAACAGCACGATCGCCGGGATGCCCTCCAGCACCGAGCCCAGCACGATGAAGGCCGCCGCCGACACGAACAGGAAGCCGATCGCCCCGCCGGGCAGGCTCTTCATCGTCACCGCCAGCGTCTGCGAGAAGCCCGACTGGGTCAGCGCCCAGGCCATGCCGGTGGCCGCGCCGATGATCAGCAGGATCGCCCCCGACAGCGTCGCGGTCGTCACCAGCATCGGGTAGAGCCGCCGCCAGTCGAACTGACGGTAGATCAGCAGCCCTGCCAATGCGGCATAGACGATCCCGATGGTCGAGACCTCGGTGGCGGTGGCGATGCCCTCGACCACCGCGAAGCGGATCACGAAGGGCAGCGCCAGCGCCGGCACCGCCACCACGAAGGCCCGGCCGATGACCCGCCGCGCGGGCCGGGCGACGTGGCTCAGGTCCTCGCCGCGATAGCGCCACCACACGAGCGCGCAGAGCGTCACGGCGAGCACGAGGCCCGGCAGCAGGCCGCCGGTGAACAGGGCGGTGATCGACACCCCCGTGACCGAGCCGATGGTGATCAGCACGATCGAGGGCGGGATCGTCTCGGTCTGCGCGCCCGTCGTGGCCAAGAGCGCCACGAGGTCGCCCTCCTTGGCGCCCCGCGCCTTCATCTCGGGGAACAGCACGGGCGCGACCGCGGCCATGTCGGCCGCCTTCGAGCCGGAGATGCCCGACACGAGGTACATCGCCCCGACCAGCACGTAGTGCAGCCCGCCGCGCACGTGGCCGAGCAGGCTCGCCAGGAAGCCCACCATGGCCCGGGCCATGCCGGTCATCTCGATCAGCAGGCCGAGGAAGACGAACAGCGGCACGGCCAGCAGGATGAGGTGGCTCATGCCCTCGTCCATGCGCCCGACCACCACCATCGAGGGCGCGTTGGTGGTGAGCGTGATGTAGGCGAAGGTCGACAACCCGAACGCGAAGGCGATCGGCACGCCGGAGAAGACCAGCGCGCCGACGCCGAGGACGAAGAACAGCAGCAGATTGAGGTTGCCCAGCCCCGCGAACCAGGGCTGGAGCGCCACCAGCCCGGCGGCGAGGCCCCCGCCCAGCGCCAGCGCGCCCACGGTCAGGCGCCAGTCGGCGGTCTCCAGCAGGCGGATCGCCGCGACGACCAGCATGAGGCCGAGGCCGACCGGCAGGGCGGCGGCCCGCCAGGCGTTGTTGAGTTCCAGCGCGGGCGTCTGGACGAAGGCCTCCTCGCTGGCGAACTCCCAGGCCGGCTCCAGCAGCAGCGCCACGAAGATCAGGCCGGCCACCAGGGCGACCGTCTCCAGGAAGGCGCGCAGGCGCGGGCCGCTCATGGCGACGAGCGCGGTCATGCGCATGTGCTCGGCGCGGCGGAAGGCGACCACGGCGCCCAGCATGGCGAGCCACAGGAACAGGATCGAGGCCAGTTCGTCCGACCAGACCAGCGGTTCACGGAACACGTAGCGGCTCACCACCCCGCCGAGCAGCACGCCGATCTCGGCCAGCACGAGCAGCGCCGCCGGGATCTCCACGAGGTAGCCCAGCCCGTCGTCCAACCGGCGCAGCCACGGCCGCGCGCGCAGGGGCGGACCTGCCAGCTCAAGACCCGCCGCACTCTCCACCGCCGCGATGTCGATCTGCATGGCGCCCTCCCTTCAGGCGGTGACGCCGGGACTGCCGCCCGGTTCGTCGCGTTATCGATCTACGGTGTCTCGGTCGTACCCGTCGCACGCCATTTCCGTTCCGCCTCGTCCCAGGCGGCCAGCGGCTGAAGGTCGGGGACCCAAGCGAGGCCGGTTTTGGCGTCGGATGAGACGGCTTCGGGGGTCACCACAATGTCGAGAAGCGCCGGCCGATTGGCGAGCGCGCGCGCGATCGCCGGTCCGAGCTGCTCGGCGGTTTCCACGCGCTCCCCATGCATGCCGAAGGCGCGGGCCATCGCGGCGTGATCGCTGAACTGAAGCCGGGTTCCGACGATCTTTCCGTGGGTAACGGTCTGATCATGCACCTCGATCTGCCACGCGCCGTTGTTGGCCACGACGATCAGCACCGGCGCCTTATGACGCGCTGCCGTGTCCAGTTCGATGGCGTTGAAACCGAAGGCGCCGTCGCCTGTCGCGACCAGTACGGTCTTGTCCGGCTGAGCGAGGCTCGCGGCGATCCCATAGGGCACCCCGACGCCGATGCAGCCGAACGGCCCCGGATCGAGCATGGTCGGCGCCGACAGGCCGACGCGGGCAAAGCTCAGGAAATCGCCCCCGTCGGTGATCACGATGGCTTCGTCGCCGATCGCTTCCTGAAGGGCGGAGATCACGCGGTTCGGGTGAAGCCGGCCATCGCTGCCGTTGGGCGCCTCCGCCATCGTCTGGCGGAGCTTCTTCGCGCGGCCTTCGTGGTTCGCGCGGAGCTTGCCCGCCCAGTCCCGGTCGACGGAGGAGGGGCGGTTCCCCGCGATCTCGACCAGGGCCCGGAGGGCGGGGGCCGCCGCCGAGAGGATCTCCACCGCACCGCGGCGGTTGTCGCGCAGTTCCTGCGGGATATCGGCGATGCGCACGAACTGGGCGTTCCCGAATACCGCCGGGGAGCCGTAGGCGAGCTGGAAATCGAGGCGGCGGCCGACGGTGAGAACCACATCGGCATCGCCCATCACAGCGCCCCGCATGGCGGCGATCACCGAGGGGTGACTGTCGGGCACGAGGCCGCGGCTCTCGCCGGTGTCGAGGTAGACCGCGCCGAGCCGGTCGAGGAGCGCCGTCAGCTCCGGCCCGGCTCCCCGGGCGCCGCGCCCCGAGATCACCAGGACGCGCCGGGCGGACCACAGCAGCTCGACGGCCGCGGCGATCCTGTCGGGGTCGGGCCGGCCCAGGGAATACGGCCGGCGCGTGAGGTGCTCGGGCAGCTGCAGGGCCTTCGGCACCGGCGCGCGCAGGGTGTCGGTTGGGAAGTCGATGTAGGCGGGGCCCGGCTCGCCGCCCTCGCCAAGCGCGCGGGAGATCGCCTCGTCGAACTCGGCCAATGCAAGGGACGGCTCGCGCACGGTACGGGCGTAGCGGGTGATCGAGCGCACGATCGCCGTGTGGTCGAGATCCTGAAGGCCCCCGCGGCCCTCCTGCGCCCGCGGGCTCGTTCCCGAGATCACCAGGACCGGCGCGCGCGAGACGTGGGCGTTGGCGATACCCGTCACGGCGTTCGTCATGCCGGGGCCGGCCGTCACCAGGGCCACGCCGAGGCGCCCCGTCACTTCGGCATGCGCCTGCGCCATGTGCACGGCGGCGCGTTCGTCGCGCACGTCGACGATCGCGATGCCCTCCGCGTCGAGCCACATCCAGATCGGCATGATGTGCCCGCCGCACAGGGCGAAGACCCGCTCGACGCCGCGCGCCTTCAGCGACTTGGCGAGCAGGGCGGCGACGCTATCGGCGGTGACCTGCATGGGTAGGATCCTTTCCTGGCTGGCTCAGCCGAGCCACGCGACGAGGGCCGAGACGGTGAGGACGGAGACGAGGTGCGAGATCAGGATCGCCCCGGACGTCACGCCCGTCTGCAAGCCGTAGAGCTTGGCGATGGTGAAGGGTCCCGAGCCGATCGGCAGCGCGCTGAGCAGCACCGCCGCCCGCGCCCAGAGCGGGGGCATGTCGAAGAGCCCGAAGACGAACAGGGCTGTCACGGCCGGCTGAAACAGGAGCTTCAGGACGACCAGAAGGCCGATCTGGCGGGCATTGCCGGCTAGCGCACTCTCTTGTGCGAGGAACAGTCCGATGCAGATCAGAGCACAGGGAGAGGCCGCGCCGCCGAGGAGCTTGGCGGCGGTCTCCAGCGGCAGCGGCAGCGGCAGACCGGTGAGGCCGACGCCGAGCCCGGCGATCGGCGCGAGAAACAACGGGTTGCGCAGCAGCGAGACCGCGACCCGACGCATGGCGCCGAGACGACCGGCGCCCCGGCGCAGGTCGAGTTCGACCAAGACGATCGCGGTGAGGAACAGGACGCAGGCGGTGAACAGCGTCGCGATCACCGCCGCCGGCAGCCCGTCCGGTCCGAACACGAGCAGGCACAGCGGAATGCCCATGAAGCCGACGTTGCTGTAGCCCGCGTCCAGCCCCTCGATGCTGGCATCCGCCATCGAGCCGCCGCGCCGCCGCGCGAGCCAGAAGGCCAAGGCGAAGGTGACGGCGATTCCCCCCGCGAACCCCGTGGCGAAGCCGAACTGCCCGATTTCGGCCGGTGTGATCCGGGCCATCGTGGTGAAGATCAGCGCCGGCAGCGCGAGATAGACCGCGAAGCGGTTGATGCTGTCGGTCGCCTCGCGCGCGAACGCGCCCAGACGGCCGCACAGGAAACCGACGAGGATCAGCGCGAAGATCGGGACGGCTGCGTTCAGGACGGCCTGCATCGGACCATCCGCGGGCGGCGACAGAGACGGGCGGCGGGAGCGGCATCGCGAGCGTTCGTCAAGCCGGCACGCCCGTGCCGGGCCCGGCGCTGAACTGCTCCTTGAGCACCCGGTAGAGGACCTTGCCGGTGGCATTGCGCGGCACGGTCTCGGCCGCGACGAACGAGCAGGTGCGCGGCCGCTTGTAGCCGGCCAGCCGCTCCCGGCTCCAGCCAATCAGGTCGGCCTCGGCCAGGGTGGCGCCCGGATGGAGCACGATGACGGCGTGGACGCGCTCCCCCCACTTCGGATCGGGCAGGCCGATCACCGCGACGTCCTGCACGCAGGGATGGGCGCCCAGAGCCGCCTCGACCTCGGACGGATAGACATTCTCGCCACCGCTGATGATCAGGTTGCTCTTGCGGTCGACGAGCTGGATGAATCCGTCCGCATCACGCCGGGCCATGTCGCCCACCGTGCAATGGTCGCCCCGGAAGGCGGCGGCCGTCTTCTCCGGCAGCTTCCAGTAGCCGTCGAACGTATAGGGGTTGCAGGAATAGAGTTCGCCAGTTTCTCCGTCCGGCACCTCGTTGCCGTCCGCGTCGAGGAGCCGGATCGGCGCCGAGCCGACGCATTCGCGCCCGACTGAACCGAGCTTCGTGAACTGGTCGCGGGGGTGCAGCATCGTCACCCAGCCAGTCTCGGTGGCGCCGTAGAGCTCGTACAGGCCCGAATTGTGGAACAGGCCCATCACCGCCCGCTTGGTCTCCTGCCGGGCGGGCGCGGAGGAGATCATCAGCTTCGTCACGCGGTCGAGGTCGTAGCGCGAACTCTCCTTCGCCGAGAGGCCGAGCATCATGATGTAGTGGGTCGGCACGAGCGACGTGAAGGTCGAGCCGCCCTCGGCCAGGGTGCGCAGGCAGTGTTCCGGGTCGAAGCTCTTGCGCGAGTAGATCGTCGTCGCGCCTCCGCAATAGCTGAACGCCCCGAAGAAATAGAGCGAATTGGCGTGGCACATCGGCATGACGAGGAGCGCCCCGTCGTCGCGGTGGATGCCGAGTTCGATCTCGGTGCACAACGCCATGAGGCTCGCACCGCGATGGCTGCGGATCGCGCCCTTCGGGCTGCCGGTGGTGCCCGAGGTGTACATCAGCATCCAAGGGTCGGCCGAGGCGACGGCGACGTCCGGCTCGGCGTCGCTCGCGGACGCGAGGAGCGTCTCGTAGTCCCGGTAGCCCTTCGGGCAGGGGGCCCGACCGAAATGGACGACGTTGCCCTCCGGCAGGCCGAGCCCGGTCTTGACCTCCTCGAGGACGCCGGCCAGCTCGTCCTGGACGATCAGGGCCGACGCCTCGGCGTTGGTCACGATGAAGCGGATCTCGGGGCCGACGAGCCGGAAATTGATCGGCACCGCGACGAGTCCGGCCTTGGCGGTCGCCGCATAGATCTCCGCCCACTCGACACAGTTATAGGCGAGGACCGCGACGCGGGCACCCTTTTCCAGGCCGAGACCGAGGAGCGCGTTGGCCAAGCGACAGGCGCGCGCGTTCCACAGGCGGAACGTCATCGACCGTTCCAGGTCGCGGGCGCCGAGGCGCTCCGGTGCGAGTCGGGCATGCACCGCGAGCATCTGCCCGAGCGTCAGAAGCTCTTTCATAGCGAGTCCTCCCGAGTCCGTCTTCCGAGCCGGGCGCTTCAACCAATGGTGCCGGCGTATTTCTCAAGGAGAGCCCAGGCTTCCGGACCGAATTTTCCCTTCCAGGTCTTGTAGAAATCAGTCTTTGCGAGGGTCTGCTGGAATTGCACCGGATCGGTCGTGTTGAAGGTCAGCCCCTTGCCCTCCAGGGCCGCCTTCAGGGCCGCGCTGTCTTTGAGGTTGTCTTCGCGCTGTTTGAGAGCGGCGGCATTGAAGTGCTTGGCCATCACCGCCTGGAACTCGGTGGGGACCGTCTTCCAGACGCGACCGCTCGCCAGCAGCCAGAACCCGTCCCAGGCGTGGTTGGTGAGGGAGCAGAACTTCTGAACCTCGTAGAATTTCGTCGCGTTGATGATCGCCAGAGGGTTCTCCTGCCCATCGGTGATCTTGGTCTGGAGCGCGGCATAGGCCTCGCTCAGGGGGATGCTGGTCGGCGCAGCGCCCAGCGCCGCGAACAGCGAGACCCACAGCGGGACCACGGGCACGCGGATCTTGAAGCCCTTGAGATCCTCAGGACCGCGGATCGGATTCGTGCTCGTCGTGACTTGGCGGAAGCCGTTGTCCCACATTGCTTCGAAGGGCTGCAGGTTGGCCTTCTCGATGCTGCGGCGCATGTAGGCGCCGACCTCGCCGTCCATCGCCGGCCAGACCTTGTCGTAGCTCGGGAAAACGAATCCGATGGCCGGCAAAGCGGCTGCCGGCACCAGCGTCGACAGCAGGGTCGTGGGCATCGTCGCGAGTTCGAGGGCCCCTGAGCGCAGCTGCGAGATCATGTCCGTATCGCTGCCGAGCTGATTGTTCGGGAACACGGAGATCGATAAGCGCCCGTTCGTCTCCTGCTCGATGGCGCCGATGGCCTCGGCGAGCCGGACGTTGAGCGAGTGCGTCAACGGGACATCGTTGCCGAACTTCAGCTTCAGCGGCGCCCCCTGCGCACGGACGAGCGCCGGGCTGAACACGCCCACGGTGCCGAGGGCAGCGGCGCCCGCGAGTCCGAGGACGGTGCGGCGGTCGAGAACGGCGGTCCGGTTGCGGCGTGCGAAATCGTCGGTCGGCGTGATCACGGCGTCTCTCCCATCTTCGCCGTGTCGTGGACCTTCGTCCCGCGCGGCTTTTTTAAAGGCTCGGCGGCCGGGGCCCGCCGGGATCAGGTCTTGCGCCCAAAATCCGCGCGAACGACGTCGGCGCGGTTCAGGAAGGGCGTTCGAGTTTCGTTGCGATCGGCTTTTCCAGGCTGCAGCGCTGCCGATGATCCGGACCGGTCAATATTGAATTCAGATATCGTATGCGAATTTCGAATTTGCACAAGCCGGAAAATGGTGCAGGATCGCGAGGACGGGTGGCGCGGAATGTTCGGGCGGGAGTGATGGCGGACGGTGCGCCGGTGCCAAGTTTGGTCGAGCAGGTGTACGAGCGGATCCTCTCCGAGATCTGTGAGGGCACGCTCGCGCCGAACGCGCGGCTGATCCAGGATGAACTCGCGGCTGCCTACGAGGTCTCGCGGCAGCCGGTGCAGCAGGCGCTGATGTTGCTTCGCGAGCGCGGCTTCGTAGCCGACGCCCCGAAACGCGGGGTGATCGTGACGCCGCTCGACGCCGACGTGTTGCGGGACGTCTACGAGACCCGGGAAGTGCTGGACGGCTTGTCCTGCCGGCTGGCGGCCGAGCGGGGATCCGATCGCGCGCGGATTGAGGGGCCCGCACTGATAGCGCGGGGCCGGGAGGCGATCGCCGGGGGATCGGTCGCCCGGCAGATCGCCGCGGACGTGGACTTCCATCAATTCATCTACGCGATTTCGGGCAACCGGTCGGTGGAGGAGGCCGCGCATCCGCACTGGCACTTCATGCGCCGGATCATGGGTGCGGTGCTGCGGGTCGAACGCAACATCTCCAGCGACATCTGGAACGAGCACGCCGCCATCCTGAACGCGATCATTGCGGGCGAGCCCGGCAAGGCCGAGAAGCTGGGGCGCACCCACATCGCTCGTGCTTCGAAGAAGTTTTCGGGCCAACTCCGGGCTCTCCAAGAGCAGACGGCCGCCCGGCACAGGAGCCGTTCGCTAACGGCCTATCCCAGGGTCGGGTAACTGGGCGCCATCGAACGCCGCAGGACAAAGCGTTCGACGTGGATGTCACGATTTGAGCTGGCGCTCACGGACCAGATGGTTCCCGAGCTGGAGCGCCCGCGGAAGCGGTCGAAATGGCGGCACAACTGTAGACGCCGCGGGCGCCTGGCAAGCAATCCGCAACATCGGTTTTATCCTTATGAGCGGAGATGAAATCCAGCATTCGCTAACGACGGCAACTGAATGATTTAATTCTCATCCGATCTGATCGCTTCTAATTCAGCCGATACGGCTATGGCTGCTCGGAAGCTCGCTGTTGAAAAATAGCAAGCTGAGCATTGAAGATCTGAAAGGCGCGTGCGACTTCTAGCACTGCGGCCGAAGGAACGCGCGCCTTCAGAAAAGGCTTAGGCCAGCCTCTGTGACGGGGTTGGGCCGACGCCAGACGAGCAGGGAATGTCTGCGACGTCGTTCAATACCCCAGAAGCTGCCATTCTGCTTCCGACCAGATCCGGCCGGCCATTGGACTCCGCAACGAACGTTCAGCCGCAGCCAACGACTTCTGAGGGGCTACCATCGAGGCTTTCGCGGCGGAGCGACCGGCAGCCTCAAGCGTCGACGCATCAGGGACTTGAGGGCAAGAAAGCCGAGCGCGCCACGCGGACCACCGAGGCTATGAACTCGGAGGCGGTCTTGATCCGCGCCAGATGTGCCATGTCCGCATGCGTGAGCAGCCAGTAGGTGCGGGTGATGCGAACGCTCTGTGGCAGAAGGCGGACGAGGTCCGGGCACTTGTCGGCCATGAAGCAGGGCAGGATGCACAAGCCGGCGCCGGTCCGGGCCGCCGCCATCTGGGTGATCACGTTCGAGATCCGGATGACCGGCTGCAAGCCGGGCAGTGCGGTCGCGAAATAGTCGAGCTCCGGCGAGAAGACGAGGTCGTCGATATAGCCGATGAAGCGGTGACGATTTAGGTCGGCATGGCTCTCGGGTCGCCCGTGGCGGGCGACGTAAGCCGGAGCGCCGTAGAGCCCGAGTTCGTAGTCGCCGAGCTTGCGCGCATGGAGGCGCCCCGTCGCCGGCCGTGTGAGGCCGATCGCCAGATCCGCCTCGCGCTTCGACAGGCTGAAGGCTCGTGGCGTCGCCACGAGTTCAATCGACAGGCCCGGATGTAGCTCCGACAGTTCGCCGAGCCGTTCCGCGAGGCAGAAGGTCCCGAAGGCTTCCGGTGCCCCGATCCGCACCGAGCCCGTGAGGCCGACGACGGGATCGAACCTGTCGAGCCAGATGCCCAGCGCCGCCCGCTCGATCTCCTCGGCCCGGGGCAGCAGGCGCTCGCCCTCCGCCGACAAATCGTAGCCGGTCGGCCGCCGGTCGAACAGTTTGGCTCCGAGCGCCGTCTCCAGCCGCGTGATCCGGCGGCTGAGCGTCGTGTGCTCGACACCCATGCCGCGGGCAGCCTCGGTCAGCCGTCCGGCTCGGGCCACGGCCAGGAAGGCCTGAAGATCGTCCCACCGGTGCGTCGTCGCCATCTGTCAATCCGCGAGCGCGTGTTGTGCGGAAATTGACATAGACTGTCGGGAGCGTGTGCGCTTTTTTCGCTGCCATCCCGCCCTGCTCCAGGGGAGCCGGCGCAGGGACGAACGAGCGGCATCAGACCGCGACCCAGGGAGGATGGTGCGATGGCGCAGGCCCTTAGCCGTGCGGCCGCCGCGTTCCTGCTCGGCATCTGCTCCGCCTCGGCGGCGGAAAAGAGCGTCAGGATCGGCGTCATCAACGATCAGTCGTCGATCTATGCCGACATGGGCGGCCCAGGCTCCGTCGTCGCGGCGAATCTCGCGGTCGAGGATTCCGGACTCCGCGCCCGGGGCTGGAACGTCGAGATCCTGGCCGCCGATCACGGCAACAAGGCAGACGTCGCTTCCACGATCACCCGGCAATGGTTCGACACGCAGGGCGTCGACGCAGTGGCCGACGTCACGAATTCCGCCGCCGCGCTGGCTGTGAGCCAGATCGTGCGGGACAAGAACAAGGTCATGCTCGCCTCGGGGCCCGCCGTCTCCGATCTGACCGGCAAGGCCTGCACGCCGAACACGGTGCACTGGACGCACGACACCTGGGCCTTCGCCAACGGCATCGGCAAGGCCGTGGTCGAGACGGGCGGCAAGTCTTGGTTCTTCCTCACCGCAGACTTCGCCTTCGGCTATGCACTGGAGCGCGACACCGAAAAGATGGTCCTGGCGAGCGGCGGGACAGTGCTCGGCCACGTCCGGGCGCCGAACAATACCTCCGACTTCTCCTCCTACCTTCTCCAGGCGCAGGCATCGGGCGCGCAGGTGATCGGGCTCGCCAATTCCGGTGGCGACACCGTCAACAGCATCAAGCAGGCGGCCGAGTTCGGCATCGCCGGCTCGAAGCAGCGGCTGGCGGGGCTGCTCATCTACATCACCGACGTCCATGCCATCGGGTTGCAACTGGCGCAGGGATTGTCGCTGGTCTCACCGTTCTACTGGGACTTGAACGACGGCACGCGCGCCTTCTCGGTACGCTTCGCGGCGCAGCGGTCGGGAGCGAAGCCCTCGATGGTTCAGGCCGGCGTCTACGCCTCGATCCTCCATTACCTCAAGGCCGTGGAGGCCCTCGGCGAGGCGGGCGACGGGGCGAAGGTCGTCGCGAAGATGAAGGCGATGCCGACCGACGACCCTCTATTCGGCAAAGGCTATATCCGCGCCGACGGCCGCAAGATGCATCCGATGTACTTGTTCAACGTCAAAGCACCGTCCGAATCGCAGTATCCCTGGGATTATTACACTTACAAGGCGACGATCCCCGCCGAGGTCGCATTCCGGCCGGTGGCCGAGGGCGGCTGCCCGCTCGTCGCGAAGTCTCAGTAACGGACCAAGGGGAAAGAGAATGGCCCGGATCGGGTTCATCGGCCTCGGGCGCATGGGACTGCCCATGCTCCGCCATCTCGTCGAGGCGGGACACGCCGTGCGCGCCTTCGACATCAGCGAGGCGGCATGCGAGGAGGCGCGGGAGGCCGGCGCGGAAGTGTCCGCGACCTGCGCGGAGGTCGCTGCGGAGGCCGAGGGCGTGATCTCGATGGTCCCGACCGGCCGCCACGTGCTGGAGGTCCATACCGGGCCGGAGGGGACCCTTGCCAGGCTTCCGGCCGGCGCCCTGCTGATCGACTGTTCCACCATCGCGGTCGCGGAGGCGCGGGCCCTTCACGAGGCTGGGCGGAGCCGCGGGATCGCGGTCCTCGACGCCCCGGTCTCTGGCGGTGTCATGGGCGCGCAGGCCGGCACCCTGACCTTCATGGTCGGCGGGGAGCAGGCCGATCTCGATCGCGCCCGGCCGATCCTGGAAACGATGGGCCGCAACGTCTTCCACGCCGGACCCGCCGGCAACGGCCAGGCCGCCAAGGTCTGCAACAACCTGCTCGCGGGCATTTCGATGATCGCCGTGTCGGAGGCCTACACCCTGGGCAAGCGTCTCGGGCTCGACCCCGCGACGATGCGGGACATCGTCTCGACCTCGACGGGAAGCTGCCACGCCCTCGTGAGCTATCCCCCGGTCCCAGGCCTGCTGCCGAACGTCCCGTCGAGCCGCGAGTACCGGAACGGCTTCGCGGCCGACCTCATGCTCAAGGACCTGCGCCTCGCCGAGCGGGCGGCGATGGAGACCGGTTCGAGCCTGCCGCTCGGCACCCTGGCGGCGGCGCTCTACGGCCTGTTCTGCGGCGGCGGCTCCGGAAACCTCGACTACTCCGGCGTCATCCGCATGATCGAGGGTGCGCCGTCGCCTGCCGCGAACCCGTGAGCGCCCGACGCGCCGAAGGAGGCACCATGTCGAATCCGCACGCCGCGACCGGCTCCCCGCCGGCCACCCTCTCGAAGCAGATGCTGATCGGCGGCGCGTGGCGGGCCGCCGTCTCCGGCAGGACCATCGTCGTCGAGAATCCGGGGCGGCGCGAGCCCCTCGGGGAGGTTCCGAGGGGCGAGAAGGCGGATGTCGACCTCGCCGTCGACGCCGCCGCGGCGGCGTTCCCGGCCTGGGCCAAGGTCGCGGCCCGCGACCGCGGACGGATGCTGCTCGCCATCGGCGAGGCGCTGGAGGCCCGTCTGGAGGAACTGGCGCGCCTGATCGCGAGCGAGACCGGCAATGCCCTGCGCACCCAGGCGCGGGGCGAGGCGCGCATGGTCGCCGACGCCTTCCGGTACTTCGGCGGCCTCGCGGGCGAGTTGAAGGGCGTCACGATTCCCCTCGGTGAGGGCCAGCTCAGCTATTCGCGGCGCGAGCCTCTCGGCGTGGTCGGCGCCATTGTGCCCTGGAACGCCCCGGCCCAGCTCGCCTCCCTCAAGATCGCGCCGGCGGTCTGTGCCGGCAACACCATCGTGCTGAAGGCCGCCGAGGACGCGCCGCTCGCGGTGTTGATGATCGCCGGGATCTGCCAGGACCACCTGCCGCCGGGCGTCGTCAACGTCGTCACCGGGTACGGCCAGGAATGCGGCGAGCCGCTCGCTGCCCATCCGCGCGTGCGCAAGCTCAGCTTCACCGGCTCGACCGCCGTCGGAAAGGCGATCATGCGGGCCGCCGCGGAGCGCGTCGCGCCGGTCTCACTCGAACTCGGCGGAAAGAGCCCCTCGATCGTCTATCCTGACGCGAACGAGGATTGGGTGCTCGACGGGATCGTGGCCTCGATGCGCTTCACCCGGCAGAGCCAGTCCTGCACGGCCGGATCGCGCCTGTTCCTGCACGCGGACATCTACGACGCGTTCCTCGACCGGCTGGTCGCCCGCACCTCGGCCCTCAAGATCGGCGATCCCCTCGACGAGGCGACCGATGTCGGCTCGATCATCAATGAGCGGCAGTTCACGAAGGTCTGCGGCTATATCTCGGACGGGCTAAGGCGCCCCGAATCGCGGCTCGTGACCGGCGGCCTTCCGCCCAAGGAGGGGCCGCTCACCCGCGGCTACTTCGCGGTGCCGACGATCTTCGCCGACACCTCGAACGACTGGCGCCTCGCCCGGGAGGAGATCTTCGGGCCGGTCCTCGTGGCGATCCCCTGGCGGGACGAGGACGAGGCAATCCGCATGGCCAACGACAGTCATTACGGGCTCGCTGCCTACATCTGGTCCCGCGACATCGGCCGTGCCCTGCGGGCGGCCCACGCCGTCGAGGCCGGCTGGGTCCAGGTCAACCAGGGCGGCGGGCAGGCGCTCGGCCAGTCCTACGGCGGCATCAAGGAGAGCGGCATCGGACGCGAGATGTCGCTCGAAGGCATGCTCGACAGCTTCACCGAGACGAAGAGCGTGAACGTCAACCTGGCGCTGCCCCCGCCTCGCGAAGCCCGGTGACGGCAACGGGGAGACACCTGCGATGAACCTCTATCGATTGCTTCTGGAGCGGCAGGAGGCCGGCAGGCCGGTGACGGTCGGCCTGATCGGCGCCGGAAAGTACGGGACGATGTTCCTGGCGCAGGCCCGCACGACGCCGGGCCTGCAGATCGTCGCCGTCGCCGACCTCGACGCGTCGCGGGCCGCCCGGCAGCTCGCCTCCTGCAACTGGCCGTCTGAGCAGTACGCAGCCCGTTCCTGCGAGGACGCGATCCGCACCGGCGGGACCTACCTGACCGACAGCGCCGACGAGGTGATCGGGGCCGGGGGCATCGAGGTCGTCATCGAGGCGACGGGCGATCCGCGCACGGGCATCCGCCTCGCTCTGGCTGCCATCGCGGCAGGCAAGCACGTGGTGATGGTCAATGTCGAGGCCGACGTGGTGGCGGGCCCGCTGCTCGCCCGCCGGGCCAAGCAGGCCGGCGTCGTGTACGCGCTCGCCTACGGCGACCAGCCGGCGATCGTCTGCGAGCATGTCGACTGGGCCCGCGCCTGCGGCTTCAGGGTCGTCGCGGCCGGCAAGGGCACGCGCTACCTGCCGCGCTATCACCAATCGACGCCCGATACGGTGTTCGACAACCTGCCGGGGCTGATCGAGATCGAGGACCGGTCGTCGATCAACCCGAAGATGTTCAACAGCTTCGTGGACGGGACCAAGTCGGCGATCGAAATGACGGCGATCGCCAACGCGACTGGCCTCAAGGCGCAGCCGCAGGGCCTCGCCTTCCCACCCGCGAGCCGTTTCGAGCTCGCCGACGTGCTGCGCCCGAAGGCGGAAGGCGGCAGCCTGGCGATGGCCGGCGTGACGGAATGCGTCTCCTCGCTCGCCCGGGACGGGTCGGCCGTCCCGCACAACCTCGCCCACGGCACCTTCGTGGTGATCGAGGCGGCGGAGGACAGCGCCTACACGCGGGAATGCTTTCGCGAGTACCACATGCTGCCGGATTCGAGCGGGCGCTACGCGGCCCTCTACCGGCCCGTCCACTTCAGCGGGCTGGAGCTCGGCATCTCGGCGGCCTGGGCCGCACTGCTCAAGCAGCCGACCGGCGCCCCGACCTGCTTCAGCGCCGACGTGGTGGCGACCGCCAAGCGCGACCTAAAGGCGGGCGAGACGCTCGACGGCGAAGGCGGCTACTGCGTCTGGGGCCGGCAGACCCCGGCCGAAGTCTCGCTGAGCGAAGGCTACCTGCCCCTGGGGTTGGCGCAGCACGTGAAGCTCACCCGCGACGTGCCGATGGGTTCGGGACTTCGCTGGGACGATGTCGCCTTCGACGCGGACGATCCCGTCGTGCGCCTGCGCCGCGAGATGGAAGCCGCCTTCGATCCGCGCGCGGCTTGAGGCGGGAGTCGGGGACGGACGGCGCGAGAGGGGATCCCGGACATGCACTTCGTCATCCACTGTCTCGACACGGCCGATCCCTCGATCAGGCAGACGCATTATCCGGCACACCGGGCCTATCTGGCCGCGGCCCCGCTCAAGATCCTGATCGCGGGCCCCCTCCTCGACGAGGCTGGCGAGGCCCCGATCGGGAGCCTTCTGGTGATCGAGGCCGAGACCATGGAGGCCGCCCGAGCCTTCGCGTCCGGCGATCCCTTCGCCGTCAACGGCGCATGGGACAGCATCCGGATCTATCCGTTCACGAAGTCGGTCGAGAACCGGTGAGCGCGGCACAAAGCAGAGGCGAGCCCAGGCATCGGTCGCAGTCTACGCAGCGCACGTCAGCTTCGCCGCATGTGTCGGTCCGCGCGTGGCGCTCAGCGCGTCGTTCCAGATGAAACCACCGCACCATGAAGGTCAGCCATGCCGACGCGTCGCGATCTGCTGTCAGCTGCCGCGGCAACGCCGGCGATCTTCGGGCTCGGGGCGCAGGCGGCGACAGGGCGCGATCTGAAGATCTCGCATCAGTTCCCGGGCGGCAGCGAGGCGGATGGCGACTTCCGGGACAGGCTCTGCCGGACGTTAGCCGGCGAGCTGCGGCGGCGCTCCGAAGGCGCGCTCACTGCAACGGTCTATCCAAACGCGTCCCTGATGAAGACCAACGCCCAGTTCGCGGCGCTCCGCAAGGGTGCACTCGACCTCAGCCTCTTCCCGCTCGCCTATGCCGGCGGCCAGGTCCCCGAAGTCAATATCGGGCTGATGCCCTGCGTGGTCGCCTCCTACGCCCAGGGCGCGGCATGGAAGACGGCCCCGGTCGGGCGCAAACTCGAAGCGATTCTGGCCGAGAAGGGCATCGTGATCGTGGCCTGGGTTTGGCAGGCGAACGGCGTCGTGTCCCGCACCAGCCCGATCACCGGGCCCGACGACGTGCGGGGCCTCAAGACCCGGGGTGGTTCCCGGGAAATGGACATCCTGCTTCAGGCGGCCGGGGCGGCTGCCGTGTCACTGCCCTCGAACGAGATCTACGCGGCGATGCAGACGGGGGCGGTGGACGCTGTCGTCACCTCCTCGACCAGCATGATCTCCTTCCGCCTGGAGGAGACCGCCAAGCATCTGACGACGGCGCGCGACCGCACGTTTCTGTTCACCTTCGAGCCGCTGCTGATGTCGAAGGCGATCTTCGACGCCCTCGCGCCGGGCGAGCGCGATCTGATCATGGCGATTGGCGCCGAGTTGGAGCCGTTCGGGACGATGGGCTCGAAGGCCGACGACGACAGGGTAGCCCAGGTTTATCGGAGGGCTGGGGTGCAGGCGCACGAGATCGACGCGGCCGCCTTTGAGAAGTGGCTGACGCTCGCCCGCAATTCGACCTGGAAGGATTACGCGGGGCGCAGTGCCGACGCGGCGGAATTGCTGAAGCTTTCTCAGGACGTCCGGGCCTGAGCCGAACGGTGCACCGACGGCCACGGCCGAGCCGAACGTCGCGACAGGCGGGATCGACATGACCGGAACGATACTCGCGGGAAAGTCTGGCTCCCGCGCGACGCTGACGATCAGCTACCCGGAGCGGCGCAACGCGCTGACAATCCTGATGTGGCAGGAGCTGGCGGCGCAGGTGCGGGCCCTCTCCCGGGATGGCGGGATGCGGTGCGTTGTGATCCGCGGCGCGACCGCGGAGGCGTTCTCCGCCGGCGCGGATATCTCCGAGTTCGGCACCGCGCGCTCGACCTACGAGCAGGTGGTCCGGTTCCACGAGGAGTACGTCGGCGGTTGCCTCGGCGCGATCGCCGCCTGTCCCACCCCCGTCGTCGCTGCGATCCAGGGCGCGTGCTTCGGTGGTGGCCTCGGGATCGCCGCCGCGTGCGACATCCGGATCGCGGCGGAAGGTGCCCGCTTCGGGGCTCCAGTCGGCCGCATGGGGTTCCCACTCGCCCTCGGCGAGACCGAGGCGTTGTTCCGGCTGGTCGGGCCGTCGGTCACCGCGGAGCTGCTGATCGAGGGACGTCTCTTCGACGCGCGCACGGCCTGCGAGAAGGGTCTGGTGTCCCGAGTTGTCGAAGAGGACGACTTCGAGCGAGCGGTCGCTGCCACAGTGGAGAACATCTGCGCCAGCGGAATCCTGGCCGCGCGGTCGCACAAGCGGCAGATCCAGCGCCTGATGCGGGATGCCACCGCCGTAACGAGCGCCGAGCGGATGGAAGTGTACAGCTTCGCGGAGAGCGAAGAGTACCAGCATGGGGTCGCAGCCTTCCTTGCAAAAACGGATCGCCAGCGCTGATCGCGAGGGTATCGGCGGCGCTCTTCCGTATCCGGGACGCAGGTGTGTTCCGTCACATCATGTAATTTTGTGTGAGCCTCCGCGATCGCCGGCTGTGTTCAAATTGGTTGTCCTGACCAGATGGAGGGCTGACGCAAGGATCATCGCTGATCGGAGCGATCCTCCCTCGGATTCACGGACACCTCTGATACGCTCTGGCTGAGCGGGGAAGGTGTCGGAGGGCGAAGGCGAGACGGGCGTTCACGCCCGAGTTCAAACGCGAAGCGGTCGCCCTTCTGGAGAGCTGCGGCCGGCCGCAGATGCAGATCGCGGCCGAGCTCGGGATCCAGCCCTCGATATTGCGGCAGTGGCGTTCAGCGCTGAACGGGGCCTCACCCCGACCACGTCCGGCAGGATCGACGGCGATCTCGGCCCCAAGTCCTGTGGCCTCCCCGTCCGATCAGGCCGCCGAGATCGTCCGGCTGCGGTGCGAGCTCGACCGGACGCGCATGGAGCGCGACGTGCCAAAAAAGGCGATCGGCATCTTCGCGGAGATGCCCAAGTGACCTTCGCCTTTATCGAGCAGCATGCGCGGACCTGGCCTGTGCGTCTCATGTGCCGCGTGCTCGACGTCTCCCCCCAGCGGCTTCTACGGCTGGCGGTCACGGCCTGAGAGCGCCCACTCGGCCTCCAACCGTCAGCTCCTGGACGACGTCCGGCGCATCCATGCCGCCCACCATCGGCGCTACGGTGCCCCGCGCGTGCACGCCGCCTTGCGAGCGGAGGGCCGATCGGCCAGCCGTGGGCGAGTGGAGCGCCTGATGCGTCGGCACGGCATCCGCGCCCTGGGGGACCGTCGGTTCCGGCCCTGCACGACCGACAGCCGTCACGATCTCCCGATCGCCCCGAACCTCCTGAGGCAGGACGTCTCGGCCGCGCGGCCCGACACGGTCTGGCTGACCGACATCCCCTATCTGCCGACCGCAGAGGGCTGGCTCTACCTGGCCGCCGTCCTGGATCTAGCCACGCGCAAGATTGTGGGCGGGTCGATGCGCGATCATATGCGGACCGAGCTGACCGTGGCCGCGCTGATGATGGCCGCCCAGCGGCAAGCGACCGGCTGCCGGGCTTATCTGTCACTCGGCTCACGGGAGCGAGGCCATCCATGAGCCGGACGGGCGGCTGCTACGACTGTGAGAAGGTGCGTGCAGCCTGGGAGGCCTGACCCGTGCTTACGATTGACCACGTGTCATGGCGTTGATCTGTCGGCCCTCCAGGCTGCACCCGGGGCGTCACGAGACGTGACCTGATAGGAGCTTGAGGGAGTGCCGTCCCGTCACAGTCCTGTCCGCTCGCAGATCGCCTTCGGGTTCTACCGACCTGAAGGACCCGTATGCACGCTATCGCATCGGACGCCGTCGTCATCGGCGTCGACACGCACAAGGATGTCCACGTCGCCGGGGCGATCAGCAGCATCCTGCAGATTGGCTCGACCCCGTAGAGGCGTCCCGGTGCTTGTCGATGAAGGCGATCATGTCCGCGACCGGCGGTCGAGCTCCGCCATCGCAAAATACGCCGACGCCTTCCTCAGGATCTCATTGGCCAGCCGGAGTTCGCGCACTTCCCGCTCCAGCGCCTTGATCCGCTCGCGCTCGTCCGTCGTCTGCCCCGCCCGCACGCCCCGGTCGCGCTCGGCTTGGCGAACCCAGTTCCTCAGTGTCTCGCCCGAGCAGCCGATCTTGGCCGCGATCGAGCGGATCGCGCCGTATTGTGAGGCGTTGTCCCCTTGGTGCTCCAGCACTATCCGCACCGCGCGCTCGCGGACTTCAGGCGAAAAGGGTGGGGTTCTCTTCGTCATGGCTCCATCCTCGCAAGATCTGGAGCCTCCGGAAAACCCGGAGCGGTTCAGTTCCTGATCCTCGCGGCACGGCTCCTCGACAGCGCACTATCCCTGCGAACCCGCGTCTCATGGCGGGATGCGGAACGGTCTCTGAACTTCCGTCAGCCGGAGGGTCGGGAAAACGACAGACCCGCCGTCGAGAACGGGGGCGCCTTCAAGCCTGCGGTCAGCCGGTGGCGAGCGTCCCTGTGGATCACCGCTAAGCGCCTGCCGCGACAGCACTATCGCCACGAGCGCAGGACGCTGACTTTTCACCAGGAAAGCCTGGTGGAGCTGAGGGGATTCGAACCCCTGACCTCCGCAGTGCGATTGCGGCGCTCTCCCATCTGAGCTACAGCCCCGTCGAGGCGCCGGCCTTGTAGGCGCGGGCGGCTCAGCCTGTCAATTCCTGTTTCAACGCCGCCCGCCGCGCGCCGATCCGGCGCTGGGACGCGGGCGCCCCGAGGATAGCGCGCGGACCCGCATGAACGCCCTGATCTGGCTCTTCGACACGGTCGTCCAGCTCTTCATCTACGTCCTCATCGCCAGCGCGGTCTTGAGCTGGCTCGTGGCGTTCAACGTGGTGAATGTGCGCAATCCCCTGGTCGCCCAGATCGGCGAGGT
The DNA here is from genome assembly GCF_030700285.1 of Methylobacterium sp. NEAU K. Taxonomy (GTDB): domain Bacteria; phylum Pseudomonadota; class Alphaproteobacteria; order Rhizobiales; family Beijerinckiaceae; genus Methylobacterium. Next base: position 146,509 of record NZ_JAUYZJ010000010.1, on the reverse strand, counting down.
GCTCTACCGGATCACCGAGCCGGTGCTGCGGCCGATCCGCAACCTGCTGCCCAATCTCGGCGGCGTCGACATCTCGCCGATCATCCTGATCCTCCTGCTGTTGTTCATCAGCCGCTTGTTGCATGAATACGCTGTGCCTCAGGCCTATATCTACGCGCAGTAGGATCGAATGCCCGTGAAGACCAATCCAGGCCGCTTCTTCGAGGATTTCCGCCTCGGCGAGACCATCCGCCACGCCACGCCGCGCACCGTGACGGTGGGCGATGTGGCGCTCTACACGGGCCTCTACGGCCCGCGCTTCGCCGTGCAATCATCGGACGCGTTCGCGCGCGCCTTCGGGTATCCGAAGAGCCCGCTGGACGACCTGCTCACCTTCCACATGGTGTTCGGCAAGACCGTGCCGGACGTATCCCTCAACGCGCTGGCCAATCTCGGCTACGCGGAGGGCGGCTTCCGGCGGCCGGTCTATCCGGGGGAGACCCTGTCGACCGTCTCCGAGGTGATCGGCCTCAAGGAGAGCTCAAACCGGCAGACCGGCGTGGTCTACGTGCGCTCGGTGGGCTCCGACGAGGCCGGCGAGACCGTGCTGAGCTATTGCCGCTGGGTCCTGGTGCGCAAGCGCGACCCCGGGGCCGCGATCGCCGAGGAGCACGTGCCGAGCCTCGCCAAGGTGGTCGATCCGCAGGATCTTGCGGGCGCCCTGCCGAAGCTCTCGGCCGGCGCCTACGACACGGACCTCGCCGGCAGCCCCCACCGCTTCCATGACTACGCGGTCGGGGAGAAGATCGACCATGTCGACGGCATGACCGTCGAGGAGGCGGAGCACCAGATCGCCACGCGCCTGTTCCAGAACACCGCCAAGGTCCATTTCGACGGCTTGGCCGCCAAGGATACCCGCTTCGGCCGCCGCCTGATCTACGGCGGACACGTGATCTCCCTGGCCCGGGCGCTCAGCTTCAATGGTCTGGCCAACGCCTTCGCGCTTGCGGGCATCAACGCCGGCCGCCACGTGGCGCCGCTGTTTGCCGGCGACACGGTCTATGCCTGGAGTGAGGTGCTGGTCGCGGCCGATATCGGCCGCGACGATGTCGGGCTCCTGCGCCTGCGCACGGTCGCCACCAAGAATCAGGCCTGCGGCGCCTTCCCGGACCGGGCGGGCGAGGGCTACGATCCGGCCGTGATCCTCGACCTCGACTACTGGGCGTTCGTGCCGAAATAGGGCGCGCGAGGCGCGGCTGTCGGGGGCGGCGCCATCACGTTCAGCGAAGCCCGTTGCCCACCACACCCGCCTCGACCGCCAGCGAGAGCCGGTCCGTGACCGCCCACTCGACGCCGACGCCCGCCACAGGCCGCACCGCGATGTCCTGGCGCGTGAAGGGCGGCGAGACCGGGGTCGGCCCGGCGCGCACCATCTCGTGCACGGCCACGGCCCCGGTCTTGGCGTAGAGCAGCACGTCCGGCGTCAGCAGGGTGCCGACTTTCACATGCAGGGCTCCGGCGAAGTCGCTTGCATAGGTGGCGCGCCCGAAGCCGGGCGTGAGGCCGCCGTCGAGGCCGGCCAGATAGTCGAGGCCGCCGCTGATGCCGTAGAGGATCCGGCCTTCCTGCCACATCCGGCCGCCCTCGAAACCGACGGTCGGGCCCGCGTAGCTGCCCGAATGCCGGGATGCCACGACCGCGAATCCGGTCGACAGGCGGGCGTAGGAGCCGGTCCAGCGGCTCGCGTCGTCGTCGGCGGGCTGGGGCCAGGCGAAGGAGGGCAGCGGCGCGAAGCCCACGGACGGCAGGAGTGCCTGGGCCGTGGCGGGACCCGCAGGCAGGATGCAGCCGCCGAGCAGGAGGGCGGCCGCGAGCCGGAGCATCGGACGAGAATCGGCACGTCTGATCATGCGGCGATGGTAGCCGAACGCCCACGGTCGGGACAGAGCGCCGGGCCCGGAGCGCGCGCCGCTCCGGATCGCGGACGGTGGGGGCGCCCGACGGCGCCCCGCCCTGGTTCCGTCAGTCGCGCACGACCACCTTGGTGCCGACCCGGACCCGGTCGTAGAGGTCGACCACGTCCTTGTTGGTCATGCGGATGCAACCCGACGAGACAGCCGCACCCATCGTCTCGGGCTCATTCGAGCCGTGGATCCTGTAGAGCGAGGAGCCGAGATAGAGGGCGCGGGCCCCGAGGGGGTTGTCCTGACCGCCGGCCATGTAGCGCGGCAGGTCCGGGCGGCGGGCCAGCATCTGCTGCGGCGGGCGCCAGTCCGGCCACTCCTTCTTCATCGTGACCGTCTTGGTGCCGGACCAGGAGAAGCCCTGCCGGCCGACGCCCACGCCGTAGCGGATCGCCGCGCCGCCGCCGAGCACGTAGTAGAGCCGGCGCTGGCGCGTCGAGACCACGATGGTGCCGGGCCTCTCCTTGCCGGTCCAGGCGACCGTGTCGCGCGGAATCGCCTGGCTGCGGAAGACGTTGAGGAAGTCCGCGATCGGCCCCCTGTCCAACGGGTTGGCGGAAGCGGGGGCGCTCCCGAGCAGGAGCCCGGCGAGGCCGAGCATCGCGATCCGTCTCGACATGTTCTCTGTCCTCCGCTGTCGCCGGCGTGCATTCCATGATCGGCGGAAAGCACGCCGGCGGCGTGTTGCATCGCCTCGTCCGCCGCACCGGCAGCCGCTGCCCGCGCCGTCGCGGTTGCCGCGCGGCCGTTCGGGACAGCCGGCACGGAATTCGCGGCAAGGTTGAGGCCGGCCCGGCGGGACGGGCGAATCCGACCGCCCCTGTGGGCTCCGCGCAACACCCGGTTGCCGGCGCGACGCCGGGGGTGATTGCGCCCGGGGAAGGTCGTGCTTATCTCCGGGTCGTGATCCGATCCGTCGCCATCATGGTCCGCCGCGTCGCGGGTACGCCGGACCGCCTCGCCCGGGGCCTCGCCGTGCTGGCAGTGCTCGTCGTCGCGGCGGCCGCGCTGGCGGCCTTGCCCCGGCCCGCCCCGGCCGCGGCGCTGGACGGACCCGGCTGTCCGGTTGCCGGCCTGGCCGTGGCGTTCCTGTCGGACGCGCAGGCTTCGGCCCCCGAGGCTGGCCGGTCGAGCTTCGACCGCACCGACATCTGCGCTGCCGACATCGAGATCCTCACCGACCTGGGGCTTCCGCGTGCGCCGGTGGAGGGGCCGCAGCCCCGTCATGCCGCTGCCGCATCCTATGGCTATGCCTCGGTGGTCGCGCCGACCTCTGAGCCGGGCGGCTCTCTGCACCGGCCTCCACGGGCGGCCTGAGCCGTACGGCCTCGCCCGAGGCGCCGCTATGAGCGCGTTCGCCTCTCCCGATCCCCGCCCAACCGGCGCGCGCGATCCGCCTCGACGAGGCGCGGCCTTTCCGCGCCGGCTTCAGCAGACGCATGTTTTTTCAGGAGCGTCGGAACCCGTGACCCGCACCACGTCCGCCAGAACCCTGCCCGGGGCCTCGGCCCGCCCGACCGCACGCCATTCGACCGCGATCTGGCCCGCGGCCCTGCTTCTGCTCGGCCTCGGGGCCTGCAACCCGAAGCAGGCGACCGCGCCCACGCCGCCGGTGCCGGAGGTGGGCTTCGTCACGGTGACGCCGCAGGCGATTCCATACCTGCGCGACCTGCCGGGCCGGGTGGCGCCAATGCGTATCGCCGAAGTCCGGTCGCGGGTCTCGGGGCTCGTGGTCAAGCGCCTGTTCGAGCAGGGCAGCCAGGTCAAGGAAGGCGATATCCTCTACAAGATCGACCCGGCCCCCTACGAGGTCGAACTGGCGAGCGCGGAGGCGGCGCTCGCCCGCCAGGAGGCCGCCCTGGTGCTCGCCCGCCAGCAGGCCGACCGGCTCGAGCAGCTGCTGACCCGGGCGACCGCCAGCCAGGCGCAGTACGATGCCGCCTTCGCCGGCAAGAAGCAGGCGGAGGCCGAGGTCGCGGGCGCGAAGGCGACCCGCGACCGGGCGCAGCTCAACCTCGGCTGGACCGACGTGCGCGCGCCGATCACCGGCCGCATCGGCCGGGCGCTCCTCACCGAGGGGACGCTGATCGAACCGGGCTCCACCGGCGCGCTCGCCACGATCCAGCAGCTCGATCCGATCTACGTCGACATCACCCAGTCCGTGGGCGAGCTGAACCGCCTGCGCCGGGATCTTGCCAGCGGCGAGCTCGCGCGGCTGGAGGAGAACACCGCCAACGTCCACCTGATCATGGACGACGGCTCGCTCTATCCGCTGGCGGGTCGCCTGCTGTTCTCGGACGTTACCGCCGATCCGAGCACCGGCCAGGTGACCCTGCGGGTGCAGTTCCCAAACCCGCATGACGAGCTATTCCCCGGCATGTACGTCCGCGCCCGGATCAAGCAGGGCATCGATTCCGACGCGATCGCGGTGCCGCAGCAGGCGATCCAGCGCACCGACGACGGCCGCGCCGAGGTCTGGCTGGTCCGGGCCGACGACACGGTGATGCGCCAGCCCGTCGAAGTCGGGCCGGTGGTCGGGCAGAATTGGCTGATCCGTGACGGGCTCAAGGCCGGCGAGCGGGTCATCGTCGACGGCGTCCAGAAGATCACCGTGGGCGCGAAGGTGAAGCCTGTGGACCAGACTCCCGTCCACGGGGAGGCGGGCCCGCGGCACGACGCCGACGAGACCGCCGACAAGCCGGCCGACAAGGCGGAGACCGCGTCCCAAGCCGCGCCTCAAGCCGCCGCCCAGCACCGCTAGAGCCCGATCATGGCACGCTTCTTCATCGACCGGCCGGTCTTCGCCTGGGTGGTGGCCCTGTTCATCTGCCTCGGCGGCGCCCTGGCGATCCCGAACCTGCCGGTGGCGCAGTACCCGGTGATCGCGCCGCCCTCGATCGCCCTGTCCACGGCCTATCCCGGCGCCTCGGTGGAGAGCCTCTACGTCGGCACGACCCGGCTGATCGAGGACGAGCTGAACGGCGCGGCCAACATCATGAGCTTCGAGTCGACCACCGACTCGTTCGGCTCGGTCAACATCACGGCGACCTTCCTGCCCGGCACCGACCCGGCGCTCGCCTCCGTGGAGGTGCAGAACAGGCTCAAGCGCGTGGAAGCGCGCCTTCCGGCGGAAGTGCGCCAGCAGGGCATCCTGGTGGAGGAGGCCTCGGCCGCGACCCTCAACATCATCACCCTCGTGTCCAAGGACGGGTCGATGGACGAGGTCGGGCTCGGCGACTTCCTGATCCGCAACGTCATCAACGAGATCCGGCGCATCCCCGGGGTCGGGCGGGCGACCCTGTACTCCACCGAGCGCTCGCTGCGGGTCTGGGTCGATCCCGACAAGCTGCGCGGGCTCTCGCTCAGCGCCGAGGACGTGACCGAGGCGATCCGCAACCAGAACGTCCAGGTCGCCTCCGGGGCGGTCGGCGCGCAGCCGAGCCCGACCCGGCAGGCGGTGACCGTGCCGATCATCGTCAAGGGCCAGCTCGGCACCATCGAGGATTTCGGCGCGATCGTGCTGCGGGCCAACCCGGACGGCTCGAACGTCCGCCTGCGCGACGTGGCCCGGATCGAGCTCGGCGGCGACGCCTACCAGTTCTCCACGCGGCTGAACGGCGGGCCCGCCGCCGGCATCTCGGTGACCCTGGCCCCCGACGGCAACGCCCTTGAGACCGCCAAGGCGATCCGCGCCAAGATGGAGGAGCTGTCGCAGTTCTTCCCGCCGGACCTGAAGTGGGACATCCCGTACGACATCACCCCGGCCGTGAAGGCCTCGATCGAGAAGGTGCTGCACACCCTGGTCGAGGCGGTTGTGCTGGTGTTCCTGGTGATGTTCCTGTTCCTGCAGAACATCCGCTACACCCTGATCCCCACCATCGTCGTGCCGATCGCCCTGATGGGCACGGTGACGGTGATGTGGATCTCGGGCTTCTCGGTGAACGTGCTCACCATGTTCGGCATGGTGCTGGCCATCGGCATCCTGGTCGACGACGCCATCGTGGTGGTGGAGAACGTCGAGCGGATCATGAACGAGGAGGGTCTGCCCCCCAAGGAGGCCACCAAGAAGGCCATGGGGCAGATCACCGGGGCGATCATCGGCATCACCCTGGTGCTGATGGCCGTGTTCATCCCGATGGCGTTCTTCCCCGGCTCGGTGGGCATCATCTACCGGCAGTTCTCGATCGCGATGGTGACCTCCATCGCGTTCTCGGCGCTCCTCGCCCTGTCGCTGACGCCGGCCCTGTGCGCGACCTTCCTGAAGCCGGTGGCGAAGGGCCACGGCCACGCCAAGGGCGGCGTGTTCGGGATGTTCAACCGGTTCGTCGACCGCGAGACCACCCGCTACGGCCGCGGCACCGCGTGGTTCATCCGGAAATCCGGGCGTGTGATGCTGGTCTACCTCGCCCTGGTGGCGGGTACGGCCTACGCGTTCGTCAACCTGCCCGAGGGCTTCCTGCCCGTGGAGGACCAGGGCTTCTTCACGGTCGACATCCAGACGCCGCCGGGCGCCTCCTACAACCGCACCCAGGAGGCCAACCGAAGGGTCGAGGAGCACCTGCTGGCCCAGCCCGGCGTCGCCACCGTGACGATGCTCAACGGCTTCTCGTTCTCCGGCCAGGCCCCGAGCACCAGCCAGGCCTTCGTCACCCTCAAGCCCTGGGACGAGCGCGACGCCCAGAATTCGGCCGCCGCCCTGGTGGCCGGCACCAACGCGGCGCTGGCGAGCTACCGCGACGCCACGGTGGACGCGCAGGAACCGCCGCCGGTGGACAATCTCGGCAACGCGGCCGGTTTCTCGTTCCGCCTCCAGGACCGGGCCAACCGCGGCTACGCGGCCCTCCTGTCGGCCCAGGACCAGCTGCTCAAGCTCGCCCAGGCGAGCCCCGTCCTCCAGAAGGTGAAGATCGAGGGCCTGCCGCCGACCCCGCAGGCGGAGCTGGTGATCGACCGCGAGAAGGCCGCGGCGCTCGGCGTCAAGTTCGAGGACATCAACGCCACGATCCAGCTCAACCTCGGCTCGGTCTACACCAACGACTTCCCCAACCGGGGCAAGATGCAGCGCGTCTACGTGCAGGCCGAGCAACTCCAGCGCATGAACGCGTCCGACATCCTCAATTACGCGGTGAAAAACGCCGGCGGAACGATGGTGCCGATGTCCTCCTTCGCGGAGCTGAAATGGAGCATGGGGCCGAGCCAGATCGTCGGCTTCAACGGCTACCAGTCGGTGCGCTTCACCGGGGAGCCGAACCCCGGCTACACCTCGGGCGACGCGATCAACGAGATGGAGCGGCTGATGCTCCAGCTGCCCAAGGGCTTCGGCTACGCCTGGACCGGGCAATCGTACCAGGAGAAGCAGGCGGGCAGCCAGGCGAGCCTGCTGCTGGCGCTCTCGGTGCTGATCGTGTTCCTGTGCCTGGCCGCGCTCTACGAGAGCTGGGCGATCCCGGCCTCGGTGCTGCTGGTGATCCCGCTGGGCATGATCGGCGCGGTGGCGGCCGTGTTCTTACGCGGCATGCCCAACGACGTGTACTTCAAGATCGGGCTGATCACGATCATCGGCCTGTCGGCCAAGAACGCGATCCTGATCGTCGAGTTCGCGCGTGACCTCTGGAAGCCCGGGACCTCGGTGGTGAAGGCCGCCGTGGAGGCGTCCACGCTCCGGTTCCGGCCGATCGTGATGACCTCGCTCGCCTTCATCTTCGGCGTGGTGCCGCTGGCCATCGCCACCGGCGCCGCCTCGAAGAGCCAGCAGGCGATCGGCACCGGCGTGATGGGCGGCATGATCACCGCCACCGTGCTGGCGGTGTTCTTCGTGCCCGTCTTCTTCGTGGTGGTGATGCGCGCCTTCCGGAGGAAGGCGGTGGCAGAGGGCGAGGCGGGGCAGGCCGAGGCGGACCCCCGGCATCAGCCGACGCAGGCCGCCGCCGAATAAGGGCTATCGGCGACGATAGGGCGGGATGGGCGCCCTATCGTCACCGAGTTCTGCGACCGGGCCACTTCAAGCGGACCCGGCATCTTGTATACAGATGGTCCGAAGCTTGCTGAAGCCGCGGTGGACACCCACCGGGCCCGCCGGCCGGTGTTCAGTCCCACGGTTCCGGAGATCCGCTTGTCCCGACCTGCCCTGAAGACCCTCGTCCGCGGCGTGGCCGCGGGCGCGGTCGCGACCCTCGCGTTCGCCGCCCTGCCCGCCCAGGCCGCCAACGTGTTCCGCTTCGCCTTCCAGGGTGATCTCAAGTCGCTCGACCCCTATTCGCTGAAGGAGAGCTTCACCGAGGGCATGCATGCGGCGGCCTACGAATCGCTCGTCACCCTCGACAAGGATCTCAAATTCGCGCCCCAGCTCGCCGAATCCTGGGAGACGCCCGAGCCGACCCGCTGGCGCTTCCACCTGCGCAAGAACGTCAAGTTCCACGACGGCTCGCCCTTCACGGCCGACGACGTGATCTTCTCCGCGCAGCGCGTGCGCGCGCCGGGTTCGAACTTCCAGACCAACGTCCCCGCCGACGCCGAATTCGTGAAGGTCGACGACTCCACGGTCGACATGGTGCTGAAGAAGCCGAACCCCATCGCGATCTACCAGTTCTCGACCTGGTTCATCATGTCGAAGGCCTGGGCCGAGAAGAACGGCGTCACGCAGCCGACCCCGGGTAACGCCACGACCCCGAGCTACGCCACCCTGCACGAGAACGGCACCGGCCCGTTCGTGATCGCCGAGCACCAGCCCGGCGTGAAGACGGTGTTCAAGAAGTTTCCCGGCTACTGGGGCAAGGTCGAGTCGAACCTCGACGAGGCGGTGCTGACCACCATCGCCAATCCGGCGACCCGTGTCGCGGCGCTCCTGTCCGGCGAGGTCGACTGGATCGATCCCGTGCCGCTGCAGGACCAGCAGCGGGTCAATGCCAGCGGCACCGCCACCGTGATGGCGGGCCCCGAGCTGCGCACGATCTTCCTCGGCATGGACCAGGACCGGGACGAGCTGAAGGATTCGAGCGTCAAGGGCAAGAACCCGTTCAAGGACATCAAGGTGCGCGAGGCGTTCTACCTCGCCATCGACGAGGACACGATCGCCAAGCGGGTCATGCGCGGCCAGGCAGTGCCCTCCGCCCTGATGATCGCCCCGAGCCTCTACGCCCGCGGGGCCGAGTTCAAGCGCCCGGCCACCGACCTGAAGAAGGCCAAGGAGCTGATGGCCCAGGCGGGCTACCCGGACGGCTTCTCGCTCACCATGGACTGCCCCAACGACCGCTACGTCAACGACGAGGCGATCTGCCAGGCCGTGGTCTCGATGCTCGCCCGCATCAACGTCAAGGTGAACCTGAACGCGCAGCCGAAGGCGAAGTACTTCGCCAAGGTGCTGGCCCCGAACTACGACACCTCGTTCTACCTGCTCGGCTGGACGCCGTCGTCGCTCGACAGCCACAACATCCTCTACGAGATCGTCGGCTGCCGGAAGCCCGGCGACAAGTCCGGCCGCGGCGGCTGGAACCTCGCCGGCTACTGCGATCCGAAGATCGACGCGATCGCCGACAAGGTCGAGGGCGAGACCGACAAGACCCAGCGCGACGCGCTGATCAAGGAGGGCTTCGACGTCCTGAACGCCGACTGGGGCTATATCCCGCTGCACCAGCAGGCCCTGGCCTGGGGCGTCTCCAAGAAGGTCCACCTGACCCAGCGCGCCGACAACCTGCTGCTGCTCTATTGGGTGTCGAAAGACCCCTCGTAGGGGCCCGGCGTGCTCGCCTTCCTGCTCCGCCGAGTGATCCAGGCGGCCGCGGTGCTCGCGGTCGTCGGCCTCATCGCGTTCTCGATGTTCCGGTTCGCGGGCGACCCCGTGAACCAGATCGTCGGGCCCGACACCACCGTGGCCGAACGGGCCGAGATCCGCAAAGGCCTCGGCCTCGACGACCCGGTGCTGGTCCAGTTCGCCCGCTACGCCGGCAGCGTCGTGCGGGGGCAGTTCGGCATCTCCTACCAGTTCCGGCAGCCGGTCTCGCAGCTGCTCGCCGAGCGCATGCCGGCGACGCTGGAACTCGCTCTCTGCGCCACGATCTTCGCGCTGGTCGTCGGCGTGCTGATGGGGGTGTACTGCGCGCTCCGCCGCGACTCCTGGCTCGCCGGGCTGTTCCAGGCGGTCTCGCTCATCGGCATCAGCCTGCCGACCTTCCTGATCGGGATCCTGCTGATCTACCTGTTCTCGGTGACGCTCGGCTGGCTGCCGTCGTACGGGCGCGGCGACACGGTGCGGCTCGGGCTGTGGACCACCGGCTTCCTCACCGCGTCCGGGCTCAAGGCGCTGATCCTGCCCTCGGTCACGCTCGGATTGTTCCAGATGACGCTGATCATGCGGCTGGTGCGGGCCGAGATGCTGGAAGTCTTGCGCACCGACTACATCCGCTTCGCCCGGGCCCGGGGGCTCTCCACCCGGGCCGTGAACCTGCGTCACGCCCTCAAGAACACCCTCGTACCGGTGATCACCATCGCGGGCCTCCAGCTCGGCTCGGTCATCGCCTTCTCGATCATCACCGAGACGGTGTTCCAGTGGCCCGGCATGGGCCTGCTGTTCGTCCAGGCCGTGCAGAACGTCGATATCCCGATCATGTCCGCGTACCTGCTGCTCGTCGCGCTGATCTTCGTGACCATCAACCTCGTGGTCGACATCCTCTACACGGTGGTCGACCCGCGCCTGCGGCTGTCGTCCGGGCGGGCCACGTGAGGGACGACGACATGGGAACCCGCCGATGAGCGGACGCGACATCGACGCGGGCGACGCCCCGCCGGTCCCCCTGCAGGCGGCTTCGCCCTCCCGGCTCGCGCGCTGGCGCGACTCCGACCTGCTGGCGAGCTTCCTGCGGTCGAAGACCGCGGTGGCGGCGCTCGTCGCCACGGTGCTGATGGTCGGGCTCGCCTTCGCGTCCCCCCTGATCGCGCCGCAGAACCCTTACGATCCGGCCCAGCTCGACCTGATCAACTCCAACCTGCCGCCGATCTGGCAGGCAGACGGTCAGGCGCCGTACTATCTCGGCACCGACGATCAGGGCCGGGACGTGCTCTCGGCCGTGCTCTACGGCCTGCGCCTGTCGCTGATCGTCGGCGTGCTCGGGGTGATCACCTCGGGCGTGCTCGGCATCGCGCTGGGCCTCGTCGCCGGCTACGCGGGCGGCGCCCTCGACACGCTGATCATGCGCATCGCCGACGTTCAGCTCACCTTCCCGGCGATCCTGATCGCCCTGGTGGTGGACGGTGTCGCCAAGGCGACCTTTGGCAGCGCGCTGGATGTCGGGCCGCTGATCGGGCTCATCGTCGTCTCGATCGGCCTGTCGTTCTGGGTGCAGTACGCCCGGACCGTGCGCTCCTCCGTGATGGTCGAGAAGGGCAAGGACTACGTCCAGGCGGCACGGCTGATCGGACTGTCGTCCCCGGTGATCCTGGTGCGCCACGTGCTGCCGAACGTCACCGGCCCGGTCTTCGTCATCGCGACGATCAACCTCGCTCTGGCGATCATCACCGAGGCGACCCTGTCGTTCCTCGGCACCGGCCTGCCCGAGACCATGCCGTCGCTCGGCACCCTGATCCGCACCGGCAACCGGTTCCTGTTCTCGGGCGAGTGGTGGATCGTCGCCTTCCCGGGGCTGGCGCTCGCCGGTCTCGTCATCGCCATCAACCTCCTGGGGGATTGGCTGCGCGACGCGCTCAATCCGAAGCTGCAATAATGGTGATGGACCTGCGCGTTTCCCGGTCGGACACGGGCGCCTCTCCCTCCCCCCTCTGCGGAGGAGGGAGAGGCGCATGCCAGATCCGGAACGGGATAGGCGAACACAGCAGCTTCACGGGGAGGATCCGCGGGGGATGGTCCGTTAAGGGAGCCGCCACGCCATGACCGAGACCATCCTCTCCGTGCGCGACCTCACGGTCGCCTTCGACACCCGCCGCGGGCCGCTCACCGCCATCGACCGGGTCTCGTTCGACATCGGCCGCGGCGAGATCCTGGGGGTCGTCGGCGAGTCCGGGGCCGGCAAGTCGGTCACCGGCTCGGCGGTGATCGGGCTGATCGACCGGCCGGGCCGGATCGCGGGCGGCGAGATCTCCTTGCGCGGCGAACGCATCGACAACCTGTCGCCCGAAGCGATGCGCCGGGTGCGCGGACGCCGGATCGGCATGATCTTCCAGGACCCGCTGACTTCGCTGGACCCGCTGTTCCGGGTCGGCGACCAGATCGTCGAGACCCTGCGCACCCACACCGACCTGTCGGCGAAGGCGGCCCGCAGCCGGGCCATCGACCTCTTGGCCGAGGTCGGCATCCCGGCCCCCGAGCGGCGGATCGACGGCTACCCGCACGAGTTCTCCGGGGGCATGCGCCAGCGCGTGGTGATCGCGCTGGCCCTCGCCGCCGAGCCGGAGCTGATCATCGCCGACGAGCCGACCACGGCGCTGGACGTCTCGGTCCAGGCCCAGATCATCACCCTGCTCAAGCGCCTCTGCCGCGAGCACGGCACCGCGGTGATGCTGGTCACCCACGACATGGGGGTGATCGCCGAGGCCGCCGACCGGGTGGCGGTGATGTATGCCGGGCGCGTGGCCGAGATCGGCCCCGTCGCCTCGGTGATCGCCAAGCCGCACCACCCCTACGCGGTCGGCCTGATGGGCGCGATCCCGACCCTGTCGCAGGAGGCCAAAAGGCTGAGCCAGATCCCCGGATCGATGCCGCGGCTCACCGCCATCCCGCAGGGCTGCGCCTTCAACCCGCGCTGCCCGAAGGTGTTTGCGCGCTGCCGGGTCGAGCGGCCGGAGCCGCAGGCGGTGGAGGCGAGCCGGGTGGCCTGTCACCTGTACGATTCAGCGGAGCGAGCGGCGTGAGCGCCTACGTCGAGGTCACCGATCTGCGCCGCCAGTTCGACGTCTCGAAACCCTGGCTCAACCGGGTGATCGAGCGCGAGCCCCGGCGGCTCCTCACCGCGGTCGACCGGGTCGGCTTCGAGATCGCCAAGGGCGAGACCTTCGCGATCGTCGGCGAATCCGGGTCCGGCAAGTCGACGGTGGCCCGGATGGTGGTCGGTCTGCTGCCGCCCTCGGCGGGCGAGGTGCGCATTACCGGGATCTCGATGACCGATCCGCGCCAAGCCGCCGCGCGGCGGCGCCTGCGATCGCGCATCCAGATGATCTTCCAGGACCCCTACGCGTCCATGAACCCGCGCTGGCGCGTGGGCCGGATCATCGCGGAGCCGATCCGGGCGTTCAGCCTGATCCAGGGAGAGGCGGCGATCCGCGCCCGGGTCGGCGAGCTGCTGGGGCTGGTCGGCCTGCACCCGGACGACGCGCGGAAGTACCCGCATGAATTCTCCGGCGGCCAGCGCCAGCGGGTGGCGATCGCCCGGGCACTCGCCAGCCAGGCCGAGTTCCTGGTGGGCGACGAGCCGACCTCGGCGCTGGACGTCTCGGTGCAGGCGCAGATCCTCAACCTGATGCGCGACCTGCAGGACCGGCTCGGGCTGACCTACTTGTTCATCTCCCACAACCTGGCCGTGGTCCGCCACATGGCGACCCGGGTGGGCGTGATGTATCTCGGCCGGCTCGTGGAGGTCGCGGTCGCCCGGGACCTGTTCGCCACCCCGCGCCACCCCTACACGCGGATGCTGCTCGACGCGGTGCCCGACCTCGCGCATGTCGGCCGCGCCCGCGTGCCGGTCTCCGGGGAGATCCCGAACCCGATCGACCCGCCCCCCGGCTGCACCTTCAACCCGCGCTGCCCGCTGGCGAACGACCGCTGCCGCACCGAGGTGCCGGCCCTCCTCGACGGCGTCGCCTGCCACGCGGTGCAGGAGGGGCGCGCCTGAACGGCGGGAGGCTGGAAGGAGGCCTCCGATCCCGCGGACCCGAGCCGTTCGTGCGGACCACATCCTCGGCGGCGTCGAACGTTTCCGCCAGCGACCTTCCAGCTCAGCCCACGCGCGCCCCGGCAGGCAGGCCTGCTTTGTTCCAGCCGGCCGTCGCGAGACCGCCGCGGCGTCACCGCCGCCATCGTCCGGGCACGCAACGAGCCGAAGTCCTGAGCCAAGGACAAGGGAGGGGTCGGGGCAAACCCGGCTCGGACGGAGGTCTGTGCGAACCGCAGACCTATGGCGGATGGTAAGCGCGCGAGCCTTCCGGAACCTCGGATCTCTTCAGCGACGCGATTCGTGACCCTGCCCGTCCCGCCTCAGTTGTCGGCCGTCCGGAACGTGTCGCAGGCCTTGGTCTGGCCGCTCTTGTAGCCCGCGGTGAACCAGCGCTGGCGCTGGGCCGAGGAGCCGTGGGTGAAGGAATCCGGCACCACGTAGCCCTGCGAGCGCTTCTGGAGCGAATCGTCGCCGATCTGGGCGGCTGCGTTCAGGGCCTCGTCGATGTCGCCCTGTTCCAGCTCGGCGTATTTGTCGTTGGAATTCTTCGCCCAGACGCCGGCCAGGCAATCGGCCATCAGCTCGATCCGCACCGACAGGCCGTTCGCCTCGGTCTTGCTCGACGCCTGCTGCTGGCGCGCCTGGACCTTGCCGAGAATGCCGAGCACGTCCTGGACGTGGTGGCCGACCTCGTGGGCGACGACGTACGCGTAGGCGAAATCGCCCTTCACGCCGAACTTGCTCGCCATCTCCTTGAAGAAATTCGTGTCGAGATAGACCTTCTTGTCGAGCGGGCAGTAGAACGGCCCCATGGCGGCCTGAGCCGAGCCGCAGCCCGAGCGGGTGCCGCCGGTATAGAGCACCAAGGTCGTCGGGGTGTATTGCTTGCCGGTCTGCTGCGGCAGGATCTGGCTCCACACGTCCTCGGTATTGCCGAGGATCTTCGAGGCGAACTGTCCGCTCTCGTCGGTGGGGGCTTGGCGCCGCCGGGACTGCGTCTGCGGGTCGGCCTGCTGCTCCTGCTGGCCACCGCGGCCGCCGATCCGCTCGGCGCCACCGATCAGGATCGCCGGGTTTATGCCGGTGAAGTAGCTGATGATCAGCAGCACCACGATGGTGCCGATCCCGAGGCCGCCCGCGCCGCCGCCGGGGAAGCCCATGCCTCCGCCGCCCTCGCCGCGGCGATCCTCGACATTGTCGGAGCTGCGTAGATCTTCCCAGCGCATGGTCCCGCCATCGATGCCGCGGTTGATGGCCGCGCCGGCCATTTCCGGCAGGCGCGGTTCTGGCTCCGCATCGTCCTCGCCCGAAAGCCGGCGCTCGGAACGATGCTCTAATGACGTGAGGCAAGGCCCGGTTCCGCGCCCGGGGTCAAGCTGTCCCGTCGAGGAGCGTCCGCAGGGCGCGGAAGTCGCGCCAGGCGAGGCGCTTCTGCACCGGCTGGCGCAGCAGGAAGGCCGGGTGCAGCGTGGCCAGCAGCTTCGCCTCGCGGGTCGGCAACTTGTACGGGAACAGGCGGCCGCGGGTCCGCAGGATGCCGTCCTTGGTGCCGGTGAGCGTCTGGGTCGCGGGGGCGCCCAGGCAGACGATCACCTCCGGGTCGACCAGCTCGATCTGCCGCTCGACGAACGGCCGGCACACCGCCACCTCCTGGGGGGTCGGGTTGCGGTTGCCCGGGGGCCGCCAGGGCACGATGTTGCCGATATAGGCGCTGGTCCGGTCGAGGCCGATCGCCGCCATCATCTTGTCGAGGAGCTGACCCGAGCGGCCCATGAACGGTTTGCCGATCCGGTCCTCGTCGGCGCCGGGCGCCTCCCCGAGAAACATCACCCGCGCCCCTGGATTGCCGTCGGCGAAGACGAGGTTCTTGGCGGTGAAGCGCAGCGGGCAGGCGTCGAAATCCGCCAGGATCCGCGCCAGCTCGTCCAGGGTCCTGGCCTCCCGGGCCCGGGCGCGGGCATCGCTCGCGGCCTCGTCCGGCTGGGCGCTCGCCGCGCGCCCGAAGGTGCGCGGCTGGACAGGGGCCGCCGGCGGAGGCGATCCGGGGGGGGGCACGAGGCCAGCGGGCCGGGGCGCCGCCTCCGGGCGCGGGGCGGCCCGCAGGCTGGGGGCAGGCGCGGCGGCCTCGCCGAAGCGGTCATGCGGCCGCTCGTCGAGGACCGCGTCGGCACCGGCCTCCACATGGAAGTCGAGATAGGCGATCAGGTCCGCTTGCGCGTCGGTGGGGCTTGGCATGCAGATCGGCATGTGGGGTGGTCGACGCCTGTGGACAACTCTCGAAACCGCTTCGCCCGGCAAGGACTTGCGTGACCGAACGGCGGGCCCTGAACGAACCGCCGTCCCCTCGTCCCTCGCCCCCGGATGCGGCATAGGGGAGCTTTGCCCGGACTCTGGGCCCCGGCGGCTTGCCTTTCTAGCTTGGAATCGCTTGAGACGGCAGCAGGGATGCCGGCCCGCCGACGAATCGGGCACGCCGATAAGAAACAGGAGGCCGAGAATGGCGCTGCCCGAACGCGAGAGCATGGATTTCGACGTGGTCGTGGTCGGCGCCGGCCCGGCGGGGCTCGCCACCGCAATCCGCCTGAAGCAGCGGGCGGCCGAGATCGGCGAGGAGATCAGCGTCGTCGTCGTCGAGAAGGGCTCCGAGGTCGGCGCGCACATCCTGTCCGGCGCCGTGATCGACCCGAGCGGCCTCGACCGGCTCCTGCCCGAGTGGCGCACCGATCCGGAGCGGCCACTCAAGACGCTCGTCCAGCGCGACGAGTTCATGATGCTC
Source organism: Methylobacterium sp. NEAU K (assembly GCF_030700285.1). GTDB lineage: Bacteria > Pseudomonadota > Alphaproteobacteria > Rhizobiales > Beijerinckiaceae > Methylobacterium. Next base: position 129,911 of record NZ_JAUYZJ010000010.1, on the reverse strand, counting down.
ACCAAGAACAGCGGCATCACCCTGCCGAACCTGTTCTTCCCGAAGCTCATGTCGAACCACGGCAACTTCGTCGGCTCGCTGTCGAACGTATGCAAATATCTGGGCGCCCAAGCCGAGACGCTGGGGGTCGAGATCTATCCGGGCTTTCCCGCCTCCGAGGTGCTCTACGACGAAAACGGCGCGGTGGCGGGCATCGCCACCGGCGACCTCGGGATCGGCAAGGCGGGCGAGCCCCGCGAGGATTATACCCGCGGCATGGAGCTGCGCGCCAAGTACACGGTGTTCGGCGAGGGCGCCCGCGGCAGCCTGACCAAGGGGCTGATCGGGCGCTTCGCGCTCAACCGGCACAGCGACCACTTCAAGTACGGACTCGGCGTGAAGGAGCTCTGGCAGCTGCCGGATTCCACCTTCGAGCCGGGGCTGGTGCGCCACACCATGGGCTGGCCGCTGCCGAACCGGGCAGGCGGCGGCTCCTGGCTCTACCATTTCGACGACAACCTGCTCTCGGTCGGCTTCGTCACGCACCTGAACTACGAGAACCCGACCCTGTCGCCGTTCGAGGAGTTCCAGCGCTTCAAGACCCATCCGATGATCGCCGAGACTTTCGTGGGCGCCAAGCGCATCGGCTACGGCGCCCGGGCGATCATGGAGGGCGGCTGGCAATCGGTGCCGAAGCTGGTCTTCCCGGGGGGATGCCTGGTCGGCTGCTCGGCGGGCTTCGTCAACGTGCCGCGGATCAAGGGCTCGCACAACGCGGTCCTGTCCGGGATGCAGGCGGCCGACGCCATCGCGGAGGCCCTGAAGGCCGGCCGCGCCGGCGACGAGCTCACCGCCTACGAGGCCGGCTGGCGCGACAGCCCGATCGGGCAGGACCTGAAGGCGGTGCGCAACGTCAAGCCGCTCTGGTCGAAGTACGGCACGCTGCTGGGCGTCGGCCTCGGCGGGATCGACATGTGGGCGACCAGCCTGCTCGGCGCCTCGCCGTTCGGGACGCTCTCCCACGGCAAGCCGGACCATGCCTGCCTCAAGCCGCTCTCCGAGGTGACGCCGATCGTCTACCCGAAGCCGGACGGCAGGCTGACCTTCGACCGGCTCTCCTCGGTCTATCTCTCGAACACCAACCACGAGGAGGACCAGCCGCCGCACCTGAAGGTCCGCGACCCGGAACTCCAGAAGCGCTCCGAGCACGACGTGTTCGGCGGCCCCTCATCCCGCTACTGCCCGGCCGGGGTCTACGAATGGGTCGAGGACGCCGCCGCCAGCGACGGCGTGCGCTACCAGATCAACGCGCAGAACTGCGTCCACTGCAAGACTTGCGACATCAAGGACCCCAACCAGAACATCGACTGGGTCACCCCGGAAGGTCCGGGCGGCCCGAACTACCCGAACATGTGAGGCGACCCGGCCGGGCGGGAACGGGGCCGCGCCATCCTTTCGCCTTGCAGGGCTGGCGGGATGCGTTCAGTGTCCCGGCGTTCTCCGGGGACGCCCCGCCATTCTCGCGCCCGGCCCCTGGCGGGCCGGCGCCCAGGAGCCGCGATCGGTTCATGATGACATCACGCGCCCGCCGCAGCGCCTCGGCGCTCGCCCTGCTGCTCGCCGCCGGGCTGCCGCAGACCGCGCTCGCCGCCCAGCCGCGGGAATCGACCCCGGTGCTGGACTACGAGCCCGCGGATTCGCTGGAGGGCAACTTCCTCTCGGCCTACATCGCGGTCGCCTCCCGGGACACGGCGGCGGCGGCGAGCTTCTACCGCGAGGCGGTCAAGGCCGACCCGCGCAATGCCGAGCTGGTCGAGCGCGCCTTCATCTCGCTGCTCGCCGACGGCGCCCTGCCCGACGCGTTCCGCGCCGCCGAAAAACTCATCGCGCGCGATCCCACCAACGGGCTCGCCAACCTCTCCCTCGGGGTGCGCCAGATCAAGGCCGGCCAGTGGGCCGCCGCCCGCCAGAACCTGTCCCGCAGCGGACGCGGGGCCGCCACCGACCTGACCGCGACGCTGCTCACCGCCTGGTCCTACGCGGGAGCGGGCGACGGCAAGAAGGCGCTGGAGACGGTCAACAAGCTCCGGGGCGAGCGCTCCTACAACACCTTCCGGGACTACCATGCCGGCCTGATCGCCGCGGTGACCGGCGACAACGCCGAGGCCGAGCGGCGTCTCAAGGCCGCCTACGAGGCCGACCGCAACACCCTGCGCATCGTCGACGCCTACGCCCGCCTTGAGGCCAGCCTCGGCCGGACCGACCTGGCGATCCAGGCCTATTCCGACTTCGACCAGCTCTCGCCCCGCCATCCGCTGGTGCGCGACGCCCTGGACAAGCTCAAGGATGGCAAGCCGCTCGCGCGGCTGATCGGCAACGCCCAGGAGGGCGCCGCCGAGGTGCTGTACGGGCTGGGCGCCGCGAGTTCGACGCAAGGGGACGAGCTGCCCGCGGTGATCTACCTGCGGCTGGCGCTCTACTTCGCCCCGGACCACGCCCTCGCCCGGCTGACGCTCGCCGACACCCTCGACCGGATGAAGCAGCCCGAGCGCGCCAACGAGGCCTACGCGCAGATCCCCGCGACCTCGCCGCTCAAGCTCAACGCCGACATCCAGATCGGCCTGAACCTCGAGCAGATGGGCAAGAGCGACGAGGCTCTGGCCCATCTCGACGCCGCCATGAAGGCCCACCCGGACGACATCGACGTGATCACCGCGCTCGGCAACGTCCAGCGCGCCCGCAAGAAGTACGAGGAGGCGGCGGCGACCTACAGCCGCGCGATCGAGCTGATCGGAAACCGGCCGCTGGCGAACTACTGGACGACGTTCTACTTCCGCGGCACGGCCTACGAGCGCGCCAAGCAATGGCCGAAGGCGGAGGCCGACCTGAAAAAGGCGCTCTCCCTGGTGCCGGACGGCCAGCCGGCCGCCAAGGCGCAGGTGATGAACTACCTCGGCTATTCCTGGGTCGACCAGAAGATCAACATCGACGAGGCGTTCAAGCTGCTGCAGCAGGCCGCCGACGCCAGCCCCCGCGACGGCATGATCGTCGACAGCTTGGGGTGGGCCTATTACCGCCTCGGCCGCTGGGACGATGCGGTGCGCGAGCTTGAGAAGGCGATCGAGCTCAAGCCCGGCGATCCCACCATCAACGACCACCTGGGCGACGCCTACTGGCGCGCGGGCCGGCGCCTCGAAGGCAAGTTCCAGTGGCAGCACGCCAAGGACCTGAACCCCGAGCCGGACGACCTCGTGCAGATCAACGAGAAGCTCAAGGACGGCCTGCCGGACACCGAGAAGCCCACCGCCACCGCCGAGACCACACCGGCCCCGGTCGCCGCCCCGCACAACGCCGAGAACCCGGAGCTGCCCAAGGGGGCGCCCCAGCCGCACGAGGCGCCGGGTGCCGCCGACAAGGCCAAGAAGTCGGGGGGGTGAGCCGCCCTCCGAGCTCTAACCCCTCGGCCGAGCAGGGCGAGGCGGGCGAGGGACAGCGCGACGGGTCAGAACAGGACCCCCGTCGCGACCGGTCCGGACACGGTGCGTCCCGCTCCCAACCCTCCTTCGGGGCCCCCTGCCTCGCAGCGGGGGAAGGGACGCACCGTTTCCCGGGTAGCAAGAGTATTTTGTCGGCCAGCTCATAAAAATCGACGCGCTTTTCCGCCCGCTTTGACGCACAGTGCGCCGCCGCTCGTCGGGCAGCCTCGCCACGCCCCGGCTGCGCAAGGAACCCGCACGGCGAATCGAACCCGCACGGCAACAGCCGGCGGGCGGGCGCCGTGCCCGCGAGCCAGGGAGGAAGGCCCATGCCGTCAGATATCGAGATCGCCCGTGCCGCGACCCTGAAGCCGATCGCCCAGGTCGCCGAGAAGCTCGGCATCCCGGATGCGGCGCTCCACAATTACGGGAAGCACATCGCCAAGCTCGACCACGGCTACATCGCCGGGCTGGAGAGCCGGAACCCCGGCAAGCTCGTGCTGGTGACCGCGATCTCGCCGACCCCGGCGGGCGAGGGCAAGACCACCACCACGGTGGGCCTGGGCGATGCGCTGAACCGCATCGGCGAGAAGACCATGATCTGCCTGCGCGAGCCGTCGCTCGGACCCTGCTTCGGCATGAAGGGCGGCGCGGCCGGCGGCGGCAAGGCGCAGGTCGTGCCGATGGAGCAGATCAACCTGCACTTCACCGGCGACTTCCACGCCATCACGTCGGCCCACAGCCTCGCGGCGGCGCTGATCGACAACCACGTCTACTGGGCCAACGAGCTCAACATCGACGTGCGCCGCATCCATTGGCGCCGCGTCGTCGACATGAACGACCGGGCGCTGCGCCAGATCACCCAATCGCTCGGCGGCGTCGCCAACGGCTTCCCCCGGGAAGACGGGTTCGACATCACGGTGGCCTCCGAGGTGATGGCGGTGTTCTGCCTCGCGCGTGACCTCGCCGACCTCGAGGAGCGCCTCGGCCGGATCGTCATCGCCGAGACCCGCGACCGCAAGCTCGTCACGCTCAAGGACGTGAAGGCCACGGGCGCCATGACGGTGCTGCTCAAGGACGCCCTGCAGCCGAACCTGGTGCAGACGCTCGAGGGCAATCCGGCGCTGATCCATGGCGGCCCGTTCGCCAACATCGCCCATGGCTGCAACTCGGTGATCGCCACCCGGGCCGGCCTGCGGCTGGCCGACTACACCGTGACGGAGGCCGGGTTCGGCGCCGATCTCGGTGCGGAGAAGTTCCTGGACATCAAGTGCCGGCAGGCCGGCCTGACCCCCTCGGCGGTCGTGGTGGTGGCCACGATCCGGGCGCTCAAGATGCACGGCGGCGTCGACAAGAAGAGCCTCGGGGCCGAGAATATCGGCGCCCTGGAGAAGGGCTTCGCCAACCTCGCGCGGCACGTCACCAACCTGCGCGGCTTCGGCCTGCCCGTGGTGGTGGGGGTCAACCACTTCCACGCCGATACGGATGCCGAGCATGCCCGGCTCAAGGAGCTGTGCCGCGAGCGGCTCGACGTCGAGGCGATCACCTGCCGCCACTGGGCGGAGGGCGGGGCCGGCGCCGAGGAACTCGCCCGCGCCGTGGTGAAGCTCGCCGCCGCCGAGCCCGCGCCGATCCGCCACGCCTACGAGACCGAGGCGCCGCTCGCCGAGAAGATCCGGGCGATCGCCACCAAGCTGTACGGCGCCGCCGATATCCAGATCGAGACCAAGGCGGCCGGAAAGCTCGCCACCTTCGAGAAGGACGGCTACGGCCACCTGCCGATCTGCATGGCCAAGACCCAGTACTCGTTCTCCACCGACCCGAGCCTGATGGGCGCCCCCGAGGGCCACATCGTGGGGGTGCGCGACGTCCGGCTCTCGGCGGGTGCCGGTTTCGTGGTGGCGATCTGCGGGGAGATCATGACCATGCCGGGCCTGCCCCGGGTGCCCGCCGCCGACACGATCCGCCTGGATTCCGACGGGCAGATCGACGGGTTGTTCTGAGGGCGCGCGAGCGCGCTTTCCCGCGGTGGGGGAGGGCCCTCGCATAGGGAAGGCCGCGTCGCCCGAGGGTCTTGGACGTTGCACGGACGTCCAGGCCTCCACCCGTTCATTCCGGGGCCGCAAAGCGGAGCCCCGGAATGACAATGTGATTTATCGAGCGACCACCCGCATCGCGGGCAGACGACAGGTCTGAGAGAAAGCGGACTTCAACAGAAGCTCCTTCTACATTGTGATCGCCTCGCCCCCGCGGGCGCGCGCACCGGTCTGGCCACTGTCCTCACCGTCGGCAGAGGTATGCGCATTCCCCGCGCCCGCAGAGGGTGACCCCTCAGGCCCCACCGAACAGCGTCCGTGCCAGCCGCGAATGGTCCTCGCGCAGGCGGGCCGTGTCGACGCCGAGCGGCTGCCCGTCAATCACCCGCCACCGACCCGCCACCATCACCCGGTCGGCCCGGGTCGCGCCGCACAGGACGAGCGCCGCGAGCGGATCGTGGGCGCCGGAGAAGCGCAGCTCGTCGAGGGTGAACAGCGCGAGGTCGGCCTCGCGGCCCGGCTCGATCCGGCCGATATCCGAGCGGCCGAGGCAGGCGGCCGAGCCCTCGGTCGCCCAGCGCAGGGCGTCGAGATGGGTCACCGCCTCGGCCCCGTAGGTGAGCCGGTTCAGCATCAGCGCGTGGCGCACCCCCTCCATCAGGTTCGAGCTGTCGTTCGAGGCCGAGCCGTCGACGCCCAGCCCCACCGGAGAGCCTGCCGCCTCCAGCTCGCAGGTGCGGCAATGGCCGGACGCCAGGGTCATGTTCGAGGTCGGGCAATGGCACACGCCGACGCCGGCCTTGCCGAGCCGGGCGACCTCGGTGTCGTTGAAGTGGATGCCGTGGGCGAGCCAGACCCGATCGCTCATCCAGCCGACCTCCTCGAGGTAATCCACCGGACGACAGCCGAACATCGACAGGCAGAATGTATCCTCGTCCAGCGTCTCGCCGAGATGGGTGTGCAGGCGGCAGCCGTGCCGGGCGGCCAAGTCCGCGCTCTCGCGCATCAGGCGCTTCGTCACCGCGAAGGGCGAGCAGGGCGCGAGCCCAACCTGCACCATCGCCCCGGGGGCGGGGTCGTGAAACAGGTTCAGCACCCGCTCGCAATCGGCCAGGATCGTGTCGTCGTCCTGCGTCAGCGCCTCGGGGGGCAGGCCGCCCTCCCGGTCGGACAGGCTCATCGAGCCGCGGGTGATGGCGGCGCGGATGCCGAGGCTCCGCGCCTCCTCGACCTGGATGTCGACCGACTGCTCCAGCCCCTTCGGGAACAGGTAGTGGTGGTCCCCCGCCGTAGTGCAGCCCGAGAGCAGCAGCTCGGTATAGGCCACCCGGGTGGCGAGCCGGAACGCCTCGGGGGTGATCCGCCCCCAGACCGTGTAGAGCGCCTTCAGCCAGGGGAAGAGCGGCTTGTTGATCGCGATCGGATGGGCGCGGGTCAGCGTCTGGAAGGCGTGATGGTGGGTGTTGATCAGCCCCGGGATCACCACGTGGCGCGCGGCATCGAAGGTCTCGTCGATGGCAGCCGGCCGCCCGCCCGCGGCGACGCGCTCGACGATGCGGCTGCCCTCCACCACGACGCCGCCCCCGGCATCCTCGGCCAGGATGGCCAGGGGATCGCGGATCCAGAGGCGGCGGCCCTGCACGTCGGCGTCGCTCATGCTGTTCCCCTCGGTCACGGACCCGGCTTCGAGGGGTATCGGACCCGGGCGGGCACCGGCAAGCCCCACGGGGTGTCTCACCGGCGGGCGCCCCCGGGGTTGACGCTCCACGGTCGCGCTGAGACATGTCAGCGGGACTGACCTTATCGACCTCCCGGACGGTCCCCACGTGACGGCCTGCCCCCCGTGACCTCATCGGCACAGCGTGACGGCATCGCCCCTCCCGCGCCCGCTCCCGACGCCCCTTCCCGCCGGGCAGAGGGCGCCCTCGGCAGCGACGACCTGATCGAACTGCTGTTCTTCGCCTACCGGGACTTCGTCGGCGATCCCGACCGGATCCTGGCCGCCTACGGCTTCGGCCGGGCGCATCATCGGGTGCTGCACTTCGTCGACCGCTATCCGGGGCTGACCATCGCCGAGCTGCTCGACATCCTGCGCATCACCAAGCAGAGCCTCAACCGGGTCCTGAAGGACCTGATCGGGCAGGGCTACGTGGCGCAGAGGCCCGGCCCGAGCGACCGACGCCAGCGGCTCCTGTACTGCACGGAGACCGGCGCGGAGCTGGCCGCCGACCTCACCCGCGTCCAGGCCCGCCGCCTCGCCCGGGCGCTCGCCGCGCCGGACGCGCGGGGCTCCCCGGAGGACTTTCTGATGGCGATGATCGAGCCGGAGGACCGGGCCGCGGTCCGGCGCCTGATGGCCCGGCGCGGGGCCGCCGCCAACGGGGGCGGCGCGTGAGCGCCCCCGCCCGGGCCGAGCTGCCCGATACGGCGCCGCACGTCCTGGTGGTCGACGATGACCGCCGCCTGCGCGAGCTGCTCGCCCGCTACCTGACCGACCAGGGCTTCCGGGTCACCGCGGCGGCGAGCGCCGCGGAGGCCCGGGCCCGGGCCCAGAGCGTCGTGTTCGACGCGATGGTGCTCGACGTGATGATGCCCGGCGAGAACGGCTTCGACTACGCCCGCAGCGTGCGCGAGACCTCCCGGGTGCCGATCCTGATGCTCACCGCCCGCTCCAACCCGAACGACCGGGTGATGGGCCTGGAGATCGGCGCGGACGATTACCTGCCCAAGCCGTTCGAGCCGCGGGAGCTGACGCTGCGGCTCAACAACATCCTGAAGCGCAGCCTCCGTCCCCGCGAGGCGGCGGCCGAGGCCGTGACCTTCGGGCCGTTCGCGTTCCGGATCGACCGGGGCGAATTGCGCCGGGACGACGAGCTGATCCGCATCACCGAGCGCGAGCGCGAGATCCTGACGATCCTGGCGGTGGCCGGCGGCGCCAATGTCGAGCGCGAGCAGCTCGCCGGTCCCGGGGGCGCCGCCGCGGAGCGTACGGTGGACGTGCAGATCAACCGCCTGCGCCGCAAGACCGAGGTCGATCCCGCCAACCCGGTCTTCCTGCAGACGGTGCGGGGCGTCGGCTACCGGCTCGCGGTGGATTGAGCCGGCCGGAAGCCGGCGCGATCCGGCTACAACGCGTGCGGCTGGCCCGGCTTCAGCTTGAGCGCCTTGGAGACCCGCGTGGAGAGGCTGCCCACGATGGCGAGGGCGGCAGACCCGTCGGCCAGCGGCCGGACCGCCGCGATCGCCTCCTCGGCGCTGGGGTTCATCACCGCGTAGACCGTGGGGCTCGATGCGGCGCCGCCGGGCCGCTCCTCCGTCACGGAGACCAGGAAGGTGGTGTAGCGGCTCCGCGTGCGTCCAGGCATGTCCCAGCATGTGGCATGTCGGCTAACCATCACCAATGCCCGAGCCGCAGCCGACCCGGACAAAGGCATGCGCGACGCCGGGCGAATTTCGTGCCGCGCGGATGCCGGGGGTTCAGGCGAGGGCGAGGTCGAGGCCGGCCAAGGGCAATCCGGAAAGCCGCGTGGTCCAACGCTGCCCGGGGGCGACCGGCAGCGCGTCGGTCAGCGTGCCGGTCGAGACGACTTCCCCGGCCGCGAGCGGCAGGCTGCCGGGATCGTTAGCCAGCACATCGACCAGATGCCCGAGGGCCGCCAGCGGGCCGCCCCCGAGCACGTTCCGGCCGCTGCCCCTGTCGGCGACGGTACCGTCCCGGAGGAGATCGACGGAAAAGCCCGCGAGGCCGTCGATCCAGGCCCGGGCGGCCGCCGGGACGATCCGCACCCGTTCGCCGACCACCAGCAGGCCGTGCAGCCCGAAGGCCGCGACCGTGTCGGGGGCGGTGAAGCGCCAGCCGGGGAACAGCGACTGCACGATCTCGAAACCATGCGCCGCCCAGTCGAGGCAGCCGACCAGCGCGGCCGCGTCCATGCCGGGCTCGGGCACCCGGCCCAGGCCGAACACGATCTCCGGCTCGATCCGCGGCTCGACGAAGGCGGTCAGCGCCACGGGCCCGGTCAGCGCGGCCCGGTCGCGCAGGGTCGTGTCGTAGACATGCCCCCAGATCGGCTCGTGGATCCCATAGGCCGCCCAGAGCGTCGTGTTGGTGAAGCCGATCTTGCGGCCGACCGTCCGCTCGCCGCGGGCGACACGCAGGCGCCGGACCTCTGCGGCCACCCGGTAGGCGGCGGCCAGGTCGAGACCGGGATCCCAGCCGGTGGGGGGCGGGATCTGGCGGCGATGTTCGTGCGCCGCCAGGATCGTTCGGGCATGGGTCGCGGCGGGGACGGGCTCGGTCATCGCCGAATCCTAGCATGGCGGACCGGCGGCGGGGGCCGCCGCCTACCAGACCAGCCGCTCGATCACCGCGTCCGGGTGAACCGCCTGCCGACCCAGCCATGCTGCCACGTCGCCGAGGCGATGGTGCTCCGCCGAGACGCCGAGTTCCTCCGCGTGGATGCCCCGGGCGACGAGAAGGCTCGCGATTCCGAAGCCGCTCGCCCCCGCGATATCCGTGCGGATCGCGTCGCCGATCGCCATCACCCGGCTCGGGTCCACCGGGCCGCCGGACAGGTCGGCGCCCTTGGCCAGGGCCGCCTCGTAGACCGGCCGGTGCGGCTTGCCGGCATAGACCACCGCGCCGCCGATCTCGGCATAGGCCGCCGCGATCAGACCCGCGCAGGGGATCAGCCGGTTTCCGCTCTCGACCACGAGGTCGGGGTTGGCGCAGATCAGCGTAAGCCCGCGGGCGGCCAGGCGCGCCAGTTCGTCGCGGTAATCGTCGGCGGTCTCGCTGCGGTCGTCGAACAGGCCGGTGCAGACGATCAGGTCGGCCTCGGCCTCCGGGACGAGGCTGAGGTCGAGATCGTGGAAGATGCCGAGATCGCGCTCGGGCCCGAGATGCCGGATCCGGGCACCCGGGCGCGCGGCGATCAGCGCCCGGGTGAGGTCCCCCGACGTCAGGATCGCGTCGTAGGCCTCCCGGGGCACCCCGAACCGGTCGAGGATGCGCCCGACGCCGTCCCCCGGACGGGGCGCGTTCGAGACCAGGACCACCCGGCGCGGCCGCTCCCCCGGGAGCCCGCGGAAGCGGATCAGCGCCTCGCCGGCAGCCCCGTGCGCCTTCTGGCCGTCATGCAGCACGCCCCAGACGTCGCAGAGGAGCAGGTCGTAGCGGTCCGCCACCTGCGCGAGGCCGTCGAGGGTCGGGATCGGTGCGGGCGTAACGGTCATGGATGGGTCCGGTGGATGCGCCGCCCGACCGGGCGGGATCTGGCTGAAAACCAGGGTTTCGAAAGGTCCGTGGTCCGGCCCTTTCGAGGTGCCTGACGCAGCGGTTGGGCACCGGAGGGCTCGCGCCGGACGCTCGGTCCGGCGGACCTGTGCGTACGGACCGAAGAGATTGATCGGGTTGGCAAAACGCAGCGATCGCGGCCCAATCCAGCCACCTTGGAAAGCGGGGGTCCGATACCATTCGAAACCGGGACCTGAGCGTGCGGACCTGCGCGCCCGTCAGCCCTCGGCGGCCGTGAAGTGGCGGGCCAGCACGGCGCGGACCTGCGCCACCATGTCGGCCTCGGGGCAGGAGACCTGCGCCGGCCGCGCCGCCTTCCACTCGGCGTTGCTGCCGATGGTCTCGGCCGCGCGGGCGCCCTCGATCAGGTCCTTGATCTGGATCTCGCCGGCCAGCCGCTCGTTCGAGCCCTGGATGATCGCCACCGGGGCGCGGCGGCGGTCGGCGTATTTCATCTGCGCCTTCATGCCGGCGGCGCCGAGGTAGAGCTCGGCCCGGATGCCGTCCGCCCGCAGGAGGGCGACCAGCCGCTGGTAGTCGGCCATGTTCTCCCGGTCGAGGACCAGCACCACCACCGGGCCGGGCTTCTCGACGCCGGCGAGCAGCGGGCTCCCCACGAGTTGCAGGGCCGAGAACAGCCGCGAGACGCCGATCGAGAACCCGGTCGCCGGCACCGGCTCGGACCGGAAGCGCCCGACCAGGCCGTCGTAGCGGCCGCCCCCGGCCACCGAACCGAAGCGCACGGTCTGGCCGTCCTCATTGGTGACCGGGAAGGTCAGCTCCGCCTCGTAGACCGGGCCGGTGTAGTATTCGAGCCCGCGCACCACGCTCGGATCGGCCCGGATCACCTCGTGGCCGTAGCCGGCAGCGGCGCAGAGGCGCATGATCGCGTGCAATTCGGCGATGCCCTCGCGGCCCGTCTCCGATTCGCCTACCGCCTCGTGCCAGCCCGCGAAGAACCGCTCCCAGAACGCCAGCCGGTCGGCGCCGTCTCCCGCGTCGGCCTGGAACGACATGTAGGCGAGGATGCGGGTGATCGCCCCCTCGTCGAGGCCCGCGCCCCTGGTGAAGTCGCCGCTCTCGTCCTTGCGCCCGGCGCCCAGCAGCTGGCGGACCCCGTCGACGCCGAGCCGATCGAGCTTGTCGATCGCCCGCAGGACCGTGAGGCGCTGGCCGGCCTTGTCGGGGCCCGCCAGCCCGATCGCCTCCATCACCCCGTCCAGCACCTTGCGGTTGTTGACCTTGACCACGTACTGGCCGCCGAGCCCGAGCCGGTCCAGCGTGTCGGCCATCAGCATGCAGGTCTCGGCATCGGCCGCGACCGAGCCCGCGCCGACGATGTCGGCGTCGAACTGCATGAACTGGCGGAAGCGGCCGGGCCCCGGCTTCTCGTTGCGGAAGACGTAGCCGGCCCGGTAGCTGCGATAGGGCTTCGGCAGCGCGTCGTAATGCTCGGCCACGAACCGGGCGAGCGGCGCCGTGAGGTCGTAGCGCAGCGACAGCCACGCCTCGTCGTCGTCCTGGAACGAGAACACGCCCGCATTCGGGCGGTCGAGGTCGGGCAGGAACTTGCCGAGCGCCTCGGTGTACTCGACGAAAGGCGTCTCCAGGGCCTCGAAACCGTATAGCTCGAAGCTCTTCCGGATCGTCTCCAGCATCCGGCCCTGCGCGGCGATCTCGTCGGCGCGCCGGTCGACGAAGCCGCGCGGCAGGCGGGGCTTCAGGGTCTCGGCCCGGTTCTCGACCTTCGACATGTGAACGCGTTCGCTTCTCGCGGACCCGGAGCCCGGGCCTTGCATCGGGTTTGAATCGTCTCCGGCGCGGCGGAGAGCCTGGGGCCGGGCTCTAGAGCATGGCGCGCGAAAGGGGAATGCAGATCCCGCCCTGCGGTTAGGTTCTCAGTACGGCGCCGTGAGCTTGAGCCAGAGCAGGAGTGCGAGGCTCACCACGGCGATCGGCATCTGCAGCGGGCGCAGCCGGGCATGCGCCAGGGGCACCTCCCCGGCGCGCGCCGCGATCGGGTCGAGGATTCCGACGAGTGCGTAGCCCAGGATCAGCATCGCCAGGGCGGGGACCGCCTTGCCCATCACCGCCGAGAACAGGCTGAACAGGCCGAGCCCGTACAGGATCAGCATCGTCGCCATCTGCGAGAGCCGCGGGCCGCCCTCGGTGCGGAAGCTGACGCCCCGGTGCACGCCGGCCAGGAACAGCAGGATCGAGGCGGCGTAGATCAGGGTGAACAGGGCCACCAGGTAGTCGAGGGGCTGCCCGTTCAGCCACCAGGCCGCGGCGGCGCCGACGGCGATCGGCACCATCGGGCCGAAGCCGAAGACGAGGTCGAGCCACGGGATCCGGCGCGGCTCGTGGGTGGTGAGGGTGCGTCCGGTGGCGTCGTCGCGCATGTCGATGGGGCCGGGTTCTCGGGTTCAGGTCTGCTGCGCCGCAGCGCCGGGACGGTGAACGGCCCCGCGGGAGTGCGGTTCCTGGCCGGTTTCGTGCGCCGCATCTACCGGTGCGGAGGCTGCTGCGCGAGGCCCCTCTTGCCCGGCCGATCTTGCGAGGTGCTTGCGATCCTCACGCGAGCCCCTTGAGTACGGTGGAAAAACGCGTTATTTCTCCGTTGCCCTCGTCACAAGGTCAGCGCCGCAGCGCGCCCGTGAGCCGCGAGGGTCCTGCCGAAAACGGTCCAGCCAAGACGATCTTCGGGCCCCTCGCTCCGGCGCGGCCCGCTCTCCGGCGCCCGTCCCCCGGGTGCTTGGCGCAGAACCGGCCCTCCCTCCTTCTCCGTCGGTTGCAAGACACCCATGACGCCACATCCCGACGCCCTCGCCGACCTCGAGACCGCGGAACCGGCCGATACGCCCGTCACCCCGCAGGTTGCCGCCCTCGAGGGCGTGCGCGAGGTCAAGCTCTCCGATCTCAAGGCCAAGACGCCCACCGAGCTGACGGCCTTCGCCGAGGAGGTCGAGGTCGAGAACGCCTCGACCATGCGCAAGCAGGAGCTGATGTTCGCGATCCTGAAGCAGCTCGCTGCCAAGGAGGTCGAGATCATCGGCGCCGGCACCGTCGAGGTGCTGCAGGACGGCTTCGGCTTCCTGCGCTCGAACGACTCGAACTACCTCCCGGGCCCGGACGACATCTACATCTCGCCGACCCAGATCCGCCGCTTCGGCCTGCGCACCGGCGACACCGTCGAGGGCCCGATCCGCGGCCCCAAGGACGGCGAGCGCTACTTCGCGCTGCTGAAGGTGAACACGATCAACTTCGAGAACCCGGAGAAGATCAAGCACAAGGTCCATTTCGACAACCTGACGCCGCTGTTCCCCACGAAGCGGTTCAAGCTGGAGCTCGAGAATCCGACCAAAAAGGATTTCTCGCCCCGGATCATCGACATCGTCGCGCCGATCGGCAAGGGCCAGCGCGCCCTGATCGTGGCGCCGCCGCGCACCGGCAAGACCGTGCTGATGCAGAACATCGCGCAGTCGATCACCCTGAACCACCCGGAATGCTACCTCATCGTGCTGCTCATCGACGAGCGCCCCGAGGAGGTCACCGACATGATCCGCTCGGTGAAGGGCGAGGTCATCGCCTCGACCTTCGACGAGCCGGCCACCCGCCACGTGCAGGTCGCCGAGATGGTGATCGAGAAGGCCAAGCGCTTGGTGGAGCACGGGCGCGACGTCGTCATCCTGCTCGACTCGATCACCCGGCTCGGCCGCGCCTACAACACCGTGGTGCCGTCCTCCGGCAAGGTGCTCACCGGCGGCGTCGACGCCAACGCCCTGCAGCGGCCCAAGCGCTTCTTCGGCGCCGCCCGCAACATCGAGGAGGGCGGCTCGCTCTCGATCATCGCCACCGCGCTCATCGACACCGGCTCGCGGATGGACGAGGTGATCTTCGAGGAGTTCAAGGGCACCGGCAACTCGGAGATCATCCTGGACCGCAAGGTCTCGGACAAGCGCATCTTCCCGGCGATCGACATCACCCGCTCCGGAACCCGCAAGGAGGAGCTTCTGGTTCCGCCGGACGCGCTCAAGAAGACCTACGTGCTGCGCCGCATCCTCAACCCGATGGGCGTCACGGACGCGATCGAGTTCCTGCTCGACAAGCTGCGCCAGACCAAGAGCAACAGCGACTTCTTCGATTCCATGAACACCTGAGGCGGCGCATGAGCTCCGCGACCGGACCCGTGATCCGGTTGGACGGGACGCGCCCGCGGACCGCGTCCCGGGCGAGCCCTTGGTGGAGGCGGCGGACCATTGCGTCCGGGCGCGCGAGGCCGTGGACCGCAGCGACCACCGATTCCGCGCCTGCTCGCCGACGGGTTGCTGTGGGAACGCGGCCGGGCTCTGGCGACCCGCCGCCTGTCCCGACCTGTGCCGCCGCGGCACGGCGCGGCCGGACGCCGATGCGCCCCCGTTGACCTTCTCCTAACCGGGCCCTGCCACTCTGCACCTGGGAGCCAGGTTGCGTATCGGCTCCGCGACAGCCCCGCCGGCCGGTTCATCCCGGCGGCGGGGCTCGTCGCAGCGCGAACGCTGGCTTGCACCCGGCGCCCGATCCGTGACACTGGCGCGATGCCCCGCTCGCCCTGGACCGGTCCGGAACCGCTCCTCCTCGCCTCGACCAGCCCGACCCGGCGCCTTCTGCTGGAGAGCGCGGCGTTGCCCGTCGAGACCGCCTCGCCCGACGTGGACGAGCGCGCCCTGGAGGCCGACAGCCTCGGGCTGTCCCCGCCCGATCTCGCCCTGAGGCTCGCCCGCGCCAAGGCGGATTCGGTGGCGGCCCGGTATCCTGGGCGGGTCGTCGTCGGCGCCGACCAGGTGCTGGAGCTGGATGGTGCCGTCTTCCACAAACCCGCGGATGCCGCGCAGGCGCGGGCGCAGCTCACCCGCCTCTCCGGCCGCACCCATGCCCTGCATGCCGCCGTGGCGCTGGCCGGCCCCGTCCGCGACGCCTTCGTGGAGACCGCGCGGCTGCGCATGCGCCCCCTCGATGCCCGGGCGATCGCGGCCTATGTGGACTGCGCCGGCACGGACCGGGTGCGGTCGAGCGTCGGCGGCTATCAGCTCGAAGGGCCGGGCATTCACCTGTTCGAATCGGTCGCGGGCGACCACAGCACCGTCCTCGGCCTGCCGCTGCTGCCGCTGCTCGCCCGTCTGCGCGCCGCCGGATATCTGGATTTTTAGGGAGTTCCGTCTTGGCCGGGCACGATCATTCGCACGGTAGCCACGCGCACGGTCGTGACGCGCATCCAGGCCATGGCGGCCACGCGCATGCGCCGAAGAATTTCGGGTCGGCCTTCGCGCTCGGCATCCTGCTCAACACCGCCTTCGTGGTGATCGAGGCGGCCTACGGGTACGTCAGCAATTCCATGTCGCTGGTGGCCGATGCCGGCCACAACCTCTCGGATGTGCTGGGCCTTTCGGCGGCCTGGGTCGCCGCGATCCTGGTGCGCCGCCGCGCCAGCGCCCGCTTCACCTACGGGTATCGCGGCTCCTCGATCCTGGCCGCCCTGTTCAACGCTGTGTTCCTGCTGGTCGCCATGGGGGCGGTGATCTGGGAGGCCCTGGTCCGGCTCGTCCATCCGGAGCCGGTGGCCGCGACGACCGTGATGGCGGTGGCCGCCGTCGGGATCGTGATCAACGGTCTCACCGCGTGGCTCTTCGCCAGTGGCGCCAAGGGCGACATCAACATCCGCGGCGCCTTCCTGCACATGGCGGCCGATGCCGCCATCTCGGCGGGGGTGGTGGTCGCCGGCCTGGTGATCCAGCTCACCGGGCTCGCCTGGCTCGACCCCGCGGTCAGCCTCGTCATCGCGGGCCTCGTCGTCTGGGCGACCTGGGGGCTCCTGCGCGACAGCGTGGCGATGTCGCTGGACGCGGTGCCGCCGGAGATCTCCCCGGAGGCGGTGACCGGCTTCCTGCGCGGCCGGCCGGGCGTGGCCGACCTCCACGACCTGCATATCTGGCCGATGAGCACGACCAGCGTCGCCCTCACGGTCCATCTCGTGATGGCTGAGGGCCACCTGCAGCATCGTAACCCGGGCAATGGCTTCCTGGCGGAGACCGCCGAGGGCCTGCGCGAGCGCTTCGGCATCGGCCACGCGACCCTGCAGATCGAGGAGGCCGGCGGCCCGGCCTGCCACCTCGCCCGGGACTGCGCGGCGTGACTGAGGTCGTGATCCCCCGCGCCTTCGTGGTCGGCCACCCGATCGCCCATTCGCGCTCGCCGCTGATCCACGGCTACTGGCTGGCCGAGCACGGCATCCCGGGCTCCTACGAGCGCCTGGACGTCGCCCCGGAGGCGTTCGCGGACTTCATCCGGGGTCTGCCGGAATCCGGGTTGCGGGGCGGCAACGTCACGATCCCCCACAAGGAGGCGGCTTTCGCCCGCGTCGACATCCTGACGCCGCGGGCGGAAAAGATCGGCGCGGTGAACACCCTGGTGGTCGAGCCGGACGGGCGGATCCGCGGCGACAACACCGACGCGCCGGGCTTCTGCGCCCATCTCGACCACAGCCTCGGGGCCGGCTGGCTTGAGCGGGCGGGGGGCGGCACGGCCGTGGTTCTGGGGGCCGGAGGGGCGGCGCGTGCGATCGTGGTCGGACTCGCCGAGCGCGGGCTGCGGCGCATCCTGGTGGCCAACCGTACCCCCGCCCGGGCCGAGACCGTGGCGGCGCTCGCGCCGGGGATCGGCGCGGCCCTGGCCTGGGACGACCTGCCGGCGGCCCTCGGCGGGGCCGGGCTTCTGGTCAACACCACGTCGCTGGGCATGAAGGGCCAGCCGCCGCTCGATATCGACCTCGCCCCGATGCCGGCGGGTGCCGCGGTGGCCGACATCGTCTACGCGCCCCTGGAGACGGACCTGCTCGCCGCGGCGCGGCGGCGGGGGCTCGCGGCGGTCGACGGGCTCGGCATGCTGCTGCACCAAGCCGTGCCGGGCTTCGAGGCGTGGTTCGGCCTGCGCCCTTCCGTCACCCCAGGCCTCCGGGACCGGATCGTGGCGGACATCGTCGGATGAGGACGAAGGCGGGCTCCGGACCCGTCGTGCCGGGACCCTTCGTCCTTGGCCTCACCGGCTCGATCGGCATGGGCAAGTCGGCCACCGCCCGGATGTTCGCAGCCCTCGGCGTCCCGGTCCACGACGCGGACGCGGCCGTGCACGCGCTCTACGGCTCCGAGGGCCAAGCCGCCGCGGCGATCGGTGCGGCCTTCCCGGGCGTGCTCGATCCGCAGGGTGGCGTCGACCGCGTCCGGCTGCGCGCGGCGGTTCTCGACGCCCCCGACCGGATGGCGGCGCTCGAAGCGATCGTACACCCCCTGGTCCGGGCGGCCAGCGCGGCGTTCCTGGCCCGGCACGCGGACGCGCCGCTCGTCGTCCTCGACATCCCGCTCCTCTACGAGACCCGGGGCGAGGGCCGCTGCGATGCGGTCGCCGTGGTGAGCGCGCCGCCCGAGATCCAGCGCGCCCGGGTGCTGGCCCGTCCCGGCATGACCGAGGCGGCCCTCGATGCGATCCTGGCCAAGCAGATGCCGGATGCCGAGAAGCGGGCCCGGGCGGACTTCGTGATCGACACGAGCCGCGGCTTCCCGGCGGCGGAGGCCGAGGTGGCGCGGATCGTCTCACGGCTCACGGCGGCCGGTGCGCCGGCGCACCGGGCTGGCGGCTGACACGTCCGCGCGACGCCATATCTCCGCGCGTGCCCGATCCGCGACGGACCGAGCCCGCTGCGGGATGGACGACGATGACCCGGCGTCTCGAACTGATCGGGCGGGTATCGGCTGCCTGCATCCTCGCGGCCCTCACGCTGCTCGCAGCCGCCCCGGCGCAGGCCCGGTCTGCCGCCGCCTGCCCGCATCCGAAAAAACTCGCGGCCGGCGCCTGCGTGACCACCTGCCCGGCCGGCTACGAGGATCGGGGGCGCGACTGCGTGTACCGCAACCAGTCCCGGTGACCGGACGGGAATGGCGGGCACGGCGGATTAACCCCCGGGCCCTATCCGGCTAGGGTCCGGCCGCCTCATGATGCGAGTCCCCAAAACATGCTGCGCGAGATCGTCCTCGATACCGAGACCACCGGCACGGAGGCGCGGAGCGGCGACCGGCTGATCGAGATCGGCGCGGTCGAGCTGCTCAAGCACATCCCCACGGGCCGGACCTTCCACCGCTACTGCAACCCGCAGCGGGCGGTCTCCGAGGGCGCGTTCAACGTGCACGGCCTGTCGGACGCGTTCCTGTCCGACAAGCCGATCTTCGCGGAGATCGTGGGCGACCTCATGGACTTCCTGCGCGAGGGGCGCCTCGTCATCCACAACGCGCCCTTCGACGTCGGCTTCCTCAACATGGAATACGCCCGACTCGGGGCCTATGCGCCGCCGCCGATCCGGCTGGAGGACGTGGTCGATACCTTGCCGATGGCCCGGCGCAAGCACCCCGGGGCCGCCAACAACCTCGACGCCCTGTGCGCCCGCTACGGCATCGACAACACCCGGCGCACCAAGCACGGGGCGCTCCTCGACGCGCAGATCCTGGCCGAGGTCTATGTCGAGCTGCTCGGCGGCAAGCAGACCAGCCTCGGATTGCTGGACGCGCAGACCGCGTCTCCGGCGGCCGAACTCGCCGCCCAAGCGGTTCCGGTGGCGCCCCGGCCGTATCGTAGCCGACTGACGGATGAGGAGCGGGCCCGCCACGACAGCTTCCGGGCGAGCCTCGGGGCCACGGCGATCTGGGCGGAGTACATCGGCGCGGACGATCCCGCCTGAGCGATCTTGCCGCAGCGCACCTCGGCGTCTACTGCAATGCACAATCAGCCGACCGCGTGCCATCCTGGACCTCGGTGAGGATGATGCATGCGACGGTACAGGCGTGCGGGTTCCGGCCGCGACACGGATGCTGAAGTGACGAGGCGCGGACCCATGACCGACCCCTTCGGCAAGCTCAAGGACTTGCACGACGGAGAACGCCACAAGCCCGGCGGCTCGCCCTTCGCCGACCTGATCGAGGCCACCCGCCTGACCGGCCTGGGCCGCCTGGATGAGGCCACCGCCCTGATCCAGCGCAGCCTTGGCGGCCTCACGGCCGCGCCGCCCCAAGCCCCGGGGCAGCGCGGCGAGGCCCCGCGGGAGACCGGCCGGCGGGTCCCGACCGAATCTCCCGGAGAGATCAAAGCCGAGCCCCAGAGCGAGGCGCGAAACGCAATCCCCCGAGGCTCGGCCGCGGAGCCGGCGGTGCGGGTCCGCGAGGTGATCGGCCATGTCGTGCGGGGCCTGGCTCCGGTGCTGAAGGGACTGAGCCATGCGCGCCGGTCGCCCGGACAGCAGGCGGCCGGCCGGAAGGCCGCGGGCGAGAGCCGCTTCGTCGCCCTGAGCCACGTGGAGGCGGCAGGCACCCGCGACTACAAGCTGTTCATCCCGAGCGACCCGGTCGAGCCGGCGCCGCTGATCGTGATGCTGCACGGCTGCATGCAGAACCCGGACGATTTCGCCGCCGGCACCGGCATGAACCAGCTGGCCGAGCGCGCGGGCCTGTTCGTCGTGTACCCGGCCCAGAGCCGTCAGGCGCACGTTCAGCGCTGCTGGAACTGGTACGAGCCGCGCGACCAGCGCCGCGCATCCGGCGAGCCCGCGATCATCGCGGGCATCACCCAGGCCGTGATGGCGGCCCACGCCATCGATCCGAACCGGGTCTACATCGCAGGGATGTCGGCGGGCGGGGCCGCCGCCCTGAACATCGCCCGGGCCTATCCGGACCTCTACGCCGCGGTGGGCGTGCATTCGGGCCTCGCGGCCGGCTGTGCCCGCGACCTCGGCTCGGCGCTGATGGCCATGCAGGTCGGCGCACCGGGCCTCGCCCCGGCGGTGCAGGTCGGCGCCGCGCCGGCCGGGCAGCGCGTGCCCACCATCCTGTTCCACGGCGAGGACGACGGCACCGTGACCGTGCGCAACGCCGACCAGGTGCTGGCCCAGGCAGATGTCGCGGGGCTGACGGCCAGGTCCGAGACCTTCGAGGGCCGCGGCCATCCCTTCACCCGCACCCGCTACAGGGACGGGACGGGACGGGTCGTCGTCGAGGACTGGCGGGTGCGTGGCGCCGGCCACGCCTGGTCGGGCGGCCGCCCCGAGGGCAGCTACACGGATGCCGACGGGCCCGACGCCTCGCGGGCGATGCTCGACTTCTTCGCCGAGCATCGGCTCGGGGCCGGACAGCGTTAGGGCGTCGCCCCGAGCCTTGCAGAGGGCCGCCCTGCTCGGCTTCGGCCAGGCGCTTCCGGCCTGCGACGTGCTGGCGCTGATCGAGCACTGCCTGGAGCGGGCACGGGTGCCCGCGGCGGGGCCGGCCGCCGGAAGTGTCGTTGCCCCCTCGTCCGGCGGATCCGCAGCGGCTGCGGGGGCCTGCGCATCGCCGTGCCGCCCGCATACGCGGCCGCTGGCCGGCGAAAGCCGAAGCCGCGCTCTGCAAACCCCGCCCGCCCTACCAGGGCCCCGGTCGCCACGGCCGGGGTTCCGGCAAATCGGGCCCCTCGAACGGGCCGGGCTCCGAGCCCTTCGGAAACCCATGCCCTCCGGGGCCGATACCGACCCGCGCGCAGGGACAGCCCGACATCCCGCTCGCGCGTGTCGCCAAGTTCGGTCGCGACTGCTACGGAGCGCCCGCGAGGTGGATGCGATGACACGACCGGAGGCGGGTGAGACGGGGGCGGGCGATGCGGCGCGGACGCGGCTGCACGCGCATCTGGCGGCGGCGGGCTACCGGCCGGTGGCGCCCCCGGTGCTGCAGCCGGTGGAGCCGTTCCTGGAACTGTCCGGCGAGGACATCCGCCGCCGGATCTTCGTGACCCAGGACGCGGCCGGGGCCGAATTGTGCCTGCGGCCGGAATTCACCATTCCCGTCTGCCGCCTGCACCGGGCAGAGGCCGACGGCCAGGCGGCCGATTACAGCTATTGCGGCCCGGTCTTCCGGCTCGCCGCCGACGAGCCCGACGAGTTCTTCCAGGCGGGGATCGAATCGATCGGCCGCACCGACACGCCGGCCGCGGATGCCGAAGTGCTCGGCCTCGCCCTGGAGGGGCTCGCCCTGTTCGGCCGCACCGACCCGGCGGTGCGCCTCGGCGACATGGGCCTGACGGTGGCGCTGCTCGACGGCCTCGCGGTCCCTCCCGCGGCCAAGCGGCGGACCCTGCGGGCGCTCGCCGCCGGGCGCTCCCTCGATGCCGTGACCAATGGCGGCGAGGGCGCGCGCCCGGAGGACCCGCATGCGGGGCTGCTGGCGGCGATCCAGGGCCAGGACCCCCGGGGCGTGCGCGCCTTCGTGGAGGACGTGCTGGCGATCGCGGGGATCTCCGCGGTGGGCGGCCGCAGCGCCGGCGAGATCGCCGAGCGCTTCCTCGGCAAGGCGGCGGCGCAGGCCAATGGCGGGGCCGGGCTCAACGCCGAGAACCGCGCGATCCTCGACCGCTACCGGACCATCAGCGGGCACCCAGACGCGGCCGCCCGCGACCTGCGGGCGCTGGTGACCGACGCGAACCTGCGCCACGACGCCCTCTCGGCCGCCCTCGACCTGTTCGAGGAGCGCACCGGCTTCATCGCGGCCCGCGGCCTGCCGATCGAGCGCTTCCGCTTCCAGGGCGGCTTCGCCCGCAACCTGGACTATTATACCGGCTTCATCTTCGAGGTGACCGAGCGGGACGGCCCGATCCTGGTCGGCGGCGGCCGCTACGACGGGCTGCTCGGGCATCTCGGCAGCCCGGTCGCACTGCCGGCGGTGGGCTGCACCTTCTGGGTCGAGCGCGTGGCGGGGGCCGGACGATGAGCGCATCCGACACCACCCTGATCCTGGCGGTGCCGTCCAAGGGCCGGCTCCAGGAGAACGCCAACGCGTTCTTCGGCCGCGCCGGCTTGAAGCTGGCCCAGGGCGCCGGCGCCCGCGACTACCGGGGCAAGCTCGTGGGCGTCCCGGACGTCGAGGTGCGCTACCTCTCGGCCTCGGAGATCGCCGCGCAGCTCGCCTCGGGTGCGGCCCATCTGGGCGTGACCGGCGAGGATCTGATCCGCGAGACCCTGCCGGACGTGCGCGGCCAAGTGGAGCTGCTGACGCCCTTGGGCTTCGGCAACGCCACCGTGGTGGTCGCGGTGCCCCAGGCCTGGATCGACGTGCGGGCGATGTCCGACCTCGACGAGGTCGCGGCCCTCATGCGCGCCCGCCACGGCCGTCGCCTGCGGGTGGCGACCAAATACGTGAACCTGACCCGCCGGTTCTTCGCCGAGAAGGGGGTCGCCGATTACCGCATCGTCGAGAGCCTCGGCGCCACCGAGGGGGCACCGGCGGCCGGCTCGGCCGAGATCGTGGTCGACATCACCACCACGGGGGCGACGCTCAGCGCCAACGCCCTGAAGGTGCTCGACGACGGGATCATCCTGCGCTCCGAGGCCAACCTCGTCGCCTCGCTGCAGGCGCCCTGGGGCGAGAGCCAGCGGGCTGCGCTGCGCACGGTGCTCGGCCGCATCGCCGCCGAGGAGCGCGCCCGCACCACCCGGGAGGTCCGGGCCGCCATGCCGGAGACCGGCGCCATCGATCTGGCCAGCCTCGCCGGCCTGCACGAGGCCGAGTTGCCCTACGGCGCCCCGCGCGGGGCCGATGGCGAGATCGTGATGCGCTGCCCGGAGGGCGCCGTGTTCGAGCTCGCGGGAGCCCTGGTCCTGGCCGGCGCCCGGGCCGTGACGGTGCGGCGGGTCGACTACGCCTTCGCGGCGGAGAACCCGCTGGCGGAGCGGCTGCTGGCGCGGCTCTAAGACGCCCGGCGATGGAGCTGAAATGGCTCGAGGACTTCCTGAGCCTCGCGCGCACCGGCAGCTTCTCGCGCTCCGCGGTCGAGCGCCACGTCACCCAGCCGGCCTTCGGCCGGCGGATCCGGGCCCTCGAGGGCTGGCTCGGCGTCCCGCTGATCGACCGCAGCACCTACCCGACCGCCCTGACCCCCGAGGGCCAGCTCTTCCGCGAGACCGCACAGGAGACCGTGCGGCTGCTGCACGCGAGTCGCGACGCGCTCCGGGCCCGGACCCGGCCGCCGGCCCGGACCGTGTCGGTGGCCGCGCTCCACACCCTCGCGCTCACCGTCTTCCCGGGCTGGTACCGAAAGATCGAAGGCCGCACCGGCCCGCTCGGCAGCCGGCTGCTGCCGGGCGACTTCCACGCCTGCGTGCAGGCGCTGGCGGAAGGCAGCCACGATCTCCTGCTGACCTATCACCATCCCGGGGTGCCGATCCCCTTCGACCCGGCGGCGTTCCCGCACCTCGTCATCGGCCGCGACGCGCTGATGCCGGTGCACCGGCCTGGACCGGCCGCGCCCGACCTGCCGGGACTCGGCTACCCTGAGGATTCCTTCCTGGGCCGGGTGGTGGCGCTCACCACGGAGCCGGCGGCAGCCGCCCACGTCAACGAGAACGCCATGGCGGAGGCCCTGAAGTTCATGGCCCTCGCGGGCCACGGGCTGGCCTGGCTGCCCGCGAGCCTTGTCGCCCGCGAACTGGCCGAGGGCAGCCTCGTGGCGGCCGGGCCGGGGGCCGCGTTGGAGATCCGCCTCTACCGGAATGCCGGCCGCCGGCACGCCGCCCTCGACGCGGTGTGGCGCGCGGCCCGCGGACTGGCGGCCGAAGACGCCTGAACCCTGCCGCGGGCGAAACGGGGTTTCCGAAGGGCCTGCGGTCCTTTGGCCGGGTTCGGGGCGCGAAGCCCCGAGGGCACGGGGCTCTCAGCCCTGCCATAGGGGTCCAGGATTTTCGATGCCGGATCGGCATGGGCCGTGCCGACACGGCATTGGACCCCGGTGCGGCCGCCGCGCAAGGATGCGCCAGCGACGATCGGAGGCGGCGATGCTCGGTATTCTCGGCGGGATGGGTCCGCTGGCGACGGTGGATTTCCTGGCCAAGCTCGTGCGGGCGACGCCGGCCCGGCGCGACCAGGACCACATCCCGACCCTGGTCTGCTCGGCCGCCGACATCCCCGACCGGGTCGCGTCCATCCTGGGCCAGGGGCCGGACCCGCTGCCGGCGATGCGCGCCGCCCTGGCGCGCCTGGAGGCGGGGGGCGCCACCCGCATCGCCATCCCGTGCAACACCGCCCATCACTGGCACGCCGCTCTGCAGGCCGGGACGGCCCTGCCGATCCTGCACATCGTCGATGCCGTGGCCGACGACCTCGTCCGGTGCGCCCTTACCGACGGTCCGGTCGGCCTTCTGGCCAGCGAGGGGACCCTGCGGGCCGGCCTCTACCCGGAGCGGCTCGCCCGGCACGGCTTCACCTGCCTGACCCCGGATCCCGACGGACAGGCCGCGGTCGCCGGGGCGATCCACCTGGTGAAGGCCGGACGGGTCGCGGAGGCCGCGCCGATCCTCGAAGCGCAGGCCCTGTCCCTGACGGCGGCCGGATGTCGCCGGGTGGTGCTGGCGTGCACCGAGATCCCGCTCGCACTCGCCGGTGCCGGGGACGATCTGGCGTCCCTGATGGTGGACGCCACCGACGCCCTGGCGCGCGCCTGCGTGGCCGCCTGCCTGGCCGATGCTGTCGCGCTCCCGCTGGTGGCCTGATCGGCCGTCACTGCGGTCCCTGCTTGGCAAACTCTGAAAGGACCCCGCGCAGCACCTTGAGCCGGGTCTCGTAGAGGCCGCGCAGGCAGGTCACATCGGCTCCGCAGGCACGGCGCTCCTTGAGCCAAGCCTCCTGGTCGTCGCGGAGCTTGGTCTGGCCTCCCATGGGCAGCACGGCCTTCAGGATGTCGAACCGGGTCGCCATCTCGACGTCCATGTCGTTGAGGGGGAGGTGCGCGCAGACCGCCTTCTCGTCGGGCGTCTCGGCCTTCTCGCATGGGAAGCTCGCGGCCCGGGCGGGTGCGGCGGCGAGAAGAACCAGCGGTAGGGCGAGCAGGAAAACCTTGGTCATGGCCCCCAACGGCCCGGCCGGCGAAAGGCTCCGGCCGCCGCGCCTGCGCGGCGAGCCGTGCCCGGATCACGGGATACCGGGATCAGAAGCCCGGCTTGACCACCACCAGGATGACGATGCCGATCATCAGGAGCGTCGGAACCTCGTTGAGCACCCGGTAGAACCGATGCCCGCGGGCGTTCCGGTCGGCGGCGAAATCCTTCACCATCCGGGCGAGCCAGCCGTGGATGCCGGTCATCGCCAGCACGAGCAGGACCTTCGCCTGGAGCCAGGGGCTCGCGTAGAAGCCGCTCATCCAGGCAAGCGCCAGCCCGAAGACCCAGGTGGCGATCAGGGCGGGGTTCATGATCGCCTTGAGCAGGCGGCGCTCCATCACCTTGAAGGTCGCCGACTGCGCCTCGGAGCCCGGCGGCAGGCTGGCGTGGTACACGAACAGGCGCGGCAGGTAGAGCATGCCCGCCATCCAGGCGATCAGGCTGATCACGTGGCCGGCCTTGATCCAGTCGTAGAGCACGATCCTACCTGCGGAGCCGCGCGAGCATGCGCTCGACATGGGCGACCGGCGTCTGCGGCGTGATGCCGTGGCCGAGGTTGAACACGTGCGGCAGGCCCGCCGTCGCCTCCAGCACAGCGTCCACCGCCGCGTCGAGGGCATCGCCGCCCGCGACCAGCGTGTCGGGGTGCAGGTTGCCCTGCGTCACCGTGGCGGCCGGCACGTGCCCACGCAGGGCCTTCAGGTCCACCGCCCAGTCGACGCCGACCGCGTCGGCGCCGGTCTCCGGCACCACCCGGGCATGGCCGTCGAGGCCCGAGCCGCGGGCGAACACGATGATCTTCGCCCCCGGCACCTTCGCGCGGACGCCGGCGATCATCCGGGCGATCGGCCTCAGGGACCAGCGGGTGAGGGCATCCGCGGTGGCCGAGCCCGGAAGGGCACTCTCGGCCACGTCGTCCACCGGATCGATACCCCCCGCCGAGGCCGGCACGGCCCTCGGCAGGGTGCCGGCATGGGATTCGAAGATCTGCACCGCGTCGGCGCCGGCTTCGAGCTGGCGGACGAGATACGCGGTCTGGACCGTGACGAGGCGGTCGATCAGGGCGTCGACCAGCGCCGTGTCGCCTTCGGCCAGCGCTCGGGCGGGGGCGAGGTCCGGGGTGCCGCGGCCGCCGATCATGTAGCTCGCCACCGTCCAGGGGGCGCCGCAGAACCCGAGCAGGGTCGTCTCGCCCGGCAGTTCGGCGCGCAGCCGCTTCACCGTCTCGAAGACCGGCGCGAGGTGCGAAACGATCGCCGGGTCGCCGGCCTCGCGCAGCCGCGCGAACGCCTCCCGGCCGTCGAGCGGATCGAGGCGCGGCCCCTCGCCCTCGACGAAGCGCACGTCCTGGCCGAGCGCGTGGGGGACGACCAGGATATCCGAGAACAGGATCGCGGCATCGAAGCCGAAGCGGCGGATCGGCTGCAGCGTCACCTCGACGGCGAAGTCCGGACTGTAGCAGAGGTCCAGGAACGAGCCGGCCTCCGCGCGGGTTGCCCGGTATTCGGGCAGATAGCGGCCCGCCTGGCGCATCATCCAGGCGGGGGGCGGCCCGATCGCCTCGCCTTCGAGGACGCGCAGCATCTTGCGCTCGGTCCTGCGCTCCGTCCGCGGCGTCCCCGTCATCTGCGCCCCCAACCCGCTTGCCTCATCCCGCATGCCCGTCGGCGCGCCTCCTGTCGAGTCGCGACGCCTCCGATCCCCACACAGGTCCTCTCGAAAAGAAAAGAGAGATTCTAGGACTCTGTTTTTTCTATTGGGGGGGCTGATCACGGTGGCGCAACCGGGTCCACAGGCCGTCCCCGGCGGCGCGCCGTTAACGAGGCTTTAAAGGATTCGGTCCATCTTGCGAGAACCGGAAGGTCCGGCAGCACCTTGGGCACGCCGAGTCCTGTGCGCACCCCGGTTGCGTCCCGGATTCTCCCAGGCGCCCGGATTCCGTGCGTCCCGACGAACCGCCTGTGAACGGCGGAGTCGATAAGGCGTGGGGTCCGTGCCCTGGACCTGCCCGATGGGGCATCCTATCCACATTCATCGACTCCCCTGACGGCCGGCGGTGGACAACGCGGTCGCCGCGGCGAAGGAGACCGGATGGGCCGCAGCTACTTCCACCTCCATCTCGTCTCTGATTCCACCGGCGAGACGCTGATCAATGTCGGGCGGGCGGCGGCCGCGCAGTACGAGGGCGTGTCGGCGATCGAGCACGTCTATCCGCTGGTGCGCTCGGCGGCGCAGCTCGACCGGGTGATCTCGGAGATCCGGGCGGCCCCGGGCCTCGTGCTCTACACCCTGGTGGGTGGCGACCTGGGCGAGCGATTGGAGGAGGTCGCCCGCGAGACCGGATCGCCCTGCCTGTCGGTGCTGCGGCCGGTCCACGACCTGCTGCGCGCCTATCTTGGCGCCGAGACCACGGCCCGGCCGGGGGCCCAGCACATGCTCAACGCGGAGTATTTCAAGCGCATCGATGCGATGAACTTCACGCTCGCCCACGACGACGGCAACCTGCCCGAGGATCTGGAGGAGGCCGACGTGATCCTGCTCGGGGTCAGCCGGACCTCGAAGACTCCGACCTCGATCTACCTGGCCAATCGCGGCCTCAAGACCACGAACCTGCCACTCGTGCCCGGCCTGCCGCTGCCGCCCGCGATCGAGCGTGCCCGGAAACCCCTGGTGGTCGGCCTGTTCGCCTCGCCGGAACGCATCGTGCAGATCCGCCAGAACCGGCTCTCCAGCCTCAACGCCGACGAATCCTCGCTCTACGTCGACCGCTCGGCGGTGGCGGACGAGATCACCGCCTCCCGCCGGCTGTTCACGCGGAACCGCTGGCCGACGATCGACGTGACCCGCCGCTCCATCGAGGAGACGGCCGCGGCGATCGTCGATCTCTATCGCGACCACCGGCTGAAGTTCATCGCGGTGTGAGGGGGCCCCCTCAGGCGCTGCCGCCCAGGAGGGCCCGCACCAGGGCGAGGCCCGCCAGCAGCCCGATCAGCCCGCCCGCCACCGAGGCCAGCACGTAGCCCGCGGCCGCGGCCGGCTCGCCGCGCTCGTACAGGCTGATCGCGTCCAGCGAGAAGGTCGAGAAGGTGGTGAAGCCGCCCAGTATCCCGGTGGTCAGGAACAGCCGCGCCGGATGTCCCGCGGCGCCGCGCAGGGCGAACCCCTCCGCCAGCACGCCCATCAGGAACGAGCCGAGCACGTTGATGATCACGGTGGCGAGCGGAAACCCGAGTCCCGGCAGCAGCCGGGACACCGCGACGTTGACCCCGTGGCGGACGCCGCCCCCGAGCCCGGCCCCGAGGATGACGATGAGGGTGTTGATCATGCCTGCCCTTCCTGTTCGGTCGGGCGGTCCCATCTCGTCGTCGTGGCTTCGGCGCACAGCCCCACCGCGGACGACCGGGGCGCCCGTGCGGTAGGAGCCATCAGCCCGGCATGGCGACCGCCGGGCGGTTGTCGGGGAGCTCCATCCCCATCGCGTTCAGGATTAGCGCAGGACGGAGCCGAGGGGAATCCGGTTTTCCGGACACCCCTCACGATCGCCGCTGGCCGATCACCGGCTTCGCGGTCGGGCTACTGAACCGTGGCGAAGTGGCTGCGCTGCTCGATCTGAGCGGCGTAGAAGTCCTCGACGACCTCCCGCACCACCTCGGCCAGCTCGGTCCCCCGGTTCTCGTCGAGGTGGATGTCGCTGCCGACGCTCCGGCCGCTGGCGGCGCCGGCCGCCCCCGGGACCAGACGCTCGTTGTAGCGCTGGTTCAGGCCCGAGACCGAGATGTAGTTGCTGCCGCCGAGCTCGGGGCCGTACTTGATCTTGATCTTCTGCTCAGTGTCGGTTCCGCGCAGCTTCGCGCAGAGGCTGATGAAGTTGTCCTGATCGATCTTGGCCTCGAGGCCGGTGATGCTGCCGTGCACGTTGTCCGCCTCGTTGAGGACCTCGGCCATGAGGTTCAGGACCCCGACGACCGGCTCGAGGGCCCGGGTGCCCTCCTCGAGCAGCTTCCTGCGGAAGTCGTTGCTGCGGGCATCGGCAGCCTGCAGCCGCGCGCGGAACCTGTCCTTGACCTCGTTCGCGCGTGTCATCGCGTTCCTCCCTGATCGTTCGTTCTGATGCTTGTTTGCTCAGGCATCGAAGACTACGAAGCGAATTCAGGTGACGCAAGACAGTGCAAAATATTGATGCCTGCTCAGAACTTGGGCCGTTGCACAGGAATAGTACTTGCTCATAAGCTGTGCAACGGTCGACCGGCGCGCGGGCGCGCCTACTTCAGGAGCTGCAGCAGGCTCCGGCCGGCGGGGGTCTTGAGTTCCTTGGCGTCGAGCTTGCCGTCGCCGTCGGGATCGGCCGCCTTGAAGCGGCTCTCCACCAGGGCGAGGTACTCCTTGCGGTCGAGGGTGCCGTCGGAATCCGTGTCGGCGGCCTTCAGGTCCTTCTTGCTGACCCGGCCCTTCAGCTCCCTGGCGTCGACGGTGCCGTCCTTGTCGGTCTCGGCGGCGTCGAAGACCGTCCCGGCCGCGGCCTGGGCTTCGGCCAGATCGATCGTCCCGTCGTGATCGGTATCGACCGCCTTCAGCGTGCGCTCGGTGCCGGAGGACCGGGCGAAGGCTGCGCTCGGGAGGGCCGCCGGCAGGATGAGGGCGATCATCGCCGCGCGGGCGGCCGCGCGGGCGGGTTTATGCAGGCTCGGGTGCGGGGATCGAAGCATGACTCGACATCTCCGGTGGCGATCGGTGCCGGCAGCCAAAGCCGCCGTGAGGCCTCCCGTTCCCGCAAGGCCGTTCACAAAGCGCCGATCGGACGTTTCGCGTCAGCCGACCGGCCCGTCCAGGGGGGCCAGCCGCTCCGGGCCGGGTGCCCCGGCGACCGGCTCGGACCGCGACAGGGCGCGTGCCAGGTCCGGCAGGTCCGGGGCGGCCGTGTCCGACGCCCCGAAGACCGACCGGTCGAGGGCTGCGAACGCGGTCGCGAGATCGGGCCGCGCCTGCCAGATCCGGGCCAGCTCGGGCGCCTCCTGCCGGGCCGCCTCCAAGGCGGCGCGGAAGCCGGCCGGATCGCCGGCGCGCGCGGCCCGGTGCAGGGTCCTGCGGACGGCGGCGGACAGGCGCAGGCGCGGACGGCCCGCCCCGAAGCCGAGCAGCGCCAGGCCGAGGCCGAAGGCCGCGAGCGCCGCGGCGGCGGCCACCAGGGGCGAAGGGACGGCGGGCGGCGCCCGGTCGCCCTCCCGGTCGGGCAGGCCGCCGCCGATCTGCCGGGCCGGGATCTCGGCCTCGCGCAGGGTGCGGGTGTTGGTGTCGAACCACGGGATCGCGATGGCGTCGAGGGGGATCACCTCGGGCACCCCGGGCTTCACGTCCCACTGGTAGGTCGCCCGGGCCACCGGCCCCGCGGGGGTCAGCAGGGTCTCGCGGGTGACCGGCCCGGCGAAGGTGATGATGCCGCGGGTGCGCATCACTGGCCGCGGCGGCAGGCCCTCGGCGACCATGCCCTGGGCCTCCAGGGTGACGATCCGGCGGGTGGTCTCGCCGACCTTCACGGTCTCGGGGTCCGGGCTCCAGGAATCGGTGATCGACACGTCGCGCGCGGGCAGCCACCACGGTTCCTTGGCGTCCGGGCCGCCGGTGGCGCCGGTCCATTGCGCCACCGGGAAGGGGATCGGCTGCGAGCGCACCTCGACCACCCGCCGCTCGCCGACATCGTTGACGGTGAGCTTGTGGCTGAACGGCTCGATGGTGAAGTCGCCCGGGTGGTGCGGGAAGATCGCCACCGTGCGGTCGAACGCGATGGCGCTCTGGCCGTCCGGGAGCTTGGTCTTGCTCCAGTGGTCGCGGCCGAGCTGCGTCCAGGAAAAGTTCGCCAGCGAGGGCTGGACCACCTCCTCCAGCAGGATCGGCTGCTTGTAGACCCCGTGGATCTTCAGCAGCACCATCTCGCGGACGAAGGGCGCGCTGTTGCCGTTGAGCTCCGCCGTGACCGTGAGCGAGAGGTCGCCCGGCTCGATCTCGGCCCGGGCGGGGAGGGTGGCGAGCAGGGGCGCCAACAGGGCCGCGAGGAGGGTGAGCGGGACGGCGAGGTTCTGAGCACGCGCGCTCCCTCCCGCCGCCGGGGAAGGTCGCGCGCGCGTCAGCGCGGGTCGGGAGAGGGGCGCGACGGACCCGGAACGGTCGCCGGCCTCATATCCCGAACCGTCGCGCCGCCCCTCTCCCCCCCGGCTGCGCAGGGTACCTTTCCCCGCCGATGAGAGCGGGGAACCGCGCGTCTCGGAGACATCGCCCGACGTTGAATCCCAACACAGAATCACCACGGATTACTCCCGGCCGGGATGGCGGTGCCGGCCTCGATCCGGCGGGTCTGCTCGGCGCGCAGGCGCAGCTTGAGATAGCGGCCGGGATCGTCCGGGAGGGTCCGGAGCCAGAGCCGGTCGGGACGGATCTCGTGAGCCTCGAAGCTCTTCGTCACCCGGCGGACCTCGCGCTCGGGCGCCTCGGCGACCATGGCCGAGCCGCCGCCGGTGCGCCCGCGCCCGGCCGCGTCGCCGGCCGAGCCGCGGGCCTGGCCCCTGCCGGGGTCGATCGATTGCTGCTCGGCCCGGCCGCGGCGGGCGACCTTGCTGTTGCCGGGCAGGGAGGCGCTGGCGTTGGATTCCCGGTTGCCGGCCAAGCCCTCGCCGCTCGAGGCGGCGTTGATGTCGTTGTTCTGGTCTTGGTTGCCGGTGTTGTTGTAGCGGGCGCCGTACTGGGCGGTGCCGTTCGCGATGCCGCCGCCGGGGCCGCGGTCGATCACCTCCGCGACCATCCGGGCGATCAGCGAGCGGTTGGCCTGCGCGTCGGCGTCGCGCGGGTCGAAGCGCAGGGCCTCGTCGTAGGCCGCCAGCGCGCCGTCGAGATCCCCCGATCGCGCCAGCGCGTTGCCGAGATTGTAGCTCGCCCGGCGGCCGCCGTTGCGGAAGAGCGCGACCGCTTCGCCGTAGCGGCCGGCCTGGTAGAGGGCGGGCCCGCGCCAGGCCGGATCGACCATGAGATCGGCGGCGAGGCCGGGCAGGCCCAGGCCCATCAGCAGACGCCCCAGCCCGGTGCGGGGCTGCGAGACGGCGAGCAGGGCCACGAGGCCGAGGCCGGCGAGCGCCAAGCCGGCCAGCCGGACGATGCGCCGCCAGCTCACGAAGCGCCGCCGCCAGTCGGCGGTCAGGCCGGCGCGGATCGGGAGGGCGGCGCCGGTCTTCGGCAGGGTCCTCGGCAGGGTCAGCAGCGGCATCACGCGCTCCTGCGGAACAGGACGAGCGCCGGCAGGGCCGCGATCAGCAGCAGCCAGCGCCCGAGATCGGCATAGGCCAGCACGCCGTAGCCGCCGGCGGCGAGGTGCTGGGCTGTGCCGGCCCCGACCGCATCGAGCACCGGGCCGGGGCTGGCGATATCGGCGACGATGCCGCCGCCGGCCCGCGCCAGGGCGTCGAGCGCCGCCCGGTCGTGCTTGGGCGAGCCCGGCGGCAGCGGCTTGTCGGCTGGCACGAACAGGGCCTGGAGGCGCCAGCCCCGCTCGGCGATGCCGCGGGCCTCCCGGGTGGCCGCCTCGCCGATCCCGTCGCCGTCGCTGATCAGCACCACGTCGGCCGCCACCACGTCGGCCTCCGCGAGGGTGCGGCGAGCGAGCGCCAGCCCGCGCTCGGGATGGCTGCCGCGGTCCGGGACGGTGTCGGCGTCGAGGGCGAACAGGGTGGTGCCGAGGCTGTCACGGTCGGTGGTGGGCGAGGATGCGAGGTAGGCGTCGCCGGCATAGACGACCAGGGAGACGGCCCGGGTGCCGGCGGCCTCCGCCACGGCGGCGGCCGCCTGCCGGACGGCCCGGAGATCGCCGCCCTCGGCGACCGAGCGCGAGAGGTCGACGACGATCACGGTCTCGTCGAGGTTGCGGAAGGTCGCCCCGTCCTGGCGCTCCACCGCGGGGCCCGTGAGGGCGAGGGCGATCGCCCCGGCCGCCACCGCGGCGGCGCGGTTCGCCTGCCGCCGCCCGCCGAGCACGGCGCCGGTGCGGGCGAGATGGGCCATCAGCCCCGGATCGACCGCCCGCGCCCAGTCGCCGAGCGGCGCCGCCCGCCACGCCGCGCGCAGGGCCAGCAGGACCACGACGGGAAGAGCCGCGAACCACCACGGGCGCAGGAGCGCGAAGCTTCCGAGCGCGGCGAGCATCACGCGCCCCTCCGGGTCGCCAGCAGGGCGGCGGCGGCGGCCAGCGCCAGGGCGGCCGGCCAGGGCCAGAGGTCCCGGCGCAGGGGCAGGGGCGGGGCCATGGCCCGTCCGCCCTCCAGCCGGTCGATGGCATCGGCGACCCGGACCAGGTCGTCGGTGGTACGCACCCGAAAGGCCTCGCCGCCGCTCGCCTGCGCCATGTCGCGCAGGGTCTCGGTATCGACCACGTCCTGCTCGCCGTCGGCGTCCGCCATGTCCCGGGGACCGAGCGCGATGGTGTAGACCTTGATGCCCAGTTCCCGGGCCAGAGCGGCCACGTCCTTGGGCGCGGTCTGGCCGGCATTGTTGGCGCCGTCCGAGAGCAGGATCACGGCCTTCGCGGCCGGCAGGCGGGCCGGGGGCGCGCCGGATGCCTCCGCTTCGGCATCCCTGGGGTCGAGCCGGCGCATGGCGAGCCCGAGGCCGTCGCCGATGCCTGTGGAGCGGCCGCTGATGCCGATGGTCGCCTCGTCGAGGGCGCGCGCCACGGCGGCCGTGTCGAAGCTCGGAGCGGCGGCCACGTAGGCCTGGTCGGCGAAGATCACGAGGCCGATCCGGTCGCCCGCCCGGCGCCGGATGAAGTCCGTGCCGACGCGCTTGACCGCGGCGAGCCGGGTCACGGTCTCGCCGTCCAGGGCGAAGTCGCGCCGCTCCATTGAGCCGGACAGGTCCATGGCGATCATGATCTCCCGGCCCGAAGCGGGGAGCGCGGCGGCCGGCATCACCAGGCGGGGGCCGGAGAGCGCGACCACGAGGGCCGCCCAGAGGGTCCAGGTCAGGGCCGCGCGGCGCCGCCCGCGGGCGGCGAGGTCGGCGCCGGAGCGCGCCTCGCCCACCAGCGTGCCGGGCACGAGCAGGGCGCCGCTGCCGCCCTCCGGCTCGGCCGGGAGCAGGCGCGCGGCAAGCAGCGGCAGGGGCAGCGCGAGGAGCGCCCAGGGCGTCGCGAGGTCGAAGGCCGAGGCGAAGGCCGAGACCTGCGTGCCGAGCCAGGCGGGCAGGAGGCCGGTCAGGAGGCCGGTCATGTCCGCAGCCGTACGATCAGGCGGCCGAGCTCGGCGTCCAGGGCATCGAGGTCGGGGGCCTGCCGCCGGTAGAGCCCGTCGGCGAGTACCCGGCCGGCCCCCCGGGTGAAGAAGTCGGTGGCCAGCAGCCCGTCGAGGCGGCCGGCCCAGGCCGCCCCGGTCTCCCGGGCCGCGGCGCCGGTCGCCGGATCCGGGCCCGTCCTGAGACGCGCGCGCGCACGCCCGACCGGTCGCCATATCGGCGGCGCCTCCTCCAGCGTCCGGGCGAGGCGGCGCAGCAGGCGGGCCTGCGCCACGAGGCGCGCCTCCGGGTCGAGCCCGCGCGAGCGGGCGAGCTCGGCGAGCGCGGCCCGGCGCAGGCTCGCCCGGGCTCGGCCGCGCAGGTGGCGGACCAGCCCGACCAGCAGGGCGGCGAGGAAGCCCAGGGACGCGGCAGCGACGATCTCGCCCTGCACGGCGCCCGCGGCACCGCCGGGCAGGTGCAGGCCGCGGAGCTGGTCGAGGGTGAGGGGGGCGTCAGCGGGATTCATCGCACCGACCCGCCGCGCCCGGCCTCACAGAACGGCATCGAGGCGCTCCATCAGCGGCGCATAGGCCTCGGGGCCGGCCTCGACGTCGAGGCGGACCCCGGCGATGCCGCGGCGGGCATAATCGGCGAGCCGCGCCTCGGCCGTCCCGCCCTGCGTCGCGGACGGGAGCGCGGTCCCGCGGCGCCCGTCCGGGAGGGCGAAGGGGTAGTAGCCGGGGGGGCGGGCACGCTCGAAGGCGTCGCTGACCAGGATCAGCCGGATCGCGATCCGCTCGGCCAGCAGCGTCAGCAACTCGTCGAAGCCCGGGCCGGGGGCGTCGAGGGCGCTGGCGACGACGAGGTGGCCGCCCGACGGCAGCAGGCTGCGCGCCAGCCCGAGCGTCGCCTCCAGCGGCGGCTCCGCGCGGCCTTGCGCCTCCGGGGCCGCCGCGAGGGCGCCCGCATGCGCCTGGGCCAGGGCCCCGGTCACCGCGATCATGGCGCGCTCGCCGCCTGCCGGCCGCAGCACGATCGGCGCCCCCGAGGCCGCGACCGCGAGGCCGACCCGGCCGCCATCGGCGGCGACCCGCCAGCCGAGCAGCGCCAGGGCCTCGGCGGCCGCCACCGAGCGCAGCGCCCGGCGGGTGCCGAACAGCATGGAGGGCCGGAAATCAGCGAGCAGCACCACGGCCCGGTCACGCTCGTCGTGATGGGTGCGCACGTGCAGCTGCCCGGTGCGCGCCGTTGCGTTGCGGTCGATGAAGCGGCGGTCGTCGCCCTCGGACCAGAGCCGCACGTCCTCCGGCTCGGACCCCCGCCCGCGCCGCCGCGTGACGATGCCGCCGGGCAGCCCCGCCAGCGTCCGGGTCGCGGGCGCCGCGCCCCGCCGGGCGAGGTGGCGCAGGCCCATCAGCGCCTCACCCGAGAGTTGGATGCCGTAGCCCGCACCGTCGCGCTGCCCCCCTTGCAGGACCTCGTCCCGGCCCGAACCGCTTCGCAGGTCACCGTATCCCGCAGAGGAGGGAGGAGCGTCGCGTCGCGTGTGCAGGAACCCGAACACCCTCAGAGCGCCCGGACCCGCTGCACCAGCTCGCCGACGAGGCCGCGGGCTGTCTTCCCCTCGGCGGCCGCCCGCCAGGTCAGGCCGATGCGGTGGGAGAGGGCGTCCCTCGCGAGATCGGTGACGTCCTCCGGGATGACGTGGTCGCGGCCCCGCAGCCAGGCCCTGGCCTTGCCGGCCATCATCAGCGCCAGGGTGCCCCGCGGCGAGGCCGGGTGCTCGATCATCGCCCGCAGGTCCGGTGCCGCCGCGTCAGTGCGGGTCGCCGCCACCAGACGGACGAGATAGTCCTTGAGGGCGGGCGACACGTAGGTGGCCAGCGCCGCCTCCCGGGCGGCGCGCACGTCGGCGAGCGACAGGCGCACCGGCATCGCCGCGACGTGGTGGGTGATCTCGCCCTCCACGAGGTCGAGGATCGCCCGCTCGGTGGCTTCGTCGGGCATGTCGACCACGACGTGCAGGAGGAAGCGGTCGAGCTGCGCCTCCGGCAGGGGGAAGGTGCCGGCATGCTCGATCGGGTTCTGGGTCGCCACGACCATGAACGGGTCGGAGAGCCGGTGCGTCTGGCCCGAGACCGTGACCTGCCCCTCGGCCATGGATTCGAGCAGCGCCGACTGCACCTTCGGGGGCGCCCGGTTGACCTCGTCCACCAGGATCAGGGCGTGGAACAGGGGGCCGGGCAGGAACTCGAAGCTGCCGCTGTCCTGGCGCCAGACGGTGGTGCCGGTCAGATCCGCCGGCATCAGGTCCGGCGTGCACTGGATGCGCGCGAAGGAGCCGTCGAGGCCGTCGGCCAGCCGCTTGACGGCGCGGGTCTTGGCGAGACCCGGCGCGCCCTCGATCAGCAGGTGGCCGCCGGTGAGGAGCCCGATCAGCAGGCGTTCGACCAGGCCGGCGCTGCCGATCAGGCCGCGCTCCAGCCCTTCGCGAAGCGCCATGACGCGCCCGTACAGGGCCGCGTCCGGGGCGGCCTCGGGCCGGCGTTCGGCGAGGGCGTCGCTCATGCGGGGGACGATGTTTCGCGGCACGATGGTGCGCGGAGATATCCCGCCGCGGGGGCCGTATCCTGCATCCTGCACGTCTCCTCGACCGGGTCCCGAATTCTTAACGGATCCTCAGGCTGCTGCCGGTTTGCCCGCTGGCCGGTACGGCCGTCAATCCCGGCCATTCCACCGTTCAGGCCTCCTGCCGGGCCATGATGTCACGGTTTCGTCACCGCCCCGCTCTCAAGAGACGCCCGATGACCAGCTACGCCGCCCTGCCCGAAGAACTGAAATCGGCCATCGGCCTGCTCGTGGCCTTCGTGCTGGGCACGGCGATCGGGGCCGAGCGCCAGTACCGGCAGCGCACCGCGGGCCTGCGCACGGCGGTGCTGGTGGCGGTGGGCGCCTCAGCCTTCGTCGATCTCGGCATGCGCCTGACCGGCCCGGACGGTGGGACCCGCACGGTGGCCTACGTGATCTCCGGCATCGGCTTCCTGGGGGCCGGCGTGATCATGAAGGAGGGGATGAACGTGCGCGGCCTCAACACGGCAGCCACCCTGTGGTGCTCCGCCGCCGTGGGGGCGTTCTGCGGCGCCGACCTGCCCCTCGAAGCCGTGTTCGTGACGGTGACGGTGCTCGCCTGCAACACCGCGCTCCGGCCGCTCGTGAACGCCATCAACCGCGCGCCGATCCGCGAATCCGCGACCGAGGCGACCTACGAGGTCCAAGTCACCACCGCGCCGGGGGAGGCCGGTCCCGCCCAGGACCTGCTGGTGGAGCGCCTGGAGGCGGCGAACTACCCGGTCGGCAGCGTCGAGGTCGAGGAGCGCGGCGAGGGGGCGGTCGACGTGGTGGCGACCCTCACGGCCAGCGCCGTCAACGCGTCCGAGCTGGATGCCGTGACCAGCGATCTGGCCCGGGCGCCCGGCATCCGCCACGCCACTTGGTCGGTCCAGACCGCCGACTGATGCTTTGGGATTTTCCGGAGCCGGCGCCCGATGCGCCGGGGGATGAAATTTCGGTACCGGACCGCACCTTAATCCGGGCGATCCCGGAGAACCCCATGATTCAGTCACAGAGAAGCGCCCTCATCGTCGGGGCCTCGCGCGGCCTGGGGCTCGGCCTCGTCGAGACCTTCCTGAAGCGCGGCTGGCGCGTCACCGCCACCCAGCGCACGCCGTCCCCCGACCTCGCCCGCCTGGCGTCGGACGCTTTGCGCATCGAGACCGCCGATATCGACGACGATGCGGGCGTCGCCGCCCTGCACGACCGGCTGGCGGCGCAGCATTTCGACCTGATCTTCGTGGTGGCCGGCGTCGCCACGCAGGCGCACGAGCCGCTGCACGCGGTTCCCCGGGCGGTGGCCGCGCAGGTCTACCTCACCAACGCGATCAGCCCGATCCGCTTCGCCGAGGCCTTCCTCGACCGCCTGGCGCCCGGCGGCAGCATCGCCCTGATGAGTTCGATCCTCGGCAGCGTCAGCCTGAACCAGGATGGCGGCTGGGAAAACTACCGGGCCAGCAAGGCGGCGCTGAACACGCTGGCGCGCAGCTTCGAGATCCGGCACCGGGCCGAGAACGTCTCGGTGCTGATCCTGCACCCGGGCTGGGTGCGCACCGAGATGGGTGGGGCGGAGGCCGACATCGACGTGGCCACGAGCGTCACGGGCCTCGCCGACGTGATCGCGGCGCAGCTCGGCCGGCCCGGCGCCCACTACCTCGATTATCGCGGGCAGATTCTGGCTTGGTGACGGCGAATCGGCCTCGCCGGCCGATGGGGCCGGGCCGGACGGCCCCGCTGCGGTCAGCGCCGGGGATCGAGGGGCCGGCTGCGGCGCTCGATCACCACGGTCGGACGGGTGCGGCGCTCGACCACGACGGTGCGGGGCGCACGGCTCGGGCTCGCATGGGTCAGGATCCGCTCGGGCGCGCGCTCCGGCTTGATCTTCTTGGCCGCCAGGACGTGCGGGCGGACCTCGTCGGCCGGAAGCCCGATCAGGCCGGCGGCGAT
This sequence comes from Methylobacterium sp. NEAU K, assembly GCF_030700285.1. Taxonomy (GTDB): domain Bacteria; phylum Pseudomonadota; class Alphaproteobacteria; order Rhizobiales; family Beijerinckiaceae; genus Methylobacterium. Next base: position 90,347 of record NZ_JAUYZJ010000010.1, on the reverse strand, counting down.
CTCGATCTGCTGCTCGACATCGTCGGCCAGATCCTGCGCGGCGGCGACCGCCTCGTTCACCGTCGGCGGCTCGCGGCGCACCCGGATCGGCGGCAGGTCGGCGAAGCTCTTCTGCGTCTTCTTCACGGGGCGACTCGCAGTCTTCATCCCAGGAAACATAGCGCCTTCCGCGCCGGTTGTGCAGTGCATCAAAATCGCCCGAAGCCCGTCCGGAAAACATGCCTCGCCGCAGTTGATACCGCATTGGGCACGGAACCGACGCTATCTCCGGAGGGGCGACTAATCCGTAGGCACGGACCAGGCGGTCCGGCATCGCGCTGCGGCATAATAGCGCGTCCCGTCCCGGGCCGCCAGCCACCGGTACCCGCCCCGCAGGGTCGGATCGCCACCGCACCGACGGTATAAGCTCGCCGCCATGACCGAATCACTCGATCCCCGCCTCACCCCATCGCGCCCGGACGTCGCCGACATCCGCCTGCGCGGCCGGGTCGCGGCGGAACGCTACGTCGCGGCGACACCGCGCCGGGTCGTGACGCCCGTCGCCCCCCTGCGACGGGGGCCGTCCCCGGAGGCGGGGCTCGACACCGAGGCGCTGCTCGGCGACGCCGTGGATCTCTACGCCGAACAGGACGGGTTCGCCTTCGTGCAACTCGTCCGGGACGGCTATGTCGGCTACATGCCCGCCGCCTGCCTGGGGCGGGTGGATCCCGAGCCGACCCACCGGGTCACCGCCCTGCGCACGTTCCTGTATCCCGAGCCGGACCTGAAGCGGCCGGTGCGCGCCCATCTCAGCCTCGGTGCGCGTCTCGTGGTCACCGGCGAGAGGGGCCCGTACCTGGAGACCCCGGGGGGCTACGTCTATGCCCGCCACTGCGCCGCGGCGGCGCATCGCGAGGCCGACTACGCGGCCACCGCCGAGCGGCTCGTGGGGACGCCCTACCTCTGGGGCGGCCGCACCAGCCTCGGGCTCGACTGCTCGGGTCTCGTTCAGCTCTGCCTCGACGCCGCGGGGCTGCCCTGCCCGCGCGACGCGGACATGCAGGAGCGGGATCTGGGCCAGCCCCTGCCGCTCGACTTCGACGGGCTGCGCCGCGGCGACTTGGTGTTCTGGCGCGGCCATGTCGGGATGATGCGCGACGCCCGGACCCTGATCCACGCCAACGGCCACCACATGGCGGTGGCGGTGGAGCCGCTGGCCGGCGCGGTGGCGCGGATTCTCGAGAACAGCTTCGGCCCGGTGACGGGGCTCCGGCGCCTCTGACCGGCGAACCCGGCCCGCCGCGGGTCAAAACCGCGCGGCAATCGTGCTACAGAGGCCGCCCGCGGCCGTCTTCCTGCCCGGTTCGCAGTCCAGGACCGTTGACAGGACAGCCCCGCCCTCGCCACATCGCGCCCATGACCGTCGAAATCGCGCCCCTCGCGCCCGTCCAGGGCACCACCGGCAAGCCGCCGCTGGAGATCCTGCTCTGCGCCCCCCGCGGCTTCTGCGCCGGCGTGGTGCGGGCCATCGACGTGGTCGAGCGGGCTCTCGCCATCTACGGGCCGCCCGTCTACGTCCGTCACGAGATCGTCCACAACAAGTACGTGGTCGAGAGTCTCAAGCGGAAGGGCGCCGTGTTCGTGCGCGAGCTCGACGAGGTGCCCGACGGCGGCGCCCCGGTGATCTTCTCCGCCCACGGTGTCGCCAAGACCGTGCCGGCGAATGCCGATTCCCGCGGGCTCACGACCATCGACGCCACCTGCCCGCTGGTCACCAAGGTCCACCGCGAGGCCGAGATCCACCACAAGCGCGGCCGCCACGTGCTGCTGGTCGGCCATTCCGGCCACCCCGAGGTGGTCGGCACCATGGGCCAGCTGCCGAAGGGCTCGATCACCCTGGTGGAGGACCTGGAGCAGATCGAGGCGCTGACGCCCGAGAATCCCGACAACCTCGCCTGGGTGACCCAGACGACCCTGTCGGTGGACGACACCCGCCACATCGTCGAGGCGCTCAAGAAGAAATTCCCGAACATCACCGGGCCCCACAAGGACGACATCTGCTACGCCACCACCAATCGCCAGGAGGCGGTGAAGCAGGTGGCCCCGCTGGTGGACGCGCTGATCGTGGTCGGCTCCTCGAACTCCTCGAACTCGCAGCGCCTGCGCGAGGTCGCCGAGCGGGTCGGCTGCCCGATCACCCGCCTCGTGCTCCGCGCCGAGGAGATCGACTGGCCGGCCTTCGAAGGTATCCGCAAGCTCGGCCTCACCGCCGGCGCCTCGGCCCCCGAGGTGCTGGTCGAGGAGATCATCGAGGCTTTCGCGGCCCGCTACGACGTGATCGTCGATACGGTCTCGACGGTGGTCGAGGACATGGTGTTCCCGCTGCCGCGGGAGCTGCGCAGCGAAGCGGCCGAGTAGGTCGCGCCGGGGATCCGTCCCCGAGGGCTTGTCCCAACCGCCCCCTCATCCCGAGGAGCCGCGCAAGCGGCCTCGAAGGAGGCTTCAAGGGATCGCGGCGGGATTCGGAGCCGTCCATCGCGGCCCACCAAGACGGGCCCCTCAGGACGAGGGAGTGGGTCGAAAGACCGGGGCCGTCGATGGCCGTGCGGCCCATCGGAAGCCTTGAACGCAGCAGTCCGAACCAGAGCGCGAACACGTGGCCGTCTACACCGAGGTATCCGACGCGGCGCTCGCTGACTTCCTGTCCGCCTATGCGATCGGCAGCCTGCTCTCGTTCAAGGGCATCGCCGAGGGTGTCGAGAACTCGAACTTCTTCCTGCACACCACCCAGGGCTCCTACATCCTGACCCTCTACGAGAAGCGGGTGCGGGAGGGGGACCTGCCGTTCTTCATCGGGCTGATGGAGCATCTCTCCGCCCGTGGGCTCGCCTGCCCGCAGCCGGTGCGGGACCGGGCCGGCACCGCGCTCGGGCGACTGTGCGGGCGGCCCGCCGCGATCGTCAGCTTCCTGGAGGGCGTGTCGGTCAAGGCGCCCGGCGTCGAGCATTGCCGGGAACTCGGCCGGGCGCTGGCCGCGCTGCACGGGGCCGGAGCCGATTTCGCGATGGTGCGCGACAACAGCCTCTCGGTGACCTCCTGGCGCCCGCTCTTCGAGCAGGCCGAGGCGCAGGCCGATTCGGTCTCGCCGGGGCTGGCGGAGCGCACCCGCTCCGACCTCGCGGTCCTTGAGGCGTCCTGGCCCGACAGCCTGCCGGGCGGGGTGATCCACGCGGACCTGTTCACCGACAACGTGTTCTTCATCGGAGACGCGCTCTCGGGCCTGATCGACTTCTACTTCGCCTGCACCGACGCCTTCGCGTACGACCTCGCGGTGTGCCTCAACGCGTGGTGCTTCGGCCCGGACGGCACCTTCCACCGCGACATGGCCACGGCTCTGATAGCCGGCTATGAAGCTGTCCGGCCGCTGGAGCACGCGGAGGTCGCGGCGCTGCCGATCCTGTGCCGGGGCGCGGCTTTGCGCTTCATGCTGACCCGGCTGGTCGACTGGCTGAACGTGCCGCCGGGTGCCCTGGTGAAGCCGAAGGATCCGCGCGAATTCGATCGCCGGCTTACCTTCCACCGGCAGGCGCGGGACGCGCGGGATTACGGCCGGCAGGCCTGAGGATCGGATGAGCACCGACGTGACCGAGACCGTGGCCGAGCCGTCCCGAGTGAAGATCTACACGGACGGGGCCTGCTCGGGCAATCCGGGGCCCGGGGGCTGGGGCGCGATCCTGATCTTCGGCGACACCCGGAAGGAACTCTCGGGCGGCGAGGCCTTCACCACCAACAACCGCATGGAGATCCTGGCGGCGATCGAGTCCCTGGAGGCGCTCAAGCGTCCCTGCCAGGTCGATCTGTTCACGGACTCGCAGTACCTGCGCCAGGGCGTCACCAGCTGGATCCACAACTGGAAGGCCCGGGGCTGGCGCACCGCCGACAAGAAGCCCGTGAAGAACGAGGACCTCTGGCGCCGGATCGACGCCGCCCGCGAGCGTCACGAGGTGGCGTGGCATTGGGTCAAAGGTCATGCCAGCGACCCACTGAACAACCGGGTCGACGCGCTGGCCGTAGCGGCGATGTTGCCGTTCAAGCGGCGCTAACGGGCGGGATCCCGGCCGGTTCAATGTGAGAATCGGAGATTTCCAAAGGCGCATGCCCTTTGGCGGGGTATCGGGGCCCGATGGAGCAGGGTTCCGCCCTGCTCCCGCAAAAGGACCCGGACCTTTTGAATCCGGGACTTTCAACGATCGATGCCGAGCCCCCTGGGCGCTGATCCTCAATCCGTCCGGCCGTCGAGCCCGAGCCAGTGTCGGCCGTCCCGGGCCAGGAGGTCGTCGGCCGCCGCGGGGCCAGCGCTGCCGGCCGGGTAGAACGCCACGTCGGTCTGCGGCCAGCCCTTGAGCAACGGGTCGACCGCGGCCCAGCCGGCCTCGATGTTGTCGGCCCGCTGGAACAGCGTCGCGTCGCCGATCATGCAATCGTACAGCAGCGTCTCGTAGCCGACATTCGGCTGGTCGGCGAAGAAGTCCTTGTAGCGGAACCCCGCGCTCACCCGGCCGATCTTCATCTGCGGCCCCGGCACCTTCACGTTGAACTCTGTGCCGACCCCGTGGTCCGGGTCGATCATGATCCGCATCACGGTCGGGCCGAGATCGGTGGTGGGCGTCTCCTCGAACATCTTGAACGGCGCCGGCTTGAACAGCACCGCGATCTCGGTGCGCCGCCCGGTCATGCGCTTGCCGGTGCGGATGTAGAACGGCACGCCGGCCCAGCGCCAGTTCTCGATGTTGAGCTTCAGGGCGACGTAGGTCTCCGTGACCGAATCCTTGGCGACATGCGGCTCGTCGCGATAGCCCGGCACGTCGCGGCCCTCCGAGGTGCCGGCGGTGTACTGGCCGCGCACCGCGTCCTCCGGGGGGATCGGCCGCACGGCCTCGGCGAGCTTCGCCTTCTCGGAGCGCACCGCCTCGGCGTCGAAGGAGTTCGGCGGCTCCATGGCGACCATGCAGAGCAGCTGGAACATGTGGTTCGGCACCATGTCCCTCAGGGCTCCGGTCGGCTCGTAGAATCCGCCGCGCTCCTCTACGCCCACAGTCTCGGCCGCGGTGATCTGGACGCTGTCGATGTATTCCCGCCGCCAGACCGGCTCCAGCAGGCCGTTTGCGAAGCGGAACGCCATGATCGACTGTACCATCTCCTTCCCAAGGAAGTGGTCGATCCGGTAGAACTGGCTCTCGTCGCCCTGTTTCAGGATGCGGGCGTTGAGTTCCCGCGCCGAGGCGAGGTCGGAGCCGAACGGCTTCTCGATGACGACCCGACGGAAGTCGCCGTTCTCCTGCTCGAGCAGGCCGGCCTGGCCGAGCCCGTCCACGATCGTCCCGAAGAAGCGCGCCGCCACCGCGCAGTAGAACACCGCGCTGCCCGTCACCCTGTCCTTGATCGCGGAAAAAGTCTCGGGCTTCTCGAAATCACCCTTGAGGTAGTGCAGCCGGTCGCGCACGAAGCCCCAGCTCGTCGGGTCGATATGGTCGGCGTGGAACTCCGAGGTCGGGTCCTTGCTGAACGCCTCCATGGTGTTCGTGAGGGTGTCGCGCAGGGAGTCGTCGGTGCCGTCGGAATGGTCGACGCCCAGGATCGAGAAACCCTCCGGCAGCAGCCCCGCCCCCGCAAGATTGTAGAGCGAGGGCATCAGCAGGCGCTTGGTCAGGTCGCCGCCCGCCCCGAAGATCACCAGCGTGCAGGGAGGCGCCGGCTCGGTGCCGCTGGCCGCGTCGTCCTTGAGGGCGGTCATCTGCTCGGCCATCTCTGACTCCTGTCCAGCTGCGGCGCAGCAAATCGGCGTGACAACCCACCCGCGACGAGGCCCGTTCCGGCGCGCATGGTCTATGAGGCACCGACCTTACGGTCGCGGAGGATCACGTGCATACCCATTCCCTCGAACCCTGGACCCACGGCCACACCTTCCTGGGAGACCGGCACGACCGGCACGCGCGCCGGACCTGGGCGGTGGTCGTCCTCACCGCCGCCACGATGGTCGCCGAGATCGCGGGCGGCACGTGGCTGGGCTCCATGGCCCTCGTGGCGGACGGCTGGCACATGTCGACCCACGCGGCGGCGCTCGGCATCGCGGCCCTGTCCTACCGCTTCGCCCGGCGGCACGCGGACGATCCCCGCTTCAGCTTCGGCACCGGCAAGTTCGGAGATCTCGCGGCCTTCGCCAGCGCGATCATCCTCGGCCTGATCGCGCTGCTGATCGGCGCCGAGAGCCTCGACCGGCTGCTCCACCCGACGCCGATCGGGTTCGGGCCGGCGATCCCGATCGCCGTCCTGGGACTGGCCGTGAACCTCGCCAGTGTCTGGCTCCTGCACGACGACCACGACGACCACGACGACCACGGCCGTCGCGGTCACGCGCACGGTGGCCACGGTCACGGTGGGCATGGCGGTCATGGCGGCCACGACACCAACTTCCGCGCCGCCTACCTGCACGTGCTGGCGGATGCGCTGACCTCGGTCCTGGCGATCGCCGCGCTGCTCGGCGGGCGCTATCTCGGCCTCGCCTGGCTGGACCCGGCCATGGGCTTGGTCGGCACGGTGGTGATCCTGGCGTGGTCCTGGAGCCTCCTGCGCACGGCAGGCCTCGTGCTCCTCGATGCGCGGCCCTCGCCGGCCGCCACCGCGGAGATCCGCGCCCGCCTGGAGAAAGACGGCGACCGGGTGAGCGACCTGCATCTCTGGCAGGTCGGGCCGGGCCATCGCGCCGCGGTGATCGCCCTCGTGAGCGACGCCCCGCAGCCGCCCGCACATTACAAGGCGCGGCTCGCGGGCGTGCGTGGGCTGAGCCACGTCACGGTCGAGGTTCAGCCCTGTCCGGGGCATGCCGGCGCGCATTGAGGCGTCAGGGGGCCGGTCGTCCAACGCGCGCACCCATCCTGAGGTGTCCGCGTCGGCGGGCCTCGAAGCAGGGCTCCTTCGCGGCCGAGCGATCTGCGATCGCCCGGCACCTCAGGATGGAGGAGGAGATCGGACGCCGCTACGTTGCAAAACACTACTCGTCCGCGCGCACCGCCTGGCCGCCCCGGTCGATCGGCAGGCTCGGACCCTTCAGCTCGGCATCGCTTGGCAGGGACCGCACGTCCCAGCCGCCGCCCAGCGCCCGGATCAGCGTGACGGCCGCAGTGAAGCGGCTGAGCCGGACCTGGAGCGCGTTGACCTCGTTGGTCACGAGCAACCCTTGCGCGGTCACCACCGTGGTAAAGTTCTGCGTGCCGGCCCGGTATTCGTTCAGGGTGATCTCCACGGCCTTGCGCGACAGGTCGACCGCCGTGTCCTGGGCCACCTGCTGCTGCCCGAGGATGCGCAAAGCGGCCATCTGGTTCTCCGCCTCCGCGAAGGCGGCGAGCACCACCTGCCGGTAATTGGCCACCGCCGCATCGTACCCGGCCTCCGCCGAGCGCAGGGCCGCCGTGCGAGCACCGCCGTCGAACAGGACCTCGCTCCCCGCGGCCGTCACCGACCAGACCTGGTTAGCGGCCGAGAGAAGCCCGTTGCGGGTGAGCCCTGAGAGTCCGCCCTGGGCCGAGATCGTCACGGTGGGGTAGAAGGCCGCCACCGCCACGCCGATGCGCTCGCTCTGGGCCTGCACGAGGCGCTCGGCCTGGGCTACGTCCGGCCGCCGCTCCAGCAGATCCGACGGGATTCCCACCGGCACGCCCGGCGGGTTGCGGGGAATGCCCGCCACCGGGATCGACACTTCCGAGGGCGGGCGCCCGATCAGGGTGGCGATGGCGTTGAGGTATTGCACGCGGGTCAGGCGCACCGCGATGGCTTGCGCCTCGATCGTCTGGACCTGGGTCTGCGCCGTGATCACGTCGGAGCGGGCCGCCACGCCCGCGGCGTACTGGTTCTCGGTGATCGCCAGGGTCTTCTTGAAGTTCCCGACGTTCTCGTCGAGCACCTTCTGGAGCGAATCGGCGTAGCGGACGGTCAGGTAGTCGGCGGCGACCTCCGCCTGGATGGTGAGGCGTGTCAGCGCGAGGGTGGCCGCGTCGGATTGGGCCAGAGCCGCCTCGCTCTCGATCGTCCGGCGCGTGCCGCCGAACAGGTCGAGTTCCCAGCTCGCCTGGCCGAGGAGCGACACGCTGGTGCGCTCGGAGCCGCCGCTGCGCGCCCGGGTGATGCTCGGGGCCCCGATCACCGTCGGATACAGGGCGGCCTGGGCCGAGGCGACCAGGGCCCGGGCCTGCCGGTAGTTCGCCACCGCCTGCCGCAGGGATTGGTTGTCGACGTCGACGAGCCGGATCAGGCGGTCGAGGGTCGGATCCTTGAACACCCGCCACCAGTCGCCGCGCTCCACCGCGTCGCTGGGCCTTGCCTCGCGCCAGCCCTTCTTCCGCGCCGCGACGACGGCCGGGCTGTCCTCCCTGGCGCCCCCCTGCTTGTAGGCCAGCGGCGTCTCGACGGAGGGCCGGGCATAGTCGGGACCGACCACGCAGCCCGCCAGGGCAGCCGAGAGGGGGAGGAACAGGAGGACGCGGTGTCGTCGCAAGCGCATGTTTCCGCTCCCCTGGGCGGGGGAGGGTGGCCCCTGCATCCGCCGGGCGCGGGGAGCGCCGTTGCCGGAAAGGTCGCGACGGGCTTCAGGTCCGGAACGGTCGCGCTGCCCCTCGCCCGACCCGTTACGCGGGCCACCCGCCTCCGCAGGGGGAGGGAACGCGCAGGTTCCCCCGCTCTCATCCGTCGATGATGTGTCTGCCTCGTAGCCCGCGCGGCGCGGAGGGACAGGCGCGCGCAAGGGCGCCGCCGATGTTTCACGTGAAAACGGACGCATCACTCTCCGGCCGGCAGCGCCGCTGCTCCACCTCGCCCGGCGCCCCTGCGGCGGGCGAGCACCCGGTGCCGGAGGCGATCGAGGGTGAGGTAGACGACGGGGGTGGTGTAGAGGGTCAGGATCTGGCTCACGATCAGGCCGCCCACGATGGCGATCCCCAGCGGCCGGCGCAGCTCGGCGCCCTCGCCGCTGGTCAGGATCAGCGGGACGGCGCCGAGCATCGCCGCCAGCGTCGTCATCATGATCGGCCGGAAGCGCAGGAGACAGGCCTCGCGGATCGCGTCCACGGGATTCGCGCCCCGGGTCCGCTCGGCGTCCAGCGCCACGTCGATCATCATGATCGCGTTCTTCTTCACGATGCCGATGAGCAGGAACACCGCGATCAGCGCGATGATGGTGAATTCGGTGCCGGTCACCAGCAGGGCCAGCACCGCGCCGACGCCGGCCGAGGGCAGGGTCGAGAGGATCGTGAGCGGGTGCACAAAGCTCTCGTACAGGATGCCGAGCACCGCGTAGACCGCCAGGATCGCGGCGAGGATCAGGAGCGGCTGGCGCGAGGCCGAGGCGACGTAGTTCTTGGCCGCGCCGGCATACTCGCCGTGGATCGTGGCCGGGAGGCGCAGGGAGGACATGGCCCGGTCGATCGCCTCGGTGGCATCCGACAGGCTCCTGCCCGGCGCGAGGTTGAACGAGATCGTGGTGGCCACGAACAGGCCCTGGTGACTCACCTGCACGGGGGCGCTCCCAGGCTCGATCCGCGCGAAGGCCGAGAGCGGGATCATGGTCTCCTTGGCGGCGGAGACCGGCGCGCTCGAGGAGGCACCGCCCTTGCTCGCCGCGATGGCGTTGGCCGAGGCATTGCGAGCCGAGTCCGACGCGATGGCGGCGGCGTTCGAGGCCGTGTCGGCCGTGCTGGCGGAGGCCGCCGCGACGGTGCTGCCCGCGCTGCTGCCGACCGCGCCCGTTCCAGCGGCGGCGCCCGTGGAGGTCGTGACGGAGACGCCGCTGCCCGGGCTGCTGGTGCCGGTGGCCGGGTTGGTGTTGACGCTCCCGCCCGCTGCCACGGTGCCGGCCACCGCGTTGGTGATGGCCGAGCCGGGCGCGTTGCCGCCGGAGGTCGAAACGTAGATCTGCTTCAGGGTCTCCGGCGATTCCAGGTAGCGCGGGGCGATCTCCATCACGACGTGGTACTGGTTCAGGGGGTTGTAGATGGTCGAGACTTGGCGCTGGCCGAAGGCGTCGTAGAGGGTGTTGTCGATCTTGTTCGGGGTGATCCCGTACCGGAAGGCCGTGGCCCGGTCGATCACCACGCGGCTCTCCAGCCCGCCCTCCTGCTGGTCCGAGGTGACGTCTGCGAAGGTCGGGTCCTTCTGGAGGGCGGCCAGCAGCTTCGGTGCGGCGGCGAACAGCTCCTCGGCGGTGTCGCCCTGGAGGGTGTACTGGTACTGGGCGAAGCTCTGGCGGCCGCCCATCTGCAGGTCCTGGCGCGGGAACACGTAGAGGCGCGCGCCGGCCACCTGCGCGAGCTTCGGCCGGAGCCGCGCCATCACGGCGGAGATCGGCGCCCGCTCGGTGAGCGGCTTCAGGCCGACGAACACGTTGGCCGAGTTGGTGCCGCGGCCCCCCGTGAATCCGACGACGCTCTCCACCGCCGGGTCCGCCCCGACGATCGCGGTCGCCTGCTTGAGCTTGGCCTCCATGGACTGGAACGAGATGCGCTGGTCGGCCTGGATGCCGCCCATCATCTGACCGGTATCCTGCTCGGGAAAGAAGCCCTTCGGGACGATGACGTAGAGGTAGACGTTGAGCCCCACGGTGGCGAGCAGGCTCAGGAGCACGAGGCGCGGATGGGCCAGCGCCACGGAGAGCGTCCGCGCGTAGGCGTCGAGCAGCCGGGAGAAACCGCCCTCCAGCATCCGGATCAGCAGGTTCGGCCGGTGTCCCGCCGCTCGTGCGTGACCCTCGGCCCGCAGCAGCCGTGCGCACATCATCGGTGTGGTCGTGAGCGACAGCACCAGGGAGATCAGGATCGACAGCGACAGCGTGACCGAGAATTCCTGGAAGATGCGACCGACGAGGCCGCCCATCAGCAGGATCGGCAGGAACACCGCGATGAGCGACAGGCTCATCGAGATCACCGTGAAGCCGACCTCCCGGGCGCCGATCAGCGCCGCCTCCAGCCGGGGCTTGCCCGACTCGATGTGGCGCTGAACGTTCTCCAGCACCACGATGGCATCGTCGACCACGAAGCCCGTGCCGATGATCAGCGCAGTGAGCGACAGGATGTTGAGCGAGTAGCCGAGCAGGTACATCGCCGAGAATGTGCCGATGATCGAGATCGGCACGGCGACCGCCGGGATCAAAGTGGCCCGCCCGGAGCGCAGGAAGCCGAACACCACCAGGATGACGAGGCTGACGGCCACGATCAGCGTCTCCTCGGTGGCGGCCAGCGAGGCGCGGATCGTGGCGCTGCGGTCGCCCGTGAGCTTGATGTCGATGCCGCCCGGCAGCGCCGCGGTGATCTGCGGCAGCGCCTCCTTCACGGCGTTGATGGTCTCGACCACGTTGGCGCCGGGCTGCTTGTAGACGAACAGCAGCACCCCGGGCTTGCCGTTGACGATGCCGAGGTTGCGCTTGTCCTCGACCCCGTCGAGCACTTGGCCCACATCCGTGAGCTTCACCGCGGCGCCGTTCCGGTAGGCCACGATGATGTCGCGGTAATCGTCGGCCTTGCGGCCCTGGTCGTTGGCGTAGAGCTGGTAGCGGCGCTCGCCGGCATCGATCTCGCCCTTGGGCGAGTTGGCGTTGGCCGAGGCCAGAGCCGCCCGGATGCCCTCCAGGCCGATGCCGTAGTTGAACAGCGCGGTGGGATCGAGCTCGACCCGCACCGCCGGCAGGGACGAGCCGCCGATATCGACGTTGCCGACGCCCGGGAGCTGCGACAGCTTCTGCTGCACCACGGTGGCGGCCGAGTCGTAGACCTGGCCCCGGGTGAGCGTATCCGAGGTCATCCCGAGGATGATGATCGGCGTGTCGGCGGGGTTGAACTTGCGGTACGTCGGGTTCTGCCGGAGCGAGGCCGGCAGGTCGGCACGCGCCGCGTTGATCGCCGCCTGGACGTCGCGGGCCGCCCCGTCGATGTCGCGGTTCAGGCCGAACAGCAGCACGATCCGGGTGGAGCCGAGCGCGTTCGTGGAGGTCATCTCGTTGACGTCCGCGATGGCGCCGAGCCGCCGCTCCAGAGGCGCCGCCACGGTGGTCGCCATGGTCTCGGGCGAGGCGCCGGCCATCTGCGCCTGGACCAGGATGACGGGGAAGTCGATCTGCGGCAGCGGCGCCACCGGCAGCTTCAGGAACGCGAACAGGCCGGCGAGCAGCACCCCGATGGTGAGCAGCGTCGTCGCCACCGGCCGGCGGATGAACGGCTCGGAGATGTTCACGGGAGGAGACTCCCGGATTCAAGCACGAGCGCCCGCCCTCCCCCCTCTGCGGGGGAGGGAGGCCCCTGCGTCAGCAGGGGTCGGGAGAGGGGAGCGCCGGTGCCGGACAGGTCATGACCTTGCCGCACCGCGACGGCCTTGCCCACCGCTTCGAGCACGGCGCCGAGATTGCTCAGGACGAGGTCGTTCGGGAATCTCAGGACGGTGAACCCCTGGCTCTTCAACCAAGCATCGCGCTTCGCATCGCGGCGGCCATTGATTGCGTGCGGTTCGCCGTCCAGCTCGACGATCAGGCGCGCGGAGGCACAGAGAAAATCGGCGATGTAAGGCGGAATCGGAACTTGCCGCCTGAACTTAAGCCCATGAAAGCGCCCGGCGCGCACCTGCTGCCAGAAAAGATCCTCCGCTTTGGTCCGCTCGCGGCGCTGGCCTTTCGCGAAGCTGCGCAGGCGGGCTGAGATCGCTTCGAAGCGGCGCCCGTCATCCCGGGATACGCCTCGTCCGGAGACGGCACTCCCCTCTCCCGACCCGCTTCGCGGGCCACCCTCCCCCGCAGAGGGAGGAGGGCATGCGGCGGACTCGTCCCGCCCCGTCACGGTATCACCTCCCCGCCCTCAAGCCCGCGTCGCCCCATGACGCGCCGCTCCAGGCGGTCGAACGCCAGATAGATCACCGGGGTCGTGAACAGGGTCAGCACCTGGCTGACGATCAGGCCGCCCGCGATGCAGATGCCGAGCGGCTGGCGCAGCTCCGAGCCGACGCCGCTGCCGAGGATCAGCGGCACCGCGGCGAACAGGGCGGCCAGCGTCGTCATCAGGATCGGCCTGAAGCGCAGCAGGCAGGCCTGGAAGATCGCCTCCCGGGGCGGCAGCCCGTCCTCGCGCTCCGCCTGGAGCGCGAAGTCGATCATCATGATCGCGTTCTTCTTCACGATGCCGATCAGCAGCACGATGCCGATCACCGCGATGATGTCGAGGGAGAGCCCGAACAGCATCAGGCCGGCGAGCGCCCCGATCCCCGCCGAGGGCAGGGTCGACAGGATGGTGATCGGGTGGATGAAGCTCTCGTAGAGCACGCCGAGCACGATGTAGACCGTGACGATCGCCGCCATGACCAGGAACAGCTCGTTGCCGAGCGCCGACTGGAAGGCGAAGACCGAGCCCTGCGGCACCACCCGGAACGAGGCCGGCAGGCCGATCTCGGCCTTGACCCGGTCGATCGCCTCCACGGCCTGCCCGAGGGCCGCGCCGGGTGCGAGGTTGAACGACACGGTGGTCGCCGGGAACTGGCCGAGATGCGAGATCAGCAGGGGCGCCCGACGCTCGCTGATCCGCGCCACCGCGGAGAGCGGCACCTGCCCGTTGGTCGCGGTGGAGGAGGGCAGGTAGATCGTCTCGAGGCTGCGCAGGGTCGTGTGCAGGGTCGGGTCGGCCTCCAGGATCACCCGGTACTGGTTGGACTGGGTGAAGATCGTCGAGATGATGCGCTGGCCGAAGGCGTCGTAGAGTGCGTTGTCGATGGTCGCCGGGGTGATGCCGTAGCGGCCGGCGGTCGGACGGTCGATGGTGACGTAGGCGGCCAGGCCCTGGCCCTGGTGGTCGCTGGCCACATCGGCCACCACGGGGGACCGCGCCAGCGCTTCGGTGAAGCGCGGCACCCAGGTCTCGAAGTCGCCGAGGTTCGGGCTCTCCAGGATGACCTGGTACTGGGTCGCCGAGACCGCGGTGTCGATGGTCAGGTCCTGGACCGGCTGCATGTAGAGACGCATGCCGGGTTCCCCCGCCGTCGCCGCCGTGATCCGCCGGATGATCGCGCTCGCCGAGGCCGTGCGTTCGTCCTGCGGCTTGAGGTTGATCAGCATCCGGCCGGAATTGAGCGTGACGTTCTGGCCGTCGACCCCGATGAACGAGGACAGGCTCGCGACGTCTGGATCCTTGAGGATGATCGCCGCCATCCGCTGCTGGCGCTCGGCCATGGCCGCGTAGGAGACCGACTGGTCCCCCTGCGTGATGCCCTGGATCACGCCGGTATCCTGCACCGGGAAGAAGCCCTTGGGGATGATCACGAACAGGTAGACGGTGAGCGCCAGCGTTCCCAGCGCGACCAGCAGGGTCAGGACCTGATGGTCCAGCACCACCCGCAGGGAGCGGCCGTAGGATGCGATGGTGCCGTCGATGGCGCGCCGGCCGAGGCGCGAGAGCATGCCCTCCCGGCGGCGGAGCTGGGTCTCGGGCGCGTGCTTCAGGAGCCGCGCGCACAGCATCGGCACCAGGGTCAGCGAGACCACCGCGGAGATTATGATGGTCGCCGCGAGCGTGATGGCGAATTCATGGAACAGGCGTCCGACCACGTCGCCCATGAACAGCAGCGGGATCAGCACCGCGATCAGCGAGACGGTGAGCGAGATGATGGTGAAGCCGATCTCGCGGGAGCCCTTGAGCGCCGCCTCGAGCGGCGAATCGCCGGCCTCCACGTGGCGGGCGATGTTCTCGATCACCACGATGGCGTCGTCGACCACGAAGCCGGTGGCGATGGTGAGCGCCATCAGCGACAGGTTGTCGAGGGAGAAGCCATAGAGGTCCATCACCGACAGGGCGCCGATCAGCGACAGGGGCACCGACAGGCTCGGGATCAGGGTCGCCGACAGGCTGCGCAGGAACAGGAAGATCACCAGGACCACGAGGGCGATGGCGAGCCCCAGCTCGAACTGCACGTCCTCCACGGAGGCGCGGATCGTGGTGGTGCGGTCGGTGAGCGGCGCCACCGCCACCGCGGCGGGCAGGCTCGCCTGCATCTGCGGCAGCAGCGCCTTGATCTTGTCGACCGTGGCGATGACGTTGGCGCCGGGCTGGCGCTGGATGTTGAGGATGACGGCTGGGGTCTCGTCGGCCCAGGCGCCGAGCTTGGTGTTCTCCGGCCCCTCGACCACGTCGGCCACCTCCGAGAGTATCACCGGGGCGCCGTTGCGGTAGGCGATGATCGCCGCGTCGTAGGCCTTCGGGTCGCGGATCTGGTCGTTGGCGTTGATCGCGTAGGACTGCTTCGGGCCGTCGATCGTGCCCTTGGGCGTGTTGACGTTGAGGTTGGTGATGGTCGTGCGCAGGTCGTCGATGTTCAGCCCGTAGGCGGCCAGCGCCCGGGCGTTGAACCGCACCCGCACGGCCGGGCGCTGCCCGCCCGAGATGCTCACCAGGCCGACGCCGGCCACCTGACTGATCTTTTGCGCCAATCGCGACTCCGCCAGATCCCGGACCTGGGTCAGCGGCAGGGTTTTCGAGGTCAGGGCGAGCGTCAGGACCGGCGCGTCGGCCGGGTTGACCTTGGCGTAGATCGGGGGTGCCGGCAGGTCCGACGGGAGCAGGTTCCCGGCGGCGTTGATCGCGGCCTGGACCTGCTGCTCGGCCACGTCGAGGGACAGGTCCAGGCTGAACTGCAGCGTGATGACCGAGGCTCCCGCGGAGGATTGCGAGGTCATCTGGTTGAGGTTGGCGAGCTGCCCGAACTGCCTTTCCAGGGGGGCCGTGACCGAGGAGGTCATCACCTCGGGGCTCGCGCCCGGATAGAAGGTCTGGACCTGGATCGTCGGGTAATCGACGGCCGGCAGCGCCGACACCGGCAGGTTCAGGTACGACACGCCGCCGACGATCAGGATCGCCAGCATCAGCAGCGTCGTCGCCACCGGGCGCAGGATGAACAGGCGCGACGGGTTCATGGAAGGCGCACCGCCGCGGCCCTTCCCCCCGTGCGGGCTATGATGGTTACATATCGGCTCGCGCAGGACGCAGCCCGCCCCCTCTCCCGAGCGCGAGCGGGGACCCGCGCCTCGTCGAGAGAGGTATGGGATCGGTCGCCCATGCCTGGGAGGATGGCCCGTGCGTCAGCGGAGGCCGGGTCGGGACGCCGTTTCGCCAGGAGGGCGCGACGGTGCCGCGGATGCTGCGACGCGCGCCGGTGACTGGCGCGTCGCGCAGCCCCTCTCTCCCCCTGCGGCGCAGGGAACCTGCTCTTGCAGTGGGGAGAGGGCGAGAGGCGGGATACGCGCGCCAAGGCCCGACTCACGGCTGCTGCCGGCGCCCGTGCCGGCGGCCGCCCTCCGGGGCCGCCGGATGGCCGGGATCGGCCGCCGCATCCGTCCCGGAAGCCGGCTTCGCACCGGGCTTCTCATCCGCTCCGGTGACCCCGCCGGTCCCGGCGGCCGCCTGTGCGCCCTCCGTGATCCGGACCTCGGCGCCGTCCTTCAACCGGTCGGTGCCGTCGGTGACGACACGGTCGCCCGGGTTCAGGCCGGAGACCACGACCGTGTTGGTCCCGTCGGTCTCGCCGGTCTTGATCGGCCGGACCGTGACCTTCTTGTCCCCGTCCATCAGGTAGACGTAGGTGCCGGGCGTGCCCTGGAGCAGGCCGGAATTCGGCACCAGCGTCGCGCCCCGCACCGTGTCGACGGTGAGCTTGGCGTTGACGAACTGGTTCGGGAACAACTCCTCGTCGCCGTTGTCGAACAGGGCGCGCAGCTTCACCGTGCCGGTGGTCGTGTCGATCTGGTTGTCGACCGTGTCGAGCTGGCCGACCGCGATCTCGTGGGCGTCGCCGCGGTCGTAGGCGCGTACGACGAGCTTTGCGCCGGCCCGCACCCGGCGCATCACCCGCGCCACGTCGTCCTCCGGCAGGGCGAAGATCACCGAGATCGGGTGGAGCTGGGTCACCACCACGATCGCCGTGGAGGCGGCCGAGATGTAATTGCCCTGATCGACCTGCCGCAGGCCGACCCGCCCGTCCACGGGCGCCGTGATGTGCGTGTAGGCGATGTTGAGCTTCTGCTGGTCGACCAGTGCCTGGTCGGCCGCGACCGTGCCCTCGTTCTGCTTCACCAGGGCGGCCTGCGTGTCGACGTTCTGCTTCGAGATCGAGTCCTGCCGGTTGAGCGTCTGGTAGCGCTGCAGGTCGAGTTTCGCGTTCTGCAGCAGGGCCTGGTCGCGGGCGAGCTGCCCCTGGTACTGGGCGAGCAGCGCCTCGTAGGGCCTGGAATCGATCTGGGCGAGTTCGTCACCCGCCTTCACGGCCTGACCCTCGCGGAACTTCACCTGGGTGAGATAGCCGCTGATCTGCGACTTCACCGTCACGGTGGCGAGCGGCGTCACCGTGCCGAGACCCTGGAGCACAACAGGCATGTCGCCGGCGGTGACCCCCGCGACGCCCACCGCCTGCGCCATGTCCGCGCCGCCATGCCGGCCGCCGCGGCCGCCGCTCTTGTGCGCGGCGGCCGGCTCGCCCGCCTTGTCGGTGCGCGCCTCGTACCACCGCTGGCCGATCGCCCCGGCGCCCGCCAGGAGGACGAGGATCACGAGCCAGCGGATCGGCCGGAAGCGCCGCCGCGACCGGCCGTCGCGCGCGGGCGCCTCGCCGGGCTGGTAGGCGCGCGCCGTATCGGTGCGGATCGGTGAACTCTCGTTCATGCCTGACTAGAGCACATGCCGGACGCCTGCGCGACCGATGGCACCCTATCCCTCGCTGTCCACGCCCCCATGGCGCATGTCCTTGCCGCGGCGCGGGCGCCGGGACGTCCCGGCCGCGCCGCGCTACGGCGGCTCCGACGGACTCATCCGGGAGCGTACGCTAACGCGGCTGTACGGAGCCCGGACGGTCCTGACCGCTGCGACATGTTCGATGCACGGGCGGCCGATCGATGCCCGGTCAATGCGCCGTCACTAGGGCGACGAGGTTTCAGCCGTGTTGCTGGGTTCCCCGGCCGAACCATCCAGTGCCGTCGCCGGTGTCGCATAGGCCTTCAGCACCGCGCAGAATGGCGCGTCCACGGGCGCGACCGGCACGCTTCGCCGCAGGGCGAGCCCGAGGCCGGTGATCAGCAGGGCAAGGAGAAGGCAGCGCGTCGTCCGCATCGTCGGTTCCGTGGTCCCTATCGGTAGCGGAGTGCCGGCCGCGGAAACGCCGAAAGGACCACTGATCCGGAGATCGGTGGTCCCAAACGGGGACCGGAGCGGCACACCCCGCTGCCGGGGCGAGGGGGCGAAGCCCCGATGACGAGAGCGCCGCTCCAGCCGTGATCGATACCTACGATACGAGTGATGAAAGTCAACATTCGTCACACTGCAATTCAACCAAGACGGGTGGGTCTGTGCGGGCCCGCACATTCCGCAGAACGCCGCCCGCGTGCTACAGGCCCGGCATGTTCCGGTCTCCCGCTGCGCCCGAAGCGGCGTCCCGCCCCGCATGAACCCGGTCTTCGCGGCCCTGCCGACCACGGTGTTCGAGACGATGTCGCGGCTCGCCCGCGACCACGGCGCAATCAATCTCGGCCAGGGTTTTCCCGACGATCCGGGCCCGGCCGACCTGCGCGAGCGCGGCGCCCGGGCGCTGGTCGACGGCTGGAACCAGTACCCGCCGATGATGGGGCTCCCGGTCCTGCGCGCGGCGGTGGCCGCCCATTACGCAGAGCACCAGGGGCTCGTTCTCGACCCCGAGACCGAGGTGATGGTGACCTCCGGGGCCACCGAGGCGCTCGCGGGCGCGCTGCTGGCCCTGATCGAGCCGGGCGACGAGGTCGTGCTGTTCGCCCCGATGTACGACGCCTATTTGCCGCTGGTGCGCCGGGCGGGCGGCGTTCCGCGGGTCGTCGCCCTGCAGCCGCCGGCCTTCCGCCTCGACGAGGGGGCGCTGGCGGAGGCCTTCGGGGCCCGCACGAAGGTCCTGGTGCTGAACAACCCGCTCAATCCGAGCGCGACTTTGTTCGACCGGGACGATCTCGCCCTGCTCGCCCGCTATTGCACGCGCTTCGACGTCACCGCCATCTGCGACGAGGTCTGGGAGCACGTGGTCTTCGACGGAGCCCGACACCTGCCGCTGATGGCTCTGCCCGGGATGCGCGAGCGGACGGTCAAGATCGGCTCGGCAGGCAAGATCTTCTCGCTCACCGGCTGGAAGGTCGGCTTCGTGATGGCCGATGCCCGGCTGATGCAGGGGCTGGCCAAGGCGCACCAGTTTCTCACCTTCACGACGCCGCCCAACCTTCAGGACGCGGTCGCGTATGGCCTTGCCAAGCCCGGCGCGTGGTTCGATGCCATGCGGGCGGGCTATGCCGGCTCTCGCGACCGGCTGGCCGGGGGCCTGCGCGACCTCGGCTTCCGCGTGCTGCCCGCCCAGGCCACATGGTTCCTCAACATCGACATCGCGGGCCTCGGCCACGCCGACGACGTGGCCTTCTGCGAGGCGCTCGTCACCCGCCACGGCGTCGCGGCGATCCCGGTGAGCGCGTTCTACCCGGACGCCTCCGTGCGAAACCTCGTCCGCCTGTGCTTCGCCAAGGACGACGCCACCCTCGACACGGCGCTCGACCGGATGAGCGGCCTTGCCGGGGGTGCGGCGTGATGGTCGCGCGGGCGTTCCTTGTGGGGATCCGGCCGGGGGGTCACATCGTTGGGGAGAATGGCCTCCCCACGGACCCCCGCGATGGACTTCACCCAGGCTCCCCGGCAGACCGCCAGGACTTGGCGCTTCGACCGCGCCGAGACTGTTCCCGGCGGCGAGACCTTCATCGGCGGCAGGCCACCGTTCCTGTCGGCGGATCTCAGCCGCGAGGCGAGCCTCGCCCGGCTGGAGACGCTGGCCCACCTCATGGACACGGCCTTCCTCATCCCGGGCCTCAACCGGCGGGTCGGGTTCGACGCGCTGATCGGCCTCGTGCCGGTGATCGGCGATGTGGCCGGCATGGTGATCTCGTCCTTCATCGTCTACGAGGCCAAGCGTCTCGGGGCGCCGCGCTGGCTGCTGGCCCGGATGGGGCTGAACGTCGCCTTCGACGGGCTGGTCGGCGCGGTGCCGCTGGCGGGCGACCTGTTCGACGCCGCCTTCAAGGCCAACCGCCGCAACGTCCGCCTGCTGCGCCGCTGGATGGAGCGCACCGGCGGCGTCCGCCCGAACGAGATCGACGGCATCGCGACCCGCCTCGACGGCTGATTGTCTTGGCCTCGGGTCTCACCGAGATCGTTTGCGCATCCGCGACCTTCCCTCTCCCCCCGCGGCGCGCGGTCTCCTCCCCTGCGGAGGAGGGCGGCGGTCTGGTCCTTCCAGGGTGGCGGTCATGAACGAGATCGCGCGCCCCGGCGACAGCGAGGTCGTTCCCGTGCCGATGCCCGGCGCCCAGCCGGTCGTCCTGCGTCCGGACGAGGGCGCACCCCCGCCGCCCGCCCCGGCGAACCGCCGCGGACTCTCGCCGCTCAGCCGGCGCCGGCTCGACAATTTCCGCCGCAACCGGCTCGGCTATTGGTCGTTCCTGATCTTCGCCACGCTGTTCGGCCTCAGCCTGTTCGCGGAGTTCCTCGCCAACGATCGCCCGATCGTCCTGTCCTACAAGGGGGAATGGCTGGTCCCGGTGCTGGTCGACTACCCGGAGGAGAAGTTCGGCGGCTTCCTGGCGGTGACGGATTTCCGGTCGCCCGAGATCCGCAGGGAGATCGCGGAGCACGGCTGGGCGATCTGGCCGCCGATCCGGTTCTCCTACGACACGATCAACGAGGACCTGCCGACGCCCTCGCCGTCGCCGCCGACCTGGACGCTCTCGGACGCGCAGTGCAAGCCGGTGGCCGAGAAGCTCGGCGGCGCCACCTGCGCCGACATCCCCTGGCACTGGCTCGGTACCGACAACACGACCCGGGACGTGTTGGCGCGGGTGATCTACGGCTTCCGCATCTCGGTGCTGTTCGGGCTGATCCTGGCCGCAGTCTCGTCGGCGATCGGCGTGGTGGCCGGGGCGGTGCAGGGTTATTTCGGCGGCTGGGTCGATCTCGCCTTCCAGCGCTTCATCGAGGTCTGGGGTGGCATCCCGACCCTCTACCTGATCATCATCATCTCGGCCTTCATCGCGCCCGGCTTCTTCGTGCTGCTCGGGATCATGCTGCTGTTCTCCTGGGTGGCGCTGGTGAGCGTCGTGCGCGCCGAATTCCTGCGGGCGCGGAACTTCGAGTACGTCCGGGCCGCGCGCGCGCTGGGCCTGTCGAACCTGCGCATCATGACCGTTCACCTGCTGCCGAACGCCATGGTGGCGACGTTGACCTTCCTGCCGTTCATCCTGAACGGCTCGATCACTACGCTGACCTCCCTGGACTTCCTGGGCTTCGGCCTGCCGCCCGGCTCGCCCTCGCTCGGAGAACTCCTCGCCCAAGGCAAGGACAACCTGACGGCGCCGTGGCTCGGGCTCACCGGCTTCCTGGTGATCGCCGTGATGCTGAGCCTGCTCGTCTTCGCCGGCGAGGCGGTGCGCGACGCCTTCGATCCGCGCAAGTCCTTCGCCTGAGGCCGGTTCGGCGCGCCGCAAGGCGCCCCGCCAAATGACGCGGGGACCGATGCGAATTTTACGGTTCTGCACAAACATTGCGCGATTTCATCGCAAAGCCGATGAGCCACGGCCCAAGATCATTTCAGGCGCCCTCTGAACTCGGGTGTAACGGTCTCTCCCGCCAACGAAAACCCGGCCGCGCGATCGCCGAAACATTCGCAGGTCAGACCTCGATAAATCGCCCGGGAAGTGTCGCCGTAATGCCGATAATGCAACCCCAACCTGTAAGCGTGGCCGGTTGATGCATACCTAAACTTTCAATCGCTCGCGAGGAATTGTATGGATCACCTTGCCTTTTTCCCAGACTGTCTTAACTCGCAGTAAGAGGGGACCACATCAGGCTTCCAAGCCAGGGAAAGAGAGAATGTCTGAAGCTACGCCGACATCCCAATTGCACTACATCGAACGGACCGTGGACGTCGTCGCGGCCTACGTCTCCAACAACTCCCTGCCGTCGGCCGAACTGCTGTCGCTGATCGCGAGCATCCACGAGGCGCTGAATTCCATCGGGTCCGGTCCGTCGACCTCGGCCGAAGAGACTGTCGAGCGCCCGACGCCCGCCCAGATCCGCAAGTCGATCCGCCCCGATGGTCTCGTCAGCTTCATCGACGGCAAATCGTACAAGACGCTGAAGCGTCACCTGACCAAGCACGGCCTCGATCCGCAGAGCTATCGCGAGCGCTACGGCCTGCCGGCCGACTATCCGACGACGTCGGCGAACTACTCGGCGCAGCGCTCCGCGCTGGCCAAGAGCCTCGGCCTGGGGCAGCCCGGCCGCGCTCTGCAGTCCGAGAAGCAGGAGGTTCCCGAGGACGAGGCGGCATCCACCCCCGCGCGCGGCCGCCGCAAGGCTGCCACCGCCCCGGTCAAGGGCCGCTCCAGCCGCAAGACGGTCGAGGCCGCCTGATCGCACCGGGACGGACCGGCCGGATGCGGGCTCTCGATCGGGAACGATCGGGAGCCTTTTCGGTTCGGAGACGGCACGGGGGCGCCCTCCCGTTCGGACCGGCACAACAACCGCTGGTTTAAACCTATGATAAGATCTGCAGCGTAGGGTCTCCACTCGGCAGAGCTCGCAGAGATCGGGTCCAACACGCCGGGAGTCGGATGGGTGTCGGGAGCGATCGCTTTGGAATGCCCCCTGGCGGGGCTGGAGACGCAACGCCTCCAGGCCCTCGGGAAGTATCAGATCGCGGGTACGGCACCCGAGGAACGGTTCGACACGATCACGCGGCTGGCCGCGAGCCTGTTCCGCGCGCCGATCGCCTACATCTCGCTGATCGACGAGCACCGCCAATGGCTCAAGGCGCAGATCGGTCTCGATCTCGAGCAGACGCCCCGGGTCAGCTCGTTCTGTACCCACACGATCCGTTCCGATGACGTCCTCGTCATCCCGGACACGCAGCACGATCCGCGCTTCTCGGACAATCCGCTCGTCACGGGCGCGCCGTTCGTCCGCTTCTACGCGGGCGCACCGCTGATCACGGCCGACGGGTTCCGGCTGGGCTCGCTCTGCGTGGCCGACACGGTCCCGCGCCGACACTTCCCGGCCCGCGATCGCCGCGCGCTGGCGGATCTGGCCGCGATGGTGGTGCAGCAGATGAACCTGCGGCACAGTTAGCTCGCACGGCTCTCCATGATGGGCTTTGCGAACGCCACCGAACTGGCGCTGCTCGCCATCAACCAAGAGGGGCGGATCCGGTTCGCCAACCGCGCTTCGGCCGCCCTGTTCGGCTACACCATCGACGCGTTGCTGGGCGCGCCCTTCGAGCTGATCTTGCCCGAGCGGATGCACGCGGCCCACAAGGCCAGCCTGGCACGGATCTTCGCGGGCGACGAGGCCAAGCTCGTCGGCCGCAGCACCATCGAGTTGATCGTCCAGCGCAAGGACGGCTCGGCCTGCCCTGTCGAGATCGCGCTGTCGCTCTGGCACGACGATCGCGGGCCGAACCTCGGGGCCATCATCCGGGACATCTCGGAGCGGCGCCGGCGCGATGCCGGCCTGCTCCGCCTCGCCCACCAGGACGCCTTGACCGGCCTCATCAACCGCCGCCGGTTCGAGGTCCTGCTGAACGACCTCTACCGGCACGGCAAGGCCGCCGCGGTGCTGCTCTTCGACCTCGACGGGTTCAAGGCCGTCAACGACAGCCTCGGCCATGCCGTCGGCGACGGGCTCCTGCAGGCGATCGCGAGCCGGGTCCCGGCGGAGCTGCCGCGCCGGGCCGTGATGGCGCGGCTGGGCGGCGACGAGTTCGCGGTCCTGTTGCCGGGGACCGGCGATCCGCTGGCGGCACGCGCCTGCGCCGCCGCGATCCTGACGGCGCTGGCGGATCCGGTCATGGTCGAGGCGCATGTGCTGCGGGTCGGCGCGAGCATCGGCTTCGCCCTGGCGCCCGACCATGGCCGGGACGGCGAGGAGCTGATCGCCAGTGCCGATCTCGCGCTCTACCGCGCCAAACAGGACGGCGGCGGCAGCGCCCGGATATTCCTGCCCGACATGCGCCACGCCGCTTTGGCCCGCCGGAACACCCAGGACGAGCTGATGCGCGCCCTGCACGGCGACGAGCTGGTGCTGCACTACCAGCCGCAGGTCTGCCTCGCGAGCGGCCGGCTCGTCGGCGCCGAGGCCTTGATCCGCTGGCAGCATCCCCGGCAGGGCCTTCTCCTGCCCGGCGCGTTCCTGCCAGCCATCAAGATGAGTTCGCTGGCCCTCCCGGTCGGGGCCTGGGTGCTGGACGCCGCCTGCCGCCAGGTCGCGGCTTGGCGCGCCCAGGGGCTGGCGCCCTTCCGGGTCGGCGCGAACCTGTTCTCCGCCCAGTTCAAGGCGGGCAACCTCGTCCGGGAGGTGGCCGATGCGCTGGCGCGCCACCGCATCGCGCCGGAGGCGCTGGAACTGGAGATCACGGAGCGCGTCGCCCTGCAGAACGACGACCGCACCCTCGGCACGATCCGGGATCTGCGCGCCCTCGGGGTGCGGATCGCCTTCGACGATTTCGGAACCGGCTACGCGTCCCTGAGCACCCTCAAGCGCTTCCCGCTGACGACGCTGAAGATCGACCGCACCTTCGTCAGCGACCTGCTCACCCAGGCCAAGGACGCGGCGATCACCCGCGCCATCATCCGGATGAGTAACGATCTCGGCCTCGACACGGTCGCCGAGGGCATCGAGACCCACGGGCAGGAAGTCGCCCTGCGGGCGCTGGGCTGCACGGTCGGACAGGGTTTCCATTACGGCCGGCCGATGCCGGCCGCGGCGCTGGCGGATCTGCTGACGGATCCTCCGGGGGGCGACGGGTGGTCGACGGGCCCGGACCTGAGCGCGGCCGGGTGAGGCGCGCTCGCGGAAACGGCCGTTCGAGCGCATCGGGCTGGATATCGGATCCGGGGCGATGCGCCGACTCGTCGCCCGGCACCGCCTTTTTCCCGAAAGCCGGCGGCCACCTTTCGGGGCGATGCTCCGTAACCAGACTTTGATCGCCTGGGAGAGCGATTGTAGACTCGACTCCCGGATCTGCTTGTTCGAACCAACAGCTCGTTAACGGAGCCCCTATAGCGCTGGTCTCGATATCGTTCGAGCGTGGCCGTTGGCTTCCAGGTCCATCATCCCGTTCATCACGCGCACGACCCGGCGCACCTGGCAGCAGGCGCTCGATCTGCGCGCCTGGGCCGCCCTCGGTCTCGCCCTCCTGATCACGGGCTCGGCCGGGCTGTTCATCGTCCACCTGCAGACGCGCGCGGTCGACGACAACGAGCGGAGCCTGAGTGGCCTCGCCACGGTCCTGGCCGATCAGGCGGACCGGTCCCTGCAGGCGATCGAGCTCGTCCAGGACGCCGTCCTGGCGGAATTCCGCACGGCGCAGGTCACTACGGCGGAACACTATGCCGAGACCGCCTCCAAGCTCACGATGCATATGGCGCTCCAGACCTGGATCGCCGCGCTGCCGCAGGCGAACGCCATCACCCTCGTGGATCGGGCCGGGACGCTGCTGAACTTCAGCCGCTACTGGCCGATCCCGAACGTCAACATCGCCGACCGGGACTACTTCAAGGTGCTGTCGTCCGACCGGAACCTGCAGCGCTACGTGGGCCGGCCCGTCCAGAACCGCGGGGACGGCGCCTGGACGATCTACATCGCCCGGAAGGTCGCGACGCCGGCGGGCGCGTTCCTCGGCCTCATCCTGGGCGCCGTCGAACTCGGCTATTTCGAGGATCTGTACGCGCAGATCTCGCCCGCGGACGATGCCGTCGTGTCGCTGTTCCGCAACGACGGCATGCTTCTGGTCCGGCACCCGCGCCGCGACGGGACGATCGGCCGGATCTTCCCGGGGGCGGGCGCGGCCCTGATCGCGTCGCGGAACATGCCCGGCGATGTCCTGCGCACGGTCAGCCCGATCGACGGTCAGGACCGCCTCATCGCGGCCCATGCGCTGAAGAACTACCCGCTGGTCCTCAGCGTCAGCCGCACCGCGGAGGCCTGCCTGGCGGCGTGGCGCCAGCAGGCGGCCATCGTCGGCACCGGCGCGATCCTGCTCGATCTGGGCCTGCTCGGCCTGGTCCTGATCGGCCGGCGGCAGACCCGCGCACAGGAGCAGCTCGCCCAGGCCGAGGCGGCCCGCGCCGCGGCCGAGGCGCGCGAGCGCAGCGAACGGGATCGCCGCGTCCAGGATGCCCGGTTCGGCATCGCCCTGGACAACATGGTCCAGGGCCTGTGCCTGTTCGATCGCGACGGCACGCTCATCGTCATGAACGCGCGCTACGCGCAGATGTACGCGGTCCCCGACGACCTGCGCCGGCCGGGTACCGCGCTCCATGCCCTGCTCGACCATTTGGGCGTCCCGCAGCGCGGCCTCGGACCCGTTGCCTCGCAGGCGCTCGTGACGGCCTGCGAGCGGACGGCGGCGCACGGCCACGCGGTCGCCCTCACCTGCGACTTCGCCGACGGCCGGGCGGTCGACGTGGTCCACGCGCCGATCCCCGGCGGCGGCTGGCTCTGCACCCACGAGGACGTCACCGAGCGCCGCCGGAGCGAGGCCCGTATGGCCCACATGGCCCGGCACGACGCGCTCACCGGCCTGCCGAACCGCCTGGTCCTGAAGGAGCGCATGGATGCGGCGCTCGGACGCCGCGACGGGGGCGGCCCGGCCACGGTGCTGTGCCTCGACCTCGACGGGTTCAAGGTCATCAACGACACCTACGGGCACCCGGTCGGCGACGCGCTGCTCTGCGCGGTGGCGGCCCGATTCGTCGACAGGGTGGCGCAGGACGACCTCGTGGCCCGGCTCGGCGGCGACGAGTTCGCCGTCGTCCAGGGGACGCCCGGCCCGCCCGCGGATGCGGCGCGCCTGGCCCGGCGCCTCGTCGAGGCGCTCGAGGCGCCGATCATGGTGAACGGCCACACGCTCGCGATCGGCACCAGCATCGGCATCGCGGTGGCCGAGGGCACGTCCGGCACGGCCGCCACGCTCCTGCGGCAGGCCGATATCGCCCTGTACCAGGCCAAGGCCGCCGGACGCGGCACCTGGCGCTTCTTCGACCCGGCGATGGATGTCGAGATCCAGCGCCGGCGGCAGCTCGGAACGGACCTGCGCCGCGCCCTCGCCGAGGGCCAGTTCGAGCTGCACTACCAGCCGATCGTCGGGGCGCACAGCCAGGCCCTGCACGGCTTCGAGGCCCTGCTGCGCTGGCGCCATCCCCAGCACGGCCCCGTCAGCCCGGAGGAGTTCATCCCGCTGGCCGAGGAGATCGGTCTGATCAAGCCGCTGGGCGCCTGGGTCCTGGCCACGGCCTGCACGGCGGCCGCTCGCTGGCCCGAGCCCGTCAGGATCGCCGTCAACCTGTCGCCCCTGCAGTTCATCGGCGAGGGCCTCGGCGCGGACGTGCGGGCGGCGCTCGCCGTCAGCGGCCTGAGCCCGGACCGCCTCGAACTCGAGATCACCGAGTCCGTCCTGCTGCAGGACAACGCCGCGAACCTCGCCCTCCTGCGGGAGTTCCGCGCCGCGGGCGTACGGATCGCCATGGACGATTTCGGGACCGGGTATTCGAGCCTCAGCTACCTGCACCGGTTCCCGTTCGACAAGCTCAAGATCGACCAGTGCTTCGTGCGCAGCCTCGCCCGCGATGGGGGCAGCGTCGCGATCCTGCGGGCCATGATCTGGCTCGGGAAGGCCCTGAAGATCGACGTCCTGGCCGAGGGGGTCGAGACGCCAGAGCAGGCGCAGATCCTGCGGGAGGAGGGCTGCCACGAGCTGCAGGGCTACCTGTTCGGCAGGCCGGCGCCCGTGTCGGGCCTCGCCGCGATCCTGGCCCTGACATCCGACAGCCTGCGCGCCCTCGGTCCGGCGCCGGACCGGGATGCCGAGCCCGGCGTGGCCGCCTGACCGTCGGCCCGGTCAGGCCCCCAGCCGCCCCTCCAGCGGGAAGACCTTGGCGGGGTTCAGCATCCAGTCAGGGTCGAACACGGCCTTGACCCGCATCTGCTGCTCCAGGTCCGCCTGCCCGAACTGGAAGCGCATCAGGTCGCGCTTCTCGATGCCGACGCCGTGCTCGCCGGTGAGGCAGCCGCCGACCTCGACGCAGAGCTTGAGGATCTCGTCCCCGGCGGCTTCCGCCTTCTGCAGCTCGCCCGGCTTGTTGATGTCGAACAGGATCAGCGGGTGGAGGTTGCCGTCGCCCGCGTGGAAGACGTTGGCGACCCGCAGGCCGTGGCCGGCGCAGATCGCCCCGATGCGCTCCAGCACCGGTCCGAGCTGGCCGGTCGGGATGGTGCCGTCCATGCAGATGTAATCGGAGATGCGTCCGGTGGCGCCGAAGGCCGACTTGCGGCCCTTCCAGATCGCGGCGGATTCGGACTCCGAGCGGGAGACCCGCAGGCTGGTCGGCCGAAAATCCTTCGCGATGGCCTCGATCCGCGCAAGCATCGCGTCGCATTCCGCATCGGAGCCCTCGACCTCGATGATCAGCATCGCCTCGGCGTCGCGCGGATAGCCGGCCTTCGCGAAATCCTCGGTGATCAGGATCGCCTCGCGGTCCATGTACTCGATCGCCACCGGGATGATGCCGGCCGCGATGATCGCGGCGACGCAATCGCCCGCATCCTCGACCTTCGAGAAGCCGACGAGGACCGGCCGCGCGCCCTCTGCGGCGCGCAGGATCCGCACGGTCGCCTCGGTGACGATGCCGAGCTGGCCCTCGGACCCGCAGATCAGGCCCAGCAGATCGTAGCCCGGGCTGTCGAGGTGCTGGCCGCCGATCTCGACCACGGTGCCGTCGTTGAGCACCAGGGTGACGCCCATCAGGTTGTTGGTGGTCACCCCGTACTTGAGGCAATGCGCGCCGCCGGAATTCATCGCGATGTTGCCCGCGATGGTGCAGGCGAGCTGGCTCGACGGGTCGGGGGCGTAGAAGAAGCCCTCGTGCGCCACCGCGCCCGAGATCGCCAGGTTGGTGAGTCCGCTCTGCACCCGCGCGCTGCGGTTCTCGAAATCGAGGTCGAGGACCTGGGTCATCTTGCCGACGCCCAGGATGATCGCGTCGCCCTGCGCGATCGCCCCGCCCGCGAGCGAGGTCCCGGCGCCGCGCGGCACCACCCGGACGCCCTCGGCATGGCAATACGCCATCACCGCCGCGACCTCCGCGGTGGTCGAAGGCAGAACCACCGCGAGTGGCATCTGCCGGTAGGCGGTCAGTCCGTCCGTCTCGAAGGCCCGGCGCTCGTCCTCGCTGGTCACCAGGGCCTCCGGGGCCACCAGGGGCGCCAGGCCCGCCAGGATCGCATCGCGCCGGGCGAGGATTTTCGGGTCGGGCTCGGGAAAGCGGATGGTCATGGGGCTTGGGCCCTCGTTGCGTGGTGGCGTGCCGGGACCATGGACCCGCGCGGGCGCGGCTTCAACCGGCAGGGCTTCGACCGGGATGCGGCGCTCCGTCGTCCCGGCGTCACATTTCAACCACGACGGCTCCATAGCGTCGCCGGACACGCTTCGCCTCGCCCTCGCGGCGCCGGATCCGGTCGCCGGGTCCAGATCGGAAACGATGAACGCTCCCGCCTCCAGCGCCCTGCGCGACGACCTCTACGATTCGGCGTCCGCGAACCTCGCCAGCACCCGCGACGTCGGGATCCGCAGCCTGCAATTGGGGATCACCGCCCTGCAGGAGACCAGCGCGGCGTTCCAGGGCAGCCTCGGCGTGGCCTTCGAGGAGGCGGTGCAGACGATCCTCCAGAGCAAGGGCCGGGTCATCGTCAGCGGCATCGGCAAGAGCGGGCATATCGGCCGCAAGATCGCCGCGACGCTGGCCTCCACGGGCACCCACGCGTTCTTCGTCCACCCCACCGAGGCGAGCCACGGCGACCTCGGGATGATCGCCCGCGACGACGTGATCATCGCCCTGTCGTGGTCCGGGGAGACCGCGGAGCTGTCCGACCTCGTGGGCTTCAGCCGCCGCTTCTCGATCCCGCTGGTGGCCATCACCCGCAACGGCGCCAGCACCCTGGGCAAGGCCGCCGATGTGCTCCTGGAGCTGCCGCGGGTGCGCGAGGCCTGCCCGCACGATCTCGCCCCGACCTCCTCCAGCCTGATCCAGCTGGCGCTCGGCGACGCCCTGGCGGTGGCGCTCCTGGAGCGGCGCGGCTTCACCTCGGCCCGGTTCCACACCCTCCATCCCGGCGGCACCCTGGCGGCCCGCCTCAAGACCGTGCAGCAGGTCATGCACGGCCCCCAGGACATGCCGCTGGTGCACGAGACCGCCCTCATGTCCGAGGTGCTGATCGAGATCGCGGCGCGCCGCTACGGCTGCGTCGGCGTCACCGACGGGGCCGGGCGCCTGGTCGGTATCGTCACCGATGGCGATCTGCGCCGCCACATGGGGCCGGAGATCCTCGACACCCCGGTCTCGGCGATCATGACCCGGGAGCCGATCACCGTGGAGCCGCACAAGCTCGCCCAGGCCGCCCTGGAACTGATGAACCGCCGGCTGATCACCGCGGTGTTCGCGGTCGCGGACGGACGACCCGTGGGCATCGTCCACGTCCACGACCTCCTGCGCGCCGGCATCGCCTGACCGGCCGGAGATCGGCCGACTAGAAGGGGGATACACCCGTCCGCCGCCTCATCCTGAGGGACCCGCGTCAGAGCGGGCCTCGAAGGAGCCCGCCGGAAGTGGCTGTGATCTCTGGAGGGCTCCTTCGCGGCCTACGCTACGCTTCGGCGCCTCAGGATGAGATCGCGGATGGGAGTATCGAAGTCTCGACGGCCGAAGGGGCCGGCGCTCGAACACGATCTCACAACCGCGCCAGAAGCTCGGTCTTCTTGTCGGAAAATTCCCGCTCGGTGAGCACGCCCCTGGCGTGCAGCTCCGCCAGCCGCTCGATGGTCGCCAGCACGTCGCGTGACGGCTCCGGCGCGGCGGCCGAGACCGGCCGAGGCCGGGAGGCGGGCGGTTCGGGGGGATCGGCCTGACGGGGGGCCGCCGTCTCGGCCTCGATACGGCGCAGGCGGTCGAGGGCGACGACGCCCTGCGGCCCGGTGAAGTCGAGGCTGCCGTTCGCCTGCGATACCCCAGAGATGGCGTGCTCGCCGGTGTCGTAGACCGCGATGCCGGAACCCGACTCGACGGCGAGCCGCCGAGTCTCGGGGAAGTAAGCGTAGCGCATCCCGTTCTGCGAGCCGGCGCTGGCGGGGTGTCCGAGACCGGCGGGCCACCATGCGCCGCCGCCGCGCTGCGATTCGGGCGCCGCCTCCGTGAACCCGTCCGCCGGCAGCGCCCCAGCGAGTTCGGTGCAGAGGGCGTCGACCCGCGCCTTCAGGCCGTCGTCGAACATCCGGCCGACCATCACCATGCCGCCGGCGAACCACTGGCCCATCCCGCCGAGATCGGGATGGTCGAACTGCGCCATCGTCCCGTGGCCGCGCTCCAGCGCCCGCATCAGGTGGCGCACCGCGTCGAGGCTGATACCATGGCGCTCGGCCACGGCGCGCAGACCCGATGCCCGGCCGGACCGGCCTTCATCGGGGAACGCCGCGGCGTCGCCGTCGGACGGATCAGACGGCTTCCAGTCCGAAGGCTTCGGGTTCATGAGCCGGCTCCCGAATCGTCGAAGGGCGGACAGGATGCGCACAGGATTCCCGGCCCGTCTGGCAAAGGGCCGGCTCCGAGGCGGATATCCTGAGGCCCGCCCCGGCGTCGTTGCGATGCCCACACAATCCCCGGTCGTGCAACCCGGTTCCGGAGCGCCCTAATCCACCGCGTGCGGGAAGGCGCCCGCGATGACGAAGTCCGTGATCGGCCGGCGGCCGTTCGGCGCCTCGCGGGGCCGCTGTTCCTCGGTGAGGTCGGCCTCAGGCGTCTTGCGGCCCACCGCGAAGGCGGCCTCGATCCGGTGATTCTCGGGCAGGCGCAGGACCTCGGGGGCGCGGACATGGTCGAAGCCGGCCATGCCGTGGGCGTGCCAGCCCTGGTGGATCGCCTGGAGCTGGAACGCCAGCGATGCGCTGCCCGTATCGAAGGAGTGGCTGTAGGACGGCTTCAGCGCGTCGCCCACCTTCATGAGGCCGTTCGAGACCAGGAACAGGATCGCGCCGGTGCCCGAAACCCATTTCTGGTTGGCGGGCACGAGCAGGCCGAAGAACGTGTCCCAGTTCGCGTCGCCCCGGAGCGCGTAGAGGAAGCGCCAGGGTTGCGAATTGTACGCCGACGGCGACCAGCGCGCCGCCTCGATCATCCGCATCAGCTCGGATTCGGGCAGCGCCTCGCCCGTGAAGGCGCGGGGCGAGTTCCGCGCGACGAAGACCGGGTCGATGTCGTGGTCGGGCCGGCGGGGCGGGGGAAGGCTCAAGGGATCGTCTCCGCGAGGGGCACAGGCGCCCGGGCAAAGCCGAGCTTGCCCGAAACGCTTGGCCGATGGCAAACCCTCTGACCCTCACGCCACGCTGCGCTCGATCTCCTCCTCGTCGCAGATCACCCCGGCATTGCCCTCGAACTCGGCCGCGAGGTCCACGGGCGCGTGGACCGGGGCCGCGCTCGCCCGGTCGCGCGCGAAGGTCGCCAGGAACAGGCGCATGACGTGGCGCACGCCCGCGTCGTTGATGGTGCGCTGGTCCTCGTTGTAGTAGCGCCCGGCATTCACGTTGCTCGTGACGATGTCGTAGGCGGGGAAGTAGACCGCCCGCGGGTCGCCCCGGCCGACCACCTCGCCGGCCGCCACCCGCAGCACCGACTTGGAGTAGCTGTTCGACTCCATCACGTGCCGGTCCATGTAGGTCGCGATCATCGGCACCGGCGAGACCGTGAAGATCACCCGCGCCTTCGGGTTCACGCTCCAGAGCCGGTCGAGGAAGCCGTTGAGGTCGGCGAGCACCTCCGCCGCGCCCGCGTTGACGCATTCGTAGAGCTCCGGGTCGAAGGTGCCGCCCGCGACCCCGGGGGCCAGCGGCAGCGCGGCGCCGTCGGCCCGCCAGCGCCAGCCCTCGGTGAGGCCGAGCGTCAGCACGAACACGTCGAGGGTCTCGAACAGCCGGCGCACCTCGGCGAGATGCGCGTCCCGGGCGGCGACGACCTCGGCCTCGCTGGCGAATCCCGCCGGCTCGACGGTCGGGCGGAACGGGTCGACGTAGCGCCCGTCGTCGCGCAGCCACGCCTTCAGCTCCGGCTCGAACCGGCCGTAGGCCCGGTCGAACAGCTGCACGAACTGGCGCGTGTAGTAGAGGTTGCCGTACCGGGCCGAGAAGGTGCCGAACTGGCGGGCATTGGCCTCCTCGGCGCTCATGCCGGGGGGGGGCGGCTCGGTCAGGTAGTAGTTGAAGCCGGCACCGCGCACCGCCTCGGCCACCCGCTGCGCGAAGCAGGAGCCGCCGGTGGCGACCTTGTCGGTCGGCCCGATCACGAAGGTGTCCTTCGGGTGCGGATTGACCGCGAAGGGCGGCACGTTGGTCACGACCTTGCGCCAGAATCGCTCGGCCGGTAGACCCGTATACGGATTCAACGCCATCCTCGAACCCTCTTCTTCACGACGGCCACCGCCCTCGGGGGCGCCGAGCCGTTCGCTGACACCGGCACGCGACGTGGCCCTGAACGATCTGCCCCGGCGCGCCCGCAGCGCTTTTTCTCTGTCGACGTCCAGTTGGGCGCCCACCTGGGCGACACCATGGCGAAACCGCTCGCGCACCGCCGCGTCGCGCGACGGGCCCGCCATCGCGGTGCTGGGCAATTGCCAGGCGCGGGGCGTAGCCCAGGCGATGCGCCTGCTCGCGCCGCGCAGCGCCGTGCGCTACCTGCCCATGGGCTCGCTGAAGCGCGACCACGGCCATATCGACGGCTTGATCCGGACGCTGCGCTCCCACGATCACGTCTTCTCACAGGCATTTCCCGCCGGGCTGATCCCGGGCGGCGACATCGCCACCTTGCGGGAGGCCGATCCGCGGCTCAAGCTGTTCCCGTCGATCGTGTTCTCGGCCTTCCATCCGGACATGGTCTATGTCGGGCAAGCCTCGGACCTGGCGGCCCTGAAGCTCGCCCCCTCGCCGATGGGGCAGTACCATTCGGCGATCGCGCTCTGCGCCCACCGCCTCGGCCTCGATGCCGGCCGCACCGCCGGCCTGTTCCGCGAGGACGTGTTCCGGCGCCTGGGCTATCTCGACCACTGGGATCCCGCCGTGCACGAACTCGTCGGGGCCGCCTCCGCGTTAGGCTTCGGCCTGGATCGCGAGGTGACCCGCTGGGCGCGCCGGGGCGCTTTCATGCACGTGATGAACCACCCCAAGGCCTTCGTCATCGGCGACATCGCCCGGCGGCTGCTCCAGGAGGGCGGCTTGGCGCCCGAGCCCGTGGAGATCGAGGATTACCTCGGCGACGAGCTGGCCCAGGATGTGGTCTGGCCGATCTATCCGGCGATCGCCGAGCATTTCGGCCTGACCGGCTCGTTCCTGTTCAAGATGAAGCCACGGGGCGACGAATTCCCGAAGCTCTACGACCTGCCGGGCTTCATCGCGGCGAGTTTCGCGATCTACGATGCCACGCCCCGCGGCGACCTCGCCTGCCCGCGGGTGGAGGCCTGGCTCGCCGCGCCGGAGATCGTGGCTCTGTTCCGGGCCGGCTGAGACCGGGCGGCCTCAGCCCGCCGCGCAGAGGGGGGCGCTGAGAGACGCCTCGCCGAGGCCCTCGACCATCATCCGGACCAGCCGGTTCACCTCCTGCACCTGGAACGGCTTGCGCAGGAACAGGCTGCCGGGCACGCCGCGGCCCCCGCTCGCGTCGGTCGAGGTGTAGACCACCGGCCGGTCGGCGTGGATCGCCCGGAACGCGTGGGCCACCGTCCAGCCGTCGATCAGCCCGGGCAAATGGATGTCGGTGAGCAGCCAGTCGATCTCAGCCCCGCGCGCGCGCAGGAGCGTCAGCGCGGCCTCACCCGTGGAGGCCTCGATCACCCGGATGCCCTGCGTCTCGCACAGGCTCGCGATGATCTCGAGGAGCAGGTAGCTATCCTCGACGATGAGGACGCACTGGGCGCTGGGCATGGTCAAGGTCCAGTGATCGACCGGTCGAATCAACAACCGACAGGGTTGAGGAATTCTTAACGGCCCTGCCAGATCGGCGACGTTCGCCCGCGACAGGTCCTGTTGCATCGCCGCAACCTGCGGGCCGGAAATGGCCGCGCTTGCCCGATCGCCCCGCAGCCGCCGCATTCCGGGCGCGTCAGCAGCCGCCTGCGTGCGGCAGCGCACGCCGCCGACCGGCGCGGGCCGCCAGGCCTATTGCTCCAGGCGCTCCGTGGTGCCGGCTGGAACCGTCGCTTAACCATCCGCGCCTACGACGGCGCTCAGGACTACGCGGACCCGCCTCGAAGACCCGCAGCCGGCCTTCGGCACCGCTCGAGGAGTTGAACGAATCATGCCCCAGCGCCTTCGCGCCCACCCCTTGCGTACCGCCGCCCTCGGCCTCGCGCTCTGCGCCGCCCTCGGGCTCGGCGCCTGCAGCAACGACAAGGACCTCGCGGACGCCTCCGCGTTCGGAGCGGGTGCCGCGACCCCGGGCAGCGCGCAGGACTTCGTCGTCAATATCGGAGACCGGGTCTTCTTCGAATCGGATTCCACCGACCTGACGCCCACCGCGACCGCGACCCTCGACAAGCAGGCGGCGTGGCTGCAGCGCTACCCGCGCTACACGTTCATCATCGAGGGCCATGCCGACGAGCGCGGCACCCGCGAATACAATTTCTCGCTCGGCGCCCGGCGGGCCCAGGCGGTCAACGACTACCTGGCCACCCGGGGCATCGCGGGGAACCGGATGCGGACGGTCTCCTACGGCAAGGAGCGGCCGGTAGCGGTTTGCAACGACATCTCCTGCTGGTCCCAGAACCGCCGCGCCGTGATCGTCCTCGACCGCGGCGCCGGCGCGTAAGCCGCCCCGCGGCAGCGTCGGGAGGCGTGACCGATCCCCGCCCCCGTCGCGCCGCAGTTTTGCCGCGGATCGGCGCATCTGATAGGGCCTCGCGCTTCCACCGGACCGCAGCCGCATCATGCCCGCCCGTCTACGAACCCACCTCGCGCTCACGACGATTCTCGGCGCCGTCCTCCTCGGTCATCCGGCCGCCGCGCAGGACGCCTCGGAACTTGTGGTGCGCCTCGGGCGGATCGAGAACCAGTCCCGGCTCATGGCCGGGCAGATCGAGACCCTCCAGTACGAGAACCGGCAGCTGAAAGAGCAGCTGCGCAAGTTCCAGGAGGACGTCGAGTTTCGCCTGAACGAGGGCAAAGGCGGCGGCCGATCCGCCCCATCGGCCGCCCCGGCTCCCGCGGCCCCGTCCGGCGCCGTCAACGGCGGCAATCCGGGCGCCGGGCGCCCGGGCAAGCGCGGCGACGCCTTCGATCCGTCACAGGCCCCCGGGGCCCCCGGGGCGCCGATGCAGCTCGGCAGCACGCAGCCCTCCGCGCCCCTGCCGTCCCGCGAGGCCGCGGAGGCGGTCGAGGCTGCCCCCGCACGGCCGCAGGCGCTGCCCCGGGCCGCGATCGACGACGAGGATCCGGATGCCGAGGCGGCCGCCCCCGGCTACGATGAGCCGGTGGATCTGCGGCCTCCCGCCCGCACCGGAGCGATCCCGGCTCCGGCGGCCCGCCCCTCCGAGAGCGTGGCCGCCACACGGACCGGCGACCCGGCCGCGGATTACGACGCCGCGGTCGAGCTGTTCCGCGCCCGGCAATACGAGCAGGCCGAGATGGGCCTGCGCCAGTTCATCCAGTCGCACCCGCGCGACAACCGGGTCGCCGGGGCGACCTACTGGCTCGGCGAGAGCTACCTCGCCCGCGGCCGCAACCGTGAGGCCGCGGAGCAGTTCCTCAAGGTCTCCACCGACTATGCCCGCTCCGCCCAGGCCCCGGAGGCGATGCTGAAGCTCGGCGTCACGCTCAACGCGCTCGGCGCCCGCGAGCAGGCCTGCGCAACACTCGCCGAGCTGGACCGGAAATTCCCGAACGCAGGTACGGGCGTCCGCCAGGGCGTCACCCGCGAGCGGAAGCGCGCCCGCTGCGCCGCTTGAGCGAACCGGACGACCCGGTCCTCCGCGCCATCGCCCCCTGGCTCGACCGGTGCGCCCGCGCCGGGCGCGGCGTGCTGCTCGCCGTCTCCGGCGGGCCCGATTCGACCGCCCTGATGCACGCCGCCGCGGCCGTCGGCGCGGCGCCGGGCGCATCCGCGCAGGTCGCCATCCAGGTCGCCACCGTGGATCACGGCCTGCGTCCCGCATCCGCCGCGGAGGCGGAGGGCGTCGCACGCGCGGCCCGGGCGCTCCGCCTGCCGCACGCGGTCCTGTCCTGGGCGGGGCCGAAGCCCGGCACCGGCCTGCAGGATGCGGCCCGGGCGGCCCGCTACGCCCTGCTGGCCGCCCACGCGGAGAAGATCGGTGCCGGCCTCGTACTCACCGGGCATACCCTGGACGACCAGGCCGAGACCGTGCTGATGCGGCTCGCCGCCGGCAGTGGCCCTGCGGGGCTCGCCGGCATGCGCGTCGAGCGCCCGCTCGCCCCCGGCATCGCGCTCGGGCGGCCGTTCCTGAACCTGCCAAAGGCCGCCCTGGTGGCGTGGTGCGAGGCCAGGGGCATCCTGCACCTGCGCGATCCCGCCAATGCCGATCCGCGCTTCGCCCGCGCCCGCCTGCGGGCCGCCTGGCCGGTCCTTGAGCGGGAGGGCCTGAGCCCGCAGCGCCTCGCCCGCCTCGCCGAGCGCGCCGCCCGCGACGACGCCGCGCTCCGGATCGCGGCGGAGCAAGCCCTGGACGCGGCTCTGCTCCCGGGAGGACCGCCCCTGCGTCTCGACGGCGCCGCGCTCGCGGCCCTGCCGGAGGCGGTGGCCCTGCGCTGCCTCGACGGGGCCCTGACGCGGGCGGGCGCCGGGCCCCGCCGTCTGGAGCGCCTCGAGGCCCTAATCCTCGGGACCCTGCTGCCGGCCCTGCGCCGCCGGGAGGCGAGTCGACGCACGCTGGCGGGATTCCTGGTCGCGTCCGATGCCGCCGGCATCATCAGCCTCGCCCCCGCTCCCCCGCGCCGGCAAAAGGCGGCCGATGCTGCCCTCGCCGCAGGGGGGCTCGACTTACTTGGCAAGGGGGAGCCCCCTGCTTACATTGGCGAGGTGTGCACGGATGGACCGACAAAGCCGAGCGGCGCGTCCGTCTAGGGGGTCGCACGCACCAAGGATCGATCGATGAACCCGAATTTTCGCAACTTTGCCTTGTGGGTCGTCATCTTCCTGCTGGTGCTGGCCCTCGTCACCCTGTTCCAGAACCCGGGGCATCGGGGGGGCGGCAGCGAGATCGCCTACAGCCAGCTCCTCAACGATGCCGATGCCGGCAAGATCCAGACGGTGGTGATCTCCGGGCAGGACGTGTCCGGCACCTATGTCGGGGGCGGCAATTTCACGAGCTACGCGCCCAACGACCCGAGCCTGGTCTCCAAGCTCCAGGGTAAGGGCGTGCAGATCACCGCGCGCCCGCCTTCCGACAACACGCCCTGGTTCATCCAGCTTCTGGTGAGCTGGCTGCCGATTCTCGTCTTCATCGGCGCCTGGATCTTCCTGTCGCGCCAGATGCAGTCCGGCGCTGGCCGCGCCATGGGCTTCGGCAAGTCGAAGGCCAAGCTCCTGAACGAGGCCCACGGCCGCGTCTCCTTCGACGACGTCGCCGGCGTCGAAGAGGCCAAGGAGGACCTGCAGGAGATCGTGGAATTCCTCCGCGACCCCCAAAAATTCCAGCGCCTCGGCGGCCGGATCCCGCGCGGCGTGCTGCTCGTCGGCCCGCCCGGCACCGGCAAGACCCTGATCGCCCGCGCCGTGGCCGGCGAGGCCAACGTGCCGTTCTTCACCATCTCGGGCTCCGACTTCGTCGAGATGTTCGTGGGCGTCGGCGCGAGCCGCGTGCGCGACATGTTCGAGCAGGCCAAGAAGAACGCCCCCTGCATCATCTTCATCGACGAGATCGACGCGGTCGGCCGCCATCGCGGCGCCGGCCTCGGCGGCGGCAACGACGAGCGCGAGCAGACCCTGAACCAGCTCCTCGTGGAGATGGACGGGTTCGAGGCCAACGAAGGCGTCATCATCATCGCGGCGACGAACCGCCCGGACGTGCTCGACCCGGCCCTGCTGCGTCCCGGCCGGTTCGACCGCCAGATCATGGTGCCGAACCCGGACGTCACCGGCCGCGAGCGCATCCTGCGGGTCCACGTCCGCAAGGTGCCGCTGGCCCCCGACGTCGACCTGAAGACCATCGCGCGCGGCACTCCGGGCTTCTCGGGTGCCGACCTGATGAACCTGGTCAACGAATCCGCGCTCCTCGCCGCCCGTCGCGGAAAACGCATCGTCACGATGCACGAGTTCGAGGACGCCAAGGACAAGGTCATGATGGGCGCCGAGCGGCGTACATTGGTCATGACCGAGGACGAGAAGCGGCTCACCGCCTATCACGAGGGCGGCCACGCCATCGTCGCCCTCAACGTCCCGGCCACCGACCCGGTGCACAAGGCGACCATCATCCCCCGCGGCCGGGCGCTCGGCATGGTCATGCAGCTCCCTGAGCGCGACAAGCTCTCCATGAGCTTCGAGCAGATGACCTCGCGGCTGGCGATCATGATGGGCGGCCGCATCGCCGAGGAGATGACCTTCGGCCGTGACAAGGTGACTTCGGGCGCCCAGTCCGACATCGAGCAGGCGACCCGGCTGGCCAAGATGATGGTGACCCGCTGGGGCTTCTCGCCCGAGCTCGGCACCGTGGCCTATGGCGAGAACAACGACGAGGTCTTCCTCGGGATGTCGATGGGCCGGCAGCAATCGGTCTCCGAATCGACCGCCCAGAAGATCGACGCCGAGGTCCGCCGTCTCGTCGAGACCGGCCTGGAGGAGGCGCGCCGCATCCTCGCCGAGCACAAGGACGACCTGGAGGCGCTGGCCCAGGGGCTCCTCGAATACGAGACCCTCTCGGGCGAGGAGATCCGCAATCTCCTGAAGGGCCAGCCGCCCATCCGCGATGGCGGCGACGTGCCCCCGACGCCCGCCCGGGGCTCCTCGGTTCCCTCCGCGGGCCGCGGCCGGCCGAAGGAGAGCGATGGTGGCCTGGAGCCGCAGCCGCAGGCCTGAGGCTACGGGACGAGACGGGAAGGGCGCCGAGAGGCGCCCTTTTTCGTCGTGCGCCGTGCTCCGGGCCCTCTGCTTGACGGAGCGCGGACCGTCACGCCTTGGCGGCGTCGTTCCTTCTCCCCTCCGCACCCCTCGCATCCCGAGGGTGCCCGGAATGAGCGCCCTGAAATCTGAGCGGACACGACGGACCCCCTCTCTCCTCCACCGGCCGCGAGGAGGCAGGGTGAGAAGGCTCCGGAAGGGCATACCCCGCCATGCCTCGGCACCCGCATCTGCGAGGCGCCCTTCCGCAAGGTGGTCCCGGGCTTCCTGACCGCCCCGGGCGTCGCGCCGACGCTTCCGACGATCCTGTCGCCCGGGACCGTGGACCCGCCCCATTTCGAACGCCTTTGTCGGGGAGCACCCGATTCACCTTGCCGGCACCCGAGCAACCGGCGACCGCTCGAATCTGCTAAGTTCTGCCCGGTCACCGGAGACGTGATGGTGCGCAAGTATTTTGGAACCGATGGCATCCGGGGCCGAGCCAACGGGGTGATCACCCCCGAGCTCGCCCTCAAGGTCGGGCAGGCGGCCGGCTTGGTGTTCCAGCGCGGCGACCACCGCCACCGGGTGGTCATCGGCAAGGACACGCGCCTGTCGGGCTACATGATCGAGACCGCGCTGGTGGCGGGCTTCACCTCGGTGGGCATGGACGTGCTGCTGCTCGGCCCCGTGCCGACGCCCGCGGTGGCGATGCTGACCCGCTCCATGCGGGCCGATATCGGGGTGATGATCTCGGCCTCCCACAACGCGTACGAGGATAACGGCATCAAGCTGTTCGGGCCGGACGGTTTCAAGCTCAACGACGCGATCGAGCGCGAGATCGAGGGGCTGATCGACGCTGAGCTGCACACGCGGCTCGCGGGTTCGTCCGATCTCGGCCGGGCCAAGCGCATCGAGAGCGTGCACGCCCGCTACATCGAGTTCGCCAAGCGCACTCTGCCGCGGCATGTCACCCTGGATGGCCTGCGCGTGGTGGTCGACTGCGCCAACGGCGCGGCCTACCGGGTCGCCCCCGAGACCCTGTGGGAACTCGGCGCCGAGGTGATCGCCATCGGCACCGAGCCGGATGGCTTCAACATCAACCGGGATGTCGGCTCCACCGCCCCGGCGGCCCTGGTCGCCAAGGTGCGCGAGCGCCGGGCCGATATCGGGATCGCGCTGGACGGCGATGCCGACCGGGTGCTGATCGTCGACGAGAAGGGCCACGTGGTCGACGGCGACCAGCTCATGGCGGTGGTCGCGCGCTCCTGGCAGGAGGACGAGCGGCTTACCCAGCCCGGGCTCGTCGCCACGATCATGTCCAACCTCGGCCTGGAGCGCTATCTCGGCGGCCTTGGCCTGACGCTCGCCCGCACCGCCGTGGGAGACCGCTACGTCCTCGAGCACATGCGCGAGCACGGCTACAATCTCGGCGGCGAGCAGTCCGGGCACATCATCATGTCGGACTACACCACCACCGGGGACGGCCTGGTGGCGGCACTGCAGCTCCTGAGCGTGGTGCAGCGCCAGGGCCGGCCGGTGAGCGAAGTCTGCCACTGCTTCGACCCGCTGCCGCAGATCCTCAAGAACGTGCGCTACCGGACCGGCGAGCCCCTGCGCCAGGACAGCGTCGTGAGCGCGATCGCGCATGCCCGCGCGCGGCTGGGCAATGCCGGCCGCCTGGTGATCCGCCCCTCCGGCACCGAGCCGGTGATCCGCGTGATGGCCGAGGGCGACGACCGCGGCCTCGTCAACGCAGTGGTCGACGAGGTGGTCGAGGCGGTGACCAAGGCCGCGGCCTGAGGTTTTGCGCGGACAAGTTCGGGTTTCCAAAGGGCCTGCGGCCCTTTGGCGGGTTTCGGGGGCTCCGCCCTGCACCCGCATAAGGTCCCGGACCACTTGAAACCCTGATGCTCGACGCTCGATCGCAGGTCCTGCAGAACCGGCTTGTTCACGCCGGATCGTAGGCGGCGCGCAGGGCCGCAGACGCGGTCGTCCGCCATGCGGCCAGCAGGGCGGTGCGCAGGGGCTCCTCCTCGCAGAGATCGAGGTCGAGGTTGGTCCAGCCGCGCCGGCCCCAGGCCCCGTCCAGCGGCGTGAACAGGTCCGGCTCGGCTGCGCACAGGGCGGCCTGGTCCTCCGGGGCGAGGCGCAGCACCACCCGCGCCTCCTCGACCCACAGGGTCGCGAACACCCGGCCGCCGACGCGAAAATCGGGGTTGCCGCTATGGGCGCCCGCCACCGTCTCCGGCAGCATCAGCGCCAGGATGCGCACCTCGTCGGGCAGCACGCAATCTCAGCCCGGCTCGCCCGCGGGCGCCGCCGCGGGACACGCGATGATCGGATCGGCCATATTGCCTCTCGTCGCCCGATAAGTGACGTCCCCGCGATCGTGCGCAGGCGGCGCGGCCAAGACAAGCAAATCCTTCCCCGAGCGGCGCTTTCGCCAGTCCGCAACGACCTCGCAAGGCTAACATTTAACGTTAAGCCGGATTTAAGACGTTCCATCCATCCTTCACTTCGTAACCCGAGCCGGCACGCCACGCTTCCGGCACACGAGTCCAGTGAAGGAATTCTCATGGCCCGCTCCAAGCTGAATGCCTTGGTGCGTAGCCTGACGCTCGCGGCGAGCGTCGGCGCGCCCTGCCTCGCCGCGGCTGCGGACCTGCTGCCGCCGCCTCCGCCGCCGCCTCCGCCCCCCGAGATCGAGGTCGGCGGCGGCTGGTACCTGCGCGGCGACGTGGGCGCGAGCGTCTATACCCGCCCGAAATACAGCGAGGCCTACGATTACACCGGCTACCCGGACGCCAACCGCTCGTTCGGCAACGAGGTCGGCGGCGGCGGTTTCGCGGGCGTCGGCGTCGGCTATCAGTTCACCCCGTACTTCCGCGGTGACGTGACCGGTGAGTACCGCTACTCGACAGGCCTGCGCGGCAGCGAGTACTATAGGGGCCCCGACTACGACAACGGGCTCGGTTCCTACGGGACGAACAAGTCCAGCGGCAACTTCGATTCCGCGGTGGTGCTCGCCAACGCCTATTTCGATCTCGGCACCTGGTACGGCATCACGCCGTTCATCGGTGGCGGCGTCGGCTACGCCTTCAACCACATTTCGAGCTACTCGACCAACCAGCAGTTCACCAGCCCGAGCTACGCCTACGATTACTCCAATGCGGGCTGCGGCTGCATCCCGTACGCGCCCGTCTACGACGGGAACGGCAACCCGGTGTACAACACCAACAGCGGCAGCAAGTTCTACAAGGACAAGACCACCGGCAGCTTCGCCTGGGCGCTCCATGCCGGTCTCGCTTACAACGTGACCGACGCGCTGAAGATCGAGCTGGCCTACCGCTACCTCAACCTCGGCAAGGCCGAGACGGGCGCGGGCTTCGTGCCGTGCTGCACTGACACCCTGCGCCCGATCAAGATGAAGGACATCGAGGCGCACGACGTGAAGATCGGCCTGCGCTACTACCTCGGCGGCCTCGTCTCGGCGCCGCTGCCGCCGCTGATGCCGGAGCCGGTCCCCGGTCCGCTGGTGCGCAAGTACTGAGCGCTCACCCGACCTGACGTCACTGCCAAGCGATGACGGCGCGGATGCCCTCCGCGCCGTTTTTCGTTGCGGCGCGGCCACCCCGTGCGGCCCGATGTGCGACCGTGACCGCTAACGCCGCCGGACGATACGCACCAAGATCAGAATGACCGGATCGGGATCCCGGAATCACGATCTCGAAACGGACGATTAAGGTTACTGGTCTATCACCGTATCGAGGCT
Source organism: Methylobacterium sp. NEAU K (assembly GCF_030700285.1). GTDB lineage: Bacteria > Pseudomonadota > Alphaproteobacteria > Rhizobiales > Beijerinckiaceae > Methylobacterium. The sequence continues at coordinate 46,344 of NZ_JAUYZJ010000010.1, read as the reverse complement.
CGATCCGCCGTCCGTCTCTTCAGTCCCAGGACGAACCCGATGCGTACCGTCACCCTTCCGCTGCTGGCGGTTCTCGGTCTCTGCGGTGTCAACACCGCCCGGGCCGCCGATCTCGACTACGATTACCTGCGCGGTGCCGAGTACGACCCGGCCCCGGCCCCCGTGATCGACTGGAGCGGCGTGTATGTCGGCGGACACGGCGGGTATTCGTCCGCGGCGCTCGGCAGCAAGGGGGCGCTGCAGCCCCTGATCTACCGCGACTCCCACGACACGACGGGCGAGGCCAATTTCAACGCCTCCACCCTGCTCAATCCCCCGTCGAAGCGGGTCGGCGACGTCAGCTTCGGTGCCTTTGCGGGCTACAACGTCCAAATCGACGAGTTCGTCTTCGGCGTCGAGGGGGATTACACTTATTTCGGCCGGATGGGCGTATCGAGCGACGCGCTGAGTCTCATAAAGACCACCTCTGGAACCCTGGAAACCGTCAACCTGTCCGGATCCACGGCCACGCGCGTCAACGATTACGGCACGCTACGCGCCCGAGTGGGCTACGCGCTGGGCAATTTCCTGCCCTACGTGACCGGCGGCGTGGCGATCGGGCGGGCGCGTGTCGCGGATGCGACGAGCTACCAGAACTACGGATTCGACCTCAACGCCTACAACGCGACCCTTGCCGGCACATCGACCTACATCACCCGCTTCGGCTACGCGAGCTTCAACCCGAACGCACCCTACAACGGGACCCCGTTCACGCACCTCCAGACCCAGTCGAAGACCAAGGTCGTCGCCGGCGTGGCGGCGGGTGCCGGCATCGAATACGCGATCACGCCGAACATCCTCCTGCGCGCCGAGTATCAGTATGTCCTGTTCAACGGTTTCGACGGGCACAAGGTCAACCTGAACACCGTCCGCGCCGGCGCGGCCGTCAAGTTCTGATGCGCGTCCCGCGTCGCCTTCGTGCCCCGCGTCGGCGGGAGATGCCCATGCGAATCCACCGATCCGTCCGAATCGTCGTCCCCCTCCTGCTCGCCGGCCTCGCCCTGGCACCTGCCCCGTCCGCGGCGTGGCCTGGAGACGGGCCCGAGCCGCATGTGGTTCGGCATCGGATCCGGGTGCGGTCCGTACCCGTCCCGCTCGCGCCGCCCGTGATCGTCCGGGGCTACCTGCCGCGCAACCCCAACGTCCCGATGTACAACGAGCCGCCTAGGCGCGGACCCGCTTGGTGAACCGGCCTCAGCTCTCCAGTTCGCTGTCCCAATACAGGTAGTCGAGCCAGGTGTGGTGATACTGGCGGTGGTCGAACTCGGGTTGCCGGTGGTGCAGCTCGTAGCGGGTCGGCCGCCGCGGCTCGGTCATCAGCGGCATGTCGGCCTCCTGCGGGGTGCGGTTAGCCTTGCGCAGGTTGCAGGGCGAGCAGGCCGCCACGACGTTCTCCCAGCTCGACAGGCCGCCGCGGGAGCGCGGCACCACGTGGTCGAAGGTGAGGCCGCCGGAGGGCAGGCGCAGGCCACAATACTGGCAGCTGAAGCCGTCGCGCAGGTAGATGTTGTAGCGGGTGAAGGCCGGGCTGCGGGCCAGCGTCACGTAGTTCTTCAGCGCGACCACGCTGGGCACCCGCAACGCCCGCGAGGGCGAGCGTGCCTCGACGTCGTAGCTCGCTACCAGGGTGACGCGGTCGAGGAACAAGGCCGTGAAGGCGTCCTTCCACGACCACAGGGAGAGCGGATTGTACGAGAGCGGCCGATAATCCGCGTTGAGGACGAGGGTTTGGAGATCCATCATCGGCGCGACTCTTCGGACTATCTCTGACGCGTATAACGCGCGGGAACGCGCCGGCGCCCCGCCAGCCCGTCCGAATCGGCCATTGACCGATGCAGGATGGGCCGGCGGGCGGGGCGTCGGCTCGGCGGGAGAGGCGGAAGGAGCAACAGGGCGGCGGGCCGGCGCGCGGGGGCGCCGGTCGGGGCGGTAGCATCCGGAACGCGGCCGGGCCGGACCGGCGTCACCGCCGGCCGCGCCCTTTCGCGTGACGACGAAAAGGCCCTGTCCATAAGGCGTTCATCTAATCCCAGCGTGACACCCTTGTGAAGCTTTTCCCGCTGAGCCCCGGGGACGCACCCACGGCAGGGCCGGCGGTCCTCCGATCCGACCCACGCTGTGCGGGGGGCACGGTTTCGCCCCATTGCTCCGCCACAGAGCCCGGCCTCCCGACAGGCCCGCGCGACTCGCCCGAATCGCCGGTCCTTCCGATGCCGGATTCCGGCCGCGCGCCCGGCGCGCCCGACGAGAGGTCGCCCATGATCCGCACGCCAGCGTGCTCCCGGACGTCGAAGGCCGCGCCGCGCCCGTCCGCCGTGCTCGCCCTTCTCGCCGCGCTGATGCTCGGAATCCCGGCCGCCGCACCCCTGCCGGCCCGCGCCCAGGCCGCGGCGCCGGCGGGCAAGCCGGCCGAGACCAAGGCGTCGGATGCCAAGCCTTCCGACGCCAAGCCTTCCGACGCCAAGGCTTCGGATGCCAAGCCCGCGGCACCCAAGCCCGAGATGTCCGAGCAGCACAAGGCGGTCCGGGCCAAGCTCGATGCCGACAAGGCGGAACTCGACGCCCGCGAGAAGCAGCTGTCGCATACCGACCTGACCGCGGCTGACCTGACCGCCATCCGCGACAGCGCCGGCACCGTCACCGAGGACATCCGCGCGCTGATCACCCGGCTCGACGCGCCCTTGGAGGCCGCGCGCGAGCGGCTCGCCCAACTCGGGCCGAAGCCGAAGGACACCGAGGAGAGCGCCGACGTCGCCGAGCAGCGGGTGGAGCGCGAGGCCGCGGTGACCCGCATCGACGAGACCCAGCGCCTCGCCCGCTCCCTGCTGGTGCAGGGCGACCAAATCATCGACCGGGTCTCCAACCGCCGGCGCGAATCCTTCACCCGCGACCTGTTCCAGCGCTCCCAGCCGCTGGTCAGCCCGGCGCTCTGGGCCAAGGTGATGGCTGACGTGCCGCGGGATACCCGCTCGCTCCAGAGCGCCGTGTCGGATATCGGGCTGCTGTTCTCCCGCAACGGCAGCATCGGCAACCTGCTGTTCCTCGGGCTCGCCTTCGGCGTCTCGATCGCGCTGTATTTCGGGCGCCGCAACATCGCACCCCGGGCCGCCCGCCGGGACAGCGCCGTCATCGAGCCGTCGCGGCGCGCCACGCTGCTCGCGGCCTGGCGGGTGATCCTGCTCGGCACGGTGCCGGCGGTGGCCGGCTCCTATGCGGTCTACTATGCGCTCGACGCCACCGATCTCCTGCCGTCCCGACTCCTGCCGGTGGCCGCCGCGATCCTCGGCGGCCTCGCCTTCATCGCCTTCGTCGAGGCCCTCTGCGACGGGCTGCTCAGCCCGGACAAGCCCGCCTGGCGCCCGGCCCCTGTCAGCGACTCGGCGGCCACGCGCCTGACCCGGCTGGCGGTGGGCATCGCCACGGTGGCGACCGTGGTGAAGTCCGTGGAGGCGCTCAACTCCGGGATCTCGGCGGCCCTGCCGATCTCGATCGCCACCCGCGGCCTCGGCGCCGTGGCCACGGCCCTGATCCTCGCGGTCGGCCTCCACCGGTTCGCCGATACCGAGCAGGAGGAGGAGGCCTGCTTCGGCCCCTACGTGCCGACCAAGACCACCACGGGCATCGGCGGACCGGCCCGCCTGCTCGGCTGGGCCGCGGTGGCGCTGATCGGGCTCGGCGCGCTCGTGGGCTACGTCGCCTTCGCGGCCTTCCTGATCGACCAGCTGATCTGGGACGCGGGCGTCCTGGTCCTGCTCTACCTGCTGGTCCAGAGCGTCGACACCTTCGTCGGCCGGGCCCTCTGCGACGAGACGCGCCTCGCCACCACGCTCCAGGCCAATACCGGTTTGCGCAAGCGCTCGCTGACCCAGATCTCGGTCCTGGCGACCGGGGCCACCCGGGTGGTCCTGATCCTCTTGGCCGCGCTCCTCGCGCTGGCCCCTTGGGGGCTCGATTCCACCGACATCGTCTCGTCGATCCGGCAGGCCTTCTTCGGCTTCAAGGTCGGCGACGTCACGATCTCGCTCTCGAGCATCGCCTTCGGCGTCGGCATCCTGGTGCTGGGCGTCTTCGTCACTCGGGCGGTGCAGCGCTGGCTGGAGCTGACCTACCTGCCGGCCACCGACCTCGACGCCGGCCTGCGCAACTCCATCACGACGGTCGCGGGCTATTGCGGCTTCCTGCTCGCCCTGGCCCTGGCCTTCTCGTATCTCGGCCTGAGCCTGGAGAAGCTCACCATCGTGGCGGGCGCCCTCTCGGTCGGTATCGGTTTCGGCCTTCAGTCGATCGTCAACAACTTCGTCTCCGGTCTGCTGCTCCTGTGGGAGCGCCCGATCCGGGTGGGGGACCAGGTGGTGATCGGCGACCAGGAAGGCATCGTGAAGCGCATCTCGGTGCGCTCCACCGAGATCCAGACCTTCGACCGCTCGGCTGTGATCGTGCCGAACTCGAACCTGATCTCCGGGGTGGTCAAGAACCGGGTGCGCGGCGACCGCTCGGGCCGGGTCAGCATCACGGTGAGCGTCCTGCGCAACCAGGACCCGGTGCGGGCCGCCGAGATGATCGCCGGCTGCGCGCAGGACCATGCCGACGTGCTGAAGGACCCGGCGCCCCGGGTGGTGTTCAAGAAGATCGGCGACCCGTTCCTGGAATTCGAGCTGCTCGTCTGGATCGTCGACGTGAGCCTCGGCCTGAAGGTCCAGACCGACCTGAACTACGCGGTGTTCGCCACCCTGTCGCAGGCGGGCTTCATCCCGCCGCTCGGCCCCGGCTCCAGCATCGTGACGGTGCAGGGCTTCGACACGATGCAGGCCGCGATGGGGGAGATCGCGAGCCGGTTCGTGCGGCCCGTGCCGGAACCCGAGGAGGCCGGGCGCGGTCCCCGCGACCGCGGCCTAAGGAGCGCCGGCGGCTGACCGGCGCGGGCCGTAGTCGATCCGGACCGCGTTCCGCCCCCCATCCTTGGCGGCGTAGAGGGCCGCGTCCGCCCGGCTGAACAGCTCTGCCGGCGAACCGCCTCCCGGGGCGATCCCAACCGAGGCGCCGACCTGCATCGCGTGGCTGCGATGGACGATCGGCCGGCCCAGCACTGCGACGATGCGCCGGCCCAGCTCCACCAGTCCCCGCGGATCGGCCGGCGCCTGCAGGAGCACGGCGAACTCGTCCCCGCCGATCCGCGCCACGAGACTTGCGTGCCGGCAGACGGCCGCGAGCCGCGCGGCGGCGCGCCGGATGCACAGATCGCCCGCGGCGTGGCCGTGGGTGTCGTTGATCCGCTTGAAGTCGTCGAGATCGACCAGGATCAGCGCCCCCACCTGCGCGGGCCGTGCGAGGTAGGCTCCCGCGTGGAACCGCTCCTCGAAAGCGCGCCGGTTGGCCAGGCCGGTCAGCGGGTCCCGGTCGGCGCGCCGGGTCAGCTCGGCCAGCCGGGCGATCTCCTCGGTGACGTCCTGCTTCATCCCGGCGATCCGGGTCGGCCGGCCGCCCTCCGCCTCCACCGCCGCCGAGATCCGGATCCAGCGCCGGCGCCCCTGTGCGGTGACGATCTCGGAATCGAGCCGGAACGTCCCGCACCCGAGGATCGCCCGCTCCCGGATCGTCTCCAGAAGCCGCCTGGAGGCCGGTTCGTAGAGTTCAAGGATCCGCGCGCGGTGCAGCGGGGCGCCGGGCGGAATCCCGAACAGGCCGTGGACGCCGCCGGTCCAGTCGAGGGTCTGGTCGCTCAGGCGGCAGGTCCACAGGCCTGCTGCGGCGCCCAACGCCCGCTCCCGCCGCGACAGCAGCGCCTCCTGCTCGCGGATGATGGCTGCCCGCAGGGCGAGCTCGGCCGCAAGATGCGCGGCGCCCCCATCGTCGGCGATGTCCGCCCCATACCGGGTGCCGGATCGATTTCGGGCCGCATCCGGCATCGCAGGCTGTCGCTCAGTCGGCTGAATTGTGCTTTTTTAGACCAATACCACTTGAGGATCCCCTAACCTGCCGGGTGCGGAATCGGACAGCATCGCCTATATCCCGCGGCCGGGCGGCACGGCCGTCGGATGCGGCGGGCAAGACGTGACCAGACGGGATTCGAGCGGTCGATTCATGAGAGGCGGCCTGCGCTGCGCCACGGGCTTGGCCGGGATGGCCGCCGCAGCGCTGCTCGGCGGCTGCACCACCGAGGCGCCGACCACCTCGGCGCTGCCGAGCATCTACCTGCCGCTCGCCAGCGACACGGCCCATGTCGACGTCGATGCCGCCCGCGACATGATCTCGTCCTATCGCCGCAACCGCGGCGCGGGGCCCCTCACGGTGGATCCCGAATTGCAGCGGCTGGCGGAGGCGGAGGCGGCCGCGATGGCGCTGGCCGACCGGCCGAGCCGGGCTCAGACCGTGAAGGCCGCGGTGGGGCGGCTCGGCTACGCCGACGTGAACGCCAACCTCTCAGCCGGCTACCACACGCTGGCCGAAGCGTTCTCCGGCTGGCGCGAGAGCGCGCCGCACGACGCGACCATGCTGGACCCCCGGGCGACCCGGATGGGGATCGCCACCGCGTACGCGCCGGGCTCGAAGTACAAGGTCTACTGGGCTCTGCTCACGGCCAAGTAGATCCCGATCAGAGCCCGGGCGCCCTCACGGCAGACCCTTCACGTTCGGCACCGGGGGGGCCTCCTTCATCAGCGTCACCGTCACGCGTCGGTTGGCCGCCATGTAGGGATTGTCGGGGAACATCGGTTCGGTGTCGGCCTTGCCGGCGACCGACGCGAACCGGTCGTCCGGCAGGCCGGCGCCGGCCAGGATCTCCCGCACGCTGATCGCGCGCCCCGCCGACAGCTCCCAGGGAGGCGCGGCCGGGCGCTGGCCGGGCCGGTCGGTGGCGGTGAACCCCGTGACGGCGATGCGGTTCGGCAGCTGGCGCAGGGTCGGAGCGAGCTTCTCGAGCAGGCGGCGGGTGCGCTCGTTCGGCCGGGTCGAGCCGTCCGGGAACATCGAGCGCCCGTCTTGGTCGACGATCGACACGTCGAGGCCGTGCTCGGACCGGGCGATCACGACGTTCTTCGACAGCTCGGCGATGTCGGGCATGTCCTGCAGCGCCTGCCGCAGGGAGGCCGCCGCGAGGCCGAAATTGTCCGGCTCGCCTGTGTCGGTCAGGCCGAACTCGCTGCTCTGATCGATCCGCGGCGGCGTGGTCCGGTCGGTGGCCTGATCGGGGGGCACGTCGCGCAGATACTTCACGTGGTCGGCCGCCGGCAGCCCCTCGCTCTCGAGGATGCCGGCGAACCGGGATTCCTTGTTGACCCCGAAGGCGTCGCGCATCGAGCCGGCCACCACCTGCATCTTCTTCTGGTCCTGCGTCGAGTACGCCGCGACCATCACGAAGAAGCTCATCAGGAGGGCCATCAGGTCCGCGAAGGTCACGAACCAGCCGTGGCCGCCATGCGCGCCGCCGCGCTTCTTCTTGGCCATGTCAGGCGGCCGGCTCGAGGAGCGCCTCGCGGTGGTTGTGCGGCAGGTAGGCGACCAGCATCTCGCGCACGAGGGTCGGGCTCTTCTGGTCGCGGATCATCAGGATGCCGTCGATGATCAGAGAGCGCGAGACGTCCTCCTCCTCCAGCTTGACGTGCAGCTTGTCGGCGAGCGGCAGCGTGATCAGGTTGGCAATCACCGCCCCGTACAGGGTGGCGAGCAGGGCGGTCGCCATGGCGGGCCCGAGCTTCGAGGGGTCGGACATGTTGGCGAACATCGCCACCATGCCGAGGATCGTCCCGATCATGCCCCAAGCCGGGGCGCAGTCGCCGTAGGCCCGGTAGACCTTCGAGCCCTCGTCGAGATGCATCAGGAAGTTGTCACGGTCGCGCTCCATCGTGTCGCGGATGAACTCGCGGTCGTAGCCGTCGGCGATGTAGCGGGCACCCTGCGCCAGGAACGGGTCGGAGATCTCCATGTTCTCCAGCGCCATCGGGCCGGACTTGCGGACCACGTCGGCGATCTTGGTGATCTCCTCGATGAGTTCCTGCGGCTTCACCGAGCGCATCATGAAGGCGAAGCGCAGGCCCATCGGAAGGCCGTGCACGATCACCGAGAAGGGGAAGCGGATCATCGTGGCCGCGGTGGCGCCGCCGAACACTACGACCACCGCGTGCTCCGACGCGTAGGCGCCGAAATGACCGCCATCGAGCATGATCAGCCCGACCACGACGCCGAGGCCGGAGAGCAGGCCGAGTGCGGTTGCGAGATCCATGCTGCGGGCGCCCGATGCGAAATCGTAAGGAAGCGGTCCCAGCGGTCGCATGCGGCCGGGTTGCCCACAGCGGTAGGAAATCTTGCTGAACGAACCGTAAAGGCGCCGCTTTTGAACCTGTATGGCGCCGTCATCGCCCGTTCAGGCACGGCCCGGCATAAGCCGTGTCGTGCGAGGGGTTTGGCGGCGGGGACGGCGTTATGCGCCCGACGCGCAGACCTTAAGGGATGGCGTGAGACCCGGATCACACGGGCCGCGCCGGGGGCGTCGGAGCGGTGGCGATGGTTCGTCTGTACGGGCGGGTCCTGGGATTCCTGAAGGCGGAGCGGCGGCTGGCTACCGCTTTGGCTGTCACCAACATCGTGCTCGCGGTCGCGGCCTTCGCCGAGCCGCTGCTGATGGGCCGGATCATCGACCAGCTGACGCATCTCAAGCGCGGCGGCAACGCCATGGGTACCATGCTGCCCCTGCTGGCCGCCTGGGTGGCCTTCGGCTTCTTCACCATCGCGGCGGGCGTGTTCATCGCGCTCCACGCCGACCGGCTCGCCCACCGCAACCGCCTGTCGTCGATGGCGAGCTACTTCGAGCACGTGCTCGACCTGCCGCTCGCCTTCCACTCGGCCAACCATTCGGGCCGGGTGCTGAAGGCGATGCTGGAGGGCACCAACGGCATGGCCTGGCTGTGGCTCGGCTTTTTCCGGGACCACCTCGTCGCCCTGGTCTCGCTGGTCGTGCTCCTGCCGCTGACCCTGTTCATCAACTGGCAGCTCGGCTCCATCCTGGTGGTGCTGGTGCTCGCCTTCACGGCGCTCACCACCTTCGTGATGCGCCGGACCGAGACGCTCCAGGGGCAGGTCGAGGAATTCAATTCCGGCCTCGCCGCCCACGCATCGGACGCGCTGGGCAACGTCGCGGTGATCCAGTCCTTCACCCGCGCCAAGGCCGAGAAGGACGCGATGCGCGGCATCATCACGAACCTGCTCGCCGCGCAGATCCCGGTCCTGTCCTGGTGGGCGCTCGCCAACGTGGCGACCCGGGCCTCGGCGACCATCACCATGACGGCGATCTTCGTCACCGGCATCTGGCTGTACCAGGCGGGCACCACCACGGTGGGCGAGGTCGTGGCCTTCATGAGCCTGGCCACCGCCTTCGTGGCGCGGCTCGACCACGTGGTCGGCTTCGTCAACGGCCTCTTCCAGCAGGCGCCCAAGATCGCCGAGTTCTTCGAGATCTACGACACCGTGCCGGCGGTGGCCGACCGTCCGCAGGCCCGGCAGGTCGCGCGCTTCGCGGGCGAGGTCACCTTCGAGGACGTCGCCTTCTCGTATGATGGCCGGCGCAAGGCGCTGGACGGGGTCTCGTTCTCGGCACGCCCCGGCGAGACCGTGGCGCTCGTGGGCACCACCGGCTCGGGCAAGTCGACGACGCTGGGCCTCCTGCACCGCAGCTTCGACCCGGCTTCCGGCGCGATCCGCATCGACGGCCTGGATGTCCGCGACATCGGCCTCGCCTCCCTGCGCCACAACATCGGCGTGGTGTTCCAGGAGCCGATGCTGTTCGCCCGCTCGATCCGCGAGAACCTCCAGGTCGGCCGTCCCGACGCGACCGATGCCGAGATGCTCGACGCCCTGGAGCGGGCCCAGGCGGGCGCCTTCATGGCGCGCCAGCCCGACGGGCTCGACACGGTGATCGGCGAGCGCGGCCGCTCCCTGTCCGGCGGCGAGCGCCAGCGGCTCTCGATCGCCCGGGCGCTCCTGAAGAACCCGCCGATCCTGATCCTCGACGAGGCGACCTCGGCCCTCGACGCGGCCACCGAGCGCAAGCTCCAGGGCGCCCTGGAGGCCGTGATGGCGGGGCGCACCACCTTCGTGATCGCTCACCGCTTGGCCACGATCCGCAACGCCGACCGCATCCTGGTCTTCCACGAGGGCCGGATCGTCGAGGCGGGCACCTTCGACGCGCTGGTGGCGGAGAACGGCCGCTTCGCCGAACTCGCCCGCGCCCAGTTCATGGCGTCCGAGGCCGACGAGGATGAGGGGCGGCTGGCGCTGGCGGCGTAGGGGCTCGGCCGCAAGTCTCTCGATCCCCGCGCTTTTCCCTCTGCGGCGAGGGGGCCGGGATGGGGGGTGTTTCCGGACGGAGCGCAGCGGTCCCTCCTGCACAACCCCCACCTCCGGCTCCTCCCGCGAGGGGCTGGAGCGCTCGCCCGGTGTCACGGCCTACGAACGCCAGCCTGACCGGGACAGGGGCGCGGTGCATCCGTGACTTCGGTGAGAGAAGCGGCCGCCCGGCTCACATCCACCCGATCCGCGCGAAGAACCCCGCGATCTCCTGCGCCGCCCGGTCGGGATCCTCCCGGTGGGGGAAGTGCCCGACTCCCTGGAACAGTGCGCAGTCGAGATCGGAAAAGGTCTCGCCCAGACGGTCGGTCCAGGCGGAGGGGAAGATCGGGTCGAATTCGGCCCAGCGCACGCAGGTCGGCACGCCGATCGGCGGCAGGGGCGGGGCCTCGCCCTTGAGCATCGCGATCCGGCCGGCATGGGCCGCCCGGTAATGCGCGAAGCCGCCCGCCAGGTTTCCGGGCTTGCGGAAATTGTCCACGAAGGCGTCCAGCACCCCATCGAACGCCTCCGTCCGGTGCGACCAGTGCCGCAGGAAGTGGCCGATATAGGCGGCACAGCTCTCCCGGCTGGCGCCCACCAGCGTCACCGCCAGGTCCATCTGGTTGAAGGACTGGTACCAGATCTCGCTGAGGCGGTCCGGCGCCCCGAGGCGGGGGCCGATTCCGGGATAGACGAAGTCGAACAGGAACAGGCCGGCGCAGCGTTCCGGGTGGGCCCGGGCGAGCGCCTGGATCACCGCCCCGCCGACATCGTGGCCGACGATGCCGGCCCGGGCGATCCCGAGAGCATCGAGCAGGGCCACCATGTCGGCGGCCTGCTCCGGCGGCCCGAAGGCGCCGGCGGGCTTGTCGCTGTCGCCGAAGCCGCGCAGGTCCGGGGCGATCAGGGTGTGGCGGGCGGACAGCCGCGCCATCACGGGCTCCCAGGTGAGCCAGAATTCCGGCCAGCCGTGCAGCAGCAGCAGCGGAGTGCCGGTGCCGCAGCGGGCGACGTGCAATTCCGCGCCGTCGACCTGAATCCTCAGGTGCTCGATCCGGTCCATCGTCCCTCCATCTCGGCGCGCCGCGCCAGCATCCGCGCCTGGAGCCGGCTGCGGCGGGCGGCGATCACCGTGCCGTTGATCTCGCCGCCGAACAGGAACATGGCGGCGAGCCAGTACAGGAACACCAGGAACACCATCGCGGTGGCCAGGCCCCCGTAGGTCGACGCGTAGGCGTTCGAGAAGCGGTCGAGGTAGAACCCGAAGCCGAGGCCTGCGAAGAACCACAGCACCAGCGTAACCCCGATTCCCGGCAGGACCGAGAGGATGGAGCGCCTTCCGGCGGCGACGAACTTGTGGGCGATGACGAGGACAATGCTCAGCAGCAGGGCGGTGACCGCGATGCGCCCGATCGCCACGGTCAGGCTGAGGGGCTCCAGCCCCGGCGCGACCAGAACGACGTTGCGCCAGATCAGCGGCCCCAGCACGACGAGCAGCGCGAAGGCCAGCATGGCGAAGGCCCCGCACACGACGTAGCCGATCGATTCGAGCCGCGTCAGCCACCAGGGACGGCTCTCGCGCAGGCCGTAGGCCCGGTTCAGGCCGACCCGCAGGCTCTCGACGCCCGAGGAGGAGAAGTACAGGGCGAGCAGCGCGCCGAGCGTCAGCACGCCGCTGCGCTGCTCGGTGAGCACGCGATGCACCTCGCCGACGATCGGCTTGGCGATCTCCCGGGGCCAGGCATCGAAGATCAGGATCCCGGCCTCGTCGGCGAGCGACTGCGTGCCGAACAGGCCGGCGACCGCCGCCAGCAGGATCAGGAACGGGAACAGCGACGTCAGGGTCGAGAGCGCGATGTGGCTGGCGATCGCCCAGCCGTCATGGGCGACGAAGCGCTGCGCGGCGAGGCCTGCGACCTGTAATCCGCTGCGGAGAGGTTTCACGGGTGTCCAACGATCCTCGTGGCGGGCGGGCCCGCCGATGAACGGTGCCCGGGCCGGCCCGTCAACGCCGCCGGCGCCGTCCGGTCCCGTTCGCGGCCCGGTGAAGCGCCCCGGCCACGCCGGGCGCGTTCGGTCGGCCCGTGCGGTTCGGCGGCCCGAATCATCGTTGCCACTCGCGCGGCGGCATGCTCCGTCCGCCCGGCCATGCCCCATCCCGAACGACCCTCGACGCTCGCGGCCAGCGCCCTCCCAGCTTTGTTCGTCCCGATCTGGGCGACGGGCTTCATTTCCGCGCGCGCCGTGGTGCCGCACGCCGACCCGCTGGCTTTCACGGCTTTCCGGTTCACCGGCGTCGCCCTGGTGCTGGCCGTGATCGCGACGGCGGCGCGGGTGCGCTGGCCGGGCAACCGGGCGGGCTGGCGCGATCCCGTGGTCGCCGGATTCCTGATGCAGGGCGTCTACCTGTCGGGTGTCTTCTGGGCGGTGAGCCGCGGGCTGCCGGCCGGGATCGCGGCCCTCGTCGGCAGCCTCCAGCCGCTGCTGACCGCGCTCCTGGCGCGGCCGCTGTTGGGCGAGCGTGTCAGCGCCAGGCGGGCGCTCGGCATCCTGCTGGGCTTTATCGGCGCGGGCCTCGTGCTCGCCCCGAAGCTCGGCGCCACCGACCCGTCCGGGATCCCGCCGGGCGCGCTGGCGGTCAGCCTCGTGGCGGTCCTGGCCCTGACGCTGGGCACGCTCTGGCAGAAGCGCACCGGCGGCCGGGGCGACCTCCTCGCCAACACAACGCTGCAGTTCGTGGGTGGCATGGCCTGCGCCATCCCGCTGGCGCTGGCCTTCGGCAGCCCGGAATTCGATCCGGCCCCGGCCCTGTGGCTCGGGCTCGCCTGGGCGATCCTGGTCAATTCGGTGGCCGGGATCCTGCTGCTGCTGGCGCTGATCCGGCGCGGTGCGGTAGCGGGCGTCGCCGCCCTGTTCTTCCTGGTGCCGCCGGTCGCGGCCGGCCTGGGCTTCCTGCTGTTCGGCGAGGTGCTCACCCTCGTGCAGGGCGCCGGGATGGCGGTGGCGGCGCTCGGGGTCGCGGTGGCGAGCCGAGGCTGAGCCGCCCGCCGGACGGGTGGGACCTGCGACCGCGCTGGCCGGCAACCCTGGGCCGCGTCGCGACTTGATGCGCGCGGGCCCGTCATGGCCCGGGCCGCCACCGAGGGAGGCAACCATGCTGCAGGACAAGCCCCGCGAGATCCGGCTCGCGCTGGACGCGATCCCCCCCGGCGGCATGGCCGAGGGGAAGGCGGGCGAGGACGCAGTGCTGTTCGTGCGCGATGCCGGCGGGGTGCGCGCCTTCCAGGCCAAGTGCCCGCATCTCGGGGCGCCCCTCGCCAAGGGCGAGATCTGCGGGCAACGGATCTACTGCCCGTGGCACAAGGCGGCGTTCTCGGTCGCCGACGGCACCCTGGAGGAGCCGCCCGCGCTCGAATCGCTCACCCGCTATCCGGTGCGGATCGAGGGCGGCGAGGCGGTGGCGACGCTCGCGCCCGAGCCCGTCGGGCCCAAGCAGGCCCAGACGCCGATCGCGCACGTGCTGATCGTCGGTACGGGTGCTGCGGCCGCGGCCTGCATCACGACGCTCCGCCGCGAAGGCTTCTCCGGCGCGATCACGATGGTCGGGCGCGAGGCGCACCCGCCCTACGACCGGACCAAACTCTCCAAGCAGTTCCTGGCCAAGCCCACCCCGGCGGAGAAGACCCTGCTGGAGCCCGATTTCTCCGCCGCCCACCGGGTCGACCGAATCGAGGCCACGGTGACCCGGATCGAGCCGGCCGCGCGCAGGGTCACGCTGGCGGACGGGCGTACCCTCGAGGCCGATGCGCTGCTGATCGCCACCGGCAGCCAGGCTGCCGTGCCGGATTTTCCGGGGCGCGAACTCCACGGCGTGATGACGCTGCGCAGCCTCGACGACGCTCTGCGCCTCAGCGCGGCGGCGGAGGTGGGCCGGCGCGTCGTGGTGATCGGCGCGGGCTTCATCGGCCTGGAGGCCGCCGCCTTCCTGACCAAGCGCGGCCTGTCCGTCACGGTGCTGTCGCGGGAGGCCGTGCCCTTCGCCAAGCGCTTCGGCGAGGCCGTAGGCGCGGCGCTGAAGCGCTACCATGCGGGCAACGGCGTCGCGTTCGTGACCGGGAGCGTAGCCCGGATCGCCGGCAGCGGGCGCGTGCAGGCGGTGGAGACCGAGGACGGACAGAGGCTGCCGGCCGATATCGTGCTGATCGGTGCCGGCGCCCTGCCGGAGACCGGCGTGATCGCCGGGGCGGAGCCGGACGAGAGCGGCGGCATCCCGGTCGGCCCCGACCTGAGGTTGGCGGACAGGGTCTGGATCGCCGGCGACATCGCGGCCTTCCCGGAGCGCGGCAGCGGGCTCACCGCTCGGATCGAGCATTGGCGGCTGGCGCAGCAGCATGGGATGTACGTCGCCCGGGCGATCCTCGGCGCCAGCGGCGGGTTCGCCGACGCGCCGTTCTTCTGGAGCAACCAGGGCGACAAGCGCCTCGATTACGGCGGCTACGCGCCCGGCTTCGACCGGATCATCCTGCAGGGAGACCCGGAGGCCCTGGACTTCATCGCCTTCTACGTCCGCGCGGACCGCGTCACTGCGGCCTGCAGCATCGGCCGCAACCGGGCCTTCACGGCGTTCCTGCACCTCCTCGGCGAGGGTCGCCTGCCGACCCCCGAGGCGATCGAGCGCGGTGCGGATCTTCATGCCCTGGTGTAGGGGAACCACGGCGGCCGACGGCGTCTTTCGCTTGACGATGCCCAGGCGCCGAAGAGCCGGGCTGGAAAAGCCGGACCCTGGGAGGCCGCATGAACCAGATCCTCGTCGTCGCGCTCATCTGCGCCGCCTCCGTCCAGGCTCCGGACTGCTCGCGCGACACGGCGATCGACGTGGTCACGGGCCCGGCCCACACGCTTCAGGAGTGTCTGATCCAGGGCCCGGTGCTCGCGGCCAATTCCGGCTTCAAGGGCGAGGACGGCGCCTATGTGAAGACGCGCTGCGAGCAGAAGCACTGAGCCGCGCCCGGCCGCCAAGGTCTCGCCGGGCCGCACTCTTCAACACCGGGCCGGACTTCACGTCGGCGAAGGGTGAACCCGGCCGCAAGCACTGAGGGCGCGGCATCGCATTCAACTTGAGTTCAAGACGGGCCAAACGAAATCTGCTTCGGCCCCGGCCTCGGGCGGGTTAGAAGACGAGAATCCAATAAGACGCCACGCGAGCAAAAAATCATGTCCGCATCCCCCGCCATTCAGTCACAGCCACAGGACCTCGTTACCCTGGCCAAGGCCGCCGGCGAGAGCGCCAAGGCGCTCGTGGCGGAAGCCACGCGGCGTGTCCGGACCCGCATCCTCGGCACCGACGGTCGGATCGATGCGGGCAAGCTTGAGGCGCAGCAACACGCCGCTCACGGGCTGGCGTGGCTCGCGACCTACGCGGAGGCGGTCGCCGAACTCGGCGGCTACGCCGAGCGCCTGCAGGCGGAAGGCCGGTTCGGGGAGACCGAGGCGCTCCTCGTCAGGATCGGCGCGGGCGAGTACCTCGATCAGCTCTTCTCGGGCATCCCGATGAGCCAGGGCGAGATGGTCCGCCCGACCGGGTCGCTCGGCCTCTCGGCCAAGGAGGTGGCGCAGTACCGCACGGAGGCGGTCGAGACGCTGATCGCCGAGGGCAACACCCCGGACAACCGCGCTGCCTTGGTCGCCCTGATGCGCGACGGCAGCGGCGCGGCCACGGTGGGCGCCTCGGGCCTCGACGAGGACATGGAGGCGATCCGCTCCGAGATGCGCCGCTTCGGCAAGGCCGAGGTGGTCGACAAGGCCCACGCCTGGCACCTGCAGAACGCCTACATCCCCATGGAGGTCGTCACCAAGATGGCCGAGCTCGGCGTGTTCGGCCTCACCATCCCGGAGGAATACGGTGGCATGGGCATGCCGAAGACGGCGATGTGCGTCGTCTCGGAGGAGCTGTCCCGGGCCTATATCGGCGTTGGCTCGCTCGGCACCCGCTCGGAGATCGCCGCGGAGCTGATCCTGTGCGGCGGCACCGAGGAGCAGAAGCAGCGCTTCCTGCCGAAGATCGCGAGCGGCGACATCCTGCCCACCGCCGTCTTCACCGAGCCGAACACCGGCTCCGACCTCGCGAGCCTGCGCACCCGGGCCGTGCAGGAGGGCGACGTCTGGAAGATCACCGGCAACAAGACCTGGATCACCCATCCGGTCCGCGCCGACATCATGACCGTGCTGGTGCGCACCAAGCCCGAGGAGAAGGGTCATCGCGGCCTCTCCATGCTGATCGCCGAGAAGCCGCGCGGCACGGATGCCGACCCGTTCCCGGTCCAGGGCCTGTCCGGCGGCGAAATCGAGGTGCTCGGCTACCGTGGCATGAAGGAATACGAGCTGGCCTTCGAAGGGTTCGAGGTGCCGGCCGGCAACCTGCTGGGTGAGGTCGAGGGCAAGGGCTTCGCCCAGCTCATGCAGACCTTCGAGTCGGCCCGGATCCAGACCGCGGCCCGGGCCATCGGTGTCGCCCAGTCGGCCCTCGACGTCGGTCTGCGCTACGCCGAGGAGCGGGTCCAGTTCGGCAAGGCGCTCGTCAACTTCCCCCGGGTCGCCGACAAGCTCGCCATGATGGCGGTGGAGATCAACATCGCCCGCCAGCTCACCTACTTCTCGGCCCGCGAGAAGGATGCCGGCAAGCGCTGCGACCTGGAAGCCGGGATGGCCAAGCTGCTCGGCGCCCGCGTGGCCTGGGCGGCCGCCGACAACGCGCTCCAGATCCACGGCGGCAACGGCTTCGCGCTGGAATATCCGGTCAGCCGGATCCTGTGCGACGCCCGCATCCTGTCGATCTTCGAGGGCGCGGCGGAGATCCAGGCTCAGGTGATCGCCCGGCGCCTGCTCGAAGCCGCCTGAGCGGGCCGATCCGGAAAGAACCGTCGGGCGGACCGTGCCGCCCGACGACCGGTCTCACTTGGTGATCTTCACCGAGACGGGATCGCTCGACGGGAACGTCTCCTCGAGGGCCTCGTCCAGGCGCTCGTCCATCTTTTCCTGCTCGTTCTCGGGATTCCGCTTGTCGTCCGGCTTGGCGCTGCCCTGCCGGAGCCCGGGTTTGGTCGCGCTCTGACGCTTCTGATCCTCGGCCATGGTTCTCCCTCGCCGGTGACGGGTGCACGCGATGGTGCCTGTGCGCGTCAACGCGACGGAGGGCGGGAGTTTCCGATCTTCTCGGCCCCGCGAGGCTTCCTGCGACGTGAAGGACGTCCGGTCAGCAGACGCCGCGCCGGTCTCCCGCCCCGCAGCGGGCCTTGCGGATTCACGCATCGCAGCTCGCTGAAGGGGGAGGAGGGCGCGCGTCTTGCCCGGAACTCGGGGCCCTTCGGTTATGCAATCCATCGATCAGGCCCTGAACGGCACGGCGAATCCGGTTCAGGCCGTCACCGCCGACCGCTCGGGCTTCGGCTCCGCCACCCGCCCGCGTGCGGACGCCCCGATCATCACGGCCTCATAGACGCCCTCGAGCCGGTCGAGATGGACCTCGGGGGTGAGCGGCGCAGCCCAGTAGCGGGCGTGTGCGGCCTGGCCCATCCGGGCGGCGAGCCTGTCGTCTGACAGGCGGCGCAGGTGCGCGGCCAGCGCATCCGGGTCGCCCGAGCGGAACCAGAGCCCGGTCGTGCCATCGAGCACCGCCTCCCGGCCCGCGCAGGCATCGCTGACGATCACCGGCGTGCCGCAGGCCAGTGCCTCGTAGACGGTCAGCGGCTGGCCCTCGTACCAGACACTCGGGAAGACCAGCGCCCGGGCCTGCCGCAACAGCGTTTCCACGGCGGCGGGATCACGCCAGCCGAGCATCAGGGCCTCGGGATAGCGGGCGGCGAGGTCGCCCCGCTCGGAGCCATCGCCGACGAAGACCGCCCGTACCCCCGCCCGCCGGGCCGCCTCGGCGAAGATCGGGGCGCCCTTCTCGGTGGAGATCCGGCCGACGAACAGGAAGTCGCCCGGCGGCCCTGCCTGCACCGGCTGTTGGGCGACCGCGATCGGGTTGTCGACCCGGTGGAACACGGTGCCGCCGGGCATGAGCGGCCGCACCACGCTCTCCTGGAGGTCACTGATCGTGATGACGTGGGCGAACAGCTCCGGCAGCCGGGCCACGTGCGCGAGCCCGGCGTGGCGGATCATCCGGGCGACCTTGCGCGGGTAGCTGCGCGCGTCGCAGTTCGCCAGGATGCAGGAGGCCGACATCGGCGTGCGGTGGCAGATCCGCTGCTCCGGATACGCGTAGAAGCCGCCGGTCGGGCAGACCAGGAAGAACTCGTGCATCGTGTACAGGCAGGGCAGGCCGGAGGCCCGCAACGCCGGACCGATGGCGGGCGAGAGCGCCTTGGCGAAGGCGTGGACGTGGACCAGGGTGTCCCGAGGATCGCAGGCGGCGAGCTCCGCCGCGAGGGCGCGGGCCGCGGCGCGGTTCCAGATCGCCTGGGCCGCGAAGGCCAGCTTGCTGCGCGCCGTGGTGACGTCGTCCTGCTCCAGGCAGACGACGCGGATGCCGGCGGCCTCCAGCCGCTTGTCGACCGGGCCGACGGCCGCGAACAGGCTCACACGGAATCCGCGGGCGGCGAGCCCCAGGGCGGATTCGATCGCGACCTTGGCCTGGCCGCCGTTGATCGAGGCATGGTCGGCGACGAGGACGACGTGCACGTCAGGAGTTCCGCCGCTCTGATCCGGGATCGAAGTCTGTAACGACCGGCGGTTGATCGCCCGTAAACCCGCCCGCACTTATCCTCGCGGCTGTTGCTGGAGCGTCGCCCTGGGCATCGGACCCAGGACGATGCTCCAGGGCTTTGATGTTGCATCGTCTTTTCCGAAAGCCGGCAGCCACCTTCGGGACGATGCGCGAGCGAGATTGTCCATGCACGTCGTGATCCTGGCCGAGTTCGCGACCGCCAGCGGCGGCGCCGAGAAGGTCGCCCTGGAATCGGCCCGCGGGCTCGCCGAGTCGGGCCTCGACGTGACCTACGTCCAGGCGATCCCGGGTCTGGTCGATCCCATGCTGGATCACGCCAGGATCCGGCGCATCGAACTCGGCCTGCCCGACATCTGGTCCCTGGCGGGCGCCCGGGCGGCGGCGGCGGGGATCTGGCATGCGGCGGCGGCGCGCCGGCTCGCCGCGGCGCTCGGCGCGCTCCCCGCGCGGCCCGACTGCGTCCACCTGCACCAGTGGACCCGCACCCTGTCGCCGGCGGTGTTCCCGGTCCTGTCCGGCCTCGGCGTGCCGGTGGTCGTCACCCTGCACGACTATGCCCTGGCCTGCCCGAACGGGGTCTACTACCGGTTCGACCGGGCCGAGCCCTGCGGGCTCGCGCCGCTCTCGGCGGCCTGCCTCGCCGCGCCCTGCGACCCCCGCAGCCGCCTGCACAAGCTCGTGCGCGTCGCCCGCACGGGCACGCTGCGTCAGGCGCTCCGGGGGCGTCCGCTCCACGTCGTCCATGTCTGCGACGCCAGCCGGCGGCGGCTGGGCGATCTGCTGGGCGGCTACACCGTCACCCACCATCGCATCGACAACCCGGTCCGGCCCTCGGAGGGGCCGGCGGCGGACCCCGCCCGGGGTGACGCGATCGCGTATGTCGGGCGCCTGACCCGGGAGAAGGGCGCCGACCTCGTGGCCGATGCCGCCCGTGCCGCAGGCCTTCCCGCCCTGTTCATCGGCGAAGGCCCCCTGGAGGCGGCGCTGCGTGCCAGGCCGGGCGTCGAGGTGATCGGCTGGCAGGCGCCCGGAGCGGTCTGGGAGCTGCTGCGCACCCGCGCCCGCGCACTCGCCGCCCCGTCGCGCTGGTACGAGACCGGGCCGCTCACCGTCTACGAGGCCCTGGCGGCCGGCATTCCGGTGGTGGTCTCCGAGCGGTCCGGGGCCGCCGAGAAGGTCCGGGACGGGCAGACCGGCTTCGTGGTCGTCCCCGAGGTCGGGACCCTGGCGGCGGCGTTCGCGGCCCTGCGGGACGACGCCCGCGCCGGAACCTTCGGGGCCGAGGCCCGCGCCCGCTTCCGCGCGGAGCCGATGACCCTCGCCAGCCACGCCGCCGCGCTCCGGTCCCTCTATGCCGGGCTCGTCGGAACCGCCGCGGGTGCGATGCACCATGCCGGGTCGGGATCCAGGCTGAGCCGATCCGAAGCGGGGCCGGCCTGATCCCGGCCGACAAGACTCAGCCCCCTTCTCGGGGCTATCGACAGCCAATAAGATTGATGTAAATCGGCATAAGACCGTTTTGATCCTGCGAAGATGATTCGGGAAACGGCCGAGCTCTATCCTCGGCGATCCGTTCGCCGAAACGGTGGTGCGAGGACTTGTGGAGACGCGGGTTCGGAATTTTATCGGGCATTCCGAAGTCGGCTCAGGGCCCGGAACATGCACTTGACTTCTTGTTGCAGTGCAACATATAGAGGCGCGTCACCGCGGACGCAGATCGGCGTTCCGCCCCGAGACAGCGTCCTGGAGACTCCGATGCAGACCCCGAACTTCGAGATCCCGACCGAGATGCGCGATTTCGCCGAGAAGAGCGTCGACCAGGCCCGCAACGCCGTCGGCACGATGATGGCGAACGCCGTGAAGGCGGCCGAGCAGGTCCAGACTTCGGGGCAGACCCTCCAGTCGACCATGACGGCGGCGCTCGCCAAGGGCTTCGATCACGCGCAGGCCAACGCCAACGCGACCTTCGACTTCGCGCAGAAGCTCGTGCGCACCAAGGACCTGCGCGAGGCCTTCGAGCTGCAGTCCGAGTTCGTGCGCAGCCAGTTCGCCGCGCTTCAGGCCCAGGCCAAGGATTTCGGCGCCCTCGCCCAGAACGCCGCCCGCTGAGGCCGGCCCGGTCCGCCGTCGCGGACCGATCGCGGCGGTGCCCGAACCGACCGGGGCGGCACCGTCAAGTTCCGAGGTTCCGGAGGGATACGCCATCCGCCCGGACCTCATGATCCTGTGCCGCCGCGTCACGCGCCCGGCGAGGCGCCGTCGGACAAGCCGCGCGGACGGCGGTCTTTTCCTCCGGCCGCCCCTCCGCCACGATGAGCAGGCGCGGACGAGGAGATCGCCCGAATGGGAAAGCCGCGTCGACCGAGAGGTCCCCGCTCCGCCTGGGAGCCCAAGCCGGCCCTCGAGCCCAAGCCGGCCCTCGAGCCGGATGTGCCCGAAGCCCGCACCGAACCGTCGGCCGCCGAGAGCCCCGAAGCCGTCGCCCCGAGCCGGAACGACGCGGAACAGGAGGTGCGGCACGCTCCGGTGGATGCCGGCGAGCCGGTCGTCGCGACCGTGCAGGCGCTCCCGACCGTTCCGGTCCCTCCCGCTGCGGACGCAAGCCCCTCCGCAGGACGCCGGGCCACCTTCGCGCCCGCTCGCCTCGACATCGCCGGCATCGGCACCACGATCGCCCGCTACATGCAGGGCGAGGGCGAGGCCGTCGTCGCCCATTGGCGTGCCCTCTCGGATGCCCGCTCGCCGGCCGACGTGGTCCGCCTGCAGATGGGCGAGGTTCAGCGTGCCGCCGATGCCTCGCTGACCTGCTGGAGTACGGTCGTCCGTCAGGCGAGCCGCGTCGTCGCGTTCCGCTGACGCGCCATCGCCCCGCCTGTCCCGGGTTGTCGCATCGCGGCAACAACGGCGACCGGATCGAACCGTCCGGGGCAACCATCGGTTAACCACGTCGGTCCTATGCCGTAACGGAGGGCACGGGAGACGACACCGGACCGATGCCGAGCCGCGCGCGCCTGATCCGTTCCGCATGCCTCTGCCTCGCCCTTGCGTTGGCGGGAGCCCCTGTCGCTGCGCAGAACGGCGACAAGCCTGCCGGGCCGGCCCCTGCCGTCGCCATCGGGGCCGATCTCGCCAGCCAGGCCGGCACCACGCGGCTCACCCTGACCCTGTCCCGGGCCGTGGAGGCCCGCGGCTTCGTGATGGAGCGGCCGGACCGGGCGGTGATCGACCTGCCGGAGGTCAACTTCCAGCTCGATGCCGAGTCCGGGCGCCGTCGCGACGGGCTGGTGCAATCCTTCCGCTACGGCCTGTTCGCCCCCGGGCGCTCGCGGGTGGTGATCGACCTTGCTGCGCCGGCGACGATCGGGCGGATCGAGACCGTGACCCGGCAACGGGACGGCGCCGTGCTGCTCACGATCCCGCTCCAGCGCGCCGACCGCGAGGCGTTCCGCAAGGCGGCCGCCTCCGGCGATCCCAGGCCCGCGCAGGCGCGCAGCGCCGCCCCGGAGCCCACGGACCAGCGCCCGCTGATCATGGTCGATGCCGGGCATGGCGGGACCGATCCCGGGGCGATCGCGGTGGGCGGGGTGTTCGAGAAGGACATCGTGTTCGGCTTCGCCCAGGCGCTGGTCGGGAAGCTGGAATCCGGCGGCCGCTACCGGGTCCGGATGACCCGCGACCGGGACGTGTTCGTGCCGCTCGCCGAGCGCGTTCGCCTCGCCCGCGAAGCCAGGGCCGACCTGTTCGTGTCGATCCACGCGGATTCGATCTCGGCGGCGCCGCAGGTGCGCGGCGCCACCATCTATACCAATGCCGAGAAGGCGACCGACGTCGAATCCGCCAGGCTCGCCGAGCGCGAGAACCGGGCCGATGCCGCGGCCGGCACCGACGCCGCCGAGGCGCCCCCGGACATCGCCGACATCCTACAGGAGCTGACGCTGCGGGAGACCCGCGGCTTCTCCTCGGGCTTCGCCCGCACCCTGATGGGCCAACTCGCTCCGGTGATGGAGATGAGTTCCAAGCCTCACCGCGAGGCGCGCTTCATGGTTCTGCGCTCCCCCGACGTGCCGAGCGTGCTGGTGGAACTCGGCTATCTCTCGAGCAAGCACGACCTGGAGATGCTGCAATCGCCGGACTGGCGGGCGAGCGTCACCGGCTCCATGGCCAAGGCGATCGAGCTGTTCTTCACCAATCGCGCGACGCTGGGGCGCCCGGCAGTCACGCGCCGGTCGGCGGCCGCCGCCCCAGTTTTACCATAGATAGAGTGTCGATACGGGCCGTCCGAACGCCCCGTCGCACCGCCGTCGAAACCGGCATTCCGAGGGGGCCTCACGGGAGCGTCCGGGAGCCGGCCGCGTCGAGCATCGACGCCCGTGCCGGATGAGCCGAACCCGGCATGCGGCCGGGCCAGCGACGAGCGGAACACCGGATGCGTCTGATCCTTCGTTTCTTCGGGATCCTGTTCAGCGCCGGCGCGGTGCTGTTCGTGGTCGGCGCTGCAGCCGGGGGCTACTTCTACTGGAAGTACAGCCAGGACCTGCCCGACCACGCCGCGCTCGCCAATTACGAGCCTCCGGTCATGACCCGCATCCACGCGGCCGACGGCTCGCTGCTGGCGGAGTATGCCCGCGAGCGCCGGCTGTACCTGCCGATCCAGGCGATGCCTAAGGTCGTGGTCGCGGCCTTCCTGTCGGCCGAGGACAAGAACTTCTACAAGCACGGCGGCATCGATCCCGAGGGCATCGTGCGCGCCTTCCTGACCAACGCCAAGTCGGGCAAGCGCCAGGGCGCCTCGACCATCACCCAGCAGGTCGCCAAGAACTTCCTGCTCTCCTCCGAGCAGACCTACGACCGCAAGATCCGCGAGGCGCTCCTGGCCCTGCGCATCGAGGCGGCCTACTCCAAGGACAAGATCCTGGAGCTGTACCTCAACGAGATCTTTCTGGGCACCATCGTGCCGGGC
Organism: Methylobacterium sp. NEAU K; assembly: GCF_030700285.1. GTDB lineage: Bacteria > Pseudomonadota > Alphaproteobacteria > Rhizobiales > Beijerinckiaceae > Methylobacterium. The sequence goes on along the minus strand of NZ_JAUYZJ010000010.1, from coordinate 22,297 downwards.
CGGAACCTGCACGGCGTCGCCGCGGCCGCGCTCGACTATTTCGGCAAGTCGGTCCACGAACTGACCATCAACGAGGCCGCCTACCTCGCCGCGCTGCCGAAGGGGCCGAACAACTATCACCCCTACCGCAAGACCCAGGCGGCCCTCGATCGCCGCAACGAGATCATCCGCCTGATGGCGGAGAACAACTACATCACCCGTGAAGAGGCGGATGCCGCCAAGAAGATGCCGCTCGGGGTCAACCCGCGCGTCGCCTTCCCGAACGCCGCCAACGCCAACTACTTCACCGAGGAGGTGCGCCGCGAGATCTCCGAGCGCTACGGCGAGAAGAAGCTCTACGAGGGCGGCCTCTCGGTGCGCGCGACCCTCGACCCGAAGATGCAGGGCTGGGCCCGCAAGGCGCTGGTCGACGGTCTTGTGCGCTACGATCAGGCTCATGGCTGGCGCGGCCCCGTGACCAAGGTGGATCTGACCGGGCGCGACTGGGGCCTGGCGGCCGCGGAGGTCCCGTCTCTGGGCGACGTCGCGCCCTGGCGGCTCGCCGTGGTGCTGGGCAACGGCGGCGGCGGCGTGCAGGTCGGCCTCCAGCCCAAGCGCGAAGCGTCGGGCCAGGTCGCCAAGGACCGCGAGACCGGCGTGATCGTCCCGGACGGCATGCGCTGGGCGGGCCGGCCCAACCTCCAGCCCGGCGACATGGTCTATGTCGAGGCGATGGATGGCGGCCGCGGCCAGTACCGCCTGCGCCAGAAGCCCGAGGTCTCCGGCGCCATCGTGGCGATGGATCCCAACACCGGCCGCGTCCACGCGATGGTCGGGGGCTTCTCGTACGACGAATCCGAATTCAACCGCGCCACGCAGGCGATGCGTCAGCCCGGCTCCTCGTTCAAGCCGATCGTCTACTCGGCGGCGCTCGACAACGGCTACACGCCTTCGTCGATCGTGCAGGACACGCCGATCACCATCGAGGCCGGCCCCGGCCAGGAGGCCTGGACGCCTTCGAACTACGACGGCAAGTCCGGCGGCCCGCACACCCTGCGCTACGGGATCGAGCACTCGAAGAACCTGATGACGGTGCGGCTCGCCAAGGATGTCGGCATGCCGCTCATCGCCGAGTACGCCCGGCGCTTCGGCGTCTACGACGATCTGCTGCCGGTGCTGCCGATGTCGCTCGGCGCCGGCGAGACCACGGTCATGCGCATGGTCACGGCGTACTCGATGCTCGCCAATGGCGGGCGCCGCATCCGCCCGACCCTGATCGACCGGATCCAGGACCGCATCGGCGAGACGATCTACCGGCACGACAACCGCAAGTGCATCGGCTGCGACGCCGAGAAGTGGTCCGGCCAGGACGAGCCGAAGCTGGTTGACGATTCCGAGCAGGTGCTCGACCCGCTCACCGCCTACCAGATGGTCTCGATCATGGAGGGCGTCGTCCAGCGCGGCACCGCGACCCTGCTGAAGCAGATCGGCAAGCCGCTCGCCGGCAAGACCGGCACCACCAACGACGCCAAGGACGCGTGGTTCGTGGGCTTCTCGCCGGATCTGGCGGTCGGAATCTATATCGGCTTCGACAAGCCGCGCTCGCTCGGCGACCGCGCCACCGGCGGCGGCCTCGCGGCGCCCATCGCCCTCGAATTCTTGAAGGTCGCCCTGAAGGACAAGCCGCCGACGCCGTTCCGGGTGCCGCCGGGCATCAAGCTGATCCGCGTGAACCTCGCCTCCGGCACCCGGGCCGGCTCGGGGGAGGGCGCCGGCACGATCCTGGAGGCGTTCAAGCCCGGGACCGCGCCGCCCGATTCCTACGTCGCGCCGCCCTCCTCGGCCGGCCAGGCCGCGGCCCCCGCTTCGGTCCCGGCGGATGCCGACCGGGCCGCGCAGGCGGGCGGCCTGTACTGAGGCAGACTCCCTCGATCCCGATCATCGGTCGGGATCGAGGGAGATCGTCGCAACGGATCATCGACACACGCGGTGCTTTCCTCCTCCTTGCGGCTACGGGCTACCCGGGTCTGCATCGGGGACGCGGTCACGGGGCAGCAGCCGGAGATGCGCGCCCTCTCCGGACAAAGCTTGCCTCTGAGCCGCCGGGGACCGGAATCCGATATGTGAACTTCATAGGCTGCCCGGTCCGGGACCGCGTCCCGCCGGACAGAAAAAAGCCGCCCGGTGAGGGCGGCTTCGATGAGTCATCAGGGAGGCATCAAACAGAGCGGACGAGAGAGATCCAGCTCGATATCCAGAACTTCTGGATGCCTCTTTATTTCAAACGAATGTTAATAATAGGTTAAAATAAGTTTTCGGTCCATGATTTACGCGGCCAGACTGTCGAACAGCCCGCGCCCGTCGGTCCCGCCGATCAGCCCGTCGACGAAGTTTTCCGGATGCGGCATCATTCCGAGAACGTTGCCGCCCTCCGCATAGACACCCGCGATCGCGTTGAGGGAGCCGTTGCGGTTGGCCTCGACCGTGATGGTCCCGGCGGCGTCGCAGTACCGGAACGCCACGCGGCCCTCGCCCTCGATCCGCGCCAGCGTCTCGGCATCGGCGAAGTAATTGCCCTCGCCGTGCGCGACGCAGACGTCGATGACCTGACCCTGCCTATAGGCGCTCGTGAAGCGCGTATCGGCGCGCTCGACCCGGAGCGTCTGCCGGTGGCAGATGAAGCGCCGGTTGACATTGCGCATCAGGACACCGGGCAGGAGGCCCGACTCGCATAGGATCTGGAAGCCGTTGCAGATGCCGAGCACGAGGCCACCCCGGGCCGCGTGGGCCCGCACGGCATCCATCGCCGCTGCGCGCCCGGCGATCGCGCCGCAGCGCAGGTAATCGCCGTAGGAGAAGCCGCCCGGCAGGACGGCGAGATCGGTCCCGGCCGGCAGGTCGTGGTCCGCGTGCCAGACCAGGCTCACGCGCGCGCCCGACCGGCGCAACGCCCGGGCGACGTCGCTTTCGCGGTTCGAACCAGGGAAGACGACGACCGCGGCGTGCATCAGAGGATCTCGATCGCGTATTTCTCGACGACGGTATTGGCCAGGAGCTTCTCGCAGGCCGTGCGCAGCATTGCCTCGGCGGCGGAGGCGTCGCTCGCCGACACATCGAGGTCGAAGACCTTGCCCTGGCGCACGCTGTCGATGCCCTCGATGCCGAGGGACTTCAGGGCGGCCTCGATCGCCTTGCCCTGTGGGTCCAGCACGCCGGTCTTCAGGGTCACGATGATACGGGCTTTCATGAGGCTTCGGGTCTCCCGCATCGGCGGAACAAGGATGGAACCTGCGGCATCGTTACACAGGCCAGGGTCGGTCGTCTCTAGCAGGAAGGACGCCGGCCTGTCGAACCTCCTGTCGGGGGCCTCGCCGGCGAAAGCCGGCCCGATCCCGGACCAAGATTCCAAGGCCGATCCACCAAGCTGGTCCGGGTCTAGCGGTGGGAGGGTCGGGTCCGCAGCGGCTCGATGCTGGTCGCCCGACGCCACAGCTGGAGCATGATCCACGCCGCGAACACGCTGAAGACACCCATCAGCACGTGGCCCACCCGCTCGCCGAAATCGAACAGGCCTGCGATGGCCCAGCCGGCCGCGATGGCCACGGCGAACACCTCGGTGCCGACGAGGACCATCATGCTCAGGATGGTGATGGCATTGCGCCCGTTCACGACACTCGTCCCCCGGTCGATTCTGTGCCCCGGGGCGAAACCTTCCGGGGACGCCTGCAGCTACCTCACCGGGGAGGGGCTATGCAACCGCGCGGCGGCACACGCGATCCCGGGTCGGCCCGGGATCGCCGTCACCGGCCCTCAGCGCGGCGCGCGCTTGGCCAGGATCCGCTGCAGCGTCCGCCGATGCATGTTCAGGCGCCGGGCCGTCTCGCTGACGTTACGGCTGCACAGCTCGTAGACGCGCTGGATATGTTCCCAGCGGACCCGATCCGCCGACATCGGGTTCTCCGGCGGGTCGGCACGCTCGCCGGGCTGCGCCATAAGCGTACCGTGGATCTCGTCAGCATCGGCGGGCTTGGCGAGGTAGTCGAAGGCACCGAGCTTCACCGCGGTGACGGCGGTCGCGATATTGCCGTAGCCGGTGAGGATCACGCCGCGCGCCTCCGGCCGACGCTCCTTCAGCCGGGCGATCACATCGAGGCCGTTGCCATCGCCGAGGCGCATGTCGATCACCGCGAAGGCGGGGGCTCGCGCCTCGACCGCGGACACGCCGTCCGCGACGCTGTCGGCCACTTGAACGTGGTAGCCGCGGCTCTCCATGGCGCGGGCGAGCCGCGTCGAGAAGGGCTTGTCGTCATCGACGATCAGCAGGCTACGATCGGTGAAGGCGGCGAGCGGATCGGCATCACTGATCACGGCAGCATCGACGGCCGCTGCTGTCCCGGGCTGCGTCAGCATCCGGCACTCCTTTCGAGTTTACGTCGGTAGGTACTTGGTCCGATCCTTATATAGGCACGACATCGCGCGGGGGCAGGGGCGCTCGGATATTGTGATCCGGGGAATGACGCGGTGCCGCACCCCGCTCGAAAATATGGCGGGCCCAGGAAATCCGCACGATGGCGCCATGCGCGCCGGGTGCCGAGACGTTCATCAGCGCCATCTGTGCGCCCGAGCGCTCGATCAGGGTCTTGGCGATGAACAGGCCGAGGCCGAGGCCCGCCCCCACGGTCTCGCCCGCCTGCGGCCGATCGGGACTGCGGGTCGTGACGTAGGGCTCGCCCGCCCGCAGCAGCACCTCGCTGGAGAAGCCCTGTCCGTCATCCCGGATCTCGATCCAGACCCGATCCTGGGTCCATCGCCCCTCCACGGTAACGCGGGCTTCGGCGAAGTCGACGGCGTTGTCGAGTATGTTGGCGAGGCCGAACATCACCCCGGGGTTGCGGCGGCAGGCAGGCTCCGTGCCGTCGCCGGCGCTGGACACGGCCAGGTCGGCGCCGAGCGCGCGCTGGGGCGCCACCAGCTCCTCCACGAGATGGCTGAACGTGACCGTCTCCAGGAAGCCCGCGCCGTCGCCGTCCAGGGAGGTCAGCTTGCCGAGGATGCTGCGACAGCGGTCTACCTGCTCCCGCAGCAGGTTGAGGTCCTCGGCCACCGCCGGCGACGCGCTGGGCCCGAGCTGGCGGATCAGCTCCTTGGTCACGACCATGATTGTGCCGAGCGGGGTGCCCAGTTCGTGGGCCGCCGCCGCCGCGAGACCGTCCAACTGCGACAGGTGCTGCTCGCGCGCCAGCACGAGCTCGGTCGCCGCCAGAGCCTGGGCGAGAAGCCGTGTCTCCTCCGCGACCCGCCACGCGTAGACGCCCGTGAAGGCCGTACCGAGCAGGATCGCGGTCCAGACCCCGGAGATGTACAGGAAGGGCAGCTCGAGGCGCCCGTCCGAGAACCAGGGCAGCGGCCGGTGCACCAGGGCGAGCAGCGTCGCGAGCCCCACGGCCAGCAGGCCGAGCGCCAGGGTCCGCTCGGGCGGCAGCGCCGTCGCGGAGATCAGGACCGGGGCGAGGAACAGCAGCGAGAACGGGTTCTGCAGGCCGCCCGTGAGGAACAGCAGGGCCGCGAGCTGCACGATGTCGAAGGCGAGCAGCAGCGCCGCGGAATCGTCGCTCAGGCGGTAGCTCGCCGGGAAGCGGATGCGCAGCGCGAGGTTCAGCCAGGACGAGGTGGCGATCACCAGGAAGCACCAGCCGAAGGGCAGGGGCAGGCCGAGGCCGAACTGCGCTCCCACCACGGCGGCGCTCTGGCCGGTGATGGCGAGCCAGCGCAGGCGGACGAAGGTGTCGAGCCGCAGGTGTCGGGCATCGCGGCCGAGGCCGCTGAGATCAGTGTCGGGCATGCGGTGCATCGGTGCGTCGCGGTCGGGCCGTGCCGGCCGGATCCCAGGCGCATGTCGCGTGGGCGGGGGGCCGGGCAAGGGGTCCGGGCCGAGTCGTCACGAGGAACGTCGTCACAGGCAAGTGGCGCGGCGGCCGGGATGTTCCACAATCGTTCAGGGTGGAACCTTATGCTTGCGTGCCGGGTTGCAACAGGCTCTGAGCCTGTCTGTGGCTGGACGCCGCGGCCTGGAAAAGCCGGAGGCGTCCGGTAGCCCGGATCGCGTTTCTTCCCGCGACGGACAGGTGTCCCTCGTGTCGGAGAGCGCCAGAGACCGTGAGGTTGCGATGCTCCTGGCTTACTCGATGTTCGAGGGTGCGCGTGCCCTGATGGCGCCGGCCCGGGTAGCTGCTGACCTCACCCGCTACGGTCTCCAGCTGCCCGGAAACCCCCTGGCCTACGGGCCCTACGCGCGGGCGGTCAGCGCCGGCTGCGAGATGTTCGAGCGCGTGACCCGCCGCTACGGCAAGCCCCCCTTCGGACTGACCGAGACGGTGGTCGATGGGGTTCCGGTCCCTGTGACCGAGCGCATCGTCTGGGAACGGCCGTTCTGCCGCCTGGTCGCGTTCGAGCGCGCCTTCATCACCCCTCCGGCGGAGCCCCAGCCGAAGCTGCTCATCGTCGCACCGATGTCGGGGCACTACGCCACGCTCCTGCGCGGCACGGTCGAGGCGATGCTGCCGAACCATCGCGTGTTCATCACCGACTGGACCGATGCCCGGATGGTGCCGCTGGTCGCCGGGCAGTTCGATCTCGACGCCTATATCGACTACCTGACCGAGATGTTCGCCGTGCTCGGGCCGGACCTGCACGTCATGGCCGTGTGCCAGCCGGCGGTGCCGGTGTTCGCCGCAGTCGCCCTGATGGAGGCCGCGGACGACCCCGCTGTGCCGGCCTCGATGACCCTGATGGGCGGCCCGATCGACACGCGGTGCTCGCCCACCGCGGTGAACTGCCTCGCCCAGGAGCGGGGCCAGACTTGGTTTGAGCGCAACACGATCAGCCTGGTCCCGCCGATCTATCCGGGCGCGTGGCGGCGGGTCTATCCGGGCTTCCTGCAACTGTCGGGCTTCATGGCCATGAACCTCGACCGACACGTCACCGCCCATTCGGACATGTTCGACCACCTGGTGACGGGCGACGGCGATTCGGCCGAGAAGCACCGGGAGTTCTACGACGAGTACCTCGCGGTGATGGACCTCACGGCGGAGTACTACCTCCAGACCGTGCAGACCGTGTTCGTCGACCACGCGCTGCCCAAGGGCCGGATGCGGCACCGCGGCACCCTGATCGACCTCGGGGCGATCCGCCGCTGCGCCATTCTGGCCGTCGAGGGCGAGAACGACGACATCTCCGGGGTCGGGCAGACCAAGGCGGCCCTCGACCTGACACCGAACCTGCCGGACGCCCGAAAGGCCTACCACCTCCAGGGCGGCGTCGGGCATTACGGCGTGTTCAACGGCTCCCGCTACCGCGCGGTGATCGCCCCACGCATCGCCGCCTTCGTCCGCGCCATGCAGGCGGCTCCCGGCGCGCGCGGCGGGCATCTGCGCCGAGTGGGCTGACGCGAAGCCGGGCCCGCGGTGGGTCGAGCCCGATTCGACGGGGCCGGATGCATTTCGCCGCGCTGCGCTCCGGCGCCGCGGGGCGATCGCACGGATTTCGGACGGACTTGCGTCTCGAACGCCCTTGCGCCGTCGGTTGGACGCAGCGCGCTCCCTTCCCCGCTCGGGCTACGGGATCCCCGCATCGCGTCGAGAAGCGCCCGCGGCCCGAAAGGGGGTCGGTCCGGAAACATCACGCGGCCTCTCCCTCGCAGAGAGGGAAGGTGGAGGCGTATCCGGAAGCTGCCCTCATCCGCCGACGCCGGGTGAATACGGAACCCGAGCGGGCGGGGGAGCCTGTCGCCTGAGGGCGCGTTCACAGGGCGCTGTGTGCACATAATTTACCGCGTCGGCGAAGCTGGCGCGAGGCTTGCGTGAACCGCCCCGCATGCCGATGACCGCAAATCCCGCAGCGCCCGTTTCGTCCCTGACTCTGCTCCGCACCCGGCGGGCGGGAGGACGCGTGCGCTAGCCCCGATCCACAGTCGGGCATTGCGCCTTCGCCGCATAACCGTTCACACTCGCGCACAAGGTGCGGGCCGGCAACCAGGGCTTGAGACCCGCACCGGCCAGGGAGAGATCACGATGGACCGCAGGACGTTCCTCAAGGGCTCGGCCGCGCTCGGGCTGGCCGCCCCGCAGATCGCGATGCCGGCGGTCGCGCAAGGCGCCAAGGTGCTGCGCTTCGTGCCACAGGCGAACCTCGCGAATTTCGATCCGGTGTGGGGCACGCAATACGTGGTGCGCAACGCCGGCACCCTCGTCTGGGACATGCTCTACGGCGTCGACGAGCAATTGAAGCCGCAGCGCCAGATGGTCGAGTCCGAGGAGGTCTCGGGGGACCACCTGACTTGGACCTTCCGGCTGCGCTCCGGCCTCAAGTTCCACGACGGCGAGCCGGTGCTCTCGAAGGACGTGGTGGCGAGCCTGACCCGCTGGATGGCCCGGGACCCGATCGGCCTGATGATCCGCTCAATCCAGGACGACCTTTCCGCCGTCGACGACCGGACCTTCCGGTGGCGCCTGAAGAAACCGTTCCCGAAACTCCTCTACGCGCTGGGCAAGACCAACGCCCCGATGGCCCTGATCATGCCGGAGCGGATCGCCAAGACCGACCCGTTCACGCAGATCACCGAGTATGTCGGCTCCGGCCCGATGAAGTTCGTCCGCGGCGAGTGGGTGCCCGGCGCCCGGGCGGTGTTCGAGAAGTTCGCCGACTACAAACCTCGCGACGAGCCGAATTCCTGGCTGGCGGGCGGCAAGCGCATCCTGGTCGACCGGGTCGAGTGGGTGATCATGCCGGACGCCGCCACCGCCTCGGCGGCCCTGCAGAACGGCGAGGTCGACTGGTGGGAGAACCCGATCTCCGACCTCGTGCCGCTCCTGCGCAAGAACGGCAGCATCAACGTCGACATCGCCGATCCGCTGGGCAATGTCGGGTCGTTCCGGATGAACCACCTGCACCCGCCGTTCGACAACCCGAAGATCCGCCAGGCCGTCATGACCGCCATGAACCAGGAGGATTACATGCGGGCGATCGTCGGTGACGACGACGCGCTGTGGAAGAAGCTGCCGGGCTTCTTCACGCCGGGCACGCCGCTGTACAGCGAGGCGGGCGGGGCCTCCGTCGGCAAGGGCGACATCAAGGCCGGCCAGAGGATGCTCAAGGAGGCCGGCTACAAGGGCGAGCCCGTAGTCTGCATCGTGGCGCAGGATCAGGCGATCACCAAGGCCCAGGGCGACATCACCGCCGACCTCCTGAAGCAGATGGGCTTCAACGTCGAGTTCGTCGCCACCGACTGGGGCACTACCGGCACCCGCCGGGCCTCCAAGGCGCCCCCGTCCCAGGGCGGCTGGAACATGTTTCACACTTGGCACGCGGGCGCCGACACCATCAACCCGGCCGGCTATCCCGCGGTGCGGGCCAACGGCGACAAGGCGTGGTTCGGCTGGCCGAACCTGCCGCCCGTGGAGGCGGCCATCTCCGAATGGTTCGACGCGGCCGACCCGGCGGCCGAGCGAACCGCCATCGACAAGGTCAACGCGGCCGCCTGCGAGGGCGTGGTCTACGTGCCCACCGGGTTCTTCCTCGGCTACCAGGCGTGGCGCAAGAATGTCTCGGGCATCGTCAAGGGCCCGATCCCGTTCACCTGGGGCGTGTCGAAGGCGTGACGGGGCGCGACGCGATCGTCCCGTTCGGCGCGATGCCCTCCCTCTCCCGTGCGGGAGAGGGGACCCGCGTCTCGGCCGGATACCGCCCGGCGCGCGCGCAACCCATGACATAGCGGGGACTCATGCTCGGCTATATCGGCAGGCGCATCCTGGCCACCATCCCGGTGATGGCGGTGGTCGGGCTGTTCGTCTTCAGCCTCCTCTACTTCGCCCCCGGCGATCCGGCCGCGATCATCGCGGGCGATCAGGCGACGCCGGACGACGTCGCGCGCATCCGCGCCTCGCTCGGCCTCGACCGGCCGTTCCTGGTGCGGTTCGGCGAGTGGTCCTGGCAGATCCTGCACGGGGATCTCGGCACCTCGATCTTCACCAACCTGCCGGTCACCACCATGATCGCGCAGCGGGTGCAGCCGACCGTGTCGCTGATGCTCGTCACCCTGGTCTTCGCCATCGTGGTGGCGGTGCCGCTCGGGGTGGTGGCGGCCTGGAAGGCCGGCAGCCTGATCGACCGGCTGGTCATGGGGCTCGCCGTGCTGGGCTTCTCGGTGCCGGTCTTCGTGGTCGGCTACGTGTTGGCCTACGTGTTCGCCCTCGAACTCGGCTGGCTGCCGGTTCAGGGCTACACGCCGATCGAGCAGGGGCTGTGGCCCTGGTTCGCCAACCTGATCCTGCCCGCGGTGACCCTCGGGCTCGTCTACATCGCGCTGATCGCCCGGGTGACCCGGGCGACCATGCTCGACGTGCTGCAGCAGGATTACGTGCGCACCGCCCGCGCCAAGGGCTTGGCGCAGGGGCCGGTTCTGTTCGTCCACGCCCTCAAGAACGCCGCGGTGCCGATCGTCACCGTGATCGGCATCGGCATCGCGCTGCTGATCGGCGGCGCGGTGGTGACCGAGACGGTCTTCGCCATCCCGGGGCTCGGGCGCCTCACGGTCGATGCGATCCTGCGGCGCGACTATCCCGTCATCCAGGGCGTCGTCCTGCTGTTCAGCTTCGTCTACGTGCTGGTGAACCTCGCCATCGACCTGTTCTACACGTTGCTCGACCCGAGGATCCGCTATTGACCGCGACCGTCGCGCCCCTCCCCAGAGGCCCTGTCGCGAAAGGGCCGCCCCCCGCGGGCCTCGCCGTCGCGGCGCCGATGCCGGACGTGATCCCAGTGCGCAGGCGCCGCGGGCCGGTCTGGGGCTACGTGCGCCGCAACCCGACCATCGTGGTGGGCGGCCTGCTGCTGCTCGTCGTCTTCCTGATGGCGGTGCTCGCGCCCTATCTCGGCACCGTCGATCCAACTGCCCTGGCCCCGGCCAAGCGCACCCGCGTGCCCTCGGCCCAATACTGGTTCGGCACCGACATGCTCGGCCGGGACATTTATTCGCGCGTGGTCTACGGCGCCCGCATCTCGCTGCTGGTCGGCTTCTCGGTGGCGTTCCTGGCCTCGGTGGCGGGCCTCGCGGTCGGTCTCGTGTCGGGGATGGTGCGCTGGCTCGACGGCTTGGTCATGCGCATCGTCGACGGCATGATGTCGATCCCGCCGATCCTGCTGGCGATCACCCTGATGGCGCTCACCCGCGGCTCGGTCCAGAACGTCATCGTGGCGATCACCATCGCGGAGATCCCCCGGGTCGCCCGGCTGGTGCGCGGTGTCGTGCTGTCCCTGCGCGAGCAGCCCTATGTCGAGGCCGCGGTGACCACGGGCACGCGCATGCCGGCGATCATCTGGCGCCACATCCTGCCCAACACCCTGGCGCCCATGACCGTGCAGGCGACCTATATCTGCGCCTCCGCGATGATCACCGAGGCGATCCTGTCGTTCATCGGCGCGGGGGTGCCGCCGTCGACGCCGTCCTGGGGCAACATCATGGCCGAGGGCCGGGCCCTCTGGCAGGTGAAGTTCTACATCATCCTGTTCCCGGCTATCTTCCTCTCCCTCACCGTGCTCGCGGTGAACCTCGTCGGCGACGGCCTGCGCGACGCCCTCGACCCCCGCATGGCCAAAGACGCATGAGGAGCACAGGCGTGAGCGGCGTACCCCTCCTGTCGATCGAGAACCTGCAGGTCCATTTCCGCACCCCCGACGGGGTGAACCGGGCGGTGGACGGCGTCTCCTTCGCGATCCAGTCGGGCGAGACCCTGGCGATCGTGGGCGAGTCCGGCTGCGGCAAGTCCGTGACCTCGATGTCGATCCTGCGGCTCCTGCCCGAGCCGCCGGCCCGCATCGCCGGCGCCATCCGGTTCGAGGGGCGCAACCTTCTCGACCTGCCGGACCGCGCGATGCGCAAGATCCGCGGTAACGAGATCAGCGTCATCTTCCAGGAGCCGATGACCAGCCTGAACCCGGTGCTGACGGTGGGCCGTCAGATCGGCGAGACCCTGCGCCTGCACCAGGGCCTGAGCCGGCGCGAGGCCGAGGCGCGGGCGGTCGAGATGCTGACGCTCGTCGGCATCCCCGAGCCCGGGCGCCGGGTGCGGGAATATCCGCACCAGCTCTCGGGCGGCATGCGCCAGCGGGTGATGATCGCCATCGCGCTCGCCTGCTCGCCGAAGCTGCTCATCGCGGACGAGCCGACCACGGCGCTGGACGTGACGATCCAGGCCCAGATCCTCGACCTGATGCGCGACCTGAAGGCCCGCGTCGGCGCCGCGATCATGCTGATCACCCACGATCTCGGCGTGGTCGCGGAGGTCGCCGACCGGGTGGTGGTGATGTATGCCGGCCGGAAGGTCGAGGAGGCGCCGGTCCGCGAGCTGTTCCGGGCGCCCCGACATCCCTACACCCGCGGCCTGATGGGTGCCGTGCCGAAGCTCGGCGCGGTGGAGCATGGCGCCACGGAGCGGCTGGCCGAGATCCCCGGCATGGTTCCGAGCCTGAAGCACCGGATCGAGGGCTGCGTCTTCGCCGGGCGCTGCCCGGACGTGACCGACCTGTGCCGCGCCTACGCCCCGGCCCTGGAGCCGAAGGCGCCGGCGCACCTCGCCGCCTGTCACTACGCGCCCAAGGACGCGCTCGCGGCATGAGCGCCACGCCCGCACCCGCTTCCCGCACCCTGCTGGAGGTCAACGACCTCAAGAAGCACTTCTCCCTCGGGGGCGGCCTGTTCGGCCGGTCCAACCGCGTGCTCAAGGCCGTGGACGGCCTGTCCTTCACGGTGGCGCGGGGCGAAACCCTGTCGCTCGTCGGCGAATCCGGCTGCGGCAAGTCCACGGTCGCCAAGGCCCTGATGCGCCTCTACGCCCCCACCGCGGGGCAGGTGGTGCTGGCGGGGCGGCGCATCGACGACCTCTCGGCCGGGGCGCTCAGGCCCCTGCGGCGCCACATCCAGATGGTGTTCCAGGACCCGTTCTCGTCGCTGAACCCGCGCATGCGGGTGCGGGCGATCCTGGCCGAGCCGATCCGGAATTTCGGGCTGGCCAAGGGCTCGGCCGACCTCGAGGGGAGGCTCGCCGCCCTGATGGAGCGGGTCGGTCTGCCGCGCGAGGCGCTCGGCCGCTTCCCGCACGAGTTCTCGGGGGGGCAGCGCCAGCGCATCGGCATCGCCCGGGCGCTCGCCGCCGAGCCGGACCTGATCATCTGCGACGAGGCGGTCTCCGCCCTCGACGTCTCCGTGAAGGCGCAGATCGTCAACCTGCTGCGCGACCTGCAGCGCGAGCTCGACCTCGCGATGCTGTTCATCTCGCACGATCTGGCCATCGTCGAGCACATGACCCACCGGGTGGCGGTGATGTATCTCGGCAAGATCGTCGAGCTCGGCCCGCGCCGGGACCTGTTCCTGGCGCCCAAGCACCCCTACACGCAGGCGCTGCTCTCCGCGGTGCCGATCCCGGAGCCCGGCGCCGGCCGTACCCGCATCGTGCTCAAGGGCGACGTGCCGAGCCCGATCAACCCGCCCGCGGGTTGCCGCTTCCACACCCGCTGCCCGCACGCCTTCGACCGCTGCCGCGTCGAGGAGCCCCTGCTCGAACCCGTGGGCGCCGACCACTTCGCCGCCTGTCACCTCAACGACGCCGCGGTCGCCCAGGCGGCCTGACGGGGATGTCGGCCCCACCCCCGCCCGTCATCGCGAGCGCAGCGGGGCGAGCCGGGCCAGCGCGACCCTTCGGGGACGTTGCGCCTCTGGGTCGGTTGGCTGCGCTCGCAACGACGGGGCGTCGCCGGCCACCCGGAACGATCCGCCGCCTGCCCTCATGAACACCCGGAGACAGCCTTGCAGCACGACCTCATCCTGAAGGGCGCGCGGGTCATCGACCCGTCGCAGAACCACGACGGGATCTGCGACGTCGCCTTCGCGGACGGCCGCGTCTCCGGCTTCGGCCGCGACCTGCCCGTCGGCCCGGGCACGCAGGTGCGGGACATGGGTGGCGCGATCGTCACCCCGGGCCTGATCGACCTGCACACCCACGTCTACTGGGGCGGCACCTCGATCGGCATCGATGCCGACGCGTTCTGCCGCACCTCCGGCGTGACCACCTCGGTCGATACCGGCAGCGCCGGGCCCGGCAATTTCGCGGGCTTCCGCAAGCACGTGATCGATCGCTCGGAGGCGCGGATCCTCGCCTATCTCCACGTCTCCTTCGCGGGAATCTACGCCTTCTCGAAGACCATCATGGTCGGCGAGAGCCAGGACCCCCGCCTCATGGCCCCGCGCGAGGCCGTTGAGGTGGCCGAGGCCAACCGGGACGTGATCGTCGGCATCAAGGTCCGGGTCGGGCGCAATTCCTCGGGAGACCAGGGCACGGCGCCGCTCAACATCGCCCTCCAAGTCGCCGAGGAGACCGGCCTGCCCCTGATGGCCCATATCGACGAGCCGCCGCCGAGCTACGAGGAGGTGCTCGCCATGCTGCGCCCCGGCGACGTGCTGACCCACGCCTTCCGGCCGTTCCCGAACTCCCCCGTCACCGCCCAGGGCGCCGTGAAGCCCGCCCTGCGGGAGGCCCGGGCGCGGGGCGTGCTGTTCGATATCGGCCACGGCAAGGGCTCGTTCGCGTTCAAGACCGCCCGGGCCATGCTGGCGGGCGGCTTCATGCCGGATACGATCTCGTCCGACGTGCATCAGCTCTGCATCGACGGGCCGGCCTTCGACCAGGTCACCACGATGTCGAAGATGCTCTGCCTCGGCATGAGACTGCACGACGTCATCGCCGCCTCCACGGTCAACGCCGCGGTGGCGCTCAAGCGGATGGAATACGGCACCCTGACGGTCGGGGCCTTGGGCGACGCCACCGTGCTGGCGGTGCGGGACGGCGCCTTCGACTACGTCGACACGCGCGGGGAGCACATGACCGGCGCCCAGCGGATCACCTCGGAGGGGGTGGTGCTGCGCGGCAGGTGGTGGCACCCGGTTTGAGCGACCCCGCGCGGGATCGTCCCTGGCGGATGAAACGCGCCTCCTTCCCCGGCTGTCCGCTCCGTCCACCGCCTCCCTGCAGACCGCCTCCAGCGCGATGATCTGCCGGCTCACGGCCGAGGCCGCCGGGCGCTCCGAGCCGGTCCGCAACAGAGCGAGGAAGTAGCGAAGGGCGCGGTCGTTCATCGGGGGGACCACCCCCCAGTTTGTTAAGACAGGACGATCACGCACGACCGGGTTGCTCGTTCGCCCGCTTGAGAATCCAATCGGGGCCGGATCAAGGAGCGACACCGCGGGCGATTCGACCGGCGCGCCGAGCCCGATCTGCAACAGCCCGCCGCGGGTCGAGCAGGTGTCCCGTGCGGGCTGTCCATCGCCATCCGGAGCCAGAGGACCATGCCGATCCTGACCCTCGCGGAGGCTCACGCCCTCGCGGCCGCCGCCTTCCGCCGCTGCGGGGCAGCCCCGGCTTCGGCCGACAGCACCGCCCGCGCCCTGGTGGCAGCCGAGGCTGACGACCTGAAGGGTCATGGGCTGTCGCGGGTACCGGGCTATGCCGCCCAATTGCGGACCGGCAAGGTTGTGGGCGATGCCCGGGTGTCCGTGACCCGGCCCCGGCCCGGCCTCCTGGCCATCGATGCCGGCCACGGCTTCGCCTACCCGGCGATCGATGCAGCGCTGGCCGAGCTGCCGGGACTGGCGCGCCGGCAGGGCATCGCGGCGGCCGGGATCCGGCGCTCGCACCATTGCGGCGCGGCCGGGCGACCGGTCGAGGTGCTGGCGGAGGCCGGATGCGTCGCGCTCCTGTTCGCCAATACGCCGGCCGCGATGGCGCCCTGGGGCGGGAGCCGCGCCGTGTTCGGCACCAACCCGCTGGCCTTCGGCTGCCCGCTCCCCGGCCGGGCGCCCGTGGTGGTCGACCTCGCCCTCTCGAAGGTCGCCCGGGCCAACATCGTCGGTGCGCGGCAGCGCGGCGAGCCGATCCCCGAGGGCTGGGCCCTCGATCGGGAGGGGCGCCCGACCACCGACGCCACCGACGCCCTCCAGGGGACGATGGTGCCGCTGGGCGACGCCAAGGGCACGGCGCTGGCCCTGATGGTGGAACTCCTGGCCGCCGGCCTCACCGGGGGGAACTTCGCCGCCGAGGCCAGCTCGTTCCTCGACGCGGAGGGTGATCCACCGGGGACCGGGCAACTGATCCTGGCGATCGATGCCGCTGCCTTGAGCCCCGCGGCGCCGGAGCGCTTCGCCGCCTTGGCCGGTTCGATCGAGACCCAGGATGGCGCACGCCTGCCAGGGAGTCGGCGCCTCGACCGGCGCGCCCGCGCCGCCCGGGAGGGGCTGGCGGTCCCGGATGCTCTCGTGGCCGAGATCGAGGGGCTGGCATGATCACAGGCGGCCGCTGTTTCCCGTAAAACATCCGAGGCCGGGCTTCCCGGTCGGCCGGCGCCCTTCTGCGGCGAACCCTCCGACACGGGCTTGGCGGCTGTCTCACCCGCCGTCGGTTCGGGGCAGAAATTCTGATACACCGACGGGATAAGGCGTCCCTTTGATCACCGAATCAGGGGAGCGCCGGCACACGATCACCCGGTTCTCTGGTACCGAGGAAGAGGAAGGTGATGATGGACCCTCTCGACAGGCGCGCGCTGCTGCTGCGGGGCGGTCTCGGCGCATTCGCGGCGGCGGTGCAGCCGCTGCGGGCCCTGGCCGGGGATGTCGAGCTTCCGTTCGGCAACGGTCAGCGTCCGCTGGTCGCCTATCCGGGCAAGCGCCCGCTCCTCCAGACCACCGCCCGGCCGCCGCAGCTCGAGACGCCGTTCTCCGTCTTCGACGAGGGCGCGATCACCCCCAACGACGCCTTCTTCGTGCGCTACCACTTGGCCGACATACCTCTGGAGATCGACCCTGACGCCTTTCGTCTGGAGATCAAGGGCCATGTCGAGCGGCCGGTCTCGCTCTCCCTGGCCGAGATCAAGGCCCTACCCGGCCAGACCGAGATCGTGGCGGTCAATCAGTGCTCAGGCAATTCCCGGGGCTTCTTCGAACCGCGCATGGCCGGGGGCCAGCTGGCCAACGGCGCCATGGGCTGCGCCCGCTGGACCGGCGTGCCGCTGAAGAGCGCGCTGGACAGGGCCGGCGTGAAGGCCGGGGCCGTGCAGGTCGCCCTCGACGGGATGGACGGACCGGTCCTGCCCGAGACCCCGGACTTCGTGAAGGCCCTGAGCCTGGACCACGCGCGCGACGGGCAGGTGATGCTGGCCTGGGGCATGAACGGGGAGGATCTGCCCTGGCTCAACGGCTACCCGCTCCGCCTCGTGGTGCCGGGCTATTACGGCACCTACTGGGTCAAGCACCTGAATGCCGTCACCGTCCTGGACGCGCCCTTCGACGGCTTCTTCATGAAGACGGCCTACCGCATCCCGGACAATGCCTGCGCCTGCACCGAGCCCGGCAAGGCGGCCACCGCCACGGTGCCGATCAATCGCCTCAACGTGCGCTCGTTCCTGACCAGCCTGACCGACGGCGCGCGCGTGGCGGCGGGCTCGGTGCGCCTGCGCGGCATCGCTTTCGACGGCGGCTCCGGGATCAGGACGGTCGCGGTCTCCGCCGATGACGGACGGACCTGGATGGAGGCGGCGCTCGGCCAGGATCTCGGCGCCTACGCGTTCCGGACCTGGTCGCTCGGCATCGACCTCGCTCCCGGAGCACACGTCATCCGGGTCCGGGCGACAGCCAACGACGGCAGCGTCCAGCCGATGGAACCGCGCTGGAACCAGTCCGGGTACATGCGCAACGGGGTCGAGACCACCCGGGTACGGGCGGCGTGAGGAGGAACGGGATGCGCGCGCTTCTTCGCGGATCGATCGTCCTGGGGCTGATCGCCGGTCCGGCGCTCGCCGCGCCGCGGACCTACGCGGTGCCCGACCCAACGGCGCAGCTGACGCCACCCAAGGGCGGCGGGGGCGCCTCCCACGCACAGGGCTACGAGGCGGCCCAGGCCAATTGCCAGACCTGCCATTCGGTCGACTACATCGCCACGCAGCCGCCGGGACGCGGCAAGGCGTTCTGGGAGGCCGAGGTGAGCAAGATGATCAAGGCCTATCACGCCCCGATCGACGAGGCGGACGGCCACGCGATCGCGGCCTACTTGGCGGATACGTATTGAGCTTGGCGGCGAGGCTCAGCGCAACGCCAAGGCCTGCGCGGCATAGGCGGCGACGTTCTGCACCATCGGCATGTCGTAGGCGTAGATGCGCCCGGCCAGGATCGCCAGTGCGAGCGTCCAAAACACCGCGCCACCGATCCGACGGGCCGTCCGATCACCGGCCGCAGAGGTAGGCGGGCAGGCGCGCGCCACGCCGTCGGCGACGGGTTCGCCGAACGGGTCGAACGCCAGCGTCGTCGACCGGATGTCAGGAGTGATGCGCATGATCGTAAATGTCGCGCTTGCGCCCCTCCCGTGCAATGGAGGCGTCTTCCGAAGTTTTCCGTCGCCGTAGAGTGTCCTTCTCTCTTGCGCCGGTGCGGCGAACGTTTTCTTCCTCTTGCCGTGATGGCGATCCCGGAGCGACTCTCGTGAGCCCTGAAGCTTCCTCCAAGACGGGCTCCACCCAGGCGCACGCGAACGGGGCGGCCTCCACCGCCTCGGTGCTGCCGGGCATCGCCCTGTGCGCGGCGATCACCGCCGTGGCGCTGGCCGCGCAGGCCCTGGAGGAGCGGGTCGCCGGCCATCCCTATATCGAGGCCCTGGTGCTGGCGATCCTGATCGGCATCGCGGTGCGCACCGCCTGGACGCCGGCCGACCGGTTTCGAACCGGCATCGCGTTCTCCGCCAAGCAGCTTCTCGAGGTCGCGGTCGTCCTGCTCGGGGCCTCGCTCAGCCTCGGGGCGATCCTCGCCTCCGGACCCGCGCTGCTGGCCGGCATCGTCGGCACCGTGGTGGTCGGCATCGCCGCGAGCGTCGTGATCTGCCGGGCGCTCGGGCTGCCCGCCCGCATGGCGATCCTGGTGGCCTGCGGCAACGCGATCTGCGGCAACTCCGCCATCGCCGCGGTGGCGCCGGTGATCGGGGCCCAGCCCAAGGACATCGCGGCGGCCATCGCGTTCACGGCGGTGCTCGGCGTGCTGATGGTGCTCGGGCTGCCCCTGTTCGTCCCGCTCGCGGGCTTGAGCGACAACCAGTACGGGGTTCTGGCGGGGCTGACCGTCTACGCGGTGCCGCAGGTGCTGGCCGCGACCGTGCCGGTGAGCCTGCTGAGCACCCAGGTCGGCACCCTGGTCAAGCTGGTGCGCGTGCTGATGCTCGGGCCGGTGGTCGTGGCATTCTCGCTGATCGCTCCACGTCTGCCCCGGGAACCCGGCATGGATCGCGCCGCCCCGCGGGCCCGCCCCGGCCTGACCAAGCTGGTGCCGTGGTTCATCCTCGGATTCCTGATCCTGGCCACCTTCCGGTCCCTGGGATTGATCCCGGACGCGGCGGTCAAGCCGCTGACGCAGCTCGCGGGCGTCCTCACCGTGCTGTCCATGGCGGCGCTGGGCCTCGGCGTCGACGTGCGCGTGCTCGCCCGGGTCGGTGGCCGGGTTACCCTCGCGGTGACCGCTTCGCTCGCCGTCCTCATCGGCGTCAGCCTCAGCCTGATTCGCGGCCTCGGGATCGGCTGAGACCGCAAACATTCTTCGATCGCGCTCGCCGCACGTCGATCACGCTCATGCATCAGGCATCGTATTCCGAATTTTTCGCAGGCTACAGCCTGTAAACCTCGGCGAACGGGGCCGACGCACAGCTTAACCGGAGGCTGTTGAAGGTCCCGTGTCCTTCGATCCTGCACTAAAATGCACGTTCGACAGGCATGCGGGCGGCAAGTCGATCTTGACACTAGGGTGGTTTTTGCTTTGGAACCATCGGTGCCATCGTCGAAACCTGAGAGTGGACCTCGCGCAGTGCCCGAAGAGAATCCTGAGAGCAGCGCCGAACTCCCCGCGCTGGTTGGCGCCATCGTTGCGGCCTACGTCTCGAACAACCCCGTTCCGCCGGCAGCCCTGCCGGTGCTGATCGCCAGCGTACACGGCGCCCTCCTCAATCTCGGACAGAAGCTGCCCGCGGAGGCGGCACCCATCGTCGAGCCGCCGACCGCGGCGCAGATCCGCAAGTCGGTCCAGCAGGACGGCATCGTCAGCTTCATCGACGGCCGGTCGTACAAGACGCTGAAGCGCCACCTGACCGCGCACGGCCTGACGCCCGGGCGGTACCGCGAGCGCTACGGGCTCCCGGACGACTACCCGATGACGGCGCCGGGCTACGCCGCGCAGCGCTCGGCCCTCGCCAAGGCGATCGGTCTCGGTGTGCCGGGTGCCCGCGCCGATCAGGGCAGGACCGGCACCGACGGCTGACCGGCGGTTCGACGCGGCTTCTGCCGGCCTATGGCCGGCAGGCCGTCACCGTCCGCGGAACGGCAGCACGTGCGCGGTCGTTCCGGGGAGCAGCCCGCGCGCCGGGCGCCCGAACGTGTCGGCCCAACTCAGGTAGATGATCTTTGCGCTGGTGACGGCGGATGCCGCCTCCGGCTTCTGCGAACGGCGGTTGCCGGTGCCGATCCAGCGCTCGGGCCGATGCTGGTTCCCGCCGCGCGAGACCGGCTGGCACCGCCTGCGGGGGGGGCGGGGATCGTCCGGCTTGGCTGAGAGCGACACGTCAAGAGTCCCCGTCCGCGTCCGGGGCGCGAGCGGGGACGGACGTAGTGCTCGGCCGTAGATCCGCCGGGACGCTCGGCCCTCGACAATGCGCGCATCCTACAGGATGGTCCGTATCGCGACAGGGCGACTCCGTCCAAAAAACTTGTCGCTGCGTCCCATCGCGTCCCACGCGCGCGGTACCGGTCGCCTTCCCCGCGCGGCTACGAGACCCGGGCGCCGGGCACCGCCGCCAGCAGGCTGCGCGTATAGGCGTGTTCCGGGGCTGCGAACAGGTCGGCGGTCCCGCGCATCTCCACGATGGTGCCGCGATGCATCACGGCGATCCGGTCGCAGATCGTGGCCGCCACCCGCAGGTCGTGGGTGATGAACAGCATCGCCAGCGACAAGCGTTGCTTCAGGTCCTCCAGCAGATCCAGCACCTGCCGCTGGACCGAGACGTCGAGCGCCGAGACCGCCTCGTCGGCGACCAGCACGTCCGGCTCCATGGCGAGCGCCCGGGCGATGCCGATGCGCTGGCGCTGGCCCCCCGAGAAGGCGTTCGGGTAGCGGGCGGCGGCCTTCGGGTCGAGGCCCACGAGGTCGAGGAGGCTGCGGGCCCGCGCCCGCGCCTCTGCGGCCGGCACCCCGTGGGCGATGGGGCCCGTCGTGATGATCTGCTCCACGGTGCGCCGGGGATTGAGCGACGCGAACGGGTCCTGGAAGATCATCTGGATGCGGCTGCGCTTGTCCCGCAGCTCGGCCTTTCCGAGCGCCGTGTAGTCGAGGTTCCCTAGGGTCTGGACTCGATCAGCACCAGAAAGCGATGACGGCGGCGAGGGCGACGGCTGAGGCATAGTTGCGGGCGAGCTTGTCATATCGGGTCGCGACGCGGCGGAAGTCCTTGAGGCGGTTGAAGGTCGCCTCGATGCGCCAGCGCTCCCGATAGCGCCGCTTGTCGTGGCGGATGCGTCGTTTGCGACTGCGCTTGCCCGGGATGACCGGCGTGATGCCCTGCGCCCGCAGATCGGTGCGCAGCCAATCGGCATCGTAGCCCTTGTCGGCAGCCAGCCGCCGGATCCGGCCAGGCGCTTCGGCCAGCACCGCAGGCGCGGTCGTCACGTCGCTGGCGTTGCCGGGCGTCAGCAAGAGGACGCCGGGGCGGCCGAGGACATCGGTGAGCGCGTGGATCTTGGTCGTCTGGCCGCCGCGCGACGGGCCGATGGCCTGTGTCCGCGCCCCCCTTTGCCGCCGTGGGCCGAGCGGTGGGCCCGCACATAGGTGCTATCGAGGGCGGCCGCATCGCCCGCCCACCCGGCCTTGGCCAGGTCCGCCAACATGGCCTTCCAGAAGCCGCGCCGCGACCATCTGTTGAACCGGTTGTAGACGGTGGTGCGCGGCCCATACTCCGCCGGACAATCACGCCAGCGGCATCCCGATGTGAGCACGTGCAGGATGCCGGAGATGATCTGCCGGTCGTCCTTGCGCTCGGGGCCGGGCTGGTCTCTGGGCATGAACGGCTCGATCACCGCCCACTGCTCATCGGAGAGCCAGAACAGGTCCGCCATCGCCACCTCCAGGCTGCAAAACAGTCGCCTGGAATCACAAACTGGCAAACCCGGCAACAGCTTGGTTCGGTTCACACCCTAG
>NZ_JAUYZJ010000001.1 GCF_030700285.1 Methylobacterium sp. NEAU K | reverse complement strand
GCCCGACACGCCGGCCTTCGTGGCGGCCGTGCAGGCCGCCGCGGCCGGCGCGCGGGCGGGCTACACCATGACGCTGGGCATCGAGCCGACCCACCCGGCCAGCGACTACGGCTACATCCGCCGGGGCGCGCCGATCGCCGAGGCGCCGGGCGCCGCCCGGGTGGCGCGGTTCGTGGAGAAGCCCGACCGGGCCGGCGCCGAGGGGCTGATCGCCGAGGGGGCGTTGTGGAACTCGGGCTACTTCCTGTTCCGGGCCGACCTGATGCTGGCCGAGCTGGAGGCGTTCGCCCCCGAGGTGCTCGGGGCCGCGCGCGCGGCGCTGGAGGCGGCGGTGACCGATCTCGACTTCGTGCGGCTGGATGCGGACGCCTTCGCGCAGGCGCCGAAGATCTCGATCGACTACGCGGTGATGGAGCGGACCGAACGGGCCGGGGTTCTGCCGGTGTCGTTCCCGTGGTCGGATGTCGGCACCTGGGACGCGGTCTGGCAGGTGCTGGAGCATGACGAGGCCGGCAACGCGGTGCGGGGCCGCGTGGCGCTGATCGGGACGAAGAACAGCCTGGTGCACAGCCAGGGCGAGGGCCTGACCGCGGTGGTCGGCCTGGAGGACGTGGTGGTGGTCGCCACGCCGGACGCGGTGCTGGTGGCGTCGAAGGCGCGCTCGGGCGAGGTCAAGCAGCTGGTCACCGCGCTGCGGGCGCAAGGCGCGCCGGAGGCGGACGCGCATCTGCGGATGTACCGGCCGTGGGGCTGGTATCAGCGGATCGACCTGGGCGAGCGCTTCCAGGTGAAGCGGATCCAGGTGGTGCCGGGCGGGCGGCTGTCGCTGCAGAAGCACTACCACCGGGCCGAGCACTGGGTGGTGGTGCGCGGCACCGCCGAGGTGACGATCGACGAACGGGTGGTCCTGGTCCACGAGAACGAGGCGGTGTACCTGCCGATCGGCTCGATGCATCGCCTCGCCAACCCCGGCAAGATCCCCCTGGAGCTGATCGAGGTCCAGGTCGGATCCTACACCGGAGAAGACGACATCATCCGAGTCCAGGATATCTACGGACGCTGAGCCTTCGGCGAGCGCCGCCCTGCGACCCGATCACCCGCGGCCGGCCCGGAACCATGCGCCCCTCCGGGCAACTTCCTCTTTGCGTGAACGCGACGGCCCCGCAGGGACGTCGCTGTGATCGCGAATGTTCGGGAGGACCGATGAAGCACAAGCCGCTCAGCGAGCAGGTCGTGGTGATCACCGGCGCGTCGTCGGGAATCGGCCTCGCCACCGCCCGGATGGCGGCCGAGCGTGGTGCCCGGGTCGTGCTGGCGGCGCGCAGCGGCGATGCCCTGGCCCGCGTCGAGGCCGAGATCGAGGGCATCGGGGGCAAGGCGGTCCACGTCGTCGCCGATGTCGGCAGCCGGGCGGACGTGCAGGCGATCGCCGACCGGGCCCTGGCGGTGTTCGGCGGCTTTGACACCTGGGTCAACGTCGCGGGCGGCACGATCTACGGTCGGCTCCGTGAGATCAGCGACGCGGACCATGCGCGCCTGCTCCAGACCAATCTCTGGGGCACGGTATTCGGATCGCTCGTGGCGGTGGAGCAGCTGCGCGCGCACGGAGGCGCTCTGATCAACATGGGCAGCGTGGCCTCGGACCTCGCCTTTCCGTTCCAGGGCATGTACGCGGCGTCGAAGCACGCCGTGAAGGGCTTCACCGACGCCCTGCGGATGGAGCTGGCTCACGAGGGTGCGCCAATCTCCGTGACGTTGATCAAGCCGACCTCGATCGACACGCCCCTGCCGGGCCGGGCACGCAATTACATGGATCGCGAACCGAGCCTGCCGCCGCCGGTCTATCCGCCGACGGAGGTGGCCAACGCCATCCTGCACGCGGCCGTGCACCCGCAGCGCGACATCATCGTCGGCGGCGCCGGCAAGGCGTTCGTGGCCGGCAAGGAATTCGCCCCGGGCGCCTACGACCTTCTCGCCCCGGCGATCATCGCGCTGCAGAAGCGCGGCATCCCGCCGCGCGACCCGGCAGGGGCCCTCCACGCACCGGTGGCAGCCGGCGCGGAACGCGGCGACCAGCCAGGCTACGTGATGCGCACCAGCGCCTATACACGGGCGAGCCTGCATCCGCTGACCACGGCGGCGGGCCTCCTTGGGGTAGGCGCAGTCGCGGCGCTGGCCCTGTTGGCGACCGCACCCGGCCGCGGGAAGCGCCTGTAATTGGCCGTCCTTCCGCACGCCCTGCCCGGGCCGGCCTTTCCGCCGCAGGGTGACCGACGCGATCCACGCATCGTGCCGCGCCGGAACGTGCGCCTGCTGGACGACCGGACGATCGCCTACGCGGAGACGGGGTCTGGCCCCGATCTCGTGGCGATTCACGGTGCGCTGATGTGCCTGGAGGATCTGTGGCTCGGACCGGTACCGGCACTGTCCGAGCATTTCCGGGTCGTCGCCGTCGACCGCCCCGGCCATGGTTTCAGCCTGCGACCGCGCGGGCGCGGGGCCGACATCTGGGATCAGGCCGCGCGCATCCGGGACGCGGTGCGGATCCTCGGCCTGGAGCGGCCGGTGATCCTCGGCCACTCGTTCGGCGGCGCGGTCGCCCTGGCGTACGGGATGCTCTACCCGGACGAGATCGCGGGCATCGTCGCCCTCGCGCCGATCTGCTTCCCGGAGTTGCGACTCGAACAGATGCTGTTCGGGCCGCGGGCGGTGCCGCTCGGCGGCGATCTGCTGTCGAGGCTCCTGAACAGGTCCAGCGATCCGGCCCTGCTGCGGCTGCTCTGGAACGCGATGTTCCTGCCTCAAGCGATGCCGGAGCGCTTCCGCGACGCCTTTCCATTCGATCTGGCCGGACGGGCGGCACAGCTCACCGCGGAAGGCGAGGATGCTGGCTGGCTCTGGCCGGCGCTGACGCGCAGCGCGCAGCGCTATCCGACGCTGCGGGTCCCCACGCACATCCTGTGCGGCAGCGCCGACTTGGTGGTGAACACGTTCGCGCAGGGTTACGCCGCCGCCCGACTGATCCCGGGCGCGCAGTTCACGTCGCTGCACGGCACCGGGCACATGGTCTCGCATTTTCACGCCGAGGCGATTGTGCGGGCGGCGCGGTCGATGGGCCGCCACGCCTGAGCCGTGGCCCGCCGCCGATCAGAGGCTCTCGCGCGGCCCCCTGTCGATGCGAACCGGCCCGATGGATCGGACGGCGACCTCGGCCTCCACCCAGACGCGGGCAGCCTCGGCCGTCGGGTGATCCGCGAAGGCTGCGAATCGCGGCGGCCATTCCGAGCCGGATTGGACGATGTAGCCGCGTGCGCCCTTGGCGATCGGCCCGACATAGCCGAACACTTTGCCGGTCTCGTTCACGAGGTCGCTACAGTGGAGTGGGCCGTCCACCCAGCGCAGATCAGGCATCCGGGCATCCGAAAGCCTGAATTTCCGGAGAATAAACGGCGCGCTGTTCCGGTCTCGTTCGCGTCGCGATGGCAGATGCCCCCTCCGCCGCGGATTGCCCGGGACGTGGATTCCGCTGCGTGACGGGTGACCTTGGTATTGTCCTGGACGGACATGCCGGCGAACCGGCAGAGTGCGAAGTGCTCGGCATCAAACGCCAGTCCCGATCCGATAGGATTGCAGAGGCCTCGCGGGCCCCTAGCCCTGAAGCATTAGACCGTCTCGGCTAGATAGAATTTACGGCTGTTCTGGTTCGGCCCAGCCAACCAAACTAACGCCTCTCTGAACTCTCAGCGACAGACTGCATACTCGGTGAACGGACTTCGGGCATGCACGGGCCTCACTGGCTGCACCCAGATCGGGCCGCTGGCAGCCCTATCCCCTTCGCGGGAGCGTCGCAGGTCCGGAAGCGTCGGAAATTCCTGCCGCGGAGTGAGCGCTCGTGGGAACCGGGCGAGGCACCTCTCGAGCAGAAAGCAAAGCGGGAGATCCGAAAATGAATGACCCATTCGGACGCAGCGCGGGCGGGCTCTGCATTGTTGTCGTGGCTATGCTGCCGGCCCCCGTCTGGGCCCAGAAGATCGTGATCCCCACGGCACCCGCCGTATCCGCCGGCGGCGGAGGGCCACCACAGCCCCTCCTCTGGTATCACCGCCATGAGCCGCTCGCTGGCCTAGTCGTCCCGTTCCTGAAAGGTCTCATGCCCTTCGCCGCGCTAGGAGCTGCCGGATTTGCGGGAGGCACCCCGCCCGGCGGCCTCGCCATCCTCAATAATGGTGGAGTCATGTTCAATCCGAGCCTCACAGGCGGCGCCGGCAACGGCAACGGCAACGGCAACATCGGATCGAACAACGGCAACGGAAACCTCACGAACGGCAACGGTAACTTTGGCGTCGGCGACAACGTCGGGAACGGAGGGGTAGGTCGCGCCGGGGATTGATCAGGTCCTGCAGGCCGTGGAGGTCCCGCTCCCCGTGCCAGCGCCGTCGGCCGGACAGGCTCTCGACCATCCCGCGCAGATCCTCGGGCGAATGGCGACCGTAGACGTCCTCGACGACCCGCTCGGTGGTGCCGAGCGCCGTCGCCACTTTGCCGAACGGCGTCCGGTCCATCACGGCCCCGGCCGCAAAGGTGCGCCGGAAGACGTGCGGTGTGATCTCCTCGCAGAGCCCACCACCCTTCCGCGCCTTCGTCCGACTGCTGCGGAGATTATGTCGGCTCACGACCGGGCCGTCTGGCCGCTGATCGGGCACAGGTCGGCCTCCGTGGCGCGTTCAGCCGCTTCACGCTCTCCAAGGCCGCAGCCCGAGACACGTTCGATGCCGCCAGTGCCTCGGATGATCCAGCGGGCGGCGCGGGCTTTCCAGTAGGGATGTGCATCCCTGGCCGGACGCGACATCGCCTCACCGTCCGCTTGATGTCGCCCAGCGTCGTGTGCAGGCGCCCAAGTATCTCGTATGTCGTCAGCCGATCATGCTCGGCCCCGCGCCGCGAGGCCTTGGCGAATGCGCGGGCGACGATGCCGTGTGCGACCGCGACCTCGGCCGCCACGCTGAGCCACATCATGGTCTCGTCGGCGACCTCGCCGGGCGCGGGGATTCGGGCGCATACTCGCCGCCAGCTCTAGGTCGTAGGCTTCCTGGGCAACAGTTTCGCGTGATCGCGCCATTTGTCGTCACCGACGCGAGCGGGATCTCGCTGCGATAGGTTCGGCGCCTGACGCGCCGCCTCGGACAGCGATCACTGCGCTTTGCCGGGGTCGGATAGCTGCTCCCGGCGCGCCCAGGATCCGGCGTCGCATGGGCGGAAGGCGGCCCCGCCCGGTTCTGGTGATCGCACTGCGCTCATACCGCTACCGCGCCGTCGAGCGCATCGGCCGCAGCGAATACAGTCACAGAAACAAATTCGAAATTAATTGCTCTCTGGATATTCAGATTCCTGGCGCCCGGGAGACAATCAGTGGCCGAAGATCTCAGAAATCAACCGCGAAGCCTCGCCTTGAAGACGGGCCACATATTTTTTGGCGATACGCAAGACGGCTGTGATTGCCTCGTATGGAATATCTGTAGACACGGTGCGCTGATCGAAGTCGAGCGAGAAACCATACCTCCTGAGGAATTTCGATTTATCTTGATGGGCCTGTCCTTAAACCAACTCTGTGAGGTAGTCTGGCGCGATGGACGGAGGGTCGGCGTGAAGTTTAACAGTTGAATACTGCGCTTATCCAAGTCGGACCTCCGACATGGTTGCTCGGGCGGCAAGGTGGCCGGCAAGGCGTTCGGCTTGGTCGATTCCGCCGGCCAGCCACGGTCGCCTCCCGTCGCGAGATCGGTGTCACTCAGGCCGCGTGCGATCGGGCTTCACGACGGCCGGCCCATGTTTTGACGCCGATCAAGGACATCGCTGCTCGGCTTCGGGAAGCTCTGGGCATCCAACTGGAGGGTGCCGTGACCCTGACAGACTTCGTGATCCCGACGGTCGCCGCGGCCATGTTCACGTTCGTGAGCTACGGTATCTTGCGCTCGGAGCACCGGCATTCTGAGACGATCGGGGAGGTACTCTGGGTTGTGTTCTGCATGTGCGCCACCCTGTCCCTGATCGCGATGGCAGGACAGATGGCCGAGCCGGTGACTTCGCGGGGACTCAGAGGAGTCGCGCAGGATTACGCCTCAGACGGCCCGAGCCGCTACAGACGGGCAATAGCGCGCGGCAGCATGGATTGAGGCGTTCATGCCGCCACTCTCGTTGCGAGGGCAGCCTTCAGCGCCTCCTGGGCATCCTCCAGGACCTCATCCTTCAACGTCCGCCGCGGGGCGCGAGGATGATGCCGATCGGCGGCACGCCTCGTCGGCCGGCCAGGGCGTTGGCGGCCGCCGCGATCATCGCGCGCGCAAAGGTGCCGGTCTTGGCCATGGCTGAGCTGCTCTGCGGCGAACAGGGTGATGGGAGCCGCGGCAGGAAGCCCGGGGTAGATCGGGGCAAGTCCATCAATTTGATCGAATCCGTGAAACCGATCGCTTATCGGTCTCATGCTCTGCTTCCTTCCGAGGAGGTCCGAGCCATGACGATCACCACCTCGATCAACACCGTCGGCATCGTGCGTGCGACGGAGATGATTCAATCGGCCCGCACCGCCGCCGCGATGGAGCACCAGCCGGGACCGCGCACGGCTTCGGTCGAGATCTCCCGGTCCGTGGACGCCGAGGCCCAAGGTGAGGAGGTGGACCGACCACTTCCAGCATCGCAGAGGCGCGTGGTCGACGTCCGCGTGTGAAACGGCGCAAGGCCAGACCCGCACATCGGCGATCCCGGAGGCGTGCGCGTCGATCTCGCGGCTGTCCACCCGAGCGCACTCGGCGCCACTTTCGGCGTAGGGGACTGTGCTCATGTGACGGTCCCGCTCGGCGACAATCTTCCGTTCGGATCTCGAACAGCAGACGGTAGAAAATCGCGATGTGGAGACTTATCGCCGACTGTATTTACAATCCTAAATCGGCGGTATATAGACTCCGCGTCCTGGGGAGCGTGTTTGATAAGGAACACGCCATGACTGAAATGATGCCGATCGCGGATGAAGCCGCGACACGCCTGGCCTTCAGCCTCATGCGGAGCGCCTATCTTGACCTCGCGCACACGCTGCGCAGTATCGACGAGGGCCCCGCACGCGATTTGCTGCAAGCTGTAGAATACCGGATTGAATACCGGCTCGGCTCTTCGGCGCAGGACGCTTCGGACGAGAGCCCGCAGGAGAGTGCGATCGCCGTCGCC
Organism: Methylobacterium sp. NEAU K; assembly: GCF_030700285.1. Taxonomy (GTDB): domain Bacteria; phylum Pseudomonadota; class Alphaproteobacteria; order Rhizobiales; family Beijerinckiaceae; genus Methylobacterium. Next base: position 326,586 of record NZ_JAUYZJ010000001.1, on the reverse strand, counting down.
GCCGGACGCGTCCGGAGCGTGCTGCGCGAGGCATTGGAAAACTGAGACGGGCGCTTGGCTGAACTGGCACATCAGGCAGCCCTCGCTGGCCTATCGCCGGTTTCACCGACACCCGGTTTGGGTGCGATGATGAGACCGGATGTGCAGGATGCGGCGTCGCAAGTTCGGGCGTGCGTTCAAGATCGAGGCGGTTTGGCTGGTCCGAGAACGCGGGGTGAGCGTTGTTCAGGCGGCCCGCGACCTCGACGTGCCCGAAGCGGCGTTGCACCGCTGGGTGAAGCAGGTCGCGGCCGATCCGCAGCACGCGTTCCCAGGTCAGGGGCAGATGCGGCCAGAGCAGGCCGAGATCGGCCGGTCGCGTAAGGAGGTCGGCCGTCCGCTGGCGGAGAGTGATATCTCAAAAAGGCCACCGCCCTTTTCGCGCGAGACGTTCCGTGAGGTTCGCCGTCATCACCAAGCATCGGGACATCTTGCCGGCGGCCTGGTTGTACTCGGAGCTGAATGTCTCTCGCTCTAGCTTCAAGGGCGGGCTCACGGGGCCGCCCAGCCGACGCGCCCGCGATGACTGAAGTGATCCCGGCCAAGGGACGCACGAGCTTTGTGGGCCGAGGGCTGGCTCTATGTGTACGCTTGTCATGGCGATCTGGCGCAGTGGCAAACCCACCGCGTTGCTGCACCGCGCGGATCGAGGCAAACAGGACACGCGCGAGCCGTTCCAGCGGCTGATCACTGAGCGCGGCGCCGTCTGCTCGAGGATCCGGTCTGGCAACGTATGGGACAACGCGGCGATGGAGAGCTTCGTCTTCTCGCTGAAGGCGCAGCAGAAGTCTCGGCGAACCTACCGTACGCGGCACGCGGCGCGGGCGGACGTGTTCGACGTCATCGAGCGTTTCTACGACAGGGCCCAGTTGCAATCGACACTCGGATACCGCGGCCTCCTCGCGTTCGAGAAGGGAGCCAAACTAGCCAGGACGGTGTCCACCAATCCCGCAGCAGGCGAGTCCCGGGGTGTGCCGTGTCCCGCGGCTACGTGAGCTTGGAAATCCTCATGGCCTAGAGCGACGATCCCGTGCTCGGCCTGTCCGTCGTGGCCGCCTGATCAATCCTCGGACCCGAACTGAGGGCCGGTACTCCTGCACCACCCCACGAGACACGACATCCAAACTCTCGGACAAGCCATTGATAACACTGGTGGGCGGTGAGGGACTCGAACCCCCGACCCTCTCCGTGTAAAGGAGACGCTCTACCAACTGAGCTAACCGCCCGGCGGTCGACCGTTACGGCATGGCGTAGGTGCGGTGCAAGGGGCCCGTGTCATGGGGTGGCGCGCTTGTGCGCTGGAGAAGCGTGCGAGGCCGACGCTCTCTCCGGGGCCGGCAGGCAGGTGGCGTCCGGGGGGGCGTCGCCGCCGACCGAGACGGCGAGAATGACCGCCTCCACCGAGCAAAGCAGCGGGCACGGAACCCCCGGCGCGAGGCACCGTGCAACGCGGTAGCTCACGGCCTCGCTCGTGTTCGGGCTGATCAGCAGGATGCGCGCGGCCGGCCACGCCTCCCATGAAAAAGCCCCCGGAGCTAGGCTCCGGGGGATGTCCTCATAGGTTCATCGCCACCCTTCAGTGGGCAATGAAGGCCGCGCCGTCCTCTTCGGTCCGAGCGGACTTGGCCACGGGCAGCGGCTCTTCCCACTCGATCGCGACCGGCTGGCGCACCAGTGCCCGCTCCAGAACCTGATCCATCCGGGCGACGGGCACGATCTCCAGCCCGTTCTTCACGCTGTCGGGCACCTCGGCGATATCCTTGGCGTTCTCCTCGGGGATCAGCACCGTCTTGATGCCGCCGCGGAGCGCGGCGAGCAGCTTCTCCTTCAGGCCGCCGATCGGCAGGACCCGGCCGCGCAGGGTCACCTCCCCTGTCATCGCGATATCGCGGCGCACCGGAATCCCGGTCAGCGTCGAGACGATCGCGGTGGCCATGGCGATGCCTGCCGACGGACCGTCCTTCGGGGTTGCCCCCTCCGGCACGTGGACGTGGATGTCGCGACGCTCGAACAGCGGCGGCTCGATGCCGAAGTCGATGGCCCGCGACCGCACGTAGGATGCGGCCGCCGAGATCGACTCCTTCATCACGTCCTTCAGGTTGCCCGTCACCGTCATCTTGCCCTTGCCGGGCATCATGACGCCCTCGATCGTCAGCAGCTCGCCGCCGACCTCCGTCCAGGCCAGACCCGTGACCACGCCGACCTGATCGTCCGCATCGATCTCGCCGTAGCGGAACTTCGGCGGGCCGAGGAAGACCGGCAGGCTCTCGACGGTCACGGCGACCGACTTGACCTTGGTGATCAGGATCTCCTTCACCGCCTTGCGGATCAGGTTGGACAGCTCGCGCTCCAGGTTACGGACACCGGCCTCCCGCGTGTAGCGGCGGACGAGCATCATCAGACCGTCGTCGTCGATCGACCACTCATGCGTCCCGAGGCCGTGCTTCTTCAGGGCGTTCGGGATCAGGTGCTTGCGCGCGATCTCGACCTTCTCCTCCTCGGTGTAACCGGCGATGCGGATCACCTCCATCCGGTCCATGAGCGGGCCCGGGATGTTGAGGGTGTTGGCCGTCGTCACGAACATCACGTTCGAGAGGTCGTAATCCACCTCCAGGTAGTGGTCGTTGAAGGTGGCATTCTGCTCGGGGTCCAGAACCTCGAGGAGCGCCGCCGACGGATCGCCGCGGAAATCCATGCCCATCTTGTCGATCTCGTCGAGCAGGATGAGCGGGTTCGAGGTCTTGGCCTTGCGCATCGACTGGACGATCTTGCCGGGCATCGAGCCGATATAGGTCCGGCGGTGACCGCGGATCTCGGCCTCGTCACGCACACCGCCCAGCGACATGCGCACGAACTCGCGCCCCGTCGCCTTGGCGATGGACTTGCCGAGCGAGGTCTTGCCGACGCCAGGCGGGCCGACGAGGCAGAGGATCGGACCGGTGAGCTTGTTCGCGCGCTGCTGCACGGCGAGGTACTCGACGATCCGCTCCTTGACCTTGTCCAGACCGAAATGGTCCTCGTCCAGCAGGGTCTGGGCGCCCAGCAGGTCCTTCTTTATCTTCGAGCGCTTGCCCCACGGGATCCCGAGCATCCAGTCGAGGTAGTTGCGGACCACCGTGGCTTCGGCGGACATCGGCGACATCTGCCGGAGCTTCTTCAGCTCGGCGGTGGCCTTGTCGCGCGCCTCCTTGGAGAGCTTGGTCTTCTCGATTTTCTCTTCCAGCTCGGCCAGCTCGTCGCGGCCGTCCTCGGAATCGCCCAGCTCCTTCTGGATCGCCTTCATCTGCTCGTTGAGGTAGTACTCGCGCTGGGTCTTCTCCATCTGCCGCTTGACGCGGGTCCGGATGCGCTTCTCAACCTGCAGCACGGAGATCTCGCTCTCCATCAGCGACAGCACGCGCTCGAGGCGCTGCGCCACCGTGGGCGTCTCCAGGATGCCCTGCTTGTCGGAGATCTTGACCAGCAGGTGCGAGCCGATCGTGTCGGCGAGCTTCGAGGGCTCGTCGATCTGCGTCACGGCCGAGACGACCTCGGGCGAGATCTTCTTGTTCAGCTTGACGTAGTTCTCGAACTCCGAGAGCACCGAGCGCGCGAGCGCCTCGGCCTCGACGCGGTCGCCGAGTTCGTCGTGCAGCGCCTCGGCGGTGGCCTCGTAATACTCGTCGGAGCGGGTGAAGCCCGTCACCTTGGCGCGACCGATACCCTCGACCAACACCTTCACGGTGCCGTCGGGCAGCTTGAGGAGTTGCAGCACGGAGGCGAGGGTGCCGATCTTGTAGATCGCGTCCGTGGCAGGATCGTCGTCGCCCGCGTTGATCTGCGTGGCGAGCAGGATATGCCGGTCGGTGCGCACCGCCTCTTCAAGGGCGCGGATCGACTTCTCGCGGCCCACGAACAGGGGCACGATCATGTGCGGGAAGACGACGATGTCGCGCAGGGGAAGAACGGCGTAGGACCCCGTCGAGCCCGGGACGACCGGCTGGCGCGATTTCGACTGTGTCATGAGGACTTCCTCTCAGGGACGCCCGGCCTCGGTCCCTCCACGCGGGGAGCGAACCTGTAGCCGGGGGCCGACCGGGCCGCGAGGGTCGGGATGTTCAAGAACTTTGCGGCTGGTGACGCGGACCGCACCTCGAAGGAGCGTGCGGCCACCGCGCTGAGCCTGAGGTGGCTGCGGGGCGCAGCGTTTTCAAGATGTTCCCCGCAGCGCGCCCCGCCGGAGCCGGGCGCTTAACGCAACGCCGCCAAGCGCTTACGCGCTCACGCTGGCGGGTGCGTCCTTGTTGCGGTCGCCGTGGATGTAGAGCGGGCGCGACTTACCCTCGACCACCTCGGGACCGATCACGACCTGCTCGACGGATTCAAGGCCTGGCAGATCGTACATCGTGTCGAGCAGGATCGTTTCCAGGATCGACCGCAGGCCGCGGGCACCGGTCTTGCGCTCGATCGCCTTGCGGGCGACCAGCGACAGGGCCTCGTCCTGGAACGTCAGGTCGACGTTCTCCATCTCGAACAAACGCTGGTACTGCTTCACCAGGGCGTTCTTCGGCTCCTGGAGGATCTTCTTCAGCGCGGCCTCGTCGAGATCCTCGAGGGTCGCCAGCACCGGCAGGCGGCCGACGAACTCGGGGATGAGGCCGAACTTCAGCAGATCCTCGGGCTCCACCGAGCGGAAGATTTCGCCGGTGCGGCGGTCGTCGGGGGCCTGCACGGTCGCGCCGAAGCCGATCGAGGTGCCCTTGCCGCGCTGGGAGATGATCCGCTCCAGCCCCGCGAAGGCGCCGCCGCAGATGAACAGGATGTTGGTGGTGTCGACCTGGAGGAATTCCTGCTGCGGATGCTTCCGGCCGCCCTGCGGCGGGACGGAGGCGACCGTGCCCTCCATGATCTTCAGGAGCGCCTGCTGGACGCCCTCGCCCGACACGTCGCGGGTGATCGACGGGTTGTCGGACTTGCGCGAGATCTTGTCGATCTCGTCGATGTAGACGATGCCGCGCTGCGCCCGCTCGACGTTGTAATCCGACGCCTGGAGCAGCTTGAGGATGATGTTCTCCACATCCTCGCCGACATAGCCCGCCTCGGTGAGCGTCGTGGCGTCCGCCATGGTGAAGGGCACATCCAGGATGCGGGCGAGCGTCTGCGCGAGCAGCGTCTTGCCCGAGCCGGTCGGCCCGATCAGCATGATGTTGGACTTGGCCAGCTCGACGTCGTTGTGCTTCGTCGCGTGCGCCAGCCGCTTATAATGGTTGTGCACGGCGACGGAGAGGACCTTCTTGGCGAAGTCCTGGCCGATGACGTAGTCGTCGAGGACGCGGCGGATCTCCTTCGGGGTCGGGACCCCGTCGCGGCTCTTCACCAGCGAGGATTTCGACTCCTCGCGGATGATGTCCATGCACAGCTCGACGCACTCGTCGCAGATGAACACGGTCGGGCCGGCGATCAGCTTGCGGACCTCGTGCTGGCTCTTGCCGCAGAACGAGCAATACAGCGTGCTCTTCGAGTCATTGCCGCCAGTCTTGCTCATATCGGTCTCCGATTCGTCACGTACGCAGCCGGCTAGGGGCGCACGCGCATCGCTTCAACGTAAGGGGGCCCGTTTAAAGAAACAGTGTGCTGCGCGCCTTTGCCCGATGGACCCTTTATCGGATGCAAACACGCTGCCGCGGCGGGATCAAGGCCGCGCCGCGGCGGTCTGGCGACGCAACCGGTCAGGCTGCGGCGGGCTCGGGCCGCTTCTGGATGACCTCGTCGATGAGGCCGAATTCCTTGGCCGCGTCCGCGGTCATGAAATTGTCGCGCTCCAGGGCATTCTCGATCGCCGCATAGTCGCGGCCGGTATGCTTCACGTAGATCTCGTTCAGGCGCCGCTTCAGCGCCTCGATCTCGCGGGCATGGATCAGGATATCCGTCGCCTGCCCCTGGAAGCCGCCCGAGGGCTGGTGGACCATGATCCGGGCATTCGGCAGGGCGAATCGGTGGCCTGGCTCGCCGGCGGTGAGAAGCAGGGAGCCCATCGAGGCGGCCTGGCCGACGCAGAGCGTCGTCACCGGGCAGCGGATGAACTGCATCGTGTCGTAGATCGACAGGCCCGAGGTCACGACGCCGCCGGGCGAGTTGATGTAGAAGGAAATTTCCTTCTTCGGGTTCTCCGCCTCGAGGAACAGCAGCTGCGCCACGATCAGCGACGCGCCGTAATCCTCCACGGGGCCAGTGAGGAAGATGATGCGCTCGCGGAGCAGGCGCGAGTAGATGTCGAAGGCGCGCTCGCCGCGGCTCGATTGCTCGACGACCATCGGCACGAGCGCGTTGTTGTAAACGTCGATCGGATCTCTCATCTCGTCCTGCCCCGGAGTGAGGCCCGGGACTGCCGCGAATCACGACAGCCCGGGCGTATCAGCGAACACCGGCGATGCTTAACCACCGCCTAACCCTATGCCCGCCGTCCTGGGACAGAGCGGGGCTCAGTCGGCCGAAGCCTCGGCCTTGTCTGCCGGCTTCCCGCCGGTCGTGTCGTCGTCATCTTCGTCTGCGAAGAGTGCCTCTTTCGAGACCGGCTCCTCGACGAGTTTGACCTGCCCGAGAACGTGGTCAACCACCTTCTCCTCGAACAGCGGCGCCCGAAGCTCGGCGAGCGCCTGCGGGTTTTTGCGATAGAAGTCCCAGACCTGCTGCTCCTGGCCCGGGAACTGCCGGACCCGGGCGATGAGGGCCTGGTTCACCTCCTCGTCCGAAACCTTGATATCGGCGCTCTCGCCGACCTGCGCAAGCACGAGACCGAGACGGACGCGACGCTCGGCGATCTTCCGGTAATCGGCCTGCGCCTTTTCCTCGGTCGTGTCCTCGTCCGCGAACGTCTTGCCGCGGGTCTTGAGGTCCTGCTCGACCTGGGCCCAGACGCTGGCGAATTCCTGCGCGACCAGGGAGGGCGGCAGCTCGAAGGCGTACTTGCCGTCCAGGGCGTCGAGAAGGTCCTTCTTGAGCCTGCGCCGCGAGGCGGCCTCGAAATCGCTGCCGATCGCCTTGGAGATCGCCTCCCGCAGCTTCTCGAGGGATTCAAGGCCCATCGACTTGGCGAAGTCGTCATCGACCTTCGCATCGCCCGGCGCCTGGATCTTCGTGACCGTCACGTCGAACTCGGCGTCCTTGCCGGCGAGGTGCTCGGCCCCGTAGGCCTCCGGGAAGGTCGCCTTCACGACCTTCTTGTCGCCGACTTTGGCGCCGACGAGCTGCTCCTCGAAGCCCGGGATGAACGAGCCGGAGCCGAGCTCGAGGTCGATCCCCTCGCCCTTGCCACCCTGGAACTCCTCGCCGTCGATGCGGCCGACGAAATCGATGGTGACGCGGTCGCCATTCTGGGCCTCGGCGCCGTCGTCGCGCTCGGTGAACGGACGGCTCTGCCCGGCCATGCGCTCCAGCGCCTCGTCGACCTCGGCGTCGGAGGGCGCGGCCACGAGCTTCTTGAGGCTCACGTCGGACAGGTCGGCGAGCTCGAAGTCCGGCATCACCTCCAGGGCGACCTTGAAGGCGAGGTCGGCCTTGGCGTCGAGGGCCTTCTCCACCTCGGCCTGGTCGGAGGGGAACTCGACCTGCGGCTCGAGCGCGAGCTTCAGGCCGTTATCGGTGACGATCTTGCGGTTGGCCTCGTTGACGGCGTTCTGCACCACTTCGGCCATGACCGAGCGACCGTAGACCTTGCGCAGGTGGGCGACCGGGACCTTGCCGGGGCGGAAGCCCTTAAGCTGGACCTTGTCTTTCATGCCGGACAGCTCGGTCGTCAGGCGCTCCTCGAGTTCCTGGGCGGCCAGCAGAACCTGAAACTCGCGCTTCAGTCCCTGGGCGTTGATCTCGGTCACCTGCATCGTCGTCGTCGCTCTTCAAAGAACCCTGTGGTCGCCGGCCGGGCCGGCGTCGTGCGGCTTGGTCGCGCGGTCCGGGATGCCGAGGTGTCGGATACGGGGATGAGGCGGTCCCAAGGGGGACCGTGCCATCCGGAAGCGTCCTGGTGCGGGCGGAGGGGCTCGAACCCCCACGTCTTGCGACACTGGAACCTAAATCCAGCGCGTCTACCAGTTCCGCCACGCCCGCGCGCCGACACCCCGGCGCGTCGCCGGCCGCCGGAAGCGCGCCCTATAGCATGGGCCGAACGGCTCGCAGCAAAAAACTTGCCCCGGCCGGCGACGGTGGCGCGCGCGCGGGCACGCCGCTATCTAGCCGAGCCCATAGCGCGCCGCCGTCGAGATCTCATGCCCTCATCCCGCCCCGTGCCGCCGACCGATCCGCGTCCCGGCACGCCATCGCGCCGGACCCTGCTCGCCGCCGCGGCCGCTTTCGGGTTGATGCCGGAGTCCGGGCAGGCGCAGGGGTCCGGTCCCGCGCCCGAGGCGGCACCGGCGACACCCGGTCCCGCGGACCTCCCCGCCCTCCGGGCAGCCCCCGGCAAGTCGCGGCTCCGCCCCGAGCCCACCGCCGAGACGCCCGTCTGGTGCTTCGACGGCAAGACCTCCCCCCCGGTGGTGCGGGTCAAGCTCGGGCAGCCGGTGCGGCTGAAGGTCGAGAACCGCACCGACAAGGCGCTGTCGCTGCACTGGCATGGGGTGCGCAACGTCAACGCGATGGATGGAGTCGGCGGCGTGACGCAGGCGCCGATCCCGCCGGGGGGCGACTTCCAGTATCTGTTCACGCCACCGGACGCAGGGACCTTCCTGATCCGGCCCCTCGTCGTCGGCGGGGCGAGCGAACCTTCGGGCCGGGGGCTGGCCGGCATGCTCGTCGTCGAGGAGACGAACCCGCCGGCCGTCGACGCGGATGTCAGCTTGGTGATGCAGGATTGGCGGCTCCAGGACGATGCGAACCTGATGCCGTTCGGGCAGACCATCTTCGCGGCCACGCACGGTCGGCTCGGCAACCTCGTCACGATCAACGGCAAGCCGGTGCCGGACGCGTTCGAGGCGCGGCCGGGTTCCCGTGTCCGCCTGCGTCTCGGCAACGCCTGCAACGCGCGGGCGACGCGCCTCCGTTTCGAGGGCGTGAAGGTCTACGTGGCGGCCGTCGACGGGCAGCCCACCGACACGTTCGAGCCGTTGCGGGCGACCCTGCCGTTCCCGCCCGGCACCCGCTACGACCTGCTGGTGGACTTGCCGGAGGAGGAAGGCGCCACCTGCTCGATCATCGCCCTGGTCGGCCAGGGCCTGACCCTGGCGAGCGTGACGACGAAGGGCGCCAAGATCACCGACAAACGGGCGCCGATCGGGCCGATCGGCGAGAACAAGCGCCTGCCGGCGGAGATCAAGCTCCAGAACGCGCTGCGGCGCGACGTGGTGATCACCGGGGGCGCCTTCGTGCCCAAGGAGGCCAAGGACGCCGGCAAGGACAAGCCGGTGCCCGATCCCGTCTATACGGGCGACCCGCAGAAGATCTGGGCGGTGAACGGGACCAGCGCGGCTGCGGGTCTCCAGCCGATCCTCTCGGTGAAGCGCGGACAGGTGGTGGTGCTGGCCCTGCGCAACGAGACCGGCTTCCCCCAGGCGCTGCACCTGCACGGCCACTGCTTCCGCCTGCTCCACCCCCTGGATGACGGCTGGGAACCCTATTGGCTCGACACCTTCCAGTTGCTGGAAGGGCGGACGGCGCGAATCGGCTTCCTGGCCGACAATCCGGGCCGCTGGCTGATCAGCGCCACGGTTCTGGAGCGGTTCGATACCGGCCTCTGGACGGTGTTCGAAGTCACCTGAGCGCCGCTTCGGAGAGATCTCTCAGCACGGCGGGCATCAACTCGGGAATGTCCTCCGCGATCAGGCCGGGCCCGTGGCGCAGGCCGGCATCCCCGTGGAGCCACACGCCGGCGGCGGCAGCCTCGAAGGGCGGCATGCCCTGGGCGAGCAGCCCGGCGATCAGGCCGCCGAGCACGTCGCCGGAGCCGGCGGTCCCCAGGTAGGGGCTGCCGTGGTCGTTGATCGCCGCGCGCCCGTCGGGGCTCGCGATCACCGTATCGGCCCCCTTCAGCACCACGACGGCGCCGGCCAGCGCGGCCGCCGCGCGGGTGCGGGCGACCTTGTCGGCCTCTTCGGCGGCAGCCTCAGTCCCGCTGAAGAGCCGCGCGAACTCACCGGCATGCGGGGTGAGCACTGCGCGCGCCTGCCCGTCGGCGATATGTGCGGCGAGAAGCGGCGCCTGTCCGGCGAAGCTCGTCAGGGCATCGGCATCGAGGACGAGGCCTCGGCCTGCGGCAGCTGCCACCGCGACGCGCTCGCGCGTGGCCTCGCCGGTGCCGAGGCCGGGGCCGGCCAGGACGACGTTGAGGCGCTCGTCGGTGAGCAGGTCGTCGAGGTCGTCCGCGGTCTCACTGGGACGCAGCATGATCGCCGTGAGGTGGGCGGCGTTCTCGGCCAGAGCCGAGTCCGGTGACGCGACCGTGACCAGGCCGGCACCGGCCCGCAGGGCGCCGCGCGCGGCGAGCCGGGCCGCACCGGTCTTCGTGGCGGGCCCCGACAGCACCAGGGCGTGCCCCCGGGTGTACTTGTGGCTCTCGCCGGTCAGGCGGGGGAAGGTGTGCGCCCAAAGGGTCGGCCCGTTCCGGTAGAGCGGCGGCGTGCAGGCAGCGAGGCCGGCCTCCAGCGCCGCATCCCCCGCCCCGATGTCGGCCAGATGCAGGTGGCCGCAGAGGCCGCGCCCGGGCTGCAGCACATGCCCCGGCTTGAACGCCACGAAGGTCACGGTCTCCACGGCGCGGATCGCGACGCCGCGCACGGCACCGGTATCGCCGTCGAGCCCGCTCGGCACGTCGACGGCGAGCACCGGACGGCCGCTCGCATTCACGGCTTCGACCAGGGCCCGGGCCGGGCCGTCGAGGTCGCGAGACAGGCCCGCCCCGAACAGGGCGTCGATCACGAGGTCGCAGGGCGGGAGCGCAGCGTGCCCGGCCCCCTGGACCGGGCCTGTCCAGGCTCGTGCCGCCAGGGCGGCGTCGCCCTTGAGCGCAACACGGTCCCCGAGCAGGAAAAGGTCGACCGCGTAGCCACGCTCCGTCAGCTTGCGGGCAGCCACGAATCCGTCGCCTCCGTTGTTGCCCGGTCCGCACAGGACGACTACCCGTCCGCCTTCGGGCAGCCGCGCCGCGGCGCGCGCGGCAACCGCGGCACCGGCGGCCTCCATGAGGGTCAGACCCGAGATTCCGCCGTTGATCGCCGTCTCATCGACCCGCCGCATCGCCGCAACCGTCAGCAACCGCATGCTCATCTCCGCCTCTGCCCGTGCACCGACCACGCACTGATTAAAAATGCGCCACAATTTCACTGAAAGCCCGAAGGATGTGCGTAGATTGCGCGCCGAATGGGCAGTAACCTGGGGCCCGCCGAGAAAACGGCGTGGCGGAGGCTTCACGGGGATGTTAGAAATATCTGGCAGTGTAGCGCAGGCCCGAGCGGCATGAAGAAGATCGAAGCGATCATCAAGCCTTTCAAGCTCGACGAGGTGAAGGAGGCGCTCCAGGAGGTCGGCCTCCAGGGCATCACCGTGATCGAGGCTAAGGGCTTCGGCCGCCAGAAGGGCCACACCGAGCTCTATCGCGGGGCCGAGTACGTGGTCGACTTCCTGCCGAAGGTGAAGCTGGAAATCGTGCTGTCCGACGCCCTGGTCGAGGGAGCGGTGGAGGCGATCCGCAAGTCGGCCCAGACCGGCCGCATCGGCGACGGCAAGATCTTCGTATCGACGATCGAGGAAGCGATCCGCATCCGCACCGGCGAGACCGGCACCGACGCGATCTGACGGCCGATCCGCGCGGCTCCGGGCCCGCGGACTGGGCGTCCTCCCCCGAAAAAGGCCCGCATTCTCGCGCGAATTTCCCGCTTTTCGTCCGTGCTGCCCAAGAATGCGCGCTGCACGAATGTCCGGCATCTGCGCCTCCGGCCATGGAGCGTCACGTTCGGCACCCCACATCCTCTGGAACGGACGGCCGGAACGGCCGCTTCGATCTCACGCTGGAGGAATGTGCGATGGCCGATATCGACGTGCGCGAGACCGCCAAGATCTACGATCTGTCCGCCTTCCGGCGCCCGCGCATCGCGCCCCGGGCGATCGAGGAGGCCAAGCCGCTGCGCGCAGCACCGAGCTTGGGCGGCGGCGCCTGGTACCACGAGGCCGCGATCCGCGAGGACGAGCGCCCGCGTCGCCCGTGAGCGGCCCCGCCATCCCGCAAACGGCGAAGCCGGGCACGAGGACCCGGCTTCTCGGTCTTCGATGGGGGAAGCCTGGGCTCCACGCTTCAGGCGGCGGCGGCGGCCTCGGTCGGCACTGACGAGATCGTCTTCAGCACCTGCGAGGCGATCTGGTAGGGGTCGCCCTGAGAGTTCGGGCGGCGATCCTCGAGATAGCCCTTGTAGCCGTTGTTCACGAAGGAATGCGGCACGCGGATCGAGGCGCCGCGGTCGGCAACGCCGTACGAGAACTCGTGGATCGAGGCGGTCTCGTGCTTGCCGGTCAGGCGCATGTGGTTGTCAGGACCGTAGACGGCGATGTGCTCCTCGCGGGCGTTCTTGAACGCGTCCATGAGCTTCTCGAAATACGCCTTGCCGCCATGCTCGCGCATGAACGCGGTCGAGAAGTTGCAGTGCATGCCCGAGCCGTTCCAGTCGGTGTCGCCGAGCGGCTTGCAGTGGTACTCGACGTCGATGCCGTAGGTCTCGCAGAGGCGCTGCAGGAGGTAGCGGGCCATCCACATCTCGTCGGCGGCCTTCTTGGAGCCCTTGCCGAAGATCTGGAATTCCCACTGGCCCTTGGCCACCTCGGCGTTGATGCCCTCGTGGTTGATGCCGGCCTCGAGGCAGAGGTCGAGGTGTTCCTCGACGATCTTGCGGGCGACGTCGCCGACGTTCGAATAGCCGACGCCGGTGTAGTACGGCCCCTGCGGGGCGGGATATCCGCTGGCCGGGAAGCCGAGCGGGCGGCCGTCCTTATACAGAAAGTACTCCTGCTCGAAGCCGAACCAGGCGCCCGCATCGTCCAGGATGGTCGCGCGCTTGTTCGACTCGTGCGGGGTCTTGCCGTCCGGCATCATCACTTCGCACAGGACCAGGACGCCGTTCTTGCGGGCCGGGTCAGGGAAATGGCGCACGGGCTTGAGCATGCAGTCGGAGCTGCCGCCCTCGGCCTGCTTCGTTGACGAGCCGTCGAAGCCCCACATCGGGAGCTGCTCGAGGGTCGGGAAGCTGTCGAATTCCTTGATCTGCGTCTTACCGCGGAGATTCGGGGTCGGCGTGTACCCGTCGAGCCATATGTACTCGAGCTTATATTTCGTCATTCCGGTTCTCTCGTCCGTTGTAGATGCGCGACCTGGTCAATCCCCGGGCGACGCGAACGGCTTGCCGCCGTCTCGACGGCCGCTGCCGCTTTTGCATGGAGCATGCCAGGAGCGCTCCCAAATCCGGCCGTGCCGGCCGTCGGGCCCCATTTTTGCGATCACGGAACCGAGAGCGGGCGGCAATGGACGCCGATCGTCCCGTCCGACGGGTGAATCGGGCGGCGCGCGGGTGGCAAGGCGACCCAGCGACGGATATCAAGCGGCGCGGCCGACGTGGCCGGACGGTGCGACCGCGTCGAGCGAATTTCCCGAAGAGATCCTGGAGGATGCCCACCATGACGACTGCGGCCGAGGTGCTTAAGACGATCCGGGACAACGACGTGCGCTACGTGGACTTCCGGTTCACCGACCCGCGCGGCAAGTGGCAGCACGTCACGTTCGACGTGTCGCTCATCGATGACGAGATCTTCGCCGAAGGCACGATGTTCGACGGGTCGTCGATCGCCGGCTGGAAGGCGATCAACGAGTCCGACATGCTGCTGATGCCGGACCCCTCCACGGCCTGTCTGGACCCGTTCTTCTCCGCCGCGACCATGTCGATCGTGTGCGACGTGCTGGAGCCCGCCACCGGCGAGCCCTATTCCCGCGACCCCCGCGGCACCGCCAAGCGCGCCGAGGCCTACCTGCAGCAGACCGGGATCGGCGACACGATCTATGTCGGCCCCGAGGCCGAGTTCTTCGTGTTCGACGACGTGAAGTTCGCCGCCGATCCGTACCGCACCGGCTTCGAGCTGGATTCAACCGAGCTGCCGACCAACGGCTTCACCGATTACGAGGGCGGCAACCTCGGCCACCGGGTCCAGACCAAGGGCGGCTACTTCCCGGTCCCGCCGCAGGATTCGGCCCAGGACATGCGCGGTGAGATGCTCGCGGCCATGCAGTCGATGGGCGTGAAGGTCGAGAAGCACCACCACGAGGTGGCCTCGGCCCAGCACGAGCTCGGCATGAAGTTCGACGTGCTGACCAAGCTCGCCGACCACATGCAGATTTACAAGTATTGCATCCACAACGTCGCGCAGAGCTACGGCAAGTCGGCGACTTTCATGCCCAAGCCCGTCTACGGCGACAACGGCTCGGGGATGCACGTGCATCAGTCGATCTGGAAGGACGGCAAGCCGGTCTTCGCCGGCGACAAGTATGCCGGGCTCTCTCAGGAATGCCTCTGGTACATCGGCGGCATCATCCGGCACGCCAAGGCGCTCAACGCCTTCACCAACCCGTCGACCAACTCCTACAAGCGGCTGGTGCCGGGTTACGAGGCGCCGGTGCTGCTCGCCTACTCGGCGCGCAACCGCTCGGCCTCCTGCCGGATCCCGTGGACCAAGAGCCCGAACGCCAAGCGCGTCGAGGTCCGCTTCCCCGATCCGATGGCGAACCCGTACCTGGCCTTCTCGGCCCTGCTGATGGCCGGCCTCGACGGCATCCGCAACAAGATTGATCCGGGTCCGGCCATGGACAAGGATCTCTACGAGCTGCCGCCGCGGGAGCTGAAGAAGATCCCGACCGTGTGCGGCTCACTCCGCGAGGCGCTGACCAGCCTCGACAAGGACCGCACCTTCCTCAAGGAGGGCGGCGTGTTCACGGACGACCAGATCGACTCGTTCATCGAGCTGAAGATGACCGAGGTGCTGCGCTACGAGATGACCCCGCACCCGATCGAGTTCGTGCAGTACTATTCGCTGTGATGTGAGCGGGGCCGAGCATTCCGTTCGGCACCGCACTCCTAAGGCCGGGGCCTCTCGCGGGGCTTCGGCCGTTTTGTCGCCCGCCGTACCGGATTTTCGTTTTCGCCGGACGCGGCGGTGATCGGGAAGCCCCCGCCCTACACCCGGACAAGTCCGCCTGGCCCCGGGACCTGCCACACGCTCCCTCATCCTGAGGCGCCGCAGCGAAGCGGAGGCCTCGACGAAGGACTCCAGGGAACGGGAAGACTTCTGGAGGGCTCCTTTGAGGCTGCTGCGCAGCACCTCAGGATGAAGGAGCGTGTGGGAGATGCGTCCGTCTTCGAACGTCGGCTCACCGAGATCGTCAGCTCGAATGGACCCTTGGAGCCCGCCCGCATGCTGACCCTCGACCACCTCGTCGTCGTCGCGCCCGATCTCGCGGAGGGCGTGGCGCATGTCCGGGACTGCCTCGGCCTCGACATGCCGGAGGGCGGGCGCCATCCCGAGATGGGCACCCGCAACCACCTGCTCCGCCTCGGCGAGGCCGTGTTCCTGGAGGTGATCGCCGTGGATCCCGAGGCGCCCGTCCCGCCCCGCGCCCGCTGGTTCGGCCTCGGCGACCCGGCACGGGTACGGGCGGACTGGGAGGCGGGCCGGCGTCTGCGCGGGTTCGTGGCCCGCACGGACGATCTCGACGGCGTGCTCGCCGCCCAGCGCGACCTGCTCGGCGAGGCTGCCACGATGACCCGTGGCGCCCTGTCCTGGCGCTTCGGCCTGCGATCCGACGGGGCGTGGCCGGCGGACGGGGCCGCGCCCTGCGTGATGGATTGGGGACCGAGCGGCAATCCCGCCCGAACGATACCGGATCTGGGTGCCCGCCTTGAGGAGGTGGACCTGACGCATCCGGATCCGGATGGCGTGGTCGCGCTCCATGTGGGACTCGGCCTCGTCGACCCGCCGCGTCTCGTACGGGGTGCCCTCCCCCGCTACTCGGCCCGGATCACGACGCCGTCCGGCCTGCGGACGCTGACCTGAGCGCTCGACGGACCCTCCTCGCCGGCCTGATCGGGTGGGTGACCGGTGAGGAGGGCCTAGCCGGGACTCGGAGGCCCCGGCGCGGAAAACCTAGCAGCCGCGTAGCGCGATGCGGTGACCGGAAAGTCTCACTCCGCACAGGAATCGCGTACGGCCGCACCGTCCGCTCAAGTGTGCGCGAAGATGTCGGTCTCGGGCCAGCCGTCGAGGTCCAGGCGGGCGCGGGTCGGCAGGAAGGCGAAGCAGGACGCGGCTAGATCGGCGCGGCCCTCGCGGGCCAGCATCGCGTCGAGCCGCTCCCGGGCCGCGTGTAGGTGGAGCACGTCGGACGCCGCGTAGTCGAGCTGCGCCTGGGACAGGGTCTGGGCGCCCCAATCGGAGGATTGCTGCTGCTTGGACAGGTCCACGCCCACGAGTTCGCGGACCACATCCTTGAGGCCGTGGCGGTCGGTGTAGGTCCGGGCGAGCTTCGAGGCGATCTTGGTGCAATAGACCGGCACCGGCATCACCCCGAGGGCCTTGTACAGGACCGCCACGTCGAACCGGGCGAAATGGAAGATCTTCAGCACCCCGGGATCCGCCAGGACGCGCTTCAGCACCACCGGCTCCGGGGCGCCGCGCGGGATCTGGACCACGTCGGCGGTGCCGTCGCCGGTGGAGAGCTGCACCACGCAGAGACGGTCCCGGTGCGGGTTGAGGCCCAGCGTCTCGGTGTCGATGGCCACCGCCGGACCGGCCTCGTAATCGGCAGGCAGGTCGCCACGGTGGAAGCGTACGATCGGGGTCGCCATTTTTTCGGACCTTGAGGGTTTTCGGCCGGTACCATCAGCGCCAAGTGCCGGCAAGCCGCGGGCAGGATGCCCCGGTGCCGGCGTGCGGAGAGGCGGAACCATGAAGGCGGCCGAGGTGATCGCGACCCTGGGGCTGAAGCCGCATCCGGAGGGCGGCCATTACCGCGAGACGTTTCGCGATCCCCGCATGGTGGACGGTCGCTCGGTCGGCACCGCGATCTACTTCCTGCTCGATCTCGGCGAGGTCTCGGCGTGGCACCGGGTCGACGCCACCGAGATCTGGCACTGGCATGCCGGCGCGCCCCTGGTGATCACCACGAGCCCGAACGGGCACGATGCCACCGCCCAGCATCTCGGGCCGAACCTCGCTGCCGGGCAGCGCCCGCAATGCGTGGTGCCGGCCGGCCATTGGCAGACCGCCACCAGCCTCGGCGCCTGGACGCTGGTCGGCTGCACGGTGTCGCCGGGCTTCGAGTTCTCGGGTTTCGAGATGGCACCGCCCGACTGGAGGCCGACGCCGCGAGGCTAGGCCTGGGCCGGAGCGGCGCGCGAGGCCCGCACGGCCGTGAGGGCACCGGCCACGATCAGCAGGCAGGCGAGCGCGAGCGCCGGGCCCGGGCTGGCATAGCCGGTCACCACCAGGATCAACGTCGACAGCACCGGCGCCGCATAGGCGGTGACGCCGAGAAGGCGGACGTCGCCGCGCTTGCACCCGATATCCCAGAGATAGAAGGCGGCCCCCACCGGCCCGAGGCCGAGGAGCAGCACCGCGCCCCATTGCACGGAATCGGTGGGCCAAACCGTCGACTCGAAGGCGAGATGGCAGGCGAGGCTCAGCGCCGCCGTGAACAAGCAGAATCCGGCGACCGTGTCGGTCGGCACTTGGCCGACCCGGGCCGAGAGCACGGAATAGCCGGCCCACACGAAGGCCGCCGCGAAGGAGGCCGCGTAGCCCGGCAGGGCGCCCGCGGCGAAATCGAGCTCGCCCCGGCCGACGAACAGGGCGGCGACACCGGCGAGACCCAGTGCCGCCCCCGCGATGTGGCCTGCGCGCAACCCGCCCGATCCCGGGAGCCGGGCGGAGAACAGGACGATCAGCAGGGGCCAGAGATAGTTGATCAACCCCGCCTCGGCCGGCGGCGCGAGGCGCAGCGCGCTGAAATAGAGCGCGTGGTAGCCGAACAGGCCGCCGACTCCGAGTAGCCAGACCGGCCAGGGCTGGAGCAGAGCCCGGGCGCGGGCCGGCCGGGCGATCCAGGTCGCGCAGCCGCAGAGGCCGCCGAGCAAAAAGGTCATCGCGGCGAGCTGGAACGGCGGCACCGCCCCGGACGCCGCGGTGAACAGGGCGAGCAGCGACCACAGCAGGATCGCCCCGAAGCCCGCGAGCGTGGCGGCCGAGCGCGACGTGGTGCGGACAGAGGACGGCGCGGAGAGGCTCATGAAGCGCAGCTATCATGCAGTCTCCGAGTCGGCGAGGCGCGTTCACGCCTCTGTCACCGTCACGCGCCACAGCGTGCCGCTGCTTCACGGTACCGGCAGCACGCCCCAGAGCATTGCCATCGCATGGTGTTTTCAAAAACCCGGTTTCCATCGTTCCGCACCATGCTCTGGCGGCGACGCGAACCCCGGGGCCCTTCAATGCGCGCGATCATGATGGTGCTGGCTTTGGCGCTGGCGGGTGCCCCGGCCCAAGCCGGAGAGACGGCCCAGCTCGGGCCCCGGCCGTTCTATCTCGTCGACCAGTTGAAGCCCGGTCCCCTGAAGGATCGCCTCGCCGCCTGCGGCATCGACCGGACCTACACGCCGAGGGCCTTCTCGATCTCGCACCGGGGGGCGCCCCTGATGTTCCCGGAGCACACCCGCGAGGGCCTGCTCGCCGCCTATCGCATGGGGGCCGGGATCATCGAGTGCGACGTGGCCTTCACCAAGGACCGACAGCTCGTGTGCCGCCACAGCCAGTGCGACCTGCACACGACCACCGACATCCTGGCCCGGCCGCAACTCGCGGCGAAATGCACGCAGGGGTTCGAGCCGGCCGACCGGGCCACGGGGCGCAAGGCCTCGGCCAAGTGCTGCACCAGCGACCTGACGCTGGACGAGTTCAAGTCGCTCAACGGCAAGATGGATGCGGCCGATCCGGACGCCACCACGGTCTCCGCCTACATGAACGCGACGCCGCGCTGGCGCACCGACCTCTACGCCACCACCGGGACGCTGATGGCACACAAGGAGTACATCGCCCTGGTAAAGGGGATGGGGCGCAAGTTCACCCCGGAGCTGAAGGCACCGCAGGTCCCGATGCCGTTCGAGGGCAGCTACACACAGGACATGTATGCCCAGCAGCTGATCGACGAATACAAGCAAGCCGGCATCCCGGCCTCCGATGTCTATCCGCAGAGCTTCCAACTTCGGGATATCTCGTACTGGCTGGAGAAGGCCCCGGATTTCGGCCGTCAGGCGATCCTTCTCGACGACCGCGATGAGACCGCCGAGGGGTTCGACCCGGAAAAGCCTGAGACCTGGAAGCCCGGAATGGCCGAGCTGGCCGACAGGGGCGTCCGGATCCTGGCGCCGCCGCTCTGGATGCTGGTCCGTCCGGGAGCGGACGGCGCCATCGAGCCCTCGACCTATGCCCGGGAGGCGAAGGCGGCCGGGCTCGACCTGATCGCGTGGTCACTGGAGCGCTCAGGCCCGCTGAAGGACGGGGGCGGCTATTATTATCAGTCGATCAAGCCGGTGGTGACCGGCGACGGTGACATCCTCCGCCTGCTCGACGTGCTGCACGGCCAGATCGGCGTGATCGGCGTCTTCTCCGACTGGCCGGCGACCACGACCTTCTACGCCGACTGCGTCGGCGCGCCGTAGCACCGGGTTCTCCCTCGGCCCACACGGCGACCAGCGAGAACAGGACGGTGCAGCCGATTACGGCCGAGAAGAACGAACTTGCATCGTCCATGAGGATCCCGATCGCGACGGCGACCAGCGCGGTGGCGATGAAGATGATCCTGCTTGGATTGCGAGGACCGCGCGTGATGGTGTCCGACATCGTCGGCCTCCCCCAGGCTCGGGGCAGCGGGCGCGGCAGTTCGGGCTGTACCAAGTCATGGTCCGGCGATCCATGCTGCCTTCGTACGCGGCCCCGCAGACGGGAGAGCACGGGTCGCCGCTGCGCTGGAGGCTCATCGACCTGTCGAGGTCGTGCTGCGCGCCGCGGATGGACTGCGCGACGGCGCGCTGCTGGTGCAGGTCCATCATGCATCGGGCAAAGCCGTCGATCCCGGGCTCGAACCCGAGTTCGTTGCATTGCCCCTGGTCGATCGCGTGCCGCTTCTGGGGCATGACGCAAGCCGCGAGGCCGAGCGCGCAGGCGGCGGCGAAGCCGAGCTTGGCGAAGGCGGACAAGCCACGGCGCTGCCGGCGGGCGGCACCCTGATCATTCACGTTCCTGCCGGCGTCGAGGACTTCGATTGCGGGGCTCGCGCCGGATGCGTTGTTTATGGTGCTGGGGCCTTGGTTTCTTGATGGCGCGAACATCCACGCGGCGCCGAAACGAGACCTATACTGGACAGCTCAAATCATTCGCGCCTCAGAGCGCGTGCGGGATTCCGCTCGTCACGTCCCACGATGCTCGCATCCCCGTGCGCACCCGGCGGAACTGTGTCGCGGAAGGGAATTGGTCAGGACCGCGTGCCGCGCAAAAATCCTGGCGCTCGCCGGCCATCGCCGTTCGGGCGACGCCATCGTCGATGCCGAACCTGGGGCTCGCGCTTACGGTGCGGCACCCAGGTGGGCGGCGGAGGCCGGGGCGGCTCGAGAAACGGCAGCGCCGCGCTGCCCGGCAGGACGACGCGGCGCGATTCCTCGCGGGCGCGCCGGCCCGAGCCGGGCGCGCCCGAACGCGGTCAGACGAAGTGCTGGCCGCCGTTGATGGTCAGCGTCGAGCCGTTGACGAAGCCGGCCTCGTCGCTCGCCAGGTACTCGACGGCGTGGGCGATCTCCTCGACCTTGCCGAGGCGGCCGGTCGGGATCGTGGAGATGATCTTGTTGCGGATCTCCTCCGGGACCGCCATCACCATGTCGGTGGCGATGTAGCCCGGCGCGATCACGTTCACCGTGATGCCCTTCGCCGCGCTCTCCTGCGCCAGCGCCTTGGCGAAGCCGATCACGCCGGCCTTGGCGGCCGAGTAATTGGTCTGGCCGGCCTGGCCCTTCTGGCCGTTGATCGACGAGATGATGATGATCCGGCCGAAGCCGCGATTGCGCATGCCCTCGATCAGCGGACGAGTGCAGGTGAACATCGAGTCGAGGTTGGTCCGGACGACGTCCTGCCACTTGTCGAAGGTCATCTTGTGGAAGGCGCCGTCGCGCGTGATGCCGGCGTTGTTGACCAGCACCTCGATCGGCCCGAGTTCGGCCTCGACCGCCTTGATGCCGGCCTCGCAGCTCGCGAGATCACCCACGTCGAATTTGAAGACCGGGATGCCGGTCTCGGCCTTGAAGGCGTTGGCCGCCTCGTCGTTGCCGCCATAGTTGGCGGCGACGCAATAGCCCTTCGCCTTGAGTCCCTTCGAAATTGCCGCGCCGATGCCGCGGGTGCCGCCCGTCACGAGGGCGACGCGTCCTTGAGCCATGTGTTTCCTCCTGTTCGCATCATGTGATGCCGCGTGCGGATGGCGTCCGCACGCGATTTTTTCTGAGTTCGGCCTTAAGTCTAAATTGTCGATCGGCCCGACGTTACAAAACGATCAGGGCCGCTCGATGCACATCGCGACACCCATGCCGCCGCCGATGCAGAGCGTGGCGAGGCCCTTCTTGGCATCGCGGCGCTTCATCTCGTGCAGCAGCGTGACCAGGACGCGGGCGCCCGAGGCGCCGATCGGGTGACCGATGGCGATGGCGCCGCCATTGACGTTCACCTTCGCGTCGTCCCAGCCCATGTCCTTGTTCACCGCCAGCGCCTGGGCCGCGAAGGCTTCGTTCGCCTCGATCAGGTCGAGGTCGGAGGGCTTCCAGCCGGCCTTCTCCAGGGCCTTGCGGGAGGCCGGGATCGGGCCGGTGCCCATCACCTTCGGGTCGACGCCCGCCGTCGCCCACGACTTGATCTTGGCGAGCGGCGTCAGCCCGCGCTTCTCGGCCTCGGAGGCCGACATCAGCACGAGCGCCGCGGCACCGTCGTTCAGCCCCGAGGCGTTGGCGGCCGTGACCGTCCCGTCCTTCGCGAAGGCCGGCTTCAGCTTGGCCATCGCCTCCACGGTGGCGCCGTCGCGGATGTACTCGTCGGTGTCGACGACGGTGTCGCCCTTCTTTCCGGGGATCGTGACGGGCACGATCTCGTCCTTGAAGCGGCCCTCGTTGCGGGCGGCCTCGGCCTTGTTCTGCGAACGGGTGGCGAAGTGATCCTGTTGCTCGCGGGTGAGCTGGAAGGCCTGGGCCACGTTCTCGGCGGTCTGGCCCATATGGTAGCCGTTGAAGGCGTCCCAGAGCCCATCCTTGATCATCGTGTCGACGAGCTTGATGTCGCCCATCTTCTGGCCGCCGCGCAGGTATTGCGCGTGCGGCGAGAGGGACATCGATTCCTGACCGCCGGCCACGATGATCGTGGCGTCGCCGTTGGCGATCTGCTGCATGCCGATGGCCACCGTGCGCAGCCCCGAGCCGCAGACCTGGTTGAGGCCCCAGGCCGTGGCCTTCTCGGGGATGCCGGCCTTGATAGCCGCCTGCCGGGCGGGGTTCTGGCCGGCGCCCGCCGTCAGCACCTGCCCGAAGATCACCTCGTCCACCTCCTCGGGCGACACCTTGGCACGCTCGAGGGCGGCCTTGATCGCGATGGCGCCGAGTTCATGAGCCGGCACCGCCCCGAAGGCGCCGCCAAACGAGCCGACCGGCGTGCGCGCGGCCCCGACGATGACGATCTCTTCGCTGCCTGCCATGTGAACGTTCTCCTCTCGCGGGCCGGCGCGCCTTCCTCTGTCTGGGCGCGCTCTGAAGCCGGTCACGGGATGAAGGGCTTGGGATCGACGAAGTCAAGGACGGGCACTGGAGACCGAAAACGCTCGGATGTATCGCTCAAGGCACTGAAAAGGCGTGAGCCTGCCCGAACGGGGTGCATTATTCTGCGTTGAAGAGGCGCAATTTGCTGTTTTCTGCGCCCGTGGAAGGCTTTAAGGATCGTGTTGCGGGCGCGAAGACGATCTCTTCCAGGCCGCGTCGCGCGTGCCTGCAACGCCCCCGAGTCCCGAGTCCAGAAAGGCCGTTCCCGATGGCGGATACCGTCAAGGCCACCCAGACCGTCATCAAGAAATACGCCAACCGGCGCCTCTACCACACCGGTACCTCGACCTACGTGACGCTGGAGGACCTCGCAACGATGGTCCAGAACGGCGAGGACTTCATCGTATACGACGCGCGCGCGGGCGACGACATCACCCGGTCGGTGCTGACGCAGATCATCTTCGAGCAGGAGAACAAGGCCGGGGCGGAGAACCTGCTGCCGGTGGCCTTCCTGCGCCAGCTGATCCGCTTCTACGGCGACAGCATGCGCACGATGGTGCCGAGCTTCCTGGAATTCTCGATGGCGAACTTCGCCAAGGATCAGGACGGGCTGCGCGAGAAGTTCGCCCACAGCTTCGGGCCGGCCGCGTTCCAGAACGCGATCGAGCAGCAGGTGCGCACCAACATGAACTTCTTCGGTGATGCCATGAAGATGTTCACGGGCTTCGCGCCGCCTGCCGCCGGGACGCAGCCGTCCGTGCCGCAGCCGCCCGCCTCCTATGCCGGCGGCGAACTCGACGAACTCAAGCGGCAGATGCTGGAGATGCAGCAGCGCCTGGAGGCGCTTGCCAAGAAGTGACGGTCCGAAAACCGGTCACACCCGGCTTTCTACGCAGCTACGAGAGGTTGACGAACCGTTAACATCGGCACCACGTTTGCAACACGGACACGGAAACGTGCGAAGGATGTTGCAATGGCGCGGATCGGGACAGTCGGTCGTCTCGGCACGGGATGGGGCAGGCCCGCGCAGACCGAACGGGCCGCTCCAGAGCCGGCCTCTTCGGAAGGCGAGCCCCCCCCGGTCCGGGCGCTGGTCGTCCTGGAAGGGGGGAGGAGCGACGCGCGCCGGATGGCCGCGTCGGCGGATCGTTTCGGTACGGGTCGTCCCAGCGCTTGCTTCGTCGCGCAGCTGCTGATCGCCCAGGACCCGACCTTGCGGCCGTCGCGGCAGGAACGAACCCGGATCGCCGCGGCTCTCTACGCCGAAACCGCGCGGCGCCTCGCCTGAGGCGCCGCGATCACGAGGCTTAGGCCTCGGCGGACTTCACCTTGAGCACCTGCCGGCCGCGGTACATGCCGGTCTTCAGGTCTATGTGGTGCGGCCGGCGCAACTCACCCGAATCCTTGTCCTCGACGTAGGTCGGCGCCTTGAGGGCGTCGGCCGAGCGGCGCATGCCGCGACGGGAGGGGGAAGTCTTTCGCTTCGGAACGGCCATGGCTGAGTCCTTCGTGACGCCGCGGGCAAAGCGGCGCGCGGGCGTCTCCTCGACCAAGGATCGCCTCACACACCGCGGGATACGGATGAGCGCGCGCTTATAGCGTCGGCGCCCGCCTGTGGCTAGGGCATGTTGCGGAAAAGTGGAACCCGGCTTTCCGAGACCATGACGCGGCACCGACAACCCGGTGCTTTCTGCTGTTTCCGACTGATCAAGCACGTGTCGGGGGCGACGAAACACCACTGTTAAGCCCGGGTTCAAGTCGCCAGGACCACATCTGGCATGACGGTACCGCGGTGCGGGCCGTGCCCCCTCGGGAGAACCGCCATGGCTTCCTCCAAAAAGACCCTCGCCCTTTTCGCCCTGCTCTCGACCCTGATGGCGGCGCCCGCGCTCGCGCAGACACCGCAGATGTCGAGCCCCGCGACTCCGACGGCCCCCGCCAAGCCGACGGCGCCGAGCGCCCCGGTCGCCGGGCCACCGAACGCCGCCAAGGGCGCGCTGATCGACCTCAACAGCGCCAGCCCCGCCGAACTCGACGCGCTGCCCGGCATCGGCTCGGCCCGCGCCGCCGCGATCGTCAAGGGCCGCCCCTATCGCGGCAAGGACGAGCTGGTCTCGAAGAAGATCATCCCGCAGAGCGTCTACGACGGGATCAAGGACAAGATCATCGCCAAGCAGAAGTAGCGCGCTCGTACCGCCTACTCGGCGATGGCGCCCTGGGGCATGGAGAAGCCCGGGGGCGTCTTCTGGGCTGCGGCCTTGGGCGCTGCGCTCCGGGCCGGGGCCTTCTTCTTCCGGGCCTCGGGCTTCGGCGCGGCCTTGACGGCGGGCGGCGCCTCGCAGGCGCGGAAGGAGAGTTGCGCCAGGATGGCGCCCTCCTCGGTGACGATGGCGATCGGGTCTGGGAGCGTCGGCAGGGCGGGCTGCCAGCGAATCGGCCCGCCGAGCATCGCCTCGATGGTCGCGGGGGCCGTCCCGCGCCGAAGGGTCATGAAGTCGGGCCCGTAGGCGGTCGCGACCTTGCCGGCGATCACCACCTGCAGAACCTCGTTCACCTCGGGCGTCAATGGCCGAAGCGGATTCTCGGTCCGCACCTGACCGGCCCGCGTGACCACGATGTTGAACCCCTTGCCGCTCTCGTAGCGCGCAGCACGGGCACCGCAGGGCTGCTCGATCGCAGGCTCGGCGGCGGGCGTAGCGTCCTGCGCCGGCGTGGCGGGCGCCTGCGCGGCCCCCCCCTGGACCGGCGAACCCTGGACCGGCGGCGGCGCGACAGCGGGCTGCTGGACCGGCGCCGCCCGGCCGGCACTCGCCCCGGCCTGGACGGCCAGGGCGGTGAGCAGAAGGCGGGTTGCGCTGCGGGCAATCGGCCTCATCGTGCGGCGCCCGGCAGGCTGCGCCGCGGCGGCTCGATCCGGTCCGCCTTCTCGGGCGCTGCGATCGGTTCCAGGTCGGTCGGGACCGGATCGGTCGGGCCAAGGTCGAGCATGCGCGGGTCGAGCACCTGTGCCGTACGGTCGATCGGACTGCGGAGCGGCCCGAGCGCGCCGATGAGAAGGTGCTCGTCCTCCGCGTCGAGTTCCGCGCCCATGCGCAGGGGCTCGCGCCGGCTGCGGGCCGACATCGCGATGACGGCGACCCCGGCCACGACGCAGGCCAGCACGGCCACGATGATCAGCAGGCGCTCCATAAGGCCCGAAGCTGTAGCCGCGCACGGGGGCGCCGTCACCCCTTCCCGCGCGGAACACTCCTTGCGTGTCCGGACAGGCCGGGTAGACGCGGACAGACCGGAGCCGGGACCGATCGATGCAGCATGAGCCGAGCCGCGAGCCCGAGGAGTTGGAAAGCCACCTCCTCGGCCTGATCGAGATGGCCCGGCAGCAGGCCCGGGAGGACCCGTTCCGCAACCCCGTCCTGGCCGTGACCCTGGCGATCACCCGCCGGTTCGACCGGAACGAGATATCCGTGGGCGATCTCGACAACCTGTTCGTGCGGCTGCGCGCGGCCGCCCTGGCGGCGCGGGCGGACCGGCTGCGGGGCTATGTCGGCCTCGAGGCCGACCCTGTCGATCCCGATGCGGCGGTCCCCGCCCGCCTCGTGGCCTCGGTGCCCGACCATTCCGAGAGCTTCGAGGCCTTCGCGTCGTTTATCAACCGCACCGCCTTCGCGGTTGTCTTCACCGCCCATCCGACCTTCGGCATGCCCAAGGCCGTGGCGACGCTGCTGGCGCAGGCCGCGAGCCTGCCCGACGCGGCGGCCCGCGCCGGCCTGATCGCGCGCGCGGCCGCGCGGTCCACCCGCCCGGACGCGCCGATCACCCTGGATGCCGAGTTCGAGCAGGCCTGCGCGGCGGCCAATAACGGCCGGCTGGCCCTCGACGCGTTCAACGGCGCGCTGCTCGACGCTGCCCGCGCCCGCTGGCCCGGGCGCTGGACCGAGCTGACGCCCCGCCCCTTCGCGATCGCCAGCTGGGTCGGCTGCGACACCGACGGACGCACCGATATCGGCTGGTGGGACACCCTGCGCTACCGGCTGATCTCGAAGCGGATGCAGTTCGACCGGGTGATGCGCGAGCTGCCCGACAGCGCGGCCTGCCGGGAGGTCCGCGCCCTCGCCGAAGGCGCCCTGGCGGCGGTGAACCGCCAGCTCGCGGTCGCCCCTCGCCTCGGCGACAAGCCCTCCCTCGAAGCGGTCCACCGGTTCGCGCTGGCCCTGATCATCGAGCGAGAGCGGGCACAGACCGACGCGGGCGGCCTCGTGGCCGGGCTCACCGCGGCCCTGGAAGCGGCCGAGGACGAGGCCGACAAGCGGACGCTCGCGATCCTGCGCGCGGGGGTCGCCACCCATGGCCTGTCGAACGCCCTGCCGCATTTCCGGCTGAACGCCAGCCAGATCCACAACGCGGTTCGCCGGGTTGTCGACCGGGAGGGCGAGCCGACCGATGCGGCGCAGCGCCGCTCGCATCTCGCGACGGTGCACGCGCTGTTGAACGACGTCCGTCCGGTCGCGGTGGATTTCGGGGCGCTCGCCGCCGAGCGGGCCTCGGCGGCCCGCCTGATGATGACGATCGCCCAGATCCTCAAGCACGTGGACGGCACCCATCCGGTGCGCTTCCTGATCGCCGAGACCGAGACCGGCTACACCCTGCTCGCCGCCCTCTGGCTGGCGCGCCACTACGGCATCGCCGACAAGCTCGAGATCACGCCGCTGTTCGAGACCGCGAGCGCGCTGGAGCAGGGCATCCGGGTGCTGGACGACGCCCTGCGCAATCCGCACTGGCGCCAGTACCTCAAGCGCATCGGACGGCTCACCGTACAATTCGGCTACTCGGATTCCGGCCGCTATGTCGGCCAGCTGGCCGCGACCTTCTGGATCGAGCGGCTGCGGCTGCGCATCACCGAGATGCTGGTCCAGAACGGCCTCGCCGACGTGGAACTCGCGATCTTCGACACGCACGGCGAATCGATCGGGCGCGGCGCCCACCCGACCTCACTGCGCGACCGCCTCGCCTATCTGGCGCCCGAGGATGCGCGGGACCGCGCCCGCAAGGCCGGCCTCAAGGTCCGGCTCGAATCGAGCTTCCAGGGGACCGACGGCTACCTGCTCTACGGCACGGAGGCTCTGGCGGCGGCGAGCGTCGCCCGCATCGCCGAGCATGTCTACGCCCTCGACATCGCGGAGGACGACACCTTCTCAGACTACGCCCTGAACGACCCCGACGTGGGCGCCGACGCCGCAGACGACCCGATCTATTCGGAGCCCGATTTCGCCCTGGAGTTCTTCACCGCCGCCCGCCAGGACATGGAGGCGCTCACCGAAGATCCGGGCTACGCCGCCCTGCTCGGCACCTTCGGCCCGAGCCTGATCGACCGCACCGGCTCGCGTCCGGTGGCGCGCCAGACCGACACCGGCGGCCCGGCGCGCATCACCCATCCACGCCAGATGCGGGCGATCCCCAACAACGCGATCCTGCACCAGCTCGGCTTCCTGGCGAACTCGCTCCACGGGATCGGCCGCGCCGCCCAGCGCGGCCCCGACCTGTTCCGCGACATGCGCCGGGACTCGGTGCGCTTCTCCCGGGCTTTCCGGCTGGTGCAGCACGCCGCCGCGGTGGGCGACCTCGACGTGCTGCGCGCCTATATCGACACCCTCGATCCGGCCGTGTGGCTGGAGCGGGCGCGGCGCACGCAGAAGGATTTCCGCCGGGAGGAGCTGGTGGTGATCGCGGGCGCGCTGGAGCGCCTCGACCTCGCGTCCTCCCTGCGCAGCCTGTTCGGCCGGCTGACCCGCGACTGGCTCGCGCTGACCACGGCCGCCCCGGACCTGCAGGGCATGTCCGCCCGGCTGACGCTGCTCCACGCCCTGCGGCTCGCGCTGATCCACCGGATCTGGTTCCTGGCGGTGCACATCCCGGGCTTCCGGCCGCAGGCGGGCATCTCCCGGGAGCAGCTCCTGGAGCGCTTCCTGCGCCTCGACATCGACGGCTGCCTGACGCTGCTGGACGAGATCTTCCCGATCACCCCGGACCCGACGCTCGGCCTCAACTTCGGCGAGCCGGCGGGGCCGCGCGATGTCGGCACCTACGAGGCCGAGCACACCAACCTGTTCCAGCCGATCCGCCGGATGTTCGACCAGGTGCGGGAGATTTCCGGGATGATCCAGCACGAGGTCGGGGCGTTCGGGTAGACGCGCGAGGGCGGAGAGGGAAGGAGCGGGCATTCAGCGGCCAGCATCGATCGGCTGAACGCGGCCTGACTGCGGCCATCTCGGGCCTCGTCCCTACGCGTGCTTCCGTTGTGGGAGCGCGCGCAGGCCTAGATGGCGCCTGTCAGCGAATACCACCGCTGGCGGTGATCTCCTCGCCGGTCAACCAGCGGGCATCGTCGGACGCGAGGAACGCGACGACCCCGGCGATGTCGTCCGGTTGGCCGGCACGGCCGAGCGGCGTCTGCGCGACAAGGCCGGCCTCCATATCCGAGCCGACGACGCCGGCCGAATGCGTGCCCTCGGTCACCACGAAGCCTGGGCTGACCACATTGACCCGGATCCTGCGTGGAGCCAGCTCGTTGGCGAGGACTCCCGAGATCGCATTCAGGGCTCCCTTGGTCCCTGCATAGGCCGCCGCGGTCGGCGTGTGCACATGGGTGATCGCCGACGAGATGTTGATGATGCTCCCGCCTTCGCCGAGATGCTTTGCAGCCGCCTGGGTCGCCAGCAAGACGCCCAGCACGTTGACATCGAAGAGACGGCGATAATGCTCCTCGGTGACCTCTTCGATCGCTGCGAATTCGTAGATGCCGGAATTGTTGACCAGCACGTCGAGCCGGCCGAACTGATGCACCGCCGATTCGATCAATCTCTGCGCCTGTGCGGCTTTGGAGACGTCCCCCTGGACCGCGATGGCCCTGCCACCGGCCTCGGTGATGGCCCCGACGACGGCGTCCGCTCCCGCCTTGCTCGAAGCGTAGTTGACCACGACCGCTGCGCCGTCCTTCGCCAAGGCCTTGGCAATCGCGGCACCGATCCCCTTCGATGCGCCGGTCACCACGGCGACCTTTCCGTCAAGCTTTGACATGTGTGCTACCTTTCGGCCTGGGCCAGCTCCAGAGCGGTCGTCTAGTCCCATAGTTCGGGATTTCGGAACTAACGGAGCGCGGATCAAGCCCCCACATGAAGAAAACATGAGGCCGCTGTTTCACCCCGCGATGGAGGACGTTCAACCGGAGGCGATCCTGCACGCCCTGTCCGATCCGAGCCGTGCGGCGATCTTCGCCAAGATCATGAGCGCAGGCTGCGTGGAAGCCTGCGCGGCCGTCTCCGCGATGGGCGATCGGGTCATCCCGAAATCGTCGTTGTCCAACCACTTCAAGGTGCTACGCGAGGCCGGCTTGATCCGTAGCGAGCGTCACGGCGTGGAGATGCGGAACCATTCGCGTTGGGCGGAGGTGGACGCGCGCTTTCCAGGTCTGCTGTCTGCGATCATCAACGCCTACGCGTCAGAGGGGGGCAATGGACCGCGCGGGTAGCGCGTAACCGCGAGAGCAACGACGCCGGGAACGTCCGCCTGCGATGGCGGCGTAGAGCCCGTGCTCCGGCGTATCCGGGTCCAAGGCTGCCCATCGGCGATCGGCCGTAGCCGCCAGCGTCTGATCATCGGCACGCTCTACGCCGCCTCCACCCGAAGCACCGTCCCCGAGAGGCCGATCACCCGCACCCGGCCGCCTGCCGGCAGGTCGGGCCCTTTGATCCGCCACAGGGTGTCGTCGAAGCGGATGCGGCCCGCGCCGTGCACGATCGGTTCGTCGAGCACGCCCACGCGCCCGATCAGGCCGCGGTCGGCGCGGTTGAGGGCCGCCCGGCGGGGTCGGCCGCTGCGCCGGTGCAGGCGCGTGGCGATCCCGACCAGGGCGACGGCCAGGGCCGCGAACAGAAGGGTTTGGCCCTGCCAGGGCATGGGGATCAGGGCGGCAGCGAGCCCGGTTGCGAGCGCCGCCAGGCCGAGCCAGATCAGGAACACGCCCGGCGCCGCGATCTCGGCGCCCGCCAGCACGAGGCCGGCGATCACCCAGCTCCAGGCCGGCCCGAGGGCCTCGAGGATGTCGAGAATGGAGGCACCGGTCACGGCATCAGGTCCGCGGCGCGGCGACGTTGGGCGGCGGCCCCGCGCGGCGCGGCGGCGCGGCCTCGCCGAAGACCGCGCGGGTGAGTTCGCCGATGCCACCCAGCGTGCCGGCCAGCGCCGCGGCCTCGATCGGCACCACGACGACCCGCTGGTTGGGCGCGGTGGCCAACGCCCGCACCGCGTCGACGTATTTCTCGGCCACCAGGAAATTCGCCGCCGCGATGTCGCCCTCGGCGATTGCCCGGCTGACCATGCCGGTCGCACGCGCCTCGGCCTCGGCGGATCGTTCTCGCGCCTCCGCGTCCCGGAACGCGGCCTCGCGGCGGCCCTCCGCCTCCAGGATCGCCGATTGCTTGCGCCCTTCCGCCCGCAGGATCTCGGCGGCACGCTGACCCTCGGCCTCCAGGATCGAGGCGCGCTTCTCGCGCTCGGCCTTCATCTGCCGGGCCATGGCGCCCGCGAGGTCGGCCGGGGGGACGATGTCCTTGATCTCGATGCGGTTCATCTTCACGCCCCAGGGCGAGGCCGCGGCGTCCATCACTCGCAACAGGCGCTCGTTGATCTCGTCGCGGTGCGCGAGGAGCTGGTCGAGATCCATCGAGCCGACCACGGTGCGGATGTTGGTCATGGTCAGGGTCGTCATGGCGAGGTCGAGGTTCGAGACCTCGTAGGAGGCCCGCGCCGCGTCGAGCACCTGGTAGAAGACCACCGCGTCGATGGTCACGCCCGCGTTGTCGCGGGTGAACGCCTGCTGGCTCGGCACGTCGATGACCTGCTCCATCACGTTCACCCGCCGGCCGATGCGGTCGATGAACGGGATGATCAGGCCGAGGCCGGATTCGAGGGTGCGGGCGTACCGACCGAACCGCTCGACCGTGTAGACGTAGCCCTGGGGGATCATCTTCACGCCGGCCGCGAGGGTGACCACCGCGAGCGCCGCGGCGCCGACCGCGAACACGCTCAGCCCGACCGGAAGATCCATCGACGCCCCCTCCACCGCCGTGCCGAGGCCGGGGCGCGGCTCAGATTGCAGCCTACCAGCTGAAGCCGAGGCCGGCGACCATGTCGCCGCGGCCGTGCGCGGTGCCGTCGACCCGGTCCACAACCTCGATGCGCGCGCGGTATTTCCACGCCTTGTCGCCGGGCTTCCGCACGACCCGGAGGCGCAGCGGGGCGCCGCCGTGCATGCCGTAGGCCAGGATGGTCTGCGGCTGCCGGGCGTCGAACGGTCGTGGCTGTCCCTGCAAGGGTCGACGGTGCGGATCACCCCGTAGCGCGCCGCCGTCCGCATCTCGACGGCAGCGAGAAGTCGAGCCAGCAGGACGATCAGGTCGGCGAACTTCTGCAGCGCGTTGAAACGGCCGGCGGCGCGCCGCCCCTCGGGCGCAGGTGCAACCGGATCTCGGTCCCCAGCACCCGCAGCCGGATGTCGCCCGAATCGGGCCGGAGCCGCCGCGGACGCCCGCTCAGGACGGCAAGCATAAGGTAGGGGGCGCCGTTCGGGACGAAGATCCAGGCCGGCGCAACGTTCGCCCCGGCCTCGCCCCAGGACAGCTTCGGCAGGTCCAGAAGGTTCGCGGCGCCGCTGATCATCGGCGCGACGGGCGCTGCCGTACCGGTCCCATGCGGCGGGCACATCCGGCTGAACGGCCGACCCGTCGTCTTGATCATCATCGGTTCAGGCCGCCCGGCTTACGAAGGCAGGAATGCGCCGCTTCCGTCGTCGCTTCCGGCGCCGATGGGGCAACGCTTGCTGAAGAAAAGACCGGCATGATACCCGCCACGCTCGCCGCGGACAAAAGTCCTCTCGCCTCTCTGCGGTCGGCAAAGATCCCCCCACAACCGGATTCGGTGCGCGCGTGAAGATCGCTGTCCTCGCACATCTGAAGTACCCGATCGGCCAGCCCTATGCCGGCGGTCTGGAGATGCACACCCACCTCCTCACGGTGGCCCTGAAGCAGCGTGGGCACGATGTGACGCTGTTCGCCAGCCGCGGTTCGGACCCGGCGCTCGATCCGGTCATGCTCTGCGACCCGACCGGCGATGCCCTCTCGGACCCGGAGCGTGAGGAGGCGATCGACCGCGCCGAGTTCGACGCCTACCGCCGGATGATGGAGATGGTCGCGGCCGGCGGGTTCGACATCGTCCACAACAATGCCCTCCACGCGCTGCCCTTGCGCGAGAGTTCCAGGCTCGGTCTGCCCTGGGTCACGGTGCTGCACACACCGCCGTTCGAATCCCTCGTCGGGGGCGTCTCGGAGGCCGATCCGGACATGGCCTACCTCGCGGTCTCGCCATCGCTGGCCCAGGAATGGTCGTCGCTCGTACCGGGCGCGCAGGTGGTCGACAACGGGGTCGATCTCTCGACCTTCGCCTTCTCCGATACGCCCGACGCTCCGCCCTTCGTCTTCTGGTCGGGCCGGATCGTGCCCGAGAAGGGGCTTCACCTCGCCATCGACGCCGCGCGGGCGGCCGGATTGCCGCTGACCTTCGCGGGACCGAAGCTCAACCCCGCCTACTGGGCGGCCGAGATCGCCCCGAGGCTCGGCCCGGACCTGACGCATCTCGGCCATCTCTCGCACAGCGACCTCGCCCGCCATCTCGGCCGGGCCAGGGTGGCGATCGTGTCGCCGCGCTGGGAGGAGCCGTTCGGCCTCGTGGTCGCGGAGGCGCTCGCCTGCGGCACGCCGGTGGCGGCCTTCCGCCGGGGCGCCATGCCCGACATCCTCGACGCGGCTTGCGGGCGCTTGGCGCGTCCGGACGATTCGCAGGACCTCTCGGTGGCGATCCGGGAGGCGGCTGGCCTCTCGCGCCGCGCCTGCCGCGACCGGGCCGAGGCGCTCTACGACGCCACCGCCATGACCGCGCGCTATCTCGAGACCTACGAGGCCGTGATGGCGCGCTGCGCGGAGCGGGCGCGGCCGACGCTGCGCGTCGCCGGGAGGCGGGGATGAGGCGATCCTGAGGTCTCCCCGATGGATCCGTTCGGCACGGCGGCTCCCTCTCCCGCGCGGTCTACGGTAGTCCCACCTCCGGTTCCGGATCGTCCCGGAATGGAAAGGACGTAGACTCAAGAGAGGACGCGTTCTCTTCCTACGCCGCAGAGGGGGGAGGGACACCGCACCCACACCAGAAGCCGGACCGCTTACCGCTTCGAGCGTTTCGTCCGGCAGGGACGATGAGGTTGGGGACAACCGACATGACCACCGGCACGGCTACCGCGATCGCCCGGCTCTGCGTCGTCTGCATTCCGGCCCGGAATGAGGCAGAGCGCCTGCCGCGGCTGCTCGCCTCCCTGGCCGGGCAAGAGGGCTTCTCGGCGCGGGCGCCGCTGCGGGTCGTGGTGCTCGCCAACAACTGCACCGACGGCACGGCGGCGGCGGTCCGCGCCCTGGACGCTTCGGGGGCGCTCGCGACTCTCGCCCTGCGGATGATCGAGGCTGAGCTTGTCGGCGCGGACGCGCATGTCGGCACCGCCCGGCGGATGGCGCTCGATGCTGGCGCCGACTGGCTCGAGGCCGACGGAGGAGGCATGGACGGCATCCTCCTCACCACCGACGCGGATGCGCGGCTGCCGGCCGACTGGGTCGCGGCGAACCTGCGGGCTCTGCACGCGTCGGATGTGGTCGGCGGACGGCTGGTGATCGACGACGACGGGACCGCGGACCCGAGGCTCACGGAATTGCACGCCCGGATCGAGCGCTACTGGTCCGGCGTGCGGCGCCTGGAGGACATCCTCGACCCGCCACCGCACGATCCTGCCCCGCGCCACGGCGACCATACCGGGGCGAGCCTCGCCTTCCCGGTGACGTTCTATCGCCAAGTCGGCGGCCTGCCGCCGCTGCCCTGCGGCGAGGACAATGCCCTGGTCGGGCTTCTGCGCGAGGGCGGCGCCCGCCTGCGCCACTGTCCGGACGTGCGCGTGATGGTCTCGTCCCGCCACCAGGGTCGGGTCTCGGGCGGTATGGCCACCGAGATGGTGCGCCGGGCGCGCGTCCTCGAGGGGGAAGCCTATCTGCTGCCCGAGGCTTCGCATTGGCAGGCGCTGATCCTGCGCCGCGCGGCCCTGCGCCGGGCGTTCCACCTCCCGTTGCCGGCACGGGCCGAGGCCTGCACGCGGCTCGGGCTCGGCGCGGACGAACACGCCGCCCTGGGCGACTGCCCCAACGCCATCGCCTTCGTGGAGCGGGCCGACCGGATCCTGGAGTCGCGCAGCGCGCCGGCGCGGGAATGCCCCCTCGACCGGGCGCTCGCCGACCTCGACGCCCTCGCCCTGTCCCTGCGGGCCGCCGCGTGACCCGCGGGATCGGCTGGTACGTCCACCACCAGGGCGCCGGGCATTTCCAGCGCGCCCGCGCTGTGGCGGCCGCCCTGCCCCGGCCCTGCACGCTGATCGGCACCCTGGCGGGGTTCGACACGCGCGGACTCGACGTGCTCGACCTGCCCGACGACCGCCCGCTCGGCGGATCGGAATTCGACGGCCGGGACGGCGAAGCGGAGCGACCGGAGGCGCTGCACTACGCGCCGCTGAACCATCCGGGCGTGCGGGCCCGGATGGCGCGCATCGCCGAATGGGTGGGGCGGACCGACCCCGCGCTGATCGTCGTCGACGTCTCGGTGGAGATCGCGCTCCTGGCGCGCCTCCTGTCGGTTCCGACCCTGGTGGTGCGGCTCGCCGGCACCCGGACCGACAGGCCGCATCTCGACGCGTTCCGAAGCGCGACGCGGCTGCTCGCGCCGTTCCCCGAGGCGCTCGATGGCGCGGGCGTCCCGGCCTGGATCCGCGCGAAGACGCACTACGCCGGTTTCCTCGGCGCGCCGGCGCAGCCCGCGGCGCCTCCCGGCGACGACATTGTCGTGGTGTTCGGCCGCGGCGGCGCAGGCGGCGACCTCACGGCCCTCGCAGCGGCGGCGGGGGCCGTGCCCGACCGGCACTGGCACGTGCTCGGATCCGTGTCCGGCTCCGGCGAGACGCCCGACAACCTGCATCTGCACGGCTGGGTCGACGACGTCGAGGCCCGGGTCGCGCAGGCCGCAGTACTGGTCGGCGGGGGTGGCGACGGTCTCGTGGCGCTGGCCGCCGGACAGGCAAAGCGTCTCATCTGTCTGCCGGAGGAACGCGCCTACGGCGAGCAGACCGAGAAGGCTGCGGCCCTGGAAACACTCGGCGCCGCAGTGGTCCATCACGGTTGGCCCAAGGCGTCTGCGTGGCCCGGCCTCGTCCAAGCCGGATTGGACCTCGACCCGTCCGTCATCGCCAACTTGTACAGGTCTAGAGCGATTCGCGACTGCGCCGCACAGATCGAGGCGCTGGCCCGGCAGATCGACCACGCATGAATGAGGCGCCCGCCATGGCGGCGGACGCCTCATTCAACGCGTCATAGTAGGCCAGGCTTAGGAAATCAGGTCCAGCTTGGCCGCTTCGATCCCGTCGGCGCGGATCGTGTCCGGCAGGGACGAGAAGTCGCGGTATCCAGCCTCGCGGGCCATCGCGTCGAGCGCCGTCTGCTCGCTGTCGGCAGCTCCGGTCCAAAGCACAGCACCGCTCTTCTTCTGCTTGATTTGAAAAATGCTCATCTACCCCTCCCCGATCGCGCGAAAACCATCACTTTAATAACGTGGACTTGTTCGGTCGGTTGCAGCGCAAGGACCCTAAACTGCGACACGTTCCACCGGTGACTGACCTGCGGCCCGGAGCCCGAGGACGGAACCCCGCGAAGTCGCTATGCTCACCTCATCGAGGGTATCCGCGCCATGAAAACGCCGACCTGCACAGCGACGGAGGCGCAGGACCAGGACAGCGCCGCCAGCGAGGCCTCCGTTTTGCAGATCTTCCGTGGGCGCGCGTCCCGCTTCCGCTACCTGTGCGGTCTCGCGATTCTCGCCGCAGCGCCGGCCCACGCCGTCGAGACGGCCGCCGTCCCAGATGCCGCCATTATCGCTCCGGCCGTCACGGTCGTCACGGCCGAGCGCCGCGAGATCGTGGAGCGGGCCGTGGTCACCGGTACCCTGGTCCCCCGGGACGAGATCCTGGTCTCCCCGGAGATCGAGGGCCTGCGCATCACCGACTGGCTCGTGGAGGAGGGCGACCGCGTCACAAAGGGCCAAGTGCTCGCGACGCTGTCGCAGGAGATGATCGTCACCCAGGAGGCCTCGAACGCGGCGGCGATCGCCCGGGCCGAGGCGGCCATCGTCCAAGCCCAGAGCCAGATCGTCCAGGCGGAGGCCGCCAACCTGGAGGCAAAGCAGTCGCTGGAGCGCGCCCAGTCCCTGGCCAAGACCGGCAACGCCACCGCGGCCGTGCTGGAGCAGCGCGTCTCGGCCGCGCAGGGGGCCGAGGGCCGCCTCGCCGCGGCCCGGGGCGGCCTGAAATCCGCCCAGGCGGATCTCGCCACGGCCCGGGCAGCCGGCGCCGAGATCGCCCTGCGGCGCGCCCGCACCGATATCCGCGCGCCGGAGGCCGGCATCGTCAACCGGCGCACGGCCCGGATCGGCGCCACCGCCACCTCGGCGGGCGAGCCCCTGTTCCGGCTGATCGCCCGGGGCGAGATCGAACTCGAGGGCGAGGTGCCGGAGACGTCGCTGGCGCGCATCCAGGTCGGAGACCCGGCGAGCCTCGACCTCGACGACGGTCGCCACCTGCAGGGCGAGGTGCGCCGGGTCTACCCGGAGGTCGACCGCGCCACCCGCCTCGGAAAGGTCCGCGTCCGCCTCACCGACGATCCTGCGCTCCGCATCGGCGCCTTCGCCCGCGGCACCGTGGAGGTGGCGCGCCGCGACGGCATCGCGGTCCCGGTATCCAGCCTGCTCTATGCGGCGGACGGCCGCGCCAGCGTCCTGGTGGTCAAGGACGGGCGCGTCGAGGCGCGCGCGGTCGATACGGGCCTCTCCGCCGAGAGCTTCACGGAGATCCGCTCAGGCGTCGCGGCCGGCGAGAGCGTCGTGGCCCGGGCGGGCAGCTTCCTGCGCGACGGCGACCGGGTGCGGGCCGTGCCGTCGCCGGCCGGCAAGCCCATGGCCGACGCGGCTGCGCGGTAGGACGAAGGCAAAGGATCCGGCCATGCGCCTCAACGTCTCCGCCTGGGCGATCCGGAAGCCCCTGCCCTCGGTGGTTCTGTTCCTGGTCCTGATGATCCTCGGACTGGTGAGCTTCCGTGCCCTGCCGATCACCCGATTCCCCAACATCGACATCCCGATCGTCTCGGTGACGATCACACAGTCCGGCGCTGCGCCCGCCGAGCTGCAGACCCAGGTCACGAAATGGGTCGAGGATTCGGTCGCCGGGGTGAAGGGCGTCAAGCACATCCTGTCGACCATCACCGAGGGCATCTCGACGACCACGATCGAGTTCCGCCTCGAGGTGAACCAGGACCGGGCGACCAACGACGTCAAGGACGCCATCGCCAAGATCCGCCAGAACCTGCCGCGCACCATTGACGAGCCGATCGTCTCCCGGGTCGAGATCGCCGGCCTGCCGATCATGATCTACGGCGCCTCCGCGCCGGCGATGACGCCCGAGGACCTGTCATGGTTCGTGGATGACGTGGTCGCCCGCGGTCTCCAGAGCGTGAAGGGCGTCGGCGGCGTCGAGCGCCTGGGCGGCGTCGCCCGGGAGATCCGCGTCACGCTGAAGCCCGACCGGCTGCTGGCGCTCGGCATCACCGCGGCGGATGTGAACCGGCAGCTGCGCCTGACCTCCGCCGACATGGCCGGCGGCCGGGGCGAGGTCGGCGGCCAAGAGCAGTCGATCCGGACGCTGGCCGCCTCGGCGAGCCTCGACACCCTGGCCAAGACCTCGATCGTCGTTCCCGGCAACCGCAAGGTCCGGCTCGACGAGCTGGCGATCCTTTCGGATACAGCCGAGGAGCCGCGCACCTTCGCGCGCTTCAACGGCGAGCCTGTGGTGGCCTTCGCGGTCTCCCGGGCCAGCGGCGCCAGCGATGCCGACGTCTCGGTTGGGGTCGCCAAGAAGATCGCCGCGCTCCACGCGGCCAATCCGGACGTGCGCTTCGACCTGATCGACACCAGCGTCGTCAACACGATCGGCAATTACCATTCGGCCATGATGGGCCTGATCGAGGGGGCCGCGCTCGCGGTCGTCGTCGTGCTGCTGTTCCTGCGCGACTGGCGCGCCACGCTGATCGCCGCTGTGGCGCTGCCGCTCTCGGTGCTGCCGACCTTCTGGGTGATGAGCGCCTTGGGCTTCTCGCTCAACGCCGTCAGCCTGCTGGCGATCACGCTCGTCACCGGCATCCTGGTGGACGATGCCATCGTGGAGATCGAGAACATCGTCCGGCACATGCGGATGGGGAAGTCGCCCTATCGCGCGTCCCTGGAGGCGGCCGACGAGATCGGGCTCGCGGTCATCGCCATCACGGCCACGATCATGGCGATCTTCTCGCCGGTCTCGTTCATGGGCGGCATCGCCGGCCAGTACTTCAAGCAGTTCGGCCTCACGATCGCCGCGGCCGTATTCATGTCGCTGCTGGTCGCGCGCCTGATCACCCCGCTGCTCGCCGCCTATTTCCTGCGCGACCACGGCCCCGACCACACGCGGGACGGGTTCGTGATGCGCGGCTACACGCGTCTCGTGGCGTGGTCCGTGCGGCACAAGTTCGTGACGCTGATCCTCGGCATCGCGTGCTTCGCGGCATCCATCCTGTCGACGCAGCTGCTGCCCGCGGGCTTCCTGCCCGCGGAGGACCAGGCGCGCACGCTGTTCGTGCTGGAACTGCCGCCGGGTGCCCGGCTCCCGGACACGGTCCAGCTCACCGACCGGATCGAGGAGAAGATCCGGGCGCTGCCCGAGGTGAAGAGCGTGTTCGTGGATGGCGGCCGGCAATTGCCGGCCAAGAAGGAGGTGCGGCTCGCCAGCCTGACCATCAATCTGACCCCGAAGAACACCCGTGCCCGCACCCAGAAGCAGGTCGACGCGGAGGTCTCCGCGATCCTGCGCGAGGAGCCGGACATCCGCTTCTGGGCCCTGCGCGAGAGCGGGCAGCGCGACCTCGCGCTGATCATCGCGGGCCCCGACAAGGCGGTGGTGGCGGATGTGGCGGCCAGGCTCCAGCGCGAGGCCGCCAAGGTCCCGCACCTCGTCAACGTCATGTCGACCGCGCCCCTCGACCGGACGGAAATCCGCATCCGGCCCAAGCCCGGGGTGGCGGCGGATCTCGGCGTCAGCACCGATACCATCGCCGAGACCGTGCGGGTCGGAACGATTGGCGACATCGGCATGAACCTCGCCAAGTTTAACGCCCCTGACCGGCAGATACCGATCCGGGTGCAGCTGCCCGAGAGCCTGCGCGGCCGGCTCTCGGAGCTGGAGACCCTGAAGGTGCCGGTGAAGGGCGGCGCCGCCGTGCCGCTCGCCACCGTGGCCGATATCAGCCTCGGCCAGGGCCCCACGGGAATCGACCGCTACGACCGCGCCGTGCGCGTCGCCATCGAGGGCGACATGCAGGGGACCGACGCCCTGGCCGAGTTGATCGGCCGGGTGATGGACCTGCCCACCGCCAAGAACCTGCCGCCTGGGGTCACGATCAGCCAGACCGGCGACGCCGAGGTGATGGGCGAGGTGTTCGAGGGCTTCGCGCTCGCCATGGGCGCCGGCCTGATGATGGTGTTCGGCGTGCTGATCCTGCTGTTCGGCAACTTCCTCCAGCCGCTCACCATCCTGTTCTCTCTGCCGCTCTCCATCGGCGGCGCGATCCTCGCGCTGCTGATCTGCCACATGCCGATCTCGATGCCGGTGGTGATCGGCATCCTGATGCTGATGGGCGTGGTGACCAAGAACGCGATCATGCTGGTGGACTTCGCCGTCGAGCAGATCCACGCCGGCGTCGACCGGGACACCGCCATCGTGGATGCCGGCCGCAAGCGCGCGCGGCCGATCGTGATGACCACCATCGCCATGGCGGCCGGCATGGTGCCCTCCGCGTTGGCGCTCGGGATCGGCGGCGAGTTCCGCGCGCCGATGGCCGTGGCGGTGATCGGCGGCCTGATCGTCTCCACTGTGCTGTCGCTGGTCTTCGTACCGGCGATCTTCGTCCTGATGGACGATCTCTCGCGCCTGCTCGGACGGCTGTTCGGCCGCTTCGTGGGTGAGCGTGACGACCCGGAGGATGAGCCGGCCTACGGCCAACCGGGGCATCCGGCCAATGACGGCCGCCCGCTGCCGCCGCGGGTCGCCGCGGAATAGACCCCGGGCGGCAACTCCGCATTGCGCGCCGCGCCGCGATGGGCTGTGAGTCGCCCCCGACGAATCAACGGGGAATCGGGAAGCGATGTCGGGTGGTCACGGGGCGATCGAAGGCTCGAACAAGCGCGTCGCGCTGCTGATTTCGGTGCTGGCGCTGTTCCTCGCGTTCAGCGAGACTCTGGGCAAGGCGGCTCAGACGGACTCGATCGGTTCCAACGTGGAGGCCGCCAACCAGTGGGCCTATTTCCAGGCGCGCACGATCCGCTCGACCGTGCTCAAGACCGCCGACGAGGCCCTGGCACTGCTCCCGCCGGGGCCGAGCCAGGACGCGATCGCGGCCAAGCGCGCGGAATGGGCCAAGACCCTGGCGCGCTGGGAATCCGAGCCCGCCACCGGCGAGGGGCGCAAGGAGCTGACCGAGAAGGCCCGGGCTTCCGAGGCGCGCCGCGACCTGTCGCTGCTGCGCTACCACCATTACGAACTGGCCTCGGCGGCCTTCCAGATCGGCATCGTGCTGGCGTCGGCGGAGGTGATCACCGGCATCACGCTCCTGGTCTTCGCCGGCGGATTCCTCGGACTGGCCGGGGCGGTCCTGCTTGGATTCGGCTACCTGGCACCGCACGCGCTGCCGTTCTTCCACTGACCCGGCCGCCAGCCGGTCCGCTTCCGCCACAAACCCGGGGACTCTTGCGCGATGGCCGACGAGGGCGAAGAACAGGGGCGCCTGACGCGGGTCGCCAGTGCGATCTTCCTGCACACCGAGCACACGATCTACGCGGCGCTGGGCCTGCTGCTGGCGCTCACGGCGCTCGTGGCGCTGATCGAAGCCACCGGATTGACCTGGCAGGCCCTCCGGGAACTCGGAGGACCCGAGCGGATCCTGGAGGTGATCGACCGGCTGCTGTTCCTGCTGATGCTGATCGAGATCCTGCACACGGTGCGGGTCTCGATGCGGTCGGGCACGCTGACCTGCGAGCCGTTCCTGATCGTGGGGCTGATCGCCTCGATCCGGCGGGTGCTGGTGATCACCCTGCAATCCTCGGAGATCACCCACGCCAAGGATTGGTCGCCGGAGAAGCAGGCGTTGTTCCAGGCTTCCATGATCGAACTCGGCGTGCTGGCCGGGCTGATCCTGACGATGGTCTTCGCGATCTTCCTGCTGCACCGTGCCCGCGAAGACGGGAAGCCCGCGGGTACGGAATCCGCGAGCAGCGGGCACTGACGGACGCTCAGTTCATCCGCAGGATCGCGGCGTTGAGCAGCGTCGCGAAGGCGACCCAGGCGGCGTAGGGCACCAGGAGCCAGGCCGCGATCCGGTCGAACCGCCACGACAACCGGATCGTCCACAGCACCATCACGAGCAGCACCGCCACAACGATCAGACCGGCGCCCATCGCATGGGCGGTGAAGAACACCGGCGTCCACACGGCGTTCACGGCGATCTGCACCAGGAAGGCGGCGAGCGCGAGCCGCCAGCCCGCGCGGGCGGGCCCCGTGCGCGGCGCCGCGCCGAGCAACCGCCAGAGCGAGGCGGCGATCATCATGTCGAGCACCGTCCAGGCCACCGGGAACACCCAGTCCGGCGGGTTGAACGGCGGCTTGTTCAGGCCTGCGTACCAGCCCGGAATCTCAGCTCGGGTCGCCATCGAGCCGATCACCGCGGTCGCCATCACGGGTGCGATCGCGGCGGCCAGGCGCAACCAGGGCGGCAGGGCCGAGCCCACGGGGATTTGAGTCGCGGCGGTCATCGTCGTTCGTCTCCGCGGGTGCGGGTTGCAGGGGGCCGCACGCCATGGCACGCGCCTGTCTCTATCCGCCGGATTCGCCAGATGTCACAGCCTAACGCGCCGCAGGGGCCGACGGATACCGGGATCGACAGGGCGTCGGGCTTCACACGCCGCAGCCTCGCCGCTCAGGCGATGGGCCGGATCGAGCCCGAGACCCGCGCGGTGGTGATGCCGCTCCACGTCTCCACCACCTTCATCCGCGATCCCGACAACGGCTACTCCTCGGGCTACTGCTACGCGCGGCCCGACAACGCCACGGTCCGCGAGGCCGAGGCCGTCCTGGCGATGCTGGAGGGTGCGCAAGCCGGCGCCCTGCTGTTCGGCTCCGGGATGGCGGCGGCCACGGCGGTGTTCGGCGCGTTGGAGCCCGGCGACCACGTGATCGCTGGCACCGTCATGTATTGGGCGCTCAAGCGCTGGCTGCGCGCGGAGGCGCCCCGGCGCGGGCTGGCGCTGACCTTCGTGGACACCGACGACACCGACGCCCTGCGGGCGGCGATCCAGCCGGGCCGGACCAAGCTCCTGTGGATCGAGACGCCCGGCAACCCACTCTGGACGGTCACCGACATCGCCGCCGCCGCGGAGATCGCCCACGCCGCCGGGGCGCGCCTCGCGGTCGATTCGACCGCCGCCTCGCCGGTGCACACCCGTCCCCTCGAACTCGGCGCCGACATCGTGATGCACTCGGGCACCAAGATCCTGAACGGCCATTCCGACGTGGTGGCGGGCGTGCTCGCGGGCGCGACGGTAGACCCGTTCTGGGAGCGGATCCGCGACATCCGCGCGGGCAGCGGCGGCATCCTCGGCCCGTTCGAGGCCTATCTCCTGATGCGCTCCCTGCGGACCCTTCACCTGCGGGCGGCGGCGCAGTCGGCGGCCGCCCTGAAGCTCGCCCGGGGCCTGAGCGCCCACCCCCACGTGACCCGCGTTCTCTATCCGGGCCTGCCGGACGATCCCGGGCACGCGGTCGCGCTCCGGCAGATGCGCGACGGCTTCGGCTTCATGCTGTCGATCCGCGTGGCGGCCGGCGAGGCCGGCGCGATCGCCACCGCGGCCCGGGTGCGGCTGTGGAAGCGGGCGACCTCGCTCGGCGGCGTCGAGAGCCTGATCGAGCACCGGGCCTCGGTGGAGGGCCCGGACAGCCCCTGCCCGCCGGATCTGCTGCGCCTGTCCACCGGCATCGAGGACCCCGACGACCTGTTCGGCGACCTCGACCGGGCGTTGTGTGATGCGCACGAAGCCTGATTGCCTCGGGCGCGTGGTGCCGAAGGCCACCCTGGCGCGTTGTGCCGGCAATTCCGCAGGCGACCACCGCCACAGACCGCGAGTCTCACGTCCATGTCCGCTCACTCCCGCGCACGCTTGCCCGGCACGCTGGCGCTTCTCGCCCTGGTCCTCGGGACCGGATCAGCCCGCGCCGACGCAGTGCCGCATCTCGACGTCGAGAAGACCTGCCAGTCGGCACAGGTCGCCAACACGTCCATCAGCGATAAGGCCAATTACGACGGTTGCCTCCGCTCGGAGCGGGAGGCCAAGCGCGAGGCCGAGAGCCACTGGAGCGGCTACACCGCCTCCGCGAAACGGCAATGCGAGGACCAGTTCAAGGCGGGCGGCTATCCGTCCTACGTCGAGATGGTGACGTGCCTGGAGCTGGCCTCAGGCACCGTGCCGACCCAGTCCAACGACGGCGGCAGGGCGGTGGGCGGCCCCGGCTCGCCCAAGGACGTCAAGGTGCAGCGGGAGGGCGGCGCCAACCTCACGAAGGAACCGCCCGCTAGCCAGCGCACGAACCCGATCGAGGTTCTGGAGAACAAGTAGCCCGGCGACCCCGCCTC
This sequence comes from Methylobacterium sp. NEAU K, assembly GCF_030700285.1. Classification (GTDB taxonomy): domain Bacteria; phylum Pseudomonadota; class Alphaproteobacteria; order Rhizobiales; family Beijerinckiaceae; genus Methylobacterium. The sequence goes on along the minus strand of NZ_JAUYZJ010000001.1, from coordinate 281,768 downwards.
GGAAAAAATCGGACGGCGCGCAAAAAGGAGGTGCGCCGGCATGCTATGCGCCGGCATCCTCCGCGCAGCCCCCCGACCGGCCCCGTGAACGCCCTCGCCATCATCGCCCCGATCTTCGGGATCGTCCTGATCGGGTGGGCGGCGGCGCTCGCGGGACTGCTGTCCGACCGGGTGAGCGACGGCCTTTCCGAATACGTCTTCGCGGTCGCGGTCCCGGCGCTGATCATCGCCACGCTGACCAGGCCGGGGATGAGCGGCGAGGTCGCGTGGTCCTACTGGGTCTCGTATTTCGGCGGCGCCAGCCTGTCGTGGCTGGTGGGGACGTTGATCGCCCGGCGGCGCCCCGGGATCGAGCGCCGGGGGACGATCCTGCACGGCTTCGCGGCGAGCCAGTCGAACACCGTGTTCGTCGGCGTGCCGATGATCCTCCAGGCCTATGGCGAGGACGGCGCGTTCCCGCTGTTCATGCTGCTCGCCGTCCACCTGCCGCTGATGATGGGCAGCGCCACCTTCCTGATCGAATCCGATTCCGGCCTGCCGGTGCTGGCCCGCATCCGCGGCCTCGCCCTGGTGCTGCTCAGGAACCCGATCTTCGTGGCCCTGCTCATCGGCATGGCGATGAAGAGCCTCGATGTCGCCCCGGCGGGGATCGTCCGCTCCCTGATCGACGCCTTCGCCGGCACCGCCTCCACCTGCGCACTGGTGGCGCTCGGGGCCGGCCTCAAGCGCTACCGGGTGCTGTTCGACCTCAAGGGCGCACTGGTGATCGCGGTCCTGAAGAACATCCTGCATCCGCTGGCGGTCTGGATCCTCGCTTTTCACGTGTTCGCGATGCCGACCGCCTACGCCGGCGTCGCGACCCTGTTCGCCGCCATGCCGGTGGGGATCAACGCCTATCTGCTGGCAGCGCGCTACAAGACCGAGACCGGGATGGTCGCGGCCTCGGTGCTGGTCTCGACCCTGCTGGCGCCCCTGACGACCTTGGCCTGGCTCACCCTCCTCGGCCGGGCGTGACGCCGGAGCCCCAGCGTCACCGGGCGCGTTGGACGGCAGGCCGCGCCGGTCTAGGGTAGGCCCAAGCGCGCGGGCCCTGAAGCCCGCCAGACCCCTGCAGGCGAGGAATTTCGATGAACGCTCCGATGCGCCCCCCGGGCAGCGCCTCCCCGTCAGTCGCGGCCTCGGCCCGCTTCGTCTGGGAGGATCCCTTCCTCCTGGAGGACCAGCTTACCGAGGACGAGCGGGCGATCCGCGACGTGGCCCAGAGCTTTGCGCAGGAGAAGCTCCTGCCCGGGATCGTCGAGGCCTACGCCACCGAGAAGTCCGATCCCGGCCTGTTCCGCCAGATGGGTGAGCTGGGCCTGCTCGGCGTGACCCTACCGGAGGAATACGGCTGCGCGGGCGCCTCCTACGTCGCCTACGGCCTCGTGGCGCGGGCCGTGGAGGCGGTGGATTCCGGCTACCGATCGATGATGAGCGTCCAGTCCTCGCTCGTCATGTACCCGATCCACGCCTACGGCTCCGAGGAGCAGCGGAAGAAATTCCTACCAAAGCTCGCCTCCGGCGAATGGATCGGCTGCTTCGGCCTGACCGAGCCCGATGCCGGCTCTGACCCCGCCGGGATGAAGACCAAGGCCGAGAAGATCGACGGCGGCTACCGGATCTCGGGGGCTAAGATGTGGATCTCGAACGCCCCCTTCGCGGACGTGTTCGTGGTCTGGGCGAAGTCCGAGGCGCATGAGGGGGCGATCCGCGGCTTCGTCCTCGAGAAGGGCATGAAGGGCCTCTCCGCGCCGATCCTGAAGGGCAAGCTCAGCTTGCGCGCCTCCACCACCGGCGAGATCGTCATGGAGGGCGTCGAGGTCGGCGAGGATGCGCTTCTGCCCAACGTCTCGGGGCTCAAGGGTCCGTTCGGCTGCCTCAACCGGGCACGCTACGGCATCTCCTGGGGGGCGATGGGTGCCGCCGAGGATTGCTGGCACCGGGCGCGCAACTACACCCTGGAGCGCAAGCAGTTCGGACGGCCGCTGGCTCAGACCCAGCTCGTCCAGAAAAAGCTCGCCGACATGCAGACCGAGATCGCCCTGGGTCTCCAGGCCTCGCTCCGGGTCGGGCGGCTGATGGACGAGGGCAAGATGGCCCCGGAGATGATCTCGCTGGTCAAGCGCAACAATTGCGGCAAGGCCCTCGACATCGCCCGCACCGCCCGGGACATGCATGGCGGCAACGGCATCATGGGCGAGTACCACGTGATGCGCCACGCCCAGAACCTCGAGACGGTCAACACCTACGAGGGCACCCACGACGTCCACGCGCTGATCCTGGGCCGGGCCCAGACGGGGTTGCAGGCGTTCTTCTGAGTCTTTTCCAGACCGCGCCTGTCCCACCAAACTCCGTCTTCCTGAGGTGGCGTCGCCCAACGGCGCCCTCGAAGGAATCCTCCAGGCGGGCCACCGATCCGCGGAGGCCTCTTTCGAGGCCCGCTGGAGCAGGCACCTCAGGATGACAGCGCGGACGGGAAGAACCGAGCGGGCGCGGGGCTCACTCCCCGCTCTCCTCACCCGCGAGCGACCATTCCAGCACCCGGGCGAGGTGGTCGTAGGCCCCGTACTGGCTGGCATATTGCGGGTAGGGCCGCGCCGTGTAGGCCGCCTCGCCGGTCATGAAGCGGGCCACCAGACCTTTCAGGCGCGTGGCGTGCTCGGACACGATCGCCTCGACGACGCGCTCCTCGCCCCGCGGCGGCTTCACCGGAGCCGGGACGAACGGCTTCCGCCCACCCGAAGCGTGGACATAGAGCAGGTCGGGGGTCGCCTTGACGGCCGGCAGGCCGTCGAAAGCGCCGTGCATCAGCATCGCCGCCTCAAGGGTGAGCTGCGGCGAGAAGCCCGAAAAAATCATCTTCGCCGAGGGCGGCGTGCCGGTCTTGTAATCGACGATGCAGGCGCTGCCGTCCGGGCGCAGCTCGATCCGGTCGGCCCGGGCGCGCAGGGTGAAGCTCTCGCGTCCCATGGGGATCACCCAGCGCCCGGAGACTTCCGCGTGGATGCGCTTCAGGCCCGGCCGGCGCTGCGCCTCCCAGTCGAGATAGGCGGCGGCCATGCGCGCGTAGCGCGGCCACCATTCTGCGTAGAGTTCCGGATAGGTGTCGGCGATCTCGCCGAAGGCATTGGCGGCGATGGCGAGGAGATGCTCCTCGGGCCGCCCGGGCAGACCCACCGGATGGGCGCGGGCGAATTCGGAAAAGATGTCGTGCACCAGGGAGCCGCGGGTGGCCACGCTCGGCACCGCCGCCAGCGGCTCCAGGGGATCGAGCCCGAGCACGTGGCGGGCGAAGATGCTGTAGGGGTCGCGCACCAGCGTCTCGATCTCGGTGACGCTGAGAGAGCGCGGGAACAGGGCCGGGTCCGGCCGCGGCGCGGGGCGTTTCAGCCGTTTCTCGGGCGGGGCGGCGTCGAGGCGGGCGGCGAGGCCGCTGAACCGGCGCCCCGCCCCCAGCACTGCCTCCCAGCTTGCATCGCCGGAGAGCGCGCGCAGGCGCTGGATCAGCCGTGACGGCACGGTCGGCGAACCCTCGCGCTTGAGCGCCCGGGTGATCACCGCGTCCCGGCAGCCCAGGGCCTGCACGAAGTCGTGCGCCATCTGGCCGATGCGGCGCTCGGGCGGGTTGAGGCCGACCCGCTCGCGCATCGGCCGGTTGAGGAAGGCGTCGGTCAGCGTCCGCACCGGCCAGACGCCCTCGTCGAGCCCGCCGAGCACCACCCGGTCCACCGACAGCAGGCGCGCCTCCAGCAGGCCGAGGATGCGCAGCCGCGGGTGCGGCGCCTCACCGGAGCAGGCCACGACGCGCTCCCGGGTCAGCGCGGTGAAGAAGGTCGCGTAGTCGTCGAAGCGGCCCGGCATCAGGTCGGGCTCGGCCATCTCCAGGTCGTCGAACAGGGCATCGAGGCAGGACAGGGAACCGTCCGCCTCCTCGTCCGGAGCGTCCGCCGGCCCGGCGAGCAGGAGGTCGCAGGCGGCGCGGTGCCGGGCGGCCGCGGCGACGAGATCGCACTCCCCGACCCCATCGGGGCCCGGGAAGTCGGCGAAGACCAGGGCCAGCCGGTCGAGGAGCGCGGCGGCCAGGTCCCAGTCGACGTCCTTGAGCCGGCGCTTGGCTCGCGGCCGGTGCTCCGGCGGGCCGGCGCGCTCGGCCGCGAGCGCCGCGCGCAGGCTGTCGAAGCCCGGGGCCGGGACCGGCCCGCGCAACAGCCCGATCTCCAGGGCCGCGGCGCCGCGCACCACCTCGGGACGCGGCAGGCCGAGGCGGACCATCGGGTGAGAGAGCAGCGCGATCAGCCGCGCCGGGATCGCGTCGGCTTGATTGCGGGCGAGGTCGGCGGCGAGTTCGGCGGTGAGGCGGGCGAGCCGTCCGGCCGGGCTCCCCGCCAGCGCCAGCCCGGCCGAATCCTCGGCCACGATGCCCCAGCGCAGGAGTTCCACCGCGACCCGGCCCGCGAGCCCCCGGTCTGGCGTGACCAGGGCTGCGGTGGCCCCGGGGGTCTGGAGCGTCTCGCGCAGCGCCAGGGCGGCGACCAAAGCTTCCTCCCGCTCGTCGGCGGCCTCGGCGAGCGCCAGCCCGTCGAGGCCGAGCCAGGCCATCGCGTCCCGTTCGTCCGGGTCGAGTTCGGCCCAGGCGTCGGTGGTGTCGGCCGGCCGCAACGCCTGCGACAGGAGGGAAGCCCGGGCTTTCTGGCCTGCGTCGGGTTGCCCCAGCGCCGCTACCTCGGCGCGCGACAGGTTGAGATTGTCCGGTCCGAGCAGCCGGTGCAGCACCGCCTGCGGATGCCCGTGCGCGATCGTGCGCGAGAAGCCTTCGCCGGTGTCGATGCCGGCCCAGCCGGCCTCGTCGAGGTCGAGGTCGAGCCCCGGCAGCACTACGGCGCCCAGGGGCAGCTTCGCCACCGCCGCGATCAGCCGCGCCGTGGCGGGCACGGAGCCCAGCGATCCGGCGACGATCACGGGATCCTGGGACACGGTTCGCGACAGGCGCCGCCCTTCGGCGAGCACGAGGCCGCGGGCGCGGGCGACGGGATCGGCGAGGCCGCGCTCGGCGAGGAGCCTCGGCCAGTTCTCGGCGGCGATCTTCACGAAGTCGAGGGTCAGGCCGAAATAACGGGAATACTCGGCCTCCACGGCGGCGCCGATCTCCGACCAGGGCAGCCCCTCTACGGTCAGCGCATCCATCAGCCGCTCGAGGTCGCCCGCGAGCCCGACCGCGTCTGCGGGCGAGGACGGCACCAGGAACGGCACCTCCGCGTCGAGGGGCAGCAAGGTGCGGTCCACGGTCTTCGCCCAGGCCTGGACGAGGCGGGCGAGAATCAGCCGACGCTCCAGCGGCGGCATCGGCGTGCTCAGCGGGTCGGCATTGGCTTCGAGCAGCGGCTCGGCGGCGAGATCGAGTTCCGCCTCGTCGGCCTCGCCCAGGGGCACCATCCGCGGCAGCAGGGTCGCGTATCCAGGCGTCCCGCGCCCGAGCTGGTCGGCCAGGATCGCGCCGAGCGCCCGCGCGGCCCGGCGGGTCGGCAGGTAGACGGTGACGGCGGCCAGCGCCAGCGGATCGTCCGCCACCGGCCCGACGAGCTGCCCGGAGAGGAGCGCCTCGACGAGCGTCGGCAGGAACGGGACGCCGCGGGCGATGGTGAAGACGGCCTGTCGGGCTGGCATGCCGGAGCTTCTACGCGCGCGCTCGGGGCCGGACCAGGGGTCGATGCGAGCGGACACGGGCAGCGTGTGGTTCAGGCGCGGCGCTCCCTCCCCCGCAGGCTTCGCTCAGCCGCGGGAAGCCGCCGCGGCGCCGTAGCCGGCGCGGCGGCCGAAGACGACGCCGGAGGTCAGGCCCGAGCCGCCCGGATAGCCGTTGAAGAACACGCCGCCGACCATCTCGCCGCAGGCGTAGAGACCGGGAATCGCGCTGCCGTCGGTACGCTTCACGCCGCCGTCGTCCCCGACCTCGACGCCGCCATACGTGAAGGTGATGCCGCCGGTGACCGGGTAGGCCTTGAATGGCCCGGCCTCGATCGTCTGGGCCCAGTTCGATTTCGGCAGCGCGAGCCCCTTGGTGCCGCGGCCGTCCTTCACGGTGGGATCGAACGGCACGCTCTCGTCCACGGCGGCGTTGAAATCCGCGATGGTCCGCTTGGCCGCCGCGCGGTCGATGCCGTCGAGCGTGTCGAGGAGCCCGTCCAGGGTGTCGGCCTCGACGAAGTGGGCGTCGTGGAACCGGTACTCGCTGTAGAGCAGGTGATCGACCTTGGCGTCGAAGATCTGCCACGCCACGTGTCCGGGCTGCTCCATGATCGAGCGGCCGAACTGCGCATAGGTGTAGTTGCGGAAGTTCTTCCCTTCGTCAACGAAGCGTTGTCCGTCGGCGTTGAGCATCACGCCCAGGAAATAGCAGATCTTGCGGTAATGCTTGCGCTCGCCATGCGGCAGGTCGAGGTTGCCGTATTCGGGCGTATGCAGGTCCATCGGCGTGGCGTGGCAGCCGCCGTAGAATCCGTGCGGCTTCGCGCCGAGCGCCAGCGCCATCTCCAGCCCGTCGCCGCGGTTGTGCGGCGTGCCGCGCACCCGGGCCTTGTCCCAGCCCTCCCCGATGAAGCGGGTGCGCAACGCGGCGTTGGACTCGAAGCCGCCGCAGGCCAGGACCACGGCGTTCGCCCGGAACGCGCCCTGGGGCGTCGCGACGCCGACCACGCGCCCGTCCTCGACGATCAGCCCTGTGGCCGGGCAGCCGTAACGGATCGCGCCCCCGGCCTTCGTAAAGGCCTCCAGCTCGGCCCGGGCGAGCCCAAAACCCTCGTCGTGGGTGGCAAGCGTCAGGCCGCCCCAGAACACGAAGCGCCCATCCTTCTCGAAGGATTGGCGGGAATAGATCGGCTCGAACTTCACACCCTGGGTCGAGAGCCAGCGCAGGGCCGAACCGCTCTCGTCGATCAGGATGCGCTGCTCGCGCGACAGCGGCCGCCCGTCGTTGAAGCCGAGCAGGTCGTCTTCGAAGGTCTTCGCGGTGTAGGCGCCGAAATCGGTGCGCGGCAGCCGCGGATCATCCGGATCGGCGAGCAGCGGGATCAGGTCGTCCTTGCACCCGTAGACGAACCGCATGGCGCCGGCCGTGTAGGCGGTATTGCCGCCGGCCAGGTCCTCCTCGGCCTTCTCGATCATCAGGACCGAGGCGCCGCGCTCCAGGGCGGCCAAGCCGGCGCTCATGGCGGCGTTGCCGGACCCGACCACCACGACATCCCACTGCGCTTCGCCCTGGCCTTGCATCCGCGCCTCCCCGCCCGTTCTCACTGTACCAGTCATTGTATACATTCGCATGCAATCTGCCGCAAGCGTTCCGGCCGCCGGCGATTCGGGGTAAGGCCGCATTCGAGGAGAGGCGGGCATGAAGGCGAGCGAGTCGGAGCGCTCCAGCGGAGCCGGCGCCTACGACCGGCTACTGCGGGCGATCGAGGAGGGCGAACTCGCCCCCGGCAGCCGCCTGCGCGAGGCGGAGCTGGCGGAACGGTTCCAGATCAGCCGAACGCCGGTGCGGGAAGCGCTCGGGCGCCTGGAGGCGCAGGGCCTCGTCGCGCACGAGCCGCATCGCGGCGCCAGCGTCGCCCAGCTCGATTACGGGCAGGTGAGCGAACTCTACGACCTGCGGGAGGTTCTGGAGGGGACAGCGGCCCGGCTCGCGGCGGTGCATGCCAGCGCGGTGGAGACCGAGATCCTGGAGGAGATGGTGGCCCGCGACCGGGCGCTGGCGGCGGACGCAGCCGCGCTCGCGCGCAGCAACCGGCTGTTCCACCGGCAGATTCATGCGGCGGCGCGCAACCGCTTCCTCCAGGGAACCCTCGAGACCATGCGCCTGTCGCTCGTGCTGCTGCCGGGCGCCACCACGCTCGCCGCCCCGGAGCGCGCCGCCGAATCGCTCACTGAGCACGCCGCCATCGTGGCGGCGATCCGGGCCCATGATGGGGACGGCGCGGAGGCGGCGGCCCGGGCTCATATCCGGGCCGCGTACAAGGCGCGGATCCGGATCTGGCAGGGCACGTGACCGCGCGGGCGCCACGCCGTCAGGCGTGGGCGGTGACACGCGCGGCTTTCGAGCCGCCCCCGAACAGCGCGAGCGTCGCGACGATCCCGCAGGCCGCCGCCGCCATCAGCCAGTAGCTCGGCGCCGCCCGGTCGCCGGTCCGCTCGATCAGGTAGGTCGAGACCAGAGGGGTGGCCGTGCCGAACAGGGCCGTGGCGAGGCTGTAGGCCAGCGAGAACCCGCTGGCGCGCACATGGGCCGGCACGACCTCCGACAGCGCGACGATCATCGCGCCGTTGTAGACGCCGAAGAAGAACGAGAACCACAGCTCGACGCCGAGCATCTTGGCGAAGGTCGGATCGGCGACCAGCCAATGAAGCGCCGGATAGGTCGTCAGCAGCGACAGGGTCGAGATCGTGAGCAGCACCGGCTTGCGCCCGAGGGCGTCCGAGGCCGCGCCGCCGATGGGCAACCAGATGAAGTTGGTGATCGCCACGCAGAGCGTCACGATCAGGCTGTCGGTCTCGGTGAGCTTCAGGACGTTCCTGCCGAACGTCGGGGTGTAGACGGTGATCATGTAGAAGGTCACCGTGGTCATCGTGGTCAGCATCATGCCGAGCAGCACGATCCGCCAATTGGCGGCGACCGTGCCCAGGATCTCCCGGGTACTGGGATGGTGGGTCCGCCGGGCGAAATCCTGCGTCTCCCGGAGCGAGCGCCGGACGAGAAAGATGAACGGTACGATAAGGCAGCCGATGAAGAACGGGATGCGCCAGCCGAAATCCCCAATCTGCTGCTTGGTCAGGGTGGCGTTGAGCCCATAGCCGATCAGGGCGGCGAAAAGGATCGCCACCTGCTGGCTGGCCGACTGGAACGACGTGTAGAAGCCGCGGCGCCCGGGCGTGGCGATCTCGAACAGGTAGATCGAGACGCCGCCGATCTCGACGCCCGCCGAGAAGCCCTGCAGCAGGCGTCCGGCGAGCACGATCAGGGGCGCCGCGATGCCGATCGTCCCGTAGCTCGGGCAAAAGGCGATGAGAACGGTGCCGCTCGCCATGATCGCCAGGGTGACGATGAGGCCCTTCCGGCGGCCGATCCGGTCGATATAGGCGCCCAGCACGATCGCCCCGAGGGGCCGCATCATCGCGCCGAGCCAGAACGTGCCGAAGGTCAGCAGCAGCTCGGTGGTCTCGTTCCCCGAGGGGAAGAACGCCCGCGATATGGAGCTGGCATAGAAGCCGAACAGGAAGAAGTCGAACATCTCGAGGAAATTGCCGCTCGTCGAGCGGAGGATCGCCCCGATCCTGGACTTCAGGGTCGCCTCGACGGCCCCCGGATCACTCACCATGACGCAACGCTCCCGGCAGCCCGTTCAAACGCCGATCCATCGCATCGCCAGGATCGTCCCCGTCACCGTGAGCGCACCGCCGATCCGGGTAGCGATCTGGGCGAACGGCATCAGTGCCATCCGGTTGGCCGCCGTGAGGATCGCCACGTCGCCGGTGCCGCCCTGGCCGCTGTGGCAGGCGTTCACGATCGCGGTCTCGATCGGGTACATCCCGAGCCAGCGCCCGACGAAGAACCCCGTGGTCATGAGCGTGGCCACGGTCGACACGATGGTGATGAGATTGACCAGGGTGAAGGCGGCCATCAGCTCGTTCCAGGGCGTGAGCGCCACGCCGATGGCGAAGAGCAGCGGGTAGGTCATCGAGACCTGAACGAACTTGTAGACCACGAAGCCGCCGGCCTGGAGTCGGGGCGACACGGCGCTGCCGAGCTTGGCGAACACCGCCAGGAACAGCATCGCCACCGGCGCCGGCAACCCGACGAGGTGGTGGGCGATGACGCCGAGCAGGTAGAGGGTGATCGCCGTCAGCCCCGCCGCGCCGATCGTGGCGGCATCGATCTGGCCCCGCGCCGCCTCGGATCGCGCCTGCGCGTCGCTGGACGCCTGGCCTTCCGCGCCGGGCTGGAGCCGCCCCTCGCCGGTGAGACGGGGATAGCGCTTGCCGACCGCATTGAGGGTGCCGGCGAAGATGATCGCTGTGAGCGAGCCCAGCATCACCGGCGGCAGCACCTGCGCGAACACGTCGCCCCATTGCTGACCCAGGGTCGCCGCGTAGCCGATCGAGAGCGGGATCGCGCCCTCGCCGACGCCGCCGGCCATGATCGGCACGACGATGAAGAAGAACGCCTTGTAGGGACCGAGTCCCAGCGCCGTGCCGACCAGCGTTCCGACGAAGGCCGCGACCGCCGAACCGATCCCGAGGGGTGCGAAGATCTTGAAGAAGCCCTTGATCAGGACCTCGCGGTCCATGCCCAGGATCGAGCCGACGATGATCGTCGCGATGTAGATGTAGAGGAAGTTGGTGAACTTGGTGAAATCTACGATCGCCTTCTCCATCTGCGGCGGGATCAGCTTGTAATAGACAAGCGCCGACGGGATGAAGGTCGCGAAGATCGCGCCGGCACCGATGTTCCGCAGGATCGGGATGCGCTTGCCGATCTCCGCGCAGGTGAAGCCGCCCATGACCAGGACGGCGATCATGTTCGGACCGTCCGACCTGATCTCACCCTCATGGACGAGAACCGCGAGCAGGATCGCCACGACGACGTAAACCGGCAGCGGAATGATGCCGATCCGGGTATCGACCAGGCGCCACCAGCCCTCCGGCCAGAACCGGGTGACGCGATGCTCGGCGCTACGGCCGTCTGCGGGGGATGAGGCGGGGGTCGTCGAGGCGGTGCTGGTCATCGGCTTCCTCCAGACTCCCGGCCACAATGTGGACCGTTCCGGCCTTCGCCGCGCCGAGCACGACAATCGCCGCGCCCCGCCGCATCCCGCGCGGCCGGCGGCGTCAAAGTCACGCTCGGCGTATCAGCGGCTGCGGAGGGCGGCAACGCGATCCACGGAACAAAGCGCGCGACCTGTCCGGCGGACCGGGATGAGGCGCCCGCACGGTGCCGCCGCCGGCGCCCGTCATCACGGGCGCCCAAAGAAAGGGGCCCGGCCGAGGGCCGGGCCTCGACGTCCATGGAGCACGGGGACCGATACCGCAGGCCGATATCCTGTCTGCGGGCGCTCCGGTAGCCGGTACCGCGCCTCACATCGGAGGCGTGAGGCCGTCCTTGCCGACCGCGACCCGGCGGGCCGTGATCGTGCCGTCATCCGCGCGGGCGGCGACCACGAAAGCCTTCGCGCCCGCGGAAATCGCACCTGTGTCGGCGGCCTCGAAGGTGACGACCGGGGCCTGCGGGGGAACCAGGATCTGGATGGACTGGCCCTTGCCGTAATCCACCGTCAGCGTCCGCTCCGCCCCGCTCCCGCTGGACGTCACGGTACCGTTCGTCATCGCGCTCCTCACCCGGGGGGCGTCCGGCGCGGTGGAGGGCTGCTCGGTCGTCACGGTGCCGTTGGTCATCGCGCTCTTCACCCGGGAGCCGCCTGCGGTGCGATCGGGGATCGCGTCCCAGTCGTAATGTCCCTCGCCGGTGCCGCGCATCGCCTCGGGGAACAGCACCACTTCCAGCGCGACCGGCGGCTCGCCCTTCGTGGCGGTCCCGATGAACACGCCGTCCTTGATCTGGTCGAGCTGGGCCGGAACGACCCACGAGATCTTCGCGTCGGGGGCGAGCGCCACCCGCTCGGTCTTTCCGTCGAGGGTCTTGAGTGTGAAGCCACCGCCCTCGACCGCCTCGATCGTGCCGCGCAGGCGCTCGACCTGGGGGGCGGCCTGCGCCCCCGCAACGAAGGTCAGCAGGCTCGCCAGGGCGAGTGTCGGGATTCTTGACATGGACCGGTCCTCACGCCGCCGGGAAGGGCGCGGCGGCCCTGAACCTGGGGCTCGGCGCGGCCGCGTCAGCCCCGGCCGGCCTGTGGCATCGCAACCGCGCCGGCCAGCGGTCAACCGGTTCGCAGCAGCCGCGCCAGGAACGGGGCGGCCGCCGCCTCCGCGGCCGCCTCGACGGCCCGGTACTGGGCGACAATGTCGGCACCGAACGCCGACAGCCGGGCGCCGCCGCCGGCCCTGCCGCCGATCTGGGCCTCGACCACGGGACGGCCGAAGCCGGTGTTCATCGCTTCCACCAGCAGCCATGCCCGCCGGTAGGACATCCCCAGAGCCCGGCCGGCGCCGGAGATCGAGCCGTGCGCGGCGATCATCTCCAGGAGCCGCACCTTGCCCGGGCCGAGGCGGTGGCCGGGCCCGAGGTCGATCCGGATGCTGAGGCGGGGCACGTCGACCGGATCCGGCAGGTGCCCCGCCGCGGGATCGGTGGCGACGCTCAGGCCGGAAGCACCAGCAGCGCGAAGCCCGCCGCCGCGACGCCGGCACCGAGCGCCGGCGCGGCCCGGGTGGCGCCGATCCGCGCCATGGCGAGGCCCAGGCCGAGCCCGGCGGCATGCAGGAGCGCGGTGGCCGCCAGGAAGCCGATCCCGAAGGACAAGCCCGAGGCGGTCTCCGGCATCTCGGAGCCGTGGGCGTGCCCATGGAATACGGCGAAGATCCCGACCAGGGCCGCGAGGAGCGCCACCGGCGCCCGCAGGCCGACCATCGCGGCAAGACCGAACACCACGATGGACAGCGCGATCCCGGTCTCGGCATAGGGCAGCGCCGCGCCCGCCATGCCGAGCCCGGCGCCCGCGCTCATCAGCGCCAGGAAGGACAGGGGCAGCGCCCAGAGCGCCCGTCCCCCGCGCAGGGTGGCCAGCAGGCCGACCGCAACCATCGCGAGCACGTGGTCGGCACCCATCAGCGGATGCAGGAAGCCCGCCTCGGCACCGGTCGCGGCGCCGTGGCCGGGATGGGCCAGCGCCGCCTGCGGCAGCAGCGCGAGCACGGCGGGAAGTGCGGCAGCGGAAGCTGAAAGGGGAGCGGCGAGCAGGCGCTTCATCGGGGATCCTTCGCGATTCTCGCTCCGATGTAGCGCCGTTCCTTCGGCGCTGCGAGCGCCTCGATGCTCGGACGCTCCATCAACGTCGCGACATGCTGGCGGCCGATGTCGATCCCGTCCTCATGCGGGCGATCCCCGGCATCCGGCTTCCTGCAAAAGGGCGTTCGCGATGCCGCTCGTCCAGGTGCGCCGGCCGTTTCCGAGCGCCTTGATCCGCCGGGCGACGGGAAGGGCATGGCGGCGATCGATGATCGCTTCGCGCGCAGCAGACCGGCCTTGCCGGCCACGCCGGACAAACATCGTCGGCCAGCGTCCAGGCGCCGATCTTACGGTGCAGCGACTTCAGGTCGACGGCCGGTATCGCCGGCCGCGGCGCGGTTCCGATCCCCGCGTCACGAAGCTGAGCTTTCCAGGCCTTGAGCCCGCTTGGGCCGAACATCGCGGATGCCAGGCGGTATCGGCCAGGTTCTTCCCGCCCTGAAGGGCGCCCGAAGCCACCTTCGCCGCGAAGGCAGGACGGCGCTCCCGCCGGGCGCCCTTGCCCATCGTCGATCCTGAACCGCCGCCCTCAGCAGCAACGCCGCTCGACCCCGCTGCCGGGCGTCACCGGATTTGCTCCTGCAACAGATCACGCAATCGGCCCTCGATCAGAAGCGCGGAGCCGTAAGGGAACTCGATATCGAAGGTATGCCGATCAGCCACGCCGCCGCCCCATGCTGGCCTCCCCGAGGCATCCCGTCCCGGATCCCGGCCTCCGCCCCGGTCCAAATCTGAGACGCGCCGCGAGGACGGGCCAAGCTCCATGTGCAGGTACCAGATTGATGTCTGCCGTTGCCGGATCCTCCCGGAAAAAACGCGTCAAGTCCTAAAGACACGTCCCGCACATCGTGCAAGGATTGATAGGCGCGATTATGATAATAAGTCTTTCATAAGTCAAAGCAATACTTATTCTAAGGCGGGATTTCGCGAACATAAGACGGATCAACGCTCGGCCATCGCGCCCTTGAAGAAACGATATCACGACGATTGCGAGGCCTAGAGGCGCGGCAGTCCGGAGAGGAGACGCAGGATGATCAGGCTACGGAATTCGGTGTCGGCGCTGGCGATCTTGGCGCTCGCGCCGTCGGTCTCGGCTATGGCCAACGACAAGCTCATCGCGCAGTCGAAGAGCGACGCGAATTGGGTGATGCCCGGCAAGAACTACGACTCGAACAACTATAGCGATCTGAATCAGATCAATAAAAACAACGTCAAGCAGCTCCGGCCGGCCTGGACATTCTCGACCGGCCTGCTCAACGGCCACGAGGGGGCGCCGCTCGTCGTCGACGGCAAAATGTACATCCACACCTCGTTCCCCAACAACACGTTCGCGCTGGGCCTCGACGACCCGGGCAAGATCCTGTGGCAGGACAAGCCCAAGCAGAACCCGGCTGCGCGCTCGGTGGCCTGCTGCGACCTCGTCAACCGCGGCCTCGCCTACTGGCCGGGCGACGGCAAGACGCCGCCGCTGATCCTCAAGACCCAGCTCGACGGCAACGTCGCCGCCCTCGACGCCAACACCGGCGAGACGGTGTGGAAGGTCGAGAACTCCGACATCAAGGTCGGCTCGACCCTCACCATCGCCCCCTATGTGGTAAAGGACAAAGTGATCGTCGGGTCGTCGGGTGCCGAACTCGGCGTGCGCGGCTACCTCACCGCCTACGACGTCAAGACCGGAGCGCAGGTCTGGCGGGCCTACGCCACGGGTCCGGACGAAGACCTGCTTCTCGCCAAGGACTTCAACATCCACAACGCCCATTACGGCCAGAAGGGGCTCGGCACCTCGACCTGGGAGGGCGACGCCTGGAAGATCGGCGGCGGCACCAACTGGGGCTGATATGCCTACGACCCGGGAACCAACCTGATCTACTTCGGCACCGGCAATCCCGCGCCCTGGAACGAGACCATGCGTCCGGGCGACAACAAATGGACGATGACGATCTTCGGCCGCGATGCCGATACCGGCGAGGCCAAGTTCGGCTATCAGAAGACGCCCCACGACGAGTGGGATTACGCCGGCGTCAACGTGATGATGTTGTCCGAGCAGAAGGACAAGGACGGGAAGATGAGGAAGCTCCTCACCCACCCGGACCGCAACGGCATCGTCTACACCCTCGACCGGACCGACGGCACGCTGGTCTCGGCCAACAAGATCGACGAGACGGTCAACGTGTTCAAGTCGGTGGATCTAAAGGCGGGTACGCCGGTCCGCGATCCGGAATACGGCACCCGGATGGATCACCTCGCGAAGGACATCTGCCCCTCGGCGATGGGCTACCACAACCAGGGCCACGATTCGTACGATCCGAGGCGTCAGGCCTTCTACATGGGCATCAACCACATCTGCATGGACTGGGAGCCGTTCATGCTGCCCTATCGGGCGGGCCAATTCTTCGTCGGTGCGACGCTGAACATGTATCCGGGTCCGAAGGGCGATCGTCAGAACTACGAGGGACTCGGCCAGATCAAGAGCTACAACGCGATCACCGGCAAGTTCAATTGGGAGAAGATGGAGCGCTTCGCGGTCTGGGGCGGCACCACCGCCACCGCCGGCGATCTGGTCTTCTACGGAACGCTCGACGGCTTCATCAAGGCTCGGGACGCCGACAACGGCGACCTCCTCTGGAAGTTCAAGCTGCCGTCGGGGGCCATCGGCTACCCGATCACCTACACGCACAAGGGCGTGCAGTACGTCGCCATCAACTACGGCGTCGGCGGCTGGCCCGGTGTGGGCCTGGTGTTCGATCTTGCGGATCCCACTGCCGGTCTCGGTGCGGTCGGCGCCTTCAAGAAGCTCGCCAACTACACCCAGATGGGTGGCGGCGTGATCGTGTTCTCCCTCGACGGCAAGGGGCCGTACGACGATCCGAACGTCGGAGAATACGAGCAGCACGCGGCCAAGTAAGCCGCCGAGGCGGACTGCCGAACGATGGATCCCGTCGGCCGTGTGGGCCGGCGGGGAATCCGCCGGGGCAAGAGGAGGCCGGGACACGCAATGTCCCGGCCGACCCGCCCCGCGAACCAACATGAAGCGCATCGACTGCAGGGACAAACGCCCATGTCGCGCACGCGCGCACGCACACGCGCCTCCGGATCCGCCGCGGTCGCAACCGTTCTGGCGCTGGCCGTCCTGACCGCCGGACAGGCGCCGGGTCAGGAATCGGAGGCGCAGGCCATTCAGTCGGATCGGGGCAAGCCTGCGGCGGCACCGCCCGCCGACCCTACGACCCTGCGCATCTGCGCCTCCGAGAAGCAGCCGCCGCTCTCGATGCGGGACGGCTCCGGATTGGAGAACCGGGTGGCGGTTGCGGTGGCGGAGGCGATGGGGCGCAAGCCCGTCTTCGTCTGGCTCCCGAAGCCGGCGATCTACCTCGTGCGCGACGGCCTGGAGAAGCGGATCTGCGACGTGGTCGTCGGCCTCGATAGCGACGACTCGCGGGTGCTGACCACGAAGCCCTACTATCGAAGCGGCTACGTCTTCATCACCCGCGCCGACAAGGACCTCGACGTGAAGTCCTGGTCCGACCCCCGCCTGAAGAGGCTCGACCACATGGTGGTGCCGTTCGGCTCACCCGGGGAGGCGATGCTCAAGGACATCGGCCGGTACGAGGAGGACATGGCCTACCTCTACTCGCTGGTGAATTTCCGCTCGCCGCGCAACCAATACACCCAGATCGACCCGGCACGCATCGTCAGCGAGGTCGCCACCGACAAGGCCGGCGTGGGCGTCGCCTTCGCCCCGGACGTGGCCCGCTACGTCAAGGACTCGGCCGTGCCCCTGCGCATGACGCTGGTGCCGGACGACACGATCGGCAGCGACGGCCGCAAGGTGCCGCAACTCTTCGATCAGTCGATGGGCGTGCGCAAGGACGACGAGATCCTGCGCAGGGCGCTGGATGCCGGGATCGAGGGTGCGCGGCCCGCGATCGCGGCGATCCTCGAGCAGGACGGGGTACCCGTCGCCGCCTCGAACTGAGGGCCCTCTTCCGCCGCCGCACTCGCCCGGCCCAGCCTTGTGCGACCGGGCCGCCGATTTAAACGTTCAGAACCCCGTCGAAGATGCTCACCACTCGTTCGTTCGGCATTGCGTTCCTCTTCCTCGCCGCTGCGACCACCACCGCCGCGCTGTCACAGCCTCAGGCCGGTTCACGATCCGGCATCGTCTTCCACAACACCATCACCGGCGAGGCGATGGACACGGCCGAGGGCAAGCCCGGGGGGCGGGACACCCCGGCAGTCAAGACCTTCTTCCAGACCGGCAAGAACATCTACAGCGGCGACAAGTCCTGCCTGCGCAATGGCGAGAGCCTGTTCTCGACCTCGTGCTCGGGCTGCCACGGTCACCTCGGCGAGGGCAAGGTCGGGCCCGGCCTGAACGACAATTACTGGACCTACCCGGCCAATACCGAGGATATCGGTTTGTTCGCGACCCTCTGGGGCGGCGCAAACGGGATGATGGGGCCGCACAACGAGGACCTCAATCCGGACGAGATGCTGCAAGTGATCGCCTGGATCCGCCATCTCTATACCGGCCCGGCGAAAGATGCCGCTTGGCTCGACGACGAGCAGAAAAGGACTTTCAAGCCCTTCCAGGAGGGCGAAACCTTCGCCAAGGACGAGCCCGGCCAGTGCAAGCCTCTGGACTGAGCGTTCTCGGCAAGTCGCGCCCCGCGGAGACGGCGCGAGCAAACGGCCCGATCGGCCGAGCCTAGAAGAGACGGAGGAATCGACGATGCGTGGATTGATCACGGCAGCGATGCTGATCGCGGGAGCGACCTTCGCGGTGCCGGCGCTGGCCTATGACGGGCAGTCCTGCAAGGCACCCGGCAATTGCTGGCAGCCCAAGCCCGGCTTCCCCGAGAAGGTCGCCGGCTCGAAGTACGATCCCAAGCACGACCCGAAGGAGGTCAGCAAGCAGGCGGAGTCCATCAAGCAGATGGAGGAGCGCAACAGGAAGCGCATCGAGAACGCGAAGAAGACCAGCAAGTTCGAGTACGACGTCGCCAAGATCTCGGCGAACTGAACTCTTTTAATTCAGACCCGGGCCGGGTCCGCGCAGCTGTGCCGGATCCGGTCTCCGTCCGTTCCGGGCCACGAGCCCCGGCCACCGCGTGGAGGCCCCATGACATGAACGACCTCGGTCCCGGCGACAGGGTGCTCACCGACTGGCGGGCCGCGGCCGCGCGCTTCGAGGCGGAGGTCGCTAAGGCGATCGTCGGCCAGGAGCGTGCGATCCGCCTCGTGACGATCGCGGTCTTCGCGCGGGGGCACGTGATGCTCGAAGGCGATGTCGGCGTCGGCAAGACCACGCTGCTGCGGGCCGTGGCTCGGGCGCTGGGCGGCGGCTACGAGCGCGTCGAGGGCACGGTCGACATGATGCCGACCGACCTGATCTACCACACCGATCTCGGTCCGGACGGGCGCCCGCGGATCGATCCCGGCCCGGTGCTGGCCCGGGCCGAGGACCTCTCGGTCTTCTTCTTCAACGAGATCAACCGGGCCCGCCCGCAGGTCCACGCCCTGCTCCTGCGCCTGATGGCCGAGCGCAGCGTCCAGGCCTTCGGCCGGACCTACGCGTTCCCGAACCTCCAGGTTTTCGCCGACCGCAACCGCGTCGAGCGGGAGGAGACCTTCGAGCTGCCGGCCGCCGCCCGCGACCGCTTCCTCATGGAGATCGGGCTCGATGCCCCCCGGGATCCGACCGTGCGCCGGGCCCTCGTGTTCGATCCGCGCTTCCACGACACCGATCGGCTCGTCGCCGAGGTCGCCGAGGGCGTCCTCGACCATCACCGGATCGGCGGGATCGCCGGCATGATCCAGCACGCGGTCCGGGCCGAGCCGGCGATCGAGGCCTATGTCGTCGCCCTCTGGGAGGCGCTGGTGCGGCCCGCCGAGGCGGGAATCCGGCTCCCCGGCCTCGACACCGCAGCGCTCGTGCAAGGCGGTGCCTCGCCGCGCGGCGTCGCGTTTCTGGTGCGCGCGGCCCGGGTGCGGGCTTGGCTGGAGGGCCGCGACTGGCTGGGGCCGGAGGACGTCCGGGCCGTCTTCCCCGAGGTCATGGCGCACCGGGTGTTCCTGGAGCCCGTGCACGAGATGCGGCGCGACGAAATCGTGCCGGCGCTCTGCCGGGCAGTCTTTGAGACGGTGCCGGCCCCGTGAGCGACGAGCGCACGACCGAGATCATCTACGTGCCACGCAGGCGGCCCCGCGGCAGCCGGGCCGGGATCCACCGGGGACGGGACGCGGGCGGATCGGGCACTTTCCGCGATCAGGTCCCATTCCTGCGCCTGCCGGATGCGCGCCGCATCGACGTGCGCGCCACGCTGCGCGACCCGTTCGAGGGCGTGCACGTGCGCCGATTCGAGGCGCGCGCCGCCGTCGAGATCTGGATCCTGGTCGACCTCTCCGCCTCGATGAGCTTTTGCGGCACCGCGAGCCGGATGCGGCTCGTAGGCGATCTTTGCCGGGCGCTGGCCGTCTCGGCCACGCGGGTCGGCGACGGTTTCGGCCTGATCGGCTGCGACTCGGCCCTGCGCGCCGACCTGTACCTGCCCGCGACCCGCCATCGGTCGGCGGCGCTCGCCGTTGCCGAGCGCGTCGAGGGGGCGACCTGCACGGGACGGAGCGCCGGCGGGATGCTCGATGCCGCGCGGCAGATCGCCGGCCGCCCGAAGCTCGTGTTCGTGGCCTCGGATTTTCGCTGGCCCGACGCGTTGATCGGCCGGGTTTTCGCGGCGCTCGCGCCGCACGACACCATCCCGATCCTGCTCGCCGACCCGGCCGAGGCCGAGGATCTGCCCGCCTTCGGGCTGGTCGAGCTCGACGACCTCGAAGGGGCCGGGCGCCGCGTTGTCTTCCTGCGTCCGAGCCTGCGCCGGTCCTGGATCGCGCGGGAGCGCGCCCGGGTCGAGGCGCTGGAGCGCGCCGCCGCGCCCTTCGCCCGGCGCCCCTTCCGCCTCGCGGACCGGTTCGACGCGCCGGCGCTCACCCGCCACCTGATGACCACCTGACCATGCGCACGCGCGCCCTCCCCCCGTCGCTCGCGCTCCTATTCCTGTCCGCCGGACTCGCCGACGCACAGTTGCGCTCCGTCGAGGTGCGCAGTCCCCGGCCCTTCGGCGTATTCCTCGGGGATCTGGTCGAGGCGCAGGTCGACATCCTGGCCGATCCCGGCTTCAGCCTGCAGCGCGCCTCGCTGCCTCAACCGGGACCGGTGACCTACTGGCTCGACCTGCGCACGATCGCGTTGGACGAGACCGCTTCGGGCGCGGTCCGGCGCGTGCGCCTGCGCCTCACCTATCAGGCGTTCTACGCCGCCCTCGACGCGCGCACCCTGGAGGTGCCGGGCTTCGCCGTGACGCTGGCGAGCCCGTCGGCCGGAGGCGTGAGCACCGCCACCGTCCAGGTCCCGGGCTGGAGCCTCGGCGTCTCGCCCCTGCGCGAAGTGCAGCCCCAGCGGCGCGAGGACCCGGCGGAGTACCTGCGCCCGGACGGCCGCGGGGAGCGCATCGCGTCCCGCCCGCTTTTCGCCGGCGCGGCAGGTCTCGGTGCCCTCGCCATCGTGGCGGCGCTGGCGACGGCGCACGACCGGGCCTGGGGGCCGTTCCGTCGGCGTCGGGGCCGACCCTTTGCCGCCGCCCTGCGAGCGCTGCGGCGGCAGCGGGCGCCGGATCCGGATCAAGCCTACCGCGGGGCGCTGCTGGCGCTCCACCGCGGTCTCGACCAAGCCGACGGCCGGCGGGTGCTGGCCGAGGATCTCGGCGCCTTCCTCGACCGCCACGCCGCCTTCCGAGAGCAGGCTGCCGGCCTCAGGCGCTTCTTCGAGGCCTCGCGCCTCGCCTTCTTCGGGGGCCGTATCGCCGAGGCCCGCGCGACGTGGCCCCGCGCCGAGGCCGAGGCCGTGCTGACACGTCTCGCCGCCGCCGAACGGAGGGCGTGAGGCCGTGAGCGACCTCTCTGCCCGCCTCGGTGCCACTGCCCCCTGGATGCTGTGGCTCCTGCCCCTGGCACTCCTGCCGCTGATGCTCTCCGCACAGCGCCGCGCGGGCGTACCCGCCAGCGCCGCCGCACCTGCGGACCCGCTCTCGACCGCGATCGGCCGGACGATCAGGTTTGCCGGCTTCCTCGCCCTGGCCGGCCTGATCGCGGCGCTCTCCGGGCCCTACCGCACGGGGGCGCGGATCACCCGCATCGGGATCGGCGCGCAGGTCTCCCTGCTGATCGACCGGTCCGGGAGCATGAACGAGACTTTCGCCGGGCGGCAGCCCTCCGGCGCGGAGGAATCGAAGGCGGCGGCCTCGCGGCGCATCCTCGGCGACTTCGTCGGCGCCCGCCCCCACGACCTCTTCGCGGTCACCGCCTTTTCCACCGCGCCGATGCTGGTGATGCCGATGACCGACCGGCACGGAGCGGTGCGCGCGGCGATCGCGGCGATCGACCGGCCCGGCCTCGACTACACCAATATCGGCCGCGGCCTCGGCATGGCCCTGGCGCAGTTCGGGAGCGATGTCGGCGCCTCGCGGGCGCTCGTCCTCGTCTCCGACGGGGCTGCGGTGATCGACCCGCGCATCCAGGACCAGCTGCGCGCGGCGGTCAGCCGGATCCGGCCCAACCTGTACTGGCTGTTCCTGCGGACCAAGGGATCCCCCGGAATCGGTGATCGGCCGGCCGGCGAGGACACGCCGCAGGCCGCGCCCGAGCGCCATCTCGACCTGTTCTTCCGCGGCCTCGGCGTGCCCTACCGGGTCTTCGAGGCGGAGGGCGCCGAGGCGGTCGCGGCAGCGGTCCGACAGATCGAGGCGCTGGAGCGCGACCCGATCCCCTTCGTCGAGGAGCGTCCCTGGCGCGATCTGACCGGGCTCGCCTACGCGCTCGCCGCGCTGGGCCTCGCGGTGCTCGCTCTCGCCAAGCTCGCCGAAGCCGACTTCGCCTCCGCGCCACCGGCCGACCGGAGCCGGGACGGCGCCGAGGCCGCATCACGGCCGATACGAGAGGAGGCCGCATGAGCCTGGTCTCCGCCCGCGACATCCGCGCGCGGCGGCGTTTCGCGGTCCTGCATCGCGATGGCGCCGCGGCCGCATGGCGCCGCCTCCGCCCCGGTCTCTTGGTCGCCCTGCCCCTCGCGCTCACCGGAACCGCGCTCTCGTTGGCGATCGCGGGCTGGTCCGCCAGGCGCGACGACGGACGGATCGCCGCCCTCGAATTCGGGCGCGACGTGTCCGTATCCCCCGAGGCCAGGACGGCCTTGCTCTTGGCCCGGATCCGCTTCCTCGCCGCCCGCGATCGCCTCGGCGAGACCGAACCCTTGATCGACGCCCTGGACCGGGCGGGTGCCGCACCGGAAGCGGCCCGCGCCCGCTATGCCGTCGGCAATTCCCGGATGCGGCAGGCCTTCGCCCTGATCGGCCGGGGGGACCTCGACAGGGCCGCGCCCATGGTGACGCTGGCGCGCCAGGATTACCGCCGTGCGCTCCGGGCGCGGCCGGATTTCTGGGACGCCAAGTACAACCTCGACGTCGCCTCGCGCCTCGTGCGCGACTATCCGGAATTCGACCGCGCGTCCGGCGACGAGCTGCGGGCCGAGCCGAAGAAGATCTGGACCGATATCCCCGGCCAGCCGCGGGGCGGCCCGTGAACCTGGGGCCGTCCATCCTGCCCGTCGTGGCGCGCAACCTGCGGGATGGGCGGTTCCGCGCGCTGGCCTGTGCCCTCATCCTCGCCCTCGCGGCGCACGTCGCACCACCCCTGTCGATCACGCGCACGGGCGTGGCGGTGCTCGCCGTCGTGGACATCACCGGCAGCATGAGCGTGCGCGACTACCCCGCCGCCGCCGGCCCGGCGAGCCGCATCGAGACGGCGAAGGCAGCGCTTCGGGCGCTGCTGCCCGACCTGCCCTGCGGCTCGCGGGTGGCGCTTGGCCTGTTCACCGACCGCAGGCCGTTTCTGCTGTTCACGCCCGTGGAGGTCTGCGCCGACTTCGCGCCCCTCGACGGCGCCCTCGCGGCCCTCGATCCGCGCATGGCCTGGGAGGGCGACAGCCGGATCGCGGCGGGTCTGTTCCGGTCGGTCGCCATGGCCCAGGAGATCGATGCGGACCTCCTGTTCGTCTCGGACGGTCAGGAGACGCCGCCGCTCCCGGCCTCGGGCGGCCCTACCTTCGACGGCAAGCCTGGGGCGGTGCGCGGCCTGATCGTGGGCACGGGGGGCTACGGCCTCTCGCCGATCCCGCGCTTCGACGACCGCGGCCGCGAGACGGGTTTCCTGAGCGAGACGGACGTCCAGCAGGAGAACCGTTCCGGGCCGCCGCCCGCCGACGCGGAATCCCGCGAGGGCTACAACCCACGCAACGCGCCCTTCGGGGCGCGCGCCGCCCCCGGCACCGAGCACCTCGCCTCGGTGCGTGAGCCCTACCTGAAGCGCCTCGCCGCGGAGACCGGGCTCGCCTACGCCCATCTCGACGGACCGGGCGGCCTCGCCGGGCCGCTTCTGGCCGCCGCGACGCCGCGCCCGCTGCCGGGCCAGTTCGATCCGCGGCCCGCCCTCGGGGCGACCGCCCTCGCCCTCACGCTCCTCGCCTACCTCGCCGGCCCGCTGCAAAGGCGCCATCGACGCGTCGGCCCCAACGTCCAACGAGCAGGACCGATCAGCACATGACCATGCGATTGCCCATCAGCCTCTCTCTGATCTGCCTCGCCACCGTCGCCCTCGCGCACGGGCCGACCCCTCAGAAGATCGACCAGTCGATCACCATCCCGGCACCTCCCGAGGCCGTCTGGAAGGTGGCCGGCGAATTCGGCGGCATCGCCCGCTGGCATCCCGACGTGGCCAAGGCCGAGGCCAGCGGCGGCAATGTCGAGGGCACGACCCGCACGGTGACGCTGAAGGGCGGCGGCACGCTCGTCGAGGGCCTCGACGAGTGGCTGGGCGACGGCCGGACCTATTCCTACCGGATGTCGGACCCGGACCTGAAGGCGCTCCCGGTCTCGTCCTACTCCGCGACGCTGACCGTCACGCCGGACGGGACGGGCTCCAGGGTGTCCTGGATCGGCCGGTTCTACCGGGGAGATACGGGCAACGAGCCGCCGGACGGCCTGAGCGACGAGGCGGGGCGCACGGCGATGAACCGCTACTTTGCGGACGGTCTCAAAGGGCTGAAGGCGACCGTCGAGGGCCGGGCGACCCCATGATCCAGCGCGAGCGCTCGTCGTCGAAGAGGCAGCCGGTTCGGCGAAGTGCCCGTCGGCACGAGGATTTGGAAGCCGTGTCCGCTCCATCGGAACGGCGACAGGGTTCGCACATTCTGCCGCTGCTGCTCCTCCTGCTCGCCGCCACCCCGGCCCTGTCCGATCCGGTCTGGGTGGTGAGCCAGAAGGGGGCCGAACTCGCGCGGATCGAGGCCGTGCAAGTGGCGGATCGAACCCCCGTCGACCAGGCGCCGATCACGGCGGCGGCCGACCGCGCCGGGCGGCTCTACCTCACGCACCCGGACGGACGGGCGGTGACGGTGATCGAACCCGGCAAGCCGCCACGCCGGGTCCCGGTCCCCGCCCAGGCCTTCGGCCTCGCGGCGAGCCCGGACGGGGCGAGCCTCTTCGTCGGCGACTGGTCGGGGGACCGGATCCTGCGGGTCTCCTGCGTGGACGGGGCCGTGGAGGGCACTGTCGCGGTCGGCCACGTGCCGGCCCACCTCGTCCTCGACCGGCGCGGACGGCTTTACGTCGCCGATCGCGAGAGCCGGCAGGTGAGTGTCGTCGACACCGGGACGATGACGCGGATCGCCGTGGTCCCGACTGGCGACGCGCCGTTCGCGCTGGCCCTCGACCCGGACGAGACCCGGCTCTACGTCGCCAACGTGCGCAGCGGTGACCTGACGGTTATCGACACGGACACGCTGCGGGCCCGCGCCACGGTCGCCGCCGGCCGGATGCCCTATGGGGTCGCCGTCACCGCGGACGGCGCCCGGATCCTCGTCACAAACCAGCACGCGGCCGCCGTCACGGTGATCGATGCGGCAGGGCTCGGGATCGTCGCGACCGTGGCCGTCGGCCCCTATCCCGAAGGCGTCGCAGTGGCGGGCAGCCGGGCCTACGTGGCGAACTGGTTCTCGGACGACGTGTCGGTGATCGATCTCTCCACCCTGCGGGAGACCGCGCGCCTCCCGGTGGCGGAGGGCCCCCGCGGCGTCCTCGCGGCGAGGCCGGGCGGCGAGCCGTCGCGGGCTGCGGCGGTCGATCTGCGGGCGAATGGAGGCGTGAGGCCCCGATGAGCCGGATCGGTCCCGGCCAGGCCGTATCCTACGCGCTCCTGCTCGCGCTGGTCGCCTGCGACCGGGGCTCGGACGATCGCGCCGACGCGGAGGGCGCGGTGGTCGCCAACACCGCGGAGAGCAGCCTGCCGTCCTGGCTCTCGCCCACGAACGGGACGGATCCGGCGCGCTGGCTGGCGGGGCGGGAGGCCGGGCACGCCCTGGCCGCGGACGAGACCCGCGTTCGCGCGATGGGCGCCGCCGTCGCCCGCGCCCGCGACGGCTTCATCGAGGATCCGCGCATGATCGCCAACCGCACCGTCCAGCTCGGCCGGATGCTTGCGGAAGCCGGCATCCGAGAGGATTACCGCGCGATCCTCGACGGGCTCGGCGGGATCGCGGCCGAGCGCGGACGCCGGAAGAGCCTCTACGGAGAGATGTGCCAGCACTATTACAATGCCCGCAGCCAGGGTGCCGACCACGCGGGCGCGCTGGTGCGGCTGGCCGCGCCCCGCCCGGTCCTGGGGACCGAGCCGTGAGCACGGACCTGACCCTGTGCCACCGTCCCGCGGTGCGGGTCGTACCGCGCACCCGCGCCGAGATGTTGATCGTCGACGATCACCCTGTCGTCCTCAGCGGCCTGCGTCGCCTGGCCGAGGATGCGGGCGTCGGGACCGTCTACGAGGCGTCGGACATTGTGTCCGGCTACCGAACGTTCCACCGGTACCGTCCCGGCCTCGTCGTGACCGACCTCAGCTTCCGGGACCAGGGGCTCTCCGGCCTCTCGCTGATCCGCCGGGTGCGGGCACTCGAGCCGGCGACCCGGATCCTCGCCTTCAGCATGCACGACGATCCGGTGATCGTCGCGCGGGCCATCGAGTGTGGGGCGCATGGCTTCGTCCTGAAGGACACCGCGGTGGCGCGTTTCCATGAGGCGTTGGAGGCGGTGGGGGCCGGGCACAGTTTCCTGTCCCACGATCTCGCGATGCGGATCGCCGTGCTGAACGGGGGCCCGAAGTCTTCGCCCCTCTCGCGCCTGACGGCGCGCGAGCTGCAGATCCTGTCGCTTCTGGGATCAGGCAAGACGAACGCAGCGATCGCCAACAGCCTGTCGATGAGCCGCCGGAATGTGTCGACCATCGTGTCGGGCATGAAGCAGAAGCTGGGGGCCAGCAGTCTCGCCCACCTCCTGCATATCGCGGTCACCCGGGATGGGGCAGCCCCGTCAAGGCCGGGGGCCGAATCCCCGGTCGGGTCTACCGGGGAACGACCATGCCGGGGATGATCGAACCCGCAGGTCCGAACATTGCCTCGGCCTTTCGACAGCTTGCCGGGACATCCCGTCGGTACGCCTCGATATAGGCGTTCGCCGCCAGAAGGAGTTCGCCCTGCTCCAGGTTCGCGGCGTCCACGCCCATCGCCTCGACGGATTGCTTGAGGCGGGCCGGATCGCTGCGCAGGCCCGGGCACTCGAGGTTCACGAAACCCGCGAGCCCCGCGAGCTTCGCGGCTTGGTTGCGTCTTGGATCGCCCGGCGCATGGTCTTGAGCGGAGACGGGCATCGGGCCCAGGATCACACTGCAGGCAGCAGCGGCTGCGAGAATAACCAAGCGCATCGATTTTTCTGCCGTTCCTGACGATACACGCTGATTATGTCGGAAAAATATTTCGATCAAGCGCTGACCTGTACTGGAATCTTACGGTCTGCGCCGCCTCATCATTGCTTAGACAGGCATGACTTGTCCTGCCGGCTCGGCGGATGCCGCGCACCGGATGGCGGCCGACGCGGCTTGGCTCTATCCACCGGGCAGAGGGTCCGATGAGTTCAATCGCACCGATCGTCCACTTCCCGAGCCCACCGGACCTGCCATTTTGATAAGGTCGAGCCGAAGGTCTTCCGTCTCCCTGTGGGTGGTCCATGACCTGCGGGCCTGCCCGGGGGTCGACCGGGGAGGAGACCCATATGAATCGATCGGACAAGGCAGGTTTTCCCGTGAGAGACTTCTCCGCACCCGGGCGTTCACCGGTCTACGCCGCCAATGCCGCGGTCGCGACCTCGCACCCGCTCTCGACGCTGGCGGCCATCGAGGTCCTGCGCGCAGGCGGCAACGCCGTCGATGCCGGGATCGCGGCCGTGGCCGTGCAATGCGTGGTCGACCCGCTGATGACCGGCATCGGCGGCGACTGCTTCGCGCTCTACGCCCCCGCCGGCGCCTCGGTGCCGATCGCGATCGACGGCTCGGGGCGGGCGCCCGCCGCCGCGACGCCGGACTGGTACGCGGAGCATGGAATCGCCATCACACCGACCTCGCCGCACGCCGTCACCGTGCCGGGCGCGATCGGTGCCTGGGACCTGCTGGTGCGCGAATACGGCACCCGCTCTTTCGGCGAGCTGCTCCAGCCGGCGATCCGCTACGCCGAGGACGGGTTCGTGATCCAGCAGCGGGTCGGCTGGGACTGGCAGCGCTGCGTGCCCCGGGTCGCCGGCGACCCCTACGCCGCCGTAACCTACCTGCCCGGCGGCCAAGCCCCGGCGATCGGCAGCGTCTTCCGCCTGCCGAAGCTCGCAGCGACGCTCCGGCGAATCGCGGAAGCGGGCCCGCGCGGCTTCTACGCGGGGCCGGTGGCCGAAGACATCGTCGGCCGCCTCACCGCACTCGGCGGCCTGCACACCCTCGACGACTTCGCGGCCGCGCGGCCCGACGTGGTCGTGCCGGTCTCGACCCGCTACCGCGGCTACGACGTCTACGAGTGCCCGCCCGCCGGCCAGGGGCTCGCCGCGCTGATGATGTTCAACGTGCTCTCCCACTACGATGTGGGCGCGCTGTCGGACCTCGACCGGCTTCACCTCTTCGCCGAGACCTGCAAGCAGGCCTATCACCACCGCGACGTCCTGTTCGGGGACGCCGCGCTCGCGAAGGTGCCGGTGGAGCATCTGCTCTCGGATGCCTGGAAGGCCGCCGCCCACGGGACGATCGACATGGGCCGGGCAAGGGCGCCGGAGATCTATCCCGAGATCGCCCGGGAGGTCGCGGAAGGGCGCGCGCACAAGGACACGGTCTACCTCTGCGTGGTCGACCGGGACGGCAACGCGCTCTCGCTGATCAACTCGGTGTTCCAGGGCTTCGGTTCGGGCATCCTGGCGCCGGAGAGCGGCGTGCTGCTGCACAACCGCGGCCTGTCGTTCCGCACGGAGGCCGGACACCCGAACAGCGTCGGGCCGGGCAAGCGGCCGATGCACACGATCATCCCAGGCATGCTGATGAAGGACGGCCGGGCCATCGCACCCTTCGGCGTCATGGGCGGCCATTATCAGGCGATGGGCCATGTCGAGCTGCTCACCGGCATCCTGGACCGAAGTCTCGACGTGCAGGAGGCGCTGGATGCCCCCCGCAGCTTCGCCTACGGGGGCAGCCTGGAGCTGGAGGGGGGTATTCCCGATTCCGTGATGGCGGCACTCGCAGAGCGCGGCCACCCGGCCATCCGCGCCCCCCTGCCGCTGGGCGGAGGCCAGATCATCTGGATCGACCGCAAGGCCGGCACGCTGGTGGCGGGATCAGATCCGCGCAAGGACGGGTCGGCGCTGGGATATTGAGGAGGCTGTCCCCTCCCCCGATCTGGGGAGGGGAAGCCCGTCGGCCAACTCAGTCGATGTCCTCGACCGCCTCTCCGCCGCCGTAGACCCGTTGGGCCAGGGAGGCCTCCATGAACGGGTCGAGGGCGCCGTCGAGCACCTCGTCCGGGTCGGTCGACTGGGTGCCGGTGCGCAGGTCCTTCACGAGCTGATAGGGCTGGAGCACGTAGGAGCGGATCTGGTGGCCCCAGCCGATATCGGTCTTGGCCGCGGCCTCCGCGTTGGCCTTCTCCTCGCGCTTCTTCAGCTCGGCCTCGTAGAGCCGGGCGCGCAGCATGTTCCAGGCGGTGGCCCGGTTCTTGTGCTGGGAGCGCTCCTGCTGGCACGCCACCACGATCCCGGTCGGGTTGTGGGTGATGCGCACCGCCGAGTCGGTGGTGTTGACGTGCTGGCCGCCGGCACCCGACGACCGGTAGGTGTCGATCCGGCAATCGGATTCCTTGATCTCGATCTCGATCCTGTCGTCGATCACCGGATAGACCCAGACGCTCGCGAAGCTCGTGTGCCGCCGCGCGCTGGAATCGTAGGGCGAGATCCGCACCAGCCGGTGCACGCCGGACTCCGTCTTGAGCCAGCCGTAGGCGTTGTGGCCCTTGATCAGGAGCGTGGCGCCCTTGATCCCGGCCTCCTCACCATCGGACCACTCGACGATATCGACCTTGTATTTCCGACGCTCGGCCCAGCGCGCATACATGCGCTGGAGCATGTTGGCCCAGTCCTGGCTCTCGGTGCCGCCGGCACCGGCATGGACCTCGAGATAGGTGTCGAAGCCGTCGGCCTCGCCAGACAGCAGGGTCTCGACCTGCCGGCTCGCCGCCTCCTTCTCGACGGCGAGGATCGCGGCCTCGCCCTCGCGGATCGAGGACTCGTCGCCCTCCATCTCGCCGAGTTCGATCAGCGTCGCGCCGTCCTCAAGGTCGCGCTCCAGCTTGCGGATGGCGGACACCGCCTCGTCGAGCTGCTGGCGATCGCGCATGACCTTCTGCGCGGCCTCGGCGTCGTTCCAAAGGTCCGGATTCTCGGACGCCGCGTTCAGCTCCGCGAGGCGTTTATCGACGGTATCCCAGTCAAAGATGCCTCCTCAGCAGCCCTATAGACTGCTTGGCGGCATCCGAGGCTTGCTCGATCTCGGCGCGCATCTGGTTTTTCGGGAATGAGGTGGATGTGTCGGGCCGGGGTGATACCGCCCGGGGGCCGCCCTGTAAACGGCGGGCCGTCGCACCGCCGTATCGAGCGAAGGGCGGCGCGCGATTGAAAGTCGCCGACGCCCCGGCTGCACGGAGCCGCGCGATGACGACGGCGCCGCCCTCAGTAGCGCGGCGGCACGATGTAGGACGGGGCGATCACGTACTCCTTCGGGCGCCTCTGCGCGCCGAAACGACCCTCCGTGAGCTGGTCGTTGTAATAGTCGAACCCGGTGTAGCCGAATCCACCGCCGTTCATCACCTCGGCCACCGGGACCGGCGGCACGGCGAGATCGGGGCGCCCGGGCGGCACGACCGGCTGGTACCCGCCTTCGGTCTGCAGAACCGTCGGGCCGTTGGGGGCGACGAACACGAAGGCGCGCGGCTGGTACCGGGCGGGCGGGTAGACCGCGTCCGCGGCCGACGCGCCCTGTCCGGCGCCGAGGGCGAGCAGTCCGGCGGCGATCAGGGTCTTGGTGCTCACGCGATGCTCCGTAACGGGCCGGGCGAGCCGGCATCAAGCCTTGAGTCTATCCGATCGCGGGCGGCCCGTCCGATGCATGCGGACCGATCGGTGACCGGAAATTCGCGGCCCGGTCAGCCGCGGGCGCGGACGACCGCCTGTGGGGCTACGGGCACGGCCCGGCAATCGGACATGAAGGCGTTGAGCGGCAACGGCTTCGAGTCGCAGCGATAGGCATCCATCGGGCCCGGCGCCGGCACTGGGTCCCGGGCGATGATCGGGTTCGGCGCGCAGGCCGAGATCGCAGCGGCAAGCAGCAGGGCGGCGATGAGGTTGAGGCGGCGCATGCAACACTCGGAACGCGGGAAGACCCCCGCACCTGACCCTGCGCATCGCGATGCGCCCTGACAAGCTCCGGCGCGGGGCGACGGCGCCTTTGACGGAGCCTGTCGCCCGGCGGCAACAATCGAACCGGCCCGGGCTCACCCGAGCCGAGGTCCCTTCCGGACGCGCCTCAGACGGCCCGGGCCATCGGCACGACGTTGTGCAGGGTCTTGTCGCCGCCGTCGAAGAACCGGCGGATGTTGCGCGCGGCCTGCCGGATGCGCTGCTCGTTCTCCACCAGCGCGATGCGCACGTACTCGTCGCCGAACTCGCCGAAGCCGATGCCCGGCGCCACCGCCACGTCGGACTTCTCCAGCAGCAGCTTCGAGAATTCCAGGCTCCCCATCTCCCGGTAGCGCTCCGGGATCGGGACCCAGGCGAACATCGAGGCCGCGGGCGACGGGATGGTCCAGCCGGCCTTGCCGAAGGATTCCACCAGCGCGTCGCGCCGCTTCCGATAGGTGGCGCGCATCTCGTGAATGCAGTCGTCCGGACCGTTGAGGGCGGCGGTCGCAGCGACCTGGATCGGCGTGAAGGCGCCGTAATCCAGATACGACTTCACCCGGGAGAGCGCCGCCAGCAAGCGTTCGTTGCCCACCGCGAAGCCCATGCGCCAGCCGGCCATGGAGTAGGTCTTCGAGAGGGAAGTGAACTCAACCGTGCAGTCGATCGCACCCGGGACCTGCAGGACGGAGGGCGGCGGGTTGCCGTCGAAATAGACTTCCGCGTAGGCGAGGTCCGAGAGCAGGATCAGCTCGTGCTGCTTCGCAAAGGCCACGAGGTCCCGGTAGAAATCCAGATCCGCCACGTAGGCGGTCGGGTTCGACGGGTAGCAGACCACCAGGGCCACGGGCTTCGGGATCGAGTGGCGCATG
The DNA here is from genome assembly GCF_030700285.1 of Methylobacterium sp. NEAU K. GTDB lineage: Bacteria > Pseudomonadota > Alphaproteobacteria > Rhizobiales > Beijerinckiaceae > Methylobacterium. Next base: position 249,996 of record NZ_JAUYZJ010000001.1, on the reverse strand, counting down.
GCCCGCTCCAGCGCCGGGAACATCGCCGGGGTCGGCTCGGCGGGCACGGAGCGGATCACGCCGCCGGCCATCAGGAAGCCGAAGGCGTGGATCGGGTAGCTCGGGTTCGGCACCAGCACCACGTCGCCCGGCGCGGTGATCGCCTGGGCCATGTTGGCAAAGCCTTCCTTCGAGCCCAGCGTCGCCACCACCTGCGTGTCGGGGTTGAGGCTCACGCCGAAGCGGCGCTGGTAGTAGCCGGCCTGGGCCTTGCGCAGGCCGGCGATGCCCTTGGAGGCCGAGTAGCGGTCGGTGCGGGGGCGTCCGGCCGTCTCGCACAGCTTGGCGATGACGTGCTTGGGGGCGTCGAGGTCGGGGTTGCCCATGCCGAGATCGATGATGTCGGCGCCCTGCGCCCGGGCGGTGGCCTTGATCCGGTTGACCTGCTCGAACACGTAGGGCGGCAGGCGCTTGATGCGGTGGAAGTCGGTCATCGGCGTGTCCATCGGCGCGTCCCGAATCTGGCGTCTCTCGTTCATGCCGGTCGCGCGAAGGAATCGCTCTATCAGAGTTGCGCGCCGCCGCCGACCCACAAAAATCCGGGCCGGACCGGGCGGCTATTGCGCCACCGGGGCCGGCTTGATCGCGGCCGCGGCGCCGCGGCCGGCGCTCTCGGCGGCGCGCCCGCGGGTCTCGTTGCGCCCGCGGGCGCCCTCGAGTTCGGCCTGCAGGGCCTTCTGCTTCTCGATCGACTTGGCGCGGACCGGGCGCTTCGGCGCATCGACGCCCACCGGCATGAAGTCGGGCGTTTCCCGGCCCCGCGATTCGGCCACGAAATTCGGCGCCGCCACGACTCTCGGGCCATAGCCCGCGTCGGTGGCGAGGGTGCGCACCGCGTCGCCCGAACAGGCCGCGAGCGGCACGGCCAGCAGGGCCAGGGCCGTCAGGGCGAGGCCGCGCGCCGGTCCCCAGCCGCCGATCGGCCGATCGGCTGGCGTGACGGTGTTCAAAAAGGCGCGATGCATGAGCGCAGGACCATGAGAAGATCGAGCGGATGTTTCGGCGACATCCGCGATCGGGCTGGCGCAACCTCTCGCTCGCTCCTTAATTTGTCGGAAACGAGGCTCACCGACGGTCGGGCCGATACACCGCACAGGGAGGCACGCGTGACGAGCCCGCAAACGCAGGCGCCGAACCAGGCTGCCGCTCGGAAACCCGTCACGAATGGCGCGATTCCGGACGGCATGGCAGCGCCCCTGCCCGATTTCGAGGCCCTGTCGCGCAATGCCGGCCAATTCGTCGAGGCGCTAGGGCGCAGCGCCGCCCGCCTGCTCAAGCCCGAGGCGCAGCCGGGCGGCCCGGCCGAGGAGGTCAACGAGGCGGTGAAGACCCTCGGCCAGATCGCCGAGGCGTGGCTCTCCGATCCGAAGCGGAGCGCCGAGGCCCAGTCGCGGCTGTCGCAAGCCTTCCTGGCGCTTTGGGGCTCCACCTACCTGCGCCTTCAGGGCCAGCAGACCGATCCCGTGGCGGTTCCCGAGCCCCGGGACGGGCGCTTCAGTCATGCCGAATGGTCGACGAACCCGTATTTCGACTTCATCAAGCAGGGCTACCTGATCGCGTCGCGCTGGGCCGAGAGCCTCGTCGACGAGGCCGAGGGGATCGACGAACGCACGCGCCACAAGGCGCAGTTCTACCTGCGCCAGCTCACCAGCATGCTCTCGCCGTCGAACTTCCTGCCGACTAACCCGGAGCTGATCCGCCACACCCTTCAGGAGAGCGGCGCCAACCTGGTGCGCGGCCTCAAGATGTACGAGGAGGATCTCGAGGCCGGCGGCGGACAGCTGCGGGTGCGCCAGACCGATCCGAGCGGGTTCGAGGTCGGGCGCAACATGGCGGTCACGCCCGGCGAGGTGGTGTTCCGCAACGACCTGATCGAGCTGATCCAGTATGCACCCAGCACCGAGACCGTGCTGCGGCGCCCGTTCCTGATGGTGCCGCCCTGGATCAACAAGTTCTACATCCTCGACCTCAACCCTCAGAAGAGCTTCCTGAAGTGGATGGTCGACCAAGGCCTGACGGTGTTCTGCATCTCGTGGGTGAACCCGGACGCCCGGCACGCCGACAAGGATTTCGAATCCTACATGCGCGATGGGATCGAGGCGGCGATCGACGCGATCGGCGTCGCCACCGGCGAGAGCGAGGTGACGGCAGCGGGCTACTGCGTGGGCGGCACCCTGCTCGCCGTGACGCTGGCCATGCAGGCGGCCACGGGCAACCGCCGGATCAAGAGCGCCACGCTGCTCACCACGCAGGTCGACTTCACCCATGCGGGCGACCTGAAAGTCTTCGCCGACGAGGAGCAGATCCGCCAGATCGAGGCGCGCATGGCCGAGCGCGGGTACCTGGAAGGAGCCCGCATGGCCAACGCCTTCAACATGCTGCGGCCGAACGATCTGATCTGGCCCTACATCGTGAACAACTACATCAAGGGCAAGACGCCCTCGGCTTTCGACCTGCTGTACTGGAACTCCGACGCCACGCGGATGCCGGCCGCGAACCATTCCTTCTACCTGCGCAACTGCTACCTGGAGAACACGCTGGCCCAGGGTAGGATGGTGCTGGGCAACGTCCGGCTCGACCTGAAGAAGGTGCAGGTGCCGATCTTCAATCTCGCCACCCGCGAGGATCACATCGCGCCAGCAATCTCGGTGTTCGAAGGCTCGACGAAGTTCGGCGGCAAGGTCGATTACGTGCTGGCGGGCTCGGGCCACATCGCCGGCGTGATCAACCCGCCGTCGAAGCCGAAATACGGCTACTGGACCGGCGGCCCGGTCAAGGGCACGCTCGAGGACTGGATCTCGGCGGCCGTCGAGACCAAGGGCTCGTGGTGGCCCTACTGGTTCCAGTGGATCGAGGCGCAGGCCCCCGAGCGGGTACCGGCCCGCGCCCCCGGCGGGGGCGCGCTGCCGTCGCTCGGGCCGGCACCCGGGACCTACGTGCGGATGCGCTCCTGAGGCGCAACCGCCGCTGGCGGAAACCGCCTCAGTACTTGCGCACCAGAGGCGCCGGGGCGACCGGGGGTGGCGCGCCGAACACGTAGCGGAAGCCCACCGAGACGATGTCGGCGCTCGAATCGACCACGCCGGCGAAGGCGATGTTGCCGACGTTGTAGTCGCGCCCGATCCCCGCGAGGATGCGGGAGCGGTCCAGGAAGAAATGCGAATAGGCGAGGTTCAGGGTCAGGCGCTCGTTCCAGCGGTAGCTTGCGCCCACCGAGGCGATGTAACGGTCCCCGTCCGGCAGCCGCACCGAGCGGTTCGTGAAGTCGATCGGCGACGATTCGTAGGCGAAGCCGGTCCGCAGCGTCAGGTTGGGCGCGGCGTCGTAATCGGCGCCGATCGAGTAAGTGGACCCGTCCTTGTAGTTCAGCGGCAGGTTGCTCACCGGCAGCCCGAGGCGGTTCGAGACGATACCGATCGTCCCGAGCCTCGACCACTGGTCCCACTCAAAGCCGAGATCGACCCGGGCAACGGGCGAGATCGCCTGGACGAGGCCGACGCTCAGCTTGTCCGAGGTGTTGAGCCTCGAGCGGACCTGCCCGGCCAGCGGGGCGAGCGCCACCAGCGGCACGCCGATCGCCCCCTCGATGTCATGGTGCACCGAGGAACGGTATCCGATGCCCAGCACGGTCCCGTCCCGGGGGGTCAGGGTCGCGCCGGCGGTGAAGCCGACGCCCCAGGATTCGCCCTTCAGGAACGAGCTCGGATAGACGGTCGGCAGGAAGCCGGGGATCGGCAGGGCCTGCCGGAGCGTCAGCCGGAAATACTCGATGTTCGAGCCGGCCGCGAGGGAGAGCCACTCGTTGACCTTGAACCCGATCACCGGGTTAATCGCCAGCGAGAAGATCCGGGACGAGCGCCCGTAGACCTCACCCGCCCAGGCCTGGTTCGGCTTGGTCGCGAGGCCGAAGGGGGCACCGGTGGAGAGGCCGAGCCACAGGCGGTCGTTCAGCTGGTAGGAGCTGGCCCCCGCCGGCACGACGGCGCCCTGGCCGATATCGCCGGATCCGCCCAGCCGGGCGAAGCCGGGATTGGTGCCCGGCGCCGGCCGGATGTCGGACGACAGGCCGACATACGTGAGGTTCTGCTCGGCGACGAAACCCGGGTTCATCGTGATGACCGCGGGATTCCAGAACATCGACGAGACGCCGCCGGAGCCGGCGGCCGCGCCCGCATAGGAGAGACCCTGAGCCTCGGTGCTCTGCTCCCGGATGCCGAAGGCCCCTGCCTGCGCCTCTCCAAGGCCGAGCAACGCCACCGAAGCCGCGAACGCCGCCGCGCGCATTGTCCCACCCATGTGTTTCCCCCGAACAGCTTGTCTTAGCCGAGCGCCCTGATGCGACTTTGCTTACACGTGGGGCGCCATTGGAAGCATGGTGCAGGCTTTCAGTAGTCCATCGCAACGGCGATCTCTCTTCTGGACCGCCCGACGAAATTCTATATATCTGCGGTTACATGTAAAATTCGAGCATAGATACCAATATTGCAATCTTAATCCGCACATCAAATGCCGAATTATTCACGAGCCCATCGAACATAAACAATAACTTCATAGGCGCCAGAATGTGCACTTTGAGCCATCGTGTGGCCAAGGTGCGACACCCTGGCGACGCCATCGCCCCTCACCGCCGCCCTTGCACCGTCGGCGGCGCGCGGCCATGGTCCCGGCCACCGGCGCAGACCGGTATCAGGGAAGGACAAGGAGCGCGGCAATGAAGCTCTTCCGGCATGGCCCGAGCGGCGACGAGAAGCCCGGCCTCGTGGATGCGAAAGGGGGGCTGCGCGATCTCTCGGGGCTGGTGCGCGACATCGCCGGGCAGGCTCTCGCGCCAGACTCCCTGGCGCGTCTCCGCGCCCTCGATCCCGAGTCCCTGCCGAAGCTGTCGCCGGACACGCGCCTCGGCCCCTGCGTCGGCGGCACGCGCAATGTGGTCGCCATCGGCCTCAACTTCGCCGACCACGCCGCCGAAACCGGCTCGCCGATCCCCGCGGAGCCGATCATCTTCAACAAGGCGCCGTCCAGCTTGTGCGGGCCGAACGACACGGTGATCATCCCCAAGGGCTCGGCCAAGACCGACTGGGAGGTGGAACTCGCCGTGGTGATCGGCCGCCGCGCGAGCTACGTCCACGCCAACGAGGCGCTGGACTACGTGGCGGGCGCCTGCATCTGCAACGACGTCTCCGAGCGCGAATGGCAGATGGACCGCGGGCCGACCTGGACCAAGGGCAAGAGTGCGCCGACCTTCGGCCCGCTGGGCCCGTGGCTGGTGACCCTCGACGAGATTCCCGACCTGAAGAACCTCGCCATGAGCCTCGACGTGAACGGCGAGCGCCGGCAGACCGGCTCCACCGCGACGATGATCTTCGACGTGCCCCAACTCGTCGCCTACACCTCCCATTTCATGCTGCTGGAGCCCGGCGACGTGATCACCACCGGGACGCCGCCCGGTGTCGGCCTGGGCATGAAGCCGCCGCGCTACCTGAAGGCCGGCGACGAGATGGTCCTGCGGATCGACCGCCTGGGCGAGCAGCGCCAGAAGGTGATCGCCTTCGACGACTGGACCGCGAAGGTCTCTGCCGGCGAGCCGACGCATTGAGCGCGAGCGTGCCGCTTTTCCACGGCGACAGCGGCACGCTCCAAATCTCTGTTACCGCATCATCTTTTCGGAAACTCGGATCCCGCTTCCCCGTACCCTGCTCGACGGCGGTGTCGCCCCGTTCGGGAAGGTGCGCCGCGCATAGCGCTTGATTTTGTTCGCCGATCCCACTCAAGAAGTGTCCATGAGCCAAACTGCCGACCCGCACGTGCACGACATCCGCCATGACTGGAGCGTGACGGAAATCCGCGCGATCCACGACATGCCGTTGCTCGATCTCGTGCATCGGGCCGCGAGCGTGCATCGGGCGCACAACGACCCCGGCGACGTCCAGCGCGCGAGCCTGCTCTCGATCAAGACAGGGGGCTGCCCGGAGGATTGCGGCTACTGCTCGCAATCGGCCCACCACAAGGAGACCGGCCTGCCGCGCCAGCGTCTGATGCCGGTGGAGACGGTGCTCGCCGAGGCCGCGGCCGCAAAGGCCAATGGTGCGACGCGCTTCTGCATGGGCGCCGCTTGGCGCAGCCCGAAGGACGGCCCGGAATTCGACTCCGTGCTGGCCATGGTGCGGGGCGTGCGCGGGCTCGGGATGGAGGCCTGCGTCACCCTCGGCATGCTGACGACCAGCCAGGCGGAGCGCTTGGCCGAGGCGGGCCTCACTGCCTACAACCATAACCTCGATACCGGACCGGACTACTACGAGAAGATCGTCTCGACCCGGACCTATGAGGATCGCCTGAACACGCTGGAGCGGGTGCGCGAGGCGGGGATCGGTGTCTGCTGCGGCGGCATCATCGGCCTCGGCGAGGGGGTTGGCGACCGCGTCGCGATGCTTCAGGTGCTGGCCAATCACGCGCCGCATCCGGAGAGCGTGCCGATCAACGCGCTCGCCGCCGTCCCCGGCACGCCCCTCGGTGACGCCGCTTCAACGGTGGATCCCTTCGAGATGGTGCGGATGTGCGCCACGGCCCGCATCGTGATGCCCAAGGCCCGCGTGCGCCTCAGTGCCGGGCGCCGGGCTCTCAGCCGGGAGGCCCAGGCCCTGTGCTTTCTCGCCGGAGCCAATTCGATCTTCTACGGCGAGCGCCTGCTGACCACCGCCAACAACGAGGCGGACTCGGATGCCGCCCTGCTGCAGGATCTCGGCATCCGCGTCGCCGAGCCCGTTCTCGCCGCGGCGGAATAGGGCGTCAGCCCTCGGGCAGGACGATCCGGAACCGGGCCCCGCCCTCGCCCGCATCGAGGGTGAGGGTGCCGCCGTTGATCCCGATCAGCTCGGCCGCGATCGGCAGGCCGAGGCCGGTGCCACCCGAGCGCATCGAGCCCTGGAATGGCGAGAACAGGTTCTCGCGCGCCCGCGCCGGCAGGCCGGGACCGTTGTCGGTCACCAGGATGGTCACCCGGCCCGGCTCTTCGCGGACGGCGGCGACCTGCACCTCGGCGCCCGCGACCTTGGCCCCGTCCAGCGCCTGCACGGCGTTGCGCACGAGATTGGCCAGCGCCCGGGCGAGCTGCTCCGGATCGGCCTGCACGCGCAGATCGCTCGCCGCCACCTGGACCGCCACCGGGTGCGCCACCAGCGCGGCGAGATCAGGAAGATCCGAGAGGATCGGCGCGAGCGGCGTGCTGGTCAGGCGCGGCGACCGCTCGGCGACGCGCCCGTAGGCGAGGGTCGCCTCGCAGAAGCGGATCGCCCGGGCGATGGTCGCCACGAGGCGGGGCGCCACGCGCTGGACCATCGGGTCGGCGGTGTCCTCCAGGCGGTCGCCCAGCAATTGGGCCCCGGTGAGGAGGTTGCGCAGCTCATGGCTGATCTTGCTCACGGCCAGCCCCAGCTCGGCGAGCCGCCGCTTCTGGCGGAGCTGCTCGGCGAGGATGCGCTGCATCCGCCCGAGGGCAAGCTCGGCCTGCCCGATCTCGTCGCTCCGGCGGGACGGTGCGATGATCCGGCCGGCATTCTCCGGGTCTTCCGCGAAGGCGGTGATGCTGGTGGCGAGCCGCCGCACCGGGCGCACGATCAGCACCTGCAGCACCACGAAGACCAGGCCGGCCGCGGAGGCGGCGATGATCAGCGAGGAGACCAGCAGCCGCAGCGCATAGTCGATCATCGCGGTGCGGAGCGGCGCTTCGTCGAGCAGGATCTCGACGCGGTCGAAACCGACGCCGCCCTCCCCAATCACCCGGATCGGCTCGCGGACCGGGGCGACCAGGGTGCGCCACGCGCCCCGGATCGTCGACAAGGCGGTGACGTCGCGCAGGTCGACGGTGTCGGCGACCATCTCGGGCATCGGCTCGATGGCGAGCAGGCGCTGGGCACCGCCGCCGCGGACCGCGATCGCTCGCGCGTTGACGCCGGCGAGCAGCCGGGCTTCCAGGGCCTCAGAGACCGGCTCGCCGGTCCGGCCGTCGAGGACGAGGGCGGCGACCTGCGCGGCCGCGACCCGGTCGGCCATCCATTCGATCCGGTAATTGGCCACCGCCGGCACGTAGGTCAGCACCTCGGCCACTACCACGAAGGCGACGGTGACGAGGAACAGCCGCCCGGACAGGCCGAGGCGCGTCGGACGCCGGTCGGGCGTCTCGCGCGCCGCGGCGGAGCCCGGGGTCACCGGAGCCGCGGCCATGTCGGAATCGACGGCCACGCCCATCACGCTCCGCGCAGATATCGCGGACGGAGGACGGCGTGGTGGAGACTGCGATAGCTCGAGCCGCTTCCGGCCTTCGCACAGGACATGTTCGTGACGCCACAAGTTCGGAGGCGGGAATACAGGCTCTTACCCGTCAGCACTATACGGTACCTGAGCCGACGCGGTTGCATGTGCCCCTGAACGCTCCGGAAAACGTCCACCGCCCCGAACCGAGGCCCGCAGAGGCGCCGCCGGCTCGAGAACGACTCTCAGCCGCTCCGCACGCGCCGGCTCAAGAGGATGCTGCCCAAGGCGAACACGGCGAGCATCGCGAGGCCGGCGACCATCTTGGGCGTGACCAGGGCCCGCAGCGTCAGGGCGCTGTCGCAGCCGAGCGCACCCGTCGCCAGGCAGGCGGCCTTGGCGGTCTCGTGAGCTGCGACGACGTCCTCGATCCCCGATCCGGTCGTCGCGTAGACCAGGGCACCCGGCAGGAGGCCCAGGAAGGTAGCAAGGACGAAGACCCGCATCTTCACTCCGAAGGCAGCCGGCGCGAGATTCGTCATCCAGAACGGGAACAACGGCAGCAGGCGCATGACCGCGATATAGCCGAAGGCGTCGCGCCGGAACCCGTCCGCCAGCGCCGGGAGACGTGTCCCGCCCATCCGCTGCAGCAGGTCGGCGCCAGGGCCCCGGCCGATCGCGAACACGAGCGCGGCGCCCGTGGTGGCGGCGCAGACCGCCGTGAGCGCCCCCGGCACGATCCCGAACAGGAAGCCGCAGATCATGGTCAGGATCAGCGTAGCCGGCACCGACACCACCACGGCCCCGACATAGACGAGATAGGCCGCGACCAACGCGCGGGCGAAGCCGGCATCGACGAAGCCGCGCAGCCACGCCCGCGAGGCGAGCAGCCGGTCGAGGCTGAGGAGCTGGGCCACGCCGGAGACCAGCACAATGGCCGAGACGCACAGGAGGAGCGCCAGCGGCAGCCAGCGCCGCAGCCACCGCCAGCGCCCCTCAGGGACGGAAGCTGGACCGGCGTCCCTCACCCGGCCTTGCGCATCCGCAGGATCTTGAAGAAGCCGCCCGGGAATGTGGGTTTCAGCCCCAGGACCTCGACACCGTTGCGCCGCGCCCAGGCCTCGATCCGGGTCGCCTTGAAATCCGACGACCAGCCGATCTTGGTGCAGAGCGGCGCAACGATCTCCTCGACCCGGGCGACGGGGCCGTTGCTCTGGCCGAAATGGTTGGCGAGCACGATGCCGCCGCCGGGCCGGACCACCCTCAGAAACTCGGACAGGGCGGCCTCGGGATCGGGCACCAGGGTGATCAGGAACTGCGCCACCACGGCATCGAAGCTCGCATCGGCGTAGCCCAGATGGCACACATCCATCACCTGCAGGCCGCGGACATGCGACAGGCCCCGGCGCCGGACCTTGGCGCGGGCCCGCTTGAGCATGTCCTCGGAGAGATCGACCCCGCAGACGAAGCTGCTCTTGGGATAGTAGCCGAGGGCGAGCCCGGTGCCGACTCCGGCCTCCAGGATCCGCGGCCCGTGCTGGGCCGCCGCCTCCACTGCGGCACGGGCCGCGGGCTCGGTGAGCTTGTCGTAGACCACGTCGTAGACGGGGGCCCAGCGGGCATAGGCCTTGCGCATCAGGGCCGTGCTCGGCCCGGCCACCTGCGGCTCGCTCAGCATAGGATCTAGACTTTTCCAGAGGTTGAAATCAGGCGGCCTCTCGGGGCCGGGCCGACAACGCATCGACGCGGCGGATGGTGCCGCCGCCGAGCACCCGAGCCCGGGACCCGTCGTCGCTGTAGATCGCGCAGGCCTGGCCGGGCGAGACGCCGTCCTCGGGTTCGGCTAGCACCACCTCGGCCTCCCCGCCCGGCCCGACCGTGAGCGTCGCCGGCCGGGGCGGCCGGGTCGAGCGCACGCGGACCGCAACGGGCATGTCGCGCACGGAAGAGGCCGGCCCCTCGCCGAGCCAGTTCAGGTCCGAGAGGCGGAGGCGGGTCGTCGCCAGGGAATCGCGCGGGCCGACCACCACCCGGGCGGTATCCGGCTCCAGGCGCACGACGTAGAACGGCTCGGACCCCGACAGGCCGAGACCCCGGCGCTGTCCGACCGTGTAGTGAACGATGCCCGCGTGCTGCCCGAGAACCTTCCCGGAGAGGTCGACGATCTCGCCGGGCCGGGCCGCGTCCGGACGCAGGCGCGCGATCACGTCGCTGTAGCGGCCCTGCGGCACGAAACAGATGTCCTGGCTGTCCGGCTTCTCCGCGAGCGAGAGGCCAAGATCCTTCGCAAGCGCGCGGGTCTCGGTCTTGGACATCTCGCCCAGCGGGAAGCGCAGGAAAGCCAGCTGCTCGGCCGTCGTCGCATACAGGAAGTAGCTCTGGTCCCGTGCCGGATCGAGGGCGCGGTGAAGTGCCCGGCCGCCGCCCGGCAGCGCCCGGCTCGCCACGTAATGTCCGGTGGCGAGCGCGTCGGCGTTGAGATCCCGGGCGAGGCCCAGCAGATCCCGGAACTTCACCGTGCGGTTGCACTCGACGCAGGGGATCGGCGTCTCGCCGGCGAGGTAGCTCTCGGCGAATTTCTCGATGACCGCGTCGCGGAACCGATCCTCGTAGTCGAGGACATAATGCGGGATGCCGAGATGCTCGGCCGCGGACCGGGCGTCGTGAATGTCCTGGCCGGCGCAGCAGGCGCCCTTGCGGTGGCTCGCGGCGCCGTGGTCGTAGAGCTGGAGCGTGACGCCGACCACGTCGAAGCCCGCGCGCTTCAGGAGCCCCGCGACCACGGAGGAATCGACGCCGCCGGACATGGCGACGACGACGCGGGTCTCGTGGGCTGGCTTTGGAAGGTCGAGGGCGTTCATCGCACGGGTCCGCAGCCGCAGGCTTGGAAGCGTCTCGGCTGCACCGCCCGTCTATAGCGGGAGTCCGGTCGGCTTTCCAGGGTCGGCGAGTCGCGCGGGGCCGCCGGGAGAGCGGCGCCCGGCAGAACCTGCCGGGCGTGCGGCAGTTTCAAACCCAGGGCGGACACGTCCAGGCTCGATCACTCGATGAAAACCCTTGTTTGACAAGCGCTTATCCGCAAGATCCGATGGCCTGACCCTTGCTCCGGCCTCAGCGAGAGGAGCCCCGATATGGCGAGCGGTGCGGCGGATCGGTTGGATGTCACCACGTGGATTCCGTCCGCGCGGAGTACGTCCGCGTCGCGCTCGAACTGGGACGCGGCCGGCGTCGCCGCCCGGTCCGGCGACTCGTCGCAGGATCGGTTCGGCACCGCGCTGAGCGCCGCACGCGCCCGGGACGATACGGCGGCGGCGCGTGCCCGGGAGACCACACAGCGCGACCAGACCGATGCGGCACGGGCCCGCGCCGCAACCCAGCGCGACCTGGCCGATACGACGCGCGCAGGCTTGGAGCGCGCGCGGGAAGCGGCGTCAGAAGCGCGCGCCGCCGGCCGGCCCGACGACAGGCGGTCGACCGCAGTCGCCGGAACGAGCGCGTCCGCACAGGCCCCGACTGCGCCGCCTGCCCCCGTGCCGACCGCAGCACCCGGAGCGCGCGCAGCGGCGGCTCGGTCGGAATCCGCGACCTCAGGCGCCGCCCGGACGGTGGAGCCCGCCGCGCAGCAGGCTTCCGACGCCACAGGCACGCCCGCGCGGGACACCCGGTCCGACGCGACGGCCACGGGCGACGCGGCCAGCACCAACAACGCCCAGACGGATACGGCACAGACAGACAAGGCCGGGACCGACACCACCCAGGCCCAGCCGGCGCCGAGCGAGGCCGCAATCCAGGCCCCGAATCCGCCTGCGCCCGGCACGCTTCAGGCTCTGCTCGCCGCGCTGGTCAAGGGCGCTCCCGCCCGCGGCGCTGGCACCGCGGCCGACGGGATCGGCGCGGCGGGAGCGATCGGCACCGACGCAGGAGGTCCGGGCACCGCGGCTTCGGAGACGCCCGGCGCGGGTATCGCTTCGGGTGCTTCCGCGGCGCTGGCCGGCGTCACGGGACCCGGCCTCGCCAAAACGACCGCTGCCGGGGCATCGACGGCTCGGGGGGCAGTCGGCGCAGGCGACACCCCGGTCGAAGCGGTGCAGGCCGGAGAGGCAGATCCCGCCGGAGGAGCCGCGGCCCCAGGCGCGGGCGCCGGCAAGGACTTCCTGGCCGCGCTGGCCGATGCCGGCCAGGGGATTGGCCAGGGCGCAGCCGGCAGCCCGCTGGACGGGACACTCCCGGCTCCGGCCCAGGGTGGCCCCGCCGCCGCCATTCCGACGTCGGCGACAGGGATCGCCACAGCCTCGGCGCATGCCGCCACCTCCGCTCCGGTACCGGCCGCGACGCCGCTTCAGACGGACCCGGCTGTTCCGCTCGGCCAGGTACCGATGACCATTGGCCTGCGTTCGCTCGCCGGATCGAGCGAGTTCCAGATCCGGCTCGATCCGGCCGAGCTCGGGCGGATCGACGTCAAGCTGGAGATCGACAAGGCGCGCGGCACGGTGATGACCCACCTGGTGGTCGACCGGCCGGACACCCTGGCCATGCTCCAGCGCGACGCCGGCCAGCTCCAGCAGGCCCTGTCCCAGGCCGGGCTCGACTCGTCGGGGGGTGGCCTCAACCTGTCGCTGCGGAGCGACGGCGGCGCGCAAGGTGATGGAACCGGCGGCCAAGGCGAGGCCCCCCGCGGCGGGGCCACGGCCTGGGCGCGTGAGACGGCGGACGCCCCGCAGGAGACCGCACCGACGCGCTGGCTGCGCGGCTACGGCGGCGTCGACATCAGGATCTAGAGTGATGTCGGGCACGCCGCTGCACCTGATCCGGGATCAACCCGACTCTCGGCCCGGCCCCGCGGAACATCGGCGGTTCGCATTTCGGTGCGCGCGGGGTGTGGCCCGTGAAAACGGCAGCCGCCGAAGGGGTTTCGATCCGGCGCGGACACCCGCGTCGCGGCACGGTTTTAACGCGATGCGCGACGAGCCCGCATCGCAAGACGACACCGAAACATCCCGCGTCCGGGCGCTCGGCCCCGGCGCGGCACGGGAGACAGCGGCATGACATCCGGCATATCCAGCGCCACGACAACGTCGTCCACATCTTCCACAGCGTCCAGCGGCAGCGCGAGCGGCAACGCCACCGAGATCGCGAGCAACTTCACGCAGTTCCTGACGCTGCTCACCACGCAGCTCAAGAACCAGAATCCCCTCGACCCGATGGACACCAACCAGTTCACGCAGCAGTTGGTCCAGTTCGCCGGCGTCGAGCAGCAGCTCAAAACCAACGACCGCCTCGACAGCATCCTGTCCGCGTCGCAATCGGCGAGTTCGGCCTCGGCCACGAGCTACATCGGCAAGACCATCACGGCGGACGGCAGTTCATCCCAGCTCTCCAAGGGCTCGGCCGCCTGGACCCTGGAGCCGGCCCGAGCCGCCTCCAAGGCGGTGATCACGATCCTGGATTCGAAGAACAACGTCGTGGCGACGCAGAGCACGTCGCTGTCCGCAGGCAGCCAGACCTACACCTGGAACGGCAAGACCTCAGCGGGGCTGACCTCGCCGGACGGAACCTACTCCATCAAGGTCTCGGCCTACGACGCCACGGGCGCCAGCGTGGCCGTCGACACCAGCCTGAGCGGCACGGTGGACGAGGTCGATCTCAGCGGCACGACGCCGATCCTGATGATCGGCTCGCAGAAGGTGCCCCTCGGCAGCGTGCAGAGCATAGGGTTGTCCACAAGTGGCACCTAACGAATCACATCCGAGCGACTCGCTTCAACATCTCTTAAGCGGGCACAAGTACCTTCAATGCTCGACAGGTCAGTCGAGTGTAGAGCGTATCATGACCGAACCCAGCCGCCCGAGAGTGAAGTACGTGATCGGGCCCGACGGCAGCCCCCTGACCATCGCGGACCTCCCGCCCCCGAGCACCCGCCGATGGGTGATCCGGCGCAAGGCCGAGGTCGTGGCGGCCGTGCGCGGTGGTCTCCTCAGCCTCGAGGAGGCGTGCAAGCGCTACACCCTGACCACCGAGGAATTCCTGAGCTGGCAGTTCTCGATCGACCAGCATGGCCTGGCCGGCCTGCGCACAACCCGGATCCAGCACTACCGGCACTGATCCGCCTGGAACCGGGCAACGGATCGGAGACGGGACCTTCCCCCGATGCCGGCCAAACCCCGAGACCCTTCGAAGCCGCGTCCGGATCCCCGGGCGCGGCTTCGTTCCGTTCGGAGCCCCGACTTCGTGTCCCTGCGTGCCCCGGCATTAACGCCCCGCTAACCACGGGGTGGGCAATTTCTGCCGGGCGGGCCGCCGGGGTCCGCCCTGCGTTCAGAGTGCGGCGAACCAACCCGTGAAGCCGGTCCTCGATCTCGTCACGAAGCTCGGACCGGCCCGAATCGCCGCCATGGCGGCGGTGACGCTGACGCTGATCGGTTTCTTCGCGTTCATCATCCTGCGAGTCTCACGCCCCGACATGGGCGTGCTGTTCTCGGACCTCTCGATGCAGGATTCCGCCGCCGTGATCCGCGAGCTCGACAGCCGCGGCATTCGCTACGAGACCAAGGGCGAGACCGGCCAGACCATCATGGCGCCCCGCGCCGACCTTCCGCGGCTGCGCATGGATCTGGCCGGCAAGGGTCTGCCGGTGCAGGGCGGCGTCGGCTACGAGATCTTCGACAAGGGCGACGCGTTCTCCTCCACCAACTTCGTGCAGAACGTGAACCATCTGCGTGCCCTCGAGGGGGAACTCGCCCGCTCGGTCCAGGCGATCGGCCGGGTCCAGGCGGCGCGGGTCCATCTCGTCCTGCCCGAGCGCCGCCTGTTCGAGCGCGACCGGGAGAGCCCGAGCGCAGCGATCGTCCTGAAGCTGCGGGGCGACCTCGATGCCGGGCAGGTGCGGGCGATCCGGCACCTGGCGGCCTCCGCGGTGGAGGGCCTGAAGCCCGAGCGGATCTCGATCGTCGACGAGCGCGGCCGGCTGCTCGCCGACGGCGCACGGGGCGCCGATGCCGATGCCGCCAGCGGCTTCGAGGACCGTCAGGTCGGGCTGGAACGACGCCTGCGCGGCCAGATCGAGGACGTCGTGGCGGGCATTGTCGGGCCGGGACGGGCGCGGGTCCAGGTCAATGCCGAGTTCGACCTCAACCGGATCGAGAGCCGCTCCGAGACCTTCGATCCGGAGAGCCGCGTGGTGCGGTCCACTCAGACCCGCACCGAATCAGCCGTCACCGCCAATGCAGACGGGCAGGTCACCGTCGGCAACGAGCTGCCCGGCGCGAACGGCGCCGACAAGACCCCGGCCCCGAAGGACGCGACCAACAAGAACGAGGAGACCACGAACTACGAGATCTCCCGGGTGACCAAGACCGAGATCGCCGAGGGCGGCAGGATCAAGCGCTTGTCGGTCGCCGTGGTGGTCGACGGGACCTACGCGACCGCACCCGACGGCAAGCAGACCTACAGCCCCCGCCCGCCCGCCGAGATCGAGCGGATCACCGCCCTCGTGCGCAGCGCGGTCGGCTTCGACAAGGCCCGTGGCGATCAGATCGAGGTGGTGAATCTGCGCTTCGCGGAAGCGCCGGCCGTGCCCCAGTTCAGCGAGCCCACCCTGATCCAGGCGCTGCTCGCGCCGACCAAGGAGGACGTGCTGCGCATGGCCGAGCTCGCCGTGCTGGCGCTCCTGACGCTGATCGTCCTGCTCACGGTGGTGCGCCCGCTGGTCCGGCAGGTTCTCGCTCCGGTTCCGGGCGCCACGGCCCTGGGGGCGCCCGCCGCCGGGGACTTGTCCGCGGCCGCCGGTCCGGGCGCCACGGTCACGATGATCGAGCGCGACAACCCGACCGCGCGGCTGATGGAGTTCGCCAAGATCAACGGGCAGGTCCAGGCCGAGACGGTGCAGCGGGTGGTCGACATGGTCCGCGCCAGCCCGGCCGAAACCGTCGAGGTGCTCCGCACCTGGATCCAGGAAGAGTGATGCGTAGGGGATCGGGGCAGGGACGATGACGGCAGGTGTGGCAAACTCCCTGGCGACGGCGGGCGGCGATTCCTTCGCGGCCATGCCCGGGCCGCAGCGCGCGGCGGCGCTGCTCCTGATGCTTGGCGAGGCCGAGGGCGCGCCGATCTGGCAGATGCTGGAGGAGGACGAGGTCAAGAAGGTCAGCCACGCGATGGTCCAGCTCGGCACGCTGGAGGTCTCGACCGTCGAGAAGCTGATCATAGAGTTCGTGACGAAACTCGGCAACAGCGGCGGCATCTCGTCGAACTTCGAGCGCACCGAGGCGCTGCTCCTGAAGATCTTCCCGTCCGACCAAGTCTCGCTGATCATGGCTGAGATCAAGGGCGCGTCGGGTAAGCGCGTCTGGGCGTCGATCGCACAGGTCGACCCGGAGATCCTCGCCTCGTTCCTGCGCAACGAGTACCCGCAGACGGTGGCGGTGGTGCTCTCGCGGGTGCGGGCCGACTACGCCGCCAAGGTGCTCACCATCCTCCCCGAGGACTTCGCCATCGACGTCCTCAACCGCATGCTGCGCATGGAGACGGTGCAGAAGGAGGCTCTGCGCCACATCGAGGAGACGCTGCGCGTCGAGTTCGTCTCGACCATCGCCCAGACCCAGCGCCGCGACGCCCACGAGATGATGGCGGACGTGTTCAACGCCTTCGACCGCCAGACCGAAGGCCGCTTCCTCGCCGCCCTCGACCAGGCCAATCGCGGCTCGGCAAAGCGCATCCGCGAGCTGATGTTCACCTTCGAGGACCTGCTGAAGCTCGATCCGGGCAGCGTCCAGACCCTGATGCGGAAGGTCGACAGCGACACGCTGTGCCGGGCGCTCAAGGGCGCCAACGAGCCGACCCGGGCCTTCTTCATGAAGCAGATGTCGACCCGCGCGGCCAAGAACCTCACGGACGAGATGACCTCGCTCGGCCCCGTCCGCCTCAAGGAGGTGGACGAGGCGCAGGCGAAGATGACCGAGATCGCCAAGGATCTCGCCGAGAAGGGCGAGATCATGATCGCCAAGAACAGCGCCGAGGAGGAGCTGGTCTATTGAACGTCTCCTCTCCCCAGGTCGCCAAGCCGTTCCTGTTCGAGACCGACTTCCGCAGCCCGCGCCCGAGCCCGGCCGCCCAGCGCGCCGCCGAGGCGGCCGCCCGTGCGGAGGCCGAAGCGCATGCCCGCGGCGTGCAGGAGGGTCGGGCCCAGGCCGAGGCGCAGATCCAGGGCCGCCTCGCCGACGCCATCAGCCGCCTGGCGCTGGCCGCCGCGGGCCTCATCGCCCAGACCGACGCGCGCGACGCCGCGCGTGAAGCGCAGGCGGTGGAGGTGGCCGTGCTGATCGCCCGGAAGGTCGCGGGCGACGCGCTGGACGCCGCACCGCTCGCGGGCATCGGCGAGGCGGCACGCGCCGCGCTCCAGCACCTGCGCGGCGTGCCCCATCTGGTCGTGCGCGTCCACGACAGCCTCGTGGACGACGCGGAAGCGCTGGTGAAGCGGCTGGCGCGCGAGCGCGGCTACGAGGGGCGCCTCGTCGTGCTGGGCGACCCCGACATGCAGGCGGGCGACGCCCGCATCGAGTGGGCCGATGGCGGCATCGTGCGGGAGCGCGCCCGCATCGAGGCGGCCGTGACGGACGCACTCGGCCTGCCCACCATTCCGTGAAGGAGCCCTGATGTCAGACGATTTCAGCCTGCCCCAGCTCGGCGAGACCGACCCCGACTACGCGGCGGGCTCGATCCGCGACGCCCCCACAACCCCGAAGACCGCCGCCGACCTGGAACAGCTCTTCGACGTGCCCGTGATGGTCTCGGCGGTGCTCGGCTCCGCCCGGATGCCGATCGGCGATCTGCTCCGGCTCGCCCCGGGAGCCGTGCTGGAACTCGACCGGAAGGTCGGCGAGGCAATCGACGTGTTCGTCAACAACCGGCTCGTCGCCCGCGGCGAGGTCGTCCTCGTCGAGGATCGGCTCGGGGTGACGATGACCGAGATCGTCAAGGGTGAGTGATCCCGGCCGCCTGATCCCGGGCGGGTGATTCTGTGTGACCTGCGGCGCCGGAGACGGCCGCCCGCCTGACCATGAGGCGGCGCGCATCCCGCGCCCCCGACGACGAGAGGGACGAACCATGCGGCTCCTGATGATCGGGCGGCTCAACGGCGAGCTGATCACAGCCTCCAAGATCGCGATGCAGCGCGGCGCCTCGGTGACGCAGGCGGACGCCATTCCGCAGGGCCTCAACGTCCTGCGCGCGCGCGGCGCCGACCTGATCATGATCGACGTCTCGCTGGCGGTGCGCGACCTCGTCGACGCCCTGGAGGCAGAGCGCATCCGCACCCCCGTGGTCGCGTGCGGGGTCTCGGCCGATGCGCAGGCCGCGGTCGCGGCGATCCGGGCCGGCGCCAAGGAGTACATCCCTCTTCCGCCAGATCCCGAGCTGATCGCCGCGGTGCTGGAGGCGGTCGCCTCCGACCGCGCCGCCTTCGTCTGGCGCGACCCGTCGATGGAACGGGTGGTGAAACTCGCCGAACAGGTCGCCCGCTCGGAAGCCTCGGTGCTGATCACCGG
The DNA here is from genome assembly GCF_030700285.1 of Methylobacterium sp. NEAU K. Lineage (GTDB taxonomy): Bacteria > Pseudomonadota > Alphaproteobacteria > Rhizobiales > Beijerinckiaceae > Methylobacterium. The sequence goes on along the minus strand of NZ_JAUYZJ010000001.1, from coordinate 231,169 downwards.
CGAGAGCGGCACCGGCAAGGAGGTGCTGGCCCGCCACGTCCACCTGAAGTCCAACCGGTCCTCGAAGCCGTTCGTCTCGGTTAATTGCGCGGCGATCCCCGAGGCGCTGCTCGAATCCGAGCTGTTCGGCCACGAGAAGGGGGCCTTCACGGGCGCCGTCGCCCGCCGCATCGGCCGCTTCGAGGAGGCAAACGGCGGCACCCTGCTGCTCGACGAGATCTCCGAGATGGACGTGCGCCTGCAGTCGAAGCTGCTGCGGGCGCTCCAGGAAAGGGTGATCGACCGGGTCGGCGGTACTGCCCCGGTGCGGGTCGACATCCGCGTGCTCGCGACCTCGAACCGTAACCTCGTCGAGGAGGTTCGCAAGGGCACGTTCCGCGAGGACCTGTTCTACCGGCTCAACGTCGTCTCCCTGCGGTTGCCGCCCCTGCGCGAGCGGCCGGCAGACATCCTGGAACTCGCCGCTCATTTCGCCCGGAAATACGCCGAGGTGAACGGTGTGACGGCACGCCCGCTCAGCGCGGACGCGTGCGCGCTGGTGCTGAAGAACCCCTGGCGCGGCAACGTGCGCGAACTCGAGAACACCCTGCACCGGGCGGTGCTGCTGGCCTCCGGTTCCGAGATCGGCACCGACGCGATCCTCTCGCCGGACGGCGAGGCGATCGCCGTCGAGGGTCCGGCGGCTCGCGCCGTGCAGGCCGCGGAAGCCGCCACCCGCGGGCTCGTGGGACGGACCGTGGCGCAGGTCGAGTGCGACCTGATCCTCGACACCCTCGACCATTGCCTCGGCAACCGCACCCACGCGGCCAAGATTCTCGGCATCTCGATCCGGACCCTGCGCAACAAGCTCAACGAGTACGTCTCGGCGGGCCTAGAGGTGGCCGAACCCGGCACCGTCCGGGCAAGCGTAGCCTGCGGGTGAGCCTGGGCCGGCGCACTCGGGCGGAGCCTGGCGCAGCTCCCACGATACAACCGACCAATGCGCAACGGCCGGCGATCGTGTGGCTCCCGGTCGAAGGCCTCGCAGCGGGTTTCACCGTCCTTGCGAGAGCAGCGACGCACCCCAGGGACGCACGCGATCCCCGAACTTGGCATGTCCCGGGTTCGCTCCGCTGCGCTCGCGATGACGGCGCAGGACGATCGGCCGAGCGATCCGACCCGACACCGGATCGCGCGCCTGAAGCAGCCCGAGCTCGCCCCGGCGCCGGGTGCAGGCGCTGCGGCCCGGGAGATAGGCGCAGATCGCCGCGACCTGGATGGGAGCAGCGGCCAACACGGAGTGTTCGATATCAGGCCACCGCTGCGTCCTGAACGCGGAGCAGCCACCCAATCGAGCTGGCTGCCGTCAGCGCCCGTCCCGGGCCGCCTTGTGCGCCTCGGTCTGGGCCGCGAAGGCCGCATCCAGCTTGCGCAGGGACTCGTAGCGGGCCACGTCGCCCTCGACGTCGCGGATAGTCTCCTCGACGAGGTGGCGCTGGAGGGCAACGCGCGGGTCGTCCGGCGGCAGAGCTTCGCGCTCCTGCAATCGGAGCACGGCCTGCCGCACCACGGTATAAACCGCCTCGCGCTCCGCCCGGGTCATCGAGGGCTGGATCGCCTTCGCGACGAGATCGGAGAAATCCGACATGGAGTGTTAGGCTTCGCTCATCGATCGGGGGGCCCGGTCGCCGGGCCGTCTCCCTCTACAGACCGTGCGGCGCAGGATCCAGACCCCGCGCGGCCCCGGAGTGCCAGGCCGCGCCGCTACATCCGCTGGTCGCGGATGCCCGCGATCAGGAGCGAGGACGAGCTCCAGATCACCAGGAAGCAGAAGAACGCCACGATCAGGCTGTGGCCCCGCTCGGGGTAGAGGCTGTCGGTCGGCAGGACCGGCGGCACGAAAGTCGCCAGGAAGATGTGCTGCTTGCTGGCCGAGACGCGGGCGCGGTCGAACAGCATGTTCGCCGATTCCTCGAGCTTCTCGGCGATGGTCCGCTCGACGAGCAGGCCTTCGTACTGGAGCAGCGCCTCGGTCAGGTTCGAGCCGCCGCCGGCGACGGCACCGGCATTGGTCAGCTCGTCCTGGAGCGTCTTCATCTGCTGGTCGACGGCCGCGACGTTGGCGGCCAGAGTCTGGATCGAGCGCGAGCGCTCGTCCAGGTTCGAGCCGCGCAGGACCTGCAGATCGGTCTCGAGCTTGAGCTTCTCCTTGCGCAGGAGCGTCAGGGTGGTGAGCGTCCCCTCGGCCGTCTTGATCGGGTCGATCACGCCCCACTGGTTGCGGAAGCTCTGGAGCGCGAGGTGGGCTTTGCGCAGACGTTCCTGGGCGGTCGCGGCATCGGCCTGAGCCTGGGCGACCATGTCGGCCTGAGCCCGCTTCGAGATGTCGTTGATCAGCGCTTCGGCGCGGGCCACCACCTCACGGGTGATCGTGAGGGCGTCCTCGGGTGTGAAGGCGCGCACCGAAAGGCGGATCACGCCCGAGATCGAGTCGATATGCGCGTCGACGTGCTTGCGCCAGTATTTGGTCAGATCCTCGATCGGATCGGTGGGATCGAACCGCGCCCAGAAGTCGGCCTCGCGCCGGGAAAACATCTTCGAGATGCCGATGCTCTTCTCTAGAGCCTCGACGAGCGTCTGGCTCTCGATGTAGTCGCGGACGATAAAACTGTCCTGGCTGTTATGCTTTTGGATCAGGTTCGTGTACTGGCCGAGCGCAATGTTCTCCATCGGCTCGACATTGCCGCGGACCGCGAACTGGGCCTCGGCGACGTACTGGTTGGAGGCGAAGCCGAACAGATACAGCCCGATCACCAAGGTCGGCAGAAGCACGAACAGGCCGACGCGGCGGATGACCCGGGCGCCGTAGCTCGACGTGTCTTCCCGGCGCGGGCGCAGACCGGGCAGGCGGTTCCAGTCGAGGCGCTCGCGCGCCGCGGCCACCAGCGCCCGGGCGCCGCGCTTCTCCGGCACCGGACGGATCGTCTCGGCGCCGCGGCGCAGCTCCGACATCGTCGGTGCGACGAACGTCACGAGTTCGCCTTCGCGCGTGTCATCCTTGACGTCGTCGAAGCTCATCCGCTCACTGTTCCTGGGTCTGCGCCGGATCCGCTGCTGCGGAGCCGGCCGTAGGACGGCCCGTGCGCAGAGCCGGAATCCCGTTCTTTTAGGCCCTTTTTAAGGCACCCGCCGCTGCACCGCGGCGACGGGCGACGTAGCCCGCACCCCGTATCGCGCCCTACAGTCTCCGGATGATGACATCCCCTCGCGTTGCTCTCGGCCCGGCAGCCCGCCCCGCGGGCCGCTCGGCCGAGACCGAGTTGACCAAGGCCAAGTTGGCCAAGACAAAGCTCACCGAAATCGTGGTGGTGTGCTCCAAATGCGCCAAGCGGCAGGGCCTTCGCCCGCGCGCGGTGCGCGCCCTCCTGAAGGAAGCCGCCAAGCGGGGCGGGAGGCAGACCGTCGAGGACGGGCCGCGCGCTGGGCGGATGAAGCTTCGCATCGTGGAGTCCGGCTGCCTCGGCCCCTGTCCGAAGCGCGCGGTGGCGGTGGCCACGGGCGCGAGCGTGGCGGCCGGCCGCGTCATCCTCCTCGATCCCGCCGCGGGTCCGGAGGAGGCACTCGCCGCCGTGCTCCACCCCGTGCTACCGCTGCGGGCAGTCCCCGAATTCGGCCCCAATACCCCCCTAGCGGCGGTATCAACCGACGAATCGCAGCCGGATTCCTGACTGGCGCAACCTGGAGCGCTCGCCCTTGCCCGCCTCTCGGCGAACAACCTCCTCGCATCGGCCGTGATCGGTGCCCGCGCCCCTCGGACGCGCCGCGCCGCCCTCGCGATCCTGCGCCGACTGCCCCTGATCGGGACTCTGATCGGGCTCAGCCTCGCGGTCTGGCTGGTCGCGACCAACGATCTCTCCGCCGTGGCGGCGGCGTTCGGGCGGATCGGCCTCGCGGGCTTTGCCGGCGTGACGCTGGTGCGTGCCCTCGTGGTCGTGCTGTGCGGCCTCGCCTGGGCGCGCACCCTCGACGGGCTTTCGCCCGCCCCGGCCTCGGCCTGCCTGATCGTCCGCTTCGTGCGCGAGGGCATCAACGTCCTGCTGCCCGTAGCCTCGGTCGGCGGCGACGTCCTGGGCGCGCGCCTCCTGACCTTCTGGGGCGTGGCCGGTTCCCTGGCGGCAGCCTCGGTGCTCGCCGACCTGCTGTTCCAGGTCGGGACGCTCGCCCTGTTCGCCGGCCTGGGCGCCGGCCTGCTGAGCCAGGTCGAGGGGCCGGCCGCCGCCGAACTCGCGCACTGGACGCTGCGGACGCTCACGGTGGCGGGGCTCATCGTGGTGGGGTTCTTCGCGCTCCAGCGCACCGGGATCGTGCGGGTGGTCGAGGATCGTGTCGCGGCCCTCGGCCGGCGCTTCGTGCGGGAGACCGAGCCCCGTCCGGAGCCGACACAGCGGATTCAGGGCGCCCTGGATTCGGTCTGGGAGGCCGGCCGGCGCGGCCATCTCGCCCAGTCCTTCGCCCTGCACGCGCTGGCATGGCTGCTCGGCACGGCCGAGGTCGCGATCGTCCTGACCTGCATCGGCGTCGACGATGTCGGCCTATCGGAGGTCCTGGTGATCGAGGCGCTCAGCCAGGCGATCAAGGCCGCGGCTTTCCTGGTCCCCAGCGGGCTCGGCGTTCAGGAGGGCGGCCTCGTGCTGGTCTGCAGCCTGTTCGGCATCGACGCCGGCACGGCCATCGCCCTCTCCCTCGCCCGCCGCGTGCCCGATGTGGTGCTCGGCCTGCCGGCGCTCCTCGTCTGGCAGAACCTCGAAGCGCGGCGCACGGGCGTGCGTCCTGCCACGCCCACCTGCGACCGCCCGTGACCGCGATGACCGACGCGCCGCCCCGCGAGAATAGCGACCGCCCGACCCGGCGCCTTCGCGCCGTCCGCCTCGCTGGGCTGGCCGGCGTCCTGCTGGCCGCCGGACCGGCCCTCGCCCAGAGCCTCAGCGTCGATCTCGGCGCGGGCGGCACCACCGAGCGCGCGCTCCAGCTGGTCGCGCTGATCACCGTCCTGGCGGTGGCGCCCTCCGTTCTGGTGATGGCCACCGCCTTCACCCGGATCGTCGTCGTGCTGTCGATCCTGCGCTCGGCGCTGGGAACCCAGACGGCGCCCCCGACGGCGGTGATCGTCAGCCTCGCGCTGTTCCTGACCGCCTTCGTGATGGCGCCCACCGGCCGAGCGGCCTACAGCGCCGGGATCGAGCCTCTGATCGCCGGGCGGATCACGCAGGCGCAGGCTTTCGAGCGGGCCTCGGCACCGTTCAAGACGTTCATGTTGAAGAACGTGCGCGAGAAGGACCTGAAGTTGTTCCTCGACCTCGCGAAGGTGCCGGTGCCCAAGGGCCCGGACGAGGTCGGTCTCGAGATCGTCACCCCGGCCTTCATGATCTCGGAACTGCGCCGCGCCTTCGAGATCGGGTTCCTGCTGTTCATCCCGTTCCTGATCATCGACCTCGTGGTCGCGTCGGTGCTTATGGCCGTGGGCATGATGATGGTGCCGCCGGCGACCGTCGCCCTGCCGTTCAAGCTGATCTTCTTCGTACTGGTCGACGGCTGGACCCTGGTCGCCGGATCGCTGGTCCAGAGCTATGGCGGATAGGTCCGTCCGGACTGGCGGATAGAGTTTCGGAGGTTGCTTTAACCGGGGTTTAGCACTCGCTTGCTAGCGTAGCGCATGTTGTCGCTGCGCACCTATGTTCACGACCGTGGAGGGGCGGCAGCCGTCGAATTCGCCTTGGTCGCCGTCCTGGCGATCATGAGCATCTTATTCATCATGACCGTGGCGACGATCCTGTTCCTCAATCAGGCGCTGGATTATGCCACGACCCGCGCAGCCCGGCAGATCCTGACCGGCGCGGCCCAGGGCGGGGCGCTCGATCAGGCCAGCTTCAAGGCCAGCCTGTGCGGCTATCTGCCGGCGGCGCTGAAGTGCAGCAACCTCGTGGTCAACCTCTACGTCGTGACGCCCGGAACGTCCCCCAGCGGTTACTACGCGTATGTGAAATCCGATGTCAGCGGCCTGCTGATCCCGTCGCTGACCCCGAGTTCGGGCCAGTACACGCTCGGCACCCGGGGGCAATACCAGTACCTGCTGGTGATCTATCCGATCACCTTCCTGCCATCCGCATTCGCCTCGATCCTCGGCGGCGGCGCGACCTACAACGGCGCTCCGGCCTACCTGACGATCTCGACGGCGGCGTTCCGCAACGAACTCTTCTGATGGGCGGCGAGACGCCAGTGACGGCGCGGCGCTTCTGCGCGGATGCGCGCGCGGTCTCGGCGGTGGAATTCGCCCTGATCCTGCCGGTCCTGCTGATCCTGATGCTCGGCGGGACCCAGCTGGTCACCTACATCAACGCGACCCGCAAGGTCGAGCTGATCGCTCAGTCGATCAGCCAGATGATCTCCCAGGCCATGCCGCCCGCGGGATCGACGGTGGCCACCGTCAACGCGACGGACCTGCATTTCAGCTTCGATTCGGCCCTCGTCCTGTTCCCGTACCTGATGAAGGACGGCCCCCGACAGGGCTTGCAGTGGTGGCAGGATATCGCGATCACGTATGCCGCCATCGCGTTCACGCAGACCGCGTCGAACTGCACGGGAAGCGACCTCAGCGGCTGCTACGCCGCGAACGTCGTGTGGACCAGTTCGGGGACCAGCGGGGGCAACTATCGGCCCTGCACGGTGCCGCAGCTCGCCGCCGCCGACACCGCACCGCCGAGCCGGTCGACTCTGCCCCGCTCCGTCTTCGGGCCCGGCTCCATCATCGCGGTCGACGTGGTCTTCACCTTCCAGCCGTCCTTCGGCGCGCGGTTCATCCCCGCGGTGCGGATCGCCCGCTCGATGTACGTGCAGCCGCGCTACGCCTCGCTCGTCACCTTCGACACGACGGGCAACGATGGGATCGCCACGAAATGTCCCGGCTACTGACCCGCGCCCGCCGCCTTGTCGCCCAGGCGGCTTCCCTGCCGGGGGCGCGCTCCGGCAATGTGACGATCCTGTTCGCCCTGAGCCTGCTGCCGATGGTCGGACTGATCGGCTACGGCGTCGATTACGGGGTGGCGATCACCGACAAGGCGAAGCTCGATGCCGCCGCAGACACAGCAGCCATCGCGGCAGTCGCGACCGCCAAGGCCTACATCGCCGCCAATCCGAACCAGACCAACGTGACCGCCAATGCGATCGCGGCCGGCATCGCGCAGGCGACCAGCGCCTTCACGGTCAATGCCGGCACCGTGCCGTTCGCGCAGGTCCAGCTCCAGACGCCGCAACTGACGCGCACGAGCCAGACGCTCAACGCGACGGTCGTATACACGGCTACGGTCAAGAACAATTTCGGGCAGATCTTCCGGACGCCGACCACGATCTTCACCAATACGGTCACCGCATCGGTCGATCTAGCCAGCTATCTCGACTTCTATCTGCTGCTCGACGTTTCGGGCTCGATGGGCCTGCCTGCCACGACGAGCGGGATGAGCCAGCTCGCGGCCAACAACCGGGACATGTGGTCGGACTACAAGCAGGGCTGCCAGTTCGCCTGCCACTACCCGGGCTTCAGCGCCTGGACTTACGCCACGACCAACAAAATCCAGCTGCGCTCGGATGCCGTCAACAACGCGGTCTGCGCGCTCATCCAGCGGGCTTCGAGCCCGTCAGTGACGGGCCAGTACCGCGTCGGCCTGTACCCGTTCATCAACCAGATGGGCACGCTTGCCGACGTCAACAGCACCATCTCCACGCTGAACAGCAAGGCCGATTGCGCCTCGTCCTGGCCCCTCGCCCTGAGCAAGCTCCTGGATACAGGTACGACGCAGCTCTTCACCGGCAAAGATCCGAGCACCGGCACGGGCGCCGGCGGCACGCATTTCGAGGTCGTCATGCCGCAGATGAAGACGGAGATCACCAATGCGGGTGGGTTCGGCGACGGCTCCAGCACCAGCGCCCGCAAGCCGTTCGTCTTCCTCGTCACCGACGGCATGCAGAACGGCCAGCACTACTCCATCACCAAGAACAGCAAATATTATTATCCGGGCAACCCGTCGAGTTTCCCGGGCTATGCCGCGGGCAATTTCGACGGCTCCTCGCCGTCGCAGATCGATCCCTCGCTCTGCACCGCGCTGAAGACCGCCGGCGCGACGATCTCGATCCTCTACATCCCCTACAACATCATCAGCTACACGGATTACGGCGGCACCGTCGCCTGGGAAAACGGTAGGGTCAACGGGTTCAGCCCGACGTTGTCGACGCCACTGCAGAGCTGCGCCTCGCCGGGCTTCTTCTACACGGCCAACACACCGGCCGACATAACCGCCTCGCTCAGCGCGATGTTCGACAAGGCGATTCAGGTCGCACGCCTCACGCAATAGGCTGCGGCGAACTCGCCAAGGCAATCGCGTCGAGATGTAGGATTCCCGACAAAAGCCTGAGGGTTCGATCTGCCCCTGGCCGCCGACCTTGTCATCCAGGCTCCGCCGACCCGGAACGACAAGGGGCTTTGTATCGCCGCCCACGCCATCGCGGATCAAAGAATCGAGCCGAGACAGCGCCATACCGATCGGAAAATTCTTCCCTCACGAGATTGCCCCGGCGCAGGCTCGGGACGTCCGGTCTCGGCACCATAGGGCAGGCGGGGCCGAGCGGGTTCAGCTGTTGAGACCGGGCCGCTCGGCCCTTGTCGAAGCGTTGCCCTGGGAAGGATATGCGCTTCGATCCCGCTACGCTGCGGCCGCGCACCGAGGCACGACGTCGGCGACGGGTCTGTCGGGCAACGGTGCCATACGACATCTTTGCGATCGCGCCGTAAAGGCAGCACGAGGCCATTGTCGACAGCTATGTTCGCGCCGACGCCCGGCATCCCGGCACTCTGGCACCCGCGAAACAAGACTTGTTCCGCATCATACTCTTTATTGATCGACTTGCACGCCGCCGACGTTGCTGGCCATCGCATTGTCGATGGCATACGATAGGCCCGCGCGGTGCACCTTTCGGCCATCGATCACTCGCACGTCCGAGAATCCTTCGGAGTCCGTCGGCGGCTCGAGCTGGCGCTCGAAGGACCGTATGCCGTCTTCGGGCAAAAGGATTTCGCTCTGCCGCAGCCGGTTCCGCTCGAGGGTGACAGCGAGGGTAACGCGGATCCAGGGGCCCTCCACGGGAACGCCGTGCGTCCGCGCCATGGCGAGGATAGGGACCCAGTGCGGGACGCGCGGCGTCTCATTAGGCCGTCCCGACGGGACCGGCCTGCCCGGCGATCCAGCTCGATCCGCATGCTCCCTGAAATCCGCAGACGACCATGACCCGGTCGACGCCTTTGCCCTTCAGCGCAGTGAAGACCCGCCGCCAGGCCTCCGCGCTCCGGGCGGGAGTCCAGACCCGGCGGCCCCCGTCATTCGAGGAAGGTTTCCGGGTCGATGGCCCGCGTCGGCGCACGCGGCTCAGCCCGGAGGTGCTCCGGGCGCCTCGGCGCTGGTCTGCCGATCGCTGCCCGGCCGTTCCGCGCCGGCCTCGGGCTTGCCGCGATCGGGGACCGCGGTATCCGGGTAGCGCTTGCGATACTCGGACAGAAAGGCCGACAACGTCTCGGCTTTCGTGGCGCGGGCCGCGATGGCGCGGAATTCCGGCGCGCGGGTCGGGTTGGCGCCCGTGAGCAGCGCGAAGGTGCGCGCGTCCGGGCTGTCCGCCATCGCCTCCGAGAACTTCGCCTTGAGCCGTTCCAGGCCGATGGCGTCGCCGGCGAGGTCGTACGCGATCGCGGCGCGCACCGCATCGGCCCGGGACTTGTCGTCCAGCGGCTGGCCGGCGCGCCACACCTCTCCGAGCAGCGCCTCGTGCGCCTCGCCGGCCTCGCGCCAGCGGCGGGCGCCCCAATAGATGTCCGCCCGCAGGCGCTCGATGTCGGAGCCGCTCTCGCCCTCGATCGTCTCCAGGGCGAGATCGGTTCGGGTGAGGTCCGAGAGGGCGCGGGCGCGGACCAGGGCGCGGGCGCGCTTCAGCTCGCCGGGAAGCTCGGGCAGGTTGGTCCCGTCGAGAGTCTGCAACGCCTGCAGCGGCTTGTTGTCCATCAGCCGGATCGTGGCGAGCCGGGCGGCGACGGCGGAGCGCGCCGGCCCGGTGAGCCGGTTGTCGATCTGGTACTGAAGGAGATCTGCGGCCGAATCGAGCAGGTCCAGCCCGACCAGACGGTCCGCGAGCCTGCGCACCACCTCGTCGCCGCGCCGCCCGATCGGCGCCAGCTCGCGGAAGTCAAAGTAGAGCGCCACGGCGTCGAAGCCGGAGAGCCGGTCGCCCTGGTCGGTAAGGTAGAGGTCCTCGAATGCCGCCCGGGCATCGCGGGCCAGCGCCTGCGTGGCGGGGGCATTGGGCGCGAAGGCACTCGCCCGCCGCAATGCCGTGAAGGCGTCGCGCCAGCGTCCGGCGGCGAGATGGAGGCGCGCGAGGCCGACCGTGATGCCCTCCTCGGTCAGGCCGCCGTGCCATGCCAGCGCGAGCCGCTCCAGGCGATCGATCGCCGCCTCCGGGGTGAGCTTGCCGGCGGCTCGGGCGAGCAGCGTGCCCCGCAGCGCGGCTTCGGCCGCCACCGGCCGCTCGCCCTTCTCCTCGAGGCGGCCATAGGCGTCCAGCGCCGCCGCGGTCTGGCCGGTCGCTTCCGCCACGCGGGCGCGGACCACGGCCAGCCTGTCGCGGATCAAGGGCGTGAGCTGGGGGCCGTCCTCCGCCCGCGCGGCGGCGGTCTCGACATCACCGTTCTCGATCGCCGATTCCGCCGCCGTCGCGCGGATCGGCAACGCGAGGTCGGCGGGGTAGCGGTCGGCGAGCGGCAGCGCCTTGAGGAAGCCGGTCTCGGCCGCCTTCCAGTCGCCCAGCTCGGCGGCCGCCATCGCCCGCCAGAGGGCGGCTTCGGGGTCATTGGCGAGTTGCGGCCCGGTGAGAGCCTTCATCGCAGCCGCGCTCCGCCCCATGCGTACGAGCGCCAAGCCGCGCAGGATCGCGGTGTCGCGCTGCGAGGCGAGGAGCGGATCGTCGGCGGCCGCGGCCTCGAGGGCGGCGAGTCCCTCGGGGTCGAGGCCGTTGGCGAAATAAGCACGGGCGACCGCGAGGCGGGCCGGCCCACGCTCGGCCGGGCGCGCCGCGGCGGCGGCGTTGACGAGGCTGCGCAGGGTCTCCCGCACGTTTCCGGACCGCGCCAGCTCCCAGGCCGCCGGCGTGACGGCGAGGGCGCCGGCTTCGGCCAGAGCCGGGTCGCCAGTTCGAGTGGCCGTTGAGGCGGCCAGCCCACCCTCACGGCCGATCATGACCGCGTCGAGCTCGGGCCGCACGGCGAGGTCGTCGGCGCCGGCGAGCACCGCAACGCCGTGCCGGCTCGGCAGGATCTCGAAATCCACAAAGCGCCGGCTCTTCGGATTTCCGATGGCGCGCTGCGCCGCCGAGGTGACCACCGCGATGCGCTCGCCGTCGAGGTCGAGCCACGTCGCCGAGCCGGGCCGGGGCAGCGCCAGGGAGACGGTGATGCGGCCCGCCGGATCCGGCTTGCGGACCGGGTCGAGGCTGTCGCTCGGATTCAGAGCGTCCCCCGCCGAAAGCTCCCAGGCCACCCCACCCCCGGTCGAGACCGCCGCGAGATCGACAAGCCGGCCCTGCGGTACTGCGAAGCGCAGGACCGTGACCGGGCCGGTCCGCGCCGGCTCGCCGATCGGAGCCAGTCCCTGGCTGCCCGCCGGAACGGGCACCGGCTCGGCAGTCTCGAGCACCAGCGTGGCGATGCCGCCGCGCTCGAACAGGGCGGCGGGCGGCAGAGCGTGGAACGGGAAGACGAGGCCGGCCCCGGCCGGGCGCTTCGGCGGGGCCTCGGGGGGATTGTCCCGGGCGGCCGGCGCCTCGGCCGGCCGGCCGGCGGCGGGACCGGCAGCGACAGGCTTCGGTGCGGCCGGTTCGGCCGAGGCCGGGCCGGGCACCTCCACGGGGCCGGGCTTGGCCGGGGCCGACGGGATCTTCCGGGGGACGACGTCGAGGGTGAACGCGCCGTCCTCGCGCTCCGTGGCGACGGTGAACCCCTCGGCCGGCGTCACCAGGATGCTGGCCGAGCCCCCGTCGGATTCGGTAGCGAGCTTGGCGATGCCGGGCCGCGGACGGCCGCGGGTCTCGTCAGCGTCGATGGTCCAGGCCCCGACCACGCGCAGGCGCGTCGTCGGCCCCTCCGCGGTCACGGTCGTGACCGCCGCATCGGGAAGGCGCAGCGACAGGCGCGTCAGGGTCGGGAGCAGCGCCAGTTCCAAGGGCAGCGGCTTGCGCACGGGAGGCGGCATGCGCGCCTTCAGGGCCTCCTCGGCGACCCGCGCGCGGCGCGCGAGCTCGGCCACCACCTCCGGCGGCAGCGGCGGCGGCAGGCCCGCCCACCCCTCCGGCAAGAGGTCGACGAACACGCGCTCGCCGGCCGCCTGCACGTTGGCCCGGAACGGCCGCTGCAGGGCGATCCGCAGGCCCGACCCGTCAGGATCACGCCGGACGCTGGAGACGAAGGCCGGCATCTCGTCAGTGAGGTGCTCGGGGCCGGCCACGACACGCTCGCCGTAGCCGAGCAGCAGCACGCCGCCGGTGAGCTTCGCCTTGACGGAGACGGGCTTGTCGAAGGCGAGCACGATCCGGCCGTAGCCACCGGCGCCGCTGCCGGTCTCGCTACCCTGAGCGCTGATCAGCCGTGCGGCCAAAGCCGGGTCGATCGCCGCCAGGAGGGCGAGCACGGGCAACGTCGCGCGCAGCAGCCGCGCGGCGACGTTTCGGCCGATCCAGGATCGCCTGCCCTCCGAGCCCATCGCCTCGCCGATCCGATCCCGGCGCGCGGCCTGAATGGGGCCGCGGCGCCCGGCGCCACACATCCGACTCATCCTGCGGCACCGCGGCTAACGCTGGCTTAACCGTAACCCGGAGATTCGCCGGATCACCCGGACGTGGTTCAGCCGCTCAAGGCGACGGCCCGGTCGAACGCCTGCGGGAAGCCCTCGAGCGGCACCGTGATCATGGCGGGCTCGGTGCCGCTCGCCTTCTGGCCGGTCACGTACAGCTTCTTGGCGGTGCGCATGCCGTCGAGGGCCAGAGCCGGGAAGCTGATCGGCACGAGGCAGCCGTCGACGCTGCACAGGGTATAGGGCGCCCCTTTGCCGAGGGTCTGCTCGTCGAGCTTGAACGTCACGCCGGACTCGATGGAGAGGCCGAAGGGCATCAGCACTATGCCCTCGGAGCGCCCCTCCGCCGGGGTCTGCAGCTCGAAGCCGAACTTGCGCCGCCCGGTCTGCGAATCGCCCTGCGACTGGGCGACGATGCAGGTGACCTTCTCGCTCGGGCGCGTGCAGGTCATCGTCCAGTCGCCGTAGCTCTCGCTGACGGTGCTGGCACCGACGGGCCAGGCTGCCGCGTGCGGTGCGGCCGCGGGCGTGGCCGACGCGGACGGCTTGACCGCGGGCTTGGGGGCGGGCGGCTTCGGTCGCGGCTTAGTCTTGGCCTTGGGGGAGGCCTCGCCGGACGTCGGCGCATCGGGCTCGGCATCCTGGGCACGCGGCGGCGTGGACGGAACGGCGAGCAGCAGCGTCGCAATCAGACTGAGGCGAGCGAGCGCTCGAATCGTCGGCATGGAATCACGATCCCCCGGGGCCATTGGACGGCAGAGCCGCCTAACGTCCAAGCTGGGGCGAAGCAATCGCCCGCCCCCGCGGTCCACGCCATCGCGAGGCCTCATTAGAGCGGGCTCGGTCCGCCGACGGCCTGGGCCAGGGCGCAGCGGCGCGCGAAGGCGGCCTCGGTCCCGCTGCGGACGGCCCGCGTCAGGGCGAAAACGAGGGTCAGGATGCCGGGATCGCAGTCGGCGGTCTCCGTGACCGGGCCTGGGATCCGGGAAGCGATGAGCGCGAGCATGACGACTCCGATATATCGTGATCTCGGACGTTTCCGCGGCCCTGGATGCGACCGCTCGTTCGGGCGACCTTTGCTGCGGCGCAATATGAGCCATGCTTTCGAGGCTCGCCACGCGCGCATGCGCACAGGCATCATGCATCGAAAACATGCACATGGCCGCGCGTCGGCGAACGAGCCTCGAGCGTCCGATGCTGCGGCGCGGTTGACCGGGGGCGGGCGAGCCGCCATTGAGCGCGCTTCCGACGACCGGATTCGAAGGACGCGCCGGCCCCGCCCGCGCGGCGCGAGCTCTGTCGCCGCGCTGTCACACGTGAGCCATAACCCGCCCGTGAGCCGAGAGCGCGGATCCCAGCGGTCCGCCAGACAAGGATCTTCCGCATGACCGACCAGCCGACCCGTCACCCGATCCATGGTCGCATCAGTGGCCCCATCGTGATGATCGGCTTCGGCTCGATCGGCCGGGGCACCCTGCCCCTCATCGAGCGGCATTTCGCGTACGACCACGCCCGCTTCACCGTGATCGACCCGGTCGACACCCACCGGGCGTTGGCCGAGAAGCACGGCCTGCGCTTCGAGAAGGTGGCGCTGACGCCGGACAACTACCGCGACGTGCTTACGCCCCTCCTCACCGAGGGGGGCGGCCAGGGCTTCTGCGTGAATCTCTCGGTCGACACGTCCTCGCGGGCTATCATGGAGCTCTGCCGCGAACTCGGCGCCCTCTACATCGACACCGTGGCCGAGCCCTGGCCGGGCTTCTACTTCGACAAGAGCCGCGGCCAGGGCGACCGGACCAACTACGCCTTGCGCCAGGACATCCTCGACGCCCGCGCCCAGAATCCCGGCGGCACCACGGCGGTCTCCTGCTGCGGCGCCAATCCCGGCATGGTCTCGTGGTTCGTCAAGCAGGCGCTCCTCAACATCGCCAAGGACACGGGCGTCACCGACCCCGAGCCCGAGTCCCGCGAGGCGTGGGCCGCCCTCATGAAGACGCTCGGCGTGAAGGGCGTCCACATCGCGGAGCGCGACACCCAGCGGGCCAAGAACCCCAAGCCCCGGGGCGTGTTCGTCAACACCTGGTCGGTGGAGGGCTTCGTCTCGGAGGGCAACCAGCCGGCGGAACTCGGTTGGGGCACGCACGAGACCTGGAAGCCCGCCAACGCCCGCGAGCAGGAGAAGGGCTCGCTTTGTGCCATCTACCTGCTGCAGCCGGGCGCCGACACGCGCGTGCGCACCTGGGTGCCGACCGCCGGCGCGCAGTTCGGGTTCCTGGTGACCCACAACGAGGCGATCTCGATCGCCGACTATTACACGGTGCGCGAGGGCGATAAGCCGGTCTTCCGCCCGACCTGCCACTACGCCTATCACCCGGCCGACGACGCCGTGCTCTCGCTCCATGAGATGTTCGGCAACGCCGGCAAGGTGCAGGAGAAGCAGCACATCCTCGACGAGACCGAGATCGTCGACGGCATCGACGAGCTCGGCGTGCTCGTCTACGGCCACGCCAAGAACGCCTACTGGTACGGCTCGCAGCTCTCCATCGAGGAGACCCGGGCAATCGCCCCCTACCAGAACGCCACCGGCCTCCAGGTGACCTCGGCCGTCCTCGCCGGCATGGTCTGGGCCCTGGAGAACCCGCAGGCGGGCATCGTCGAGGCCGACGAGATGGACTTCCGCCGCTGCCTGGAGGTCCAGACGCCGTATCTCGGCCCGGTCGTGGGCGTCTACACCGACTGGACGCCGCTCTCGGACCGCCCGGGCCTATTCCCGGAGGACATCGACACGCGCGATCCCTGGCAGTTCCGCAATGTGCTGGTGCACGGCTGAAGTCTCCGGGCTCCTCCCTCTTCCAAGGGGAGGAGCCCGGCTACACGGCCTGCCACTAGGTTTCGAAGGTGTCGTTCGGCTCGATTTCGTCCGTGGGCTGATAGAGCGGCACGATCGTGCGCAGCCAGACGCGGGTCTCGCGGCCGCGGTCATCGGACCCGATCGCGTCCTGGGGAGGTAGGCCTGCAGGTTCACCGGGCCGAAATTGTATCCGACGAGGCCGCCCACGGCGACCTGACCCGGGGGCCCGTAGACGGCCACGCCCACCGTTCGGTCGCTCAAGCCGAGCGCGATGGCGCCGACCTGCCGCTTGCCGAACTTCTAGGCCGCCGTCGGGTCGCGGTTCAGGAACTCCGGGTAGCGGGTTCCGCAGGGCGAATGCGTATCGCGGAAGACGCCGTAAAGCAGGTTGGCGGTGCGATCCCGGTCGTGGCCCGTGTCGCTGACCGCAAAGCGGTGGGTCGGCGCCCCATGGCGACGCGATCGGGCACGGCCCTAACCTTTTCCGACCTCCACGAAAAAATCCGCCCGGTAGCTCGCCCCCTCCACGGGGTTCGAGACCCAGCGGCAACGCCCGACTGCGAGGTCGTGGCCCGCGTGGAAATGGCCGGAGATCCACAGGTCCGGCCGCACGGGATCGGCCAGGTCATCGAGGGCGGTCGTGGCGTAGAAGGCCGGCACCCACCAGGGGACGCCGGGCTGGTCCCGGAAGCGATCGGCGGACAGCGGGCTCGCCGGGTGATGGGTCACCACCACGGTCGGACCGTGATGCGGGGCGCGGAGCGCTTCGTGCAGCGCCGCCCGGTCGGCCCGGTGCGCCGCCATCGCGTCCTCGGGCTGCCACGGGCCGCCATCGGCCTTGCGGATCGATCCGAGATACTCGCGCGAACCCGTCACCGGATCGGTCATGCGCGCGGAAGCGTAGGCCACCGGATCGTCGGGGCGCTCGGGCGCGTCCGGGGCGAGCCAGCGCCCGGCGAGCCGCCAGTCGCTCCATAGGGTCGTGCCCACGAAACGCACGCCGTCGATGACGCAGCTCTGAGCGCCCTGGAGCAGATGGATGCGGGCGCCCAACGCGTTCACCCGGGCGACCTCAGCCGCCAGGTCAGCCAGCAGCTCCGGCGCGGTGCGCGGGTCGCCGGTCGGCGCGTAGCGCTCGTGGTTGCCGGGAACCAGCACGATCGGATTGCCCTGCGCCAGGTGCAGCAGGGCCGCCAGCCCACGCTCCGGATGCCCCTCGTAGAGGTCACCCGGGCAGGCGAGCAGATCGAATGGCTCCGCGGGTGGCGCGATCAGGTCGAGCCGCCGCCGCTCCAGGTGCAGGTCGGAGATGGGGAAGATGCGCATGCCTGTGCCTATCGCGCCGCCCGGCGCTCGTCCGCAGCGGCCCGGAAGATGTCGACGGCCGAATCGGCGTTAAGGATCGCGATGCCGGCCGAGACGACGAGGTCCGGCCACGGGGTCGGGTCGCGGACGGTCGCCGCCCCGGCGGCGGCGATCGCCGGGCTGGCGAAGGCGTCGTTACGGGCGGAGAGATAGGCCGCCCGGGTCAGGCTGCCAAAGCCGGCCCGGTGCCGGGTGAGCATCAGCGCGCGGGTGAGGTTCACGGCGAGCGTCCCGAGGCCGGTGAGCGTCAGCGGCAGCGCGGCCGGGGCTCCGAAATCGGCAACCTTCTCGTAGGCCGCATGGGCGGCCGCCAGCGCGGGCACGAGCAGGACGAACGCCATCGCAGTGCCCAGCCGCGCGCGGTTGCGCGCGCTCCAGGACAGGCCGGCGAAGATCAGCAGGTTGGTCACCGCACCTTCCAGGAAGTCGAGGCTGTCGGCGATCAGCGCCATCGATCCGATGGCGAGCGCCACCGCGATCTCGATGCCGAAATGGCCGAGGTTCAGCGCCGCCACGCCGGCGACGACCGGGCACAGGGCGGGCGGCTCGGATCGGGCGGCATCATCGACGGTCACGGCGCGCGTCATCGCCGAGAGCGGCGCACCTGTCGAGCGGATGTTGAGAAAAGCCTTTCGGCGGCTCAAGAATCTTCAAGGATCTTGCGCCTTCGTCCGGGTGGATTCGGCGGCGCGATCGTGCGAGGCGATGTGCGGGAGCCGGCCGCGAGACGCGCTACCGGCCGGAACTGGAGGTCTGCCGAGCCATGCTGCCCGAATTGCGCGTGCTCTATTTCGAGGATCTCGAGGTCGGGCTGTCGGAGACCCTGTCGAAGACCATCGCCTCCTCGGACGTGGTCGGGTTTGCCGAGATCACCGGCGACCGCAACCCGATCCACCTGTCCGAGCACTTCGCCGCGCGCACGCCGTTCGGCACCCGCATCGCCCACGGCCTGTACACGGCTGGGCTGATCTCGGCGGTGCTCGGCACACGCCTGCCGGGACCGGGTGCAGTCTACATCTCCCAGACGCTTAACTTCCGGGCGCCCGTGCGCATCGGCGACACCGTGGACGTCACGGTTACGGTCGCCGAACTCATGCCGGAGCGGAGGCGCGCGCGCCTCGCCTGCCGCTGCACGGTGGCGGGGGAGATCGTCCTCGACGGCGAGGCGCTGGTGAAGGTGCCGACCAAGGCCGAGGCCGATCCGCTGGCGGTCCGCGCCGAGCGCTCGCAGGGCTGAGGTGCCCCAGGTCGCGGAGACGATCGCGGACCCGGACGACCCACGCCTCGAACCCTACGCACGGATGCGCGAGCGCGACCTCGTCGGCCGTGCCCGGCGTTTCATCGCCGAGGGCGAGGTGACCCTGCGGCTTCTGCTCGGCTCCCGCGCCCGCTTCCGTGCGGAATCGGTCCTGCTCGCCCCGGAGCGCTGGCCGGCGCTCGCCGGGGCCATCGCCGCCTGCCCGCATCCGCCGCCGGTCTACCTCGCCGCCAAGGCGGTGATGAGCGCCGTCACGGGCTTCCCGATCCATCGCGGCGTGCTGGCGGTCGGCCTGCGCGGGCCGGAGCCCGACGCCGCCGCCGTGGTCCCGCCTCCGCCCGCACCCGCGCTGGTGCTGGGGCTCGCGGGCCTGACCAACCACGACAATGTCGGGGCCGCCTTTCGCAATGCCGCGGCGTTCGGGGCCGACGCAGTGCTCCTCGACGCCGCGAGTTGCGACCCGCTCTACCGCAAGAGCATCCGGGTCTCGGCCGGCGCCGCGCTGATTCAGCCCTTCGCGCGGCTCGCCTCCGGCCAGGACTGGCACGACCTGTCCGACGCGCTCGGCCTCCAGGCCTTGGCGCTCAGCCCCAGGGCGGCGGAGTCTCTGGACGATCTGTCCGTGCCGGTGCGCGCGCTCCTGATCCTCGGAACCGAGGGACCGGGGCTCGACGCGGCGACGCTCGGGCGGGCTCGTCCGGTGCGCATCCCCATGGCTGCGGGCTTCGATTCGCTCAACGTGGCCACGGCGGCGGGGGTCGCCCTGCTGACGATCGCCCGCGCCCAGGGCCGGCTCACCGGCGCGGGCTGAGGGCAGGCCGCCTTTTCCGTGCAGGCCCGGCACTCTACACGCGACAAAGGGCTGCAATTGCCGCCGCGCGATGCCAAGCTAGCTTGGCCGGAGATGTTCCGGGGGTCTTGAGAGGAGTCGGC
Source organism: Methylobacterium sp. NEAU K (assembly GCF_030700285.1). GTDB lineage: Bacteria > Pseudomonadota > Alphaproteobacteria > Rhizobiales > Beijerinckiaceae > Methylobacterium. Next base: position 211,845 of record NZ_JAUYZJ010000001.1, on the reverse strand, counting down.
TGCGTTGCTTCAGTCTGGGGATGGCTTGCGGGCGCTGACCGGTCGCCGGGTGGCCGTGGTCGGCGCCGGTCCGGGCGGGCTTGCTTCCGCCCTGCTGCTGGCCCGGGCCGGAATCCACGTCACCATGTTCGAGAAGGATGCGCAGGTCGGCGGCCGCACCAAGACCGTCGAGGCGCCTGGCGGCTACCGGTTCGATATCGGCCCGACCTTCTTCCTCTATCCACAAATTCTGGCCGACATCTTCTCGAGCTGCGGCGAGCGGCTTGAGGACCACATCAAGCTCGAGCGCCTCGATCCGCAATATCATCTGGTGTTCGAGGGCCAGGACGGAATCTCCGGCACGATCCGCGCCACCGGCGACATCGCCCGCATGGAGACGGAGATCGCCCGCATGGCGCCGGACGATGCCAAGAACGTCAAAACCTTCTTCGCAGAGAACCGGACGAAGCTCGAATACTTCAAGCCGATCCTGCAGCAGGCCTTTCACACGCTCCGCAGCATGGCGAGCCCGGCGATGCTGGCCGCCCTGCCCTATCTGCATCCCGGCCGGAGCGTCGACCGCGACCTCAAGCGCTACTTCGCCGATCCGCGGGTGCGCCTCGCCTTCTCGTTCCAGACCAAATATCTCGGCATGTCGCCGTTCCGCTGCCCGAGCCTGTTCACGATCCTGTCGTTCCTGGAATACGAGCACGGGGTCTACCACCCGGTGGGCGGCTGCGGCGCGGTCTCGGAGGCAATGGCCGGGCTCGCCGGGCGCATGGGCGTCGATCTCCGGCTCAACGCCAATGTCGAGCGGGTGCTGTTTGATGGCAAGCGCGCCAGCGGGGTCGTGGTGGATGGCGAGACCTTCAACGCGGATGCGGTGCTGATCAACGGCGACTTCGCCAAAGTGGTGCGCGCCCTGGTGCCGGAGCGGCACCGCCCGCGCTGGCGCGACGCCAAGATCGAGAAAGCTCGGCTCTCGTGCTCGACCTTCATGCTCTATCTCGGCATTGAAGGGAAAATGCCCGCGAGCCTCGGGCATCACACGATCCTGCTGGCCGACGGATACGAGCGCAACATCCGGGAGATCACCGAGGGAACGCTGCCGATGCAGCCGTCCCTGTACGTGCAGCATGCCGGTTACACCGACGGCGGCATGGCGCCCCCCGGGCACACCGCCCTCTACGTCTTGGTGCCGGTGCCCAACCTGAAGGCCGGGATCGACTGGCCCGCGACGCGGGCGACCTACCGCGCCCTGATCCTGGAGCGGCTGAAGCTTCTCGGGATCGAGGATCTCGAGTCGCGGATCCGCTACGAGCGGATCATCGATCCGACCCAGTGGGAGGAGGATTTCACGGTCCACGAGGGCGCCACCTTCAACCTCGCGCACGACCTGATGCAGATGCTGTATTTCCGGCCGCACAACCGCTTCCGGCCGGGGCTCTACATCGTCGGCGGCGGCACCCATCCGGGTTCCGGCCTGCCGGTGATCTACGAGGGCGCCCGCATCTCGTCTCGACTCCTGATCGAAGAGTTGGCCGGCGCCCGCGCCGCCGCCCAGGCGGGGATCCCCGAGACGGCGCCGCTGGCGACCTCCGGCGAGGCCTCGTGATCAGGCGATCGGGCCGGGCCGCGCCGATGGCCGGCCTCTGCGTCGTCGCGGTGCTGTCCGCCCTGCCAGCCGCAGCCGCGACCGTGCAGGTCGAGGTCGACGCGATCGAGCCCGGCGGCGGCCCGGTCCGCGTGACCCTCTGCCAGGGCGGCCTGTCGGAGCCGTTCTGCACCCGGGGCGACGAAGCGACGGCCTCCGGGGGACGGGCGCTGTTCACCTTCCGGGACGTGGCCCCAGGAGTGTATGCGGTCGCGGCCTTTCAGGATTCGAATGGCGACGGCCGCCTCGACCGCACCGGGCTCGGACTGCCGCTGGAGCCCTACGGATTCTCCGGCGCCGTCGCGCGGCGGGCGCGGCCGGATTTTTCCGACGCCGCTTTCGCGCTTCGTGAGCCGGGCGCCTCCGTGCGCGTACGCCTCGCCCGCGCCTTGCCGGGGCGGTGACGCGGTGGGCGATCCCCTCGTCCGGATCGAGGGCGTCGACCTGGAGCTTCGCGGGCGTCTGGTGCTGGAGCGGGTCGATCTCGACCTCGACGTCGGTGAGACACTGGCGCTGCTCGGGCCGAACGGGGCCGGCAAGTCCTCGCTGATGCGCCTCGTGGCGGGCCGCCTCGGCCCGAGTCGGGGATCGGTGCGCGTGGCCGGCGCCGCCCCGTTCCGGGAAGGGCGCGCACGCCGCGGCATCGGCTGGGTACCTCAGGAGATCGCCCTCTACCCGCGGCTCACCGTGTCGGAAAACCTCGGAATCTTCGGCCAGCTCGCGGGCGTGCCCCGACGCGAGCGGCGCGGGGCAGTGGATGCCGCCCTGGCGATGGCGGACATCGCCGACGTGGCGCACCATCCCGTGGGCATCCTGTCCGGAGGCTACCGGCGGCGGGTCAACATCGCGGCCAGCCTGATGAACCGGCCCCGGCTGGTGCTCCTCGACGAGCCGACGAGCGGCGTCGACCTCGCCGCCCGAGCGGCGATCCACGCGGTGCTCGACCGGCTGAAGGCGGCGGGCACCGCGATCCTGATCGCCACCCACGACTTCGCCGAGGCCGAGCGCCTCGCCTCCCGGGTCGCGTTCCTGGCGCAGGGGCGGATCGTACGGGCGGGGCAGCTGGCAGACCTGCTCGCACAGCTGCGCGCCGGAGCGCCGGAGCGGGAGTTGAGCCTGACCGTGCCGGCGGACGGGCCCGGCGAGGCGGTGCTGCGCCGGGCAGGCTTCACGCCGGCCGAATCGGACGGCTTGGTCTGGCGCACGGTCGAGCGCTCCGGCCTTGACGGCGCGGCCCTGCTCGGCGCCCTGCGGGCGCAGGGTGTGCCCGTCGCCGAAGTGCGGGTCCGCGCCCCGCGGCTGGAGGCGCTCTACCTCGACGCGCTCCGACCCCGGGGCGTGGCGGTCCGCGACGCGGCGGCCCCGCGCCTTGCGGGAGCCGGCGGATGATCGGCGCCGCTTTCCGGGTGATGGCCCTCAGCCTCCTGCGCGACCGCGCCGCTCTGGTCATGGCCTTCGTGCTGCCGACCGTCATCTTCGTGATCTTCGCGGCGATCTTCTCCGGGGCGACGGGCGACCGGATCCGCATCCATCTCGGGCTGGCCGATTTCGCCCAGACAGCAGCCACGCGGCGCCTCTCCGATGCCCTCGAAGCCGATCCATCCCTGCGGGTCACGCGCCTGCCCGCGACGGGCCTCGCGGATGTGACCCATGCCGTCCGCTCCGGCGAGGTCGACGTAGCCCTGGTTCTGCGCGGCGACCTGATCGCCGCCCCGGTGGGTGCGGCGCCCGCCGACCAGCCGGTGGTGCTGGTCGAGAACCCGGCGAAAGCCTTGGCCACGCCGATCGCCCTCGGCCAGCTCCAGCGCGTGCTGAACGAAGCGCTGCCCGACGTGGTGCTCTCCCGGATCGTCGCCGACGTGGAGCGCACCGGCAAGATCGGCCCGGACGAGCGCCGATTCCTCGAGGAAGCCTTCGCCGAGCAGCGCGCCAAGAAGGAGCCGTTCAGCTTCGCCTCTCTGGTCGAGCGCCGCAGCACCGCCGCCGGCACCGCCAACGCCCGGGTTAGCTATTACGCGGGTGCCATCACCGCGGTGTTCCTGCTGTTCGCCGCCATGCAGGGCGCGCTGTCGCTGGTGGAGGAGCGCGAGACCGGGATCAGCGAGCGCCTGATGGCCGGCCCCGGCGGCTTGCCGGTGGTGGTGCTCGGCAAGTTCGGCTTTCTGACCCTCCAGGGCGTCGTCCAGGCAGGCCTGATCTTCCTGGCCGCCGCGCTCCTCTACGGGGTCGAGATCGGCCCGCACTGGCCGGCCTTCCTGGCCGCCTGCCTGCTGGTCTCCGCGATGGCGGCCGGACTGGCACTGGCGGCCTGCGCGCTGGCAGCCTCGCGCCAGCAGGCCCACCTCGCTTCGACCTTCGGGGTGCTGCTGCTCTCGGCGGTGGGCGGCTCGATGGTACCGCGCTTCCTGATGCCGCCCTGGCTGCAGCAGGCCGGCTGGCTCACCCCCAACGCCTGGGCGATCGAGGCGTATCAGAATGCCCTCGGCGAGGGCTTTTCCGCCGCGGCGCCGGCGCTCGGAGTGCTGGTCGCGCTGACGCTCTGCGGGCTCGGCCTCGCGCTCGCCCTGGTGGCACGGCGGACGGCCTGACCCGGGGCGCGACCGGCCGCGCCGGTGCTGCGACGAGCCGTCCCCGGACAAGGCGGGCCCATTCGGGCACGGTCTCCGGCCTCACGCAACGAAAGCACTGCATGCTCCGCCTGCTCAGCGCCGACGGCAACGACCGCGCGGCCCGCGAGCGGCACGTGACGGCCACGGGCAGGACCTCGGCCGAATCCTACGCCGTGGTGGTGCAGGACCTCGCGCCGGAGGCCGCCTGCCGCCTGGTCAGCCCTGCGGATGCCGGCGCGGCCCTTCCGCAGGGGCTGTCGGATTTCGACGGGCTGATTTTCACCGGATCGACCCTCAAGGTCTCCGAGGGGACGCCGGCTGTGACCCGGCAGCTCGATCTGATGCGCGCGGCGCTGGGCGCGGGACTGGCGGTGTTCGGTTCGTGCTGGGGCGTGCAGGTCGCCGCCACCGTCGCGGGCGGCCGGGCGGCGGAGAACCCGCGCGGGCCGGAATACGGCTTCGCCCGGTCGATCACACCGACCCAGGAGGGCCGCACCCATCCCCTGCTCGCTGGCCGTCCGGCGGTCTGGGACGCACTCGCGATCCACTCGGACGCAGTGCTGGAACCGCCTCCGGGCGCCCGGGTGCTCGCCGGCAACCGGCTTCTGGGCGTCCAGGCCATCGAGATCCGGCACGGCGCCGGCTGGTTCTGGGGCACGCAGTATCACCCGGAACTCGACCTCGACGAACTCGCCGCGATGCTGCGCCTCTGCGACACGGCGATCGTCGAGGCGGGCCTCGCCGCGGATCCGCGTGTGGTGGCGACGTATGCCGACGAGGTCGCGGCCCTGCAGAAAGGCGATCCCGAGACCGTGCGCCGTCTGGCCTGGCGCCACGGCCTCGGCCCGGAGGTGCTCGAGGCGGATCTGCGCCGCAGGGAGATCGGCAACTTCCTGGCGCGCCTGTCCACAGGTGAGGCTTGATCGACCGCCTCCGCGACCGGGTGGCGCGTTGACCCGCCCGGCCCCAAGTCTAGCTTCCCTGTTGCGGGCCACGCCCTACCGGCCCGGGGAGCGACCTACCAGGATGAGCCAGGATTCCACGGTCGCCGTCATCGGCAGCGGGCTCGGCGGGCTTGCGGCCGCCTGCGTCGCCGCAGCGCGCGGCCACCGCGTGACGGTCTACGACAAGAACGGCTGGCTCGGCGGCAAGGCGGCGGTGCTGCACGAGGGTGGCTTCCGCTTCGACATGGGCCCGACCATCCTGACGGTCCCCCGGGTGCTGGAGCGGATCTTCGCGGAGGCCGGCCGCTCGGTCCACGACTACATGGACCTGCGCCGCCTCGACCCGCAATGGCGCTGCTTCTTCGACGACGGCACCCGCATCGACCTGATGCAGGATGTCGAGCGGATGGCAGGCGACATGGATCGCTTCGCCCCAGGCACCGGCGAGGGCTACAAGAAGTTCCTCTCCATCTCGGAGCACTTGCACGGGGTGTCCGAGAAATTCTTCTTCTGGAAACCGGTCGAGGACCTGTTCGACACGATCAACATCCGCGCCAACATGAATCCCGGCACGCTGCGCGACGTGCTGTCCCTGCGCATGCACGCCTCCGTGGCTTCGACGATCCGCGGCAAGGTGAAGGATGCGCGGCTCGCCCAGATGCTCGACCACTTCGTGCAATATGTCGGCTCGTCGCCCTACGGGGCGCCGGCGGTGCTGTGCGCCATCGCCCACATGCAGACCGCGGACGGGGTCTGGTACCCGATGGGCGGCACCCGCGCGGTGGCGGAGGGTCTGGCCAAGCTCGCCCAGGAACTCGGCGCCACCTGCAAGACCGGCGTCGAGGTGACCGGCATCGAGACCGCGGGCGGCGCGGTCCGGGGGGTGCGCACCGCCGAGGGCGTCACGCCCTTCGACGCGGTGATCTCCAACATGGATTCGGTGCGCACCTACCGAGAACTCGTCGGCGGCGAGGCGGCCAAGATCTATGCAAAGAAGAACCCCGAGCCGGCCTGCTCGGGCGTCGTGCTCTATCTCGGCCTGAACAAGCGCTACGAGCACCTGAACCACCACGACTTCGTCTTCTCCCGAGACCCCGAGGAGGAGTTCGACTACATCTACAACAAGGGCGAACCGGCGCCGGACCCGACCGCCTATTTGGCGGCCCCCTCCTCAACCGACCCGAGCGTGGCCCCGGAGGGTGGCGAGGCGCTCTACGTCCTGGTGCACACCCCCTACCTGCGCCCGCACCACGACTGGCGACCGGACGGGCCCCTGTTCCAGAACTACCGCCGGACCATTTTGGACAAGCTCAAGCGGACGGCGGCCATGCCGGATCTGGAGGAGCGCATTGTCGTCGAGCGCCACCTCACCCCGCAGGACATCCACGAGCGCTACCGGGTGCTCAACGGCGCGATCTACGGGCTGGCCTCGCACGGGCGGGTGATGGGCGCGTTCAAGCCCGGCAACCGCTCGCGTCAGGTGCGCGGCCTCTATCTCGCAGGCGGCGCCGCCCATCCGGGTCCCGGCATGCCGATGGTGATGATGTCCGGCTGGATCGCCGCCGACGCGCATGATCAGGACGCGCGCGGCACTCTGCGCGAATCCGCGTGACCCAGGCTGCGCCCTCCCCTCCCCCCTCATCGGGGGAGAGTGGCCCGCGAAGCGGGCCGGGAGAAGCGCATCGCGAGGGTACCATGTCGCGCGCCGGTTGCGACCCTTCCGGCAATCCCGCTCCCCGCTCGCGGGCCTTCGTCCCGGCCCGCGCCCCGCTGTCGCTTGCTCCACCGCCACCTGCAGACGGGAGAGGAAATCCGTCCGCCCCCTCGGCGGCCCGCCTGCGGCCGATCCATCCCCTGGTCTGGCGCTTCATGGTGGCGTGGTTCGAGCGCTACCTGCACCGCCATTTCGACGCCCTGCGCCTGCCTCACTGGAGCGCGCAGCCGGCCCAAGACCATCCTGGCCCGCTGGTTATCTACTGCAACCATCCCGCTTGGTGGGATGCGGCGCTGATCATCGTGCTGGCGGGCCGGCTCTACCCGGAGCGGGAGAGCCGGGCACCGTTCGACGCCTCGATGCTGGCGCGGTACCAGGTGTTCGAACGGATCGGCGCCTTCGGGGTCGACCTCGACAGTCCTCGCGGCGCGGCACAGTTCCTGGCCGCCGCCCGGGCGATCCTGACGGCTTCCGGCAGCATGCTCTGGATCACCGCGCAGGGTCGCTTCGTCGACGTGCGGGCTCGACCTCTCGGGCTGCGCCCGGGCGTGGCGCGGCTCGCCGAGATGGCCCCCAACGCGCTGTTCGTGCCGCTCGCCCTGGAATATGCGTTCTGGGACGAGCGCGGCGCCGAAGCCTTCGCGGCCTTCGGGCCTGCGATGACGGGCGCGGAACTCGCAGCGCTGCCGCGGCCGGCGCGGCTGGCCCACATGGAAGCAAGCCTGACCGCACTGCTCGACCGGCTGAGCGCCGACGTGATCAGCCGCGAGCCGGAGCGCTTCCAGGCGCTGGTCTCGGGCCGGAAGGGCGTCGGCGGCATCTACGACCTCTGGCGGCGCCTCGCTGCCAAGCTGGCGGGGCGCCGCTTCGACCCGGCCCACCGCGCCGCCGACGAGCACGATCGCGCCGCATGATGATGTTCCGCCCGATCCGCCCGCGCGCGATGCCGGATGCGGGGGGCGCCTTTTCTCTGCGCGGGCGATGACCGACCTGATCCCCACGGCCCTGGCTCTCCTCTGCCTGCTCGCAGCCCTCCTCCCGACCGTGCTGGCGGCAATGAACCTCCTGGCCCTGCGCCGGCCGGCCCCGGAGGCGGATCCCGGCCTGGTCTCGATCCTGATCCCGGCGCGCAATGAGGCCGACAACATCGACGGCACGGTCCGCGCTGCGCTGGCCAGCATCGCGGTGCCGGTGGAGGTGATCGTCGGCGACGACCATTCCACGGACGATACCGCACGGATCGTGCGCGCCATCGGCGACCCGCGCCTGCGCATCGTCCCCGTGCCGCCGCTTCCGGAGGGCTGGACGGGCAAGAATCACGCCTGCGCCCATATCGCGGGGCTCGCCCGCGGCCGGCACCTGATGTTCATCGACGCCGACGTGCGCCTGGAGCCCGACGCCGCCGCGGCGCTCGCGGCGCAGGCCCGGCGCACCGGCGCGGCCCTGATCAGCGGCGTGCCCCGTCAGCGCACCGAGACGCTGGGCGAGTTGCTGACCGTGCCGATGATCGACTTTTTGCTCGTCGGCTACCTGCCCGTTCCGCTGATGCGCCGCCGCCTCGACCCAGCCCTGGGGGCGGCCTGCGGCCAGCTCATCCTGATCGAAGCTGCATCCTACGCGGCGATCGGCGGCCACGGCGCGATCCGCGCCTTCCTGCACGACGGCGTGCGCCTGCCCCGGCTCCTGCGCGCGGCCGGGTACCGCACCGATCTCGTCGCGGGCGCCGGGCTGGCGACCTGCCGGATGTATCACGGGTTCGCGCAGGCCTGGGCGGGCTTCTCGAAGAATGCCCACGAGGGCATGGCGACGCCCCGCGCGCTTCCGGTCTGGACGCTGCTGCTGGGCTGCGGACATGTCCTGCCGCCGCTCCTGGTTCTGGCCGGCCTGTTCGGAGCGGTTCCGCCGGGTGCCCTGATCCTGGCCGCGACGGCCTGCGCCCTGTCGCTCGCGACCCGCGCGGCGATCACACTGGCCGTGCGGGCGCCGCTGGCGACGATCCCGCTCCATCCGGCGGCGGTGGTGGTGGCTCTGGCGATCCAGTGGAACGTGCTGCTGCGACGGGAGCGCGCCGGCGCCGCCACCTGGAAGGGCCGCAGCTACCCGGTCAACGGCGCCTGAACCGGGCGCGACGGTGGGGCTTGCCTGCTGGGGCCCGCCCGCCGCAGGTGGTCATCCGGTCCTGGAGCGGCAGCAGGCGGAAGCGCGATCGCGAGAGGCGGCCCGCAGGGTCAAGGTTGGGACGGCTGGCAGGGGTCCGTCGCATGCTTCCCCTTGCGAGGCTTCAGGGACACGATCAACTGGACGTTGGGCACATCGCCCACCTGACGAGTCAGATGCCCGACATGCGCCTCCGGCCCCTGCGGCGTGGATCCCATGTCGGCGTTGAACTCGACCTCGCCCGGCCCCTGCTCCAGCACTGTGCCGTCCGTGGCCTCCACCGACCAGCGGCCCGACAGGGTGATAACCCATTGCGGGCCGGGCGCTGTGTGCCAAGTGCCGACATAGCCGACCGGCAGCACCGCGTACTTGATCGATTTGACCTCGCCCGGCGGAAATCCAACGTATTGCGGCGCCGCGGGCGGCGCATAACTCTTGAAAATGAAGTTCTTCAGGTCGCAGTACTGAACATGGCTCTGTCCCTTGTCATCCGCGTAGAGGACCCCGTACCGGAGGGCGGGCGGATTCGCCGAGGCGAGGCCGGCCGGACCGGACAGAGCCGGCTCGATGGTCATCGGCGGCTCGCTCTGCTTGCCTCCGGCGGCCTGGACACCTGTGCCGCTCGCGGCGGAAGCCACCATCACCATCGCGATGTGCCCAAAGATCTTGGCCTGCTTCATGATTCCGATGCCCCCGAACACTTGGCGCCTACAGGAGCGCCCCAGCTCGTATAGTCGTCGCCTTAGACGAAGCAAAATCATCGGCTTGTAATTACGACAAATATTAATTTCAAAGATCCATTGTATCAAAATTATGATTATTAATATCGAAACATATTTGCGGAATATATAGATCCCCGCCGATCGGATCTAAGCTTATCTTTGGCCCGCGCTCGGCCCACCGATTGCGGCCGCTGACCAAGTCTACCCACAGGCAGTTGGCGATCGCTTAGGCGAACTGACAAAATCGGAGTTCAACGGCGGCCATCCCGTGCCCTGTTGGACGGAGATCGACCGGAGCGCCGCCATGCCGCGCCTCGGGACTGTCGATCAGGCCTGAACGAGCCTCGCTTCTTTCTGAAGCCGGCGGTCACCTTTCGGAGCAACACTCTACGGCGCCGCACGCTCCGGGTCGCCGGTTTGGGTCTCCGACAGGATCCAGGCCGCCGTATCGGGGTCAGCCCTGGAGATCGGCAGATGCAGGATGATCGGCGTGTCGTAGGGGTGGCGTGCCTTGAGGGCCGCCGACAGCGCATCGGCCAGGCCCTCGCGGCTCTTTAGGATCGCCGCGACCTCCTCGCCCCGCTCCACGGCCCCCTTCCAGCTGTAGACCGACATCATGCCCGGCAGCACGTTGATGCAGGCGATCAGGCGCTCGCGGACCAGGGCCTCGCCGATGTTGAGCGCCGAAGCGGCGTCGGGAAAGGTCGTGTAGACGAGGAGCGGACGCTCCATGCTATGCCTCCGGGATCGCGCATGTGCCCGAGGAGTCAGGCGCATGCGTGGCACCGACGTCAACCGGGCGGTTCGCTCATCAGACTGGAGCCGTGACGTGAACGCCGACGCGACCTCGCTGCGCCCGTCCGGCTGCGCCTGACGCCATGCCGAACCTCAAGAAGATCGCCTTCGTGGCGAGCCCGACCGGCTACGCCCGCGAGGCCGCCGCCGCCCTGATGCGGCGCTACGATCATGTCCCGCCCGAGGAGGCGGATGTCGTCGTGGCGCTCGGCGGCGACGGGCTCATGCTCCAAGTGCTGCACCGCTTCATGGACAACCCGAAGCCGATCTACGGCATGAATCGTGGCACGGTCGGGTTCCTGATGAACGAGTTCCGGGACGACGACCTTCTTGAGCACCTGGAGCAAGCCCAGCGCAGCGTCATCCACCCGTTGCTGATGGACGTGGTCGACACGGAGGGCCGTTCCCACCGGGCGCGGGCGATCAACGAGGTCTACCTGCTGCGCCAGACGCACCAGACGGCCAAGCTGAAGATCTCGGTAGACGGTAACGTGCGGCTGGACCTGCTGATCGCCGACGGGGTGCTGGTCGCCACCGCAGCCGGCTCGACTGCCTACAACCTCTCGGTGGGCGGCCCGATCCTGCCACTCGACGCGAAGCTGCTGGCACTGACCCCGATCTCAGCCTTCCGTCCCCGGCGCTGGCGCGGTGCACTCTTGCCGGATTATGCCCGGATCCGGATCGATGTGATCGACGCGCCCCATCGCCCCGTGGCGGCGGTCGCCGACCACACCGAGTTCCGCCGGGTCTGCACGGTGGAGACCTGTCTCGACCGCGCCACCGAACTCGTGCTGCTGCACGACCCCGGTCACAGCCTCGACGAGCGCATCCTGCGCGAGCAATTCGGGTGAACCTGCGGATCAGGCAGCCATCGGTCCGATCATCCTGCCGACCAAGCGGGCCGGCCTGACCTGCGTGCTCGGACGAGCCCTCAGCGAGGCCGACGCTCACTGGACAGGCGGGGACCGCGAGACCTTCGTGGCGGACCTGGATCAGGCGGTGCTCGGCACCTGTTGGCCGTGCGCCAACTGGTCGGACGGGGGCGCCCGAGTCGCCAATGGCGGCGTCATGACAGACGCGGCGCGCGGCATCCCCCGGGTTATGCGCAGGCACGCCCTGGCCCGGGGGCGTGAGCGCGGAGTCTCGACAACGCAGTTCAACAGCGTGGTGAACACGAACGTCATGTCCGTGAGGCTGTGGCAGAGCCTCGGCTTCAGCGGGCCTTCCGGCACCCGAAGCTGGGCGGTGTCGACGCCCTGGTGACGTTCAGGACGCCGTGAGGCGCGGACCGATCAGATACGCCGGGCCGCGACCAGCTCGCTCTCGCGGATCGCCCGCTCACCGCCTTCCGTGCGGATCCGGTAGGAGGGCTCGCCGGTCTGGTCCTCCGGCATGAGCCGAAGAACCTCGAACACCTCGCCGGTCCCCTTGTCATCGGGAAGCCCGATCCGGGCCCGGCAGACGCGCTGGCCGATCTTGAACTTGTGAGACATGCCAGGCTCCTGTGGTGGGTTTCAGTGCGAGGATGCCCTCAGCGCCGCTTCTGGGCCTTCGCCTTTCGGGCGAGGTAGCGCGCGTCGCGCTGGGCCTTCTGCTCGGCCTGCAGGGCCTTGGCGCGCTCCTGGGCAGCCAGTTGCTCGGCGAGCTTACGCTCGGCCTCAGCCTGGCGCTCGGCCTCGGCCATCACGGCGGCGCGCTCGATCTCGGCCTGGCGTTGTGCAGCGCGCTCGGCCGCGCGGGCCTCGCGGGCATCGACCACGGCGCGGCGGGCGGACTGGCGGGCAAGGACGACCGGATCGTCGGCAGACGGGCGCGCCCGGAACCGGGCCAGCATCTCGGACCGCGCCTTCGCGGCGGCCTCCAGTCGATCGACGACGCCCTGCTTATTCGGAAAGCTCACAGACACTCCTGAGTTGGGCGCGGCCCGCGGCCGCCGGCCCGAAATCGGATTTAGATACGAAGAAGCCGCTCCATCGGGAGCGGCTTCGGATTGGGCCGTCGGAACGGCGATTAGGCGGTCTGGAGCTGGCCGGCGGACTGCTTGCCGCTGCGGCGGTCGGTCTCCAGCTCGTAAGAGACCTTCTGGCCTTCGTTCAGGCCACGCAGGCCGGCGCGCTCGACAGCCGAGACGTGAACGAACACGTCTTTGCCGCCGTCATCCGGCTGGATGAAGCCGTAGCCCTTGGTCTCGTTGAACCACTTGACGGTTCCGGTGCTCATGGAATTCCTCGATCTTCGCAGGCGTAGTGAGAGAAGGCACCCGCTCAATCGAGTTGGCGCCGGCATCGACCGATAGCGATAGGAAAGTCAGAACCGCCCTGCGAAGGCGTAACGGTCCAAGATATCCGGACACGTGCCGATGAAGGTTTAGATAGACCTTCATCGGCCCATTGGCAAGTGCGAAGAAATATTCCGACCGGGACCAGCATCGCCGCCGCGAGAGTGTCTTCGGCCGAAATAGACCCGCGTCACCGCCAGAAGAGGCGCAATTACAAGACGATAGCGATTTGCTCCGGCGTCGGATGACCCGAACTCTGTGGCGTGCGAGCCGGGCCGGCGCGGCGGGCGGGCTCCGCTCAGGCTGGCAGCAGGCGCAGCACGCCTTCGCCGCGGCGATGGCCGACCGTGGTCACCGCGACCTCGCGTGCGGTGCCGGCGGCCACAAGTCCGGCGGCGAGCGCCGCTCCGAACGGCGCCGCGACCTCGAGTCCGTGCCCGATCAGGTCGCCAAGCGCCCGGACGCGCGCGCCCGACGCGAGCCGCGCCAGGGCATCCCGCTCCTCCACGGTGATCGGCGCGAGGCCGGTGGCGCCCGATAGGACGCGATCGGGGTCCACGAGCCCCGCTTGCCGCCAGAGAACCTCAAGGCTGCCGGCGACGCTGCCGGGCACACGCCGCGTCCGGTCGCTCGCCACCCGGTCCAGCCGGGCCAGAGCCCGGGCGCCGCGGGCGACCGCATGCGATTCGGATTCGAGCATCAGGAAAGCGGCACAGCTGCCGAGGATGAACCCACCGGCGTCACCACGCTCGAACACCGGCCGGTAGGAGCCGCGGGCGAGGTGGCCGCCCATCTCATGGATCACCAGCACGTCCGGCCGCTCGGCGCTGTAGGAGCCTCCGACGAGGATCGCCTCGATCTGACCCGAAGCGATTCGCGCCTGGGCGATCCGCAGGGCGTCGACCCCGGCCGATTCCTCGCCCATGAAGGTGCGCGACGCCCCCGTGACCCCGTGCACGATGGCGATGTTGCCGGCGAGTAGGTTCGACAGTTGGGCCAGGAACAGCGTCGGACGCAGATCGTTCTGGAGCCGTTCGTTCAGGTAGGCGCCGGGGTCGGGTGCGTCCCGCAGCCCGGTCAGGATCGCCCCGTCGACCGCGTAGTCGCGCTCGCCGCCGCCCGCCGCGACGACGAGGTGGAGCGCCTGCTTGCGGGCGGCGTCCTCCTTCAAACCCGCGTCGTCGAGGGCGAGCCCGGCAGCGTAGACGCCGAGCCGCTGCCACGCCTCCATCTGGCGCTGGTCGCTGCGCTTGGGGATCTGCCCGTCCCACGCGATCGGCGGCGCCGGATGCACCGGATAGGGCGCGAAGGCCTCCGTGTCGGTCCGCGGGGCCGCCTCCAGGTCGAGGGCCGCGAGATGCGCCGCGATCCCCTCTCCGGCGCAGGAGACGAGGCCGAGGCCGGTAACGAGGACCGGGCGGCTCACGGCTGCCCCACGTCCGGGAACAGGCCGATCGCCCGGGCCCGCGCACGCATCGGCGCATCGAGCCCGTCGGGGAACGGCATCGTGCGGAAGCGCAGCTCCGCGTCGCAGAGCGCCTTACCGGCGTGGCTGATCGCGGCCTTGGTCACCGCATAACCCGAGCCGTCGTGTTCCAGGCTTGCCGTCACGGTCAATTCAGCCCCCGGTCCAACGAAGGCACGGAACCGGGCCTTGTCGACGCCTGTGAGGAAGGGCATCCGGGCGAAATCGAGGTGGGCCAGCACGAGGTAGCCCGAGGCCTGCGCCATCGTCTCTGTCAGCAGGACCCCTGGCACCAGGGGGTGGCCCGGGAAGTGCCCCTCGAAGACGGGGCTCTCCAGCGGCACCCGGGCGAGCGCCTCGATCCGGCCGGCGGCCCGGTTGAGGTGCCGCACGGAATCGATCATCTCGAAATATTCGAGGCGCATGGGGGCTGCGTCGGGCTCGCGGGCGTCAGACCTTGGCGGCCTTCTCGGCCACCAGGGCGTCGATGCGCGCGCACAGGTTCTTGAGGACGAAGTACTGCTCCGCCGGGACCTTGCCCTCGTTGACTTCCTGGGTCCAGCGCTCCAGCGGCAACTTGATCCCGAAGGCCTTGTCGACCGCGAAGGCGATGTCGAGGAACGCGAGGCTGTCGATGCCGAGGTCGTCGATGGCGTGACTCTCCGGGGTGATCTTCTCCCGCGGAATGTCGGCCGTCTCGGCTATGATGTCGGCCACACGCTCGAAAGTGGCGCTGCCGTGGGAGGGCTCGTCGGACATGTCTTCTCGCGGGCTGTTCGAATTCGGGATCGGCCGGGCGGGGAGCCCCCTCGATGCCGGGCGACCCGGCGCTCACGCCCCGCGCGGCCACCCTGCGCGTACGGGGCCCTCACACGCGGCCCCGTCGGACGGCCGCGACCTCTACACGAGGGGGTCAGGGGCGGCAACCGCGGCCGTTCCTGACGCGTTGCAGCGCTGGTCCGGATTTGCCGGCCGGGACGTGCGCAGCCACGTGTCCCGGTGCGCGCGAACCGGCCTAAGGACAAGCGCGATCATTCGAGCGTCGCCAGGAGAATCGACGGATGCTACCGATAACCCAGCCCGTCACCGACCCGGCGCGGATCGACGCGCCGACTCTCCCTCCGGCGGAGCGCGCGCGCTCGCAGGAGGCGGCCCGGGTCATGCTGGTCCTGGCGCTCTCCGCCCTGGGCCTGTGGATTCTGCACGAGTTCCTGCCGGCCCTCGCCTGGGCGGTCGTGCTCGCCATCGCCCTCTGGCCGGTCTATGCCCGCCTGGAGCGGCGCTTCCCGCCGGGACGCCACAACCTGCTCCTGCCGACGCTCATGACGATGGCCGTAGCGCTGGTGTTCCTCGCCCCCCTCGTGGTCCTGGGCGTGCAGGCGGCGCGGGAGGCCCACGACGTGGCCGAGTTCGTGCGCAACGCCGAGGCGAGCGGTATCCCGGCACCTGACTTTCTCCAGCATCTTCCCTTCGGCGCCGCTCAGGCAACGGCTTGGTGGAACGACAATCTGGGGCACGCGCAGGCGGGTTCCGACCTGATCCACCGCTTCGACAACGGCTCCGTGCTGGGGGCATCGCGCAATTTCGGGCGCGAAGTGGTGCACAGGATCGTGCTGTTCGGCTTCAGCCTGGTGGCCCTGTTCTTCCTGTTCCGCGACTGGCGCACGGTGACGGGTCAGGCCCTGGCCGCCTGCGACCGCCTGTTCGGGCCGCGCGGCGAGCGGGTCGCCCGGCAGATGGTGGCTTCCGTTCACGGCACCGTCGACGGCCTCGTGCTGGTGGGACTCGGCGAAGGATTCCTACTCGGGATCGTCTACTATTTCGCCGGTGTACCGCATCCGGTGCTGCTCGGTGCGCTCACCGCCGTCGCGGCGATGATCCCGTTCGGCGCAGCGCTCGCCATCGCCATCGCCGCGCTGCTCCTGGTGGCGGCGGGCTCGGTGACAGCGGCGCTGGTGGTGGCGGCTGCCGGCCTCGTGGTGACCTTCGTGGCCGACCACTTCGTGCGTCCGGCTCTGATCGGCGGCACCACCAAGCTGCCTTTCCTCTGGGTGCTGCTCGGGATCCTCGGCGGCGTCGAGACCTTCGGGCTGCTCGGCCTGTTCGTCGGTCCGGCTGTGATGGCCGCCCTCGTGCTGCTGTGGCGGGAATTCACCGAAGGGCACGAACAGGAGGCCTGAGTCGCCTAGTCGGCCGTGCTCGCCCCGGCCGACGCCTCGATGCGCCGCCGGTCCTGGCGCCAGTCGGCGGGCTTCTCGAAGGTGCCGGCCCATAGGCCGCGGCGCGTCGCCCAGGCACGGCCCTCTTGGCGGGTATAGGCTGCCGGCACGTGCCGGCTGGCCAGGGCGTGGCCCTGCGCGACCATCCAGGCGGACAGGTCCTCGCCATGTGCGTGGCAGAGGCCCGAGACGCGGCCCGCGGCAGCTTCGCGCCGCTCGCAGGTGACGAGGGCACCGGCGATATGCGCGCCAAGCGCCAGCGCGGCGTCGCGGCCGCAGCGGTATTCCTGGCCCTTGGCGGTCTCGCAACTCTGCGCCGGCTCGGGGGCGTCGATGCCGTAGAGATGGATGCGGGTGCCGTGCACCTCGATCGTATCGCCGTCGATCACCGTCGCCGGACCGCTGATCGTCCCGGCCGCGGCGGCGGGACCGCAGAGGAGGAACAGGGCGAGTGTCGAACGCATCATCACGCGGATGTCCACGAAGGGGCGGAAGAGGTTTTTGGAAGGCCTCAGGATCGTCGGCCATTGTGGCGATTTTCCCGGATCGGCTGCATCCGGTGCAATGCTCCGGGCGGATGATGCCCCCTCGGCGCTACGAAAGCGTTCCCGGGAACGGGCCGGGAACGGCGATCCCGAGCGATCGTTGAGCCGTCATGATGCTGCTCAAGACCCTACTCGGCGCCTTAGCTTTATGTGCAGCGCTCTTGGTCTGGGGCAGTTACGCCATCGGACCCGGCCTTCCGGCCGCCGACGCGACATCGGGGCTCACGGCGGCCACGGTGCTCGCGAGCGACGGGATCACCCCGGATGGACGGCCCGGCGAGGCCACCCGAGACCGCGCGGGATCGGGTCGGCTCGCCGGCGCTCGATCGATTCAGGATGCCCTCGCCGCGCAGAAGCCCGCGGGCTGATCGCCGGCTCGATGACCGGGGTTCAGGCCCGGTATTTGCCGTTGCGCTTCACCAGTACCCGGGTGCCGACCGGCACGCGCTCGTAGAGGTCGGCGATGTCCTCGTTGAGCATCCGGACGCAACCGGACGACATCTGCTCGCCGATGCTCCACGGTTCGTTGGTGCCGTGGATACGGAACAGGATGTCGCGATTGCCCTGGTACAGGTAGAGGGCGCGTGCCCCAAGCGGATTGTCGAGGCCACCCTTGCGGATGCGTGGCAGGTCGGGGTTCAGAGAGACCATCGTGGTGGTCGGGCTCCAGTCCGGCCAGACGCCCTTGCGGCCGACCCGCGCCTCGCCCTTCCAGGAGAAACCGGCCTTGCCGACGCCGACACCGTACTGCATCGCGGTCCCATCCGCTTGCACCAGGACGAGTTGGCGCTTGTCGATGTCGACGACGATCGTGCCGGGCTGCTCCGGGCCGTTGTAGCTCACTTGCTGGCGGCGATACTTCGGGTCGAGGCGCTGGGTGTCGACCAGCGGAATGTCGTAGGGCTTGTCGGGCTTCGTGCCGACATACCAGGCTGATTCGTCGTCCTGCGCAACCTGGACGGAGCGCGTTTGGCAGGCTGCCAGCGGGGCAATCGCCACCACGGCGAGCAGAATTCGCGAGAGCAGGAGCCGGCGAATTCGGCTCCAGGCCGACGGGCTGGATACGATCATGGGTCCTGTCATACGGGCTACGGTCCTCGGCCCCATGCCTACCGTCTCCCCGCCGGCGACGATGTAGCTTTTGCGCCGCAGCGCACCGCGAGCGCCTGCTTCCGCGGCCATGGTTGCGCCCTAATTCGGTCCGGTGGCCCGGCTCCAATGTGCAGGCCGCGGAGGTGAGTGATGCCAGAGACCGAGACTCTTCCGATCGAGGCGATGGTCGTGCCCGCGGTACCGCTGCGTCCCGCAATCCACCTCGACCATTGCGTGATCCACGTCACCGATTGGGCCCGGTCGAACGCCTTCTACCGGGATGTGGTCGGTGCCGAGCTGATCGAGCGGGACAAGGGCTTCGCCTATCGGTTCGGGGGTGTGCAGCTTAACTGCCACGGTCCCGGGGTGAACGCGGATCCGGTGGCGGCGAAGCCCGTGCTGCCCGGCAACAGCGATCTCTGCTTTCGTTGGTCGGGCACCATCGAGGACGCGATGGCGCATCTTGAGGCCGCGGGCGTGGCGGTGGAACTCGGCCCGATCGACCGGCATGGCGCTGCCGGACCCGGCCGCAGCGTCTATTTCCGCGACCCGGACGGCTCGCTCCTGGAGTTCATCACCTATCCGACGGAATGAAGCCCGCCTCAGCCCCGGCTCTCGGCAAGGGCTTGGTTGGTCTGTTCCAGCCGCAGAGCCAGAACACGCATCAGCGCGATGCTGATCTGGGGAAACTGCGCCAGCAACTCCAGGAACACCCCGCGGTCGATGCGCAGGGCCGTCACCGCCGACTCGGCCGTCACGGTGGCCGAACGGGGCTGCTCGGCCAGGATGCCCATCTCTCCCACGAGGGCATCCTGGCCGAGCAGCGCCAGCCGCACCGGGCCGGCCGGCCCGTCGATACTCACCTCCGCGGTCCCCTTGAGGATCACGTAGGCCGCATCCGCCACGTCGCCGCGGGCGAAGAAGCGCTGGCCGGGCTCGAAATGCACGCGCTCGCTGGTGAACGCCAGGAGCTTCAGGCGCGCCGGTTCCACCTCGCGGAACAGGGGTACCTGCCTTAGGGAGGAAACCTCGGTGTCGAGGGTCATACGCAGGCTCCGCGACGGGTTCGACGCCCTCACGGGCATGACTGGCATTGGGATGGCCGGACCGGCCCGCACATCCATGCGGTTCGTCAAGCACTTGTCCAGCCCCACACCCGGCGCGGCCCGTACCGTCCTGCGCCTGATCATCGGCGGGCCGCTGCTCTCGGGCGGCCTCCTGGGCTGTCTCCTGCCGGCCGCCGGCCCGGCCAGCGCGCGCTTGGTCCAGGCCGACCTCGCCCGCGTCGCGGCAGCCCCACGGTCTGGCGCCCGGGCTCCCCTGGGTCTCGACGTCACCGACGCGCGGACGGGACGGGCGACGACGCTCGGGCAGGCACTCGGCGGGCACCCCGCCCTGCTGCTGCCAGTGGACTACACCTGCGGCAACGTATGCGACCCGATGGTGGCGATGTCCGCCGATGCGCTGGCCGCGACCGGCCTCGCCCCAGACGACTACGCGCTGGTTCTGGTCGGAATCGACCCCCGCGACGATGCCGCGGCCGCACGCCGCATGCTCGAGGAGACGCTCGGAGAGCGCGCGGCCGGCCCTCGCCCACAGGCGCTGATCGCCTCGGAGGCCGCTCTTGCGAGCCTCACCGGCGCGCTGGGCTACACGGCGGTCTACGACGCCGGCACCGACAGCTTCGCGCATCCTGCCGCGGCCATGCTGCTCGCCGCCGATGGGCGGGTTGCCCGGGTGCTGTCACCCCTGGCGATCACCGGACGGGACCTCCGCTTCGCCCTCACCGAGGCCGGCGAAGGCCGGATCGGGGGATTGACGGATCGCCTCGCCCTGCTCTGCTACGGTTACGATGCCGCACGCGGCATCTACACGCCCCTCGTCCAGCGGATCCTGACGATGGCCGGACTCGTGACCATCCTGGCGATCGGCCTGCTCGTCCTCGGCCTGACCCGGCTCACGCGGTCCCGCACCGGCTGACCTCGGCCCCGATCAGCGCTTCGTCGACAGGCCCTGCTCCCCAGGCGCCGGCACCTCACGCTTCAGGCTGGCATTCAGGTGCGGCGAGTCGACCGGTTCGTCGCGGGTCGTGGGCGTCGGTGAGCCCTCTGGCGCGGGCATCGGCGGCAGCGGCGGCGTGTTCGGCCTCACCTCCGGTCCGGCCCCGTCCCTCACCATGTTGCGGTTCGTCATTCCGAAAAATCCCCTTTCCAAGCCCCTGCCGGCCGTTCCGCGCCGCGCCCCCGGCGACACTTCGACAGGCTTCACCCGTCGCGCCGGGCGCCCTGAGAGGTGCACCCAGGTCGATCGTCGATCAACGCCGTGGACAAGACCGCGGTTGCCGCCAAGCTTAGCCTTGCGAAGCTTGGCCATATCTCGTCACAGGAACCTTGGTTATTGCTGAAGGTTATTGCGGGGTGAAGCGAAGCCTGAGGAGGAACTGATGGCATCCGGAAATTCGACCTCGAAGCGGGGCTTTGCCTCGATGGATCTGGAGCGGCAGCGCGAGATCGCCAGCAAGGGCGGACGCAGCGTGCCGGCTGAGAAGCGCTCGTTCTCGCAGGATCGCGAGTTGGCCTCGTCCGCCGGGCGGAAGGGCGGCCAGTCCACGGGGACCGGCCGAGCCGAGTGACGCGCCACGACGAGCGAGTTGCGTAGCGGCGCCGCGTCATCGAACCGGCGCCGTTCGTATTTGTAGCAAGGTCCCGACAGCAAAAGGCCCCGCTTCATCGGCGGGGCCTTTTGCTGTCGGGTCGTTATCAAATCCGGGATCAGGAAATGCAGCGGCCGGGAGTCATGCGCCGCGCTTCTGGCCCGACGAGCGAGCTAAGCGCCGTCTCGCAGCCTTCGCGGACCGCGCGGCGGGGCGTCTGCGGCTGCTTTAGGATCGGTTGAATCCCGAGTTCCTGCGCCTCGTCGGTGACCGGGACCGGACGGCTTTCTGCGCGCTGAACGCCAGCGACGCGGGTCGGGCTCAAGGCCAGAGAGACCGGCCGCATGCCCGGCAGCGGCACCTGCATCGCCGGAGTGGCCGTGATCACCGGGGGTGTCCAATGATCGGCCGTTTCCCGAACGACCGGCTGAACGAGAATTGTCAGAAACGCGGCGGGAGCACTCAGACCCAGAATGAAACCAGACCTCAGCATAGCCCCGACCTCGTTGCGAGAGCTTGACAGGATATCCCGACAACGCGCACTGCAATCGCAGGTTCCTAAACTATCCCGCCTTTGATTCATCCGAGTATTCATGAAACGCTCGGCGGTCCGTGCGGTGGTGCACCCGCGTCGTCCACAACCGTCCCGTGTCCCAAAAGTCACGTTCGCCGAAAAAGCGCATTTTCTGGAACCTCGGGGGACGGCGGCCGTTCTCTGATCACCCGGCCATCTGGTCCTCCCCGCATTCCCCTTGTGCATCGGCCGGAACCTTCGCGACGGGCTGGAGCCTTCTCCGGCCCGTTTTTTTGTGCCCGTCGGCTCGCGCGGCGAATAACAAAAAGCCCCGGCTCGCGCCGGGGCTTTATCAGGATCCGATGGGGGACACCGGCGCGGCGAACCGCTGCGGCCTCGCGCGGGTTCAAGGGCCGTGAGGGTCAGGCCGTCTTGGCTTCCCGGCGACGCGCCGTCTGCTGGAAGAACAGCGCCTGGCTGATCACCGCCGAGACGTTCGCCGGCTGGAACGGCTTGGCGATGAGGAAGGCCGGCTCGGGCCGCTCGCCCGTGAGGAATCGCTCCGGATAGGCGGTGATGAAGATGACCGGCACCTCGAAGGTCTTCAGGAGGTCGTTTACGGCGTCGAGGCCGGAGGATCCGTCGGCGAGCTGGATGTCGGCCAGGATCAGGCCCGGCCGCTTGCCCTCGCCGGCGATCTTGATCGCCTCGGTGCGGGTCCGGGCCACCCCGATGACGTTGTGGCCAAGCCCTTCGACCAGCGCCTCGAGATCCATGGCGATCAGCGGCTCGTCCTCGATGATGAGGATTTCGGTGGCCATGTCGGCGGCGAGTTCGCGGCCGGCCTCGTCGACGAGGTCGCGCACCTCGGAGACGTCGACGCCGAGGATGATGGCGGCGTCCTCCTCGGAGAAGCCCTCGAGGCAGGAGAGCAGGAATGCCTGCCGGGGCAGCGGGGTGATCTGGCCGAGGCGAACCTCAGCGGGGAGGTCGTGCTGCACCTGCTCGCTGCGGCCGTTCACCGAAAGAGAGTTCCAGATCCGCGTGAAGACCCGGAACAAATCGGCCTTGATGTTGGCGCTGCGGCCGAGCGTATCCGGCTCGTTGACGAGGGTCTCCAGGGTGGCGGCGACGTAGGCGTCGCCCGCCACTTGGCTCCCCGTGAGCGCCCGCGCGTAGCGGCGCAGGTACGGCAGGTGCTGTACCACGAGTTGCGATGTCGACATTCGATCCCCTGTGCCTCGCCGTGTTGCCCGGCCGCGATGCCACGGTCCTCGACCGAGGTCATGCCGGGGCCGGCTTATATCCTGCGCAGCCTACCGCCCAACGCGGAGGCAGGCACTCCGTTCCGCCCCCAGCGGAACCGATCCGGCGGGCGGGCGTTGCAGCCGCAGCCATGGCGTATGTCGAGCCGCAGCACAATGCGGCCCCGCCGACTTCGGCAACAAGGGGCGTTGGATGGTGGACCAAGGAAAGGAGGCGGATCTCCGCACGGGAGACCCGCGTGCCGCAACTGCTGCGGATCGGTCATCCCATACCCAGAGTGTGCCCGACGAAACCCGACGCGCAGTCGTCTCGAACGCGGCCAGCCGGCCCGCCTTGCGGGGTGGGCTGAGCGAGCACACCCGCAACCGCCTCGCCGTCCAGTTGCGTACGATGTATGACATGGTCGCCCTGGAGCCGGTTCCGGACCGTTTTGCCGAACTCATCGCAAAGCTCGACGACGGGGATCGCGGGAAGGCCTGAACTGACGGCCGCAATTCCGCGCGCCGCTATTCGGCGCGCCGCATGCGCCCAGGACGATGAAAGCCGCCGCGCAGGCGCGGCGGCTTCAACCTATCTCATCGTCAGCTCGGCGCGAGGGCCAGCGTCCACGAGAAGGTCTATAGGGTCGGCGAGCGGCCGCGCATCAAGCCGACGACGGCCGAGATCGCGAACAGGACGATCGCGACGAAGAACACCAACTTGGCAGCCTCCATTGCCGTGCCGGCAATGCCGCCGAAGCCGAGCAGAGCGGCTACCAGAGCGACGACGAGAAAAGTTACAGCCCAACCGAGCATTGTGCGTATCCTTCGAAAATACCGGCGCGGCCGGGCCGCGTCGTTCTGAACACGAAAACGCCAAGGTTTGGCTACGGTTCCGCGCACTTGGCAGCGGACGCAACGTTCGTTTGGCCGATCGATCCGGCCGCGACGATGCGTGACGGAACGGGACGAAGACGATAGCGTTCGAAGATAGGTCGTAGGTCCGAGGCGGGATACGAGATGCTGCAAGCTGCCAAGAGAGCCATTCGATCCAAGGCCGCCGCATTGGCGGCGCGTGTGGCGGAAATCGTCGATGGCGCCGCTGACGCCGCGCGGGCCGCGGCCCTCGGGCTCGGGGTGATGCCCGCTCCGGTCCCGGTCCGCGTGCGTGCCGGACGTTCCAACCGCGCCGGCTGAGAGACCCAGCTAGACGGGATCGGCGGCCTCCGGGCCTGGTCCCGTCCTGAATTCTACGTGGCGAAGGCACAGTCGCGCAGACGCGTCCGTTCGGCGGTAAACTGTTCTTGCAGGTCGTCGAGCCCGCGCCGACGAGGCCCCGAGGTCTGTCGGGCCGGTGGCCATCCGGCGCCGAGCCGTGACGTGGGCATCCTTCCCAAAAGCGACCTCCGGTTCCACTGAAGAGTGTGTGTCGAAGTCGGGATTTAAATCTGCTCTCGATCGCAATGCATTCGGGCAGAACTCCAGGGGCTTCACGACGGGGTCCTGCGTCGAGAACCTGCAATAGTCCAAACTCATAGGCGGACGAAGCATTGGCTTGCCTCGGCAAGTCTGCTTAGTAGCGTCGGCGGTGTTGCACGGGGTGCTGATGGCGGCTGGGAACGAGAGCGGGCCGGCCTTCGAGCCGACGATGCCGCAGGCCGGGTTCCTGGAGACGGTGGCGCCCCTGATCCGCCGCCGGGTTGCGCCGAATGGCGGCCCCTTCACGGCGAGCGGCACCTGCACATATGTGGTCGGCCGCGACCGCGTCGCGGTGATCGATCCCGGCCCGGACGACATCTCCCACGTCGAGGCGTTGCTCGCCGATCTCGCCGGCGAGCACGTCGAGGCCATCGTGGTCACCCACACACACCGGGACCATTCGCCCGGCGCGCGGCTCCTGGCAGCCCGCACCGGCGCGCCGATCGTCGGCTGCGCTCCGCACCGGCCTGCGCGCGCGCTGGCGGCGGCCGAAGTCGCGATTCTCGACGCCAGCGCCGACCGCGCCCATGCTCCCGACCGCGTGACGGCGGAGAACGA
Source organism: Methylobacterium sp. NEAU K (assembly GCF_030700285.1). Lineage (GTDB taxonomy): Bacteria > Pseudomonadota > Alphaproteobacteria > Rhizobiales > Beijerinckiaceae > Methylobacterium. Next base: position 187,224 of record NZ_JAUYZJ010000001.1, on the reverse strand, counting down.
TACGGTCGCCGGGCCGGGCTGGACGCTCGTGGCTGTGGAGACCCCCGGCCACACGATGAACCACCTCGCCTTCGCGCTGCCTGAGGCGCAGGCGCTGTTCTCGGGCGACCACGTCATGGCTTGGTCCACCACGATCGTCGCGCCTCCGGACGGAGCGATGCAGGCCTACATGGCATCGCTCGACAAGCTGCGCGGTCGCCCTGAGACGACCTACTGGCCTGGACATGGCGGCCCGGTGCGCGAACCCGCGCGCTTCGTCCGCGGCCTCGTCGGCCATCGCCGCCAGCGAGAGGCCGCGATCCGGGCCCGGCTCTCCGCCGGGGATGCACGCATCCCGGAGATCGTCGCGGGGATCTACCAGGGGATCGACCCGCGCCTGAAGGGCGCGGCCGCACTGTCGGTCCTCGCACACCTTGAGGATCTCGTCGGGCGCGGGCTCGTCGCGAGCGAGGGGCCGCCGACCCTCAGCGGCACCTACGCGCCCGCCTAGAGCATCCACCAAGCCCTTGTAACCGGACATCGATTTCGAAAACCGGCTGCCCCGATCCCGCTCACACTCGAACCGGTGTCGCGGCCGCCGATCCGGCTATTTTACCGCCAGCGCCAGGTTGGCGACGTCGTCGAGATAGGCGCGGATGCGGTCGGCATTGCTGCCGAAGTCGCGGCCGCCCAGCCGCGAGGCCGAGCGCACGTCGATCCTAGCCCCATCGGCCCGGGGGCGGATCCGCACCGTCAAGTCGTCGGGCAAGTTGAGGATCAGGCCGCGCGCTACCGCCTCGATCCGGCCGTTGCCGGTCCGTCCGCCCGGACGGATCGCCTCGACGATCTGCCAGTGCCGGTTGAGGGCCGCCTTGCGGGCGAGCTCGAATGCCTCGTCGGCGCCGATATCCAGGGTCAGCGGTGCAATCTGCGGATAGGCACCGCGCTGGCGCTCACGGATCGCGGCGCCGGGATCGGGCGGGTAGCGCCCGCCACGGGTCGCGAAGGCGGCGCGGGAGCGCGAGAAGGCGGGCGGATTGTCGATGTCGGTGGTGACGTCCGACAGGACCGGAAGGCGCAGGCCGCGCAGCCCGATATAAGCCGGGTAGCCCAGGACGGCGAGCGCGAGGACCAGCCCGGCGAGCGCGGCCCCGAGCCCGCGCGCGCCCTCGCGCCAGACGCGCACGAAGGCGAAGGCGGCCGCCACCGCCGCGGCCAGCGCGACGCAGAGACCGGCCAAGAGCGCGGCCAACGCCGCGTCGGTGTCGGCCCGCGGGTCACGGACCAGGATCAGAGCGAATCCGGTGGCGAGAAGAGAGAATACCGCGAGCCGGCGGGACAGCGGCCCAGCGCGGGTGACGGGTTCCTCGATGAGCAGACGGCGCATGGGGATCACGGACGGGTTCGGAGCCGGATCTTAGAGCTTGGCCGGCTCAGGCGCCATCACCCGCGTCACGGCGCGTAGGCTCGGGCGTTGCCGGTGAGCCCGAGCGCGGCAGGGAGCTTGAGGGGATCCGAGAGCATCGTCTCGCCGGACCGGCTGGGCAGCTCGGCGCCCTCGCCGCGGGGAAGGGTCTGGGCGTTGAGCGCATCCCAGGGGCCCGAGACCTCGAACAGGAGGCCGCGGGAGGGGTCGGCCGGGACTCGAAGGGTCAGGTCGCCCCTGGCCCGGAGCCGCCGCTCCGGCAGCGAGACCTGGCCATACAGGGTGGCCCCGACGCTCGGCCCGCGCAGGCCGCACTCGGCGATCTCCCCGATCCCGTCGGAGAAGCGCAGCGTGACGGCGGCCCGGTCGAAGGCGGTCCGGCCGTTGCGGCGCGCGAGGGCCCCCGCCGCGATGGCGCCGTTGCGGTGGACGACGTCCGCCAGATCGAGCCCCGCGATCGCCCCGCCCTCGACGGCGAGCGACGCGCGCCCTCCGAGATGGGCGAGAAGCCCCGCACTGTCGCGGGCATTGCTCTCCAGGGAGAACTGGCCCTGCAGAGGCCCGACCATCCAGCGCGCCGTGCCGAACTCGCCCAGAAGGCTGCCGAGGTCGACCCGGTCGAGGCTTCCCTGCACCCGCATCTCGGTATCGGCCGGATCCGCGCCGCTCTCCAGAGTCAGACGCGCCTTGAGCGTTCCGTCCTGCAACCGGGCACGGTTCAGGGCGATCTCAATCGCCGCGTCGCGCACCAGGACACTCGCGGCCAGATCCTGAACCTGAACCGGCCCGATCTGGCCTTCTGCGGCCGACAGGCGCAGGTCGAGGTCGCCCCCGGTGAGCGGTGCCAGCGCCAGGGGCGTCGGCTCCGGATCGAGCAGCCGCGCCAGATCGCCCATCAGCGGCGCGAGATTGAGCGTCTCGGCCGCCAGCGTCGCCTGCACCGAGAGTCGCGTCGCGGTCCCGGACACGAGGGTAACGGCCCCCGCGCCCTCGAGCACATTGTCGCCGAGACCGACGCGCAGGCTCGGCCAGGAGACGGATCGGTCTGCGGTCTCGAAGCTCCCGGCGAGCGAGAAGGCGCCGGCGAGCAGCGAGAGCGGCGCATCGCGGCCGATCCAGGCCAGGGTCTCCGGAAGCGAGCGAGTCTCGAACCGGGCCTGTCCGGCGAGGGCGGGCAGGCCCGCGCCCTCCGGCATGGCCGCAGTCCCGTCGGCCGCGAGGCTGCCGCCGGGCCAAGTCATCTGGGCGGTGAACGGGCTGCGCCGTCCCTGGGCGATGTCGGTCGGCCGCAGATGCGTGAGCGCGATCCGCGCCGGCACGCCCCGCCATGTCAGGCTCGCGCGGGCCTCGGCGGACGCGCTCCAGAAGGGCCAATCCAGTTCGACTTCGATGTCTCCGGCATCCCCGCCCCCGGCGAAGCGCGCGCCGGTCAAGGCGATCCAGCGCGGACGCTCCGTCGCGCCAGAGCGCACCCGCTGGGCGAGGCGCGCGAGGGGCTGGCTCCAGGCACCGGCGTCCGGCGACAGACGTGCGCCTTCGACACGGAGCCCGCCGATCGTCGCCCGCCCGGCGAGGAGGCCGCGGGGATCGAATTCGACAACGAGGCGGTCCGCCTCGGCGAGCGCCGGACCGGCGGGCCCGGCGGCGATGCGGACGCCGCCCAGGGCCAGGCGCGGGAGCGGCAGAAGCCTGAGCTTCGCCGGGCCTTCAGCGGTCAGGGCGACACCGAAATCGGTGAGCGCACGGTCCGCGAAGATCATCGCCCGGCCGCCATCGACGGGCCAGTCCCTCAGTCCGAGGCCGGCAAGGATCAGGCTTGCGAGAGCGAAGGCGAGGATCGGGCGGCGCGGTGACATCATGCTCCGGACGGGCGGGCCGCGGATGCGGCCGAAGGCCGGGTGTCGCGTCAGGCCCACTCAAGCCACCGCGGCCCGGTCTGGGTCAGCTCGTCTAACGAGACTCATAGCGCGCCCCGCCGGGCTTGTCTGCTGCGCCTTCGTGGAACGGCGTCGCCCTCCCCAGGGTGGTGGGGGTTACGGATCGCCCCCGTCGCCATGCGCACCGGGGGACACGGTACTGGATTTCAGCCGCGGAATCGGGAAGAGCAGGCGCGAGGAAACGCGCTTCCAGAGATTTCGGCCCGGCCAAGCCGGGTGGGAAAAGGACGGTTCGATGAAGAAGGTCTACACGGATCCTGCTGCAGCCCTGGCCGGACTCCTGCGCGACGACATGATGGTGATGTGCGGCGGCTTCGGCCTGTGCGGCATCCCCGATGAGCTGATCGAGGCGGTTCGCCTCTCGGGAGCCAAGGGCCTGACCATCGTGTCGAACAATGCCGGCATTGACGGCGTCGGCCTCGGCAAGCTCCTCGACACCCGGCAGGTGCGGAAGATGATCTCGTCCTATGTCGGCGAGAACAAGGAGTTCGCCCGGCAATATCTCGGAGGCGAGTTGGAGATCGAGTTCAACCCGCAGGGGACGCTGGCCGAGCGCATCCGCGCGGGCGGCGCCGGCATCCCGGCCTTCTTCACCAAGACCGGCGTCGGCACCAAGGTCGCCGAGGGCAAGGAGGTGCGGGAGTTCGACGGCGAGCACTACGTGATGGAGCGTGGCCTCTTCGCCGACCTCGCCCTCGTGCACGCCCATACCGGCGATACGGAGGGCAACCTGCGCTTCCGGATGACTGCGCGCAACTTCAATCCGATGATGGCCACAGCCGCCCGGATGACGGTCGCTCAGGTCGAGCACCTCGTGCGGCCGGGCGAGATCGATCCGGACACGATCCACACACCCGGGATCTTCGTGAAGCGGATCGTCGAGGTGGGCGCGCGCGAGAAGCGCATCGAGCAGCGCACGACGCGCAAGCGCGCCGACAGCACGCCCGCGGCCGCCGCCGGCGGCGGCACGCACTGATCGACGGGATAGGGAGACGAACGATGGCCTGGACCCGCGAGCAGATGGCGGCGCGCGCCGCCAAGGAGCTGGAAGACGGCTTCTACGTGAACCTCGGCATCGGCATCCCGACGCTGGTATCGAACTACATCCCCGACGGCATGTCGGTGCAGCTGCAATCCGAGAACGGCATGCTCGGCATGGGCCCCTTCCCGTATGAGGGCGAGGAGGACCCGGACCTGATCAATGCCGGCAAGCAGACGATCACCGCGCTGCCGACGACGAGCTACTTCACGTCGGCCGATTCCTTCGGGATGATCCGCGGCGGGCACATCAACCTGTCGATCCTCGGCGCCATGCAGGTGGCCGGCAACGGCGACCTCGCCAACTGGATGATCCCCGGCAAGATGGTGAAGGGCATGGGCGGGGCGATGGACCTCGTCGCCGGTGTCAAGCGCGTCGTCGTGGTGATGGAGCACGTCGCCAAGAACAAGGACGGCACCGAGAGCCCGAAGCTCCTGAAGGCCTGCGACCTGCCGCTCACCGGCACCCGCGTGGTCGACCTCGTGATCACCGATCTCGGCGTGTTCGAGATCGACAAGAAGGGTGACGGCGGCATGAAGCTGATTGAGCTTGCCGACGGGGTCACCGCGGAGGAAATCCGCAAGAAGACCGAGGCGGATTACACGGTGGCTCTGGCCTAGCCGCAGATCCCCTCTCCCCGCCTGCGGGGAGAGGGGCGGATCCGGCTTACATCGGCGGGGTCAGGCCGTCCTTGCCCACCGCCACGAGCTTGCCCTCGGCCTTGGCGCCGTCCTTGGCGACCACCGCGAAGACCTTGGCGCCGGGGGTCAGGATCGCCTTGTCGGCGGGCTCGAAGGCGACGATCGGCGCCGAGGACGGCACCACGATCTCCTTGGATCCGTCCTTGCCGTAGCTGACCGTCAGCGTGCGCTCACCGCCGGAGGCGGCCTTGTCGGCCTTTACGGTGCCGTTGGTCATCGCGCTCTTCACCTTGGCGGCATTGGCCGTCTCGGCCTTCACGGTGCCGTTGGTCATGGCGCTCTTCACCTTGGCGCTCGCACCGCCGGTCTGGTCGGTGATCGTATCCCAGCCATAATGGCCCTCGCCGGTGCCGCGCATCGACTCGGGGAACAGCACGACTTCCAGCGCGGTCATCGGGTTCTCGCCCTTGGTGGCGGTTCCGATGAAGACGCCGTCCTTGATGGCGTCGAGGCTCGAGGGAACCACCCAGGCGAACTTGGCGCCGCCGACATCGACCGTCTCGGACTTGCCGTCGTCCGTCTTGATCGTGAGCGTGCTGCCCTCGGCCTTGTCGATGGTGCCGCGGACGCGCTCGATCTGCGCGGCGAAGGCCGCGCTCGACAGCAGGGCTGTCAGTCCGGCGGCGACGAGGGTCTTGCTGATCTGCTTCATCGGGGTCCCATCCTGGCTTCGGGAGCCGGGTTATGGGGCCGGACACGCGCAAAACAAGGTTGTGCGCAAGACAACCAGGCGGGTGTGGCTCACGAAAAAGGCGGCGCCGGTCGGGCGCCGCCTCGTAGGCCGTATGAGGGCGGCCGCTTGGCCGCCCCGCCATAGGTCAGGCCGCGAGCGAGCGCAGCACGTAGGGCAGGATGCCACCGTTGCGGAAGTATTCCAGCTCGTCGAGCGTATCGATCCGGCAGGTGAGCGGGACCTCCTTCTTCGATCCGTCCGCCGAGGTGATCTCCGCGACCAGAGTCTGGCGTGGCTTCAACTCGCCCGACAGGCCCTTGATGGTGACGGTCTCGTCGCCCTTGAGGCCGAGCGAGGCCCAGGAGGTCTCACCCTGGAACACCAGCGGCACCACCCCCATGCCCACGAGGTTCGAGCGGTGGATGCGCTCGAAGCTCTCGGCCACCACGGCGCGGATGCCTAGCAGCTTCGTGCCCTTGGCCGCCCAGTCGCGGGAGGAGCCGGTGCCGTATTCCTTGCCGGCGAAGACGACGAGCGGCGTTCCTTCCGCGGCGTATCGCTGCGCCGCGTCGTAGATGAACATCTTCTCGCCCGAGGGCTGGAACAGCGTCCAGCCGCCCTCGACCACGGTGCCCGACGGATCCCGGACCATCTGGTTCTTGATGCGGATATTGGCGAAGGTGCCCCGCATCATCACCTCGTGGTTGCCGCGCCGCGTGCCGTACTGGTTGAAGTCCTGCACGCGCACCTGATGCGACTGCAGGTACGCGCCAGCCGGCGAGGCCGCCCGGATGTTGCCTGCGGGCGAGATGTGGTCGGTGGTGATCGAGTCCAGGAAGAGCCCGAGGATGCGGGCGTTCTCGATATCCTCAACGGGCTTCGGGGTCTTCTCCATGCCGACGAAGTAAGGGGGGTTCTGCACGTAGGTGGAGCCGGGGTTCCACGCGAAGGTCTCGGCCTCGGTGACCTCGACGTCCTTCCAGTTCTGGTCGCCGCCGAACACGTCGGCGTAGCGGCTCTTGAACAGGGCCGAGGTGATGTTCTCCTCGATGAACTTCTGAACCTCGGCCGACGAGGGCCAGATGTCCTTGAGGTAGACCGGCTTCCCGTCCGAGCCCTGGCCCAGCGGTTCCGTGGTGATGTCGATCTGCATCGAGCCGGCCAGCGCGTAGGCGACCACCAGCGGCGGCGAGGCGAGGTAGTTCGCCCGCACGTCGGGGTTCACCCGGCCCTCGAAGTTGCGGTTGCCCGAGAGCACGGCCGCCGCGACCACGTCGTTGTCGTTGATCGCCTTGGAGATTGCCTCCGGCAGCGGGCCTGAATTGCCGATGCAGGTGGTGCAGCCGAAGCCGACGAGGTTGAATCCCAGCGCGTCGAGGGGTTCCTGAAGGCCGGCCTTCTCCAAATACTCGGCGACGACCTGCGAGCCGGGCGCCAGGGAGGTCTTCACCCACGGCTTCGAGCGAAGGCCCCTGGCGACGGCGTTCCGGGCGAGCAGGCCCGCGCCGATCATCACCGAGGGGTTCGACGTGTTGGTGCAGCTCGTGATCGCCGCGATCACCACGTCGCCGTGGCCGATGTCGAAGTTCGTGCCCTCGACCGGATAGCGGCTGGCGAGGTCGGCGGCCTTCTTGAACTCGGTCTCCATCGAGGTCGCGAAGCCGGGCTTGGCGGCGTCGAGCAGGACGCGGTCCTGCGGGCGCTTCGGGCCGGCGAGCGAGGGCCGGACCTCGCCCATGTCGAGCTCCAGCGTGTCGGTGAACATCGGATCGGGCGTGGCGGCGTCGCGCCACATGCCCTGCGCCTTCGCGTATGCCTCCACCAGGGCGATCCGGTCGTCGGACCGGCCCGTGACCTTCAGGAAGTCGATGGTCTTCCGGTCAACCGGGAAGAAGCCGCAGGTGGCTCCGTATTCGGGGGCCATGTTGGAGATCGTGGCCCGGTCGGCGACCGCCATGTCGTCGAGGCCGGGGCCGTAGAATTCCACGAACTTGCCGACCACGCCCTTCTTGCGCAGCATCTGCGTGACGGTGAGCACGAGGTCGGTGGCGGTGGTGCCCTCGGGCAGCTTGCCCGACAGCCTGAAGCCAACGACCTCGGGTATCAGCATCGAGAGCGGCTGGCCGAGCATCGCCGCCTCGGCTTCGATGCCGCCGACGCCCCAGCCGAGCACCGCCATGCCGTTGACCATGGTGGTGTGCGAATCGGTGCCGACGAGGGAATCGGGATACGCCACGTCGGAGCCGTTCTCGGACTTCGTCCAGACGGTCTGAGACAGATACTCGAGGTTCACCTGGTGGCAGATGCCGGTGCCCGGGGGAACTACGGAGAAGTTGTCGAACGCCGATTGACCCCACTTGAGGAAGGTGTAGCGCTCGCCGTTGCGCTCGTATTCCAGCGCCACGTTGTCGGCCAGCGCCTTCGGGGTGCCGAACTCGTCGACGATCACCGAGTGGTCGATGACGAGATCAACCGGCACCAGCGGGTTGATCTTCTGCGGGTCGCCGCCCAGCGCCACCATGGCGTCACGCATGGCTGCGAGATCGACCACGGCGGGAACGCCCGTAAAATCCTGCATCAGCACGCGGGCGGGTCGGAACGCGATCTCGACCTCGGCCTTGCCCCTCTGGTCAAGCCAGCCGACCGTCGCCTCGATGTCGGCCTTCTTGACCGAGCGGTCGTCCTCGTGGCGGAGCAGGTTCTCCAGCAGGACCTTCATCGAGAAGGGCAGTGCGGTCGCCGAGGCGAGGCCGTTCTTTTCGGCCTCGGGGATCGAATAGTACGTGTAGGTCTTGCCGCCGGCTTCGAGCGTCTGGCGGGCCTTGAAGCTGTCGAGTGAGGGCACGGCTGGTTCTATCCTCGCTGCGGGTTGTCGAACACGCGCAGGCAAATCCTGCGCTAGGATGTCTGTGTTCGGCCTGTGTAGCGCCCGACGGGCGCGCGCCGCCCCGGGAGTGCCCGGGCAGGACGATGCGCGGGGGCGATTTGGACGCCCTGGAGCCGCGCGGCGCAGCCGGGGGAGGATATAGAACTTTTCGAATCTGGCCGCTACCGGGTCGCGATGACAGCGGCGTTTCCCTGTCGGGCCCGCAGCGATGCGGGCTCAGGAAGTCCCGGCGCGAGTCGCGCTCGGGCGCCCGTCGGCGCCGTCTCAGCCCTGGCCCGGGGTGCCCGCGCCGGACAGGGTCTTGAAGCGATTCGGCTGTGCGGCGAGCTTGCGCAGGGACGCCACGTTGGCCGCGGCCTCGTCCGGGCTCATGTCCCGGCGCAGCACAGTCTCGGCGTCGGCGAAGCGGCCCTTGAGGCCGAGTACGAGGGCGAGGTTTGCCCGCACGCGGGCATCGGCGCCGGGCTGGTCGACGGCGAGGCGCAGGGTCTGCTCGGCCTGGTCGAGGTTGCGCGACAGCGCGTAGGACAGGCCGAGGTTCGAGAGAAGCGAGGGCTCGTTCGGCCGGATCTTAAGGGCGGCCTCGTAGAAGCTCTGGGCGCGGGCCTGGTCACCCAGCTGGGCGGAGGCCGAGCCCTGGGCCGACAGGATGCGCCAATCGGGCGAGGCCGGGGAATGGGCGTTCGCGAGCACATCGATCGCCTCGCGGTAGCGGCCGGCCTCGACCAGCGACTTGCCGTAGGCGCCCAGTATGACCGTGTCGCGCGGGTTGCGCAGGGCCGCCTGCTGCAGGACCGCGGACGCTTGGCTCGCCTGGTCGTTCGCCCGCAGGGCGCGCGCGTAGGCGATCGCTGCCCGTCCATCGCCGGGGCTGGCATTGAAGCGCTCGGCGAGGCCGTCGAGATTCTGGCGCGACGCCGTCTGGCGGCCGCCGAGATCGCCGATCGAGCCGGTGGTTTCCGGCGAGCGGGTGTTGCAGCCGGCAAGGCCCAGCGCGACGAGCAGGGCCGCGGCGAGGCCGAAACGGCATCCGGCGGTAGCCTGGGTCCTGGTGACCCGGATCGGGGCCGTCATCATGCTACGCTCCGCCAAGGCCGGGCCGCTCTGGCTCGCGCTTTCCGCTCCCGGCCGGCCGGTGATAGAGCGTTAACCCTAATCACCGGTTAAGCCGCTGCCGGCCCGACCGCTGCACGAGAGGCACATGCCCCAGGCCGACGCCACCGCGACGACGCCCGCCCTGCTGCCCGGTGACACCCAGGCCGTGCCGGTCACCCTGGTCACGACCGGGAGCTGGGCCGGGATCGAAGCTGCCCTGGAGCCCGGCCAGCGCAGCTTCGCACGCGCGCTCGGCTTCAAGCCGAAAGCGGGGAGCCTCACGCTGCTACCGGCTTCCGACGGGAGCCTCGGCCGGGCGCTGTTCAGCCTCGGCGATCCCGAGACTCCCGCCTACGATCGCCTGATCGTCGGGAAGCTGCCAGGGCTGCTACCGGAGGGGATTTTCCGCCTGGAGAACACGCCCGAGCCCGCCGAGGCGGCGCTGGCCTGGCTGATGGGAAGCTACCGCTTCGGCCGCTACCGATCCTCCGGAGGCACGAAGGCCCGGCTGGCGGCCCCGGCCGGCATCGACGCCGCCGAGGTGGAGCGGATCGCCGCCGCGGTGGCGATGGGCCGCGACCTGATCAACACGCCAGCCAACGACCTCGGACCCGCCGAAATCGAGGCCGCCGCCCGCACGCTGGCCGAGCGCCACGGCGCCGCGATCAACGTGACGCAGGGCGATGAGTTGGCACAGGAATTTCCCTTGATCCACGCGGTCGGGGTCGCCTCGCCTCGGGCGCCCCTTCTGATCGACCTGACCTGGGGTCCGGCGGACGCGCCGCGGGTGACCCTGGTGGGCAAGGGCGTCGCCTTCGACACCGGCGGGCTCGACATCAAGCCGTCCTCCGCAATGCTGCTGATGAAGAAGGACATGGGCGGCGCCGCGGCGGCTCTGGCGGCCGCCGATATGATCATGGGCGCTTCTTTGCGCGTGCGCCTGCGGGTCCTGATACCTGCTGTGGAGAACGCGGTCTCGGGCAACGCTTTTCGCCCCGGCGATGTGCTGCGGAGCCGGTCCGGGCTCAGCGTGGAGATCGGCAACACCGACGCCGAGGGCCGGCTGATCCTGGCCGACGCGCTCACGCTCGCCGACGCGGAGGGCGCGGATCTGATCCTCGATTTCTCGACGCTGACGGGCGCCGCGCGGGTGGCGCTCGGACCGGACCTGCCGGCCTTCTTCACCGAGGACGACGCCCTGGCCGGGTCCGTCGCGGAGGCGGCGCGGACGGCCATCGACCCGGTCTGGCGGATGCCCCTGCATGCCCCCTACGCGAGCCTGCTCGATTCCAAGGTGGCCGACCTCAACAACGTCTCGGGCGGCCCGTTCGCCGGGGCAATCACCGCGGCCCTGTTCCTGCGCCGCTTCGCCCCGAAGACCAAGGCGCACGGTCATTTCGACCTCTACGGCTGGAACCCGTCCACCAAGCCCGGCCGGCCGGAGGGCGGCGAGGTCCAGACCGCGCGGCTGACCTACGCGCTGCTCAAGGCCCGATACGGGCGCTGAGTCCGCCGGCTCAGGCGAGCCCGCCCAACCGCAGCAGCATCCCCGCCCCCGCACTGAGCGCGAGGGTCGGAAGCACTCCAAGGCCGAGCCGGAAGACCGCCAGGATCGCCAGCAGCGTCAGCGCCAGGGCGGCGATGTCGAGGCTGGCGGGCACCGGCAGGTCGAGGTGCAGCGGCCCGAGCGGTACCGTTTCGACCTGCGCGAACAGCGTCCGCAGGCCGAACCAGACTGCGAGGTTCAGGATCACCCCGGCCACGGCGGCGGTGATCGCCGACAGCGCGCCCGCCAGCCGGCGGCTGCCGCGCAGGCGCCCGATCAGCGGCGCGCCTGCGAAGATCCAGAGGAAGCAGGGCGCGAAGGTGACCCAGGTGGCGAGCAGCCCGGCGAGCGTTCCCGCGAGCAGGGGCGGCAGGGTCCCGGGCGCCCGGTAGCCGGCCAGGAAGCCCACGAACTGGAGCACCATGATCAGCGGCCCGGGGGTCGTCTCGGCGAGGCCGAGGCCGTCGAGCATTTCCCCCGGCCGCAGCCAGCCGTAATGCTCGACCGCCTGCTGCGCCACGTAGGCGAGCGCCGCGTAGGCGCCCCCGAATGTTACGACCGCCATCTTCGAGAAGAACAACGCCACCTGCCCGAAGACCGGAGGCGGCCCAGGCAGCGCCAGCACCGCGGCCACCGGCAGGAGCCAGATCGCCAGCCAGAGGGCGGCCGCGCGCAGCGAATCCGCGGCGCCGGCGCGCTCCCGAGCCAGCGTCGCCTCGCCGATGAGGAAGCCGGCCTCGTCGCCCGCTTCCGACTCCGCGGAGGTCGCGGCGGGTGCCGATCCCTGCCGGCGGGCGAAGCCCAGCACACCCGCGGTGACGACGACCAGGGGGAACGGCACCGCGAGCGCGAAGATCGCCACGAAGGCGACCGCCGCGATGATCCGGTCCGTCCGGTTGCGCAGGGCCCGGCCTCCGAGACGCCAGAGCGCCTGCAGCACGATGGCGAGCACCGCCGCCTTGAGGCCGAAGAACAGGCCGGCGACCACATCGATGGTGCCGTACAGAACGTAGAGCCAGCTCAGGGCCATGAGAGCGAGAAGCCCCGGCAGCACGAACAGCCCGCCCGCAACGAGGCCCCCCGCGGGACCGTGCATCAGCCAGCCGATATAGGTCGCAAGCTGCTGCGCCTCCGGCCCGGGCAGCAGCGTGCAGAAGCCGAGCCCGTGCAGGAAGCGCCGCTCCGAGATCCAGCGCTGCTCGTCCACCAGGATGCGGTGCATCACGGCGATCTGGCCGGCCGGACCTCCGAACGACAGGGCCGCCACGCGCAACCAGACCGGTACGGCCTGGGCGAGGGTCGGGCAGGGGCCCGAGCCGTCCGCGCTCAAGCCCCCAGCGGCAGCGCCGTCTCGATCAGACGCGCCCACAGCGAGGCCCCATATGGCGCAGCGGCGTCATTGAAGTCGTAATGCGGGTGGTGGAGCGAGGCACTGTCGCCGTTGCCGATGAACATGTAGGCGCCGGGGCGGCGGTCGAGCATGTAGGAGAAATCCTCCGCGGTCATCATCGGCGGCACAGTCCGATCGACATTCTCCGCGCCGACCAGCGCCTCGGCCACGTCGGCCATGAAATCCGTCTCGGCGGGGTGATTCTCGGTGACAGGGTAGCTGGAGCCAAACTCGACCACACCGCTAGCGCCGAAGCCGCCGGCGATCTCCCCGACGAGGGTCGCGATGCGCGTCTTGATCAGCGTGCGCATATCCTGAGAGAGCGTGCGCATGGTGCCGCGCATGGTCACGCGCTGCGGCAGCACGTTGAACGCCTCGCCGGCCTCGAGGGTGCAGACCGAGACCACGGCCGATTTCAGTGGATCGAGGTTGCGCGACACGATGCTCTGCAGGGCGATGATCACGTGGCTGGCCACCAGCACGCTGTCGACCGCGTTCTGCGGCAGCGCGGCGTGGCCGCCCCGGCCCTCGATGGTGAGGGTGAAGCGATCGGTGGAGGCCATGATCGGGCCCGGCCGGATCGCGAAGGTCCCGACCGCCATGCCGGGGATGTTGTGCATCCCGTAGACCGATTCGATCCCGAACCGCTCCATCAGGCCGTCCTCGACCATCGCTTCGCCGCCGCCCCCGCCCTCCTCCGCGGGCTGGAAGATCAGTACTGCGGCGCCGTCGAAGTCCCGGGTCTCGGCGAGGTATCGGGCGGCCCCGAGCAGCATGGTCGTGTGCCCGTCGTGGCCGCAGGCGTGCATCTTGCCCGCAACGGTGGAGCGGTAGGGCAGGTCGCGCACCTCTTGGATCGGCAGTGCGTCCATGTCGGCGCGCAGGCCGATGGCACGGTTGGACGACGTGCCGTTGCCGCGGATCACGCCCACGACGCCCGTGCGGCCGATGCCGGTCACCACCGCGTCGCAACCGAACTCCCTGAGTCGGTCGGCGACGAAGGCCGCCGTCCGTTCCACATCGTAGAGCAGCTCCGGATGAGCGTGTAGGTCGTGCCGCCACGCAGTCATCGTGTCGGCGAAGTCGCGGATCCGTTCGAGGACGGGCATGGGTCCGGGCTTTCGTGGCCTTCAGGTCTCGGCAGGGACAGCAAAGCCGGGGCCAGACGCGCCGTCAACGGCCGCGCTTGTCGCGCTGATGCGCCGCGTGGGTCGCCAGCGCCGCCGATGCCGGGGATCGCCGCGGCGGCGCGGGCGCTCTGTCCTTCGCGGCGAGATCGTCCAGGATCGGGCATTCGGGCCGGTCGTCGCCGCAGCAGCTCTCGGCGAGGCGCTCCAGGGTCCGGGCCATGTCCTCCATCTCGGCGATGCGACGCCGGAGATCCACGATCTGCTCCTGGGCGATCGCCTTCACGCCGGCGCTCGGCCGGGCGCGGTCGCGCCAGAGCGCCAGCAGGCCCGCGATGGCCTCGACGCTGAAGCCGAGGTCGCGGGCGCGGCGGACGAAGCGCAGGGTGTGCAGGTCAGCCTCATCATAGTGGCGGTAGCCGGCTTCGGAGCGGGCGGCCGGCGGCAGCAGGCCGGTGGCCTCGTACCAGCGGATCATCTTGGCCGAGACGCCGGTGCGCCGCGCCGCCTCGCCGATCGTGACCGTCTCCGCGCTCATGCGGCCCTCGGCGCCAGGAAGGTCCCGTCGACGGGTGCGGCCCGGCCGCCCGCCCGGCGCAACCGCAAGGCGTTGCCCAGAACGAAGACGCTCGAGACCGCCATGGCACCGGCGGCCAGCACCGGCGACAGGGCCGGCCCGCCGAACGGCACCAGCACCCCGGCGGCCACCGGGATCAACGCCGCATTGTAGGCGAAGGCCCAGAACAGGTTCTGGCGGATATTGGCCATCACGGCCCGGGAGAGAACCAGCGCCTCGACCAGCGCGTCCGGCGCCCCCGACATCAGGACCACGTCGGCGCTGTCCACAGCGATATCGGTGCCGGTGCCGATGGCCAGCCCGACATCGGCCTCGGCCAGCGCGGGCGCGTCATTGATGCCGTCGCCCACGAAGGCCACGGGTCCGTGCGCCGCCCGGAATCGTTGGACCGCCTCGACCTTCCCGCCGGGCAGGATCCCGGCAGCGACCTCGTCGATGCCGAGGCCCTTCGCGACGCCCGCCGCCGTGCGGGGATCGTCGCCCGTCACCATCGCCACGACGAGGCCGCTCGCCTTCAGGGCCGCCACAGCCTCGCGGGCGCCGGCCTTAACCGGATCGGCCACCGCCAACACGGCCGCGTGGCGACCGTCCAGGGCGAGATGGACGGGGCTCTTGCGCGTGCCGGCCAGCTCCTCGGCGCGGGCGGCGAGAACCGGGTCTCGCGGGATGCCGAGCCTGTCCAGGTAGCGTGGCGCACCGAGCGCAACGCTGCGACCCGCGACGCGCCCGGAGACGCCGAAGCCCTCGACCGCCTCGAAGCTCTCCGGATCCGACCATGCGAGGCCCCGTGCGCGCGCGGCCTCCACGACGGCGCCGGCCAGCGGGTGCTCGGAGCGGCTCTCCAGGCCGGCGGCGAGCGCGAGCGCCTCGTCCTCCGCAACGCCCGTGCCCGCGACGAAATCCGTGACGCGCGGGCGGCCCTCGGTGAGCGTCCCGGTCTTGTCGAGAGCGACAACCCGCACGTCGCGCAGGCGCTGCAGCGCCGCGCCGTCGCGGAACAGGATGCCGCGCGTGGCCGCGCGGCCGGTGCCGACCATGATGGCGGTGGGCGTGGCGAGACCCATGGCGCAGGGGCAAGCGATGATCAGCACCGCCACCGCGTTGACGAGCGCCGGCCCCAGAGCGGGAGCCGGAGCCAGGATCAGCCAGGCCAGGAAGGTCGCCAGGGCGATCCCGATCACCGCCGGCACGAAGCGTCCGGTGACGCGGTCGACCAGCGCCTGGATCGGCAGCTTGCCGCCCTGGGCCCGCTCCACCATGGCGGCGATCTGCGCGAGGACCGTGGCGCTCCCGACCGCATCGACCCGCAGGTCGAGGCTGCCGCGGCCGTTGAGGGTTCCGCCGACCATCCGGTCGCCCGGCCCCTTGCGCACCGGTACCGCCTCGCCGGTGACCATGCTCTCGTCGACGTGGCTCAAGCCGGAGACGACGAGTCCGTCCGAGGCCACCCGCTCCCCCGGTCGTACCCGGACCAGGTCGCCGACGCGGAGCGCGCCGAGCGGCACCTCGGCCTCGACGCCGTCGCGGACCACCCGGGCGGTCCTGGGCGCGAGATCCATGAGCCGGGCGATGGCCTGTCCTGTCCGGCCCTTGGCCCGGGCCTCGAGGGTGCGCCCGAGGAGGATCAACGTGACGATGAGCACGCTCGCTTCGAAATAGAGATGCGCCGCGCCGGCAGGCAGAAGGCCGGGCGCCGAGACAGAGACCAGGGAGTAGAGGTAGGCGGCCCCGGCCCCGAGGGCGACGAGGGCGTTCATGTCCGGATGTCCACGCAGCAGGCCCGGCACGCCCCGCAGGAAGAAGCGCCGGCCGGGCCAAGCGAGGACGAGGGTCGCCAGGATAGCCTGGACCAGACCCGTCAGCGCACCGCCATGCAGGCCGGGCAGGACGTGGCCGCCCATGTCGAGGAACACCACGGGGGCGGAGAGCAGCGCGGCCGCGGTCAGGTCGCGGCGCAGGGCGCGGCCCTCGGCCTCCTGACGCGCGCGAGGATCGACCACCCCCGCATCGTCGAGCGGCCGGACCTCGTAGCCCGCCGACTCAACAGCTGCGACGAGGGCGGGGATCGCGACGAGCCCCTCGGGATGGCGGATCGCAGCGCGCCCGGTGGCGAAGTTCACGCTGGCACCGCTCACGCCCGGGACAGCGGCGAGCGCCGTCTCGACGCGGCCGACGCAGGAGGCGCAGGACATCCCCTCGATGGCGAGCAGGCTCTGCGTCTCCGGGACCGGGTAGCCGGCTTCCGCCAGCGCCACCGCGACGTCCTCCGGGCTCGCGCCAGCATCGAGGACGAGGCTCGCGCGGTTGGTGGCGAGGTTCACCGCGACGTCGCGGGCGCCGGGCAGCGCCTTGAGGGCGCGCTCGACCCGGCCGACGCAGCTCGCGCAGGACATCCCGTCGACGGGAAAACTGAGGGGGGCGGCTTCCGGCATGGGGGCGGTTCCGATCGAAGCATCCATGCCTATCCAGATGGGGCTTCCCATCATGGTAAGGTCAAGGGCTCTGGATTTGCGCGAATGCGACGTCTCGTTGCGTTACAACGCGCAGCGGCGTCGTTCCGGGCCCGCGTAGCGGGCCCGAAATCCAGATCCGCCGATTAGGAGCCTCTCACAAAACTCAGGATCACCGGGAGTTCTCTCTCCGAGGGTGAGGGCGAAGCGGGATTTCGTCAGAGGCCCCAAGCCAGCTGTTGATCTGTCATCGGTTAGGATTCCGGGCTCCGCTCCACGGCCCCGGGGTTGACGCGGCGGACGTCAGAGGCCGGGCCTCCGCCATTGTCGAATCGCGAGCCGGCCGACAGAGTTGCCCTGCCCTAGGCAGACGAGGGAGCGGATGACCGCGCCGCTGACGATTTACGGCGATCCGGGTTCCGGGAACTGCCTGAAGGTAAAATGGGTGGCCGACCATCTCGGCATCCCCTCGGTCTGGCGCGACGTGGACGTCCCGGCCGGTGGGACGCGGACCCCGGCGCTCCTGGCGCTGAACCCGGCCGGCCGGGTTCCGTTCGTCGTCCTTCCGGATGGCACGACCCTGTCGGAGTCCAATGCCATCATCGTCTACCTGGCGGAAGGCTCGGCGCTCATCCCGGAGACGCCGTTCGGGCGCGCCCGCATGCTGCAATGGATGTTCTGGGAGCAGTACAGCCACGAGCCCTACATCGCGGTGCGCCGCTACCAGCTCCATTACCTCAAGCGGCCGCCGGAGGATCTCGATCCCAGGCTCGCCGAGCGCGGAGTGGACGCGCTTCGGCTGATGCAGGCGACGCTCGAACGCTCCGCATTCCTGACCGGTGACGCGCTGACGCTGGCCGACGTGGCGCTGGTGGCCTACACCCGCATGGCCCATGAGGGCGGCTTCGACGTGGCCGCCTATCCGGCCATCCGCGCCTGGATCGCCCGGGTTGAGACCGGGCTCGGGATCGGCCCCTATGCCGGACCGCCCTGATCGGCGGCAGGCCCGTATTCCGGAAGACTGACCCGCACGGTCGTCCCCCGGCCGACCGTGCTCTCGATGGCGAGACGGCCGCGGTGCCGGTTGAGGCTGTGCTTGACGATGGCGAGGCCGAGTCCGGTGCCGCCGCGGGCGCGGCTCGAGGCGACGTCGACCCGGTAGAAGCGCTCGGTCAGGCGCGGGATGTGTTCGGGCGGAATGCCCGGTCCGTCATCGGCCACGGACAGCACGATCCGGCGACCGAGCCGCGGGTCGTCCTCCCGGACCAGGCCGACACCGACATGACCGCCGCCGTATTTCACGGCATTCTCGATCAGGTTCTCGATCACGCGGGCCAGCTCGTCGGCATCCCCGGCCACGGGGTATGACCCATCCGCATGCTCGAACTGCACTGTGGCGCCCCTTGCCTTGGCGGGGGGCCCCTGCGCGTCGACCATCTGGCGCGCGAGCGCTGCGAGATCGACCACGGCGGTCGGCGCCACGTGTTCCCGCAGCTCGATCCGCGAGAGCGACAGCAGGTCGTCGATCAGCCGCGTCATCCGCTGGGCCTGGACGCGCATGATCTCCAGGAAGCGCTCGCGGGCCTGCCCATCCTCGCGGGCCGGACCCTGCAGGGTCTCGATGAAGCCGATCAGAGTGGCGAGCGGCGTGCGCAGCTCGTGGCTCGCATTGGCCACGAAGTCGACCCGCATCGCCTCGAGGCGCCGGGCCGAAGTGAGATCGCGCAGGAAGAGCACCGCGCTGACCCCCGATCCGTCGGGCATCGGCAGGGCGCCGATCTGCACCTCGAAGGTCCGCTCCAGCGGCACCCGCGTCGCGAGGGCGACGCGGCGGGGCATGCCGGAACTCAGGACGGCCTCGACGCCGTCGAGGACCTCCGGGCTGCGGAGCGCGAAGGACAGGGGCCGGGCATGGTGCAGGGCCGGCAGGAGGGCGCGGGCGGCCGGGTTGGCCTCCACCACCAGCGTGCGCCGGTCCACCAGGATCACCGGATCGGGAACATGGGCCAGCAGCGCCTCGGCGACCGCGTGGCGCTGGGCCGTCGTCGCCGGCCGCGGCGGCGGGGCTGCCTGCCCGCGCCCGCCGAGCCAGCCGCCGAGGCAGACCGAGCCGAGGCCCGCGAGGATCAGCGGAAGGTCGAGGCGTCCGGCGAGCGCAACGGCGATTCCCAGCAGACCGGCGGCGATCGCCGCGCCCGTCCAGGCCGGGGAACTGCGCGGGCGCTCGAGCATGGCAGGGGTGCCGAACGGATTACCGGGATCCGGAATCATCGGACCACGACCGCCCGGACGGACCGGCCGTGCCCTCCGGAGGTCCCGGGTCCCGCGTCCCGCCGGCGCGCTTCACGATCTCGTAGAGGCCGAGCATCGCCAGGGCGACCACGAACGGCACCACGTAGTAGCAGCCCCGGAACAGGAGCAGCGAAGTCAGGACCTCGTTGCGCGGTAGGCTCGACAGGGCGAGGAGCACGGTGGCCTCGAACACCCCGATCCCGCCGGGAGCGTTCGACGCGATGCCCAGCATGGCGGCCAGCACGTAGATCGCCAGGAAGGTCGTGAAGCCCAGCGTCAGCTCCTGCGGCAGCAGGACGTAGAGCACGGCGGCGGCGGCGCAGACGTCCCCGATCCCGACGATCATCTGGCCGATCGAGACCGAAGCGCCGGGCAGTTCCAGGCGCCAGTGCTTGACGGTGATGCTGCGCTTCTTGGCCGAGACCCAGGCGAGATAGCCCAGGACAAGTCCGAGTGCCGCGAGGCCGATGCCCTGGTTGATCCGGATCGACGTGAAGGCGAGCCCGGCGAGCTGACCCGCCTCGATGATCAGGCTGAGGCCCAGCACCACGCCCATGCCGAGCCAGAAGGTGAAGCCGGCGATGACGGTGAGCGCGGCGATCTTGGCCGCGGAGAGGCCCTGCCGGGCGTAGATCCAGTATCGGATCGTGCCGGCGGTCAGCAGCGGGAAGCCGAGGGTGAAGCTCACCGCATAGCTCGTGAACGAGGCGAGCGCGGTGATGCGGTAGGGCACCTTGATCCGAAGCTGGCGCAGGGCCAGCGCATCGTAGCCTGTGAGGAAGAGGTAGCTGATGCCGACGAACAGGAACGCGAGGCCGAGCTGCTCGGCCGTGGCCGCAGCGATCGCCGCGCGCACCTCCGCCCAGCTCACGCTCTGGATGAGCTTCCACAGCACGCCGAGCGAGACCGCGAACAGCACGATGCTGGCGGCCGTGCCGATCCAGGCATAGCGGCCGCGCCAACTCTTCCGCGAGGTGCCCACGGCGGCGTCGTGCTGGACCGGTTCGACCGGTTCCGCCGGCCTCCGGTGCTGTCCCTGAAAGTTCATGCCGTTCGGCGTCCGCCCTTCCGGCTGCGCGGCCCGGCCGAAGGCCTGCGCCCATGCCGGATGATCCCGGACCGCGGCCCGTTGCCCCGCATGTAGGCCGAACGGGCGCTCAAGGCCAGGGAAGGCGGGTCGGGAAGCGGGGACGAGGTACGGGCGCTTTCCTCATGGTCGCGGCTTCCGCAGGATCGCCGCCGCCTCCGCCAGACCCCGGCAGATCCGGGCGGCCACGTCCGGCGACGTGCAGACATAGGTCGGGCTCGGGTGCGGGATCGCGATCAGCGGCAGGTTGGGGCGCAGGGCCTCGATCGCCGGCGCCGCCCCGCCGGCGAAGCGGCCGGCGAGCACCGCGACCGTGAAGCGCGGCAGCAGGTCGAGAAGCAGCGCCAGATACGGCGCGGCGGCCGCGACCTCCGCCCGCCGGGGCGCCCGGTTCGGGGCGCCCTCGGCGTGGATCAACCAGGGCACCGCGTTCCAGATCAGCGTGTCGGACCGGGCGATGCCGGCCTGGCTGAGAAAGCGGAACAGGTTGGAGGCGGTGCCGTTCGCGCTGTCGCGGGTGACGAAGCCGGTGCGCAGCACTGCCGGCCCCGGCGTCTCCAGAAGCAGCAGCATCCGCGCCTCGATACCGCCGTCGAGGGGATCCGGTACGGGCACCGGCGCGCCCCGCTCCGCGGCGATTCGCTCGGCGAGCGCACGGAGCGCCGCGATGTGCGGCGCGCCGATCTGGGCGCGGCGGGCCGCGAGGGCGGCCGGGTCGCCGAGGGATTTCGGCGCCCGTGGCTCAGCCGGCATCGAGGCCGCTGATCGCCGCGTCGAGCGGCCCGGAGACGCGGAAGCGCTCGACTCCCTCCTCCCGGGCCAAGCGCGCGTCGAGGCCCGCCACGCCGCCGAACTGGAAGCCGATCTGGCTGGCATAGGCCGCGCAAGCCGCGCGCTTGCGCGCCCGAGCCTCGCCGCCGAGCACCATTCGCTGCACCGGCAGCGCGGCGAACAGGTCGGCCAGCGGTTCCCGGGGCGCGGCCTCGCGCACCGTGTAGGGAAAGTCGCGCCACCACAGGATCGGGGGCAGCCCGTCGAGACTGCGCAGGGCGCGGACCGCCTGCACGTGATCGACATGGCCGCCCACCGCCTGAGGGGCGAGGATGACATCCGGGCTCTCCGCGGCGATCAAACGCGCGAGGGCCGGCGCCAGCTCGGCCGCGATGCCGTCATCCGTGCGGACTTCAGAGAAAAGCTCGGGCGCCGAGCCGTAGCCCCGGTGCGGCGCCTCACGGAACGGCAGGTGCAGGGGCGGCGCGATCCCGAGTTCGGCGGCGGCGCGGACATCCTCGGCCCGGCGCAAGGCCATGTAGTCGATCTCGGCCGGCAGCCCCTTGTCGAGCTGACAGGCGAGCGCGAATCCCCGCGGATCGGCGACGCTGCCGGTGAACACAGTCGCCATCGCCACGTGCCAGCCGTCCCGCGCCAGGCTCGCGAGGAGGCCGCCGCAGGAGAACGCCGCATCGTCGAGATGGGGCGAGAGGGCGAGGGCGTTGGGCATGGGCCGCGTCAGAGCAGATGGGGCTCTGCGCGGAAGCGGCAGGCGGGATCGTACGGCAGGTCCGGCGAGAACCCGGTGGCCGGCCGCTCGTGGCGGACGCGCGCGTAGACCTCCATGATCTGACGACCGACAGCGCTCCAGGAATAGACCCGCCGGCACTCCTCCAGGCCCGCCGCCGCCAGACGGCCGCGCAGGCCCGCGTCCGTGACGACGCGGGTGAGCGCGCCGGCGAGCGCCGGCACGTCGCCCGGATCGACCAGCAGCCCGTTCTCCCCGTCGCGCAGGCAATCCGACACGCCGACCGCGTGGCACGAGACCACCGCGAGCCCGGCCGCCATCGCCTCGAGGATCGTGTTGGAGAACCCCTCCGCGTAGGTCGGCGAGACGAACACGTCGGCGTGGCGGTAGAGGTCCGGCACGTGGCCGTACTCGGCATAGCCCGTGAAGGCGATCTCGCGCGGGGCGAAGGCCAGCTCCGCGGCGAGCGCCTGGGCAGGCTCCACGTCGGGCCCGATCCCCGAGATCGTGGCGGCGAACGGGGTGCCCTGCTCGCGCAGGATGGCCAGGGCGGCGATGAAGTCGAGCACGCCTTTCCGGCGGTCGACCCGGCCGTGATAGAGCAGCCGTACCGGCCCCGCATGGGCAGCCGGCAGCCCCTCGGGCGTCCCTTGGGCGAAGCGGTCGGTATCGACCGCGCCGGGCACGATGGTGAAGCGCGCAGGGTCCGCGCCGAGGCGCCCGCAGACCTCGTCCACGAAGGACGCGCCACCGATCAGCAGCGCATTGGCGTGGGCCAAGACCTCGCACATGGCGACCCGGTGGGTCTCGCAGCAGGAGCCGACCCAGTGGCCGTCGCCCCCCTGAATCGAGACCACGCTCGGCACCCCGAGCCGGCGTGCGGCGAGCAGCACGGCCCAGCCGGTGGGATAGCCGTACTGCGCGTGCAGTACCTCGAAGGGCTTGGCCGCGTGCTCCCGGCAGATGGCCTCGACCATCGTGTCGATGTCGCGCTCGAAATCGCCCGAGGTCTGCTCGCCGAGCTGCTCCAGGCCGATCACACGCACGCCCGGCACGGGCGGCGGCGGACCGCCGCCATAGACCCGGGTCCCGAAGGCGTCACCGCGGTACTGCGAGATCATCGTCACGTCGTGGCCGGCACCGACCAGTTCGCGCAGCAGGTTCTGCGCGTAGACGCTCATGCCCGATATGGCCGGGAAGTAGCGGCGACTGAGGAACAGGACCCTCATGAATGCGCGCGGCCTCGGGTGAAAAGGGGTCGGGATCCGCGCCTCACCGCCATTGCCGCCGCGTCTCCTGTTCGCCCGCGAGTTCCGGGCCCGGGCGCCGGCAGTCGCGCAGGTAATCCAGCGCCTGGGGGATCATCACGTCGGCCCGGTGGCTCTCCCGGGACAGCTCGACGCAGACCAGCTTGCCGAAGCCGACCGCCTCCAGCGCCCCGAGAACGCCGGGCACGTCCATGTCGCCCTCGCCGAACGGGAGATGGATGTGGCTGCCGCGCTTCATGTCCTCGATCGCCACGGTGCCGATCCGGTCGGAGAACTCCCGCACGGCCGCCGCCGGATCGCGCTCGCCGGTGACGAGGCAGTGCCCGGTGTCGAGGGCGAGCTTCAGGCCCGGCACGTCCAGGGCGGCGAAATCGTCCAGCGTCTCGATCAGCATGCCGGGCTCGGGCTCCAGGCAGGGCACGACTCCTGCTTCCGTGGCGAAGGCCGACACCTCGTGCAGCCCGTCGGTCAGCCAGCGGCCGGCCTCCGAGGGGTCGACTCCGGGCTTGGGCACGCCGGCCCAGAACGAGACCGCCTCGGCGGAGAGCATCGCGCCGATCTCGACTGCGCGCTTGAGGAAGCCGACCCGCCGGGCACGGCCAGCGGCGTCGGCCGTGACCAGCGTCGGCTCGTGCTTGGCGTTGGGATCGAGCAGGAAGCGGGCGCCGGTCTCGATGACGCAGGCGAGTTCGAGCTTCTCCAGGAGGCTCGCCACACGGCCGGCCTCGGCCACCCAGGTCTCGGCGAACGGATCGAGGTGGTGGATGTCGAGGGTCAGCGCCACACCGTCGTAGCCCGCAGCCTTGATCAGATGGATCGCGTCGTCGAGGCGGTGGTTGGCAGCGCCGTTGGTGTTGTAGGCGAAGCGGAGCGTCATGCCGCCCTCCCCTGTCTCTGCGCGAGCCGGAACGGCGCGTGATGCGATTCCGGCTCGCGGTAGAGCGGATAGTGCCTTCCGACGATGCGCTCGGCCAGGGCAATGTCGAACAGCGGCTGGCCGCCGAACCGCTCCAGGGCCTCCGGGGTGAGGCGGACCGGCCGCAGGGTCTCGCTCTCGGTCCCGAACGTGATCAGCGGATGGTCGCGGTCCAGGAGCTTGCGGGCGTTGCGCTCGCCGATCCGGTAGTAGCTCATGGTCTCGACCTCGAGCCCCGGCACGATCGCCTTCACGATGCCGACGCTGCCGCCGGGCGGCGCGCAATCGACGTAGAGCACGTCGAACCCGGCCTCCAGGAGCCGGTCACAGGCGATCCTGCCGCGGGCATGCCCGTCGGCGGCCTCCGTGGAGGGCAGCTCCGCGAAGCGCTTGGTGCTCCGCTCCGAATAGACGGTGTCGGCGAGCACGCTCCGCAGGTCGCCAGCCGGCATCTCGATCCATGCCAGCATCGCCTGCAAGGCGCGGCTCTCCTCCAGGTCGAGGCTGGGCAGGGCCTTCTGGATGAAGGCGTCGACGTAGCCCGGCGGGGTCACCGTGGCGGCGAGGTCGAGGGGTCCGTGCCCGAAGGCCTTGCGCACCCGCGCCGCCTGGAATTCGAGCAACGCCTTGCGCAGGGCCCGCTCCCGGTCCGGATCGCAGGCCTCGCCGCAGGCCGAGAGCGCGATGGGCGCGGGCGCCCGCGCGGGATCCGCGTCGTAGCCGACGACGTAGAGGTTGGTCAGGCCGAACTGGTCGGTGGCGAATTTCGGCAGCGCGCGGATCCCGAGCTCATTGAGCCGGGCCAGCATCGCGGCGTTCTCCGGGCCGATCCCGTCGAGGTCGAGCATCACCCCCTGGTCGAGCGCCCGGAACAGCAGTCCGTTGCCGTCCCGCTGGAGGAGTTCGAGCACGCCATGGCCGAGGGCGAAGGGCACGTCCGGCCCGGCGCCGAGGCCGTTGGTGATCAGGTTGGTGAAGGGCCTGTACCCCTCCGACAGTTCGAAATAGTCAGTGGCAGCCACGTCGAGGGGCATCAGCACGACCTCGCCCGTGGCGTGCCGGACGGCCGGGGTCCATTCGAGCACCGTGTCGCGGCCGACCGGGGAGCCTGCGGGCAGGCAGAGGGTGAGCGGGTCGGCGACGGATTTCACGCCGTAGACGCGCACGAGATCGGCGTAACTCGCCCGCTCCTTGGCCCGCGGCAGCACCGCGAGCGAAGGCATCAGGTTCTCGGCGATCTCCGCCACGGCGCCGATCAGCGCCTCCTCGTCGGTGGCGCCGTAGCCGATGCCCGAAGGCATCGCCCCGACGAAGAACGGGTCGTCAAGGAACAGGGCCACGAACCAGACCGGCACGCCGGTCCGGTCCAGCGGCGCCAACGGAAAGCCGACGATGCGCCCCTCCGGCAGGACGTCGAGATAGGCCCGCACCGGGTCCGGCAGCGTCTCCGGGAGACCCTCGATCACGCGCCTAGCGCCGAAATGATAGGGCCGCGGCGCCTTGATGCGGGCGTGGCGGGCACGGTCGTCCTGGTCGTGGGTCACGGGGAATAATCCATTCTGGATGCGGCTCCGCGAGGGGCGCTGAGGGGTCCGCCACCGCCGAGTTCGCTCTCGTAGGCTTCCACCACCAACCGCATCGTGTGCAGATCACGCTCGGCGGAGTAGGCCGCCCGCTCGGCAGGTCGACGCAGCGCCGACCCGAAGGCCCGAACCTGCTCGGTGAAGGGCGAGGCGTCCAGATCGAACGGAACCGGCTCCTCGGCACCAGAACCATCAATGAAGGTCACCGTGCCGCCGGCCACCTGCCCCATCGTGTTCTCGGCCACGAACATCCCCTTGGTGCCGACCACCTCCAGGCGGCGGCGGGGCAGCGCGTCCGGGCAATTGTAGGCGACGTGCAGGCTGGCCAGCACGCCGTCGTCGGTTCGGCCGATCAGCAGCGCGCCGTCATCGACCGGGTAGTCGTGGACGCGAGTCTGGGTCAGGGCGGCGATATCGGCGATCGGTCGGCCGAGGAGAAAATCGATCAGGTCGAGCCCGTGGGGGGCGAGGTCGATCAGCGCGCCGCCGCCAGCCTGGGACGCATCGATCCGCCAGTTCGGCTGGCCGGCTTCCGACCAGTCCCGCCCGAGCCAGCAGGCGTAGACGATCCGCACGGCCGTCACCGTGCCGAGCCGCCCGGCCGCCACCTGTGCGCGGATCGCCCGATGGGCCGGGTGGTGCCGCTGGTCGAAGGCTGTGCCGTAGAAGATTTCTTTGGACGCCACGGCCCTGGCTATGGCCTCGGCGTCGGCCAGCGTCGCCGCCATGGGCTTCTCGCACAGCACCGCCTTGCCGGCGGCCGCCAGCGCCTCGACGGCGGCCCGGTGGAGGTGGTTCGGCGTCGCCACATAGACCGCCTCGACCGCGTCCTCGGCGATGAGCCCGGCGAGGTCGGCGTGTCCGCGCGCGCCTTCCCGCCCGGCCGCCGCGCGGCTCGCGGGATCGGGGTCGCAGACCGCCACGAGCCGATGCCCGGCGGCCCGGATGCCCGGGGCCATGTAATCCCGGGCGACCCAGCCGTAGCCGACGATGCCCCAGCCGACGGCGTCCATCACCACCGCTCCGGCAGGTCGACGAACTCGCGCGTGCGGACGCGCTGGGTCTCCGGGCCGTCGATGCTGCCATCGAAGGTGATCTGGTCCGGGCCGGGCGACCGCAGCGGATAGGTGGCCCGAGAGGCATATTCCTCCCGGTACCGATCCGAGGGCCACCGGATCGCGTAGCCGTCGCCCTCGGGCTGGTAGAGCGGGTTGAGCCGCACGACGGTCCCGGCCTTCGGCAAGGTCAGGCCGTCCACCACCGCGCGAGGGGCTGGGCGCATGCCGGGACCGGCCACCACCGAGAACGCCTCGCAGGACCGCAGGGAGGCGGGCTCCTGGGGAATCGGGGCCCGGGCCTCCACGAGGGCGCGGGTCAGCTCCGCGTCGTCGTACACGAGGGCGTCGGGAAACAGTTCGGCGATCTCGTCGGCGGTGACCGCCCGGCCGGCGGAGAAGCCCGGGCAATCGCGGTTGTGGATGTGGCTGAGCGCCAGCCAGCCGTCGTCGCCGGCATTCTCGCGCAGGTTTTCGAGCAAGGCCGCCTTCTCGTCCAGGAAGTAGAAGGCGTCGTTGCAGGCGACGAGATCGACCGGCGCGCCGGCGATCGGCCAGTGCGGCGAGCCGGCATCGAAGCAGACGAGTTGCGCGCGCGCGCCCACCACCCAGTGCCGGGCGACCCAGAGCTTGGCGAAGACCACGTCGGCCCCGGCGGTCTTGCAGCCGCGGCGCTCCAGTTCCCGCAGGTAGTGGCCGATGCCGCAGGCGAACTCGAAGATGCAGCGCGGCTCGTTCCAGTGCGCCTCGAGAAGGGTGAGACCGGCCAGAAAGGTGGGGTCGCTCCAGCGGTGCAGGAAATAATCGCCGACCCGGCCCCAGCCCAGGAGCCGGACGGCGTCCCGGAGCGTCGCCTCGCGACGGTCCTTGATGAGCTGGATGATTTCGGCCGGGTCGGCAGCCGGGCCGTTCCACCAATCGTCCTGGTCGGTCAGCAGGGCGCCCAGCGCCTCATCGGACTCACCCGCGTCGAGATGGGCCAGCACCCGCTCGACCAGCGCCTCGCGGCCGACCCTCAGATACGGGATGCCGTCGATGACGGGCCAGCGCGCCCCGGTGCCAGCGTCGCGCAGGGCGTGCGGCGCGTCGGCCTTGAGCGGGTTGCCGGTGGACGGCGATCTGAGTTCGAACGGAATCATGGCTCTCGGGACCGCGCCGGCAGATGGGCGACCGGCTCTGGCGATCAAGGGATACGCATGTCGTGCAAGACACGGTCGTGAAATCCCTTCACCGGGCCGGCATGGACCAGCTCCCATTCGTCGAGCACCGCCGCCATCGTGGTCGAGGCCCCCCGCAGATGCTGCGCGATCTGCAGGACCCGGTCGATGCAATCGGCTGCGTGGAAGGCGCGGCCCTCGGCGGTGGCGTCGTCCGGAAGCACCGCACGAGCGCGCTCGACCTGCCCCCGCAGGGACCCGGCGAGTTCGTCCATCGCCCAGGCGGTGGTCACCGCCATGATCGGTCCGAGATGATCGCCGAGCAGCATCTCGCCGGTGAAGCCGGCATCCGGCATCGTCGCATTGTGGAAGTGATGCGCCATCGCGGCCAGGAACACGGTACCGGGATCGGCCCGATAGAACGGGCTGAGGCAGACGCCGTAGACCGCCACGATCAGACAATGCTCGGCGTGGTTCTCGGGCGGCTCCAGCAGGATCCGGGCACGGCCCGGGCAGGTCACCCCGGCGCGCGGCTGTTTCGCCAGCGCGCCGACGAAGGACGGCAGCGATCCGACCCGGCCCGCCGGGCGCGGCGCAAGACGGTCGCGCAGGCGGTTGCGGAGGTCCGGGTCGAGGTCGCCGGTCACGGCGTCGAAGCCCGCAGCCAGAACGGCCGACACCGCCTCGTCCGAAAGCCCCGCCGCCGCCAGGAACGCCGCGTCGAGGTCGCAGAGGCGAGTCGCCGCAAGCGTCGTGGCGGTGATGTCGAGGGCGACGTCCTCGGGCGCGGCCCCTCCCGTCAACAGGCCCCAGCCCTGCGCGAACAGACGCTCGGCAATGGACCCCTCGCGGCCCGCCGAGCGGACGCGCTTGAGATCGTTCATCTCGACCAGGAGCTCGCGCAGCGCCGCCGGCGCCGCGGCGCCGGTCTGCCGTTCTCCATCCCGGAGATCGGATCCGGGATGGGATGCTTGGTTCTCGCTTGGCATCGTCACTTTCCGAAAACCAGCACCCCTTTCCGGACGACGCTCTAGTGAACGCCGAGCCAGTCGAGCAGCATGGCCTCCTGCCTGCCGAAGGCGTGCTCCGGCCCATGGCCGTTCTTCACCATCGGGGCCTTGAAGAAGGTGGAGAGCTGCTCCTGCACGCCGCCGTCGCCGCGCTTGTTGGCGAGGTCGAGCACGCGGGCAATCTCGATGACGAGCGGCGCGGCCAGGATCGAGTCCTTGCAGAGGAAGTTCACCTTGATCTGCATGCGCTGCCCCATGAAGCCGGTGACGTCGATGTTGTCCCAGGCTTCCTTGTCGTCGCCGCGCGGGCGGTAATAGTGGATGTGCACGAGGTGATCCTCGACCGGATAACCGAGGATTGAGTCGAGCACCGTGCCCTTGGTGTTGAGCTTCGACTGGAGCGAGTTCGGGTCGTTCAGCGCAAGCCCGTCGCGGTTGCCCAGGATGTTGGTGGAGAACCAGCCGTCGACGTGGAGGGCGCGCGCCTTGAAGGCGGGGGCCAGCACCGTCTTCATCATGGTCTGGCCGGTCTTGCCGTCCTTGCCGGCCACCGGGACGTTCATCTCCTTGGCGAGGTCAAGGAGGGCTGGGACGTCCGCAGCCACGCTCGGAGTGAAGTTGGCGTAGGGGATTCCGCTCTTGATCGCCGCGTAGGCGTACAGCATCGCGGGGGAGATCGCCTCGTCGCTGGAGTCGAGCCCCTTCTCGAAGGCGGCGGCTGAATTCAGCGTCGGATCGGAGAGGTCGGGCCAACGCTCCGTAGAGGCGAGATTGACCACCACGACCTCATCGAGGTTGCTCTCCTTCTGGAAGCGCCGGAGGTCGCTCGCGATGATCGAGACCGCCTCGCGGTGGCCGGCCGCGACGATGCGGTTGCTGCCGTCGATGTTCTTACAGAACTTGGCGCTGCCGACTGCGGGCCAGGGCGTGATGCCCTTGAGCGCCCGGGCGCCGTCCTCGATGTCGTCCTTCGACAGCACGCCGTGCCCGGCTGCGGCCGAGGCGAGATCGTCGCCGTTGAGGTCCCAGCCGCCGAACACGAGGTCCTTATAATCGGCCATACCCGCCACGGAGAGGCCTGCGAGCGGCAGTCCGTCGAGGCGGTTCGATCCGGATTTGATCATCTCGATGCCGGCGATGGCGGTGGTGGCGACGGCGCCGCCCATGCCAACGAACGCGACGCCGACGCGGCGACCGGTCTGCATGCTCATCGGAAACTGATGTCCTTGTGGGGACGCAGGTCGCGTCTTGGGAGTGAAAGGTCGAACCCCCCGGGGCCCTACCTAACTGGACCAATCATCGGTCGTTCCAAGGCGAATGCGACAACTTTGCGCCGGTGCACGGCGGAGCGCGGACGGAGCGCGGCGTTAAGGCGACCCTAAAAAGCAGGGTTAACCCTTCCTTGACCGTGCCACGCTTGAATCACGGGGCCGTCCCATTCTGGTCACGGCCGGCGCCGATAGGGCCGCCGCTTCAAGGAACCCGGCCGCCAGACGCCGGGCCGATACAAGGGACAATCTGAAGAGGACCAGTGATGGGGGTTATCCCGGAGCCGGCGCGTTGCGCCGACGACGTGAGCCGACTCGTGCCGAGCGCGAGCGATTTTGACACTGAAACCGTGGCGTGGCTGCCGCGGGCCGGACGCGAGAACGGGCGCCGGTCACTTCGCCACACGCGCCGGGGCGGGATCCGCCGGCGCTTCGCAGCGCTGGCCTTCGGCCTCGTCGCCGGGCTGGGCCTGCCGCAGGCGGCGTTCGCGCCCGCCAATTTCGCGCCCACCGCCCAGGCCCATGACCGGGTCGACACCAGCCCGCGCGCGGCCGGGATCCTGGCCGAGGCGATCCCGGTCGCGGCATCGGCCGCCTGGGACGGGCTTCCGGTGGAGGAGCAGGAGCCGGCGACCACCGCGCTGATCCAGGACGACCTCGCGGCCCTGCCCCGGGTGACGCAGGAACAGGGGGAGGACGCGGTCCGGTTCGGCGAGCGCAGCGTGCCGCGCCGGGTGGTCGACACGATCGTGAAGGCCTCCGACGAGGCCGGCGTCGATCCGGTCTATATGATGGCACTGGCCGACAAGGAGTCGAGCTTCGATACGGACGCCAAGGCGGCGACCTCCTCGGCACAGGGCCTGTTCCAGTTCGTCGCCCGCACCTGGCTGGAGATGATCCGCGACTACGGCGCCCGATACGGGCTCGGCGAGGAGGCCGCCGCCGTGAAGGGCCGGGGCGCCGCGATCACGGTCGCCGGCGGCATGCGCGCCCGCGTGCTCGGCCTGCGCAACGATCCGCGGGTCGCCGCACTGATGGCGGCAGAGCTGGTCAAGCGCGACCGCGAGCGGATCGAGGCGCGGGTTGGCCGGGCGCTCACCACCACGGAGCTCTACCTCGCCCACTTCCTGGGCACCGCCAGCGCCGGGCGCTTCCTGTCGCTGTCCTCCGAGAAGCCCGACGAGGTGGCCGGGCGTGAATTCCGCAGCGCCGCCCGGGCCAACCGCAGCCTGTTCACCGAGAAGGCCGGGGGCAAGCGCCGCAGCCTGACGGTGGCGGAGCTGCACGGGCGGATCGACGATATGATCGACCGCCGCCTGAACCGCTACCAGGGCGTCGCCGCTGTGGCGGGCGCCCCCGACAGGACGCCGAGCCAGACCGAGACCGCGTCCGACGAGGCAGGCCGGACTGCCGACAACCGTCGCGTCGAGGTGACGGAGGCGCTGCCGCGGGACGGCGTCTGATCCCGCCCGCCGGGCGCGGGGCCGGGCGAAGCGCCCCGTCCCGCGTCAGTGCCCGCCCGCCGGGGCTCCGCCGCCGAGCTTGACCGATCTCAGGCTGAGGGCGAGGGGGACCGCGCAGGCGGCCACGAGGCCCATCACCCAGAAGACATCGATATAGGCCCAGTAGGCCACCTCGGTCTGGAGCACGCTGCCGATCCAGGCGGTCGCTTGGTTCTGAGCCTCGACGCCGGTATAGCCGTGCTCGGAGAAGTACTGCGTCGCCTGACGCATGGTCTCCTGGTAGGCCGGCGCGGCCGGGTTGACGCTCTCGACCAGCCGGCTCTGATGGAACTGGCTGCGATAGGCCAGGATGTTCTGCGCGAGGGACACGCCCATCGAGCCGCCGACGTTGCGGGCGACGTTGATCAGCGCCGAGGCTTGGTCGGTCTGGTCCTTGCGAAGACCGTCATAGGAGGCCGAGGTGATCGACAGGAACACCATCGGCAGGCCGATGCCGATATAGACGCGCGACCACGCGAAGAACGCGAAGGTCGTCGTGCCGTTGAGCCGGGTCAGGTCGACCATGCCCAACGCCACGATCGCCATGCCGGTGGCGATCAGCCATTTCGGCTGGATGTAGGCCGAGACGCGGCCGGTGAGGAACATCATCACCACCGTGACGATGCCGCCTGGGCCCAGCACCAGACCCGACAGGGTCGCGGTGTAGCCGTAGTATTCCTGCGTGATCTGCGGGATGAACTGCGTGGTGGCGATCAGGATCGCCCCGGTGAACATCATCACCAGGAAGCAGGATCCGAACTGGCGGTTGCCGATGAGGCTCAGATCGACGGCCGGATTCTTCCTGTTCAGGAGCCATGGGATCATGGCGACGAACGAGATCACCATCAGCACGCCGGACACGTTCATCAAGGTCGAGGTGCCGAACCAGTCCTTCCGCTGGCCCTCGTCGAGGATGACCTCCAGCGAGCCGAGGAACAGGGCGACCAGCAGGAAGCCGACGATGTCGAACCGGATGCCCTTGCGCACCAGGGCGCGGCGCTCCTTCTTGGCAGCCGCGCTGTCCTCGATGAGCCAGTACATCAGCCCCAGCGCGATCACGCCGATCGGGCCGTTGATCAGGAAGCACCAGTGCCAGGAGGCGTTGTCGGAGAGCCAGCCGCCGAGCGTCGGGCCGATCACCGGCGCCACCACGATGGCGACCCCGTAGATCGCGAAGGCCTGCCCGCGCTTCTCCGGCGGGAAGGAATCGGCCAGGATCGACTGCGCCAGCGGCGCCATGCCGCCGCCGCCCAGCCCCTGCAGCACGCGGAACAGGAGCAGCGATTCGAGGCTCCAGGCGAAGCCGCACAGGATCGACGAAACGGTGAACAGAGCGACCGACCACATGAAGAACATCTTCCGGCCGAAGCGCTTGGCCAGAAAGCTCGACGCCGTGAGGGTGATCGCGTTCGCCACGAGGTAGCTGGTCACCACCCAGGCCGCCTCGTCGGGACCGACCGCCAAGCCACCCGAGATGTAGCGCAGGGCCACGTTGGCGATGGTGGTGTCGAGCACCTCCATGAAGGTGGCAAGCGCCACCACGAAGGCGATCAGCCAGGGATTGTGGCCACCGGGCGCCTTGCCCGCCCCAGCCTCGCCCGCCCCAGCCTCGCCCGCCCCGGTCTTGCCCGTTCCGGTCTTGCCCGTTCCGGTCTTGCCGACCATCGCGGTCACCGCACCTTGACGGTCGGAACGATCGACATCCCGGGACCGATCGAGACATCCGTCGGCCAGTCGCTGATCACGATCTTGACCGGGATGCGCTGCGTGACCTTCACGTAGTTGCCGGTGGCGTTCTGCGCCGGCAACAGGCTGAAGGCGGTGCCGGAGCCCGGCTGCACGGAGGCCACCGTTCCGTGGATCTTGCGGTCCGGGTAGGCGTCGATCGCGACATCGACCCGTTGACCCGGCCTCATGTCGGCGATCTGCGTCTCCTTGTAGTTGGCGGTCACCCAGATGTCGTCGGGCACGAACATCGACAGGCTCTGGCCGGCCTGAGCGAATTCGCCGATTCCGCCGGTCAGGCGCACCACTCGGCCGGGCTGCACGGCCCGGACCGTGGTGTAGCCGAGGTTCAGCTCGGCCTGCTCGACCTGCGCCTTGTCCCGGGCGATCTGCGCCTGCGTGGATGCCTTCTGTGCCTGGAGCGAGCCGATCTGCTTCTGCGCGGCGACCACGCTGGCATTGGCGCTCTGCAGCGCGGCCTGGCGCTGCTGCAGCGTCGAGGTCGCGGACTGGGATTGCTGGATCGAGCCCGAGCCGCGTTCCGCGAGGTCCTTGTAGCGGGCCGCGTCTTCCTGAGCGAACTTCAGCGCCGCCTCGGCGGTGGCGACCTGCGCCTTGGACACGTCGATATTCGCGTTCTGGGCCTGGATCTGGGCGTCGATGTTCCGGATCGCGGCCTCGTCGGCCTCGACCTGCGCCTGGGCCTGATCGCGGGCGATCTCGTAGTCGCGCTGGTAGATCTGGAACAGCACCTGCCCCGCCTCGACGTGCTGATTGTCGGTGACCGGCACGTCGACGAGGTAGCCGCCGACCTTCGGCTGGATCGCGATGCTGCGCGCATCGACGAACGCGTCGTCGGTGCTCTCGTAGGGATGCATGTACAGGAGCCAGTAGAAGAAGACGCCCACGCAGAGCGCCACAACCGCGAGGCCGCCGACCAGGAACGCGAACGGGTGGCGCCGCAGGATGTTCGGGCGTCCGGCCTCATCGGCCTCCTCCCCATCCTCTCGGCCTTCCTCGTCCGGGGCGTCCCGGCCTTCGGCCCCGTCCTCGTCTGCCTCCGGGGCAGCCTTGCGCCCCGTCTCGCTGTCTCGGGCAGGGCCGCTTCGTCCAAGATCCATGACGTCGCGATCGGGCAGCCCCGGCCGGCCGTCGGCCGGCCGCACGCGTGCCTCGGCGGCCTGCCGCTGATCATCAAACATGGGAAATCGTCGCCGCCAGTTGAGCCGGCCGCCTCACGGCGGCCAGGCTACGCTCAACGCCCGCCTCGGCAGCAAAAGCCGGCGGCGGCGGCAAGGTTCCGCTCGGAACCCGACTGCGTCAGGAACGCTTGTCGCAGTGCAGCGTTCTGCGGGCAGAAACGCTGGCGATCCGCGCGCGGCGCGCCTCGGAGTTTCGCCATGACCGGCACCTCGTCACCGACACCGCAAGGGCCGGGATTCGGCTCGACGGCGACCTCGCCCTCCGGGATCCCGCTCGTCGGCACGGCACGCCTCGACGCGATGAGCGCGGCGCTCGCCCGGAACTGGTGGCTCGTCGCCCTGCGCGGTGTTATCGCGATCCTGTTCGGCATCATCGCCTTCGTGGCGCCGGGGGCCTTCGTGCTCTCGCTGGTGCTGTTCTTCGCCGCCTACACCTTCGCCGATGGCATCTTCGCCATCGTGGGCGCTGTGCGGGCGGCCCAGCGGCACGAGCGCTGGGGCTTCCTGCTCCTGGAGGGGATCGTCGACATCATCGTCGGCGTGGTCGCCGTGCTGGTGCCGGCCGCGGCGGTCTGGGCCTTCGTGCTGCTGCTGGCCGCCTGGGCTCTGATTACCGGTGGCCTGATGATCGCGGCGGCCTTCCGGTTGCACCTGCATTATGGGCGCTGGTGGCTGGTCCTGGGCGGCGTCCTGTCGATCCTGTTCGGCATCGCGCTGATCCTCGAGCCGGGCATGTCGGCCCTGGTGCTGACCTGGTGGATCGGCGCCTACACCTTAGCCTTCGGCGTCCTCCTGCTGATCCTCGCCTTCCAGCTGCGCAGCCAGCACGGGACGGCCCGACAACCGGTCGCTCCCGTGGGCCGGTGAGCCTGCGCGACGTCCCGATCCGAGGCCCGGACCGGGCCGCGTGATCCGGGTCACACGGTCGCGCGCCGATCCGCGTTCGGGCACGATTTCCTCCCCGCGATGGCAGGACAGGTGCCCGAACGAGGCCTGAGCGGGTTTGCCGAACGCGTCCTGCGGTACTGCGTCGGAAACCTGAGCGGCCGAAGCGATGGCCTGCCGGCGCAAGTCCGCTTAGAACCCTCCGCAGACCGGAACGGCCGGTCGCGGAACACGCATCGCGATGACGCCCGACGCGCCGGAGCGCGCCCCGACCGATCCGAGTCCCGTGCGGGGATCCGGCGCCGACGCCGCGGATCCGCGCATGGCGGCCCGCGCGGCCGGACGCGCGGCCCGCGACCTCTTCCGCCATCTGTGGGTGCTGATCGCCGCGGCCGGGCTCGGATGCCTGAATCTCTGGCGTGCGGCGTTGGCGCGATCCGCCGCCCGTCTGGCGCGAAGCCGCGACCGAGCGCCTCCTGCCGCCGCGGCGGAGAAACCGATCGGTGCCCGTTCGCGCCTTCGGGGCTTTGGCCGGCTGCGGCGCCGGCCGGCCCTGATCGCCGCCGGCGTCGCGATCCTGCTGCCGCTCCTGGCCCTCGGGATCTACCTGCTCGCAGCCCTCCTGACCCTGCCGCCTCTGGGCGGGGCCATCGTCGATACCGGCCAGAGGGCGATCACCGTCGAGGCCGATGACGGGCGGGTCTTCGCCACGCGGGGCAGCTTCCGCGGCCAGAAGCTGACCGCCGCCGACCTGCCCCCGCACCTCGCCCAGGCGATCGTGGCCATCGAGGACCGGCGCTTCTACAGCCACTGGGGCATCGACCTGCGCGGCCTCGCCCGCGCTGCGTGGCGCAACGCCCTGGGCGGCGGCGTGCGCGAGGGCGGTTCGACGATCACACAGCAATATGTCCGCCTGACCTCGCTCAACCAGGAGAAGACGCTCTGGCGCAAGGTCCAAGAGGCTTTCCTGGCGCTGCGCGTCGACGCGACGATGAGCAAGGACGAGATCCTGCTCGGCTACCTCGACACCGCCTATTTCGGCGCCGGCGCCTACGGGGCGGACGCGGCGGCCCGGCGCTATTTCGGCAAGCCGGCCAAAGCCCTGACCCTGCCCGAGGCGGCCATGCTGGCCGGGCTGGTGCGGGCGCCGTCGCAGCTCGCCCCGACCCGCAACCTCGGCGGCGCCAAGGAGCGGGCCGACGTGGTGCTCCAGGCCATGGTCGAGACCGGCGCGATCCCGCAGAAGGAAGCCGATGCGGCGCGCAAGCAGAGCGTGACCCTGCGGTCGCCCCCCGAGGCGCCGCCGGGCACCAATTACTTCCTCGACATGATCGGCGGGGACGTGAAGCGGCTGGCCGGCACCGACGGCGACATGACCGTGCGGTCGACCCTTAACCTCGACCTCCAGAGCCTTGCCGAGGGCGTCGTCGCACGCCGCCTCGACAAGGACGGAGCGCGCCGCAAGGTCGGTCAGGCGGCCATGGTGGTGCTGTCGAAGGAGGGCGCGATCCTCGCCATGGTCGGCGGCCGGGATTACGAGGACAGCCAGTTCAACCGCGCGGTCCAGGCCAAACGCCAGCCGGGATCGCTGTTCAAGCTCCTCGTCTACCTCACGGCCTACCAGCAGGGCCTTTCCCCCGAGACCGTCCTGGTCGATCGGCCGGTGCGGATCGGCGATTGGGAGCCCGAGAATGACGACGGGCGCTATCGCGGGTCCGTGCCGCTGCGGACAGCCTTCGCGCTCTCGATCAACACCATCGCGGCCCAGCTCGGACAGGAGGTCGGCATCCCGGCGGTGATCGCCACCGCGCGCAAGCTCGGGATCCAGTCCGATCTCCCGAACGTGCCGAGCCTCGTCCTCGGCTCCGGCGCCGTGAGCCTGCTGGAGATGACCCGCGCCTACGGCTCGGTCCTGGCCGGCCGCGCGCCGCTCCAGGCCTTCGGCATCCACGCGATCCGCGGTGGAGCCCCGCAGCCGCTCTACGTCCATGCCGACTCCACCCCGGGGGCGCCGCTCGCGCAGGAGCCGCGCGAGATGATGCTCGACTCGCTCCAGGCGGTGGTCGAGTCCGGCACCGGCCGGGCGGCACGGGTGCCCGGCCAGATCATCGGTGGCAAGACCGGCACGAGCCAGGATTTTCGCGATGCCTGGTTCGTCGGCCTGACCCCGGACCTCGTGGTCGGGGTCTGGGTCGGGAACGACGACGACAGCCCGATGAACCGGATGTTCGGCGGCGAGATGCCGGCCGGGATCTTCCACGACTTCGTCCAGCGCGCCTCGGCGCAGCTCGCCAAGGGCCGCCCGCGCCCCTCGGCGGAGCGGGCCGAGCCGGCGCCCGCGGTCGCAGCAGCCCAGCCGGCGGTCCCGGCACCGGCACACGTCTCGACCGGCGAGATCCGGGGCGTTCCGGAGGTGATCGACACCGGAACCCTCTCCTTGCGCGGGCGGACCGTGCGCCTTCTAGGCGTCGTGGGCGAACGCGGCCACCTCGCGCGCCAGCTCGCGAGCTACCTGCGCCGCCGCGAGGTGGTTTGCGGCGGGGGCGCCGACGGGGCCGCGTCGCGCTGCCAGATCGAGGGCGACGACCTCGCAGGGCTGATCCTGGCGGCGGGCGGCGCCCGCGCCTCGGACGATGCGCCGCCGGATCTGCTCGGAGCCGAGGAGCAGGCCCGGGCCGAGCGCGTCGGCCTGTGGGGGCGGTGACCGTCTAACCGTCCCCGAGCCTCGCCAGGGTCAGCGCATCGGGCTCGCCGCCGAAATATCGCGCAAGCGCCTCGGAAAAGAGCCGCGCCTCCGGGGCGGCGCGCGCGAACAGGGTCATGCTGGAGTGGAACTTCATGTCGTCGGGCGTGCCGAAGATCGCCCGCGCCGAGCGCCCGGTGACGGCATTCACCGCATCCGTGCAGGCGCGCAGGCGCGCGCCGAGCAGCGGGTGCCCGAGATAGGCCCGCGCCTCGCCCAGGGAGCCGACGGCGTAACGCCGCGCCATGGGGCTGGAGCCCAGGCCGGCAACCTGCGGGAAGATGAACCACATCCAATGGCTGCGCTTCTCCCCGGCCCGCAGCTCCGCGAGCGCCTGCTCGTGGACGCCGTCCTGCGCCGCGACGAAGCGGTCGAGATCGTACGGTTCGGCCATGTCCCGCGCCCTCGTTCCAGGTCCCGCTGCATCAACCGCGCGGCGGCGGATCGGGATGCGCCGCGATGTCCAACACCCGCCGGCGCGCGCCCCGCAGACGCGCCGCCCAGAATCGTGTAACCGCGACCGATGCTCAGCACGCTCGTCGCCTTCATGGTCGCGAACCCGGCGACGAGCCACGCCCTTACGGCGGTGCTCGAGACCGCCGGGGTCGCAGCCGTGTTGTTCCTGCTGCGCGGCCCCCGCCCGGAGGCGACCGCCGCGCTGGTGGTCTCGACCTACTATTACGGCCGCGAGGCCGGGCAGCGCGAGCACGACATCAAGCACGCCGGCTGGGATGCCGTGCAGGCGCATCTCGGCGCCGAGTTCCTGTACGGCTGGTCGCTGCCCAACCTGCAGCAATGGGTGGCCCCGACCTGCGCCGCCTGGGCGGTCGCTGCCGTGCTCTATCTCATCCGCGAACGGGCGCGGCGCGGCACTCAGGACTGCGCGAAGGGACCGTCCTGAGGCCCGACCTCGCTGCGGTCTCCGAGAAGCCGCCGGCCGGAGGCGATGATCTGGACCGTCTCGCGGCTGCTGCAATGGCGCCGCGCGAGCGCCTCCAGGTCGCGCAGATAATCGATGACCGGACCGCGCACCCTCTCGTCGCGCCCGATCACCGGCTCCACCTTGGCGGTCACCAACCCGGCAACCGCGTCCCAGAACTCGCCCGGGCGGATCGAAGGCTCGTGCATCGCTCGTACCCTCCTGCCTCGAAAGCCGGCGTTGTCGGGCGCTTCGGGCCCGGCCGCATTGACCCATGTTGAAAGTCCGCTCCCGGAAAGCGCCCGGCAGTGACCCAACGGTCGGGGCTTTCGCGCGTTGGACTCCCCGACCGACAGAGAGGCGCGCCGACATGCCAGCCGACGATTCGCCAGCCGATACCCTGCCAGCCGACGATGCGTACGCCCGGACGGCGCCCGAGAAGCCGGCCGCCGTACCGATTCCGGTCGCCGACACCCGCTTCCGGTCGATCGCCAAGGCCGTGAGCTGGCGGATCGTCGGAAGTCTCGACACGCTGCTGCTCTCTTACCTGTTCACCGGCAACGTCCTGCTCGCCGGCTCGATCGCCTCGACGGAGACGGTCACCAAGACGGTGCTGTATTACCTGCACGAGCGTGGCTGGGGGATGCTGCCGCTCGGCCGGGTGTGAGGTGCGGACGATGGTCGACATCATCGAGACCTTTGACAAGCCGGACCGTCAGGCGCTCCGGCGGGGGACGCGGGCCAAGCAGACTGGGCGGCAGCTCGCCAGCGGCGCCGAGCTCGACGACGACGGCAGCGACCGCAGCCTCGTCGTCGTCGACACCGAGGAGCGGGCCGCGGCGCTGATCGCCGCCGACCCCTTCGCAAAGGCCGGCCTGTTCGAGCGGGTGGTGATCATGCGCTGGCTCAAGGCCTATCTCGGCGGGACCCGCTTCCTGCCGGCGTGACGCGCCGGCACCCACGCGACCGAACATGGAGACGACCTATGCCGCAGATCGCCGTCCAGGGGCTTGAGCTCCGCTACGCCCTCGAAGGGCCGGAGGGCGCCCCCGTGGTGGCCTTCTCGAACTCGCTCGGCGCCACCCTGGAGATGTGGGACGCGCTGCTGCCGGCGCTCGGGGGACGTTTCCGCACCCTGCGTTACGACACGCGCGGCCATGGCGGGTCGGCGACTCGCGACCGGCCCACCGAGATCGCGGATCTGGCGGGCGACCTCGCGGGGCTCCTCGACGCCCTCGGCATCGGGCGGGCCCATCTGGTCGGGCTCTCGCTCGGCGGCATGACCGTGCAGGCTCTGGCGAGCGCCGATCCGGCGCGCAGCTTGAGCGCGACCCTTATGGCCACGGCGGCCCATCTTCCGAGCGAGCAGAGCTGGAACGAGCGCGCCGAGACGGTGCGGGCGCAGGGGCCCGGTGCGCTGGTCGAGGCGACCCTCGCGCGCTGGTTCACCCCCGCCTTCCGGCAGCACCATCCCGAAGCCCTGCAGGCCGTGCGCGCGCGCTTCCTGGCCTGCGATCCGGCCGGCTACGCGGTCTGCTGCGGGGCGATTGGGCGCATGGACCTGCGGCACGCCCTGTCCGCCATCACCGCACCGACCCTGGTGATCGCCGGGCGCGACGACCCCTCGACCCCCCCGTCCATGGCCGAGGTGATCTGCAGCGGCATAGCCCAGGCCGAGCTGGTGGTGCTTCCGCAGGCGGCCCACCTCCTCGCGGTGGAGCGCGCGGAGGCCGCGGGCGGATATCTGCGCGCCTTCCTCGACCGCTGCGAGGCTGCCCGCGCCTGACGCGCTCATTGGCCGGCGAGGCGGGCCTTGGCGGAGACATTCCGTTCGGGCCGGCCCGCATCCGGCGTGCGGCAGCGCCGTCCCGGTCGGGGCGACGTTCAGAGGGTCTCGGAGGGCCTGCGCCGAAAACGATGAAGCCCCCGCGGATGATTCCGCGAGGGCTATATCGAACGTCGGGTGCTCCGTCAGGAGCGACCGGGAAACGTTACTTGACGAGGGCGAGCAGCGCCTTGCCGGCCTTCGAGTTCAGTTCCTTGGCGTCCAGGGTGCCGTCGCCGTCCGGATCGGCCATCTTGAAGCGCTCGCCGACCGCGGCGAGGTATTCCTTCTTGTCGATGGTGCCGTCGTTGTCCGGATCGGCCTGCTTCACGCCGGCCTTGCTCAGGCGGCCCTTCAGCTCCTTGGCGTCGAGGGTGCCGTCGGAATCCTTCTCAAGGCGATCGAAGGTCGCCGAGGCCACCGCCTCGATTTCCTTCATGTCGACGGTCCCGTCATTGTCGATGTCGATCATCTTGACGGCACTGGCTCCGCTCACCGGCTTGGCCAGCGCGGCGGGGACCGAAAGGCCGGACACCGCAAAGGCGACCGCCGCGAAACCACTGATAAAACGAAGGGTCATTGCCAAATTATCCCGAAACATGATGCGTGAGCTTCCTAGCTCTCGCCACACTCTGCTGCAAGTGCGAAAACGCTTGTGCAGTGCCGGCCGCACATCGGCGCCGGGGCCGGCGAACCGAAAAAAGGGGCCGGCAGATGCCGACCCCTTTCAAAGCCATCCGGTCTCGCGCTGCCGGTGTCGAATCGGCTCCGTAGCCGTGGCCGCGTCGGACCACCGGGCGATCATGCTCGAAACCCTGCGGCGGCACATGCGGTCGTCGTCGCCTTGGACGCGGCGGTCCTCTTGACGCGGGAAGTCGCGTTCCCGCTGACCGCGGGAGCGCAGGTCCACCCGAGGACCAACCGGGCCGAGATCGATGCGCGGGGCGGCAGCGGGAACGACACTCGCGAGGAAGGCGGCCAGGGGATGGGCAGGCTCTTCAGGGCACTCTCCTTCGTGGGTTGGGGAGGCCAACACAGTCTCGTGAGGATCGTCCCCCGATCGGCGCTGCTTTCAACGCATCGAGGCATGCGGCCGGCCGCTCTCAGGCGAGCGTAGACAAGTCCTGGAACCAGTGCTGAGCCTGGACATAGTTCTTCACCCGCGGCGAAAGCGCATGCGGGTTGGTATCGTGCACCACCCAAACCTGTACAGCGTCGTTGACGACGATCTCGTGGATGCGGGCGAGCAGCTTGTTCTGCTCATCCACGTCCAGGCTCGCCTTCACCTTATCGCAGAGGGCATCGACCTCGGGATTGCGGTAGTGACTCCAGTTCACGCCGTTGGGGGCGATCTGCTTCGAGTCGTAGAAGCGCAGGATCGCGTAGAACGGGTCCGAGGTCACGTAGGCGATGTTGCCGGCGGTGACGCCCTTCAGGCTCGGATCCGCCGCACCCTGGCGCCAGGCCGTGTAGGCCACCTCCAGCTCGACCGTCTTGAACTCGACCTGGATTCCGACCTCGGCCCAGCTCTGCTGGATGAACTCGTTGATCGGCAGGGATAGCATCTGCCCGGTCCCGCCGGTCGGGATGAGGATCGTGGCCTTCACCGGATTCTTAACCGAGAAGCCGGCTTCCTCGACCAGCTTGCGCGCCTGATCGACGTCGGTCTTGATCTGGAAGCCGGGCTTGCCGAACCACGGGCTTGACGTCTGCACCTGACCGACGGCCGGCTGGGCGAGGCCGCCCATGAGCTGGACGACGCCCTCGCGGTCGATGGCGAGATTGGCGGCCTTGCGCAGGCGCAGGTCCCGCCAGGGCGAGCCTTCCAGCATCGACAGGTGATAATTCCAGACATGCGGCGTGTCGTTGCCGACTACGCGCATGCCGGCGGCCTTCAGGCGCGGGACCGCGTCAGGGGCGGGCGACTCGATGAGGTCGACATTGCCGGAGAGGAGCGCGTTCACCCGGGCGAGGTCCTCGGGCACGCAAGTGAGGGTCAGCTTCGCGAGCTTCGGCACCCGCTTCGGGTTCCAGTATCCGGCGTTCGGCAAAAGCTCGAGGCGCACCCGGGGAACCAGCTGGCCCATGCGGAACGGCCCCGTGCCCGACGGCTCGAAGGCGAATTTCGCCCAATCGCGCCCGACCTTCTCGTACTGCGCGGGCGAGGAGATCAGGAACCACAGCATCTGGTAGGGGAATAGGCTGTCGGGCGTCTTGGTCATCACCTGGACGGTCTTGGCGTCGAGCTTCCGGTAGCTTGCCACGCCGGGCAGGCGCGGTCGCACCTGGGCAGCCTGCCGCTGATCGAAATGCGGCGCCTCCTTGTTCAGGACCTTATCGAAGTTCCAGATCACCGCATCGGCGTCGAAGGCCGAGCCGTCGTGGAATGTCACGCCCTCGCGGAGATGGAAGGTCCAGGTTTTGGGGTCAGACGGGTCGCTCTCCCAGGAAGTGGCGAGCCCGGGAATCATCGTGCCGGGCCGGTTCGCGACGTCCAGGTCCCAGGCCACCAGGGGATCGTACAGGGTCAGACCGGTGAACTGATAGCCGCCCGCGCCCCGGTCCGGCTGGCCGGTGGTGAGCGGCAGGTCGGTCATCGAGATGCCGTAGGTCAGGCTGCCGGATGCCGCGCCCTGCGCACCAGCCCGGCCCGCGGCCCCGAATGCCGCCAGGGCAGCGCCCCCGGCCATGAGCGAGCGGCGTGTCGGCTTGATCTGGTCCATCGTGTCTCTCGGCTGGAGGCGGGTGCGTCGCCCGGAGCGCCGCCCCCTGTCCGTCGAGACGCGGCGTTCTCCGAGCCGCGATTCCGGGCTGCACACGGTATCTTGCATGCATCGTGCCGATCGCCGCGGCAGTCCCTAGCCGTGGTGTCACCCCTGCCAGACCTGCCCCGGTCTCAGCGCCACGAACCGCTCGGGGGCGATGCCCCCTGCCGCGAGCGCCGCCGCCAGCGCCTCCGCGGGCCGCTCGACGCCCTCGTCGGTGAGCTGGAAGGTCCCCCAATGATGGCCGAGCGCCTGCTCGGCTCCGAGAAGCGACAGGATCTGCACCGCCTCGGCGGGGTCCACGTGCTGGGCCTTCATGAACCAGCGCGGCTCGTAGGCGCCGATCGGCAGCGTCGCGAGGCGGGGCGCCCCGAAGCGGGCGCGGATGTCCCGGAAGATCTCGCCGTCGCCGAAGCCGGTATCGCCCACGTGGTAGTGCGCGCCCTGGGCCGAGGTGATCACGAAGGCGCACCACAGCGC
The DNA here is from genome assembly GCF_030700285.1 of Methylobacterium sp. NEAU K. Lineage (GTDB taxonomy): Bacteria > Pseudomonadota > Alphaproteobacteria > Rhizobiales > Beijerinckiaceae > Methylobacterium. The sequence goes on along the minus strand of NZ_JAUYZJ010000001.1, from coordinate 143,196 downwards.
CATGCGCCGGTCCCGCACGCCGCGGGCCGACCAGTGGTGGGCCGGCGTCAGGTGGACGGTCAGCCCGTCGCCGAGCTCGACCGATTCGCCCCAGTCATGGGTCTCGACATGCATCGTGTCGTCGAAATTGCGCAGGATCGCGTCGTTGCCGAGCGGCGCCACGATCAGCGGCTGGTGCGCCTGCCAGATCCGGGCGAGGCTCGGGCCGTCGAGATGGTCGTAGTGGTTGTGGGTGATCAGGACCACGTCAATCGGCGGCAGGTCGCCGAATGCGATCCCCGGCGGGTTGACGCGCTTTGGTCCGGCGAACCGGACCGGGCTCGCGCGCTTGGCGAAGACGGGGTCGATCAGGATGTTGCGGCCGGCAACCTGCACGAGGTAGCTCGCATGCCCGATCAGGACGACGCGCATTGATCCGATGCGCTCGGGCGGCCGGTCCGCGGGATAGGGGCTGGGAAAGGTCTTGGGCCAGGGCTCGCGCTGCCGCTTGGCTTGCCAGCGCAGCACGTCCGGCAGCGACTTATCGGCCGCCTGATCCGGCAAGTGGAACCGCAGCCCGTCGAAATGATCCGACTTCGGCCCACGATAATAGGGGTTCTTGCCCCTGCGGTGTGCGGCATAGCCGACGCCGCCGAGCGTCATCACCGTGGCCGCACTCGCGACCGTGAGCAGGCTGCGCCGTTTCATGGACCGGAGATGGCTGGCCTTTCGCCCTGGTCAAGTTCTCCCGGCCGCGGCGGGGAGCCTCAGGCCGCCGATTGATGGATTCAGTCGACCGCCTCGGCGGCGAGCGACAGGCGCGCGCGGTAGACCACCTTGCCGACCCCGTCGCGCACGCAGGCGACGTAATCCTGGCGCTCCACGTCCGGCAGCATGTCGCGTGCGATCGCCGACATGATCCGGGTGACCTTGGCGCGTGCCGCGGGCAGGTCCGGCAGATCGAAGCCGACCTCGTCGCGCAGCGGCTGGGAACCGTCATGGAGATCGATGAAGAATCGAGGCATCGGCGCGCAGCGTCTCAGAGAGGGTAATGCGCGGACATCAGTACGTAAGTTATGGTTAATAAGGTGTTACGGCCGCGGATTAGACACCTGAAAACTGTTGCCCATCATGAGCGCCAGCGCAGTTCCCGCCGCTCCAGGGGGTTCTCGAACGGGCGCCCGGCGCGAGCCGATTCCAGAGCCTCGCGCTTCAGACGAAAGTACCATTGCGAGGGCAGGTCGCCCTGGCCGAACAGCACCATGGTCGGCTTACGGTCCAGGCCATCCTGAGCGTGCTGGAGCACCTGCTGGTCCTGGGTCAGGAACTGCCGCATCAGCGGCCGGGCGAGCGGCTTGAGCAGGTTCAGCGCGGGCATACTCCAGACCAGGGCGTTGGTGAGCAGCGTGCGGTCGGGGGTGAGCGGGGTTGCGAAGGTGTAGTTTGCCACCCGCTTCTCGCCGGCGCGAATGCGCTCCAGGCGCACCCCTGGCAGCCGGAACTCGATCTCCACCTCGGGCACGCCGCCGAGCAGGCGGTAGACCGGTGAACTCGTGGTGGTGGCGTGGCTCGTCATGACGAAGCCGTGCGGGACCGGCTGGAAGGTCTTCACCTTCTCCCGAAGCTGCTTCGAGGGGCGGAACCACCAGGAGTCGTGGACGAAGGCGACGTGCCCGGGATCCACGAGGCTCAGGGTGGTGAGATCGAAGGAGGCCTCGACCACGAGTTCGACGACCAGGGAGCCCGCCGGCTCGAAATCCAGCTCCGGCACGGCCGGCACATCGCCCGAGGCGGGTCCGAGATGCGGGTTTACCCAGAGGAACCCGGCGCTCTCGCGGACGGGGAAGCGCTGGACCTGGATGCGGGAGAAATCGGCGGCGTCGTGCTCGGAAAGCGTCGGGACGTCGCGGCAGCGTCCGTCGGTGCCGAAGCGCCAGCCGTGGAACGGGCACATCAGCGTGTCGCCGTCGAAGCGGCCCTTCGAGAGCGCCATCCCGCGGTGCGGGCAGCGGTCGCGCAGAGCGAAGGGACTACCGCCCGGGGCCCGGCCGAGCACGATCTGCTCGCCGTTCAGTTCCACCGCGCGGAGCCCGGTCCGACCGAGGGTGCGGGACTGCCCGACGCAATACCACGCGTCTCCGAGGGGCTGGCGCATGGCCTCTGGATCGAGCGCGGCCTCGTCGGCGGGACGCGGCGGGTGCGGAACGGGAGCGTTCAAGGGTGTTCGGGCTGACCTCGGCGGCCCGTCATACGCCCGGCCGCGGGCGGGCGAAAGCGCATCCACAGGGCGGACAAACGGGCGCAGCCACCGGGCTTCACAAGTCGCCCGCGGCCACCTACCTTCGCCTCACCCGCAACCAACGAAAGGAGGTGATCCAGTGTCTCATTGTCATCAGCCGTGTGTCTCGGCTTACCGGACCTGGACCGTCGCCTCCGGCGCGTCGCTCTAAGACGCGTCAGAGACCCGCTTTCGGGACAGTTCCGCCGGACACAACGGTTCGGCAATGGAAGGGCCACCCTCACGGGTGGCCCTTCGGCTTTTCCGAGCGTGTCAGTCGTCTCAGCGCTTCTGGGTCTGGAACAGCGGCTGGGCCAGCGCCTCGGTCCGCGCCCGCCACAGGTCGCGCTCCTCGCTCAGGGCATCGCGCTCGAAAGCCAGGGCGTAGTGCTCGGCCCGCAGCGCATCGCGCTCGGTCATCGCCCGGTCGCGCTCGGCGCGCAGTTCTTCACGCTCGTGGCGGAATCGCTCGCGCTCGGTTCGGAATTCCTCGCGTTCGGCGCGGATTTCCTCTTGCTCAGTGCGCAGATCCTCGAGGGAGCCGATTTCTTCGCGGATATGCTCGCGCAGGACGCGGATCTCCTGCGCCAGGATCGCCTGCAGCTCCTCGTGACGCCCCGCCTCCAGCCGCAACTTGGCCTTGAGCATCAGATTCTCGGCCATCAGCTCGGACACGTCCGCGTCGTCGGAGGCCGAACGCGGCGCCTCGGCCTGCGACACCAGTCGGGGCGACCACGCCGGCTCGGCGCCGCGGACGGTCTTGGGGTCTTGCCGTGCCTCCGGACGATTGTCCGGCCGAACCTCGTCCGGCCGGTCGTCGGCGCGCGGCTCGGCCGGGCTCTGGGTCTTCATCGCCGCGAGCCAGTCCCGGAGCGGACCGGGGGCGCTGCGGCTGCCGGCCTCGTGCGGCGGTAGGGTGCGGGCGGGTTCCGACATCGGCGGTCGTCCTGAACGGGTGCTGGCCGATCAGAAGCCGAACATGCTTAACGATCCGTAAAAGTTAATGACCGGCGATCGTCTCAACCTGCGGCTGGTCGCGACGCCGGACGGGCCAAAAATTGACTTTCCGGCCCACTGCCGTTACGCCCCGCCCTCCCGATCCGAAGCAGATCGCCAATACACGAAGCCGACCGGCCCCCTGAGGCCGGAGGCCAACGCCCGACAGCGCGTTCGCGCCCTCGGGCGCGATGGGTGTTGGGTCGATCCGCTCCGCCGGGATCCGCCGGTCGAGGCCTTCGCATGACCCGAGACGAATTGCACATCGCGGACGCGGTCAACGAGACCTGCCCCTGGTCGGGTAAGCCGATCTCGGCCGACGCGCTCACCCTCTACAACGGCGCCGTCGTCGGGTTCTGCAATCCGGAATGCCGGGACAAGTTCGCGAGCGCCGTGCGCAGCTTCGAGGCCGCCCTCCAGGCGCGCCGCTTCGAGCGCGCCGGCGTCGAGCAGTAACCGCGGGTCCGGCCATCATGTTCGAAGGTCTTTCCGACCGCCTGTCCGGCATCCTCTCGGGCCTGACCCGCCGCGGCGCCCTGACAGAAGCCGACGTCACCGCGGCGATGCGCGAAGTACGGCGCGCCCTGCTCGAGGCCGACGTGGCCCTGGAGGTGGTGCGCGGCTTCACCGACCGGGTGAAGGAGAAGGCGGTCGGCGCCGTCGTGCTCAAGTCGGTCACCCCCGGCCAGATGGTCGTCAAGATCGTCAACGACGAGCTGGTGGCGATGCTCGGCACCGATGCCGAGGTGATCGACCTCAACGCCCCCGCCCCGGTGCCGATCCTGATGGTCGGCCTCCAGGGCTCGGGCAAGACCACCACCACCGCCAAGATCGCCCGGCGCCTGTCCGAGCGTGAGCGCCGCAAGGTGCTGCTCGCCTCGCTGGACACCCGCCGCCCGGCCGCGATGGAGCAGCTCGCGGTTCTGGCCAAGCAGGTCGGCGTCGAGAGTCTGCCGATCGTGGCCGGCCAGTCGGCGGTTCAGATCGCCAAGCGCGCCATGGAGGCGGGGCGCCTGGGCGGCTTCGACGTGGTGATGCTCGACACCGCAGGGCGCACCACGGTCGACGAGGCCCTGATGGCCGAGGCGGCCGAGGTGAAGGCGGCGACCCGGCCCCACGAGGTGCTGCTGGTGGCCGACGCGCTCACCGGCCAGGACGCGGTCAACACCGCCCGCGCCTTCGACCAGCGGCTGGGCGTAACCGGCATCGTGCTCACCCGCATGGACGGCGATTCCCGCGGCGGCGCGGCGCTCTCGATGCGGGCCGTCACCGGCAAGCCGATCAAGCTCGTCGGCACCGGCGAGAAGGTCGACGCGCTGGAGGAGTTCCACCCGGCCCGCGTCGCCAACCGCATCCTCGGCATGGGCGACATCGTCTCGCTGGTCGAGAAGGCCGCCGAGACCATCGACCACGAGCAGGCGCTCCGCACCGCGGAGAAGATGCGCAAGGGCAAGTTCGACCTGGAGGACCTCTCCATGCAGCTTGGCCAGATGGAGAAGATGGGCGGCATCGGCGGCCTGATGGGCATGCTGCCCGGCATGGGCGCGATCAAGAAGCAGGTCGAGGGCGCCAACCTCGACGAGAAGATGTTCAAGCGCCAGCGCGCGATCATCTCGTCGATGACCCCGCAGGAGCGGAAGAACCCCGATCTGCTGAAGAACTCCCGCAAGAAGCGCATCGCGGCGGGTTCGGGCGTCGACGTCTCGGAGATCAACAAGCTCCTGAAGATGCACCGGACCATGGCCGACATGATGAAGGCGATGGGCCAGGGCAAGCGCGGCATCGGCCAGGCCCTGGGCTCGATGTTCGGGCTGGGCGGCGGCATGCCGGGCGGCATGCCCGGTCTTCCGCCCGGCATGCCCGAGCCGACGCCCGAGCAGATCGCGCAGCTCGAGAAGCAGTTCGGCGGCAAGCTGCCGCCGATGCCGCCGGGCCTGGGTGGAGGTGGTCTGGGCGGGATGCCCAAGCTGCCCGGTCTCGGCGGCCCGAAGCTGCCCGGTCTCGGTGGGTTCATGCCGGGGAAGAAGAAATGAGCATCCTCGCGGCTCAGGCCGTCGATCCCGAACTCGCCCGTCTGCGCGAGAGCATCGACAATTTCGATGCGGCGCTGATCCACCTGCTCGCCGAGCGCTTCCGCTGCACGCAGCGGGTCGGCGAGCTGAAGGCCCGAAAGGGGATCCCCCCTTCCGATCCGGACCGGGAGGCGCGTCAGGTCGCCCGGCTCCGCAACCTCGCGGTCGATGCCAAGCTCGACCCCGATTTCGCCGAGAAATTCCTGGCCTTCGTGGTCAAGGAAGTCATCCGGCACCACCAGACGATCGCGGCCAATCATGGGCCGTCGGTCGAAGAGCAGAGAAAGTCGTAGACAATGGCCCTGAAGATCCGTCTCACCCGCGGCGGCGCGAAGAAGCGCCCGTACTACCGCATCGTCGTCGCCGACGCCCGCGCCCCCCGCGACGGCCGCTTCATCGACAAGGTCGGCGCCTACGATCCGATGAAGGCCAAGGACGATCCGGCCCGGATCCAGCTCGACGCCGAGAAGATCCAGGGCTGGCTCGCCAAGGGCGCGCAGCCGACCGACCGGGTCCTGCGCTTCCTCGACCAGGCCGGCCTCGCCAAGCGCCCGGCGCGCAACAACCCGCAGAAGGCCGAGCCCGGCGAGAAGGCCAAGGAGCGCGCGGCCAAGCGCGCCGAGAAGGCCGCAGCGCCCGCCGAGGACGCCGCCGCGTAAGGCGGGCCGGGCCATGGCGCGCCGCCCCGCAGGTCCCTCCCCCCGCGACGGCGGCCGCCGCGGGCGCCCGAGCACGGCGATCGGCTCGATCGCGCCCGATGCCGCGACCTCGCCCAAGGCACCGGCTCCGAAGCCGGTGCGGCCGCCCGCAGCCCCCGACCCCAATCTCGTCCTGCTGGGCGAGTTCGGGCGGGCGCACGGGCTCAACGGCGAGGTGAGGCTCAAATCCTACACCGGCGATCCGCGGGCGATCGCCGGCTACGGCGCCCTGCTGACCTCCGACGGGCGGACGCTGACGCTGTCCGACGTGCGCCCCGCCCCCGGCTCATCCCCCGACATGCTGATCGCCCGGGTGAAGGGCGTCGGCGGGCGCAATGAAGCGGAGGCGCTCAACCGCGTGGCTCTGTTCGTTCCCCGGGACCGCCTCGCGGAGCCCGAGGATGACGACGAGGTCTACGCAGCCGACCTGATCGGCGCCACGGCGGTGGACGAGGCCGGGACGACCGTCGGCACCATCGTGGCCGTGCCGAATTACGGCGGCGGCGATCTGCTCGAACTCCGCCCCGCGCTGGGCGGCGCCACCGCGCTCCTGCCCTTCACCAAGGCCTTCGTGCCGAGCCTGGATCTGGCGCAGCGGCGCGTCACCGTGGTCCTGCCGGAGGATTTCTTCGCCCCCGTGGGCGAGAAGCCGGCCGACGATCCGGGCTGATGTTCCTGGGTCTGGCCCCAATCAGCTTGACCGCATGAAGGTCCGTTCGGGGTGGTCAGCCGCCATTGGGTGGCCGCTCGAAGGCCGACATTCAGCTTGGCGGCCATCGACGCCGTACAGATACATCAGACTGCGTCCCGGAAGCGGACGTGTTTGCCTTACGGTTTCGAGATCCTGGCCGGCATCTGGCTCATCGGCGCCGGCACGATCCTGAAGCAAAGCAATACGGTTCGGGGCGTCACCACCGCGGCGGCCGTGTGGCGGTCGAAGGTGGTCGGTCTCTGTTTCGGGGCGAGGGCATGGCACCTTGGTCTCGCGGCGACGCTTTTGGCGCTCGCAATTCTACACTACGGGCAACGTAAAGTTGGAATACTTGAGCGAAAGGCGTGCCCAGGAATATTAAAATCGAATTTAAGGCGCATCCGGGAAAATTAGCGTATTGATCTACGGCGCATTGTGTGCGGCGCGAAAGCCAAATCATTCGACCCAACTTCGGCAGCTGAATTTTGGTCGAATAGGGGTGACGGACTATCTGTGAATGCTTAGATTTTCTTATCTAAAATTTCCATTTCTGTTCAACATTCCTATTTTGAGTCAACTGGCCGGACTGCAGCGGATTTTGGTTAAAACTCCAACCGTATTTCATCCGGACACGGCAGTTAGCGGCCTATTTCTTGATTTCAACCCACCGATATTTTATAGCAAACCTCGTCCGCAGCCCTTCGGTGCGGCTCATTATTTCGCCGATCGCTTTCCGGGCGAGCCATTCATCTTCTTGCATCCCATCACGATGAGTCTTGAGAGACCAACCTATGCATTTTCATTAGCTGTACAGTATCGTCGCTTTCGCCGGGCGCACCCCTTTTCCCGCCTCATCGTCCTGGCCAATACAGAGGGCGAAGAGCGTCTGCTGCGCCGGCTTGGCATCGACGTATATCTGGCGCCACAGAATATGTTCGTCGACGAAACTATGTACCACCCAGTTCCTGGCCGTAAGCGTACATACGACGCCATCTACAACGCGATGCTGGCCCCGATGAAGCGGCATGATTTGGCGCGCCTAGTGCCAAGCTGCAGCTATGTAACGAAGCTGTTCGATCATTGGCCGCCAGAACTGAAACGAGCGCAGCTAACGAATTTTATTCGTCGCCTCCCGCGCGGCCACGTAGTCTGCAATATGATCACAGAAGGCAGAATCGTCCCGCTGGATCACATCCAGGTGAACGAAGCGATGGCGTCGGCGCATGTCGGTCTATGTCTATCGAAACTCGAAGGCGCGATGTATGCGAGTCTCGAGTATCTCTTGGCTGGACTGCCTGTCGTGTCGACGCGCAGCAAAGGTGGACGGGATACGTTCTTTCACCCGGATACAACCTTGATCGTCGATGACAACCCTCGGGCTGTTCAAGAAGGCGTTGCCGCAATGAAGGCCCGTGCCTTGCCGGTTGAGTTCGTCCGCGCGACGACGTTACAATTAATGACGGCAGAGCGAGAGCGCTTCAATACCTTTATCGATGGATTGCGAGGGCATCAGGCAATCCGGACTGATCCACGCTGGTCATTTAACTATTATCCAAAACTTCATAAAATTGCATCTCTGTCTGATTTTGAAGGCGAACTGATCAGTTATCAAAGCATCTAATCTCATTGCGATGTCGCAAAAAAGGAAAGAAATCTTACTTATGTTATATGTAAATATATAACACAATATTTATGCTCAGTGCAGGCGCCAGATCCGCGGGTTCGTCAGTACAACGGCCAATACATACAATGCCACGCCGAGTGGTGTACCGTAGGCGACCACAAGAACGCCGATCGCGATCCAAGCTGCAAGCAGCGCAGCCATCATCACTAACGCGACTGAATTCACGGTCGCTCCTCCAGTCCGCATCCAGTGTTGCGAATGGTAGCGCGGTGAGCGCGGTCCGGCGAGCGCCCCGCTCCTGAACGGGCAACCGCGCTCCCACAGCGTCGACGGGGTGGACGGTCTCACACGGTCTCCGGGCGGGCGGCGCCTGTCGCCGTCTTTGCGAGCGCAGCCAAGCAATTCCGGGACTCGCGCGGTCGTCCTACGTGGCGTGTCCCCGAGTCGCTTGGCTGCGCTCGCGATGACGGCGCGGGACGTCGGGCCGCGCTATCCGACCGAGAACCGGAGGAGCAGGCGCGAAGCCTCTACCGCGGCGTCGCGGAATCCCGGCAGGAGCGGATCGTCTCCGGCTTCGGTCGGCTCTCCAAGGCGGGCGCCGCGAACACCGCCAGATAGGCGCCGCCGCCCAAGGGATGGAACCCCGTCTCGCGGTAGCCCGCGGCGGCGAGTTCGCAGCGCAGGAGCGTCGGCGGGGTGCCGTGCCGGGACGGGACGTCGTCAACATCGACGATGCCGACCCGCCCCCCTGCGCGCATGGCCGGGGCGAGGTTGTGGAGCAGCCCGAAGGGCTGGGCGATCTCATGGTACATGTGCACGAGGATCGCCGCATCCACCGAAGCCGGCGGCAGACGCGGATCGTGCGGCTCGCCCCGCACCACGGTGACGTTGTCGAGCCCCTTCACGCGCCGCTCGAGGCTTGCCAGGTAGGCGGGCGTCACGTCCTCCGCCAACACCCTGCCGCCGGGTCCGACCCGCGGGCTCAGGCGCACGACGTAGTAGCCGCTGCCGGCGCCGATATCCGCCACCGTCTCGCCCGGTGCGATGGCCATCGCCCGGGCGACCTGATCGAATTCGCCGGCCTTGTCCCGATCGGCCTCCGAGGACCATTGCGGCGCCACGATCTCGGCCACGGGCCGGTCTGGCTTGGGGAACGCCCGCGCGGGCACGCCCGGAGGCGCCGTCGGCCCGGCCGCCAGGGCCGGTCCCGACAGGGTGACGGAGAGGAGGAGCAGGAGCCGCATCATCGCCGACAACCGCCGAAGGTCAGAACGGTGCCCGCACCGTTGACCGTGCCGCACCCCGCGCGCGATCAAGCGCCATGACGCGCGCGGAAACGCCCTGGCGGGCCACGATCCTCACCCTGTACCCGGAGATGTTCCCCGGCCCCCTCGGCGTGTCGCTTTCGGGCGACGCCCTCGCCCGGGGCGACTGGAGCCTCGAGGCGCGCAACATCCGCGAACACGGGCTCGGCCGCCACCGCTCGGTGGACGACACGCCGGCCGGCGGCGGCGCCGGGATGGTTCTGCGCTGCGACGTGCTGGCCGCCGCGATCGACGCCGCGACCGGGGCGCACGATCCGCGCCCCCGCCTGCTGATGTCGCCGCGCGGGCGTCCACTGAGCCAGGCGCGCGTCCGCGAACTCGCCGCCGGACCGGGGGCGCTGATCGTCTGCGGCCGCTTCGAGGGGGTCGACGAGCGCGTGATCGCCGGCCGCGGCCTGGAGGAGGTCTCGATCGGCGACTACGTGCTCTCGGGCGGCGAGATCGCCGCCCTGGTGGTGCTCGACGCCTGCGTGCGGCTCCTGCCCGGGGTGATGGGCAAGGTCGAATCGGGGGTCGAGGAGAGCTTCGAGGGCGGGCTCCTCGAATACCCGCACTACACGCGGCCCCGCGACTGGGAAGGGCGGCCGATCCCGGAGGTGCTGTCGGGCGGCAACCACGCTGCCATCGCCCGCTGGCGTCGGGCGGAGGCCGAGCGCATCACCGCCGAGCGGCGCCCGGACCTGCCCGGCGCCGCCGCGCGGCCGCCAGCCCGCTGATCAGGCGGGTTCCAGGTCGATCACCGGCCCGTCGCGGTCGTAGTCCATCGGGTCGAGGCGAAGCGGCTGCGGGACCGGGCCGCGGGGGCGGCCCGCCAGCGCGATGCGCGACGTTAACGCACCGATTACCAAAAGTAACACGGACCAGACCGTCAGTATCGCGGCGCTGTGAAAAGACATCGGCGTACCTCAAACGCAACACGGCACGCCATTAAGGCTAACGCCTCAGGATTAATCGACTGTTCCGCGGCACCGGGCGCCCCGTCCCAGCCGGGGGCAGCCTTCGAAGACTGGCCATCGCCGCCGCCCTTGCAACCCGACCGATTTGGGCGCATGCGCGATCCTGGGACACTCCTCCCCAACGAGGAGCGCCCATCTGCAAGGATGGATTCGATGATGAGCCGACCCACCGGGCGCCCGCGCGTCCCGAATTTCTCGTCCGGCCCCTGTGCCAAGCGTCCCGGCTGGACCCCGGCCGCCCTTGCGGAGGCCGCGCTGGGCCGGTCGCACCGCTCCGCGCTCGGCAAGGCCAAGCTGCGCCGGGCGATCGACCTGACGCGCTCCGTGCTGCAGGTTCCCGACGATTACCGCATCGGCATCGTGCCGGCCTCCGATACCGGCGCCGTCGAGATGGCGATGTGGACGATGCTCGGGCCGAAGCCCGTGGAGGTCGCCGCCTGGGAGGCCTTCGGCAAGGAGTGGGTCACCGACGCGCTGAAGCAGCTCAAGATCAATCCGCGCATCCACCAGACGCCCTACGGCGTGCTGCCGGACCTCGCGGCGATCGACACCGAGCGCAGCGACGTGGTCTTCACCTGGAACGGCACCGCGGCGGGGGTAAAGGTGCCGAACGGCGACTGGATCGCCACGGACCGCGCGGGGCTGACGATCTGCGACGCCACGTCGGCCGCCTTCGCGCAGCCGCTCGCATGGGACAAGCTCGATGTCGTCACCTTCTCCTGGCAGAAGGTGATGGGCGGCGAGGCCGCGCACGGCATGCTGATTCTCTCGCCCCGGGCGGTGGAACGGCTGGAGAGCCACACCCCGGCCTGGCCGCTGCCGAAGATCTTCCGCCTGACCAGCGGCGGCAGGCTGATCGAGGGCATCTTCAAGGGCGACACGATCAACACCCCCTCGATGCTGGCGGTGGAGGATTACCTCGACACGCTGGACTGGGCGGTGCGGATCGGCGGCCTGCCGGCTCTCCACGCGCGGGCCGACGCGAACGCCAAGGTGATCTACGACTGGGTCGCCCGGACGCCCTGGATCGCGCCGCTCGCGGTCGATCCCGCGACCTACTCGAACACCGGCGTCTGCCTCGTCATCGCCGACCCGGACGTGCTGGCCCGCGGCGACGCGGCCGTGGCGTCCCTGGCTTCCGGAATCGTCGAGCGCCTGGAACGGGAGGGTGTCGCCCTCGACATCGGTGCCTACCGCGACGCCCCGTCGGGCCTGCGCATCTGGTGCGGCGCGACCGTCGACGCCGCGGATCTCGAGGCGCTGACGCCGTGGCTCGACTGGGCCTTCGCGGAAGAGAAGGCCGCGCTGGCCCGGGCGGCATGAGCGGGCACCCATAGCGGCTCGGCCCGGCCAAGACCCGCGACGGCCCCCTCCCCCTCCGCGGGGGAGGGTCGGGGCCGGCGTCCCCCTGACACAGCGCCGGAGGCCCCATGGCCGCGCCCAGAGTGCTCATCTCCGACCCGCTGTCCGAGGCCGCGATCCGTGTGTTCCGCGACCGCGGCGTGGCGGCCGATTTTCGCCCGGAGCTCGGCCAGGACAGGGACGCTCTGATCCGCGCGGTCGGCGCCTATGATGGGCTGGCGATCCGCTCGTCCACGAAAGTCACCCCGAAGGTCCTGGCGGCGGCCGAGCGGCTGAAGGTGGTGGGCCGCGCCGGCATCGGGGTCGACAACGTCGACGTCCCGGCCGCCACAGCCCGGGGCGTGATCGTGATGAACACCCCCCAGGGCAACGCCATCACCACCGCCGAGCACGCGGTGGCGCTGATGTTCGCGCTGGCCCGGCAGATCCCGCAGGCCGACGCCTCGACTCAAGGCGGGCGCTGGGAGAAGAACCGGTTCCTCGGCGTCGAGCTCACCGGCAAGACCCTGGGCGTGGTCGGCTGCGGCAATATCGGCGCGATCGTGGCCGAGCGGGGCATCGGCCTGCGCATGAAGGTCATCGCCTACGACCCATTCCTCACGGCCGATCGGGCGGTGGCGCTCGGCGTCGAGAAGGTCGAGCTGGACCAGCTCCTGGCCCGGGCCGACGTGATCACGCTGCATGTGCCGCTCACCGACAAGACCCGACTCCTACTGTCGGCGGAGGCGCTCGCGCGCACCAAGCGCGGCGTGCGGGTGATCAACTGCGCCCGGGGCGGCCTCGTGGACGAAATGGCGCTGCGGGCCGCCCTCGAGTCCGGGCACGTGGCCGGGGCAGCCTTCGACGTGTTCGTCACCGAGCCGGCGCTGGAGAACCCACTGTTCGGCCACCCCAACGTGGTCTGCACGCCCCATCTCGGCGCCTCGACCGTGGAGGCGCAGGCGAACGTGGCGCTGCAGGTCGCCGAGCAGATGTCGGCCTATCTGGTGGACGGGGCGATCACCAACGCGGTGAACTTCCCGGCGATCAGCGCCGACGAGGCGCCGCGCCTGCGCCCGTTCATCGCCCTGGCGGAGAAGCTCGGCTCGTTCCTGGGCCAGCTCACGGAGGCGCCGGTCACAGGCATCCGCGTCACCTACGAGGGCACAGTGGCGGCGATGAACACCGGCGCGCTCACGGCCGCGGCGGTCACCGGAATCCTGCGGCCGTTCCTGGCGGACGTGAACATGGTCTCGGCCCCCACGGTCGCGCGGGCGCACGGGATCGTGGTGGACGAGATCAAGCGGGCGGGCGCCCCCGCCACCTTCGAATCGGTGGTGCGGATCACCGTGGACGCGCAGGATATGCCCCGCGACGCCGCCGGGACCGTGTTCCAGGACGGCAAGCCCAGGATCGTCGAGATCCGGGGCATCGCGATGGACGCGGGTTTCGCGTCCCACATGCTCTACGTGCGCAACCACGACCGGCCGGGCTTCATCGGCCGCTTCGGCGGCGTGCTCGGCGAGGCCGGTGTGAACGTCGCCACGTTCAACCTCGGCCGCGAACGGGAAGGCGGCGATGCAATCGCGTTCGTCGCCGTGGACGGCGCGGTGCCCGAGGCGGTGCTCGACCGGATCGCCGCGATCCCGCAGGTGAAGCGGGTGCGGGCGCTGCGGTTCTGAAGGCCGCAGCACGCAACGCCGGGCCCGACCGGACCACCGATCGATCCTCAGGCGGGTTGCCTCGCCGCCGTCAGGCGGGGGCCGGTTCGGGACAGCGTCCGCTTCCGTTCGGCGCCGCCCGGCCGAGGCAGCCTCGCGCCGTCGACGAGTCGCGCGGCATCCCGCATGGCCAACCTCCGGCGAGGGGCGGACTCGGTTCGTGGGGCGGACTCGGTTCGTGGGGCACCGATCGAGCCGAGCATGTCGGCACCTAACATACGTCAGTTGTAGTTTTCCTATATCTATGCAGTATTCATCGATCGTGCGGCCGCAATCAGTGGCACAGATCAGACTATCGCGTCGCGCCAAGCGGAGCTTCTGAACCTGTCATCGCGTGAGCGCCTCGCGAACCGACGGAGCGAGAGATATCGGCATGGATCACGACACGATGCGCAGGGCGACCGCCGAGTTCTTCGGCACCTTCTGGCTGACATTCGGCGGCTGCGGCGCAGCGGTCTTATCGGCGGCCTTTCCGGAACTGGGTATCGGCTTCCTGGGCGTGGCGTTCGCTTTCGGCCTGACCGTGCTCACGATGGCTTATGCAGTCGGCCATATCTCGGGCGGACACTTCAACCCGGCGGTGACGCTCGGCCTGTGGTCGGCGAAACGTTGTGCGAACCGGCACGTGCTGCCCTACATCGTCGCGCAGGTCATCGGCGCGATCCTGGCGGCGGGGGTGCTCTACACCATCGCATCGGGCAAGGCCGGCTGGATCCCGAACGGCTTTGCGGCGAACGGTTACGGTGATCTCAGCCCCGGCAAATACGGCGTCGTGGCCTGCCTCGTCACCGAATTCCTGACGACGTTCTTCTTCGTCTTCATCATCGTCGGAACGACCTCGAAGGGCGCAGCGAGCGGCTTCGCCGGCATTCCCATCGGGTTTGCCCTCGTGCTGATCCATCTCATCTCGATCCCGGTGACCAACACCTCGGTCAATCCGGCGCGCAGCACGGGGCCCGCCCTGCTGGCAGGCGAAGCCTACATGTCGCAACTGTGGCTGTTCTGGCTGGCGCCGATTCTCGGGGCGATGACGGCAGGCGCGATGGCTCGGTGGTTCTATGAGCCCGCGGACGTCGTCGAGACGAGCGTGGTCGAGAAGCGCGCGGTGGCCTGAACCCCGCAACGACCCATCCGCCGGCATCCGACGCAGGACGGACCGCGACGAGCCCGCCTCATCGCGGTCTGCCCGCGGGCAAGGCGCGTTCCCCGGTGGCCAGGGGGGCGTCCGCCGGACCTCCATGGGGTCGACTGCCCGGGGTCCTGGGGCGGACGCTCGCGGAGGCCCTCTTGGCGGAACCGGGCAACGAGAAGCATCGCGCAGGCACGGGATCGAGACACGAAAAACCCCGGCCCACGCGGAGCCGGGGTTTCCCGTTCCTGAAGCGCGGCCCTGCGGGGCCGCGCCAGTCGCTCTCAGTAGTTGTAGGCGCGCTCGCCGTGATCGGCGATGTCGAGGCCCTCGCGCTCCTCTTCCTGGGTCACCCGCAGGCCGATCGTCAGGTCGACCAGCTTGTAGAGGATCGCCGAGCCGACGCCCGACCACAGGAGCGTCAGGCCGACCGCCTCGGCCTGAACGATGAGCTGGCTCATCATGTCGTAGGCGCCGACCACCATCTCGCCCGGCTTGGTGCTGTAGTCCGGGATGCCGACGCCGCCGAGGTTCGGGTCGACCAGGATGCCGGTCGCCAGGGCGCCCAGGATGCCGCCGATGCAGTGGACGCCGAACACGTCCAGCGAGTCGTCGTAGCCGATGGCGTTCTTCACCGTGGAGCACATCACGAAGCAGACCACGCCGGCGACGAGGCCGAGCACGATCGAGCCCATCGGCCCAGCGAAGCCCGAGGCCGGGGTGACCGCCACGAGGCCGGCGATCGCACCCGAGACCATGCCGAGCAGCGACGGCTTGCCCTTGAGCGCCCACTCGGCGAAGAGCCACGCCACCGCGGCCGCGCAGGTCGCCACGAAGGTGTTGAGCATCGCCAGCGCGGTGGTGCCGTTGGACTCGAGGTTCGAGCCCGCGTTGAAGCCGAACCAGCCGACCCACAGCAGCGAGGCGCCGATCATGGTCATGGTCAGCGAGTGCGGGGCGAGAAGGTCGCGGCCGTAGCCGATGCGCTTGCCCATGATCAGGCAGCCGACGAAGCCGGCGATGCCCGCGTTGATGTGCACGACGGTGCCGCCGGCGAAGTCGAGGGCGCCCTTCTGGAACAGGAACCCCGCGTCCTTGTTGACGGCGTCGAGGGCTGCCTGGGCGGTCGCCTTCGAGGCATCGTCGGTGGCAGCGGCCAGAGCCTTCGCGGCGTTGCCGACCGCATCGGGGCCGCCCCAGTACCAGACCATGTGCGCCATCGGGAAGTAGATGAGCGTGACCCAGAGGATCATGAACACCACCAGCGCCGAGAACTTCATCCGCTCGGCGAAGGCGCCCACGATCAGCGCAGGCGTGATCATGGCGAACGTCATCTGGAAGCAGATGTAGACGTATTCAGGGATCACGACGCCGTTCGAGAAGGTCGCGGCGGTCGAGTTCGCGTCGACGCCCTTCAGGAAGGCCTTCGAGAAGCCGCCGATGAAGTCGTTGATGCCGCCGCCGTTGGTGAAGGAGAGGCTGTAGCCGTAGAACACCCACAGCAGGCCGACGATGCAGACGATGGCGAAGACCTGGGTCAGCACCGAGAGCATGTTCTTGGTGCGCACGAGGCCGCCGTAGAACAGGGCCAGGCCGGGTACGCTCATCATCAGCACGAGGGCCGAGGAGACCAGCATCCAGGCGGTGTCGCCCTTGTTGGGGATCGGTGCAGCCGCGGCGGCGGCCGTGGCGGCCTCGGGCGTCGGCGTCTGCGCGAGAGATGGCTCGATCAGGAGGGCGGCGAGTATCGCCCCTCCCAAGCCGAGCATGAGGGCATTACGGACTTTCATGGGCACGTGGCTCCGGTCGCGATTCGTAGCGTTGGGTGAGGGTGAAGGGTTGGGCGGGCCCGGACGCGCCGGGCCGCGGATCAGAGGGCGTCGGCGTCGGTCTCGCCGGTCCGGATGCGCACCGCCTTCTCGAGGGGCATCACGAAGATCTTGCCGTCGCCGATCTGGCCCGTGCGCGCCGCGGCCGCGATGGCGTCGATGACGCTCGCGGTGAGGTCGGAGGCCACCGCGACCTCAATCTTGAGCTTGGGCAGGAAGCTCACCGCGTATTCCGCGCCGCGGTAGATCTCGGTGTGGCCCTTCTGGCGGCCGTAGCCCTTCACTTCCGTAACCGTCAGTCCGTGCACGCCGATTCCGGTGAGCGCATCGCGCACCTCCTCGAGCTTGAACGGCTTGATGATGGCCATCACGATCTTCATGGGCGGCGCCCCCTTCAAGGTCCTTGGAAACCGTTGCCGTCGCTCGACCCGTACGGCGACCCGGTTCGGGTAGCCCGCAGACCTGAGACGGCCCGCGGTTGAGAGACGCTATTCAAGGACTATGCCACGCAAGCTTGGCGCGGAACTTTTTGAAAAAACGCCACTCTGCCTGTGAAATAGCCACCCCGAGCGGGGCACGACGCGCTCCCGGGCGAGAATATGCCTTTCAAACGTGCATTCTGCCCAAGAAGGTGCAGATCATGCCGGTGCGATTATGCAACACACGTTGGACAACAGGTTTTAATCCCCGCGCGGACGGATCAGACCTTCCTGCGCCACGGACGCCACGAGGCTGCCGGCGCGGTCGAAGATCTGGCCCCGGGCGAAGCCGCGGGCTCCGCCGGCGACGGGGCTGTCCTGCGCATAGAGGAGCCAGTCGTCGATCCGCACGGGGCGGTGGAACCAGAGGGCGTGGTCGAGGCTCGCAGCCTGGATGTCGGGGTCGAACACGGAGCTGGCGTGCGGGATCAGCGACACGTCGAGCAGCGTCATGTCGGAGGCGTAGGCCAGCACCGCCCGGTGCAGCGCCGGATCGTCCGGCAGGCTCGCGGCCGCGCGCAGCCAGACATTGAAGGCGGGGTCGGGTGGCGGCGCCCCCGGCCCCCGGGCCATGTAGCGGTTGAGGTCGACCGGCCGCAGCGCGATCGGTCGCTCGCGGCCGAAATAGGCCGCCACCGCCTCGGGCATGCCGGGAGCGCCCGTGGCGGCGAGGGCCTTGCCGTCGAGGAGCCCGTCCGGCCCGGCCACCGCCGGCATCGCCGGCTGGTGGACGAAGCCGTCCTCGGTCACCTGATAGGAGACCGTGGTGGCGAAGATCGCCCGGCCGTGCTGGATCGCCTTGACCCGGCGCGTGGTGAAGCTCTTGCCGTCGCGGATGCGCTCGACCTCGTAGACGATCGGCGCGCGGGGATCGCCGGGCAGCATGAAGTAGGCATGGAGCGAATGAGCCGGGCGATCGTCCGGCACGGTGCGGGTGGCGGCCACCAGGGCCTGCGCCACCACCTGGCCGCCGAAGACCCGCCGCCAGCCGGTCTTCGGATTCTGGCCGCGGAACAGGTCGACTTCGAGCCGCTCCAGGTCGAGGATGGCGATGAGCTCGGCGACCGCGTCGGTCATCGCGTCGGTATTGGCGTCGGTCATGAGGCGCAGGGTTTCCGTTCGTGGCCCGCGTGCGACATAGGCCTTTCGGGCGGAGCGATCCACGCGCCTCGCCCACCGGCGCACAGTGCGCTCGGCCACCAGATCGGAGATCCGCGACGATGACGGCCCAGACGCCCCGCCCCGGCAGCCGCAGCATCCTGATCGCCGGCGGCGGCATCGCCAGCCTCGCCCTGGCGCTCGCGCTCAAGCAAGCCCACGGCCCGGCGCTCGCCGCGACCGTACTTGATCCCCATGCGGCCGATCCCGGCCGACACCGCGGCCGCGCCTACGCCCTGGCGGCCGGGGGCCGGCGGATGCTGGCGCAACTCGGGCTCTGGGAGCGCGTCTCGGCCGCGGCCGAGCCGATCACCGAGATGGTGATCAGCGACAGCCGCGTCGCCGACCCGGTGCGGCCGGCCTTCCTCACCTTCGGCCGGGAGGACGAGGACCGGGAGGAACGCGCGGCGGGCGGGCCCTTCGCCCACATGGTCGAGGCCGAGCCCCTGGCCGAGGCCCTGATGGAGGCCTGCCGGGCGGCGGGCGTCGACATCGTCCCGGCGGGCGTCGTGCGCGCCGTCCCCGAGGGCGCGACGATCCGCGTGGAGCTGACCACGGGCGCACGCCTGCGGGGCGACCTGCTTGTGGCGGCGGACGGCGCACGCTCGCGCCTGCGCGAGGCGGCGCGGATCGGCTGGGTCGGCTGGTCCTATCCCCAGGTCGGCATCGTCGCGACGATCGGGCACGCCCGACCGCATGGCGGGCGCGCCTTCGAGCACTTCCTGCCCTCCGGTCCCTTCGCGATCCTGCCGCTGCGGGACGGCGGGGCCTTGGGCCACCGATCCTCGATCGTCTGGACCGAGCGGGCGGACGAGGCCGACGTCCTGCTCTCGGGGGATGCCGATGAGGTGCTC
This sequence comes from Methylobacterium sp. NEAU K, assembly GCF_030700285.1. Classification (GTDB taxonomy): domain Bacteria; phylum Pseudomonadota; class Alphaproteobacteria; order Rhizobiales; family Beijerinckiaceae; genus Methylobacterium. The sequence goes on along the minus strand of NZ_JAUYZJ010000001.1, from coordinate 124,066 downwards.
GCCGAGATCGAACGCCGGTTCACCCTGAATCTCGGGCGCATCGCACTCGAGCACGGCCCGAGCCGGCACCCGCTGGCCTTCGGCATCGCCCGGGCCTTCCGGGCCGAGCGCCTCGCCCTGCTGGGGGACGCGGCCCACGTGATCCACCCGATCGCCGGCCAGGGCCTCAATCTCGGCCTCGCGGACGCCGCAGCCCTGGCCGAGGCCGTGACCGGGGCGCTGCGCCTCGGCCTCGACCCCGGCAGCCCCGACGTGCTGCGCGCCTACGAGCGTGCCCGCCGCTTCGACAGCTTCGCGATGGCGGCGGCCACCGACGGGCTGAACCGCCTGTTCTCCAACGACGCCCTGCCGCTGCGCCTCGCCCGCGACCTCGGCCTCGGAATCGTCGACCGGCTGCCGGGGCTGAAGCGCTTCTTCATCGGCGAGGCCGCGGCCTCCCGGGGGTCACGGCCGCGGCTGATGCGGGGCGAGGCGCTGTAGCCCCGCACGCAGGGTTCTCCGAACCGCCCTCATTCCGGGTCTCGCCGCAGGCGAGAGCCCCGTATCCAGACCCACGGGCAACCCGGCGGTTCTGGGCTCCGGGCTCCGCTGCGCGGCCCCGGGACGACGGGCGCGTCTTCGACCCGCGCCTCACAGGGCCCGTCAGGTCGCCCGCTCGGAAAGCCGCTCCGCGATCCAGCGGGTCGCGTCGGCCCGGGGGGCGACCACGTCGGTGTCGGTCCGCAATTGCGGGCTGTAGGCGGGGTCCTCCGTCAGCACGTCGTGCCAGCGGCGCAGGAAGCGCGAGATCTGGGCGCCCGGGGCGAAGCTCGCCTGCCGTGACGCGCTCTCGTGATGCGCCATCTCGGCGAACGGCGTGTAGACGATGCGGTAGCCGAGCTGGCGCATCTTCAGGCAGACATCGACGTCGTTGAAGTCGAGGGCGAAAGCCTCGTCGAAGCCGTTGACCGCCTCCAGCACCGCCTTGCGGGTGGCGAAGAGGGCCCCGGTCACCGACGAGCAGTCGCGCTGCGCCAGCGCCCAGTCGCCGTAGGTGGGCTCGGCCGCGTCCCGGTTGTACCAGGGATGGGCGCAGACATCGAAGATGCCGCCGAACATCCCGGCATGCTGGATCCTGCCGCTCGGGAACAGCAGCCTCCCGCCGACGCCGCCGACGCCGCGGTCCAGCGCGAAGGTCAGGAGCGCCTCGATCCAGCCGGGGCGCCGCACCACGAGATCGTCGTTCATCAGGATGACGAGGTCGGTCTCGGCGGCGCGCCAGAGGGTGTTCATCTTGGCCGCGTAGTTGAACGGCGCGCCCTCGGGGCGGGTCGTCAGCAGGCGGGTCACCGTGAAGCGGTCGGAGCGGCCGCGATAGATCGTGTCGTCCGCCCTGTCGTCGCCGATCAGCACGCGGATCCGGTCGGCCGGGTAGGTGCTGCGGCTCAGGCTGTCGAGGAAGTTGATGACGTGCGGCTTGGCCGTTTCGACGACGCGGCCATCCTCGCCCCGGGGCCGGGTCTGGGCGGTCGGCACCACCAGGGTCACGGTCGGGCGTGTGTCGAGGGTCCGGCGGATCTCCAGGGTGTCCGGCGTCAGGCCGGGCGCCGTGCGCAGCGGCGCGCCCGCATCCTGGAACCAGCGGTCGAGGGCGTAGGCGCGGGCTGCGCGCGTCGCCTTCGGGCGCTCCTGCGGCGAGGCGATCAGGGTGTGGGGGATCCGGTCGATGCCGAGGCCCGCCGAGATCGCGTCGAGCAGCAGCCGGAACCAGGCGGCGCTGCCGTGGCGACGGCCGAATTCCGGGCTGAGGCTCGCGAGGGCCGAGGCGCGGATGAGCAGGGGAAAACCGACATAGTCGTCGGCCATCAGCAAGGCCGGGTTGAAGGCGGGCTTGCAGTGGACGCTGCGGACCTGCCCCTCGCCGTCGACCACGGCGTCGTCGCCGTAGAAGATCGCGATGTCCGGCCGGTCCGCCATCGCCCGGAGGATCTGCGGGACGAGATCCGGGTTCAGGTCCGAGGCCGCCGGGGCCACGAACACCGCCCGGCAGGACGGCAGCTGGCCGGCTGCGATCTGGCCGAGCCTGCGCTCGTCGAGCGGGCGGAACTGCGCGTCGAGGGGGAGGGGCAGGATCGCGTCCGGCCACGCGCGCGCGCTCCAGGAGGCCGATGGGGCCGGGACCGGTTTCTTCAGCACGGATCGGGTCTCCGGGGCGTCAGGAACGTTGGGCGGCGAGGAGGCGGGCGAGGCTCGCCTCCATGGCGGCGGCCACGGCGCCGATGGACAGGCGCTCGCGGATGCGTGTACGGGCGGCGGCGCCGATCCGCGCCGCGTCCCCGCTCGTCACCACCCGCGCCGCGTCCGTCAGCGCGCGGGCGAGGTCGTCCTCGTCCACCTGCCCCCACTCGGCGCCGCGCAGATACGGGCCGTAGGTCTGGTCCAGGGCGGTGACCGCGGCCTTCACCGGGAAGCCGCAGGTGGCGTCGAGGAAGTCGCGGCAGCCGCCGTAATCGGTGGCGACCACGACCTTGCCCATCTCCATCGCCTCCGCGATCGTGAGGCCGAACCCCTCCGAGGAATGCGACGAGGCGTAGACCGCGCAGAGCTCGAACAGGGCGCCGAGCTCGTTCTGGGACAAGGGCTGGTCGATCACCACCACGTCGCGGGTCGTGCCGACGAGGTCGAGCAGCCGCTTGCCCTCGTCCGGCAGGTCGAAGACGTGCTTGGTCTTGAGCACGAGCTGCCAGCCGGCCTGCGCCAGCCCGGCCGCCCGGAAGGCCCGGATCAGGGCGTGCGGGTTCTTGCGTGCGAGATAGCTGGACCCGTCGAAGGCGTAGAGGATCACGCGCTTGGACGGATCGATCGCGAAGCTCTTGCGCAGGGTGGCCTTGGCCGAGGCGCTCGCGGGCTCGCCCGCCTCGTTCTCGACAACGTAGGGGACGACGTCGACCGGGATGTCGGTGATCTGCCGGAAGATCGCGGCGCAGAACTCGGTCGGCGCCCAGATCGCGTCGAGGCCGTCCACCGTCGGAAGCCAGCCCCCGGGCACGTGCGAGGTCTCCCAGACGAACAGCCCGACCTTGAGCCGCGCGCTCGCCGCGATCGCCCGCTGCCGGTCGCTCATCAGTGAGTGCCAGCTGTCGCCGTTGAAATGCACCAGGGCGACGTCCGGAGCCCCCGAGAAGGTCCGCGCCTGCCACGCCGGCGCCACCCGGGCGTGGACGTGGAACGGGCGCTCCATCGGATGGATGTTCAGCGCGAAGGGCGCCCTGTGGAGCGCGCGCGCGTAGCTGCGCGCCGCCACGCCGAGCCCGTTGGCGTAGTTCATGGGCGACACGTAGGCGACGCGCAGCGGCCGTTCCGGTGCCTGGGGCGCGCGCAGGTCGGCCCAGAGCTTGGGGCCCGGATACGTGAAGGTCTGGTCGAGCCGCGCGAGATCGAAGCCACGCGCGGCGATCGCCTCGCGGACCGCCTCGCCCCCGATCGCGGCGTGCTCGCCCAAGAGCGAGCGCTTCACGAACGGGAAGCCCTGGCCGAGCATGTTCTCCCAGTCGAACAGGGTGCGGTTGTTGCGCGGGTCGTTGACCAGGGTCATGTGCTTGTTCTGAGCCGAGAACAGGCTCCGCATCCCGAGCCCCGCCGCCCGCATCCTACCGGAGAAGGTCAGCTCGTACTCGGTGATGACCGCGTTCTTGTCCGGCCAGTTCGCCACGGACTGGATGAAGTGGTTGAACGCGTAGGACGACACGCAGCGCTTCTTCAAGGCGAGGAAGAAGCTCTGCAGGTGATGACTGTAGTAGAAATTGTCGGCTAGCCCGACCACCGCCTCCGGGCACGCATCGATCTTCGCCAGCAGTCCCGCGAAGTCGCCGCTGTCGAGCGGGCCGACGAGACTGTCATTGGCGAGGTAGAGGGTCTGGGAGTCGAGGAGGTCGTCGTCCTCCAGGAGGACATGCGCCCAGGCCGCGAAGTCGAAGCCCTTGTTCTCGCGCAGGTAAGCCGAGGCGCAGAGGTCGAGGATCCCCTCCGGCACCGCGGTCTTGTGCTGGTCGGCGGCGATGATGAGGACGATGTCGGTGCCGTTCTCGGCGAAGGCCCGCAGGTAGGGCTCGACATGGCCCCGGATCCGCCCCTCCGGCGCGTGGGTGATGAACAGGGCCGTGCGGCCGTGCCGGCGCGGCTCCCGCTTCAGGCAGGAGAGGCGGGCATCGGCGGCTTCGCGCACCGCCGCGTCGGCCACCCGGCGCGTCAGGCGTCCCGCCTCCAGCCCGGTGGTGACGTAGTCGACCAGGGGATTCAGCCCGAGGGCCGCGACCTTCGGATACCGGGCCAGATACCAGGGCGCGTCGAAGCGCGGGGACGGGCTGGTCCGCACGCCCTTGTCGGCCAGGAAGTGGCTGAGCGGGTTCTGCCCGGCCTCGTCGTCCGCGAGATGGGTCTTGGTGTACCAGCGCGTGTCGAACCAGGGCCCCGGATCGAGCCCCTCGGCGGCACCGTGCTCCAGGAAATGCACCAGCGGGTTGAGGCTGTCGGCCCGCACGGCGGCGGATTGCGCGGCGTACCAGTCCGGATCGAACAGCGGATGGGGCGCGTAGCGGCGGTAGCCGCCCGCCATCACGTAATGCTCCAGGGGCTCCAGCCCGCTCGTCTCGGCCTCGGGGCAGCGCCCGCGATAGAACTCGGCGTCGAAGAGGCCCGACCGGCGGATCAGGTCGACGTGCCGCGACAGGCCGGCGAATTCCTCCGGGTTGCGCAGGTAGCCCTGCTTCCGGCCGGTCTCGTAGTAGTGGCTCAGGGCATTCCCGCCTGCCGCCCGGGCGTCGGGATAGCGAGAGCGGTACCAGGCCGCATCGAACAGCGGCGACGGGTCGGCGTCGGGGCTTTTCAGGAAGTGGAAGAACGCCCGGGCGCGGGCCTCCGCGCCGCCGAGATAGCGCGCGGCGTACCAGTCCGGATCGAACAGCGGGTTGGGCTTGAGGCCCGCATCCGCGCCGCGCTCGACATAGTGGATCAGCGGATTCACGCCCTCGGCCCGCAGGCCGGGCACGGTGTCGAGGTAGAGATCGCCGTGGAACAGCGGATGCGGCCAGCGCCCCTCGCGGCCGCCATGGACCGCGTAGTGGACCGCCGGATCGATGCCCTCGCCGACCACGTCGGGGTAGCGTCGGGCGTACCAAGCCGCGTCGAACAGGCCCGATTCCTTCACGGCCCGGACCAGATCGGCCTGCCGGGGCTCGTTGGCACGCCGGCGCTTCAGGCGCCGGGTGAGCGGGCGCGCGAGGGACCGCGCGGCCCCGGCGACGAACACTTCTCGAAGGCGCATGGCTTGTACCGGATACGCGGGACGCCCGCTTTGCTGCCCACGCCGCGACCCGCGAGAGACATCAGGAGGTTCGGCCGGCCGACGATCGCGGGCGCGACCACCCCGGCATGCGCGCCTTCCTAATGGTCCGGCTCGCCCGCGCCAAGACCCGCGCCAAGACCCGCGCCAGGACCCGCGCCAAGCCCCGACCCGGGCGGGATCACCGGGCCGCCCGCGGTTCGGCCCGGCCTTCGGGCGCGGACCGCGCGAAAATCTACCCCTCGCCTATCCGCCCGCCGTGTCGTTCGTATACGAGGCTCGTTCACGGGGGGTGCAACGCGCGTCGACGGCGAGCCGCCCGGCGGCTGGCCGCGTGCCGGGGCACGGGCCGCCGACCGGGTGCCCTTCACCACGCGGCGCGAACGCGAAGCGACGATCCGGCCGACACGACGGCATCGGGCCACCCCCTGATGCCGCAACCCAGGGAGCCTACCTTATGAGCGAACGCATCATCCTCCGCGCCGGCGAAGCCCTCGTGGCGGGGGGCCCACCCAACACCGCCTCCGAGCCGGAAGTCATCATCGGCGAGCTCGACGGGCCGGTCGGCACCGCGCTGGCGACGCTGACGGGCGACCAGGTCGTCGGCCACAGCCGCGTCTTCGCGCTGCTCAACACCGACATCATGGTGCGCCCGGTGACGCTCTGTGTCTCCAAGGTCAGCGTGACCGAGAGCAAGTACACGTCGATCCTGATGGGCACGGTGCAGTTCGCCATCGCCAACGGCGTCCTCGACGCCGTGCGAGCGGGCTACATCCCGAAGGAGAAGGCCAACGACCTCGGCATCATCTGCTCGGTCTGGCTGAGCCCCGGGGTGATCGAGGCCGAGACGGTCGACCACAAGGCGCTGTTCGAGATCCAGCGCAAGGGCATGACCGAGGCGATCCGCAAGGCCATGACCAACGAGCCGTCGATCGACTGGCTCCTGGAGAACCAGGACAAGATCGTGCACAAGTATTATAAGATGGGTCTCGAAGGCAAGATCTGATTACCGGCACCCGGAAAGCGAAAGAGATCGGCCTTCGCGACGGCGCGGGCCGGTCTCTGTTATACTCAGGCCCGAAAAAACTTGACGACTGCTTAGGGCGGGAAGCGGCTGCTCCCTTCGCCCGGGCGTCGAACGCGGCTCAGCGTCGCGCGACATGCTTGCAGAAATTGTCGAGAATGGCAGCCCAACCGCTGCGCTGCTGCTCGATAGGAAACTGGGTCTCGGGATCGAACGAAACCTTCAAACCCGTCTGGTCGCCCGCCGGCGTGAACTCGACCACCGCATGTCGATCACCGAACGCATACTCGATCCGCGCGTTCGGGATGATCCTGGTGTAAGTCCCCTCGAAGTCGAAGCCCATGCTGCCGTCCTTCGCCTCCATGCGCGAGGTGAACGTGCCGCCTTCCCGAAGATCGACGCTCGCGGTTGGGCAATGCCAGTCGTCAGAGGCGAAATTCCACTGCGTGATCTGATCAGGCGACGTGTAGGCCTTCCAGACGACATCGAGGGGAGCGGGAGCCGTTGCTTCCACGGTGATCCGGTCTTGAGTCATTCGCGGTCTGCATCCAGCCGATGTCGGGTCTTCGAGGGGCGCACCTCACATCGGATCGCTCGTGACGGCAACCCTTGGAATGACATCGAAGCGGGGAGGTGCGGCAAGGCACGGATGTCCACAATGGGTGGTTCTGTGCCGGCCCGCTTTCGAGCAGCGAGGCGTTGAAGCGGACTTCGCCTTCCCGCCCGCTCACGACCCACCCCGGACCCTCGGAGCGTCCGGTCATAGGGTACGTGACCTTGGTCACGGGATAAGGCCGCTCTCCCGGTAAGCGGCGATGACATCGGTGTAGTGGGTGACTTCGTCCCGGCCGTGCGCGATCATCTGCGCGCCCGACACCGCCGCGAAGATGGCCTTCGCCCGCCGCCGGATGTCCTCCGGGGCATCATCCTCCCCCGGGGCCAGCACCCGCGCGATCCAGCGCTCGTTCATCTCGCCCCACCTGACGACTTCGGTACGGACCTCGGCAGGAAGGTCGTTCCGTTCCGCCGCCAGCATCCCGGCCAAACACATGCGGTTGCCGTTCAGCAACGTGTCCCGGAACACGTCGGTGTACCGCCGCATCACGGTCGTGCGGTCCGTGGTGTCGTTCAGGACATCTTCGAGGTAGCGCTCGTAGCGATCGATGTAGCGCCTCACGATCGCCTCGCCCAACGCCCCCTTCGTCGGAAAGTAGTAGTGGATGCTGGCGCTCTTGATGCCGACCGTTTTGGCCAGCTCACGGAAGCTGAGGCCGCTGTAGCCGAGATCCTGTACGGTCAGCCGCGCTGCCTCCATGATCCGGTCCCGCATCGTATCGCTACCCATCTCAGCCCCCTGCTACCTGACGTCAGATAGGCTTTGACAGGCAATGCGTGAAGCTCCTATGCCGGCCGCACCTACCTGACGCACGGTAGGTGCGATTGGAGGACGCTACGATGACGGACAAACCCCGCCTCTACACCTCGCCCTCGGCCTTCCCCAACCCCCAGCGCGTGCGCCTCTTCCTGCACGAGAAGGGCATCGCCGATCAGTTCGATGAGGTGATCTACGACATGGCCCCCGGCGGAGAGCAGCGGGGGTGGCAACACCTCAAGATGAACCCCTGGGGCGAGACGCCGACCCTACGCCTAGCCGATGGCGGCATCCTGTCCGAGACGACCGCCATCGTGCGCTACCTCGACCAAGCCTTCCCCGGCCGCCGCATCATGGGCGAGACCCCGATGGAGCAGGGCCTGGACGCGATGTGGGACACCCGCATCTGGGTGCACATCCTCTATCGCATCACCACGATGTTCCACGTCCTGCACCGTGGGCTGGGTCCGAAGCTCGAACTGACGCACAACCCGGCCTGGGGCGAGCACTGCCGCAAGGAGGCACTGGCCCACGCGGGGCTCGTGGACCGGCACCTGTCGGACGGCCGCGCTTGGATGTTGGGCGGGGATGCGCCGACCTTCTCGGACATCACGCTGGCGACGGCGGTGGCGTTCTCGAAGTTCCCAGTCTGCGCGACGCCGCTGGACGAGCGGTTCGAGCACCTCGATGCATTCTGGCGGCGCTGGCAGGAGCGCCCGGCGTTTCGAGCGGCCTACGCCGATCGCAGCAGCGGCGTAGCGGAACTAGACGACCGTAAGTAATCCCGGCGCGTGATACGGCGGTGATGTGGACCGGCCCGATCTCGGATGCCACGGCAATCGGGGCCGATCTACACTCACGAGGGAAGGGCTAAGCTTCCGCTAGGAACGTGATTTCTGCAATTCTGGCTGTGGAATTGCACCCGGCGGCCGCTTTCCACCGTGAGCCGAAGTTGACGGACGGCCGACGAATGGCTGCTTTCGGGCTGGGACGACGGCTGTCCGCACGGCTGGCATGGGTCGGTAGCTGTCGGTACCAGGCGTCCGGGCTCGCCGACCGAGTCACGGGGCGTCTTCCGCTGGCGCCACCGATCGCTTGGAACGGCCCTCCCCTGGAGCCGCTGAGCGCAGCGGATCCCGCAACCGGCCCGCCAGGCGCCGCCCGGCGGGTTGTACTCTCTCCCCTCGAATGGCTCGGCCGGCCCGCTCCGTCATCGCGCGCCGCGAAACGCACCAGGGATGCGCCGGGCCTCGAGACGGAGCGCGGCGAGATGGCTTCCCCGGCGCGCGTAAGGGCGATCACGGCCTGTCCGAGCGCGTCGTCCGGAAGCAGCTTCGGACGCCCGGAACCGGGCGCGAATCGGCGTGCGGCGATCCCGACCTTGCCAGCCCGGTATCATCGGCCCCACACTTGTCCGAATGACCGGCGGGGTCCCGCGGGGCCTCGGGCAGGAGATGGACATCGGCATGACGCAGGCGATCGGCCCGGCCACCACCCTCGACGACGGCATCGTGGCGACCGCGGAGAGCTGCCTCGCCGCCGTCGGTCAGGCGCGGGACGCGATCCACGGGGTGATCTTCGGGCAGGAGAAGGTCGTCGACCTCGCCCTGGTGACGATCCTGGCGGGCGGCCACGGCCTCTTGGTCGGCCTTCCGGGGCTGGCCAAGACCAAGCTGGTGGAGACGCTCGGCACCGTGCTGGGCCTCGACGCCCGGCGCGTGCAGTTCACCCCGGACCTGATGCCGTCCGACATCCTCGGCACCGAGATCCTGGAGGAGGACGCCGAGCGCCGCCGTGCCTTCCGGTTCGTGCAGGGGCCGGTCTTCACCCAGCTGCTCATGGCCGACGAGATCAACCGGGCGAGCCCGCGCACGCAATCGGCCCTGCTCCAGGCCATGCAGGAGGGCCACGTCTCGGTGGCGGGCGCCCGGCACGACCTGCCGCGGCCCTTCCACGTGCTGGCGACCCAGAACCCGATCGAGCAGGAGGGCACCTATCCGCTGCCCGAGGCGCAGCTCGACCGCTTCCTCCTGGAGATCGACGTCGGCTATCCCGACCGTGCCGCCGAACGCCGGATCCTGATCGAGACTACCGGTGTCGAGGAGGTGCGCCCGCGCGCCGTGATGTCCACGGACCAGCTGCTCACCGCCCAGCGCCTCGTGCGCCGGCTGCCCGTGGGCGAGGCCGTGGTCGAGGCGATCCTCGACCTCGTCCGCGCCGCCCGCCCCGATGGCGGCGACAAGCTGGTGAAGGACAAGCTCCTCTGGGGCCCCGGCCCCCGCGCCAGCCAGGCGCTGACGCTCGCCGCCCGCGCCAGGGCGCTGATCGAAGGCCGGGTCGCGCCATCGGTGGCCGACGTGAAGGCGCTGGCCGAGCCGGTGCTTAAGCACCGGATGGCGCTGAGCTACACCGCCCGCGCCGACGGCGAGACCATCGAGGGCCTGATCGGCAAGCTCGCGGAGAAGCTCTGATCCGGAAGCATTTTCGAGTTGGGTGGATGCCGGCTAACGTGAAGAAAATGCGTGGGTTCAAGCCATCGTCAGCGCTGGACGGCGCGGAAGGGCTGCGCTGACGATGGTCGCGACGAACGCCCTCGATGCAGGCAGGCGCGTACCCGGCAGGCGCGAGAGCGAGGGCGCGACCGCCCTGTCGGACAAGATGCCCCGCCTTGTCCTGGAGGCACGTCGGGTGTCGAGCCTGCTGGCCCACGGCCTGCACGGGCGCCGCCGCGCCGGGCCGGGCGAGAGCTTCTGGCAGTTCCGGCCCTTCGTCACCGGCGAGGCCGCCGCGCGGGTCGACTGGCGCCGCTCGGCCCGGGACGACCGGCTCTACGTGCGCGAGCGCGAATGGGAGGCGGCCCACAACATCTGGCTTTGGATCGACCGCTCGGCCTCCATGGGCTTTTCGTCGGAGCTCGCCTCGGCCCCCAAGATCGAGCGTGCGCTCATCCTCGGGCTCGCGCTCGCCGACGCCTTCGTGGAGGGTGGCGAGCGGGTCGGGCTCCTCGGCCTCACGCGGGCGACCGCATCGCGGGGCATCGTCGAGCGGATGGCGCAGGCCCTCGTCGCCGATGCCGCCGGACTGACCCAGGACCTGCCGCCGCAGGCGAGCCCCGCCCGCTTCGACGAGGTGGTGCTGATCGGCGACTTCCTCACGGAGCCCGAGCGGATCGCGGCCTCCGTGCAGAGCCTCGCCGGACGGGGCAGCCGGGGCCATCTCCTGATGGTGGTGGACCCGATCGAGGAGACCTTTCCGTTCACCGGTCAGGCGGTGCTGCACGATCTCGAAGGTGGGCTCAGTCTCGATATCGGCGACGCCGATGCCTGGGGGGCGCGCTACCGCGCCCGGATCGCCGAGCATCGCGCGGCGCTGCAGGCCATCGTCCGCGGCCAGGGCTGGACCCTGACGATCCACCGCACGGACCGGCCGGCGAGCGAGGCGGCCCTGCGGCTCGCCACGCTGATCGCCGCGCGCGGCACCGAGTGAGGCCGCCATGCTGGGTCTGACCTTCGCCGCTCCGCTGGCGCTCGCCGCCCTGATCGGCCTGCCGGCCCTGTGGTTCCTGCTGCGGGTGACCCCGCCGCGCCCCCGCCGGATCAACTTTCCGCCCCTCAAGCTCGTCGCCGACCTGATCCCGCAGCGGCAGACGCCGGCCCGTACGCCGACCTGGCTGCTGATCCTGCGGCTGCTGATCGCCGCCGCGCTGATCCTGGCGGTGGCCGGCCCGGTCTGGAATGCCGGCGGCCTCGGGGCGGGCGGGGGCCGCAGCGCGCTCCTCGTGCTCCTCGACAACGGCTTCCCGGCCGCCCACGACTGGCGCGACCGGCTGCGGGTCGCCACCGACGCCGTGGAGGGCGCGGCCCGCGACGGGCGGCCCGTGGCGGTGATCGGGCTGGCCGACGCCCCGGCCGCCTTCGAGGCGAAGACGCCGGCCGCCGCCCTGGAGCGGTTGCGCGCCATCGCACCCCGCCCGATCCTGTCCGCGCGCGACGCGCATCTCGCGACGATCGGCGCCTTCCTGGAGAAGAACCGGGGCGCCGGCCTCGTCTGGATCAGCGACGGCGTCGCCGGGGCGGGCGACGAGCGCTTCGCCAAGGGTGTCGCCGACCTCGTGGGCGGCAGCGGCGCCGCCCTGACCGTCCTCCGGGCCGACAGGCCGCCGGCCCTGGCGCTCACCGCCACCGAGAATGCCGGCAAGCTCGTCACGCACGCCCTGCGGGCGGCCCCGAACGGGCGCGACGCGGGGGTGATCCGGGCTCTGGACCCGAAGGGCCTGCCGCTCGCCGAGCGCGACTTCGCCTTCGCGGCCGACGCCACCGAGGCGGAAGCGACCTTCGAGATGCCCGTGGAGCTGCGCAACAGCATCAGCCGCCTGGAGATCGCGGGTGAGCGCTCGGCCGGTGCGGTGGTGCTGCAGGACGAGCGCGGCAAGCGGCGCCGGGTCGGCCTCGTCTTCGGCGGCACCCTCGACCAGGCCCAGCCGCTCCTGGCGCCGACCTACTACCTCGCCCGGGCGCTCCAGCCCTTCGCGGACGTGCAGGAGCCGCGGGGTGCCAAGGGCACGGCGGAATCGATCAACCAGCTCCTCGACAATCAGGTCTCGGTGCTCGTCCTCGCCGATGTCGGCGCGCTGGACGAGAAGACCACCGCCCGGGTCGAGGGCTTCGTGAAGGAGGGCGGGATGCTCCTCCGCTTCGCCGGGCCGCGGCTCGCCGCCGGCAACGATCCCCTGGTACCGGTGCGGCTGCGCCGGGGCGGCCGGACGCTCGGCGGTACGCTCTCCTGGGACAGCCCCAAGACCCTTGCGCCGTTCCCGCCCGAGAGCCCCTTCGCGGGCTTGAAGCCGCCGGCCGATATCGGCGTGCGCCGCCAGATCCTGGCCGAGCCGGACGGCGACCTGCCCAACCGGACCTGGGCTTCCCTCCAGGACGGCACCCCGATCGTCACCGCGCAGAAGCGCGGCCAGGGCACGATCGTGCTGTTCCACGTCACCGCCGACACGACGTGGTCGAACCTCCCGCTCTCGGGGCTGTTCATCGACATGCTCAGGCGTGTCGTGGCGCTGGCCGGCGCTTCGGCGCCGATACAGGGTGACACGCCGCGGGCTACCGCTCCGGTGCTCGCCCCGCGGGTGACCCTCGACGGATTCGGCGCGCTGGGCTCGCCTCCGGCCTCCGCCACGGCGGTGTCGGCCGATTACGCGGACCGGGCGAATCCCGAGCACCCTCCGGGCTTCTACGGCCCGCCCGACGGGGGCATCAGCGTGAACGCCCTGAAGCCGGACGACCGGCTGAAGCCCCTCGATGCCGGGGCGATCGCGGGCTCCCGCGTCGGCTCGCTCGCCGGAGCCGAGACCCTGGATCTGCGCCCGGCCCTGTTCACCCTTGCGCTGCTGCTCCTCGCCCTCGACACCCTGGCGGGTCTGTGGCTCGGCGGCTTCCTGCGCCGGTCCGCCTGGGCGAGCCGCCTGCGCGGCCGCCCGGCGGTGCTGGCGTTCGCGGGGCTCCTGCTGTTCGCGGCCCTTCCGGTGCAGCCGGTCCGCGCCGAGGAGCCGCCGGCCAACCGGCCGAACGGCATCGAATCGGCGCTGGTCACGCGGCTCGCCTACATCATCACGGGCGACGCCGCCCTCGACGAGGCGAGCCGGACCGGCCTCACCGGCCTGACCCAGATGCTCGCCGCGCGCACCGCCCTGGAACCGGGCGAGCCCGCCGGCATCGACCCGGCCAAGGACGAGCTGGCCTTCTACCCGCTGATCTATTGGCCGATCGCGCCCTCTCGCCCGCAGCCTTCGGAAGCCGCGATCCGAAAGATCGACGCCTTCATGCGCAACGGCGGCACCGTCCTGTTCGATACCCGCGACGCGCTGACCGCCCGGCCGGGCGGACCGACCTCCCCCGAGGCGACCTACCTGCGCAAGATGCTGGCGACCCTGGAGGTGCCGGAGCTCGAACCGGTGCCCCTCGACCATGTGCTGACCAAGGCGTTCTACCTCGTCGACAGCTTCCCGGGCCGCTACGCCTCTGGCCAGACCTGGGTGGAGGCGCTGCCGCCCGCCGCCGAGGGCGCCGAGCGCCGCCCGGCCCGGGCCGGCGACGGGGTGAGCCCGATCATCATCACCGGCAACGACCTCGCCGCCGCCTGGGCGGTGGGCCGCCGCGGCGAGCCGCTCTACCCGGTGGTCGGCGGCGACCAGCGCCAGCGCGAGATGGCGTTCCGCGGCGGCGTGAACATCGTGATGTACACGCTGACCGGCAACTACAAGGCGGACCAAGTCCATGTGCCCGCGCTGCTGGAGCGGTTGGGGCAGTGATGTTTTTGGACAACCCGCGCAGCGCTGAAACCTCTCGCCCCGCAGAGGGGGGAGGGAGACGTCGCATCACGGATCCGGAGCGCTCTGCCCCATGCTGAGCCTCAGCTTCACCCCCCTCCTGCCCTGGCCGGTGCTGGCCACCCTTGGCGTCGTCGTCGTTGTCCTGGCGGTGTTCGCCGTCCTGGCGCGGGGCCGCACTGCGCTGCTGCGCGCCCTGGTGCTCGCCCTGGTGCTGGCGGCCCTCGCCAATCCCGCCCTGGTGCGGGAGGACCGCGAGCCCGTGAAGGACGTGGCCGCCATCGTGGTCGACCGGTCGGGATCGCAGGCGCTCGGCGACCGGCCGCAGATGACCGATGCGGTCCGCGCCGAGTTGCAGCGCCGCTTCGGCGCGCTCACCGACATCGAGCCCCGCTTCATCGACGTTCCAGACGCCAAGGACGGCGACGACGGCACCAAGCTGTTCACGGCGTTGGGCCAGGCGCTCGCCGACGTGCCGCCGGAGCGGCTCGCCGGGATCGTGATGCTCACCGACGGGGTGGTCCATGACATCCCCGCCTCGATGGCCCAGTTGGGCATCAAGGCGCCGCTCCACGTCCTCGTCACCGGCCATCCGGACGAGCGTGACCGGCAGATCAAGCTCCTGGAGGCGCCGCGCTTCGGCATCGTCGGCAAGGACCTGACCATCCGCGCCGAGGTGATGGAGCGCGGCGGCACCGGACATGCCGCCGTCACGATCCGCCGCGACGGAGAGGAGATCGGCCGGCGCGATGTGCCGACAGACAAGCCGTTCTCGCTGACAACCCGGATCGAGCATGGCGGCCCGAACGTCGTGGAAATCGAGGTCGAGCCGCTGCCGGGCGAGCTCACCACGGTCAACAACCGCGCGGTCCTGCCGATCGAGGGCATCCGCGAGAAGCTGCGGGTGCTCCTCGTCTCCGGCGAGCCGCACCAGGGCGAGCGGACGTGGCGCAACCTCCTGAAGTCCGACGCCAACGTCGACCTCGTGCACTTCACCATCCTGCGCCCGCCGGAGAAGCAGGACGGCACGCCGATCTCGGAACTGTCGCTGATCGCCTTTCCGACGCGCGAGCTGTTCGTCCAGAAGATCAAGGACTTCGACCTGATCATCTTCGACCGCTACGCCAACCAGAGCGTGCTGCCGCAGGCCTATTTCGACAACATCGTCCGCTACGTGCGCGAGGGCGGCGCCCTGCTGGTGGCGGCAGGGCCGGAATATGCCGGGCCGGCGAGCCTCGCGCGGACACGGCTCGCCGGGATCCTGCCCGGAGATCCGGACGGACGGGTCGTCGAGCGGCCCTACAAGGCGACGCCGACGCAGGTCGGCCAGCGACACCCGGTCACGCGCGATCTGCCGGGCTCGGACGCGAACCCGCCCGCCTGGGGTGACTGGCTGCGCATCATCGAGGCGCGCACCCGTCCCGGCATCCAGCCGATCCTCTCGGGGGCAGAGGGACTGCCGTTGCTCACCCTCTCGCGGGAGGAGAAGGGCCGCGTCGCGCTGCTGCTGTCCGACCACGCCTGGCTCTGGGCGCGCGGCTACCAGGAGGGCGGCCCCTATCTCGACCTGCTGCGCCGCCTCGCGCATTGGTTGATGAAGGAGCCGGCCCTCGAGGAGGAGGCGCTGCGGGCGCAGACCACCGGCCGCGGCCGCGAGGTGCGGGTTGAGCGCCAGACCATGGCGGACCAGGTCGAGCCGGTCACCGTCACGGGCCCGACCGGCAAGGTGACGACGCTCACGCTCAAGCCCGGCGAGCCCGGCCTGTTCAGCGCCACCTTCGACGCCGAGACGCTGGGGCTGCACACCCTGCGGTCCGGCAACCTCGTCGCCTTCGTCAGCGTCGGCCCGGCCAATCCGCGCGAGCTCGCCGACGTGTTCAGCGACACCGAGCGCCTGAAGGCGGTGGCGGAGGGCTCGGGTGGCTCGATCCGCCGCGTCGCCGATGCGGGTGGCGCCACCCAGGTGCCGCGGCTCGCGACCGTGCGCAGCGGCCGGCTGGCCGGCGGCGACTGGATCGGCTTCCGCCCGAGCGACAGCGCCAATATCCGCGGCGTCGAGGTCTATCCGCTGGCGCTGGGTCTCGCCGCGCTGGCCGCGCTGGCCGCCGCCGTTCTCGCCATGTGGCTGGTCGAGGGACGCCGCGGACGTGCGGCGTGAGCGGTGTTCTCGATGACATTCCCCCGACGCGACGGGCTCCGTATCCGCGGGAGAGGGAAGGACCTGCGGCTGTCTGGGGGCCGATCCGGCATCGCCACGCGAAGATGCAGGCCGGCAAGCTCGACGCCCGGGGGGCGCCCGCCCTATGACCACGCGGTGAATTCTGAACGCCCGCGCGCCGCGCGGCCTCACGCAACGGAGACAGCCTGCCCGTGACAGCGCAGACCGTGACTGGACGCCTTCTCGCCGCGACGCTCCTCGTCGCCTGCCTCCAGCTCGCCCCGGCCCACGCGCAGGAACCGGCCGCGATGCCGTCCACGCCGGCCACCCTGCCGGCCGCCAGCGGGCAATGGACCCACGCGATCACGCTGATGGGCCAGCCGAAATACGGCCCCGACTTCAAGCACTTCGACTACGCCGACCCAGCCGCCCCCAAGGGCGGGATGGTGCGCCTCGGCACGCAGGGCGGGTTCGACAACTTCAACATCGTCGTCTCGGGCCTGAAGGGTGACCTCGAGGGCGGCATCCAGCAGATCTACGATACGCTGATGACCGAGTCCTCGGATGAGCCGTTCACCTCGTACGGCCTGCTGGCCGAGGCGGTGCGGGTCGCCCCCGATCTCGGCTCGGTCTCGTACCGGCTGCGCGAGAACGCCCGCTGGCACGACGGCAAGCCGATCACGCCCGAGGACGTCGTCTGGTCCTTCCATGTGCTGAAGGCCAACAGCCCGTTCTACGCCGCCTATTACCAGACCGTGGCCAAGGCCGAGGCGACCGGGCCGCACGAGGTGACCTTCACCTTCACGGAGACCGGCAACCGCGAGCTGCCGCAGGTGATCGGGCAGCTGCGCGTCCTGCCCAAGCATTGGTGGACCGCCAAGGATTCCAACGGCAAGCCCCGCAGCGTCACCGAGACCAGCCTCGAACCGCCGCTCGGCTCCGGCCCCTATCGGCTCTCGAAGTTCGAGCCGGGCCGGACCGCGACTTATACCCGGGTGCCCGATTACTGGGGCAAGGATCTGCCGGTGAATGCCGGCCGCTACAACTTCGATACCGAGCGCTACGAGTACTTTCGCGACGGCACCGTGCTGGTAGAGGCGCTGAAGGGCGACCTCTACGACTTCCGGGTCGAGAACATCGCCCGCAACTGGGCCACCGCCTACGACGACTTCCCGGCCGTGAAGGAGGGGCGCCTGATCAAGGAGGCATTCCCCGAGCGCGGCATGGGCATCATGCAGGCCTTCGTCTTCAACGCGCGCCGGGACAAGTTCAAGGACCCGAGGGTGCGACGGGCTTTCAACCTGGCAATGAACTACGAGGAGATGAACAAGGCGCTGTTCTACGGCCTGTACAAGCGCATCAACTCCTACTTCTTCGGCTCGGAATTGGCCTCCTCGGGCCTACCGGAGGGCGACGAGAAGGCGATCCTCGAGAGCGTCAAGGACAAGATCCCGGCTTCGGTCTTCACCACGCCCTACGCCAACCCCGTGAACGACACGCAGGAGGCCGTGCGCAAGAACCTGCGCGAGGCCGTGGGCCTCCTGCGCGAGGCCGGCTACGAATTGCGCAGCGGCAAGATGGTCAACAAGGCCACGGGCGAGCCGCTGACCGTCGAGTTCCTCGAATTCCAGAACACCTTCGAGCGGGTGATCCTGCCGTTCTCGGCGCAGCTGAAGCTGATCGGAATCGACGCCACCCTGCGGGTGATCGACCAGGCGCAATACCAGAACCGCATCCGCAACTTCGACTTCGACGTCACCACGTCGAACTGGGGCGAGTCGCTCTCTCCCGGCAACGAGCAGCGCGAGTATTGGGGCTCGGCGGCGGCCGACAAGCCGGGCTCGCGCAACCTGATCGGGATCAAGGACCCCGGGATCGACGCGCTGATCGAGAAGGTGATCTTCGCGCGGGATCGGGCCGGCGTCGTCGCGGCGACCCGGGCGCTCGACCGGGTGCTGCTCGCCCACGATTACGTCGTGCCGCAATGGGCCTCGAGCGAGCAACGGACCCTGCGCTGGAACCGCTTCAACCACCCGGCCGTGCTGCCGCTCTATGCCGGATCCGGCTTCCCGACGACGTGGTGGTACGACGACCAGCGCGCCGCCAAGACCGGGGCTCCGCGTTGACAGGTCGCGTCTGGAGACCGAGCCGGCGCGGGCTGGTCCTCGGCGCCGGCGCGCTCGCGGCCGTGAGGCCGTCGCCCTCGGCCCGGGCGGCGGAGTCGGAACGTCACGGCCTGTCGAGCTTCGGCGAGCTGAAATACGGCCCCGCCTTCGAGCATTTCGACTACGTGAATCCGATCGCGCCTCGGGGCGGACGCTTCTCGGCGCAGATCTCCGCGACGGTCGGCAACCAGGCGTTCAACACCTTCAACACGCTCAACATCTACGTGCTGCGTGGCGACGGCGCGGCCGGGATGGATCAGACCTTCGACAGCCTGATGGTCCGGGCGCTGGACGAGCCGGACGCGGTCTACGGGCTGGTGGCGCGGGCGGTCACGGTGAGCCAGGACGGCCTGACCTACACCTTCTCTCTGCGCCCGCAGGCCCGGTTCCACGATGGTTCGCGGCTGACGGCCGGGGACGCCGCGTTCAGCCTCAAGCTCCTGCGCGAGAAAGGCCATCCGTCGATCGCCGAGGTGATCCGCGCCATGACCGACGCCCGGGCCGAGGGCGACGAAACGCTCGTCGTCACCTTCGCGGAAGGCCGCGCCCGGGACCTGCCGCTGTTCGTGGCCCAGCTGCCGATCTTCTCGGCCGCCTATTACGGTGCCCGCGACTTCGAGGCATCGACTCTGGAGGCGCCGCTGGGCTCCGGCCCCTACAGGGTCGGCACCGTCGATCCCGGCCGCTCCATCGGGCTGGAGCGGGTCCCGGATTACTGGGCCGCCGACTTGGCCGTCACGACCGGGCAGAATAACTTCGAAACGATCCGCTACGAGTATTTCCGGGACCGCACCGTGGCGTTCGAGGCGTTCAAGAGCGGTGCCTTCACGTTCCGCGAGGAGTTCACCGCCCGGGTCTGGGCTACCGGCTACGATTTTCCCGCGGTGACCGAGGGGCGCGTGGTCCGCGAGACGGTGCCGGATGCCCGGCCGAGCGGCACCCAGGGCTGGTGGATCAACACCCGCCGCGAGACCTTCCGGGATCCCCGGGTGCGCGAGGCGATCGGCCTGTGCTTCGACTTCGAATGGTCGAACCGGAACCTGATGTACGGCGCCTACCAGCGCACGGCCTCGTTCTTCGAGAATTCCGACCTCAAGGCCACGGGCAAGCCCTCGGCCGCGGAACTCGCCCTGCTGGAGCCCTTCAAGGACCTCTCCCCGGAGGTGTTCGGCGAGGCCTGGACGCCGGCCGTGTCGGATGGATCCGGCCAGGACCGGGCCCTGCTCAAGCGCGCCGACGCGCTGCTGCGCGAGGCGGGCTGCACCCGCCAGGGCGGCAGCCTCCTGCTGCCCGACGGACAACCTCTGGCCGTGGAGTTCCTGGATGACGATCCGGTCTTCCAGGCGGTCACGCAGCCGTTCATCCGCAATCTCGGACTGCTCGGTATCAAGGCAACCTTACGCACCGTCGACCCGTCGCAGTACCAAGCCCGGCTCAACGATTTCGACTTCGACGTCACCCCGCGCCGCTATTCCAGCGGCGTGACGCCCGGCGCGGAGCTGCGCGAGACCTACGGCTCCCGGGCGGCCGCCACCAAGGGCTCCAACAACCTGTCGGCGATCGCCGACCCGGCGGTCGACGCGCTGCTCACCGCCATCGCGGACGCCAAGTCCCGGGCGGACCTGACCACCGCCTGCCGGGCCCTCGATCGGGTGCTGCGGGCCGGGCGCTACTGGGTGCCGATGTGGTACGCCAACACGCATCGCCTCGCCCTGTGGGACGTCTACGGCCGCCCCGCCCACCCGCCGAAATACGATCTCGGCGCGCCGGCCACGTGGTGGCTCGACGCCGACAGGGCCAAGCGGATCGGGCGGGACTGAACGACCATGCTGGGCTACATCCTGCGCCGCATCGGCCTGATGGTCCCGACCTTGTTCGGGATCATGCTGATCACCTTCACGATCGTGCAGTTCGCCCCCGGGGGACCGGTGGAGCGGGTGCTGTCGCAGCTGCAGGGCCAGGGCGCGGGCGCGCTGTCGCGCGTCACCGGCGGGTCCGGCGATCTCGGGGGCGGCAGTCGGGCGATGGGCGGCGGCGAGGCCAGCTCCCGCTACCGCGGCGCGCAAGGCCTGAGCCCCGAATTCATCGCCAAGCTGGAGAAGCAGTTCGGCTTCGACAAGCCGGCGCCAGAGCGCTTCGCCAAGATGCTCTGGGACTACGTCCGGTTCGATTTCGGGCGCAGCTATTTTCGCGACGTGACCGTGATCCAGCTGATCAAGGAGCGCCTGCCGGTCTCGATCTCGCTGGGCCTGTGGATGACGCTCCTGTCCTACGCGATCTCGATCCCGCTCGGGATCCGCAAGGCCGTGAAGGACGGCGAGCGCTTCGACCGCTGGACCTCCTTCGTGGTGATCATCGGCTACGCGATCCCGGGCTTCATGTTCGGGCTGATGCTGATCATCCTGTTCGCGGGCGGGTCGTTCTACCAGTGGTTCCCGCTGCGCGGCCTGACCAGCGAGGGCTGGGAGGGTTTTTCTCCCTGGCACAGGCTCACCGACTACGCTTGGCACATGGCGCTGCCGCTCACCGCCCTGGTGATCGGCGCCTTCGCAACCTCGACCCTGCTCACAAAGAACTCGTTCCTCGACGAGATCCGCAAGCAATACGTGCTCACCGCAAGGATGAAGGGCCTGTCCGAGCGGCGGGTGCTCTACGGCCACGTCTTCCGCAACGCCATGCTGATCGTGATCGCGGGCTTCCCCGGCGCCTTCATCTCGGCCTTCTTCACAGGCTCGCTGCTGATCGAGACGATCTTTTCGCTGGACGGCCTGGGCGAATTGTCGTTCCGGGCGATCGTCGGTCGCGATTACCCGGTGGTGTTCGCGACGCTCTACATTTTCTCCCTGCTCGGGCTGGCCGTGAACCTCCTGTCGGACCTGATCTACGTCTGGATCGACCCGCGCATCGATTTTTCGGCACGCGCGACGTGAAGCCGGCGGTCGATGGTCCGTCAGCCGATCGGGGTGCCGCCGGCGCCGGCTCGGCCGTCGCGCGCGTCGGCCGCGGGGACGGCAAGGCCCAGGAGCTGCGCGATCTCACCCCCTTCCGGACCGCCGATGAGATCCGCCAGCGTGTAGCTGTCGAGGACGGCGAGGAAGGCCGCCAGCGCCTCGCCGAGGGCCCGACGTAAGCGGCATGGCGCGGTGATCGCGCAGGCGCCGTTGTCGAAGCACTCGACCAGCGCGAGATCGTCCTCGGTCTGGCGCACGACCGCGCCGATGACGATCTCGGCAGGAGGCTTCGCCAGCCGCAGACCGCCGCCCCGCCCCCGGATCGTCCGGATCAGCCCCAGGCGTCCCAGCTGATGAACCACCTTGGTCAGGTGGTTTTCCGAGATGCCGTAGGCCCGCGCGATCTCGGCGATCGAGCTCTGCCCGGGCTCGTGCAGGCCGACGTAGATCAGGGTGCGCAGGGCGTAATCGGTATAGCGGGTCAGACGCATTTCAACTCCAGAACGCCCCGTTCTTCGAGACTTCGATGGTCCGGGCTCATCGGCGGCTGGTCGCATGCGAGAGACGCCTCCGGTGCTCGCCGGCCCAAGGGCGCTCCTCCCGGCCATCCGCCCGACATCCCGGCGCCCGGACATAAGGTATATATAACTTGCATCTTTTACACGGCCGAGCTAAAAGATGTATGTCCGATGCACCTTTCAGAGTTGCAGCTATGCCCACACCGCTCGCCCCCGCTACCGTTGCCACCATCAAGGCCACCGTGCCCGCCCTGGAGGCGCACGGTCTGACCATCACCCGGCGCATGTACGAGCGCCTGTTCCAGAACGCGGAGATGCGCGACCTCTTCAACCAGTCGCACCATGGCGAGACCGGCTCGCAGCCCAAGGCGCTTGCCCAGGCCGTTCTGGCCTACGCCCGCAACATCGACAATCTCGGCGCCCTCGGGGGGGCGGTCGAGCGCATCGCGCAGAAGCACGTCGCGCTCAACATCCTGCCGGAGCACTATCCCCACGTGGCCGACGCCCTGCTGGGCGCCATCGGCGATGTGCTCGGCGAGGCCGCGACACCCGAAATCTGCGCCGCCTGGGGCGAGGCGTATTGGTTCCTGGCAGAGCTTCTGATCGGCCGCGAGGCCACGATCTACCGGGAGCTTGCCGCCAAGCCCGGTGGCTGGAACGGCTGGCGTGACTTCGTCGTCGAGAGCGATTGTCCGGAGAGTGAGACCATCCGCTCCCTGATCCTGGTCCCGGTCGATGGCGGCCCGGTGCTGCGGCACAGGCCGGGGCAGTATCTGAGCCTTCTCCTGAACCTCCCGGGCCGCGGCGTCCTGAAGCGGAACTACTCGATCTCCTGCGCGCCGAACGACCGCGCCTACCGCATCACCGTCAAGCGCGAGGGCGAGGCCGGCCGGCCCGCCGGCCTCGTCTCGAATTGGCTCCACGACCATGTGCGCCCGGGGACCGTGCTCAAGGTCGCGGCGCCGGCGGGCGAATTCTTCCTCGATGTCCAAGGCGGTGAGCCGGTGGTCCTGGTCAGCGGTGGCGTCGGGCTCACGCCGATGATGAGCATGCTGGAGACCGTCTCCGAGGTCAGCCCGGACCGGCCGACCTGGTACATCCACGCAGCCGTGAACGGCCGGGTGCATGCCATGCGCGACCATGCCCGGACCCTCGCGTCGAACCGCGGGAATCTCCGGGTGCAGACCTTCTACGCCGAACCCGAGGCGGGAGACAGGCAAGGGGAGCACTACGACCTTCCGGGATTGATCACGGCGGACTGGTTGGTGAAGCAGACCCCGCACGAGCGCGCGACCTACTACCTCTGCGGTCCCAAGCCGTTCCTGCGCGCGCTGGTGAACGGTCTCCTGCGCAACGGCGTCCCGGCCGAGCGTGTGAAATTCGAGTTCTTCGGGCCTGCCGACGAACTCATCGAGGACGCGAAGCAGGCCGCCTAAGCGGCTCCGGGGAACCGGCCCCGGTCCGAGGCGCTCCATCCGGATCCGCTCGGGCTGGGTCCCCGGCAGACCCGGGACGCGGACCTTACCGGCCTGCGCCGGTCCGCGTCCCGGACATCACGGCGCCGCCTCTGCCGCTCGGGGCCTCACGCGTCGGTGCTCGCCTCTGGAGGCCGGAGCACCTTCGGCTCCCAGCGCCCGCCCCACCGTCGCGCGCAGGGCCTGGGCGCTCCTGTAGCCCACCGCCGCCGCGACCGCCCCCGGGGGCCGTCCATCGGCCGCCAGGGCGAGCGCGCGGATCACCCGGGCTCGCGCCCGCCAGTCGCCGAAACTGAGGCCGGTCTCCGCGCGGAACCCGCGGGTCAGCGTCCGCCGGCTCGCCCCGGCGCGGTCGGCCCAGGCGTCGAGATCGTCCTCGCAGGCCGGATCCTCGATCAGGCCGAGGCAGACCCGGCGCAGGCGGGCATCGCGGGGTAGCGGCAGGGCGAGCGGGGTCTCGGGGGCGCGGCCGATCTCATCGAGCACCAGGGCGGCGAGATGGCCGCCGCGGTCCGCCTCGTCGTAGAGCACCGGCTCCTCGCCGAGGGCTGCCAGGGCGGCGGCCAGCAACGGCGACACCAGGATCACCCGGCAGCTCCCCGGGAAGGCCGCCACGGCGGCCGGGTCGAGATAGGCCGAGCACATCGCCACCGCGCCGTGCGTCGCCACCGCGTGCGGAAGCCGCGGCGGGATCCACAGGGCATGGCCCTCCGGCACGACCCAAGTGCCGTCCTCGGCCGACGCCATCATCAGGCCCGCGGTTGCGTAGAGGAGCTGCGCGCGCGGGTGGAAGTGCCGGTCCAGGTACATACCGGCCGCGTAGGCCTTGGGCATCACCGCCACCGCGCGGGGCACGTCCTGATAGTCTGCCGCGTCGGTCGAACGACCGTTCTGGGACCGGATGCCCGACGCAAATGGCCCGTTTGCATACATATCCGGCCCGACGCCTCCATCGGGTCAGGCTATCAAGGTTCGGTCCCGGAGGATACGCCGCGATGGATTCGGAAACACTGTCCCGCCGCACGCTGCGCTTCGTCAACATCGCGCATGCCCTCGACCATTTCGTGCTGCTGATCTACCCCACGGCGGTCATCGCCATCGCGGCCCAGACGGGGCTCGGCTACGGCGAGCTGATCGGCCTCGCCACCGGCGCCTTCGTGGCCTTCGGCCTGTGCTCGCTGCCGATGGGCTGGCTCGCGGACCGGTTCGGCCGGCGCACCATGCTGGCGGTCTTCTTCCTCGGCTACGGGATGTCCTGCCTCGGGGTGGCGAGCGCCTCGACCCCGCTGGGCTTCGCCCTCTGGCTCTGCGTGCTCGGCCTCGCCTCGGCGATCTACCACCCGGTCGGCTCGACCATGCTGGTGACCCATGCCCGGCGGCTCGGGCGCGACCTCGGCCTCAACGGCGTCTGGGGCAATTTCGGCGCGGCCTCGGCCTCCGGGGTTACCGCGCTGCTCGCCGCCACCGTCGGCTGGCGCGCGGCCTTCGTGGTGCCGGGCCTGATTTGCCTCGCCTGCGGGGCCGCCTTCCTGGCGCTGGTGCCCGGCGACGGCGAGGCCGCCGGGACGAAGGCCGGCGGGGCAGCGGTCATTCCGGTGACCCGGCCCTGGGCGCTGATGGCGATGTTCGCGCTGGCGATCTTCGCCGGCGGCCTGACCTTCAACCTGACCACGATCAGCCTGCCAAAGGTGATCGACGAGGGCGTCGGCCACGCGCTGCCGCTGGCGCTGATCGGATCGATCGCGACGCTGGTGTTCCTGTTCGGCGCCCTGATGCAGCTCGCCATGGGCCGCCTGATCGACCGCTACAGCCTGCCGTCGCTGTTCGTGGCGCTCTCTGTCCTGCAGCCGCTGGGGCTCGGGATCGCCGCCGTCTCCACAGGCCTGCCGCTGCTCGCCGGCCTCGTGCTGGCGATGACGGCGATCTACGGGCAGGTGGTGATCAACGACGCGATGATCGCCCGCTACGTGCCCCCCGCCTACCGGGCGCGGGCCTACAGCGTGCGCTATTTCGTGGGCTTCACCGCGAGCGGCTTCGTGGTCCCGGCCATCGCGCTCCTGCACGATCGCGGTGGCTTCTCGCTGGTGCTCGGCTGCGCCGCCGCCTGCGGGGCGGTGATCTGGCTCTCGGCGATCGGCTTCCTCCGGCTGACGCAGGGCGGTGTGCGACCCGCCCTGGCGGCGGCCGAGTAGGCCCGGCGTTTGCGGCCCCGGGCCGGCGCTGCTACGCGGCGATGGTTCGACCCGCGAGCCTGCCGTGACCGCATTGTCTCTCGTCATCCGGCCCGAGCGGCCGGAGGACGCCCCCGCCATCGAGCGCCTCCAGGCTCGTGCCTTCGGCCCCGGCCGCTTCGCCCGAACCGCCTATCGCCTGCGCGAGGGGGCGGCCGAGCGGGTCGACCTGGGCGTCACCGCCTCGGTCGGCAGCTTCCTTGTGGGCTCGGTGCGGATGGGCCCGGTGCGCAGCGGGGCGGCACGCTTCGTGATGCTCGGCCCCCTGGCGGTGGATCCGAGCTTCGAGGGCCGTGGGATCGGCAGCACCCTGACCCGGGCGGCGATCGATGCGGCGCGGCAGGCGGGCGAGGGCTTGGTGATCCTGGTGGGCGACGCGCCCTACTACAGCCGATTCGGTTTCACCCCGGTTCCGCCGGGGCGCCTGAGCCTGCCGGGACCGGTGGACCCCGCGCGCCTCCTGTGGCTGGAGCTGGCGGCCGGGTTCTGCGAGGGCGTCTCCGGCCTCGTCGAGGCGGTGCGCGCATAGGGGGCCCGAGCGGCATATCGGCGTCGCGCCGCGCGGCCACAGCGGAGGAGGCCGACCCGGACCTCGATGTGTCAAGGATCGCCCCGCCCGACCGAATGCGTCAGGCGGGGCAAGCCGGGTCGCCGTTACCGACGGGTGCCGGACCCGGAAGTCCCGGAGGTTCCGGTCCCCGAACCGCCCATCCGCGACGTCGAGCCGGTCGTGTCCGAGGTGCCCGACTTCATCTCGTGACCCGGCGCATACCCGGACGCTCCGGGGCTGCCCGCCTTGCTTCCGCGGTCCTGCATCTCGTGACCCGGCGTCCGGGACGATGCGCCCTGCTCGGCCGCGAAGGCGCTCCCGCCGAGAGCCAGCGTGGCGAGGACGATCATGGGCAAGCGCTGCATGGCGATTCTCCTTCTGGTTGTTGGCCCTCAATTCCGAACCCGCCGGGACCGTTCCAAAACGGCGATCCCAGGCACGCGGCACCAGAGCCTCACGCACGCCGCAGCGCCAGCGCGGCGATCAGCCCGGCCGCCAGCAGCGCCAGCGCCACGGGGGTCGCCGAGGTCGCGGGCCACGCGGAGGCCGCGGCCGTGAACAGCGCGCCGAAGGTCATCTGCGTGAAGCCGTAGAGGCTGGAGGCGGAGCCGGCCGCATGCGGATCGACGTTCATCAGGCCCGCCACCGCGTTGGGGCTGAGCAGGCCGACGCCCACCGCGTAGGCGAAGAGCGGCACGATCAGGCTGACGACGCCGAGCATACCCGTCCGGTCGATGGCCAGCAGCGACAGCGCCGCCGCGATGCAGAGGAGGTTGCCGCGCCGCGCCGCCTTTCGGATCGGCATCCGCGCGGCGAGGTGGCTCGCCAGCACGGCGCCGCCGACCATGCCGAACACCACGATCAGGCAATCGAACCCGACCTCCTGCGACGAGCGCCCGAGCCGATCCACGAGGAGGAACGGCGCCACCGCCAGGAACGCATAGAGGCTGGTGCCGCCGCAGGCCCCCGCCACCAGGTAGGCGCGGAACACCGGCACCCGCACCAGCCGTAGGTAGCCGGCCAGCACCGCGCCGAATCCCGGCAGCGCCACCTTGTGCCGGTTGGTCTCCGGCAGGGTGAAGACCACCAGGGCTCCGAGCAGGGCGACGATCCCGGCCAGAACCACGAACACGGCGCGCCAGCCGAAGGCCTCGTTGACCACGCCGCCGATCGCGGGCGCGAGGGCCGGCGTGAGCGTCATCGCGGTGGTCAGGATCGCCAGCTTCCGGGCGGCGTCCTCGCGGGTCGAGACGTCCCGCACCATCGCCCGGCCGATCACCAGGGATCCGCAGGCGCCGAGCGACTGCAGGACGCGCGCCACCAGCAGGACGCCGATATTCGGTGCGGGAATCGCCAGCAGCAGCCCGGCGAGATAGAGGCCGAGCCCGCCGATCAGGATCGGCCGGCGGCCGTAGCGATCCGAGAGCGGACCGTAGAGGAGCTGACCGCCGGCGAGCCCGATCAGGTAGACGGTGATTGTGAGCTGCGCGCCGGCGGTGGTGGTGCCGAGGTCGGCGGCAGCGGCGGCGAGCGCGGGCACGAAGATGTGCAGGGCCACCGTGCCGGTCATGGTCACGGCGACCAGCAACGGCAGGGGCGCCCGGCGCTCCGCCGCATCGGGACCTCGATCTGGCAAGGGAGGTTCCTTCGCGGTTTCCGACCCGGTCGAAGGTCGGGTCGCGGCCGTCCGAAGGCAAAGGCCGGGCCTGAGCCCGGCCCGCTCACCCGGTGCTAGGGCTTGGGTGTCGGCAGCGGCGCATTCTCGTCCTTCGTCGGGCCGCCGATCTCAAGGTCCTTGGCCCGGTCCACCGCCTCGGGGTTGGCCTGCGCCGGCGGCTCCTTGGCGGCCGGGGAAGACGGCGCGGTCGGCTCGGCCGGGATCAGGCTCGAGGGCGTGCCCTGCTGGTCGCCGTCATGGGCGCTGGCCGGCGGCGACGGCGCGTTGCGGTCGCTCGATTCGCCGGTCGTGCGCGGGCTGCCCGGGGACTTTTCCTGGACCGGCGGGGCGGTACCGGTGTCGGCCGGCTTGGCCGGGCTTTCCGCGCCCTCGGACGGCTTCGACGCGGCCGGCTTGGCGGCGGACGGCTTATCCTCGGGCTTGGCCGCCGCGGGGGTCGCCGCCGGCGGCGCATCGCCCTTCTCGACGGCGGGCAGCGGCTTGGGCGCGTCCGCGTTGGTGCGCAAGTAGGCGATGACGTTGGCACGCTCCTGCGGCGAAGCGATGCCGGCGAACGCCATCTTGGTTCCCTTCGCGTAGGCCTTCGGGTTCGTCAGGAACTCGTCGAGGTCGGCGTAGGTCCAGGCCCCGCCCTTCTCCTTGAGGGCCGCCGAATACTCGAAGCCGGGATGCGAGCCCTTCGGCCGCTCCACGACGCCGTACAGGTCCGGGCCGACCTTGTTGGGGCCGCCCTTCTCGAAATTATGGCAGGCGTGGCAGGCCTTGGTGCCGGCCTCACCCTTTTCGGCATTGGCGCTCGCGAGCCGGACGGCGATCGGCTCGACCTTGGCGGCCTCCGGCGCGGCGGCGGCACTCTGGGGCTCGGGCTCGGGCAGGTCGTAGCCGGCTTTTCCAGCCGGTCTCGGATGGTAGATCAGCTCGGCGACGAAACCCGATCCAGCCGCGAACAATAGGGCGCCGAGGACGGCGCCGAGGACCTTGTTCACCTCGAACGAGTTCATGCTCTTCTCTCGATCTGCCCGCGCCCGCCACGGGTTGGCCGGGACGCAGGACCTTGGAAGATTTCAAGGGTGCTTAGCCGTTCCGGCACGATCTTGACAATGGCAGTGGTGGGATCCGCACTGTCGCGGGGACGAACCGCAGAGCCAAATTGCCCAGCTTGTCACCCGCCGGCAGCATTCTTCCGGCTTGTCGGGTCTCCTCCCGGTCCGGGCCGGGGGACGACAACCGGGGATGGGCCTGATAAGCAGCCGCGCCCGCCCGCGGACTCGTCGCCTCAGGTCCGAGCACCCATGTCCGATCCCCTGATCTTGATTCCAGCCCGCCTCGCGGCGACGCGACTGCCGAACAAGCC
This sequence comes from Methylobacterium sp. NEAU K, assembly GCF_030700285.1. Classification (GTDB taxonomy): domain Bacteria; phylum Pseudomonadota; class Alphaproteobacteria; order Rhizobiales; family Beijerinckiaceae; genus Methylobacterium. The sequence goes on along the minus strand of NZ_JAUYZJ010000001.1, from coordinate 94,939 downwards.
GCTCGCCGAGATCGCCGGCGAGGCGATGATCGTACATGTCTGGCGCCGGGCCGTCGCGGCAGGCATCGGCCCCGTGGTGGTCGCCACCGACACGGCGGAGATCGCCCGGACCGTGGAGGCCGCGGGGGGCCTCGCCGTGATGACCCGGGCCGACCATCCGTCCGGGTCTGACCGTCTCGCGGAGGCCCTGGAGGCCGTCGATCCCCAAGGGCACCACGACGTGGTGGTCAACGTGCAGGGCGACCTGCCGACCATCGACCCTGCGATCATCGGGGCGTCGGTCGCCCCGCTGGCCGACCGGGCCGTGGACATCGTCACGCTCTGCGCGCCGATCACCGACGCGCATGAGGCGGACAACCCCAATGTGGTCAAGCTCGTGGGCCACGCGGTCGGCCCCGGCCGCCTCCGCGCCCTCTACTTCACCCGCGCCCGCGCCCCCTGGGGCGAAGGGCCGCTCTGGCACCATATCGGCCTCTACGCCTACCGCCGCACCGCGCTGACCCGTTTCGTCGCCCTGCCCCCGGGGGAGCTGGAGACCCGGGAGAAGCTGGAGCAGCTGCGGGCGCTCGAGGCGGGGATGCGGATCGACGCCGTCATCGTCGACGACCTGCCGCTGGGCGTCGACACGCCCGCCGACCTGGAGCGCGCCCGCGCCCTGCTCCAATCCCGCCGCCTGAACTGAACGCGTGACCGAATCCTTGCCGACCATGACCGACCGCACCATCGCCTATCAGGGTGAGCCCGGGGCCAACTCGCATATCATCTGCTCCCAGGCGTTCCCGGACTGGACCGCCCTGCCCTGCGCCACCTTCGAAGACGCTTTCGCGGCGGTCACGGAGGGTCGGGCCCAGCGGGCGATGATCCCGATCGAGAACTCCATCGCGGGTCGCGTGGCCGACATCCACCACCTGATCCCGACCTCGCCGCTGCATATCGTGGCCGAGCACTTCCTGCCGATCCACTTCCAGCTGATGGTGCTGCCCGGCACGTCGGTCGAGACCCTGCGGAGCGTGCACAGCCACGTCCATGCCCTCGGCCAGTGCCGCCGGATCGTCCGGCGCCTCGGCCTGAAGGCGGTCGTGGCCGGCGACACCGCCGGGGCCGCGCGCGAGGTCGCGGAGATCGGCGACCCCAGCCGGGCCGCGCTGGCGCCCGCGCTCGCCGCCGAGGTCTACGGCCTCGACATCCTGGAGCGCGACGTCGAGGACGAGGCGCACAACACCACCCGCTTCGTGGTGTTCTCGCCGGACCCCGAGCCGATCGCGGCGACGGGCCCATGCGTGACGAGCTTCGTCTTCCGCGTCCGCAACATCCCGGCCGCGCTCTACAAGGCGCTCGGCGGCTTCGCGACGAACGGCGTCAACATGACGAAGCTCGAGAGCTACATGATGGACGGCGAGTTCACCGCCACGCAGTTCTACGCGGAGGTGGACGGCCATCCCGAGGATCCGGGCCTCGCCCGCGCGCTCGACGAGCTCGGCTACTTCTCGCGCGAGCTGCGGGTGATCGGCATCTACCCGGCCCACCCGTTCCGCGAGGCGGCGCGTCCGGCCGCGGAGTGACGCCCCTCACTCCCGCCGCAGCACCCGGTCCACGGCCAGGTCGGACCAGAATCCGGGCCGGAAATCGCGCTTGAGCGCCTCCGGGTCGTAGACGGTCTCGACCCAGGTCAGGAAGTCGATGCCGTTCGCCTCCCCCTCCGCGCGGTAGCGGGCGAAGAACGCGTCGAGGATACCGGTCTTGGCGAAGCGGAGGTGGCCGTAGCGGGCCGAGAGCTGCCGGGCGGCCTCGGCCACGGGGCGGCCCTCGTGGAGGATGAGATAGAGGGCCGAGGCCAGTCCGGCCCGGTCGGCCCCCGACTTGCAGTGCATCACCGCCGGGTACTGGATGCCCGCGAAGAAGGCCTTCGCGCCGAGAATCGTGGCGCGGTCGGGGGCCTCCCGGGAGCGCAGCACGAACTCGACCAGGGTGAGGCCGTGGCGCTCGCAGGCCTCCCGTTGAAGCGGCCAGGACCCGTGCTCGCGCCCGCCGCGCAGGGAGATGATCGTGCGTACGCCCTCGGCGCGGAACCGGGCGAGCTGGTGCGGGCCGGGCTGGGCCGAGCGCCAGAGGCCTCCGGAACCGACCCGGTGGCGGTTGAGGTAGGCCAGCCGGAACACCCCGTGGTCGATCAGCAGCATGTTCGCCCACGCCCTCAGCCGGTCGCCGGGTCCCGCGATCGGCCGCTCGAAGCGGGCGATCCGGGCCATGCGCCGCGCGTAGCGCGTCTCGGGCTTGAGGAAGCGGTTGAACAAGGTCGGTGTGCTGCTGCGGAGGTGGGACCGCCTCTATCAGCCGCCCGGAAGGCCCGCAATTCGTGCGCGGGGCGGGAGGTCGGGTCCGATGTCCGACGCCGAGCCGTCGGGTCCCGGAGAATCGGCGCCGATCTTGCCTTCACTCCGCCCGGATCGGGATCGAACCTGGGCGAACTGCGCGGGTTATCCGACAGTCGGACGAGGGGAGGCTTGAGGCCCATGAGTACGCGCACCACGAGCATCCGCCGGGCTCGCGAGGCCGATCTCCTCGGTGCCTTGTCGCGGGTGTTCGACGCCTCGTGGCGCGAGGCCTATCGCGGCATCATACCGGGGGTGGCGCTGGAGCGACTGATCGCCGGCCGGGACCGCGCATGGTGGCGCAGCGCCCTGCGCCGCGGCCGCCCGATCGCGGTCGTCGACACAGGCGACCTGGTGGTCGGCTACGCGGCCTACGGGCGCACGCGCAGCCGCGCGCTCGGCACCGACGCGGAGATCGACGAGATCTATCTCCTGCCGGAATACCAAGGCATCGGCCTCGGACGCCGCCTGTTCAAGGCGGTTCGCAACGACCTCGCGGATCACGGGCTGAGCCGGCTCGGCGTCTGGAGCCTGGAAGACAATGTTCGGGCCGCCGCCTTCTACGAGGGGCTCGGCGGCCAGCCGGGTCCGCGGGTTCTGGACCGGGTCGCGGGGGTCGCGCTGCCCAAGGTCGGCTATATCTTCAGCTAACGTTTTCCTGGACTCGTTGCCGAGCCGGGGGCGAGACAGATTTGCATCCCCGGACGGGGCCACTAAGAGGTCGGGGAAGCGGAACAGACCGCATCCCGGAAGCGATACGCCATGAAGATCGACGCCATCCCGCTCGGCAAGAAGCCGCCGCACGACGTCAACGTGATCGTCGAGGTGCCGCTCGGCGGCGAGCCGATCAAGTACGAGATGGACAAGGAATCCGGCGCGCTGGTCGTCGACCGCTTCCTCTATACGCCGATGTTCTATCCTGGGAACTACGGCTTCATCCCCCACACCCTGTCGGGGGACGGCGACCCCTGTGACGTGCTGGTGGCCAACACCCGCGCGGTGCTGCCGGGCGCGATCATCAGCGCGCGCCCCGTCGGCGTGATGGTGATGCAGGATGAGGGCGGCGAGGACGAGAAGGTCATCGCGGTGCCCTCCCGCCACCTGACCAAGCGCTACGACCGGGTCGAGAACTACACAGACCTGCCCGAGATCACGATCCAACAGATCCAGCACTTCTTCGAGCACTACAAGGATCTTGAGCCCGGAAAGTGGGTCAAGTTCGTCCGTTGGGGCGACAAGGAGGAAGCCCACCGGCTGATCGAGGAAGCGATCGAGCGGGCGAAGAACAAGAAGTAACTTCGGCGGCCGGCTTCTTCCGCGCGGAGCGGCCGGTCCCGCTCAGCCGTCGATGCGGCGCAGGCCGGTCCTGTAGCGCTTGGCATTTTCGACGTAGCGCAGGGCGGCCTGCCGCAGGCCCTCGACTGCCGCCGCGTCGAGGGTCCGAACGGCCTTGGCCGGCGCACCGACGATCAGGCTGTGGTCCGGAAAATCCTTGCCCTCGGTGACCAGCGCGTTCGCCCCGACGAGGCAACCGCGACCGATGCGGGCGCCGTTCAGCACCGTCGCCCCCATGCCCACGAGGCTACCGTCTCCGATCGTGCAGCCGTGGACGATGGCGCCGTGACCCACCGTGACGTCCGCGCCGATCACGAGCGGGTAACCGGGATCGACGTGCATGATCACCCCCTCCTGCACGTTGCTGCGATCGCCGATGCGGATCGGCTCGTTGTCGCCGCGCAGGGCCGCGCCGAACCAGATCCCGACATCGAGGCCGAGATGGACGCGGCCGATCACCTGCGCATCGGGCGCGATCCAGACCCGGGCGGGATCGGCAAGGTCCGGCGCATGGTCGTCGAGGGCGTAGAGCGGCATGGCTAGCTTCCGTCGCGGTGGCTGATCTCGGGGGCGGCGTTCGAGGGCCGGCGAGGCGTCGGAGCCGACGATGCTCATCGCCTGTCGCCGGAATGGCACAGGTCCGGCCGCCCTGCCAATGCTAGGCTGCCGGGACACCGGATCTGAGGCGCGGGTTTGAGGCGGATGACGCGGCTCTCGGCATCGATCGGCCTCGCGGGATTCCTGCTGGCCCAGACCGCGGTGGCGGCCGATCTGCGCGATGGCGCGCCGGCCAGCGGTTTTCTGGCGACCTGTGAGGATCTCGGGACGTTCTGCTTCGCAGAAGCCTGCGGGGGCGATCAGATCGTGGCGGCCCAGATTTGCCAGGCGCGCTGCCCGAGCGCCGCAATGATCAGCATCGTGCCGGCCACCTGCCGGATTTCAAGTGCAAGGCCTGTCGTCGTTCTCAGGCGGCGCGGCTGAGAATTGAGCATGATCCGGCACGGAACCGTGGATGGATCTGAAAGTGTTGGCGCGAAAAATTCCTCCTTCCTGCGGCAACGAAACGCGGGGCGAGGCATTGAATGTTCTCAAGCGGCCACGGTGCAGTCATGAGGACTCGGCCCGATGCTCGCCTGAAGGCGAGACCGGCAGGCTCATAATGATGAAAAGCGAAATCCACCCGCCGCGTGTGGGCCTGAATGCCGATCCGGTTCTGTACGGCGTCGCTGCGGGCTTGGCGGCGCTGTTCCCGCCGGTGATGGCACACACCCAAGCCCCGGCGGATAACGAGGGTCGGTCCGAGGATGACGAGGATCGGGAGCGGCGGGACTCGGAGTGACCGGATTCGGCTGCGCGGCATCGAACGGCGCGCTGGCTTAGAGACTCTCCCCGACGGTATCGGTCAGCTTTCGGAAAAAAGGCGATGCATCGGTCAAGGAGATCGCGCTTCGTCCTGGATCCGATGTCCAGGCCGATGCGCGAGCGCCGGATCGAGACTGAACGCCTTCCCGTCAGGCGGCCAGCCGGGAGATCAGCAACAGCGTCGCCAGCACCGGCGCGGCCGCGGCGAGCCAGAGCGCGCCGGGATGAAATCCCATTGGTGCGGTGAAGCGCAGGGACAGCGACACACCGGGGCGAAAGGGTACTCTCTGCCCGAAACCGATCCCGACTGGCATCCGTCGCCTCCTCGATACAGGAGGAGGAAGTCCCTGCGGCCCTCAAAGTCCGCTGAATCGGAAGACGCGATCGTGTGGCGTGGTGAACCGGTCCTTAAAGAGCGCGGTCGAACTTCAGTTCGCCGCTCGGGCTCTTCAGCACGAGCTGAGAGCCGACCATGTCCCACACCGCCGCCGTGCGCAGGGCGATGAAGAAGGCCTGCTCGGTGGCCGCCAAGCCCTTGTCGCAGCTCTTCTTGGTCAGCGCGAGGGGGCCGACGGCGATGTGCTGCTCCTTGAGCGGGAAGGCGGTGGCCGCAAACGTGTTGCAGCCGCCGTAGCCGCGGGCGCGGTACTGCTTGTCGATGATGAAGCTCGGACGGTCGCCGCCGGTGAACGGCTTGCCGTTGAGGCTCACCGCCGTCCAGGTCGAGTCGAGCGGGAAGATCTTCTCGCTGGCCTTGGCGCCCGGCACGTATTGCGGCTTCTTCTCGTCCTCGCCGCCGGGCCGGCGATTGCCGCGGCCGAAGCCTGTCGCGCCGCCCATCTGGGCCTGGGCCTGCGTCGCTGCAGACAGGTCCACGGCCAGCACGGCACAGGCCAGGGTCGCGATCAGCACAGCTCTCATCGTTCCGCCCCTTCTCGCGCGCTATGCGCTCAGGTCTTCGTCCATCCGGAGGGGCCGCGCCCGGCGCACTTGCCACGCTCGACGCGACCGCGCGCGCCGAGGCTGCCCCGAATCCATTCGCTTGGGCCGATGCGCCAGGATTTCAGCACAATTATGGTCGTGGCACATCGGCGGGCCTCCGGAAACGATCGGCGGCAGATATCGTTGGTGATGATCGCGCATGGGAGGACGACGTGGCAGGATCGGACGAGGGCGGCCAGACCGGGGCGAGCGTACCGTCGATGAGCCCGGCGCAGTCACGCGGCGCACGCGGGTTGCTCGGATGGTCCGAGGCGGACCTCGCCGCCAAGGTCGGCCTCGATGAGCGGTTCGTGCGCGAATTCGAGGGCGGCTATGGCGACCCGCCGAGCGGACAGATCGAGGCCCTGCGCAGCGCGCTGTGTGCGGCCGGCGCGGTCTTCGACGACGGGCAAAGTCCCGGCGTGCACCTCGCGGCCCGGCGGGAGACCGACGAGGGGGTCCGACCCGATGCGCTGACCACCGAGAATGACCGCTAACGGATCGTCCGGCTGCGGACCGCTCCGTCGCCCGCGGGAGCGCTGCTCATGACGCGTTCAGCCGCCATGGCCGATAGCCCGGGGGCTCGACCCGCTCAGGAGCGATCCGTGACCGATCTCGTCAATAGCCAATCTCGGAACGGTGCGCGTTGCACGCCCTTCGCAGCCTCGGCGGAGCCACGCTGATGCGAGCCGAGGCTTTCCTCGCGGCGGCCGACGCGCTTCCGATCGCGCGCCTCGACGCGCTGGTGGCGAGCGGCGGCCTCGTGGTCGTCGCCCCCCATCCCGACGACGAGAGCCTGGGCTGCGGCGGCCTGATCGCAGCGGCGCGCGCTGCCGGCCGGCCCGTCCACCTCGTTGTGGTCAGCGACGGCTGCGGCTCGCACACCCATTCCCGCCTGTATCCACCCGACAGGCTGCGTATCCTGCGCGAGACGGAGACGCTCCGGGCGGTGGCGATCCTCGGCCTCATGGCCGACGACGTCACCTTCCTGCGCCTACCTGACGCGCATGTGCCGAGCGAAGGGCCGGCGGCCGAGGCGGCCGCGCGCGCGGTGGCGCAGGCGGCCGCCGATTGCGGCGCCGGCGCGGTGTTCGTGACCTGGCGGCACGATCCCCATTGCGACCACAAGGCCGCCGCCGCGATCGTCGGTCTGGCCCGTCCGCACATGCCGGGTGTGACGGTCTACGAGTACCCGGTCTGGGGCTGGACCCTGCCCTCGGAGACGGAGGTCGGGCCCGCGCCCGCGGGCCTGCGCCTCGACGTCTCCGCGTACCGCGAGACCAAGGCCAGGGCAGTCGCCGCGCACGAATCGCAGACCACAGACCTGATCTCGGACGACCCCCAGGGCTTCCGCCTGGAGCCCGCGATGATCGCGCGGCTCTGCGGCCCCTACGAGCGTTTCGTCGCGGTCACCGCATGAGCCGGCACACGCAGACTATGCCGGGCGACTACTTCGCCGGCATCTATGCCAGCGACCCGGATCCCTGGCACTTCGCCACATCCGCCTACGAGCGCGACAAATACGCGGCGACGCTGGCCTGCCTGCCCCGGGAACGCTACCGCGCCGCCTTCGAGCCGGCCTGCGCGATCGGCGTGTTCACCCGCGCCCTATCCGAGCGGTGCGACCGGCTCCTGGCGAGCGATCCGGTTCCGAAGGCGGTGGAGGCCGCCCGCGCCCGCTGCGCCGACCGGCCGACGGTGGAGATCCGGCAGGGCGCCGTGCCGGCCGACTGGCCGGAAGGCCGGTTCGACCTGATCGTGCTGTCCGAGTTCCTGTATTTTCTCGCGCCGCCGGACCTCGCAGACCTGGTCCGCCGCGTCGGCGGCGCCACCGAGCTCAGCGGCGATCTGGTGCTGGTACATTGGCTCGGGGAGACCGACTTCCCGCAATCGGGCGACGGGGCCGCCGAGAGCTTCATCGCGCAGGCCGCCTCGTTCGCGGGCGTGCTGCACCAGTCGCGGACCGAGAGCTACCGGATCGACGTGCTGCGCACCGGGACCGGCTCGTGAGCACCGCGGTCATCACCCTCAACAAAGGGCGGGGCGCGCATCTCGCCCGGCTGCTCGAGGGCCTCGGGCGCGGCACGCCCCCCGACGCCTGCATCGTCGTCGAGATCGGCGACGACGACGGCCCCCTGCCGGACCTGCCCTTCCCGGTCGCGCGCATCCCGTTCCCGCAGGCCGGCCTGCCGCTCGCGGCGGCGCGCAATGCCGGGCGCCGGGCGGCCCGGGCCGACACGCTGGTCTTCCTCGACGTGGACTGCATACCCTCGTCCGGCCTCGTCGCCGGCCTGTCGCGGGCAGTCGCAGACCACGACGGCCTGATCTGCTGCGAGATCGGCTACCTCCCGGCCGGCGCGGTGACGGATGGCTGGCGCGAGGCCGACCTGGACCGTCTCGGAGAGCCGCACCCGGTGCGCGCCTTCCCGCCTCCCGGCGCGGTGGCGCCGGCGCCGCAACCCGGCCTGTTCTGGTCGCTGGCCTTCGCGGTGCGTGCCGCGACCTACGACCGGCTCGGCGGCTTCGACGAGGCCTTCTCGGGATACGGGGCGGAGGACACCGATCTCGCCTTTCGGGCGGACACGGCCGGCGTGCCGATCCTGTTCCTCGGCGGCCCGCGGGCCTACCACCAGCATCATCCGGGCTACGAGCCGCCGCTGCAGCACTTCCGCGACATCGTCGCCAACGCCGCGCGTTTCCATGCCCGCCACGGATTCTGGCCGATGGATGGATGGCTCGACGGGTTCGCTCGCCTCGGCCTGATCGACGCTGACCGGTCGAACGGGATCGTGGTCCACCGCGATCCGACACCGGCCGAGATGACCGCCGCCCGGTTGCCGGACGCGCGGCCGTTCTAACGTTGCCGTGAACGGAGTGCGTCGCGGTCGATCATCTGAGCCGCGACGCGAACATGGCTCGCCCGTCCCCGCGAGGAGACGGGCGAGGATGACCCTCACGCCTTCATGGCGTTCGCCTTCTCGATCAGGGCCTCGGCCATGCGGATCGAGGCGATGTCGATGAGGCGCCCGTCCAGGGAGACGGCGCCGCGGCCGGCCTTGGCGGCCTCTTCCATGGCTTCCAGGATCCGGCGGGCCTTGGTCACCTCGGCCTCCGAGGGGGTGAAGACCTGGTTGGCGAGTTCGATCTGGCTCGGGTGGATCGCCCACTTGCCCTCGAAGCCGAGCGCCGCGCAGCGCTTGGCCGCCGAGGTGTAGCCGTCCGGATCCGAGAAGTCGCCGAACGGGCCGTCGATCGGCCGCAGGCCGTAGGCGCGGCAGGCCACCAGCATGCGGTTCTGGGCGAAGAGCCACGGGTCCTGCCAATGGGTCTGGCGGTTGCCGGCCTCGTCCTTGTCGGTGAGCACCGAGAAGTCGGGGTTCACGCCGCCGATCACCGTGGAGCGGGCGCGGGTCGAGGCGGCGTAATCGGCCACGCCGAAGGACATCGCCTCCAGGCGCTTCGACGACTGGGCGATCGCCTCGACATTGGCCATGCCCAGCGCGGTCTCGATCAGCACCTCGAAGCCGATCGCCTTCTCGCGCTTCTTGGCCTGCTCGATCTGGGTGACCAGCACGTCGATGGCGTAGACGTCCGCCGGCACGCCCACCTTCGGGATCAGGATCATGTCGAGGCGCGGGCAGGCTTCGACGATGTCGACCACGTCACGGTACATGTAGTGGGTGTCGAGACCGTTGATGCGGATCATCATGGTCTTGTTGCCCCAATCCAGGTCGTTGAGCGCCTGGATGATGTTGGTGCGGGCCTTCTCCTTGTCGTCGGGGGCGACCGCGTCCTCGAGATCGAGGAAGATGACGTCGGCTGCGGACTGGGCCGATTTCTCCATGAAGGTCGGGTTGGAGCCCGGGACGGCGAGCTCGGAGCGGTGCAGGCGCGGCTTGGCCTGCTGGATCAGGGTGAAGCTCATCGGTGTTTCTCTCTCCTGGTAACGGTTCTGGTGCCGTCGGCGAGCTTGGATGCCCAACCTTCCGGTAACAACATGGGGCCTGTATGGGCGGCCGACAGAGCGGCGAGGGCTTTCCCCTTGGCCCTTTCGTCCCTCGGCGGCTTTCCCCTCCCCCTTGCGGGGAGGAAGGTGCGTTTCAGCCCCTCATCCGGTCGCGCCGAAGCCGACCGCGATGCAGTTGATCGACAGGAGCAGGGCCGACTTGACCTCCTCCCGCCTGTCCTCGTCGGTCTCGGCGCGATAGCGCGCGAGCAGTTCCACCTGCTCACGTCCGACCTGGTTGATGGTCGGGAGCCGGCCTTTCAGCCGGTCGCGGAACAGGGGAAAGCGCTCAGCGAGGTCCGAGCCGCCGCTCACCCGCAGCACCATCTCGCGGGTCAACGCGTACTCGGCTTCGATCAGCGAAAAGATCCGCTCGCGGACGGCGCTGTCGGGGACGAGGCCGGCATAGGCGCGGGCGATGTCGAGATCGACCATCATCAGGGTCTTCTCGACCTCGTCGAGGACGAGGCGCAGCACGCGGGACTCGTGGAACAGGCGGCGCAGGGTCGCCTCGCCCTCCCGGCCCCGCACGTCGACGAAGCTCGCCAGGCCCGAACCCACCCCGTACCAGCCGGTGATCACGTGCCGGTTCTGAGACCACGCGAACACCCAGGGGATCGCCCGCAGGTCAGAGAGCGAGCGGGCACCGAATCGCCGGGCGGGACGCGAGCCGATGTTCAGGAGCGCGATCTCATCGAGGGGGCTGGCGGCCTGGAAATAGTCGACGAGGCCGTCGGTCTGGAGGAACTGGACGTAGGCCGCCCGCGAGGCACCGGCCAGCGCCTCAAGGGCGTCGTCGTGGCCGGCGCCCGCCCGCTCGCCGTCGCCCGCCAGCGCGTGCTCGAACACCGAGGCCGCCAGCAGCTCCATCTGGTAGGCGGCGGTCCCGCGGTTGGCGTATTTGAACGAGACGACCTCGCCCTGCTCGGTGGTGCGGAACCGGCCGCGGATCGAGCCCGGCGGCTGGGCCATGATGCCCCGGTGGGTCGGCACGCCGCCCCGGCTCACCGAGCCGCCGCGCCCGTGGAAGAAGGCGATGCCGACACCCAGCTCCTCGCCGAGGCGGGTCAGCTTGCTCTGCGCCTTGTACAGCTCCCAGTTGGCGGCGATGAAGCCGCCATCCTTGTTGGAGTCGGAGTAGCCGATCATCACCTCCTGCACGCCGCCCTGCCAGCGGGTGGAGCGGCGCACCACCGGCACGGCGAGCAGCGCCCGCATGATCGCCGGGGCGGCCCGCAGGTCGTCGATGGTCTCGAACAGGGGTACGATCGGCAGCGGGCAGATCTCGGTGCCGGCCGCGTCGAGGAACACCCCGGCCTCCTTGGCGAGCAGGTAGGCGCCGAGCACGTCCTCCACCGAGCGGGTCATCGACAGGATGAAGGCGCCGAACGCCTCCCGGTCGAGAGCCTCGCGCATCTCGGCGACGAGCGCGAAGGTCGCCAGGGTCTCGCGAGCGGCGTCGGGCAGGTTCTCGAAGGAGCGGTCCGGGTCCCGGGGCCGAGCGAGCTCCGCCTCGAGCCAGTGCCGCCATGCGGCCGAGCCGAGAGCGGGAGGCTCGGCCTCGCCGTTGCGCTGGTGCCAGAGCGCCTGCAGCGTATCGGTGGTCCGGGTGGTGTTCTCGCGCAGGTCCAGCCGGACCGTGGAGAACCGGAAGATCTCGACCATGCGCCGGACCGGGCGGACGAGGTCGCGGCCGAGCGCCCCGCACTTGGCATCCGCAAGCCCGCGCTCGAGGACGCGCAGGTCCTCGATCAGGCCGTCGGCGCTGGCGTAGTCGGGGCCGGAGGGATGCTGCCCCTCGTTGCGGGCGATGGTCGCCTCGATCTTGCGCAGGACGCAGGAGAGGTACTGGCGGTACGGCTCGCCGGGATTGCGCCGGGTGATGGCCCGGGACTGTCCGCTCTCGGCGAGCTGCCGGTCGAGTTCCTGGCGGAACCCCTCCGGCAGCGGCAGGGAGCGCTCTGTCAGCGAGAGAGTCCGGCCGAGCTCGCGCACGCCGTCGCGGTAGCGCGTGAGCGAGGCGAGCGCGTTGCGGTGCAGGGTCTGCCGGGTGACCGCGGCCGTGACGTAGGGATTGCCGTCCCGGTCGCCGCCGATCCACGAGCCGAACTGGAAGAACGGCGGCACCTGGAAGTCCGCGCCGGGATACGCCTCGGCCAGGGACTCCTCCAGGGTGTCCATGGTCTCGGGCAGCATCTCGAACAGGGTCTCGTCGAAGAAGTGCAGGCCCCAGGCGACTTCGCGCTCGACCGTGGCCTTCTCCAGGTGCAGTTCGCCCGTCATCCAGACCAGTTCGATCTGGTCGCGCAGCTCGTTCATGAGCCCGTTGCGCTCGCGGTCGGTCCAGCGCGGCATCTCCAGCTCGCGCAGCACCAGGTAGATGCGCCGGAACTTTTCCAGGACCGTCACCCGCTTGCCCTCGGTGGGGTGCGCGGTGAGCGTCGGCCGGATGCGCAGGTCGCTCAGGAGCGCCTGGATCTTCTCCGCGGGGACGCCCTGGGCGCGGGCGTCCGCGAAGACCTTGGCGAAGGATCCGCCGAGCGCGGCGCGCCCTTCCGTGCGCTCCACGTGGCGGCGGCGGCGCATCGCGGCGTTCTGCTCGGCGATGGAGATCAGCTGGAACCAGATGCCCTGCACCTGGAGAGCCCGGGCGAGCATCTGCGGCGAGAAGCGCGAGATGTCGGCGGTGCCGTGCAGCACCGCCTCGAGATCGGGGTCGTGGCGGCGGGCCACGTCGAGCAGAGCCTGGAACAGGATGTGGAGGGCCTGTTCCGCGGAGGTGCCGGTGATCACCGGCGGCGCGAAGGCGGTGGCCTCGGCGAGGCCGGGCGAGACGTGCAGGGTACGGGTCATCGAGCCACCTCGTGGCGCACGGTTTTTTCAACGGTCGGCGCGACGCGAGCCCTCCCTCCGGCGGCGGGGGAGGGTGGCCCGTGCGTCAGCAGGGGTTGGGAGAGGAGCGCCGGTTCCGGATAGGTCGCGGCGGGAGCGAGATCCTGCATCGTCGCGCCGCCCTTCTCCCGCCCCGCATCCGCGGGGCACCCTCCCCCGCAGAGGGGGGGAGGGTTAGGAACCTACGCCGCTCGGGCCAGAACATCGGCTACGGTCTGGCCGAAGGAGCCCGGATCGGGCGCGACGGTGAGGCCGTAGGAGCGCATGATCTCGGCCTTCTCGGCGGCGCTGTCGCCGGCCGCCGAGATGATCGCCCCGGCATGGCCCATGCGCCGTCCCTTCGGCGCCGTGAGCCCGGCCACGAACCCGATCACGGGCTTCGACATGTTCTCGCGGATCCAGGCCGAGGCCTCGGCCTCCTGCGGGCCGCCGATCTCGCCGATCATCAGCACCGCCTCAGTGTCCGGGTCGGTCTCGAACAGGGCGAGGTGGTCGAGGAACGACGAGCCGTTGATCGGGTCGCCGCCGATGCCGACAGAGGTCGAGATCCCGAGGCCGAGCGCCTTGAGCTGCGAGGCGGCCTCGTAGCCCAGCGTGCCCGAGCGCGAGATCACCCCGACATTGCCCTTGAGGTAGATGTGGCCTGGCATGATGCCGAGCATCGCCTTGCCGGGCGAGATGATGCCGGCGCAGTTCGGGCCGACCACCATGGTGCGGCGATCCCGCGGGTAGCGCATCAGGTAGCGCTTCACCCGCATCATGTCCTGGGCCGGGATCCCGTCGGTGATCGAGCAGACGAGCCGCAGGCCCGCATCGGCCGCCTCCATGATGGCGTCCGCCGCGAAGGGGGGCGCCACGAAGGTGATCGACGTGGTCGCCCCGGTGGCGGCCACCGCCTCCTTGACGGTGTTGAACACCGGCAGGCCGAGATGGGTGCGGCCGCCCTTGCCGGGGGTGACGCCGCCCACGACGTTCGAGCCGTATTCGAGCATCTCCTTGGCGTGGAAGGTGCCCTTGTCGCCCGTGATGCCCTGGACGATGATCGGGGTGGTCTCGTCGATGAGGATGCTCATGGCGCGGTCTCTCCTCAGCGCTTCTTCTTGGCGGCGTCGCAGGCGTCTACGGCCTTGCGGGCCGCGTCCGACAGGGTGTCGGCGGTGATCAGGTCGAGCCCGCTCTCCGCCAGGATCTTCTGGCCGGCCTCGACGTTCGTTCCGGCCAGGCGCACCACCAGCGGCACGTCGATCTTCACCTCGCGGGCAGCCTGGATGACGCCCTCGGCGACCCAGTCGCAGCGGTTGATGCCGGCGAAGATGTTGACCAGGATCGCCTTGACGTTGCGGTCCGAGAGAACCAACCGGAACGCCGTGGCGACCCGCTCCGGGGAGGCGCCGCCGCCGACATCCAAGAAGTTCGCCGGCTCACCGCCCGCGTGCTTGATCATGTCCATGGTGGCCATGGCGAGTCCGGCGCCGTTGACGATGCAGCCGATCTCGCCCTCCAGCCCGATATAGCTGAGGTTGTGCTCGGCGGCCTGGGCCTCGCGGGGATCCCCCTGCGACGGGTCGTGCATGTCGGCGATGCCCGGCCGGCGGAACATCGCGTTGTCGTCGAAGCTCATCTTGGCATCGAGCGCCAGCACCCGGTCGTCCTTGGTGACGACCAGCGGGTTGATCTCCAGCATCGTGCCGTCGCAGTCGCGGAACGCCCGGTAGGCGTTCATGATGGTCTTCACCGCCGCCGAGACCTGCTTGATGTTCAGCCCGAGCTGGAAGGCGATCTCCCGGGCCTGGAACTGCTGCAGGCCCACCGCCGGCTCGACCACGACCTGGATCAGGGCCTCGGGCTCCTTGGCGGCGATCTCCTCGATATCCATGCCGCCGCGCTGGCTGGCGATGACGCGCACCCGCTCGGCCTTCCGGTCGAGGACGTAGCCGAGATAGAGTTCGCGCTCAAACGGGTCGGCGGTCTCGACATAGACCCGCTGCACCGGCTTGCCCTCGGGCCCGGTCTGGAGGGTGACGAGGCGCTTGCCCAGCAGCTCCTTCGCGGCGTCGCGGACCTCGTTGTAGGTCCGGCACAGCTTGATGCCGCCGGCCTTGCCGCGGGCGCCCGCATGGATCTGCGCCTTTACGGCCCAGAACGAGCCGCCAAGTTCGGTGGCGGCATAGACCGCCTGATCCGGGCTGAAGGCGATGGCGCCTTTCGGGACCGCCACCCCGAAGCTCGCGAGCAACTCCTTCGCCTGATACTCGTGGACATCCATTCGGCGCCTCCTCCGCGGTTCGTTGCCGCCGCTTGATGACGTCTACTTTAGTTGAGTCGAAAGATTACGCCCGTCAAATTTTTTGATCCGCAGCTTCAGGCCGACTTCTTCGCGACTGCAGCACGAATCGTATTCACTATCGCGACGCAACATGCCGAAAAACAGCGAGGCCGGGGCATGATGCACCCGGCCTCGACTGTCGAATCTTTGCCGGCGCCCGGAACGGGCGCCTGGAATGACGGGATCTGGACAGTATCCGATGCCCCGGCGGATCGGCGCGCTCCCCGCTCCTCTCCCTGGACGAGGATGGCCCCCTTAGGGGCTCGGGTGGAGGGCAGCGCGACGGTCCGGGATATGGCTCGCGTTGCGCCGCATCCGGCACCGTCGCTCTCCTCTCCCGACCCTCGCTGACGCGAGGCCCCACCCCCGCAGAGGGGGGGAGGGAGAGCGGCGGCGCGATTCAACCCGCCGCCGGCACCGGTCTCAGTTCACCTTGTCCTTCACCACCGCATAGACCTTCTCGGTGAGTGCGCCGGCGTCGGCGAGCAGGCTTTCCAGCTCCTGCAGGCGTTCGTCGGCGAACTCCCGGTCTTCGATCCCCTTGGCGTTGACGTAGACGTTGAGGGCCGCGCTGCGCAGGCCGGCATAGGCCGAGAGAACCGCTACGCCGGCGTCCGACACGACGTTGAGGTTGCCCTTCTCGGCCGTGATCGCGGCGAGGTCGATCACGGTCCGGCAGGCCCGGCAGCAGGCGAGCGGCACGTCGGTCGCCGTCTTGAGCGCGGCCTGGATCCTCTCGGCGCGCGCCGCCTTCTCCTCGTCGGTGGCCTTGGGCAGACCGTAGGCGCCCATGACCGCGTCGAAGGCCTGGACGTCCTCGCCGATCATGCCGGTGAGTACGACCCGCAGGCCTTCGGACCGGGCCAGCACGTCCTTCAGATCGGCCTCGACCTCAGCGTACTTCTTCTTGCCGATAGTCAGGTTGCAGACCATCGAGACCAGCGCCGCGCCCATGGCGCCGGAGATCGCTGCCGCGCCCCCGCCGCCGGGGGTCGGGTTGGCGCTCGCCAGCTCCGTGAGGAACGTCTGGATGGTCTCGGTCTCGGGCGCGTTGCGATCCGTCATGGGCCTCTCCCGGGTCAGGCCATCGACTTGGCGAGCGCGTAGATCTCCTCGGCGTCGAGCACCTGCTCGGTGCTCTCGAAGAGCTGGCCGACACAGGCCCGATGCAGCTTGAGCTTCAGCCCGCCGATGCCCAGGGCGCCGAACGCCTTCTTGCCGTGCCGATCCTTGCCCTTGTCCATCACGTCGATGCCGCCGATGCCGGTCGGGGGCTGGGCGTTGTAGTCGGCGACGAACTCGATCGCAGAATCCCCGGCCCAGGCCGCCTCCGGCAGCAGCTCGACCCCGATGGCGCCCGCCGTGAACACGAGGTTCGTGCCCTTCACGAGGGCCACCCGGGAGGCCTCGTCCGGCGTCGCGGCCGCCTTCACGGTGACCTTGAAGCGCTTGTTGATCGCGTCCGCGGCCGCCTGCGTCTTGTCCAGCGCGCGCCCGGCGATCGTCACCTCGGCGCCCTCGCCGGCGAGCAGTGCCGCCGAGCGCATGCCGACCGGACCGGTGCCGGCCAGCACGACCGCACGCTTGCCCTGGAGCGAGCCCGCGGCCTTGGCCACCAGCGCCACGCCCGCCGCGGCGGTGGTGTTGGAGCCGTTGGAATCCAGCATGCACGACACCCGGAACGGGCCGAAGAACCGCTTCTTGACGGCCGTGAACAGCTCCTCGCCCGCCGCCATGCTGCCGCCGCCGACGAAGATCGCCGTCGACTTCTTCTCGGAACCGCCGCGGGTGTAGATCGTGCCGTCGACCAGCGCGCCCACGTTCTCGGGCGTCACGCTGCCGTAGCCGGTGATGTGATCGGCGCCGCCGTCGTAGCCGACGACCGTGTCGAACACGTTCGGCATCGGATCGGTGTCGAACAGGAACAGCAGCTTCTTCATGTTTCCTACCTCGGCCCGGGTCGGGCATCATGGGTTTTAAAGACCGTCATCCGTCTTTCCGGGGCCGCGAAGCGGAGCCCGGAATCCAGATGCTCAGGTGGTTCTCAGCCTGCACCGTCGGCGGCTCTGGATTCCCGGCGCACCGGTGGCGCCCCGGAATGTCGGCGCGTAAAACTCGGCGTCGCGCCTACTCGACGACGTTCTGCGGCTTGCCGGCGACGAAGGCCTCGACGTTGTCGACGAGCTGGTCGGCCAGGATCTGCATCGCCTCCTTGCTGGCCCAGGCCACGTGCGGCGTCACGATCAGGTTCGGCAGGTCGGCCTCGCACAGGATGTTGCCGTCTTTCGGCGGCTCCTGCGCCACCACGTCGAAGCCAGCGCCCGCGATGGTGCCGTCCTTGAGCGCGGCCAGCAGCGCCGCCTCATCCACGAGCCCGCCCCGGGCCGTGTTGATGAGGATGGCGCGCTTCTTCATCTTCTTCAGCTCGGCCGCGCCGATCATGCCCTTGGTGTCGGGGGTGAGCGGCACGTGCAGGGTGATCACGTCGGATTGCGTGAGGATCGTCTCGAAATCGACGAGGCCGTCCTGCGGGAACACGTCGTAGGCGATGACCTTCATGCCCAAAGCCTCGGCGCGTTTGCCGATGGCCTTGCCGAGCGCTCCGTAGCCGACGATGCCGAGCGTCGAGCCGGCGATGTCGTAGATCGGGTAGTCGAAGTAGCAGAACTGCGTGGACTTGGCCCAATCGCCGCGCCGCACCGAGTTCGCGTAGGGCACGATCGCCCGGCGCAGGGCGAACATCAGCCCGATCACGTGCTCCGGCACGGTGTTGAACGCGTAGTTGCGGATGTTGACGACCGTGATGCCCTGGGCCTTGGCCTGAGCCTTGTCGACCACGTCGGTGCCGGTGGCGGCCACTGCGATCAGCTTCAGGTCGGGGAGCTGCTTCAGCGTCTCGGCCCGCATCGGGACCTTGTTGATCAGCGCGATCTCCGCGCCCTGCAGCCGGGACACCGTGTCCTCCGGCGTCCAGGTCGACTCGTACTCGACGTATTCGTGCGGGAATTCGAACGGGCGGACCGTCGCGTCGAGGGACTCGCGGTCCAGGAACACGATCTTCTTGGTCATAGATCCCCTCTCGGGCGACGGGCTGCTTCCTCGGGATTCTTGTTCTTACTTGCGCGCCGAGGCGGGGCCGGCAACCCGATCCCGCCTCGGCAGCGTGCAGAGTTCACGCCTTGTGCAGCGGATTCTCGCGCAGGTAGCTCGACGCGGCGGCGACGCCGGAGCCCGGCGTGACCTTCACGCCGCAATCGAGCAGCGCCATCTCGGCGCCCGCGATGGCGCCCAGCAGCGACAACTCGTTGAGGTCACCGATATGGCCGATGCGGAACACCTTGCCGGCGACTTTGGACAGGCCGCTGCCGAGAGACAGGTTGTAGCGCTCATAGGCGTGGGTAATGACCTTGGCGGCATCGACG
Organism: Methylobacterium sp. NEAU K; assembly: GCF_030700285.1. GTDB lineage: Bacteria > Pseudomonadota > Alphaproteobacteria > Rhizobiales > Beijerinckiaceae > Methylobacterium. The sequence goes on along the minus strand of NZ_JAUYZJ010000001.1, from coordinate 76,243 downwards.
CCCTCCGGCACCAGGATCGCCGTGACCGTGTCGGAGTTCCACTTCGGCGCCTTGGCGCAGGGCTTGAGGCCCCAGGCCGCCACCGCCTGGCGGGTCGCCTCGGCGAGCACGTGATGGCGGTGGTAGATGTTCTCCAGCCCCTCCTCCTTCACGATCTCCAGCGCCTCGCGCAGGCCGTAGAGCAGCGGCAGCGCCGGCGTGTAGGGGAAGTAGCCGGTGGCGTTGGTGGTGAGCTGGTCCTTCCAGGCGAAATAGACGTGGCCGAGCCGGTCGTTGCGGCCAGCTCCCCCCTCGGCGATCTTGAGCGCCTTGGGGCTGATGCAGATCAGGCCGAGGCCGGCGGGGAGCATGAAGCCCTTCTGCGAGCCCGCGATGGCGCAGTCGACCTTCCACTCGTCCATCTTGAACGGCAGCGAGCCGATCGACGAGATGCCGTCGACGAACAGCAGCGCCGGGTGGCCGGCCGCGTCGATCGCCTTGCGCACCGCGCCGATGTCGCTGGTGACGCCGGTGGCGGTCTCGTTGTGGACGACCATGACGGCCTTGATCTTGTGATCCTTGTCGGCCCGCAGGGCCTCCTCGATCTTCTGCGGATCGGCGCCGGTGCCCCACTCCTCGTCCTGGACGATGACCTCGAGGCCGAGCCGCTGGGCCATGTCGACCCACAGATGGCTGAACTGGCCGTAGCGGGCGGTCAGCACCGTGTCGCCACGGCACAGGGTGTTGGAGAGGGCCGATTCCCAGATGCCGGTGCCGGAGGACGGGAACAGGATGATCGTCCCGTTGGTCGAGCCGAACACCATCTTGGTGTCCTGGAACAGCGGCTTCACCAGATCGGGGAAGCTCGGCGAGCGATGATCCTCGGACGGCACGTGCATCGCGCGCAGCACCCGATCCGGGATGTTGGTGGGACCCGGGATGAAGAGATGATTGCGACCGGGGCGCCGGTTTGCGGCCATGATGTTTCCTCCGAATAGTTCATTGCGCGCGGGCATGAACCCGCGCCGGGTTGTCCAAGCGTCCTCGCGAGTCGGCCCGACGTCGGCGGCCGCGGCTCGCGCCGCGCATCCCCGAACGCCATCCTCTTCCGTGGATCGGGGGGCGCTGCGGAGCGGCAGGCGGCCTCACGCCGCTCGCGTCGCGGCACGCCCCCGCGCGCCGGTCGCCTCCGAAATGCCGTCCCGTCCGACGGCCCCAGGGCCGTCCTCGCCGCCTTCCTGTCTACGCCCGGCCCAGCTCATGCCGAGCCGCCAGTCCTCTGGTATTATGAGGCGGCGAGGATCGAAAGGAAAACCGGAAAAACTTCCGTAACTTGGCAAAAAAATTTTTTGTGCGGCGCAACGACGGCGATCCCCGGTTGAAAGGCTTCGCCGCAGCGCACCCGGATGCCGGCACGCGCCCGAGGCGCGCGTCATCAAACTGAGACGTGATCGCGCTCTGGATCCCGGTACCGTTCGACCGCCGGGAGGATGACGTGGCCGAGGATGAGGAGATGCCGGTCCGGGTCCGGACTCTGTTCCTGTCCGATCTGCATCTCGGTACGCGCGGCTGCCAGGCCGGGCTGCTGCTGTCCTTCCTGAGGGATTACGACGCCGACACGATCTACCTCGTGGGCGACATCGTCGACGGCTGGCAGCTGCGCTCCGGCTGGTACTGGCCGCAAGAGCACAATGACGTGGTGCAGAAGCTCCTGCGCAAGGTTCGCAAGGGCGCGCGGATCGTCTACCTCCCGGGCAATCACGACGAATTCCTGCGCGACTACGTCGGCATGAACTTCGGCGGCATCGAGATTGCCGAGACGGCGATCCACGACGCGGCCGACGGCCTCCGCTACCTCGTGATCCATGGCGACCAGTTCGACATGGTCGTGCGCCACTCGCCCTGGCTCGCCCATCTCGGCGACGGCGCCTACACGCTGGCGCTGAGCCTGAATACGCTGATCAACAAGGGGCGGCGGCGCCTCGGGCTGTCCTACTGGTCGCTCTCCGCCTGGGCGAAGCTGCGGGTGAAGAACGCCGTGAGCTTCATCGGCCGGTTCGAGACCATTCTGGCCGACGAGGCTCGTCGCCAGCAGACCGACGGGGTGATCTGCGGCCACATCCACCACGCCGCCGACCGGCCTATCGGGGAGCTGCGCTATCTCAACACCGGTGACTGGGTGGAATCCTGCACCGGTCTGGTGGAGCATTACGACGGCCGCATCGAGGTGCTGCACTACCCCAGCATCCTGCGGGCCCGCGAGACCGAGGCCGCGCCGCGGGCGGTGTCGGGCCGGCGCGCGGTGGCGTGAGGGGCCGCGCGTGAAGCTCCTCATCGCCAGCGACGCTTGGCATCCCCAGATCAACGGCGTGGTGCGCTCCCTGGAGCAGATGGTCCGCCGGGCTCCGGCGCACGGCTTCGAGACTGCGCTGCTGTCGGTGGCCGATTTCCGCTCGCTGCCCCTGCCGGGCTACCCCGAGATCCGCCTCGCCTATGCCGGGCGGGAGCGGGTGGCGGCACGCTGGACGGCGGAGCGCCCGAGCCATGTCCACATCGCCACCGAGGGGCCCGTGGGCCTCGCGGCGCGGCGGCACTGCCTGGCTCACGACCTGCCCTTCACCACGAGCTATCACACGCGATTTCCCGAGTATCTCGCCGCCCGCGCCCCGGTGCCGGAGGCGTGGTCCTACGCGTATCTGCGCCGGTTCCACGGCGCGGCCCGCGGCACCATGGTCAGCACCGCCTCGCTCCAGGCGGAGCTTTCGGGCCGGGGCTTCACACGGCTGATGCGCTGGACACGCGGGGTCGACACCGATCGGTTCCGGCCGGCCGCTCCGGAGGACGCGCCGCCAGCGGAACTGACCGGGCTGCCGCGGCCGCTGTTCCTGTATGTCGGCCGGTTGGCCGTGGAGAAGAACGTGGCGGCCTTCCTGGGCCTCGACCTGCCCGGCACGAAGGTCGTGGTCGGCGACGGGCCGGACCGGGCGCGGCTGCAGGGGCTGGCGCCCGGAGCGCGCTTCCTCGGGACCCGGACGGGGGCCGACCTCTCGGCCATCTACGCCGCCTGCGACGCCTTCGTGTTCCCGAGCCTCACAGACACGTTCGGCATCGTCTTGTTGGAGGCCCTGGCCTGCGGCCTGCCGGTCGCGGCCTTCCCGGTCCCCGGACCCAACGACGTGGTCGGCGGGGCCCGCGTGGGCGTCCTCGATCGCGACCTGCGCGCGGCGGCGCTCGCCGCGCTCGATCTGTCGCGGGCCGAGTGCCGGCAGGAGGCCCTGCGCTGCGGCTGGGACGTGAGCGCAGGCCAGTTCTTCGGCAACATCATCGCGGCGCATGGCGGCGAGCGGGAGACGCCGCCGAGGAACCGGAACGCAGCCTGACCGGTGACGGGAACGGCTGGGGATGGCAGGAGGGCGCCATGTCGCCCGTCAAGAGAACGCCGCCGGCCAGGAGGGCGCCGCCCGTCGCCGCTCTTCCCTTCGATCCGGGCCGCGCCGCGGATTACCCCGTGGCCATCGGCTGCGACGAGGTCGGGCGCGGCGCCCTCAGCGGCCCCGTGGTGGTGGCCGCGGTCTGGTTCGACCCCGCGGCGATCCCGCCCGCCCTGCTCGCCGCGTTGGACGACAGCAAGCGTGTCCCCGAGCCGATCCGCGAGCGGCTGGCACCGCTGATCCGCACCCATGCCCGCGTCGCCGTGGCGGCGGGCTCCCGGGCGCTGATCGACCGCATCAATATCCGCGCGGCGACCCTCGACGCCATGGCGCGGGCGGTTGCCCGCCTCGGCCTGGAGGCGCCGGTCCTGGTCGACGGGCGTGACGCGCTGCCCGGCCTGCCGGGCCGGGCCGTGATCGGCGGCGACCGGCTCGTGCCGCAGATCGCCGCCGCCTCGATCGTCGCGAAGGTGTTTCGCGATCGTCTGATGCGGTGCCTCGCCGTGCGTCATCCCGGCTACGGCTGGGAGCGCAACGTCGGTTACGGCACGGCCCTCCACCGGGCCGGCCTGATGACCCTGGGCCGGAGCCCGCACCATCGGCTCAGCTTCACCCGGGGCTTCGGTCAGGGACCGGCATCACCGCCATCGCATCTGAAAACCGTCTGCCCGCACGAGCGCGAGAAGCGGACCGGCGCCTGATCATCGTCCCCCGTCATCCGGGGCCGCGAAGTGGGCCCGGGATCCGCGGACGAATGTCTTCCGTCGCGCTGTGCGCGCGTGCCGAACCGACCGAGGCATCGCCTCAGAACAGCGCGAGCTGCGCCCCCGGCTTGCGGAAGGCCTCCCGGTTCAGGTCCATCCGGCCGAAGGCGAAGCCGAGCCGGCCGCCCGCGAGGCGGACCCTCTGCCCGATCATCTCGGCATAGGCGCCCTCGCCGCGGAAGCGATGGCCGAAGCGGGGATCGTTCTCACGGCCGCCCCTGGCCTGCGTGAGCAGGGCGAAGGCCCGGGCCTTGCGCTCGGGGTAGTGCTCGGCGAACCAGTCCGCCACGAGGTCCGCGACCTCGCCGGGGAGGCGCAGCAGGGCGTGGCCGATGCGGCTCGCGCCGCTCTCCCGAGCCCGGGCGAGGATGGCCTCGATCTCGTGGTCCGTCAGCCCGGGGATGATCGGCGAGAGGTTGACCATCACGGGCACTCCCGCCTCGCTCAGGCGCCGCATCGCGGCGAGCCGCTTGTCCGGCCCCGGCGCACGGGGGTCGAGGAGCCGTGCGAGCCGCCGGTCCAGGGTCGGCAGCGAGACCGCCACGAGCACCAGGTTCAGCGCGGCCATCTCGGCCAGGATGTCGAGATCGCGCAGCACCAGGTCGGACTTCGTGGTGATGCCCACAGGGTGATGCGTCTCCCGCAGCACCTCCAGCACGGCACGGGTGATACGGTGCTCCCGCTCCACCGGCTGGTAAGGATCGGTGGCAGTGCCGAGCGCGATGGTCTGCGGGCGGTAGCCTGGTGCACCGATCTCGCGCGCCAGGAGCCGGGCGGCGTCGGGCTTCGTGAAGATCCGCGATTCGAAATCGAGCCCCGGCGACAGGCCGAGCCAAGCGTGCGTCGGACGCGCGTAGCAGTAGATGCAGCCGTGCTCGCAGCCGCGATACGGGTTGATCGACCGGTCGAACGGGATGTCCGGCGAGCTGTTGCGGGCGATGATCCGCGCCGCACGCTCGGGGATGACCTGCGTGCGCAGGGGAGCGGGTGTGTCGGCCTCCCAGCCATCGTCGTGGAACGCCTCGCGCCGGGTCGGCTCGTAGCGGCCGGTGGGATTGGCGGTTGCGCCCCGCCCGCGCCGGGCCTCTCGAGGCCGCGTGCTGGCACCCAGTCGCACCGGAGCGCCGGAGATGGGTCTGCCCGGTGTCTCGACCATCGCGCGTCGCTCCCGTGTTTCACGTGAAACATATCGCGAACGCGCAGGCCGCAAACGCCTCAATTTCAGGCAGACACGGTACGGCCACGCGTCCCGGCTGCGACTTCTTCTTCCGGAGGCCGCACAATGGTTTACGGGCGCGCAAAATCGTCTATGCGCGCGCTCATGCTCTCCGCGGTGACCTTCCTGGCCGACCCGGCCGATCCGGACGCGATCGATCGCTTGGCCGACACGCTCAGCGTGCTGGTGTCCGGCGTCGCGGGCGGCTTGGTCAGCGATGCGGTGATCGTGACCGGGACGGAGAGCGAGGCAGTCGCCACCATCGCGGACGCCACCGGGGCGACCGTGGTCCTCCACCGGAGCGGGAGTCCCTACGCGGCGGGCGCCGCCGCGGCGCGGCGGGACTGGGTGCTGTGCCTGGAGGCCGGAGACGTCCTGGCCGAGGGCTGGATCCGCACCCTCGACCGCTTCGTCGGGACCGCCCGGCCCGAGGCCGGGCTCGGCCGCCTGCACCGCCCTGCCGCGGGCTGGGTCGGCCATCTCGTCGGCCGGGCCGAGGCCCTGGTCGGCGCTCGGCGCGCTCGGGCCGGCGACGTGGTGCGGCGGGAGGCTTTGCGGGCCGGCACGGTCTTCGTGCCGCGCCTCCCGGTCCGCCCGCTGATCGCCCGGATTGACCGGGCCTGAGCGGCATCGCGTCACTGCTCGACAGGCCCGTGCGCGCGACGCATTGGGGAACAACCCCCTGGCGCCAAGGCCGAAAACTTGCTGCAGTGTCGGCTACGGGTAAGCGCCGCTGCGGTGGTGCCGCGAGGAAAGGATGATCGGGTGGATTCTTCGGGCCTGATGGGGCGGAAATCGGTCGACGACATCCTGGAGAGCGGCGAGGGCGAGCAGCAGCTCTCGAAGTCGCTCGGAGCCCTCTCGATCACCGCGATGGGCATCGGCGCGATCATCGGCGCCGGCATCTTCGTCCTCACCGGCACGGCCGCGGCGCAATATGCCGGGCCGGGCATCATGCTGTCCTTCGTGCTCGGGGGCATCGCCTGCGCTTTCGTCGGCCTGTGCTACTCCGAGATGGCAGCGCTGATCCCGGTGGCCGGATCGAGCTACACCTACACCTACGCGACGCTTGGCGAGTTCTTCGCCTGGCTGATCGGCTGGGACCTGATCCTCGAATACGCCATGGGCGCGGCCACGGTGGCGGTGGGCTGGTCGGGCTACGTCACGAGCCTCCTGAAGGATGTCGGCATCGTGATCCCGGCCCGGTTCGCGCACGCGCCGGGAACGCCGATCGAAGGCGGCACGGCCCTGTTCAACCTGCCGGCCGTGGTGATCGTGGCGCTGATCACGATCCTGCTGATGCGCGGCACGAAGGAATCGGCGCGGTTCAACAACATCATGGTGGCGGTCAAGCTCACCGTCGTGGTGGCGTTCATCGCGCTCGGCTGGGGCCATGTCGACACGGCGCATTGGAGCCCGCTGATCCCGCCGAACGACGGCACCTTCGGGCATTACGGCTACAGCGGCATCCTGCGCGGCGCCGGGGTGGTGTTCTTCGCCTTCATCGGCTTCGATGCAGTCTCCACGGCCGCTCAGGAGGCGCGCAAACCCCAGAAGGACATGCCCATCGGCATCCTCGGCTCGCTGGCCGTCTGCACGATCCTCTACGTGCTCGTGGCCGCCGTCCTGACCGGGCTGGTGCCGTACAAGGACCTGAATGTCCCCGACCCGATCGCCAAGGGCGTCGACGTCATCGGCATCGGCTGGTTCGCCCTGCTGATCAAGCTCGGCGCGATCACCGGGCTGACCACGGTGATCCTGGTACTGCTCTACGGCCAGAGCCGGATCTTCTTCACGATGGCCAATGACGGCCTGTTGCCGAAGCTGTTCTCGCAGGTGCACCCGACCTACCAGACGCCCTATCGCAGCCAGGCGCTGATCGGGATCCTGGTCGCCCTGGTAGCGGCCCTGGTGCCGATCAACATCCTGGGCGAGATGGTCAGCATCGGGACGCTCGCCGCCTTCATCCTGGTCTGCGGCGCGGTGATCTATCTGCGGCGGACCGACCGCCACATGAAGCGCCCGTTCCGGGTGCCGGCGGTGCCGGTGGTGCCGATCCTCGGCATCCTGTTCTGCCTGCTGCTGATGGCCGGCCTGCCGCTCGACACCTGGCTGCGGTTGGTGATCTGGATGGCGATCGGGCTCGTCGTGTACTTCTTCTACGGCCGCAGGCACTCGGTCCTGCGCCGCAAGGAGCGCAACGCGGTCACACCGTGATGCTGGCCCCGCGCCGCAGGTGCTCGTCGAGCCGCGGCATGATCTCGACGAAGTTGCAGGGGCGGTGCCGGTAGTCGAGCTGCTGGGCCAGGATGCCGTCCCAGGCGTCCCGGCACGCGCCGGGCGAGCCCGGCAGCACGAACACGTAGGTCGCCTGCGCGACTCCCGCGGTGGCGCGGGATTGCAGCGTCGAGGTGCCGATCTTGTCGTAGGAGATGCGGTGAAACACCGCCGAGAAGCCGTCCATCCGCTTCTCGAACAGCGGCTCCAGCGCCTCGGGGGTCACGTCGCGGCCGGTGAAGCCGGTGCCTCCGGTGGTGATCACCACGTCCACCGCCGGGTCGCGCAGCCACGCCTCGACCTGCCGGCGGATCGCCGGGATCTCGTCCGGCACGATGGCGCGGGCGGCCAGCCGATGGCCGGCTTCGGTGAGGCGCTGGCTGAGGGTGTCGCCGGAGCGATCGTCCTCGATCCGGCGGGTGTCCGAAACGGTGAGCACCGCGATCCCCAGCGGGATGAAATGGCGTGCGTCAGACTGATCGGCCATCGTGTGGGCTCTCCGGGACGAGCGCCCGATATGGGCCGGTATCCCGGACTTGTCGCCCCCCTCGGACCAACCGGCCTGGGCTGCCCCTTGCGGCGGACCGCGAACTCGGCTGTGCTCCGCCGAGGCAACCCGAGCCAGGCAGAGAACCCTCCCCATGCACATGTACGGCAACTGGCGCTCGGCCGCCGCCTTCCGGGTCCGGATCGCGCTGAAGCTGAAGGGCATCGCCTACGAGGAGACCTTCATCGATCTCGATGCCGGCGACCAGCACAAGCCCGAGTTCCGGAAGATCAACCCGCAGGCTGCGGTCCCGGCCCTGTTCGACGGCGACGGGCCGCCGCTCACCCAGTCGCTGGCGATCCTCGACTATCTGGAGGAGACGCAGGGCGGCGTCCGCCTGCTGCCCGAGGATCCGCGGGCGCGGGCGCGGGCGCGCTCGCTGGCGCAGGTGGTGGCCTGCGACACGCACCCGCTCTACGTGCCGCGCGTGCGCACATTCCTGATGGAGGAATACGGGCTTCCCCGGGAGCGGATGCTGGCCTTCCTGCGCAACGCCTTCGCGACCGGCCTGCAGACCCTCGAGACGCGGCTCGCGACGGAGCCGGGAACCGGCCGCTTCTGCCAGGGCGACGCGGTCAGCCACGCCGACCTCTGCCTTGTCAGCCTCTGGGTCGGGACCGGCATCTTCGGGGTCGACACGGCGGCCTACCCCACGGTCGCAAGAATCGCCGAGGCCTGCCTCGCCCTGCCGGCCGTCGCCGAGGCCCATCCGCTGCGCCAGCCGGGCGCCCCGAAAGCGTGACATCGGGCGCCAGGCGCGCGCGCCGACGGATCGCGCGTGCTCTCGGCCGGCAGATGTGGCAATCGGACAGGCAGGACGTTTAAGCAGGCCGGGGCGTTCAATCCCGACCCGAGGGGGAGAAGGGGTGTCGATGGTTCCCGTCGAGAACGAGTCCGATCTGCATCGCATCGTCGTGGTCGGCGGCGGTGCCGCCGGGCTCCAGCTGGTCACGAAGCTCGGCGACAAGCTCGGGCGCGGCAAGCGCGCGCACATTACTCTGGTCGATCGCGCCCGCACGCATATCTGGAAGCCGCTGCTGCACGAGGTCGCGGCCGGCAGCCTCGATGTCGGCCACCACGCCGTCGATTACCTGCACCACGCGCACAAGCACGGCTTCCGCTACCGGATCGGGCGGATGACCGGGCTCGACCGGCAGGCGCGCGCGATCCAGCTCGCGGCGAGCCACGACGCCGAGGGGCGCGAGGTGACGCCGGAGCGCTCGGTTCCCTACGACACGCTCGTGATGGCGGTGGGCTCGACCACCAACGATTTCGGGACGCCCGGGGTAGCCGAGCACGCGATCGCCCTCGACACCCAGGAGCAGGCGGTGCGCTTCCACCAGCGCCTCGTCAACGCGTCCCTGCGGGCCCACACCCAGGCCGGGCCGGTCCGCCCCGGCCAGCTCCACGTCACGGTGATCGGCGCGGGCGCCACCGGGACCGAACTCGCCGCCGAGCTGCACCGGACCCTGCGCCACGTGGTCGCCACCGGTCTCGACCGGATCGACCCCGGCAAGGACATCCGCATCACCCTGGTCGAGGCAGCCGACCGGATCCTGCCGGCGGTGCCGCAGCGCCTTTCGGCCGAGGTGATGCAGCTGCTGGCCAAGATCGGGGTCGACGTGCGCGTGAAGGCGCGGGTGACCGAGGTGCGCGCCGACGGGGTGCACCTCGCCGACGGCACGTTCATCCCCTCGGAGCTGGTGGTGTGGGCGGCCGGCGTGAAGGCGCCGCCCTTCCTGCAGGGCATCGGCGGACTGGAGACCACCCGGACCAACCAGCTCGTGGTCACGCCGACCCTCCAGACGACCCGCGACCCCGACATCTTCGCGCTCGGTGACTGCGCCTACCTGGTCGAGGCCGGATCGGACACGCCGGTGCCGCCCCGGGCCCAGGCGGCGCACCAGCAGGCGAGCCACCTCATCGGCCAGATCCAGGCCAAGATCGAGGGCCGGCCGCTGAAGCCGTTCAAGTACAAGGATTTCGGCTCGCTGGTGTCGCTCGGCGAGTACTCGACCGTGGGCAGCCTGATGGGCTTCGTCCGCGGCAAGAACATGCTCATCGCCGGGCTATTCGCCCGGATGATGTACCGCTCGCTCTACAAGATGCACGAGCGGGCGCTTCACGGCACCGTCAAGACGGCGCTCGACGCCGTGGCCCGCGCGCTCACCCGCCGCACCGAGTCGCGGGTGAAGCTGCACTGACGGTTCTCAGGCACCCCGGGCTCCCGGGGGCCGCAGCAGGGAGGATGACAGAATGATCCTGGTGAGCGTGATGTACCCGGCCGGCCCGAAATTCGACATGGGCTACTACCTCGGCCACCACATGCCGCTGGTGCGCGAGCGCTGGTCGTCGATGGGCCTCCACGATGCGAAGGTCGTCAAAGGCGCCGGCACGCCGGACGGCGGTGCGGCCCCTTTCCAGGTGATGGCGCTCCTCACGTTCGAGTCGGTCGACGCCTTCAAGAAGGCCGCCGCCGCGCACGGGGAGGAGATCTTCGCCGACATCCCGAACTTCACCGCGGCGCAGGCCCAGGTGCAGATCAACGACTTCGCGGAGAGCCCGTGATCGACATCGTCAAGGCGGTGCAGGCGGCCGATCCCGGCCTCGGCACCTACGTGATCGTGCTGCGCGCCGACGCCCGGGCCCTCGACGGACCGGAACGCTTCACCCCCGAGGCGCAGGCCTGGATCGCGGCGAACGCCCCCGGCGGCCGACTGGCACGGGTGCAGGTCCAGCTCGCCCCCTACCCGGGGGCGGCCCCGGCCGCACGCGCGGTCACCGTGGCGGCGTTCGCGGACGCGCGCCAGCTCGCCGCCTTCGCCACCACCTGGACCGGCGACCCGCTGCCGGAGGCGGACGAGCCGTAGCGACGCGGCCGCACCCGGGTCAGGCCGCCCGCAATTGGCGGATCGCCCGGAGCGCGGTCGCCCGCTGCACCTCCAGGCGCCGGATCAGCGGCATCAGGTCGGCGCCCGCATGGGCGGCGGCCTCGACCTCGCGGCACAGGCTCGACAGGCCGACGAAGCCCAGCAGCCCGGCCGCCGCCACCATGGCGTGCGCGTCGTGGGCGATCTGGAGGCGGTCGGTCTCGCTCGGCCGGAAGCGCTCGGACAGCTCGTTGGCCAGAAGGTCCAGCAGCGCGCCGACCCGGTCCGGGCCGAAGCTCGCCTCCATCTCGGTGAGAACCGCGGCGTTGAGCACGGCGGGATCGACGTGCTCGGTGCGATGCGGCTCCTCCGCGCGCGCGGGACGGCGGGCCCCGGGGGCCGTCCAGCGGCTGATCGTGGCGAAGAGATCGGCGCGGCGGAACGGCTTGCCGACATGGTCGTCCATCCCGGCCTCGCGCAGCTCCTCGATCTGCGCGGGCAGGACGTTGGCCGTCATCGCAACGATCGGGACGTCGCAGGCCGGCGGCGCGAGGGCGCGGATCCGCCGCGTGGCGGTGAGCCCGTCGACGCGCGGCATCTGCACGTCCATCAGCACGAGGTCGTAGGGGCGCCCCTCGGCGACGGCCGTTCCAACGGCCGCGATCGCCTCGCCACCGTCCCCCGCCACGTCGACCACGTAGCCCTGCGATTCGAGCACGGCACAGGCGAGGTCCTGGTTGAGCGGCACGTCCTCGACGAGGAGCAGGCGCAGCGGCGGCGCGGCGGGAATCGTCCGGGGCGCGGAGGCCGGCGGCAGGCGCGAGGCGGTCGCGTTCGTCCCATCCCCAGACGTCGGGCCGGACGCGCCGACATCCTCGGCGCCCCGCGGCAGGATGAGGCGGAACCAGAAGGTCGACCCCTCACCCTCGCGGCTCTCGACGCCGATCTCGCCGCCCATGAGCGTGACGAGGTGCCGGGAGATCGCGAGGCCGAGACCGGTGCCGCCGAAGCGCCGGCTGATCGAGCCGTCCACCTGACTGAAGCGCTTAAACAGGCGGTCCAGCTGCGTCGGGGCGATGCCGATGCCGGTATCGGTCACCGCGAAGTGGAGCACGTCACCGGGGCTGCCATCGGGGGCGTCGCCCTGCCCTTCCCGGCGCACCTTCACGGTGACGGAGCCTTCGGGGGTGAATTTCACGGCGTTGTTGAGCAGGTTGAGGAGGACCTGCCGCAGGCGGCCCGGATCGCCGACGACGAAGTTGGGCAGCGCCGGATCGATCTGCGCCTCGATCCTGAGCCCGCTCCGGAGCGTGCTGCCGCGCACGATCGAGACCGTGCTATCCACGATCGGGACCAGCGGAAAGCGGACGGGATCGAGGCTCAGCTCGCCGGCCTCCATCTTCGAGAAGTCGAGGATGTCGTTGACGACGGTGAGTAGCGCCGCCCCCGAGCCGTGGATCAGCTCCAGGCGCCGCCTGTCCTCGCCCTGGATGGTGCTCTCGTCGAGCAGCAGGTCGGCATAGCCCAGGATGCCGTTGAGCGGCGTACGGATCTCGTGGCTCATCGCGGCGAGGAACTCGCTCTTGGCCGCGCTCGCCCGCTCCGCCTCGGCACGCGCCGCCTCCGCGTCCCGGGTCGCCTCGCGCAGCGCCGCCTCGGCCGCCTTGCGCTCGGTGATGTCGAGATGGAGCCCGACCATGCGCTGCGGCTGGCCCTCGGGGCCGAACAGCGTGCGCCCGCGCGCGTAGATCCAGCGCTCGCCGACCCGGAACTCGGCGGCGTAGGCGTTGGATGTCTCGACCGCGCGCCGGATCTCGTTCCAGACGTTTCCGACATCCTCGGGATCGACGAGTGCCGTCCAGGCGGCGGCGGTGATCGTGTGCGCCTTGCCGGTATCCGGCAGGCCGTGCATGCGGGCACTCTCGGGGCCCAGGGTGGCGAGCCCGGTGTGCATGTCCCAGTCCCAGGTGCCGGCATCCGCCGCGTCGAGGGCGATCCCCAGGAGCCCGCGCGCCTCTTCCACGGCGAGCCGGGCGGTGACGATGTCGTCCACGTCCAGGGCGGTGCCGAGCCATTCCAGCACCGTGCCGTTCTCGGGATCGAGGTAGATCGGTATGAGCGAGATTTTGTGCCACCGGTGGGCGCCGTCATGCCGCCGGATCCGCCACTGGCCGCTGTAGCCCTTGCCGGTTGCGAGCGCCCGTTGCCAGGCCGCTTCCATGGCCGCGGCATCCTCCGGGTGGTTGCGGGCGAGGCGCGCGGCCCGGTCGAGCCCGATCGGCCCGTAATAGGCGTGGAACTGCGCGTTGGCGTAGGTCGCCTGCCCGTCGCCGACCCGCATGGTCCAGACCAGGAGCGGCAGGGTCTCGGCGAGACCGCGGTAGCGCATCTCGCTGCGGCGGATCTCGTCCTCGGCGCGCCGCCGCCCGGTCACGTCGATGAGCACGCCGACGAGGCCGATGACCGGATCTTCCCCGCGGCACGTGCCGCGCACGATCACGTCGCGCACCGCCCCGTCGGGCCGCAGGAGCCGTGCCTCGAACTCGAAGCTCGCGCCGCGCGCGATCGAGTCGCCGACGATCGTCGCGATCCGGGCCCGGTCGTCGGGGTGATAGATCTGCGGAAGTTCGGAGAAGCGGGGCGGCGGCCCCCGAGGATCGCGGCCCGCGATCTCGTAGAGGCTCGCCGACCAGACGGGCTCGCCGTCGGCGAGGTCCACCCGCCAGTTGCCGACGCTCGCGAGCTGCTAGGCCATGGTGAGCTGGTGGTTTGCGGCCTCCTGGGCCTGGGCGCGGGCGCCGATCTCGCGATGCTGCTCCCGGATCAGAGCCTCGCGGATCGCCGCCTGCTCGATCTCGTGGCTGCGCCTGGCATTGGCCTCGGTCAGCCGCAGATGGGCCACCACGATCTCGGCGAGGTCGCGAAACGCCGCCGCGTCCGCATCGGACAGCCCGTCGCGCGGCTCAGGATCGACGAGGCAGAACGTGCCGACCGGCAAGCCCGGCCTCAGGCTCAGGGGTAGGCCGGCATAGAAGCGGATCCCGTCCGGCGGCGTGACCAGGGCCAGGCCGCCGAAGCGCGGATCGGCCCGGGCGTCGGGCACCACCAGCAGATCGTCGCTGCGGATCGTGTGCTGACAGAAGCTCTGCTCCCGCGGGATCTGCCCCGGCACGTCGATGCAGGGCGTCTTGAGCCACTGCTGTTTGTCGTCGATGAGCGCGACGAAGGCGCTGCGTACCCCGAACAGGCGGCGTGCCGTGCGGCAGACGGCGTCGAAATGCGGTTCGGGCGGCGTGCCGACGATCCCGAGGGCGCGCAGGGCCGCGAGCCGTCGCGCCTCATCGTCTGCGTGTGCTGTCAACAACGGGTCTCCAGGAGCGGATGCGCGATTCGGCAAGCGTCAGCGCCCCTCGTGGGCCTTGCGGGAGCGATGACGCGGCGGCGGCGGCGTTTCAAGCGAGCCTGGATCCCGGTGCGATCACATTGCCTTGGTGCCGGGCTCCGAGACCTCGATCCGATGCGCTCTCCTCGGCCGCTCGGGGCGGCGGCGCGCGCAGCCGTGCGGCCTCGAGGGCCCAGACCATGCCGAGCATCATGTAGACGTGGCGCCACTTCTCGATGTCGATCTGGAACGCCTGCAGAAAGAACATCAGCAGCGCCGGCCAGACGATCTGCGCGTGCGCCCGAAACGGCGACGGCCGGACCAGGAGCCGGAATCCGACGAAGCCGGTGGTCAGCACCAGGCCGATGAACACCGCGCCGCCGAGCCAGCCGCCGTTGGCGAAGGAGCCGAGATAGGAATTGTGCGGCTCCAGCCCGAAGACCAGGCGCCAGTGCATCGGCCCCATGCCGAACGGGCGCTCCAGCAGCATCGCGAGGCCCCGGATCTGGTTGCCGAAGCGGCCGGTCTCGCCCTGATCGTAATCCTGGGTCAGGGCCGCCCGGGTCTCGAACATCTGGTGGACGTGGTCGATCGAGAGCAGGGCGATCACGGCGATCGTGCCGAGCACGACGGTGGCGAGCGTCAGGAGCACGATGCGGCGACGCAGACGCGCGGAGTTGCTCCCCGCATAGACCGACCCGACCATCAGCAGGACCGCCACGACGCTGCCGCCCCAGGACCCGCGCGAGAACGACAGGAAGATGCCCGCCACGATGATCAGCAGGCCGGCCAGCGACGCCAGCGGCCGCCGGGCGGTGCCGATGAGCAGCCCGTGCATCAGGTAGAGGGCGCCGAGCGTCAGGAAGGAGCCGAACACGTTCGGGTCCTGGAAGGTGCCCGACGCCCGATCGTACTTGTAGAACAGGTCCTCGATCCCGAGCCATTGCAGGTAGCCGACGATGCCGAGCGCCGCCGAGAACACGCAGCTCGCCGTGTAGGCCTTCAGCGCCAGCTCCATCCGGGCGTGCGTGTCGTCCGAGAAGAACATCGCGAAGAAGATGCACGTGACCACGAGGTAGATCAGCTGCACCGTCCAGGTGACCGGGAAATCCTCGTTGAGGTACGGGAACAGCGCGGTGACGATGGCCGCCAGATAGAGCAGCAGCAGCGCGAGCAACGGCACCGCCCCGCGATGCAGGCGCACGCCGAGGCAGAGCCACAGCAGGATCGTGGGGATCGCGACCGCGTCGTAGGGCGAGGTCTCCGAGAAGGCGAAGCAGGCGAAGAACACGAAGGCCGCAAACAGCGCCTTGGCGAGTCCCCGGACGGCCACGATGAGCGGGATGCCGGACGGGACCGGGAAGCCGGGCGCTGCGGTGTGGGCCATGGATACGCGGGCTCCGCGGGCCGGATACGCAGGCCCGCACAGCCGATGTCCATGACACCCAATGGTTGAGAATCGGCTTCGCGATGATGTGACCCTGCGGCGTGGGCCGCCGCTTCCCCCAACGCGAAGCGGCGGCTGCCCGGTTCAGGCCCGGCAGTTCTCGAAGCCCTCGCGGATCGCCGCAGGGTCGAGGTTGCGACCGATGAACACCACCCGGGAGACGCGCGGCTCATCCGGACGCCAATCCCCCTGCACGTCCCCGTCGAGGATCATGTGCACGCCCTGGAAGACGAAGCGCTTCGGCTCGTTCGGGAAAGCCACGATGCCCTTGCAGCGCAGGATGTCCGGTCCCTGCACCTGCGTGAGGTTGGAGATCCAGGGCATGAACCGCTCCGGATCCACTTCGCCCTCGATCTTCGCCGAGACCGACTGGATGTCGGAATCGTGATGGTGATGGTGGCCCTCCTCCAGGAACTCGGGCTCCACCTCCAGGATGCGGTCGAGGTCGAAGGCGTTGCGCTCCAGAACGGCCTCGAGCGGCACGGCGCAGTTCTGCGTGCGGTGGAGCTTGGCGAACGGGTTGATGCCACGGATCTCGGCCTCGACCCGGTCGAGGTCGGCCGGTGAGACGAGGTCGCTCTTGTTGAGCAGGATCACGTCCGCGAAGGCGATCTGGTTCTTCGCCTCGGGGGCATCCTTCAGCCGGTCGGAGAGCCACTTGGCGTCGGCCACGGTCACCACCGCATCGAGGCGGGCGGCATCGCCCACGTCCTGGTCGACGAAGAAGGTCTGCGCGACGGGGGCCGGGTCGGCGAGCCCCGTGGTCTCGACGATGATCGCGTCGAACTTGCCCCGGCGCTTCACCAGGCCGTCCATGATCCGGATCAGGTCGCCGCGCACGGTGCAGCAGACGCAGCCGTTGTTCATCTCGAACACCTCCTCGTCCGCGCCGACGACGAGGTCGTTGTCGATGCCGATTTCGCCGAACTCGTTGACGATCACGGCGTAGCGCTTGCCGTGGTTCTCCGTCAGGATCCGGTTGAGAAGCGTGGTCTTGCCCGCACCGAGATAGCCGGTGAGCACGGTGACCGGGATCTTGCCGGCGGTCGATCCGGCAGTGGATCCGGACTTGGCGGAAGCAGAACTCATGTCGGTCATGGCGGGTTCTTCGGTCGGATCTGCGGGATGGGGCGGGGCCGCTGGCCTGCGGCCGTTGTCATATTGTAACAGATTCCGTCGAAGGAAGGCGGCGCCACACGGTTTCGCGACCGGCCCCCCCAATCGATTGCGGATCAGCCAAGCTTTGCTCTAGGCACGCGAGGCCGCTCGGCCCTGCTTGGGCGGCCTGCCTTAGAAAAGCGCCGCCGATCGCATTGAAGCGGACGGGGTTCTTGCGCGAATCGTACCCTGTCAGTCATCCCGGTTCTTTCGTCCGGCCCCAGAAGATCTTTCGCATGGACGCCCGCAATCCGCTCGAACAGGACGCGGCCCTCGCCACGTCCGCGCGCAGGCGCCGCTGGCCGCGGCTCCTCGTCGTCCTCGTGCTCCTCGCCACCGCGTGCGGCCTCGCGATCGCCTTTTCGGGCCGGACCCGCGAGGCCGCTTCACGCGTCGCCGCCGCGCTGTTCGGATCGAGCACCCCCGACCCGGCAGTCGAGATCGAGAAGGCCGGCGCCGTCGAGCGGATCTTCCGCCCGACCAAGGAGCAGCGCGCCGCCTTCGAGATCCTGCCGGTCTCGACCCAGATGTTCCGCCCGGAGGGCTCCGCCGAGGGCCGCATCGCCCTGAACGAGGACGACAACGTGCCCGTGGTCTCGCCCTATTCGGGCCGGGTGACCAAGGTGCTGGTCCGCGCGGGGGACGACGTGAAGGCCGGCGCCGTTCTGCTGACGCTGGAGGCCACCGACATGGTCCAGGCGCAGAACGACTATCAGGCGGCCCTGAACAACCTCCAGAAGCAGCAGGCGCTGCTGAAGCTCGACCAGACGATCGCGTCCCGCCAGCAGGAGCTGTTCCAGGCGCACGCCGTGGCGCTGAAGGACTACCAGTCGGCGCAGAACGACGTGATCGCCGCCCAGAGCGACCTGAAGACCGCCGAGGCGGCCCTGGGCGCGGTGAAGAGCCGCCTGCGGCTCCTGGGCAAGACCGACGCGGAAATCGCCGCCTACGAGAAGAACGGCTCCATGAGCGCGGAGACCCAGATCCGGGCGCCGATCGCCGGCACCATCGTCCAGCGCAAGGTCGGCATCGGCCAGTACCTCTCGGCCTCGAGCGATCCGGTCTTCGTGATCGGCGACCTGTCCACGGTGTGGCTGATCGCCAACGTGCGCGAGAGCGAGATCCCGAAGATACGCATCGGCCAGGAGGTCGAGGCGAAGGTGGCGGGCTTCGGGGCCCGGGTGTTCAAGGCCAGGGTGAACTACATGGCCTCCAGCCTCGACCCGGCAACGCGGCGACTCGCGGTCCGCAGCGAGGTCGACAATCCCGACCGGGTGCTGCGCCCGGAAATGTTTGCCACCTACACGATCGTCACCGGCAAGGGTGAGCCGTCACCGAGCGTGCCGGTGGCCGCCATCGTGTACGAGGGCGACCGCACCCATCTCTGGGTGGCCCGTCCGGACGGGGCCGTGGAGGCGCGCGACGTCAAGCTCGGCCTGATCAACGGCGAGAACGCCCAGGTGGTCGAGGGGCTGCGCGCCGGCGAGGAGATCGTGACCCGGGGTGCCCTGTTCATCGACCGGGCGGCCACCGGCGACAAGGCGTCCTGAGCGGGGATCGGCGGCGATGAACAGCCTGATCGTCTTCTCGCTCCGCCAGCGCGTGCTGGTGGTCCTTCTCTTCGTGGTGATGCTGGGCATCGGCTACGGCGCCTATACCCAGCTCAACATCGAGGCCTATCCCGACCCGGTCCCGCCACTGGTCGACGTGATCACCCAGAATCCGGGCCAATCCGCCGACGAGATCGAGCGCTACATTACGATTCCCCTGGAGGTGGCGCTCGCCGGCATCCCGAACGCCCAGGTGGTGCGCACGATCTCCCTGTTCGGCCTCTCCGACGTGAAGGTCCAGTTCAACTACGAATACACGTACGAGGAGGCGCTGCAGCGGGTGCTCAACCGCCTGTCGCAGGCCCCGACCCTGCCCAACGGCGCCACCCCGCAGATCTCGCCGACCAGCCCGGTGGGCGAGATCATGCGCTACAAGCTGGTCGGCCCGGCGGGCTACTCGCCCATGGACATGAAGACCCTGCAGGACTGGGTGCTTCAGCGCCGCTTCAAGGCGATTCCCGGCGTCGTCGACGTGACCGCCTTCGGCGGCAAGGCCAAGGAATACGAGGTCGCGGTCGACCTCAACCGCCTTCAGGCCCAGGGCCTGACGCTGGTCCAGCTCACCACCGCGCTCAACAACGCCTCGATCAATGTCGGCGGCCAGACGCTGAATGTCGGGCAGCAATCCGCGGTGGTGCGCGGCATCGGCCTGATCCGCGACATGGACGACATCAAGGACACGATGATCAGCCTCGTCAACGGCACGCCGGTGCTGGTGCGGGACGTGGCCGAGGTGCGCGTGTCGAACGCGCCGCGGCTCGGCATCGTCGGCCACGACGACCAGCCCGACGTGGTCGAGGGCATCGTGCTGATGAGCCGCGGCGGCAAGAGCTTGCCGACCCTGGAGCGCGTCGAGGCGGAGATCGAGAAGATCAACAGCTCGACCATCCTGCCTCCCGACGTGAAGATCGAGCGGATCTACGACCGGTCGGGGCTGATCCACACCACCACCCACACGGTGATGCACAACCTCGTCTTCGGCGTGGTTCTGGTGTTCATCGTGCAGTGGTTGTTCCTCGGCTCGCTCACCAGCGCGATCATCGTGGCGGCCACGATCCCGTTCGCGCTCGGCTTCGCGATCCTGATCCTCGTGGTGCGCGGGGATTCGGCCAACCTCCTGTCACTGGGCGCCATCGATTTCGGACTGATCGTCGACGCGACCGTGATCATGGTGGAGAACGTGTTCCGGCACCTCGCCGAGCCCGATCCCGAGCACCCGGGGGGCGAGCCCGCCCCCGGCGGCCTGACCGGGCGCCTCGCCACCATCGCCATCGCCGGCGTGGAGGTGAACCGGGCGATCTTCTTCTCGGCCATCATCATCATCGTCGGCTTCCTGCCGCTGTTCACGATGACCGGCGTCGAAGGCCACATCTTCGGGCCCATGGCCAAGACCTACGCCTACGCGCTGATCGGCGGCCTGCTCGCGACCTTCACGGTCTCGCCCGCCCTGTCGGCGCTCCTCCTGCCCAAGCACCTGGAAGAGCGTGACACCCTGATCGTGCGGCTCATGCGCTTCGGCCACGAGCGCATCCTGGCCTTCGGCCTCAAGAACCGGGTCCTGGCGCTCGCCGTGATGCTGGCGGTGCTCCTGGTCTCGGGGCTGGCGGCCAAGAACCTCGGCCTGGAATTCCTGCCCCGCCTCGAAGAGGGCAACCTCTACGTGCGCGGGACCATGCCGTCCTCAATCTCGCTGGAGGCCGGCAACGCCTATGTCCAGCGCATGCGCAAGATCTTCCAGGAGGTCCCGGAGGTCGTCACCGTGCTCTCGCACCAGGGCCGCCCGAACGACGGCACCGACGCCACCGGCTTCTTCAACGTCGAGATCCTGGCCCCCCTCAAGCCCGTCGACCAGTGGCGCACGGGCCTCGACAAGGAAACCCTGATCCGGGATCTCAACGCGAAACTGGAAGCGGAATTTCCCGGCATCGAGTTCAACTTCTCACAGTATATCGAGGATAACGTCCAGGAGGCCGCCTCGGGCGTGAAGGGCGAGAACTCGGTTAAGATCTACGGCAACGACCTCGCCCAGCTCACGAAGACCGCCAACGCCGTCAAGGCGGCGCTCGCCACCGTGCCGGGCATCACCGACCTCTCGGTGTTCGAATCCCTCGGCCAGCCGACGGTGCGCATCGACGTCGACCGCCACAAGGCGGCGCGCTACGGCCTGTCGATCGGCGACGTGAACACCACGATCCAGGCGGCGATCGGCGGCCAGACCGCGGGCGACCTCTACGAGTACGGCTCCGATCGCCACTTCCCCATGCGGGTGCGGCTCGCCAAGGAATACCGCTCGTCGCTGGCCGGCATCCGCAATATCGCGGTGGGTGCCCAGAATCCCAACGGCGGCGTGATCCAGGTGCCGCTCTCCGAGATCGCCGACGTCGACCTCGTCTCGGGCGCCTCGTTCATCTACCGCGAGGACCAGGAGCGCTACATCCCGGTGAAGTTCTCGGTGCGCGGGCGCGACCTCGGCAGCGCGGTGATCGAGGCGCAGCGCAAGGTCGCGGAGGCGGTGGACCTGCCGCCGGGCTACCGCATGGAATGGGTCGGGCAGTTCACCAACCTCAAGGAGGCGGCGGCCCGGCTCAGCCTGGTGGTGCCGATCACCCTGCTGCTGATCGCTTTGCTGCTGTTCATCAACTTCTCGTCGGTGGCCGACATGCTGCTGACCCTGTCGGTGATCCCGATGGCGATGATCGGCGGCATCTTCGCGCTGTCGCTCACGGGCACACCGTTCTCGATCTCGGCGGCGATCGGCTTCATCGCGCTGTTCGGCATCTCGACCATGGAGGGCGTCATCCTCCTGGCCTATTACAACCAGCTCCTCGACGAGGGCTGGAGCCGCCGCGAGGCGGTCTGGAACGCCGCCGTGGTGCGCATGCGCCCGGTGATGATGACCTGCGTGGCCGCCTGCGTCGGCCTGCTGCCGGCCGCGGTGTCCACGGGCATCGGCTCGCAGGTGCAGAAGCCCCTGGCCCTGGTGGTCGTGGGCGGCATCATCCTGGCGCCGAACCTGATCCTCGTGATCGTGCCGGTGCTGATCTCGCTGTTCTCCCGGCGCAAGCCGAACCCGGAGGCCCGGGTGCGGAACGCACAGCGGGCCGCGGCGTGAGCCGGATCGGGACGATGCCGGCCCGGCAGCCCCACGTGGCCGGGGTGCCACAGGCCGGGCCGCGCGTGCGCGATCGGGAAACGGGCGCATTGACTTGGATGCACGCCGGGACGCTCTACCGGGGACGGGGTTGCGGGGGCATGATGGTGCGGTGGGCGCCGAACAGGTGCGGACGGACGGCCGCTGCGCTGGCGGCGGCCCTGGCGCTGTCGGGCTGCGCGGTCGGTCCGAACTTCGTGCCGCCCGAGGCGCCTCCGGTCAGCCGCTACACCCGGGAGCCGCTGAAGAACCCGTCCGCCGCCGACAACATCCGCACCCCCCAGGGCGGCTCGGCCGACCAGAGCTTCGTCTCCGGCGCCGACATCCCGGGCCAGTGGTGGACGATGTTCCACTCCAAGGAACTCAACCGGCTGGTCGAGCAGGCGCTCGCCAACAACCCGACGCTCGAGGCCGCGCAGGCCGCGCTCCGGATCGCGCAGCAGAACGTGCTCGCCCAGAAGGGCACGCTCTACCCGAGCCTGACCGCGACCCCGCAGGCGCAGGGCATCCTGGCCCCGGGCCTCGACCTGCAATCGCCGCTCAACAACCAGACCAACTACCTCTACAGCCTCTACACCCCGCAGGCGGTGGTCTCGTACAATCCCGACGTGTTCGGCGGGAACCGGCGGCAGATCGAGTCCCTCGAGGCCACCACCGAGAACCAGCGCTTCCAGCTTGAGGCGGCCTATCTCAGCCTGACCGCCAACGTGGTCGCCGCCGCCATCCAGGAGGCGGCCCTGCGGGCGCAGATCGACGCCACGCGCAAGGTCATCCAGGCGCAGACCGAGGTCCTCCAACTCTACAACAAGCAGCTCTCCCTCGGGCAGATCGCCGGGGCCGACGTGGTCCAGCAGCAGGCCGCGCTCGCCCTGTCGCAGCAATTGCTGCCGCCGCTGGAGAAGCAGCTCGCGCAGCAGCGCAACCTCCTCACCGCGCTCGCCGGGCGGCTGCCCTCCGACGAGGTCCAGGAAACCTTCCAGCTCGCGGCGCTTCGCCTGCCGACCAGGCTGCCGGTGAGCCTGCCTTCCCGCCTCGTGCAGCAGCGCCCCGACGTGAAGGCGGCCGAGGCCCTGGTTCAGCAGGCGAGCGCCAATGTCGGCGTCGCAGTGGCCAACCGCCTGCCGCAGTTCAGCCTGACCGCCACGGGTGGTTCCAGCGCCGTGCGGCTCGCGCAGGTGGCCAATCCGGGGGCGGCGTTCTTCACCATCGTCGGGCAGGCGACGGCGCCGATCTTCGACGCGGGCACGCTGTTCCGGCGCCAGCGCGCGTCCGAGGAATCGCTGACCCAGGCGCAGGCGCAGTACAAGGCAACGGTGATCACCGCCTTCCAGAACGTCGCCGATGCCTTGCGGGCGCTCCAGGCCGACGCCAAGGCGGTGGCCGCCGCCGACGCGGCAGTCAGCGCCACGAACCAGAGCCTGGGGCTGATCCGCAAGCAGTTCACAGCGGGCGCGGTCACCTCGACGCAGGTGCTGATCGCGCAGCAGGGCTACCTCTCG
Organism: Methylobacterium sp. NEAU K; assembly: GCF_030700285.1. Classification (GTDB taxonomy): domain Bacteria; phylum Pseudomonadota; class Alphaproteobacteria; order Rhizobiales; family Beijerinckiaceae; genus Methylobacterium. The sequence continues at coordinate 52,912 of NZ_JAUYZJ010000001.1, read as the reverse complement.
GCGCTGGTAACCTCTGCGGGCGCGCGCGCCACCCAGTATGCCGACACCGCGGCCCTGTTCGTGGCGCTGGGCGGCGGCTGGTGGAACCGCAACGATGTGGCCCCGCCCCCGCCCGAGACGGACCCGCTGAAGTTCCTGTGATACGGCGTCCGGTTGAATAGCTTGGCCGATCAGCCCGCGTTTTCCCCTCCCGGCAGCCTCGATCGATCCTGGGCGCCCCCGGGATCGACTGCGGAGGCGGGCGCACCTCGGGCAGAGGTGCGTGAATCCGGAAGCCCGCAGCGGGTGACGGCGGCGCTCCCCTTCGGAAGCCCGGATGCCCGATGTGGCGCCGTCTACGGCACCACCCCCGGCGTCAGACGTCCATCGCGATGGCGTCCTGCAGCATCTGGTCAGCGGCGCTCATGACCTTGGTGTTGGCGGTGTAGGCCTGCTGCGTCTCGATCATCTTCGAGAACTGGTCCGAGATGCCGGCATTCGACTGTTCCGTCGCGCCGGCGGTCAGGGTCGCGCCGTTCAGGCCGTAGCTCGGCGTCCCAGACTGGCCGTTGGCCACGTAGGTTCCGCCGTCCAGGGAGGTGAGATTGTCCTGCCCCCCGAACTGCGCCAGCGTCATCGAGCCGAGCGCAAGGGTGCTGCCGTCCGCCTTCGTGCCGGTCAGCGTGCCGGCGGGGGATACGGTGAGGCTCGACAGGGTGTTCGTGCCGGTCGGAACCTGGACGGGTGCGGTCGCCGAGGGACCGGCGAACAGGTAATAGCCCGCGCCGTTGACCAGATAGCCGCTCGAATCGGGCGCGAAATCGCCGCGCCGCGTGTAGGCGGTCTCGCCCGTGAAGGTCGGGCTCTGCGGCGTCCCGGTGTTCGACCGGACCACGAAGTAGCCGTTCCCCGAGATGGCGAGGTTGGTGGCCACGCCGGTGGACTGCACCGTGCCCTGGAGGCCGAGGGTATCGCGCGTGCTGGTCGAAACGCCTCCGCCCGACTGGGACTTGGCGGTGGTCTGGGCCAGCATGTCGGCGAAGCTCGTCTCCGTAGTCTTGAACCCCGCCGTCTGGGTGTTGGCGATGTTCCCGGAGATGTTGTTGAGGGCGAAGGACTGCGCCGAGGCGCCGGCCACCGAATTCGACAGCGCGTCGTAGAGGCTCATCGGGGTCTCCATTCGTGAGACCGGCCCGAGGAACCGATCCGACGAATGCCTATAGGCTCACGCTATGGTTAATTGTCCGTGTGTCGCCGCGTGTTGCCGCCGGCGGGGCGCCCCGCTCACGCCCCGATCACACTCAGAACGACCTCCCGCCGGTGCGGCCGGTCGCGGTGCTCGATCAGGTAGATCCCCTGCCACGTGCCGAGCGCCAGCCGGCCCGCGACCAGCGGGATGCTCAAGCCCGAATCGGTGACCAGGGTGCGGATATGGGCCGGCATGTCGTCCGGCCCCTCGGCACCGTGGACGTAGCCGGCGTTGCGCGGGGCGAGGCCGTCCAGTGCGGTCATCAGGTCGGTCCGCACGTCCGGGTCGGCGTTCTCCTGAATGGTGAGCGACGCCGAAGTGTGCCGGCAAAAGACCGTGGCGAGCCCGTCCCGGATCCCGCTCCCGCGCACGAAGTCCGCCACCGCCTCGGTGAAGTCCGTGAATCCCTGCCCGGATGTCGCGATGGTGAGGCGGCCGCTCGCGTGGCGCTCCACCGCGCCGGAAGACAGATGTTCGACCGGACCGACCTTACCCTGCCTCATGGGCTCTCCTCCATCAGCGTCCGGCCCGGCGCGATCTCGCCCTCGCCCCGGGCGAGGATTCGCTCCAGCACGTCGATCCGGTCGGCCTCCGCGGGGGGCTTGTCCCAGCGGATGCGACTGACCCGGGGAAAGCGCATCGCCACGCCGGACTTGTGCCGGGTCGAGCGCTGCACGCCCTCGAAGGCGATCTCCAGGACGAGGCCCGCCTCGGGCCCATACGCGACCTCCCGCACCGGGCCGAACCGCTTGGTGGTGTTGTTGCGCACGTAGCGGTCGAGCTTGGCGAGCTCCGCGTCGGTGAAGCCATGATAGGCCTTGCCCACCGGCACCAGCTCGTCCCCGCCCTCGGGAGACTCCCGCCAGACCCCGAACGTGTAGTCCGAGTAGAACGACGAGCGCTTTCCGTGGCCGCGCTGGGCGTACATCATGACGGCGTCGACCACGTGGGGCTCGCGCTTCCACTTCCACCACGGGCCCTTGGGGCGGCCCGGCAGGTAGGGACTGTTCAGGCGCTTCAGCATCACGCCCTCGATCGCGTCGGCGTCCTCGCCGGCTCCCACGGCAGCCGGATCGGCCCGGGCGGCGGCCAGCGCCTCCCAATCCGCGAAGGGCACCAGGGGCGAGATGTCGACGCGCGCGTGGTCGAGGCGGGTGACGAGGGCCTCCAGCATCTCCCGGCGGGACGCGAAGGGCTGCGCCCGCAGGTCCTCCCCGTCGAGGGTCAGGAGGTCATAGGCCCGCACATGCGCGGGGAATTCCTCCAGGAGCTTGGCCGTCACGGCCTTCCGGTTCAGGCGCTGCTGCAGCACGTTGAAGCTCTGGACCCGGCGCTCGCGCAGGATCAGCAGCTCGCCGTCCAGCGTCCCCGCGAAGGTGATCGCCTCCGCGAGATCCGGGAACGCGCCGGTGATGTCCTCGCCGGTGCGGGAATAGACCTTGGCCACTTGGACGCCGGCCCGGTCGCGGCCGCCGACCAGCTGGACGCGGATGCCGTCCCATTTCCACTCCGCCGAGAACGCCTCCGGCTCCAGCTTGTCGAGATCGGCCTGCTCCTCGATCGGATGCGACAGCATCGGCGGCCGGAACGGGGCCGGGTTCAAGGTCTCGGGCCGCTCGGCCCTGCCCTCGACCCAGGCGAACAGAGTCTCGAACGGGGGCGCGAGCCCGTGCCAGACCTCCTCGACCGCATCCGCCTCGTGACCGCCCAGCGCGCCGACCGCGGTCTTGGCCAGCCGCGCCGAGACGCCGACGCGCAGGTTTCCGGTCACCAGCTTCAGGAGCGCCCAGCGCCCGGTCTCGTCCAGCGCGTCGAGCCACGCGGCGAGGTGGCCGGGCAGATCCTTCTTGGCGGTGGTGCTGAGCGTCTCGACCACCTCGGCGAGGCTCGGGGGCGGCGGGTTGTTGTGGCCGGGACCGACGCGCGCGTCCCCTCCCCCCTCTGCAGGGGAGGGCGGCCCCTGCACCAGCGGGGGTCGGGAGAGGGGCAGCGCGGCGCCGGTTGTTGTGACGCCCGGCGCGACCTCTCCGGATAGGGCGCTCCCCTCTCCCACCCTGCTGCGCAGGGTACCCTCCCCCGCAGAGAGGGGAGGGAAACACGGCGCGGGCCAGATCAGCGCCGTGGTCTCGGCAAGGTCGCCGACGTAGTTGTGCGACAGCCGGAACAGCACGGGGTCGATGCGCTCCTCCACCAGGCCCCGGATCAGGGCCGGTTTGGCCTCGCGGAAGCTCAGCGTGCCGGTCATGGCGCCGAGCGCGTAGCCGCGCTCCGGGTCCGGCGTGCGCGCAAAGAAATCCTGGAGCAGGCGCAGCTTGGCATTGCGGCGCGGCTCGTAGGCCAGGCGGTCGAGGAGATGGGCGAAGTCGTTCACGCGGCCACCTCCGGCGCCGCGGCATCGGCCGGGGCCGGCTCGGCCTCGCCGTCATCGCCGTAGCCGAGCAGGTGGAGGGGCTTGGCCTTGATCCCTTGCGTCCCGCACCAATGGACCAGGGCGTCCTCCTGGCCATGCGTCACCCAGACCTCACGGGCGCCGGTGTCGCGGATGGTGCGGCACAGGTCCGGCCAGTCGGAATGGTCGGAGATGACCAGCGGCAGCTCGACGCCCTTCTGGCGGGCCCGGGCGCGCACCCGCATCCAGCCCGAGGCGAAGCAGGTGACCGGATCGGGGAATTTCCGCGACCACAGATCCTGGATCGACGAGGGCGGGCAGATCACGATGGCGCCGTGCAGGTCCTTGCGCTCGGCGGCCGCGACCTTCGGGGTGTCGCCCAAGGGGATGCCCTCGCGCTTGTACAAATCCGTGAGCTTCTCCATCGCCCCATGCAGGAAGATCGGCCGGTCCCAGCCCTCCTCGCGCAGCAGCGCCATCACCCGCTGCGCCTTGCCGAGCGCGTAGGCGCCGACGATGTGGGCGCGCTCCGGGAACAGCTTGACCGAGTCGATGAGCTTCCGGACCTCGCCGCGGGTGTCGGGATGGGTGAAGACCGGCAGGCCGAAGGTCGCCTCCGTGATGAACACGTCGCAGGGCACCACCTCGAAGGGCAGGCAGGTCGGGTCCGGGGCCCGCTTGTAGTCGCCGGAGACCACCACGCGGACGCCGTCCCGCTCGATGGCGATCTGGGCCGAGCCGAGCACGTGGCCGGCGGGCGCGAAGCGCACGGTGACGTCGCCGATGCGGATCGCCTCGCCGAGACGCGCTTCCTGCCGGTGGCGGCAGAACTCGGCGCCGTAGCGCACCGCCATGATCCGCAGGGTCTCGGGCGTCGCCAGCACGTGGCCGTGGCCGGCGCGGGCGTGGTCGGCATGGCCGTGGGTGATCAGCGCCCGCTCCACCGGCCAGGTCGGATCGACGTGGAAGCGCCCGAGGGGACAATACAGGCCCTCGCGGGTCAGGGTGAGGAGGTCGCTCGCGCGTGTCGGCATCGGGCCCGTGCTGCCGGTGGAGTCCGCCTGTGGCACCGGTATATAGGCGGCCCCGACCCGGCAGACGCATGGCTACGCAGTACAGTTCCGGCGATCTCCTCGCTGACCGCCGCTATCGCTACGCGGAAGCCTGCCTGGCCGACGGCGACCACGCCGGGGCGGCGGACCTCGCCGAGCAGGCCCTGGAGATCGTGCCCCGCTATGCGCCGGCCTGGCTGCTCCTCGGCCGGGCCCGGGAGGGACTGGCCGCGCAGGGCGACGATCCGGCTTTGCGCGAGGCGGCGGCACGGGCCTATGCCTGCGCCCTCGACATCGATCCCGACGATACCCTGGGCGTGCGGGCGCATCTCGTCCGCCTGGGCGAAGGCGGTGGCCTGCCGGCCCTGTCGCCGGCCTATGTCCGCGCCCTGTTCGACGGCTACGCCCCGCGCTTCGAGCGCCACCTCGTCGAGGGCCTCCGCTATGTCGGCCCGCAGCTCGTGTGCGATGCCCTGCCGCCCGAGCCCGCCCAGTTCGGCGCGGCGCTCGACCTCGGCTGCGGCACCGGCCTGATGGGCGCGGCGATCCGCGACCGGGTCGGGCAGCTCGCCGGGGTCGATCTCTCGCCCGGGATGCTGGCGCTGGCCCGGGCGAAATCCCATAACGGCCGGCCTCTGTACGACCGCCTGGCCGAGGGCGACCTCGTGGCGTTCCTGGCGGCCGAGCCCCCGGACTCCGCCGATCTCTGCCTCGCCGCGGACGTGCTGATCTACGTGGCGGATCTCGCCCCCGTGCTGGAGCGGATCGCCTGCGTCCTGCGGCCGCGGGGCGTGGCGGCCTTCACGGTGCAGTCCTATGACGGCGAGGGCGTCCTGCTGGGCACCGACGGGCGCTACGCCCACGCGGATGCCCACATCGAAGCGGCGGCGTCCGGCGCCGGTCTGGAGATCCTGAGCCTGCGCCCCGCCGATGTCCGCCGGGAGGGCGGCCGGCCGGTGCCGGGCCGCGTCGTTATGTTGCGCCGCACTGCGGCATGAAACCGCTTGGCTGTTCGTCCATTGTCAGTCGGCTGCGACGGGCGCGGTCGCTGTATCGGGGATCGGCATGGCGGATTACGACAGCAGGACAGGTGGCAGGGCGCCCGAGCGCAAGCCGGACCCGCCCGCGGACCGGTCCTTCCCGGCGGATCCCCGGACGCGCATCTCCTTCGCCATCGCACTGGCCTTGCTGGCAGGCTGCGCCGATTCCAGCGGCTTCCTCGAATTCTCGCAGCTCTTCATGTCGTTCATGTCGGGCAACACCACGCGCTTCGGCGTGGCGGTGTCCAACGGCGATTGGGAGAATGTCACCCGCGTCGCCAGCACCATCAGCATGTTCTGCTTCGGCGCCTTCCTGGGCACGCTGATCGCGGCCTGGGTCGGCCGCTGGCGGCTGGCTGTTCTGCTGACCCTTCAGGCGCTGCTGCTGGCAGGCGGGCTGATGATGCCCTGGGGCACCTTTGCCTACCCGCTGCACGCCTACCCGATCGTGCTGGCCCTGGGGCTCCAGAACGCGACGCTGCAGGACGAGGGCGGCCGCTCCCTCGCGCTCACCTACGTGACCGGCGCGGTCGTGCGCTTCGGCACGGGGTGCGCCAACCTGCTGCTCGGCACGGTGGCGCCCTCGTTCTGGATCCAGGCGCCGCTCTGGGCCGGCCTCACCACCGGCGCGGTTCTGGGCGGCCTGCTCGACATCCGTTACGGCGAATCCGCCTTCCTGTTCCCCGCCGGCCTCGCGGCGCTCCTGGCTCTCGTGGCGATCGTGCTCACCATCGCCAAGCCCGGCAGCACCTTGGTGGCGGGCTCCTCGCCCGCTCCCGACGCGAGCCCGAAGGCAAAGGTGATCGACGCGATCCATTGAGCGCCGCGGGCCGACTCCGCCGCTGGCGGTGGTGCCTCAGCTCTCGGAATCCCGGTAGCTGCCCCGCCCCTGCTTGATCACGGCGCGGCTCTTCTTGGCGCCGATGCGCCGCTCCTTCGAGCCCTTGGTGGGCTTGGTCGCGCGGCGGATGGGCGGCGGCGGCTTGGCCGCCTCGGTCACGAGATCGACCAGCCGCTGCAGCACATCCGCCCGGTTGCGCTCCTGGGTCCGGTGCCGCTGCCCGGACAGGACCAGGACGCCGTCCTTGGTCAGCCGCCGGCCTGCGAGCTTGTAGAGGTTCGCCTTGACCCGCTCGTCGACCGAGGGCGAGGCGAGGACCGACCAGCGCAGCTGGACCGCGGTCTCGACCTTATTGACGTTCTGCCCGCCCGCCCCCGAGGCGCGCATGAACGACAGCTCGATCTCGTCGTCCTCAATGGCGATCCGCGCGTTCACCCGCAGGGACATGGCGACCTCCGGCAGGCGTCCGAGCCGTGGCCACAGCAGGCATGCCAGACCTCCGCGTCCGGCGCGGGTCCGGCGATCTCGAGGGTGGGCACCGGAGCCACGATCGCCATATCCTCTCCTACCGAGCCGCCGGCCGCACTGGACCGGCGATCCCGGGTTCAGGCGGCCTCGGACGGCGTGCGGGCGCGCAGCGCCAGGGCATGCAGGCCGCGCTTGAAGGCCTCGTCCAGCAGGCCGTTGACCAGCCGGTGCCGCTCCACGCGGCTCCGGCCCTCGAAAGCTGCCGCGACGATGTCGAGCCGGTAATGGGTCTCCCCCCCCGGCCGCGCACCGGCATGGCCCGCATGCAGGTGCGATTCGTCGATCACGTCGAGACGCGCCGGCGCGAGTTCCGCGCGCAGCCGCGCCTCCATCCAGTCCCGAAGGGTGCCGCCCTCGCCCGTCCCGTCAGCCATCGCGCCCTCGCCTCCCGTCACCGGCATCCGTCAAGCCCGATCCCGCGCATGCGTCATCAGGCCCGGTGCCCTTGTGTCTCAGGTTTGCCCCCTCATAATCGGCCCGTCATGGATCTCAACTCGCGGCTGTTCGACAGCATCCGGATCAAACCGTCCTGCGACGAGCCGAAGCCCGCGGCCGAGGCCGTGTGCGAGAGTCCCGGCTGCACGCGTCCGGGCCCGCACCGGGCGCCGAAGGGCCGGAAGGCCGAGGGCCAGTATTGGCGCTTCTGCATCGATCACGTCCGCGCCTACAACGCGAGCTATAATTATTTCGACGGCATGAACGACGCGGCCGTGCAGGCCTACCAGAAGGACGCGATCATCGGGCACCGCCCGACCTGGGCCATGGGGGTGAATCCGGCCGGCCAGGGCAAGCCGGCGAACGAACCGGCCCGGGACTGGGCCTATGTCGACCCGCTGGGTATCTTGCGCGGCGCCGGCGTCGGAGATTCACGACGTCGCGCTCGCCAGCCGGAGCCGGAGCAGCCCCGCCGCACGGCCACGGTACGCCGCGCCCTCGACGTGATGGGACTTGAAGAGTCGGCAGACGGCCCCGCCATCAAGGCGCAGTACAAGGCGCTGGTGAAGCGCTTCCACCCCGATGCCAACGGCGGCGACCGCTCGTTCGAGGAGCGGCTGCGCGACATCATCCGCGCCCACGATGTGCTGCGCGCCGCCGGTCTCTGCTGAACGGCACGAACGATGCACACCAGTCCGACCGTAGAATAGGGCAAACCGGGCGGTGCCACCCTATATGTGGCAGACGCCGATCGGTGGCGCCCTGGCGCGCCGCCGTTTAAGGATGGGGCCGCCCTGCCGCGGATGCCCGGCTCGACGTTCTTCCGCGCGGAAGCTTCAGTCTTTCGGGATGGAGTTTCCGCGTCTCACGAGGTTCCGAATGCTCTCTGACGACACGCCCGCCGCGCTGCCCGACCGCACCGTTTCCGTCCGCGAGGTCTTCGGCATCGATCTCGACCTGAAGGTTCCGGCCTATGCCGAGCCCGAGGAGCACGTACCCGATCTCGATCCCGACTACATCTTCGACCGGGAGACGACGCTGGCCATCCTGGCCGGCTTCGCGCGCAACCGCCGTGTGATGGTCACCGGCTATCATGGCACCGGCAAGTCGACGCATATCGAGCAGGTCGCCGCCCGGTTGAACTGGCCCTGCGTGCGGATCAACCTCGACAGCCACGTCTCGCGCATCGATCTCGTCGGCAAGGACGCGATCGTCCTGCAGGACGGCAAGCAGATCACCGCCTTCCAGGACGGCATCCTGCCCTGGGCACTGCAGAACAACGTCGCGCTGGTGTTCGACGAATACGATGCCGGCCGCCCGGACGTGATGTTCGTGATCCAGCGCGTTCTGGAGCTGTCGGGCCGCCTGACGCTCCTCGACCAGAAGCGGGTGATCCGCCCGCACCCGGCCTTCCGGCTCTTCGCAACTGCGAACACCGTAGGTCTCGGCGACACGTCGGGCCTCTATCACGGCACCCAGCAGATCAACCAGGGCCAGATGGACCGCTGGTCGATCGTGACCACGCTGAACTACCTGCCGCACGACCGCGAGGTCGACATCGTGCTCTCGAAGGCGGTTCACTACCGCAGCGACCAGGGCCGGGACATCGTCAACCGGATGGTGCGCGTGGCGGACCTGACCCGCAACGCGTTCATGAACGGCGACCTCTCCACCGTCATGAGCCCGCGCACGGTGATCACCTGGGCCGAGAACGCCGACATCTTCAAGGATGTCGGGTTCGCCTTCCGGGTGACCTTCCTGAACAAGTGCGACGAGCTGGAGCGCACCCTGGTGGCCGAGTTCTACCAGCGCGCCTTCGGCAAGGAGCTGCCCGAGAGCGCGCTGAACGTCGCCCTGAGCTGAACCGCATGGAGGACGCGATGGCGCATCCGGCCCCGACGCGCGAGGACGCCCCGGCGGCTCCGCATGCCGGGAGCCGGACACGCTACGCGGACGATCTCTACACCTGGGTTCAGGAGCAGGTGGCGCTGCTCCGCGCCGGCCGGGTGGATGCGCTCGACCTCGGCAACATCGCCGAGGAGCTGAGCGACGTGGGTTCGGAGCAATACGACAAGCTCGACAGCGCGCTGGAGGGGGTGCTGGCACACGCCCTCAAATGGGATCACCAGCCCGAGCGGCGCAGCCGGAGCGGGTCTCTGACCATCGCCGAGCAGAGGGGGCGGGTTGCCAGGCAGCTTCGCAAGAACCCGGGCCTCAGGTCGCGCATCGCGGAGGCCAGCACCGAAGGTTTCCGGGTTGGTCAACTCCGTGCCGCTCGCGAGATGAAACGCCCGCCAAAATCATTGCCCGCGGAGTGTCCCGACAGCTGGGACGACATCCTGAACCGCCCCTTCGAGTTCGAGGCCGACCGGTAGACCCCGCATGTCCATCTCCAACCGCAAGCCCGGCGAGCGTCGCGAATCCGTGGCCGAGCCCCTGAAGCGCTCGGTGGCCGGGTGCCTGCGTGCCATCGCCCGCCGGCCCGAGGTCGAGGTGACCTACGCCACCGACCGGCCGGCGCTCACCGGCGACAAGGCCCGGCTCCCCGAGCCGCCGCGCAAGCTCTCGGCGCAGGATGTCGCGGTGCTGCGCGGCAATGCCGACGCCATGGCGTTGCGGCTCGGCTGCCACGACGTCGCGGTGCATCGCCGGCTCGCCCCCGAGAACGCCGCCGCCCGCGCCGTCTACGACGCGGTGGAGCAGGCCCGGGTCGAGGCGATCGGCTCCCGCCGGATGGCGGGCGTCGCCAGCAATATCACGGCGATGCTGGAGGACCGCTACCACCGGGGCGGCAAGTACGAGACCATCACCGACCGGGCCGACGCCCCCATGGAGGACGCCGTCGCCCTGATGGTGCGCGAGCGGCTCACCGGTCAGCAGCCGCCCCAGGCGGCGGCCAAGATCGTGGAGCTGTGGCGCGAGCACATCGAGGCCAAGGCCGGCCCGAACCTCGACGGCCTGATCGGCTCGATCGAGGACCAGCGGAAATTCGCCCGCTCGGTGCGCGAGCTCCTGACCTCCCTCGACATGTCGGACGAGACGCCGTTCGACGCCGAAGACGACGAGAACGACGACGAGAACGACGCCCAGGACGACGAGCAGAACCCGAGCGAGGGCGACTCCGAGGAGAAGAGCCAGGGCGACCGCGCCGAGATCGAGACTTCCGAGGAAGCCTCCGACGAGATCGAGGAAGGCGCGCAGGAATCCGCCGACGCCCCGTCGGGTGAATTGCCGGAGGAGGCCGAGGACGCGGAATCGGAGGAGGCCTCAGAGGCGTCGCGCCCGCCGCAGCGGCAGAGTAACGAGGCGCGGGGCCCCGAGTACCGGGTGTTCAATCCCCGGTTCGACGAGGTCATCCACGCCGAGGAGCTATGCGACGCGGACGAGCTGTCGCGGCTGCGCAGCTACCTCGACAAGCAGCTCTCGCACCTGCAGGGCGTCGTCGGGCGCCTCGCCAACCGCCTCCAGAGGCGGCTGCTGGCGCAGCAGAACCGTGCCTGGGACTTCGACCTGGAAGAGGGCCAGCTCGACCCGGCGCGGCTGGTCCGCGTTGTGATCGATCCCTACCAGCCCCTCTCCTTCAAGCAGGAGAAGGACACCAATTTCCGCGACACCGTGGTCACCCTGCTGCTCGACAATTCCGGCTCGATGCGCGGCCGGCCGATCACCGTGGCGGCGACCTGCGCCGACATCCTGGCGCGGACGCTGGAGCGTTGCGGCGTCAAGGTCGAGATCCTGGGGTTCACCACCCGGGCCTGGAAGGGCGGCCAGAGTCGCGAGGCCTGGCTCGCGGCCGGCAAGCCGCCGAACCCGGGCCGCCTGAACGACTTGCGCCACATCGTCTACAAGTCCGCGGACGCCCCCTGGCGCCGGGCACGCAAGAACCTCGGGCTGATGATGCGCGAGGGGCTTCTCAAGGAGAATATCGACGGTGAGGCCCTGGACTGGGCGCACAAGCGCCTGCTCGGGCGGCCCGAGCAGCGCAAGATCCTGATGGTGATATCCGACGGCGCCCCGGTCGATGATTCGACCCTGTCGGTCAACGCCGGCAACTATCTGGAGCGGCACCTGCGCTGGATGATCGAGGAGATCGAGACGCGCTCGCCGGTGGAACTCCTGGCCATCGGCATCGGCCACGATGTGACCCGCTACTACCGCCGCGCCGTGACCATCATCGACGCCGAGGAACTCGGCGGCGCCATGACCGAGAAGCTCGCCGAGCTGTTCGAGGAGCACGACGCCCCGGCGCCCACGGGACGGATTCTGCGCGCGGCCGGCGGGCGGCGCTGAGGGCCGGTTCGCCGCCGTGACGCACTGCGCGTTTCGCGGCGGAGGGGCCTGCGCCGTCTAGGTTAGCGCAGCCAGGGCGCCTGAGGTCGAGGCGGCCGGCAGGACTCGGTCACCGGACCTGAACCTGCCGAAGGCCAACCGCGTCGCGCGCCAGCCCCACCGCCTTCATGACCGCATCCAGACGATCGCGCTGACCGCCGCGGGTCAGGCGCTGCGCGACTCGGCCAAGGGGCGTATCTCCGGGCTGAAAGCGGAGAGGCGGCGCGATCTGAGGCCCGCGGAACAGGCCGCGATCCGCCAGGGGCTGGCCTGGATCGCCCGCCCGGGCGCCGGATAGGGGTGCGGTATGCCCGTCCCTCACGCAGGCGAGCAGAAGCCGCCGCGGCCTGCGCGGCCACAGCGGTTTGCGTCGTCCGGTATTGATGAGGCGCGAAGCGCCCGAGATCAGGCCGCGGCGGCCGGGGTCTCGGCGAGCTTCTTGTGAATCTCGCGCTTCAGGAGGCGGGCAGTCTGCGACAGGTCGCCCTCGCCCGCCTTGATCAGGAAGGCGTCGAGGCCGCCGCGGTGCTCCACCGAGCGCAGGGCGTGCGCGGTGACGCGCAGGCGCACCCGCTTGCCCAGCGCGTCCGACTGGAGCGTGACGTTGCACAAGTTCGGAAGGAACCGGCACTTGGTCTTGTGGTTCGAGTGGCTCACGAGGTGGCCGACCTGAACGGCCTTGCCGGTGAGTTCGCAGCGGCGCGCCATGATGACTTAAAATCCCGTCTCGTTCCGCCCGAGCAGACCCGATCGCGGCCGGCGCGATCATCGTCGCAGCGGGCGTCGCCCAGTGCGTTTTCCAGGTCCGGCGGAGTCCTGTTGAAGGCGCGAGCCTATAGGCGACCTGCCCCCGATGCGTCAAGGTGCGGATGGACGTACGCAGCCGAGATCGCGGCGGCCGAGCGTCCAACGGTCTGTTAACCACGATGCCGGGATATAGCCGTCATCCGCTCGTAGAAGGCCCAGGCACCGCCTGCAACGAGCGTCGCGAGGCTGCCTTGGGAGGCGGTCTTGGCCCGAATTCCCTGGGATGCGATCCGGATCATGAGCGCCACGCCTGTCCGTCGGACGACCAAGCCTCTGACGACGCGTCTCCTGGGCGTCGTCCTCGCTGTCGCGGCCCTCGGCAACCCGGCCGATGCGGCGCCGCGCGGGAAGCGGGCCGGCGCGGCGGCCCCCGCCACGGTGGCGATCGATTACGGCATCAACCTCGCCGGCCTGCCGATCGGCACCGCGCGTCTCGCCGGGGCGTTCGAGCGCGACCGCTACGTCATGGACGTGTCGGCGGTGCTCACCGGCCTCGTCGGGGCGATCACCGGCGGCAAGGGCTCGGCCCGGGCCTCCGGCACCTTCGCGGCCGCGCCGCAGCCCGGCGCCTTCTCGATCGCAACCCATACGGCGAGTTCCGGCATCGCGGTGCGCATGGCGGTCGCGCACGGCAACGTGGTGCAGGCCGAGATCACGCCGCCGCTGATCGACATGCAGGATCGGGTGCCGGTCACGACCGCAGACAAGCGGGGCATCATCGATCCGGTGAGCGCGCTTCTGATGCCAGCGCAGGGGCGGGGCGAGCCGCTCGATCCGGGCAATTGCAACCGGACGCTGCCGGTCTTCGACGGCGCGACCCGCTTCAACGTGGTGCTGAGCTACGCCGAGACCCGCGACGTGCAGAAGCCCGGCTATGCCGGCCCCGTGCTCGTGTGCAGCGCGCGCTACCAGGCGGTGGCCGGCCATCGGCCGGACCGGCCCGGGGTGAAGTTCATGGAGGAGAACCGGGAGATGTCGGTTTGGCTCGCGCCCGTCGAGGGGACGCGGGTGCTGATCCCGCTGCGCATCTCGGTGCTCACCACCATCGGCACCAACATCATCGAGGCGACGCGCTGGAGCCAGGGCGCCACGGGGACGGCCGGCACCGCCGGCGCGAGCGTCGCCCAGGCGAGCCTGCCCGGGCAGTAGCGTCGGCCGCGATCCGCCTTTGACCGGCGGTCGATTTCCGGGCACGCCCATCCGGCGCGACAGCCGCGACAGGGAGGGGCCAGGGCAATGCCGAAGGGCTACATCATCGTCCGCATGACGGTCACCGATCCGGAGACCTACGCGGCCTATGCCGAGATGGCCTCCACGGCGATGCGCCTCCACGGCGCCAAGCCCCTGGTGCGCGGCGGGCGCTGCGAGGCCCTCGAAGGGGAGGCGCGGCCGCGCAACGTCGTGCTGGAATTCGATTCCTACGACGCGGCGCGGGCTTATTATTTTTCTCCTGAATACCAGGAAGCCAAGGCCAAGCGCCTGCCCGCCGGCATCGGCGAGGTCGTGCTGGTCGAGGGGGCCGGCTGAGCCTGGCCCGCGTCAGGCAGCCAAAGGCGCGCGGCCGTAATTTTTCGCGTAGGCGTTCTCGACGGCCGGGATAATCTCGACGATCGCGAACCATCGATCCCAGAACGCCGTCTCGCGCAGAGCCTCGACGACGCATTCGTAGGCGTGGTGGTCGTTGGCCTCCCAAATCCAGAGATCGGTCACGCGGGCGCTGTAGAATTCCGCGTCGTAGAAGCGCAGCTTCACCGTTTCGGCGTGTTGGCGCAGGATCGGCTCGAACACGTCCCGCAATCGGGTGAAGCGATCGTCGATCGACAGGGCGAGCCATTCAGGGGACGTCTTCACGAGCATGAAGACCGTCAGCTTGGGATCGAAGGTCTGGTCGGACATGGGAATTACCGCTCCATGGGTCTGTCTGGACGCGGCGATGATGCCTCCGGCTGTCCCGGCGGCGAACTCGCATTCATGACCGCCGGGACGACGCGCGGACGGGCTCTCAAGCCGCGGAAAAGGCCGGGACAATCCCGCTCCGCCGAAACGGTGCGGACGATTCTCGAAGGCGCGGCTCGCGTTCTCGAGGAGCGCGGCCTTGCCGGCTACACGACCAATGCCGTGGCCGAGCGGGCCGGCGTCTCGGTCGGTTCGGTCTACCAGTACTTCCCCGGCAAGGACGCGCTGACCGCTTCCCTGGTGAACCGGGAGACCGGCCTGCTCGTGGAGGCGGTGCGGGCCGCAACAGCGGCGGCGACGCCGGGGCACGGCCTTCGCCTGATCGTGCGTGCGGCTGTCGCCCACCAGATGGCCCGGCCGCGCCTTGCGCTCCTGCTCGATCGGGAGGAGAGCCGGCTCCAGCTTGCCGAGAGCCTGGACGCGGTCACCCGGGCGATCACGGACGCGATCCTGGCGCTGCTGGCGCGCTTCGAACCCGCTCCGCCGGTCGAACCTGAGACGGCCGCGGGAGACCTGTTCGCGCTCCTGCGGGGTATGGTCGATGCGGCGGGCGAGCGGGGCGAGCGGGATCGCGGGGCACTGGAACACCGCGTCCTGCGCGCGGTGTTCGGCTATCTCGGGCTGCCGCAGGAGATGCCGCAGGCCGCGCAGGCGATCGCCCGCCGCAGGCCGAAGGGGTAGCCGGTCCGGAGTCCGCGACCCTCGCGGGCGCCTCGATCGCCTACGAGCGCGTCAGACAAAACTTGAGATCCCGCGCGATCGAGCGCCACCGAACGGTATCGCTGTGCACGGATCTATAGATGCCGGATCGGATATTCCCGATCACGCTCCACAGGGCCAATCCCCGGTGACGCGTGACATAGACGCCCCTTCTGCACTCCAATTGGCGCAGGGCTCTCTGGAAGAAGTGAAGCGCCTTGGCGCGATCGAAGAGGGGGAAATCGGCGACGGTGTCGTGCGGCAGATCGCGGATCACATCGATCATGCCTGACGTGGCCGATATATAGTCGTCGAACACTTGAATGGGCTTTTGAGCATTGGCTTTCCGGCCACGGCGGCCGTCGCCGAAGAGATTCGCTGCATGTTGCCGGTATTTGACCAACGGAAGATCCAGCTCAGCCGTCTCCCCGACCACCTGGCCCAGAAACATGATCCATCGATCGTGTGCGATTTTCTCCTTGGGAGCGATGAAATCCGTGAACCGAGCATTGATATCCGCCAGATAAAGCAACTCGCGGCGAAAAACGATCGAAAATCCGAAGAACGTCAGCCACGGATCGTAGCTGAGAGGCGGCTTGATACCCGCCTGACGAATGCCCTGCGAGAATTTCACCAGCCTGCCGGTGGATTGTTCCAAGCTGGCAGCGGAATGAACGATCAGGGAAATATTCTTGTTGCAAAAATAGGCTGCGGCGCACTCCAGTTTCGTCAAATCCCAAATATCATCCTGGTCGCAGAATGCAATGAAGTCGCCTTTGGCATCCAAAGATGCGGCCAAAAAATTGTCCCTGAAGCCGAGATTGACCGCATTCACCTTAATGATGATTGGAATATCGCAATGGCTCGCTACCGAACGGACGATCGCCAACGTGTCGTCCGTCGAACCATCATCGGAGATGATGACCTCAAGCGGCTTGAAACTTTGGCTGATGACGCTTTCGAGCTGCGAACGGATAAATACTGAACCGTTGTACGTAGCAATGACGACGGAAACAGTTTTGCCAGCAGCATCCACCCCAAACGGTCCTGACATTTCACATCTTTAAATTGTAATCTTGGATCGACATTGAGCACCGGCGCCCGCCCTGCGCGACCGCTTTCTTGTTCTGCCATTACTGTATCATGGCCCGCTAAAGTTGGAAACGCAGGTCTTTTCGAGCTCGATAAGATATTGCACGGCCCTCGACGGGGTACGAGGGAACGCCTTGCTCTCTGTACTGCTGTTCCATTTGGGCCTATGGCTCGATGCCCAGTTCCTGGCGATCTAGGAAGGCCTGTCGGTCGTTACCTTTTTCCCGCGAGGAGATGCGTCCTCGCGCGCCTGCGCCCGCCGGACACGACATGTGCCCCCACAGAATTCACGGCGATCAGATTCCTTAGACTGGTCTCAATCATCGTCCCGTCCATTCTGATCGGCGCGCCCTGCGTCCGCACGCGGACCGACAGGCCGAATCCGGGGCACAGGCAGCCGCCGCCGTACTGACGATCCTGTTGGAGCTGACCAATCGTCTATATATCGGCGCCCCAAGCCGGCGAGGCGATACCGCTGCAAGGTCCCGCCGTCGGCGAAAGCGTCCCATCCCGAGAAAACGCAATATGGCGTTCGACCCGGCCTTGAAGAATCGCCCTGCCAGCCTGTGATCGCCCGCCCTTCCGTTGCCGCATCTCTGGAGCGGGTGGGGACCGCGAAATGCGCCGCGATCCGCGACGATCGAGCGCGGCGCTCTACGGCCGCCGAATGGTCCGGCACGCGGGCCCATGGCGGCGCATCACGTCCGGAGGCCAAAACACACAGCCCTTCGCCGCATCGCCCGCGGAAGCGCTCAAATTTTTCATCTTCCCGGCGATAATCCGCGCATGTGCCCGCTTCGCCTCCGAATCGCCTTCGCCTTGACCACCGGCGCTTTCGCCGGATCGGCCGTTGCGCATCCGCTGACGGCCGGATCCGCCCGATCCGGTTGCGGCGGCGACGCCTTCTCGTCGGCCGAGGTGATCGAGCACCGCCCGCCGCGGCACGGCCCGCTCACTGCGGTTCCCGATACGCTGTGCGCCGACGTCGCCCCGCAGCCCGGGACGCCGACCACGCAGATCGACATCTACCCGCAGGTCGGGCCGGATGTTGGAACTGGCCGCGGTAGCATCCCATATGGGGGTGGCTCGACCCGGCCCTATCGTCCCTGACGCGACCGGCCGACCGAGTCTTCCCCGCACGCGCCACCACGGCGCCGCGACGGCCTTCCCGTCCGAAGGAACCGCCGACCATCGACGCGCCGCTCCGCCCCCTCCCCCGCCGCTCCCTGCCCCGCGATGTCCGCGCCCGCGGCGTCACGGCGGTCCTCGGGCCGACCAACACCGGCAAGACGCATCTCGCCATCGAGCGGATGCTCGCGCACCCGACCGGCATGATCGGTCTGCCCCTGCGGCTGCTCGCCCGGGAGGTCTACCTGCGGGTGGTCGCCAAGGTCGGCCCCGAGAAGGTCGCGCTGGTGACCGGCGAGGAGAAGATCAAGCCGGACCGGCCGCGCTACTGGATCTGCACGATCGAGGCGATGCCCCGCGACCTCGACGTGGCCTACGTCGCCATCGACGAGATCCAGCTCGCCGCCGACATGGATCGCGGCCACGTCTTCACCGACCGCCTCCTCTACGTGCGTGGCCGGGAGGAGACGCTGCTCATCGGCTCAGCGACGATGCTGCCGCTGGTCCAGGACCTGATTCCGAACGTCCACACCACGACGCGGCCGCGGCTTTCGAACCTGACCTTCGCGGGCGAGAAGCGGCTGTCGCGCCTGCCCCGGCGCACCGCGATCGTCGCCTTCTCGGCCGAGGAGGTCTACGCCATCGCCGAGCTGATCCGCCGCCAGCGCGGGGGGGCCGCGGTGGTCCTCGGGGCGCTTTCGCCGCGGACACGCAACGCCCAGGTCGAGATGTACCAAGCGGGGGACGTGGATTACCTCGTCGCCACCGATGCGGTCGGGATGGGCCTGAACCTCGACGTCGACCACGTCGCCTTCGCGGCGAACTGGAAATACGACGGCACCCGCTTCCGCAAGCTCACGCCCGCCGAGATGGGCCAGATCGCCGGCCGCGCCGGGCGCCATCTCGCGGACGGGACCTTCGGCTCCACGGGACGCTGCCCGCCCTTCGAGGCCGAGATGGTCGAGCGCCTGGAGAGCCACGATTTCGATCCCTTGCGCATCCTGCAGTGGCGCAATCCGGATCTCAGCTTCGGCAGCCTGGAGGCGCTCCAGGCGAGCCTCGACGAGCACCCCCGCGAATCGGGTCTCACGCGCGCACCCATGGGCGAGGACCAGCAGGCGCTCGAGATCCTGATGCGCGAGGACGACATCCGCGACATGGCGCGGAGCCAGTCCACGGTCAGGCGGCTCTGGGACGTCTGCGGCGTGCCGGATTACCGCAAGGTCCACCCGCAGGTGCATGCCGACCTGGTGGCGCAGCTCTTCCGCTTCCTCATGAAGGGCATGGCTGGACGCATCCCCGATACGTGGTTCGCCGAGCACGTGGCGATGATCGACCGCACCGACGGCGACATCGACACGCTGTCCCGGCGGATCGCCCAGGGGCGCACCTGGACCTTCGTGGCCAACCGCCCCGATTGGCTGCGCGACCCTGAACATTGGCAGGGCGAGACACGTCGGGTAGAGGACAGGCTGTCAGACGCCCTGCACGAACGCCTCGCGAGCCGCTTCGTCGACCGGCGCACAAGCGTCCTGATGCGGCGCCTGAGAGAGAACACGATGCTCGAAGCCCAGATCACCGCCGACGGTGACGTCACCGTCGAGGGTCAGCATGTCGGTCACCTGCATGGATTCCTATTCGTCCCGGACGCCAGCGCCGAGGGGCACGAGGCTAAGACTCTGAGGAGCGCCGCCGAGAAGGCGCTCTCCGGAGAGATCGAGTCTCGGGCCGACCGCTTCGCGGCGACCGCCGATTCGACCCTCGTGCTGTCGCATGACGGCACGATCCGCTGGACCGGGGCGCCCGTCGCCAAACTGAACCCCGGCGAGAAGCTGTTCGCCCCGCAGATTCGGCTGCTCGCCGATGACAGCCTGACAGGGGCGCACCGCGAGAAGGTCGAGGCGCGGCTGGATGCCTGGCTGAAAGCCACCATCGTCCGCCTGCTCGGCCCGCTCATGGAGATCGAGACCGCTGCCGACCTCACCGGCCTCGCCAAGGGTATCGGCTACCAGGTGGTCGAATCGCTCGGCGTGCTGGAGCGCTCGAAGGTCGCCCACGAGATGCGCAGCCTCGATCAGGAGGGCCGTGGGGCGCTCCGCCGGCACGGGGTGCGCTTCGGCGCCTACCACATCTTTCTGCCGGCCCTGCTGAAGCCGGCACCGCGCACCCTTGCGGCGCAGCTCTGGGCCCTGCGCAACGGCGGCCTCGACCAGCGCGGCCTCGACGAGATCGCGCATCTCGCCGGGTCCGGCCGAACCTCGATCAAGGTCGATCGCGAGATCGCCAAGGGCCTCTACCGGGCAGCCGGCTTCCGCGTCAGCGGCGAGCGGGCGGTGCGGGTCGACATCCTGGAGCGGCTCGCCGACCTGATCCGTCCGGCCATCGCCTATCGCCCCGGCACCACACCGGGCGCCCCGCCGGACGGCACGGCCGACGGCGATGGTTTCGTGGCCACCGTCGGGATGACCTCCCTGGTCGGCTGCTCGGGCGAGGATTTCGCCTCGATCCTGAAGTCGCTGGGCTACACGTCGGAGGGCCGCCCCGGCCCCGCCATCACCGTGCCGCTGCTCCCGGCCGCCGCGACCGCGCCGGTCGCGGTGACCGCGGCCTCGGAACCCGTCCCTGCGAGCGAGACCGAGGCGACGGGCGAGGAGGCAGAGGCCGCGGCCAGAGCCGCGGAGGCCGACACCGCCGGCGACGAGGCCCCGATATCAGATGCGGAGCCGGCGGAGCACATCGCCGACGCGCCGTCCCCCGAGGCCGAGGGTACGCCCGGGACCGATGCCGAGCCCCAGCCCGTGGAATCCGTGGCCGAGTCCGGACCGGAGCCGGTGACCGAGGAGCCGACCCCGACGGAGGACGTCCCGGCCGAGGCCGCGGAGGCCCCCGAGGCCGGAGCCACCGCGACGTCCGACGCCGCCGAATCCCAGTCCGAGCCGACCGAGGCCGCTTCCGTGGCCGACGCGGCGGATGCCGACGCCGTCGGCCCGGACAGTGAGGCTGCCGCGGAGCAACCGCAGATCGAGGTCTGGCGCCTGCAGCGCCACCAGCGTCCGGCCCATCCCCGCCCGCAGAACCGTCCACGCGGCGCAGGTCGGGGGCGCGAGAGCGGCCAGCAGGGTCAGCACCAGGGACCGGGACGTCCGGAGGGCGGGCGGCCCGAGCACCGACGTGCCGAGGGCGGCGAGCGCCCCGGCAACGAGGGCGGCCCGCGCGGCGGGCGCGATCGGGGGCCCCGCCGCGACCGCTTCGAGGGCGGCCGTCCGGAGCGCCGGGACGATCAGCGCAGTGCCGAGCAGCGCCAGTCCGGTCCGCGGCCCGACCAGCGTCCGCCGCGGCGCGAGCGGGCCCCGGATCCCGACTCGCCCTTCGCCAAGCTGGCGGCGCTCAAGGCCCAGCTCGAGGCCGGCGACGGCGGGAAGCGCTGACACCCCCGGATGCGGGAGGATCGGCAGCGGCTCGACAAGTGGCTGTGGTTCGCGCGCTTCGCGCGGACCCGTTCGCTGGCCGCGCGCCTCGCCGAGGACGGCTTCGTTCGGGTCAACGGAACGCGGGCCGAGAACCCGGCCAAGGGTGTCGGGATCGGCGACGTGGTGACGGTGGCCGCGCCCCACGCGACCCTGGCCGTGCGGGTGCGCGGCCTCGGCGAACGGCGGGGACCGGCCCCGGAAGCACGGCTTCTCTACGACGATCTGGCCGGCGGTCCGACGAGCGACAAGCCGCCCGGGTGATGAGACGGTGCCACAGCGGCCGGGCGAGAAGCGGATCGAGGGCGCCGTGCGGCGCCCGCGCGCTTGTCAGTCCGGAAGGCAGGGTCTAGAGCCGTTGGCATCCGAAGGCCCGGGCTCCGAACCGGGTCGCGCGGCGCACCATCGACGCGCCACCCGGGCGCGCGGGCCTGCAAGGTTCCGCCTGGATCGACCGGTATTTTTGGGACGAAGATAGCCGATGACCTACGTCGTCACCGACAATTGCATCAAGTGCAAGTACATGGACTGCGTTGAGGTCTGTCCGGTGGACTGCTTCTACGAGGGCGAGAACATGCTCGTCATCCATCCGGACGAGTGCATCGACTGCGGCGTCTGCGAGCCGGAATGCCCGGCCGAGGCGATCAAGCCGGACACCGAGTCGAATCTCGAGACGTGGCTGAAGCTCAACGCCGACTACGCCAAGAGCTGGCCCAACATCACTCAGAAGAAGGACGCCCCGACCGACGCCAAGGAATGGGATGGGGTAGCCGGCAAGCTGGAGGCGTATTTCTCGGCCAATCCCGGCTCGGGGGACTAAGCGGGTCCGCAGCCCCGCTGAAGCCGGACCTCGGCTCGCCTCACGATGTTGCGATCGGGGATGCCCTGCCGGACAGCCTGTGGATCATCGGCAAAACGACCTTCGACCCGCGTTAAGTGAGGCCCTGATCCGCGGCCACGTCATTTCTCTCCGGTACGGCCGGTGTAAAAACTCTTGGCGGCCGCGCTCGCTCCGCGCGTGCTTCTTCAGGGATGCTTTGATCTGCGCGTCGGATTGTGATACACAATCCGCCTGCCGTCGCTTGCGCCAGACGTGCTCCCTCCGGCCGAAACACCTTCTGTTTCCTTGGATTAGGAGTTGCACGCGAACGACCGCCGAGGGTGCCCTCGGTGGACGTTTCAGGCGTTTGCACGGCCGCGCCGGGGAACGCCCGGGTTCTCGCCCGTCATGGAGCGCGGATCCCGGGAACGGCGAGGCAAACCGGGTATCCCGCCCGGAAGAACACGGTTTCGCGCGGCGCCGAGCGTCGCGCGCCAGTGGAGGCCCTTCTCGCATGACCACAGCCAAGAAGACGACGACCGCAGGCCGGCAGGGCTTCAAGACCGGCGAGGCCGTCGTGTATCCGGCCCACGGCGTCGGTCGCATCACCGCGATCGAGGAGCAGGAGATCGCGGGCTACAAGCTTGAGCTGTTCGTCGTCTCGTTCGAGAAGGACAAGATGGTCCTGCGCGTACCGACCGCGAAGGCCAACAGCGTCGGCATGCGCAAGCTCGCCGAGCCGGAACTGGTGAAGAAGGCCCTGGACGTGCTGACCGGCCGCGCCCGGATCAAGCGGACCATGTGGTCGCGGCGCGCCCAGGAATACGAGGCCAAGATCAACTCCGGCGACCTGCTCGCGGTCACCGAGGTGGTTCGGGACCTCTTCCGCTCCGAGGCGCAGCCCGAGCAATCCTATTCTGAGCGCCAGCTCTACGAGGCGGCTCTCGACCGGATCGTGCGCGAGATCTCCTCGGTCAACCGCATCACCGAGACCGAGGCGCTTAAGCTCATCGAGCAGAGCCTCGCCAAGTCGCCGCGCCGCGCCAAGAACGAGCCCGAGGCTGAGGCGGACGGGGACGACATCCAGGAAGAGGCCGCCTGAGGCGCCCTCCACCGTTGCGACGACATGAAGCCCGGCCCCAAGCGGCCGGGCTTTTTCTTGGCGTTCTGCAGGTGAAATTCGCCTTCCTTCGTCATCGCGGCGGAGGACCGGGGACTGGACGACGCGGCGCCGAAACCCATTTCATCCACGGGAACACGATATCGTGGCCGTCCGACTGTCTCACTGTGGGGCATCGCGACGGAACTTTCGCGTTTTGCCTTCCGTTGTCGGTTGCCTGGCGTCGCTCTCCGGTGACGCCCTGCGGGCTGGACAAAGGTTTGGCGCCGCAACAGCACTCGGCAACAAGAGGCAGGCGGGATGGCTGAGATCGCGGGAATTCGACGGCAGTTCATACGGACTGCGATGGAGGCGCCTTTCCTGGCACGGGAGGAGGAGCGCGGCCTCGCCGTCCGCTGGAAGGACAATCGTGACGAGCGTGCCCTTCACCGCCTGATCTCCGCCCACATGCGCCTCGTCATCGCTCTGGCGGGGCGTTTTCGTCACTACGGCCTGCCCATGGCCGACCTCGTCCAGGAGGGGCATGTCGGCCTGATGGAGGCCGCCGCCCGGTTCGAGCCGGAGCGGGACGTCCGGTTCTCGACTTACGCCACGTGGTGGATCCGGGCTTCGATCCAGGACTACATCCTGCGTAACTGGTCGATCGTGCGCGGCGGGACCTCCTCGGCCCAGAAGGCCCTGTTCTTCAATCTGCGCCGGCTGCGCGCCCGGCTGATGCAGTCGACCGAGGAGCATGTCGGCGACGAGATCCACCGTCGCATCGCCACCGCCATCGGCGTCTCGCGCGATGACGTGGCCTTGATGGATGCCCGCCTCTCCGGCCCCGACCTGTCGCTGAACGCGCCCGTGGGCGAGGACAACGACGCCTCCTCGGAGCGGATGGACTTCCTGGTCGACGGTGCCGCGCTGCCGGACGAGACCGTGAGCGCGACGGTAGACGGCGAGCGGCGGCTCAGCTGGCTGCAGCAGGCCCTCACGGTCCTCTCCGAGCGTGAGCTGCGCATCCTGCGCGAGCGGCGGCTCGCCGAGGATCAGGCTACCCTGGAAGCGCTCGGGCAGCGCCTCGGCATCTCGAAGGAGCGGGTCCGCCAGATCGAGAATCGCGCCCTGGAGAAGCTGCGCCGCGCCCTCGCCGACCGGTTCCCGGCGGCCACCGGCAGCCCGCATATCGGCTGATCGCCCGGCGACACGACCACACATCGACCTTGAGAAGCCCGGCCGGACAGGCCGGGCTTCTCGCGTTTCGGAACCCCGGGCGTCCCGGGCTGGACGTCCGCCGGGCCGCAGCGGAAACCTAGGCCCCCTGGATCGCCGTGCTCCGCTGCTCCTGGCGGCGCCTGCGCCGGCCGGGCTCGGGAGTCGCGTCGAGCCAGATCACCAGCGCCAGCGCGGCCAGCGCCGGCACCCCCAGCGCGAGGAACGAGCCCGTCCAACCGAATAAGCCGTAGGACAGGCCACCATACCAGCCCGACAGGGCGCCCCCGACTCCCTGCACCGCATTGACGCTGCCCAGCGCCGTCTGGGTGCGGCCGGAGCCCCAGGTCAGGTCAGCGACGATCACCGGCACGGCCACCCCGACGATGCCCGAGGCCACGCCGTCCAGAATCTCGGCGGTGATGAGCCAAGCCGGGTCATCGATCAGGCCCGACAGGACGGCCCGCACCGGCAGCACCGCGAAGGCTACCAGCAGAAGCTGGCGCCGCCCGCGCCGGTCCGCGAGCGAGCCGGCGAACAGGGCCACCGGCACCATCACGAGTTGCGCCACCATCACGTAGCGGGCGGTCCAGGTCGTGGCGTCGGCCGCGGTGGCCACGAGCTTCTGCCCGAGCAGCGAGAGCATCCCGCCGCTGCCGAGGTTGAACAGAGTCAGCGCCATAGTCAGCACCAGCAGGCGCCGGTTGCCGAGGACCTGGCGGATGCCGCTGCGCTCCGGCTCGCCCTCCTCATCCTCCTTCCAACCCACCGCCCGGCGGCGGTTCCAGGCGCTGGCCGGCGTCGTCAGTGTCGCGGCGATCGCGGCGACCGCCATTCCCCCAAGCACCCAGAAGGCGATCGCGGGGCCGAAATAGCCGGTGCCGAGGCTGATGCCGCCGGCGGCGATCAGGATGCCGACGTGGTTGAAGGCCTGGTTGCGGCCCTGCTGCTTGGGGAACCGGTCCTTGCCGACGATCCCAAGGGTGAGCGCCGAGACTGCCGGCAACAGCAGGGTGCCCCCGGCCGCCGCGAGCAGTTGCGCGACGAGCACCGCGGGGAAACTGCGCGCCGGCAGGAGCAGGAGCGTGCCGGCCAGGATCCCCGCGCAGGCGAGCACGACGAGCAGGCGCGGGTGGGGCAAGCGGTCGACCAGGGCCCCGAACGGGCCGCTCAGGAGCAGCGTGCCGAACCCCACGAGCGTGATGACGAACCCGACCCGCGCCGGGCTCCATGAGGCCGCCTCCGCCAGCCATGTCCCGAGGAACGGCCCGAGGCCGCCCTGGATGTCACCGATGAACAGGTTGATCAGGGCGAGGTGTGCGGTGGGGGCCATGCGATCCAGGTCTGGCGAGGGGACCCGGACCTGGACTCTGCCCCCGGTACGGTCAAGCCCGGCCGCGGGATCGGCGCACATCCGCCTCGCGCGCTCACGGATCCGGCCCGCTCTGGATCGGCCCGTCGCCGAACGATCCGTTCGCGGTCGCGACTTCGACCAGACTCACGAAGACATCGGCCACCTTCGCCCCGGGGTCGCACCCGAGATAGCGGACAATGGCGGCGGAGAAGGCGCGCTGCCGCGCGATGCCTCGGGTGGCGTCGGCGGCGGCCTATCGCTGTCCCGGCGGCCGCTAACGGGGCCACCGGGACGGTTTAGAGCGTCAGGAGGCGAGCGGGCCGGTCGCGCCGGCGCCTTGGGTTTCCATGGCCTTCTGGCGATAGAGGGCGACGAAGTCGATCGGGTCGATGTACAGGGGCGGGAAGCCACCGTTGCGCACGGCCTCGGCCACGATCTGGCGGGCGAACGGGAACAGCAGGCGCGGGCACTCGATCATCACCGCCGGGTGGAGCTGGTCGGCGGGAATGTTGACCATCCGGAAGACGCCCGCGTACTTCACGTCGAACGCGAACAACACTTCGCCCTGGACCTTGGCGTCGCCCTCAAGGATCAGCTCGACCTCGAAGTCGGTCTCGGAGAATTGCTGGGCGTTGACGTTGACTTGAATGTTGATCTGCGGGCCCTGGCCTTCCTTGGGCTGGAGCGAGCGCGGCGCGTTCGGGTTCTCGAAGGAGAGGTCCTTCGTGTACTGCGCCAGGGCGTTGATCGTCGGCGCATCGCCCTGCGGCATGCCGCCGCCGTTGCCGTTGGCTGCCGGGGAGTCGGCCATGCGGATCATCCTTCTCGATCGGCCGGCACGGCCGGCGCGGGTTGTCGCGGCGGGAGCCGCTGGACGGCGCCGCGGAACGGCCCGGAAGGCAGCGCCGCTAACACGCGCGCCAGGCATGGACAAGGAGCGAGCTTGTCTGGCGCTGGCGGTCCCCCCACCGGCGCCCCATATCGAATCTGGTTCGGGTATCGCGGTATTCCGGACTTGTACAACCGGCTCGCTCCTTGTGCGTTGGTCGGATATGAGTCGCCCAGACCCGCGAGCGCTTTGCCGGCGCCGCACCGCGCAGGACCAGGGCAAGGGGCATGAGGTCCCGCCGCGGCCACCATCGGATCGGTGATGCAGGACAGCTTCGACGTTACGACGATCATCTTCCTCGCCCTCGCGGTCTTCGTGATCTGGCGTCTGCGTTCGGTGCTCGGTCAGAAGACCGGTGCGGAGCGCTCGCCGTTCAAGCCGGTCGATCGCAGCCGCACCGAGCCGCAGGCCCGGTCCGAGGGCGACAATGTCGTGCGCCTGCCCGGCGCCGACCGGGTGCAGCCCGCCCCGGCTTCCACCCCTGCGCCGCGCGATTGGCGCGGCATCGCCGAGCCCGGCTCCGAGGTCGCCCGCGGCCTCGAGGCGACCGTGCAGGCGGAGCCGGGTTTCGATCCGCGCGCTTTCATCGAGGGCGCGAAGGCGGCCTACGAGGCGATCATGATCGCGTTCGCCAAGGGCGACCGGAAGACCCTGCGGGGGCTCCTCTCGAAGGAGGTCGGCGAGGCCTTCGAGCGGGCGATCGCCGAGCGCGAGCGCAACCGGCAGACCTTGGAGACAACCTTCGTGTCCATCGACAAGGCCGAGATCGTCGCCGTCGAGGTGCGCAATCGCGTGGCGCAGATCACCGTGCGCTTCCTGTCGAACCTGATCACCGCCACCCGCGACGCGGAGGGCAAGGTCGTCGACGGCAGCGCCGAGGCCGTGGTCGAGGTGCCCGACGTCTGGACCTTCGCCCGCACCCTGGGCTCGCGCGACCCGAACTGGCAGCTCGTGGCCACCGAGGCCGGCGCCTGATTTCGTGACCCCGTTGCCGTGCCGAACCCGCTTGCCTGCCCCGGAGGTTTTCCGGCCGCCCTCCTCGCGACGGTAAGCGCTTTCGCTGCCGCGCTCCCTCTTGTCGTGGCGGCATCCGGTCCGGCGAGGAGCGCGCCCGCCGTCACCGCGAGCGCCGTACCCATTGAAATCGGCGGCGCGACCCTGGTGCCCGTGCCGTTCGACGCGCTGCCGGGCTTCCCGGGTCGCGACCCCGCCGCGGCCCTGGAGGCGTTCCAACAGGTCTGCGCGGCGCCGATGCCTGCGACGCCACAGGCCGCCGGCGTCGCGGGCGATGCGGCTGCCCTGTCCGCCGCCTGCTCGGCCGCCTCGGGCGTCGGGCCGGATTCGGCATCCACGTTCTTCCGGGACCGATTCGACGCCTTCCGGGTGGTGCGGCCCGCGGCCGAGCGCCCCGGATTCCTCACAGGCTATTTCGAGCCGGAGCTGGAGGGCTCGCTCGCGCCGGGGCCGGACTTCGAGACGCCGGTGCTCGCCCGGCCCGACGACCTCGTCTCCCTGAGCCCGGGCGAAACCCGGCCCGGCCTCGACCCGGCCCTGCGCGCCGGCCGCGCCACGGCGGATGGCTTGACGCCGTACCCCGACCGCGCCGCGATCGAGGACGGGGCTCTGGGCGCGCATGCCCGGCCGATCCTCTGGCTGCGGGATGCGGTCGACCTGCTGGTTCTGCAGGTCCAGGGCTCCGGGCGCGTCCGCCTCCCCGACGGGGGCACGGTCCGGGTGCTGTACGACGGGCGCAACGGGCAGCCCTACACGGCAGTGGCCAAGCTGATCGTCCAGGAGGGTCATCTGCCGCTGGAGGGCCTGACGTTGGCCCGCTGGACGGGATGGCTGCGCGCGCATCCCGAGACGGCCAGACGCCTGATCCGCGCCAACGCCTCCTACATCTTCTTCCGCCTCTCCGAGGTGGCGGACCCGGCGCTGGGGCCGCCGGGCGCCGCGAACGCGCCGCTGACACCCGGCCGCAGCCTCGCAGTCGATGCGGGGGTGTGGCGCTACGGGCTGCCGTTCTGGCTGGCCGGCCAGCTTCCGGGCGGAGCACCGGGCGAGGCCGGGCGCCTCGTGGTCGCGGCCGACACGGGTTCGGCGATCGTCGGACCGGCCCGGGGCGACCTGTTCGTGGGGACCGGCGCGCAGGCGGGGATCGCGGCCGGGAACCTGCGGGATGCGGTCGGCTTCGTGGTGCTCCTGCCGAAAGCCGCCCCGGGCCGCGAGGTGGCGCCATGAGGCCGCCGCGCCGCTCGCGCCGCCTCACCGCCGGGGAGGCCCGGCTCTGGGGCGAGATCGCCAAGCTGGTGACGCCGCTGCCGGGCCGCGCGACACCACCTCCTGAGTTGGCGCCCGCGCCGGCCCCGGCCGCCGCCATGCCGACGCTGATGGACCCGATCCTGAAGCCGACCGCGCGGCCGGCCGCCAAGAGGCCGCGCCAGAAGCTTCCGCCTCGACCGGCAGCCGAGCCCCCGCATCCGGTCACCGCTGCGCCCTATCAGGCCCCGCCTCAGCGCCACGCCCCACCGGCGGGTTTGGAGCGACAGGCCAAGGTCGGTCTGCGACGCGGGCATCTCGCGGTCGAGGCACGGATCGATCTGCACGGGATGGTGCAGGCGGAGGCCCATGCCGCGCTCACTGGCTTCCTGCTCCGCGCGCGGACCGCCGGACACGCCTACGTGCTGGTCGTCACCGGCAAGGGCGGCCAGGACAAGGGAGGATCGGGCTACCCCGACGCCTTCGCCGAGCGCGGCGTGCTCCGGCGCAGCGTGCCGCACTGGCTGCGAGGCGCGGAACTGCGCGGGATCGTCATCGGCTTCGAGGAGGCCGCGCGCCACCACGGTGGTACCGGCGCGCTCTACGTCCGGCTGCGCCGCCGCTGAGCGGAGGCTCCGGCGCGTGACACGGAGGGGCGGCAAACCGCGCGGGGCCCGCACCGTTGCGGTCGGCGCCGAACCCGCCGATATCCGAAGCCGGCGCACAGGGCGCCGCCAACGCAAGTCCCGAGAGCGATGCCGGAGCTTCCCGAGGTCGAGACGGTGCGGCGGGGACTGGCGCCCGCGATGGTCGGTGCCCGCTTCAGCCGCGTCACCCTGCGCCGGGCCAACTTGCGCTTCCCGTTCCCGGACCGTTTCTCCGCGCGCCTGGAGGGACGCACCGTTGTCGATCTCACCCGCAGGGCGAAGTACCTCACGGCAGCCCTCGATTCGGGCGAGACGCTGATCATGCATCTCGGCATGAGCGGCCGGTTCGACGTGGCACTGCCCGACGGCAGCAACCTTTCGCCGGGGGATTTCTACCTGGAGGGGGCGCTCGGCACGCCCAAGCACGACCATGTGGTCATGGCGATGAG
Organism: Methylobacterium sp. NEAU K; assembly: GCF_030700285.1. GTDB lineage: Bacteria > Pseudomonadota > Alphaproteobacteria > Rhizobiales > Beijerinckiaceae > Methylobacterium. The sequence goes on along the minus strand of NZ_JAUYZJ010000001.1, from coordinate 23,189 downwards.
CACGGGGGCCACCGTCACCTACAACGATGCCCGTCGGTTCGGCTTCATGGACCTCGTCCCGAGCGAAGCTCTTGACGGCTGCCGACACTTCGCCCGGATGGGCGTCGAGCCCCTCGAAGGGCTGACGGGGGCTGTCATCGCGCGCCTCTTCCGCCACAAGATCGCGCCGCTCAAGGCCGCGCTCCTCGACCAGCGGCTGATCGCGGGCCTCGGCAACATCTACGTCTGCGAGGCCCTGCACCGCGCGCGCCTCCACCCCGAGGCCCCGGCGGGCCTCCTGGCCAAGCCCGACGGGCGGCCGACGCCCAAGGCCAACGCGCTGGCGAAGGCGATCGTGCAGGTGCTGGAGGAGGCCGTGAAGGCCGGCGGCTCGACCCTGCGCGACTACGCCCATACCGACGGCAGTTCGGGCGCGTTTCAGCACGCCTTCCGGGTTTACGACCGGGTCGGTGAGCCCTGCCGCCAGCCGGGATGCCGCGGCTCGATCACGCGGATCGTGCAGGCCAACCGCTCGACATTCTTCTGCGAGACCTGCCAGCCGCTAGCTTGATATGGTCGTTGACCGGCCAGGGGCCCCGACCGGACCCCTGTCGCTATGCAAGACGGCATTTTCGCCACAAACCCGGCTAGGGTCGCAAGCCTCGACGCGCTCACCCGGTTGCGGGCAGCCGATCCCGGCCCGCGACGCGAGACGGGTCGCGCGGGCCCATACAGGATCCCGATGTTCTTCCGCCGATCAAAGACGTCCGCGCCCGAGACCACCGCGCAGGATTCGACGGACGAGCCAGCCCTGCCGCAGCGGCTGTCGCCGCGCTCGCCGGGCGAGGCGATCAAGCCGACGGCCGCGCCGCCGCCGCCGGATAAGCCGGTGCGCGAGCGCAGCGGCCTCGTCGGCATCATCAGCGGTGCCCTCACCTTTGCGGTCGTCATCGCCATCGCGGCGATGATCGGGATCACCCTGTTCCAGCGGCAGGTGCGCGAGCCCGGCCCCCTGGCGGTCGACAAGGTCGTGGTGATCCCGACCCACAGCGGCACCGGCGAGATCGCCGAGGCCCTGAAGCGCGAGGGCGTGATCGACCATACCGGCCTGTTCGAGTTCGCCGCGCGCTTCGGCGGGCGGCCGCCGTTGCGGGCCGGCGAATACATGTTCAAGGCGCATGCGAGCATTTCGGATGCGCTCGACACGGTCACCACCGGCCGGCAGGTGCAGCACGCGATCACGTTCCCGGAGGGTCTGACCTCCGAACAGATCGTGACGCGGCTCAATGACAACGACGTGCTCACGGGCGAGGTGAATGAGATCCCGGCCGAGGGCACGCTTTTGCCCGACACCTACAAGTTCGAGCGCGGTGCCACCCGCCAGCAGATCGTCAATCTGATGAAGACCAAGCAGCGCGAGGTGCTGAACCAGATCTGGCTCCGGCGCAGCGCCGACGTGCCGGTGCGTACCCCGGCCGAGATGGTCACCCTGGCGTCGATCGTCGAGAAGGAGACCGGCCGCGCCGACGAGCGCCCGCGGGTGGCCGGCGTGTTCATCAACCGCCTCAACAAGCGGATGAAGCTGCAATCCGATCCGACGATCGTCTACGGGCTCGTGGGCGGCCGCGGCACCCTGGGGCGGGGTATCCTGCGCTCCGAGATCGAACGGGCGACCCCGTACAACACATACGTGATCGAGGGCCTGCCGCCGGGGCCGATCGCCAATCCCGGCAAGGCCGCTCTGGAGGCGGTGGCCAACCCCTCCCGGACCAAGGACCTCTATTTCGTGGCGGACGGCAGTGGCGGGCACGCCTTCGCCGACTCGCTCGAAGGGCACCAGCGCAACGTCGCCCGCTGGCGCGCCGTGGAGAAGAGCCGTCAGGCGCCCCCGGACGCCGTCGACAAGGTCGAGCCCGGGCCCGACCCGAGCACGCCCGGCCGCGCCTCGGCCTTCGCGCCCGGCGGTGCCCCGGCGGGCAACGCGCCCAACACGAACGCGGCCTTCGCCCTCGACGCCGGCGCACCGAGTTCGCGCGCTTTCGACGCCTCCGAAGGGACGCGGCTCGATCCGCTGAAGAACCGCAGCTACGATCTGGGCTCTCCCAAGACCGTTCCGGCGCTGAGCGAGCCGACGCCCGCACCGCGCGGTCGCCGATAGGCGGGGTTCGTTCCCGCACCGCCTCTTCCCACCGGGACGATCCGTGCTACAGGCCCCGATCTTAACGAGGACGGGGGTCGACGTGGCCCAGATCGCGAGCATGACCGGCTTCGCCCGGGCGGCGGGCACCACCGGGCCGGTGCATTGGGCCTGGGAGGTCCGCAGCGTCAACGGGCGCGGCCTCGACGTGCGCACCCGCGTGCCGGCCGGCTACGACGGGCTCGGCGAGACCGCACGCACCGCCCTCCAGAAAACCCTGGCCCGGGGCCAATGCCAGCTCACCCTGACGCTGACCAAGCCGGAGACGGCCGCCCGCGTGCGGATCAACGAAGGGTTGCTGGCGAGCCTCGCCCAGGCGGTCGCCCGCGTGCCGGTGCCCGCGGGCGTCGCACCGGCGACACTGGACGGGCTTCTTGCCGTGCGCGGGGTGATCGAGATCGACGACGAGGCGGGGGCCGAGACCGAATCGCTCGCCCGGGACCTCGCCGAGGGCGTGGTCCGGCTTGTCGCCGACCTGGTCGAGGCGCGCCGCGCAGAGGGGCGCCAACTTGAAGAGGTGGTCACCGCTCAGGTCGCCCGGATCGCCGCGCTGACGCAGGCCGCGGAGGACAACCCGGCCCGCCGGCCCGAGGCGGTGCGCGCCCGGCTGGCCGCCGCCGTCGCGGCGCTGGGTGAAAGCGGCCTCGATCCGGACCGCCTGCATCAGGAGGCCATGCTGCTCACCGCCAAGGCGGACGTGCGCGAGGAGCTGGATCGGCTGCACGCCCACGTCGCCAGTGCGCGCGAGCTGCTGGCCGCCGGCGGCGCCATCGGCCGGCGACTGGATTTCCTCGCCCAGGAATTCGGCCGCGAGGCCAACACCCTGTGCGCGAAGGCCAGCGACATCAGCCTGTCGCGGATCGGCCTCGACCTCAAGGCCGTGGTCGAGCAGTTCCGCGAGCAGGTCCAGAACATCGAATGACGCCCCGGGAGTCGAGAGTGCGGATGCGAAACATGGCGGAACCACGCGGATGACCGAAGCGGCCGGGAGCGTCTCCGACACCATCGCACGACGCGGGTTGATCCTGATCCTGTCCTCGCCCTCGGGGGCGGGCAAGACCACGCTGACGCGGGCGATCGCGCAGGACCCCGCCTGGGCGCTCGACCTGTCGATCTCGGTGACCACGCGGGCCCGCCGGCCCTCCGAGATCGACGGGCGGCACTATCACTTCATCGACCGCGAGGCGTTCGAGGACCTGCGCAGCCGCGACGACCTGCTCGAATGGGCCGAGGTGCACGGCAACTACTACGGGACGCCCCGCCGGCCGGTGGAGAAGGTGCTCGGCTCGGGCCGGGATATGATCTTCGACATCGACTACCAGGGCACGCGGCAGGTGCGCGCGAAGCTCGCCCAGGACGTGGTGACGGTCTTCATCCTGCCGCCCAGCATGGCTGAGTTGCGCCAGCGCCTCGAGCGCCGCGCGGAGGATTCGGCCGAGACCATCGAGAAACGCCTGGCCAACGCCCGGACCGAGATCCAGCGCTGGAGCGAGTACGACTATGTCATCGTCAACGACGATCTGCAGGACGCCTTCCGGGCGCTCCAGGGGATCGTATCCGCCGAGCGCCTCAGGCGTGCGCGCCGCACCGGCCTGGCGCAGTTCGTCGAGGGCCTGCTGGCAGAGGACAGCGGGCGCTGAGCTTTGGAGCGCCCGCCGCCGAACCGGATGTTGGTTCGGCGGCTAGCTCATTGTTTGCGCATGATGGTTTCGGAGAGCCGGGTTTCACGTTCCGGCATCGTGATCGAGCCGGCCGCCTCGCCGGGCTGCGGCCCGCAGAGCCAGACCCGCAGCGCCGCGAAGGTCGCCACCGCGCCGGCCGTCACCGCCGTGTGATCGTCGGAGAAACGCTCCAGCCGCTCGAGGAAGATCGACCACATCGCGCCTGTCCGGGGGCCGTGTGCCCGGTAATAGCCGAGCCCGTCCCCGGAAAAACCGTGCAGGGAAGTGATGTGCCGGCCGATCACTTGGCCGCCGAGGGTCGAGCCCTCCAGCACGTAGAGCGCCCCCATGGCCGCACCCGCCCCGGGGAGCCGCACCGGACCTGGGCCCGGCAGGGCGCCGATCCCCGTTGGAGACAGGCCGAGATGGCCGAGGTCGGCCGCCAGGAGAGCGAGGCGGCGGCGGGGGCCGAGGAACGGCTCGTCGGCGAGTTCCATCCCGATCGCCGGCTCCCACGCCGCGTGGAAGCCGTGGAGCCTCGCCAGAAGGTCACGATAACCCGCCAGCGTCGCGACCCGCGCGCGCCAGTCGAGGGAATCCTCGAGCGCCCGGTGCGCCGGGCCGGTCGCCGCGCGAAGCCGCGCACGCAAGCTGTCGCGGCCGTTCGGATCGGGCGGGCTCACGCGGTGATCGTGAAGCAGGCGCCGGGATTGTTGGCGACGTCGAGGCGGGCGTTGATCTGGTCGAGCATCGCCCGGATCAGCTTCATCCCGAGGCCCGATCCCTTGCCGCGGGCCTTGGCGTCGGCCCAGTCGTCGGGGAGGCCGGAGCCGTCGTCGCAGACGCGCAGTTGCACCTCGCCGGGGCCGGAGGCCGTGACGCTGACCTCGACGCGGCCGCCCCCAGCCGGATTGGCGGCGTACTTGAAGGCGTTGGTCACGAGTTCCGTGGCGATCAGCGAGAGAGCCACCGCTTTCCGGTAGGGCACCATCAGGCCCGGCTGGGCGGAGAGATCGACGGCGTGGCCCTCCCCGGCCAGCCCAGCCAGATCGTTGCACAGGCTCTCGATGGTCTGGCCGAGATCGACCTCGTCGAAGCGCTCGGCCTGATACAAGCTGTCGTGAACGCGCGCGACGCTCATGACCCGGGCCGAGGTGTCGGCGAAGGCCTGGCGGGCGTCGCCGTCGGCGATCTGGCGGCGCTGCATCTGCAAGAAGGCCGAGACGATCTGCAGGGAGTTCTTGACCCGGTGGTCGATCTCCCGGGTGAGCAGGTCCTTCTGCTCGAGAAGGCGCTCCTTCTCGGCCAGCAGGCTGGTCAGCTCATCGATCTTGCGGCGCTGGCGCAGCACCACGCCCTCGACCGCCTCGGCCAGCGAGCCCGCGAGCTGGATCTGCCATTCGGCCCAGGGGCTCGCGAAGCCGGTGCGCTCCTCGATCCAGCGCTCGAACGAGCGGCGCGGCAGGACCGCCACGGGACCGCTGCCGGCCAGCACGGGCTTGCGCGGGTCGCCGCCCCACGTCACCGTGCTGGGCACCTCGGGTCGGAACCAGAGCAGCAGGGTCTCCCGCGATTCGTCCGCGAAGGCGGCGAGCAGGCCGCTGGCGATCTCACGGTACGCCGCCGCCTCCAGGTACTCGGCGGCGAAGCTGCTGCTGCTGTAGCTGGACTCGCCCGCCGGCAGCCGTTCCCGGAGCCAGCCGGCGATCCGGGCCACCATGTCGGGCGGCGGCGCTTGGCCGATGAGCGTGACCCGCTCACCCGCGACGATGCCGGCGCCGGTGGCATCGAACAGATCGAGCAGGGTCACGCTGCCGCCTGTCAGGGCAGCCACGAAGTCGTCCGAGCGGGTCAGCCCGCGGACCAAGCGGCCTTCGACGTCGAGATGGCCCTGCCGCTCGGCCCAGAGCCGGCGCGATTCGATCTCCTGCACCCGCATGGCGAACGCGTCGGTGAGCACGGTCGCGGCCGAGCGGGTCTCGGGGGTGACGTAGTGCGGACGCCGATGGTGGCCGATCATCAGGCCCCAGAGCCGGTTCTCGACCATGATCGAGATCGACATCGAGCCGTTCACGCCGAGGTTGCGCTGGTACTCCAGGTGGATCGGCGAGAGCGTGCGGTGTTGGGCGAAGGTCAGGTCGATCGGGCCGTTGCCGGCGCCAGGCGACGAGACCAGCCCCACGGGGATGCTGTCGCGGTCGATCACGAAGCGGCTCTTGGCCTTGGTGTAGAGGGCACGCGCCTGCGCGGGGATGTCGGAGGCGGGGAAGCGCAGACCCAACAGGCTGCGCGACCAGTTCGGTACCTTGTCCTCGGCCACCGCCTCGCCGTTCCAGTCCGCGTCGAAGCGGTAGACCAGCACCGCCTCGAAGCCGGTGAGCGCCCGGATCTCCAGGGCGGCGATCCGGGCGGCATCGGCCAAGGTCTCGGCCACGCGCAGACGCCCGACGCCGAGCTCAACGTCGATCTGGCGGGCGGTCGGGAAATCGTCGGCCGAGTCCGGCTCCAGCTCCAGCTCGACGATCACGCGGCCGGCATGGGCGTGCGCCACCGCGTCATAGGACGCGCCGCGGCCCGTCAGGTCGAGCCGGCGGCGCACCGAGCGTCCGTCGTCCAGAGTCCCGTTCGCCAGCCGCGTCCGGATCGCGTCAACAAAGTCCTTCGGCAGAACGTCCGCGAGTGGTCGCCCCGCCAGAGGCGGCTCCAAGGGGTCGACGAGCTCGGTGACATTGGCCGAGTAGGCCAGCACCAGCAAGGTACCGGCGTCGGCCGCGATCATCACGGCATTGGGCTGGATCGAGCCCGGGATGTGGATCGGCTCGCGCTCGCAGAGGCTGGCATCCACCGGCTCGGCACGGACGCGCCGCCCGATCGCGGCCATCACCGCCTCGCGCGACAGGCCGGCGCCGAGGCTCTCGATCGGATCGATCGTCAACCACGTGACCGGACCGCCGTCCGCCACCGTCCCGTGCCGCATGCGCACCCGGGCTCGCAGCGGCTGCGGCAGCCGGCCGAACACGTAGTCGAAGCTCTCGTCCAGCGCGCCGCGGCGGCGGCCGGCGAGAAACCGGCCGCGGAAGCCCGGGACGTTGGTGCCCGGCATCACCTCGCGAAAATAGTCGCGCCCGAGCACCGACTCGCGCGAAAATCCGGAGAGCGCGCTCGCGCCCTCGCTGAACACCACGACGGTGCCGGCGGAGTCGAGACCGATCACGCCCTTGTCGAGGCGATCAAGCGCGTCTGGCGCGAGCACGTCGAGGTCGACGCCGCTGTCGGGGGCCTGGCTCGGCGGCATCAGGAACGAAACCGGCTCATCCGGTCCCGTATGCCGGGGGTACTGGCGAAGTGCAATGCTTCTGGTCTCGGCAAGATCAGCACGGGATCACGATCTCTCTACGCACAGTCTAAAATCGCGTCATGATGTGTGTGATTTCAGACAGAGCGGTCGCAAATCCTTCTTCAACTGTAGGATGATATATCGGTCGATCCTGCATGGCCTGCGCGCTCAGCCCATCCTCGATCGCATACGTCAACAGATGCGCGAGATGCTCGACGTCCGGCCCAAGCATTTCCCCGCCCAGCAGCCGGCCCTCCCGGTCGGCCCAGACCCGGATTCCGCCCCGGTTGCGGCATTCGACCCGGGCGCGGCCCTGGTCGGAAAAGTCCACGGTGCCGGTCAGGCGCCCGGCGGCGTCGGGATCGTAGGGAGCACCGATCACCGCAACCTGTGGGTGGGTGAACACCATCGCGAGGCTCGTCCACGGCACGGGCGCTTCGACGGCGCGACCGGCGGCCAGGGCCGCGGCGTTGGCCCCGGCGATCCTGCCCTGGCGGCTCGCCTCGTGCAGGACCGGCCGCCAAGCATCGGCGTCGCCCGCGATCAGGATCTGCGCGCCCGCGCAGACGGGGCTGCGCCGGTCAAAATCCGGCACGCCGTCCGCGCCGAGGCGCAGGCCGGCCGCCTCGATCCCGATCCCGTCCAGGTTCGGGGAACGGCCCGTGGCCGCCAACACCCGCGCGACACGCGTCACCTGCGCGCGTCCGTCCCGGTCGATCCAATCCAGGCGCACGCCCTGGCCGTCCGGCGCGGCGGCCTCGAGCGTGGAACCGAGGTGCAGCTCCAGCTCGGACCCGAAGATCCCGGCCGCCTGGCGGGCGAGATCCGGCTCCGACAAGCCGGCAACCGCGTCGCCCGCGTCGAGCACCGTCACCGGGACACCGAGACGGGCCATCGCCTGGGCGATCTCGATCCCGACTGCACCGGCCCCGAGAACCGCCAGCGAATCCGGCAGATCGGGACTTTCGAACAGGGTGTCGGTGGTGAGGGTGCGGCCGCCGATCCCGCGCAGGGCTTTCGGGATGGTCGGGCTTGAGCCGGTGGCGATCACGGCGGCGCGGAATGCGACGCGGGTGTGCTCCCCGACCGTGAGGTTTCGGCCGTCGTGGAAGCGTGCGCTGCCTTCGAGGCGCTCATAGCCGGGAAGCGCGTCGATTCCCGCCAACACGGCGTCGACGAAGCGGTCCCGTTCGGCCCGGAGGCGTCCGAGTACGGCAGGTCCGTCGACCGCGACGCCGGACACCCGGATTCCGAACAGGTCGCTGTTGCGCGCCTCGTGGGCGGCGTTGGCCGCGGCGACCAGCAACTTCGAGGGCATGCAGCCCGCCCGGGCGCACGTGGTGCCGCCGGCGCCGCGCTCGATCAGCACGGAGCGCGCTCCGGCCTCGGTGGCGGCCCGATGGGCAGCTATGCCGGCGGTCCCGGCACCGATCACCGCCACATCGCAGTCGAGTTCAAGCATCGTATTCCCGGGCCGGTCGCCGGGGCCAAAGCCTCGCGGCCCAGGTTCGTTCCACCTGCGCCCACGCGCCTCAGGGAGACGCGCGGAGAACCGCGGGGTCGCCTGCACGCACCGCAACGGGGCGTGCGGCGGGTGTTCGGCTCAGGCGTTGCGGCCCGGCGCCGTACCGCCGAGATGGAAGACCCGGTGCGGCACCAGCTCGCCCCGCTCCACGTCGCCGACCGCGACGAGGATGCCCGCGCACGTGGCGAAGGCCTTGCCCTCCACGGGCGCGTCCCGGCCGCGCAGGATCACCGGCTGGCCGCGCATCAGGCGCAGGCCGAGGTCGCGCGAGACGGCGACCTCGGGAATCGCGTCGAGGGCGGTCTCCACCGGCCGCAGATGAGCGAGCGCGGCCTCCGGGCTGCCGTCGGTGAGGGTGGCCACCGCGCAGGCCTCGGCCTCCGAGAAGGGGCCGACGCGGGTGCGGCGCAGGGCGGCGACGTGGCCGTAGCAGCCGAGCATGCGGCCGAGATCGCGCGCGAGCGCCCGCACATAGGTGCCCTTGCCACACTCGGCCTCGATCACAGTGCGCTCGCCGTCATGCTCGACCACGGCGAGCCGGTCGATCTGCACCGGCCGGGCCACCAGCTCCACGACCTCGCCTTCACGGGCGAGATCGTAGGCGCGCTCGCCCTGGATCTTGATCGCGGAATAGCGCGGCGGCACCTGTTCGATCGCCCCCACGAAAGCTGGCAGCGCCGCCTCCACCGCGGCGCGGTCCGGCCGCGTGTCGCTGGTCGCCACGGCCCGGCCCTCGGCGTCGTCGGTGTCGGTCTCGACGCCCCACTGCACGGTGAACCGGTAGGCTTTGCGCCCGTCCATGACGAACGGGACGGTCTTGGTCGCCTCGCCCAGGGCGATCGGCAGGATGCCGGAGGCCAGCGGATCGAGGGTGCCGGCATGGCCGGCCTTCTTGGCGTTGAAGGCGCGCTTCACCACGGCGACCGCGTGGGTCGAGGTCATGCCGACATGCTTGTCGAGGATCACCCAGCCCGACACGTCCCGCCGCTTGGGACGGTCGGGACGCGGGCCGCGCTGCGGGCGGCGACCCTCCGGCGCCCGACGCTCGGCGCCCGGCGCGGAGGCCGGACGCTCGGCCTGCGGATAGTCTTCCATGGAAACCGTCATGTCCTCGTGTCCCCCGGGGTCGATGCCCCGTCCCCTTCCGCCTGGGATCGGGATTCAATGCCCCGTCCCGGTCTCCGGTTCGTCGCCGCCCCGGGCGTCGTCATCCCGATCCTGGCCGAGATCGCGCTGCACGCGCTCGTCCCGAAGCAGCCTGTCGATGCGCGCCGCCTCGTCGAAGGTCTCGTCGCGGCGGAAACGCAGCTCCGGCGCGAATTTCAGGTTCACGCGGCGTGCAACCTCCTGGCGCAGCACCTTGCGGTGGCGCTCCAGGGCGGCGATCACCGGCGCCTCGTCCATGCCGCCGAGGGGCATCACATACGCGGTGGCGAGCTTCAGGTCCGGCGACATCCGGACCTCCGGCACGGTCACGACATGCGTGCCGAGCACCGGATCCTGGATGTCGCCGCGCTGAAGCACCTCCGCGAGGGCGTGGCGCACGAGTTCGGCCACGCGCTGCTGGCGCTGCGAGGGGCCGGTGGAGGTCGGTTTCTGGGCCATTCTGTCTCGGGCCGGCGCCGCAGGGCGGCGGGCTCACGTTCAAAAAAGAAAAGACGGCCGCGGCGGATGCCGCGACCGCCCTGTCCGGACGGGTCCGGGATCTCAGAGCGTGCGGCGGATCTCTTCGACCCGGTAGCACTCGATCACGTCGCCCGCGCGCATGTTCTCGAAGTTCTCGAAGGCCATGCCGCACTCCTGGCCGGAGGTGACTTCCTTCGCGTCGTCCTTGAACCGCTTGAGGGTCTTCAGCTTGCCCTCGTGGATCACGACGCTGTCGCGGATCAAGCGGACATGGGCGCCCCGCTCCACGATACCGTCGGTGACGCGGCAACCCGCGACCTTGCCGACCTTCGAGACCTCGAAGACCTCCTGGATCGAAGCCTCGCCGAGGCGCTCCTCGCGCAGGGTCGGCGGCAGCATCCCCGACAGCGTGGCTTTGATGTCGTCCACGAGGTCGTAGATGATGTTGTAGTAGCGGATCTCGATGCCCGCCCGCTCGGCGGCCTCGCGGGCCTCCTTGTGGGCGCGGACGTTGAATCCGATCACCACCGCCTTCGAGGCCTGCGCCAGGGTGATGTCCGATTCGGTGATGCCGCCGACACCCGACAGGAGGATGCGGGCCGCGACCTCGTCGTTGCCGAGCTTCTCCAGCGCGCCCGAGATCGCCTCGACCGAGCCCTGCACGTCGCCCTTGATGACGACCGGCAGCTCCTTGCGGCCGGCGCCCTCCTTGAGGTCGCGCATCATGTCGACCAGCGAGCGGTTGGCACCGCCGGTCCGAGCGTTCTGACGCTCGCGCTTCTGGCGGGCGCGATACTCGGTGACCTCGCGGGCGCGAGCCTCGTTCGGCACCACGATCACGCGGTCGCCGGCATCAGGCGTGCCGTTGAAGCCGAGCACCTCCACCGGCACCGAGGGGCCGGCGTACTGCACGTTCTCGCCAAGATCGTCGATCAGGGCGCGCACCCGGCCCCACTCGGCGCCGGCCACGACGATGTCGCCGGTGAACAGGGTGCCGCGCTGGACCAGAACGGTCGCCACCGGGCCGCGGCCGCGGTCAAGCTGGGCCTCGATGACCGTACCCTCGCCGTCGCGCTTTTCGTTGGCGCGCAGGTTCATGATCTCGGCCTGGATCTGGATGCCCTCCAGCAGCTCCGGAAGGCCGTCGCCGGTCTTGGCCGAAACCTCGAACTCCAGGGTCTCGCCGCCCATCGACTCCACCTGGATGTCGTGCTGCAGCAGCTCGGTGCGGACCCGCTGCGGGTTCGCGTCCGGCTTGTCGATCTTGTTGACCGCGATGATCATCGGGACACCGGCCGCCTTGGCGTGCTGGATCGCCTCGATGGTCTGGGGCATGACGCCGTCATCGGCCGCCACCACGATCACCACGATGTCGGTGACCTTGGCGCCGCGGGCGCGCATCGACGTGAACGCCGCGTGGCCCGGGGTGTCGATGAAGGTAATCATGTCGCCGGACGGGGACGCGACCTGATAGGCGCCGATGTGCTGGGTGATGCCGCCGGCCTCGCCCTCCACCACGTTCGCCTTGCGGATCGCGTCGAGCAGCGAGGTCTTGCCGTGATCGACGTGGCCCATGATGGTGACCACCGGCGGACGCGGATCGAGATCCTCCTCCAGATCCGGCTCGTCGGACGACAGACCCTCTTCCACGTCGGACTCGGCGACGCGCCGGACCGTGTGGCCGAGCTCCTCGGCGATGAGCTGGGCCGTGTCCGAATCGATCACATCGGTGATCTTGTGGATCTGGCCCTGCTTCATCAGCAGGCGGATCACGTCCACGGCCCGCTCCGACATGCGGTTGGCGAGTTCCTGGATGGTGATCGTCTCGGGGATCGTCACCTCGCGGGACAATTTCTCTTTCTGCTCGACCTGGCCGCGGCCGCTCATGCGCTGCTGGCGCCGACGGAACGAGGCAACCGAACGCGTGCGCTCGTCCTCGCCCGACGTGGCCGTGGCGATGGTCAGGCGGCCGCGGTTGCGATCCCCGCCCGGCGACTTCGGCGTCTTGGGCGGGGCGATGATCTTGAGCGGCATGCCGGGCCGCCGGATCACACGCTTGGTCTCGGACTCATCCTCGTTGGTCTGGGCGCCGCGGCCAGCGGCGGGACGCGCCGCCGCGGTGGCACCGGCGGGACGCGCCGCGGTCGCGGGCGTCGCGCTCTTCTCGGGCTCCGGCGCCGGGGCGGGGCGCGCCATGAAGTTGAGGTCGCGGGGCTTGCGCGTGTCCGCGGTGATCGTCTTGCGGGGCTCGCCCGTCGCGGGCCGGGGCGTCAGCGGCGGACGAGCCGCAGGGGCAGCCGGAGCCGCCGAGGCCGAACGCGCTGCGGCAGCCGGACGGGCGCCCTCGGGCTGCCGGGCCGGCGCCGGACGGCCCGCGACCGGGGCCGCCGCCGGGCGGGCGGGCGCGGCGGGGGCCGCAGGGGCAGACGCGGCGGGCACAGGCGCCGCGGGAGCGGCAGCCGGAGTCTCGGATGTCGCGGCGGCTGCGGCTGCGTTGGCAGCAGCGGCGGCCTTGGCGGCCTCCTCGGCCGCACGCGCCGCCTCGGCGGCGGCGGCCTTGCGGGCCTCCTCCTCGCGGCGGCGGGCCTCGGCGGCCTCGCGCTCGCGGCGGGCTTCAGCCTCGGCTTCCTGGCGGCGCGCCTCGGCTTCCGCCTCGGCGTTGCGACGTGCCTCGGCCTCGCGGCGCTGCGCGTCGGCGAGGGCGGCGGCGCGGGCAGCGCTCTCCTGCTCGCTCAGCGTGCGCAGCACGACGCCAGAGGCGGACCGCTGGGCCGGGCGCGGCGGCGCCGCGGGTGCGGTCGGCGCCGGGCGGGGCGCAGGCGCAGGCTCGCGGGCAGGTGCGGCCGGCGCCGCGCCGATGACGCGGCGCTTGACCGTCTCGACCACGACCTGCTTGGAGCGGCCATGGGAGAAGCTCTGACGCACGGTGCCCGCCTCGATCGGCCGCTTGAGGGACAGCGGCTTCGGGGAAGTCCTGTTCAGAGTCTTGTCGCCCGGGTTGTTCGTGTCGCTCATTCAGCCTGAACCCTGAGGGTTTCCATCGTCCCGTGAACCGGCGCCCGGTGGCGCCAGCCAAATTCGTCCTGGTGCGTCGTCAACGTGAGGCTTCGTCGATCCGGCCGATTCGGGCTAGATCGGGCTCCTCGGTCGCCGCGGCGGCGCCCTCGAAGGAGCGTAGCCGACGCCAACGCGACAGGCAGCCGGCAGCTCCGGCTCCTGCGACGAGCGCAGCGTGTATCACATGATCCCGACCTAAAGCCATGTCCAATTCGTCCTCGGACAGGTCATCGACGATCGGGATCCTCGACATGGCCTCACCGTGACGCCGGTGCAAGGCCGCGGCGATCTTGCGGCGACCATCCGGACTCGCCTCGGCAGCGTGGATCACCGCCACAGCGCCGGGCTGACCACCGATCGCCGCCTCGACCTTCGAGAAACCTGCGACGACGCATCCCGCCTTGTTGGCCATGGCGATGGCCTGACGCAGGTCCGCGCGCAGGGCCGCGGCGATCCGGTCGGGGAGGTCGGGACCGGCCTGGGCCGGCCCCTTGAACGCCCGCTGGAACAGGTTCTTGCGCACCGCGGCGGCGACCGCGTCCCGCCGGGCGCTGACCCAGGCGCCGCGTCCGGGCAGCTTGGCGCGCAGGTCGGGAACCACTACCCCGTCGGGGCCGCGGACGAACCGGATCATCGTGTCCGGCGACTGGACGACCCGCGTGGCGATGCAGGTGCGTTCGGGCACGCGACGGCCGGGGCCGGCATCGAGCCCCCCGGCATCCAGCCCGTCCTCGGGCAGGGTCGCTTCGACCTCGGCCATTGCGCGCCCGTCGCGGCCCCCGCTCAGGCCTCGGCCGGGGCGGAGGCCGTTCCGGCGGTCTCTTCACCCTCGGCAGCCTCTTCGCCCTCCGCCGCCTCCGGCTCGGGCAGGGCCTCGATCCAGCCGGCCTTGAGTCGGGCGGCCATGATCAGGCCCTCGGCCTCGGTGCGCGACAGGTCGAAGCCGTCCAGATATCCGGCATGGCGCACGGCATCGGGGCCGCGCCCCTCGGTATAGCCGACGAGGTCGTCGGTGGCGCAGCCCGCCAGATCCTCGACCGTCTTCACGTCGTTCTCGCCGAGCGCGACCATCATGGGCGTGGTGATGCCCTCGATCTCGCGCAGCTCGTCGGCGACGCCGAGTTCCGTGCGGCGGGCATCGTGCTCCTGCTCGATCCGGGCGAGGTGATCCTGCGCGCGGGCCTGGATCTCGGCGCCGGTCTCCTCGTCGAGCCCCTGGATGCCGGACAGCTCCTGGATGTCGACGTAGGCGATCTCCTCGACGTTGCGGAAACCCTCGGCCGCCAGCAGCTGCCCGACGGTCTCGTCGACGTCGAGCGCCTCCATGAACACCTGGGTCCGCTCGGCAAACTCCTTCTGGCGCCGCTCGGATTCCTCGGCCTCGGTCAGGATGTCGATGTCCCAGCCGGTGAGCTGCGAGGCGAGCCGCACGTTCTGGCCGCGGCGGCCGATGGCCAGCGACAGCTGGTCGTCGGGCACCACCACCTCGATACGGTCGGCCTCCTCGTCGAGCACGACCTTCACGACCTCGGCTGGCTGGAGCGCGTTGACGATGAACGTCGCCTCGTCTTCCGACCACGGGATGATGTCGATCTTCTCGCCCTGCAGCTCGCCGACCACCGCCTGCACCCGCGAGCCGCGCATGCCGACGCAGGCGCCGACCGGGTCGATACTGCCGTCGCGGGAGATCACCGCGATCTTGGCGCGCGAGCCCGGATCGCGGGCCACCGCCTTCACTTCGACGATGCCGTCGTAGATCTCGGGCACTTCCTGGCCGAACAGCTTGGCCATGAACTGCGGGTGCGAGCGCGACAGGAAGATCTGCGGCCCGCGCACTTCCGAGCGCACGTCGAACAGGTAGGAGCGGATGCGGTCGCCCGGGCGGAAGGTCTCGCGCGGAATCATCTCGTCCCGGCGGACGATGCCCTCGCCGCGGCCCAGGTCGACGATGACGTTGCCGTACTCGACCCGCTTCACGATGCCGTTGAGGATCTCGCCGATGCGGTCCTTGTACTCGTCGAACTGGCGGGCGCGCTCGGCGTCGCGCACCTTCTGGACGATCACCTGCTTGGCCGACTGCGCGGCCACGCGGCCGAAATCGAACGGCGGCAGGGTGTCGGAGATCACGTCGCCGACCAACGCGCCCGGGTTGTAGCGGCGGGCCTGATCCAGGGTGATCTCGCGGGCGTCGTTCTCCACCTGATCGACCACCAGCAGGTGGCGCGAGAGGCGCAGCGCCCCGGTCTTGTTGTCGATCTCGGCGTGCACGTCCGTCTCCGCGCCGTAGCGGGAGCGGGCCGCCTTGGCGATCGCCTCCTCCATCGCGTCGATCACGATGGAGCGGTCGATCACCTTCTCGCGGGCGACCGCGTCGGCGATCTGGAGGAGTTCGAGCCTGTTGGCGCTGACGACGGCCATCGGTTTCGGTCCTTCTCTTCCGTCAAATCTTCGTGCCGGGCGCCCTGCGGCGGCCAAGCCCAAATCTCAATTCAATGCAGGTCGTCGCGGCCCTTGAGCCGGGATGCCTTGGACACGACCGGCTTCCTGGGACCGGTGCGCGGCGGCTTCTTATCTTTTGCGGCCTTCGGGTCGGCCTTGGCAGCCTTGCCCTTCGGACCCTGCGGCCGGGGCGCGGGCCGGGCGGGTGCCGCCTGAGCGTCGTCCTCGTCCTCGATCTCTTCGTCCATCTCGGCGTCGTCGGCCGGCGGACCGCCCCGGCGGAGCGACTCGCGGATCAGCTCGTCGGTAAGGACGAGGTGGGCCTCGGCGAGATCCCGCAGCGGCAGGTCGATGCGGCTCGGCAGCCCTTCCTTCACGTCGGGCAGGTCGATCGGGACCGTCATCCCCACCGGGTCCGGCGCGCCGAGGATGCCGCGGAAGCGCTTGCGCCCATCCAGCGGCGGGCTCAGCTCGACCTTGGCCTCGTAGCCCGCCCAGCGGGCGAAGTCCGAGACCCGCACGAGCGGCCGGTCGATCCCCGGGGAGGAGATCTCCAGGTTGTAGGCGGTGCCCACGGGATCGTCCACGTCGAGCACCGGGGAGATCGCCCGGCTCACCGCCTCGCAATCGTCGATCGAGAACGTGCCGTCCGGCCGTTCCGCCATGATCTGCACGGTGCAGCCGTTGGCGTTGGTCACCTTCACGCGGACCAGCCGGAAGCCGAGGCCCTGGACCGGCCCCTCGATCACCTGCACCACGCGCGCGGCGATTCCGGCCTCTCGGACGAGGCGCTTCTCGGACAGATCCGCTTCGATCTCGGACGACATGGATGTGGGCGCGCAACCTTCGCGGCGTTCTGCGTGGCCCGTCCGCGGCGTGCGGCCTTCGCGGCAAGAGATCTGTGCGGCGAAAAAAAAGAGCGGACCCGGTGGGGCCCACTCCCGAACCGCAGCCTCTCGACTGCCATCAGAACTGTTGACCGTCAGATAACCGCAGATCGTGGAAAGTTCAAGGCCGATCGGCCGGTTCGCCGCGCGGGATACGCCCCTCCAGCGGATAGGCCGGATCGTTGTAGCCGGGCGTGGTCGGGTGCCCGGCCGCCACGAACCCGTCCACGAGCGCCTCGTCCTCCGGGGTGAAGGCGTAGTCGAGGGCGCCGAGATATTCCTGCCACTGCGCTTCCGTGCGCGGCCCGGCGATCACGCCCGTGACGAGGCGGTTGTTCAGCACCCAGGCGGTGGCGAACTGCCCCGCCGTGATGCCGCGGGCCTCCGCGTGCTCCTTCAAGGTGCGGGCGATCCGCAGGGATTCCGGGCGCCACTCGGTCTGCATCATCCGGGTGTCCTGGCGGCCGGCGCGGGACTCGGCCGGCGGCGGGGCGTCCGGGTCATACTTGCCGGTCAGCACGCCGCGGGCGAGCGGCGAGTACGGGACGACGCCGAGCCCGTAATGGGCGCAGGCCGGCAGGTGCTCGGTCTCGGGCATGCGGTTGAAGGCGTTGTAGTAGGGCTGGCTCACCACCGGCCGGTCGATCCCGGCCTCGTCGCAGAGCCGGCAGATCTCGGCGACCCGCCAGGACCGATGGTTGGAGACGCCGAAATGGCGGATCTTGCCCGCGCGCACGAGGTCGGCCATCGCCCGCACCGTCTCCGAGAGCGGCGTGTCGTGGTCCTCCTTGTGGAGGTAGTAGATGTCGATGAATTCGGTGCCGAGCCGCCGCAGGCTGTCCTCGGCGGCCTTCATGACGTGGACCCGCGACAGGCCGCAATCGTTGACGCCCTTGCCGGTGGGGTTGGCGACCTTGGTGGCGAGGATCCAGGCATCGCGGTCGGCCTTGATCGCCCGGCCGGTGATCTCCTCCGAGCGCCCCTCGGTGTAGACGTTGGCCGTGTCGATGAAGTTGATGCCCGCCTCCCGGGCGCTGCCGACGATGCGGCCGGCGGTCGTCTCGTCGGTGGGGCCGCCGAACATCATCGTGCCGAGGCAGATCGGCGAGACCTTGAGGCCGGAGCGGCCGAGATTGCGGTGCTGCATGGGGATCTTCCGGTGTCCGTCCGCCCGCTATCTCAGTGCCGGGGCGGCAAGGTCAACCATCCCGGCTGTAACCCGGGCCGAGCCGCGGCGAACCGACCCGCGCGGGCACTGATGGCCCGAGGCACCCGTTTTGCCCCCACGTGCGCTCCGGCAAGCGGCGCGCCGCGTCCGATGCTGAAGGCCCAGTTCGAGAACCATGATCGCACGCCTGGCCATTCCGCTCCCCTGGCTCGACCGGGCCGGGCGCCTCTCCCGGTTGAAGCTCGCGGTGTTCCTGGCCTGCGTCGCGCCGGCCCTGTACCTCGCGGCCGCCTACCGGCTCGACGCCCTCGGCGCCAAGCCGATCACCGCGCTGATCCATGCCACTGGCGACTGGGCGGTGCGCTTCCTGCTCCTCTCCCTGGCGGTCTCGCCACTCCGCCGCATCGCCGATTGGGCGAAGGTGCTGGTGGTGCGGCGCATGCTCGGCGTCACCGTCATGGCCTATGCGGTGGCGCATCTCACCCTCTACGCGGTCGACCAGAACCTGATCCTCACCAAGGTCGCGTCCGAGATCGCCCTGCGGCTCTACCTGACGATCGGCTTCGTGGCGCTGATCGGGCTGATCGCGCTGGGGCTGACCTCCACGGACGCGGCGATCCGCACCATGGGCGCGAACTGGCACCGGCTGCACCGGCTCGCCTACACGATCGCCGTGCTGGGGTTGGTCCATTACTTCCTGCAATCGAAGATCGACGTCAGCGATCCGGTCTTCTGGACCGGGCTGTTCCTGCTGCTGATGGGCTGGCGGGCGATGCGGCGCTTCAAGCTGCCGGAACGGCCGTGGTCGCTCGCGATCCTCGCCCTCGCCGCAGGCCTCGCGACCGCCGGGCTCGAGGCGGCTTGGTATGGCCTGGCCAGCGGCGTCCCTGCGAACCTCGTGCTCGCCGCCAATTTCGACTTTTCGGGTCCGATACGGCCGGCCTGGTGGGTGCTGGCGGTTGGGTTGACTCTGCCCGTCCTAGCAGCTCTGCGCGGCGCGCGCGCGGCCGGCAAGGCGCCGGGCCAGGTAGCGGGCAGAGGATCGGCGAAGGCTGCCGGCCGGCCGCAGGCGCCACCCTCGGCCGCAGCGCCGCGCGGTGCGCTCGCCCGGGAGACCTTGTCGCCGCGGGTCTGATGCCGCAGAACCCGCGGCCGGCCCCCGCCATCGGCGGTCCCGGACCCAGCGGAGTTACCTAAGCGCCATGCGCGGCACGCTTCTCCTCCTCGCGGGCATGCTCGCCCCGGCCATCGCCCTGGCGGCCCCGCCGGCGACGGCGCCCTCGGCTCCGGCCGCCAAGCCGGCGACCAAGGCTGCCCCGCCTCCGGCCGCCGCGGCCTGCACGCCTCCCGAACCGCCGCCGGCCTCCGCGCGCCCGACCAAGCCGCCGCTCCCCGACAAGCCGGCCTGCCTCGACGCCAAGGGCGGCTGCCCGGGCTGGGAGGCCTACAGCTACAATGACGCCATCAAGGCCTACAACCTCCAGGCGCAGGCGTTCCGGCCGATCGCCGAAGCCTACATGCAGAAGCTCAACGCCTACGTGAAGGCGAGCGCGGATTACGCCCAATGCGAAGTCAACGCGATGCAGAAATAGCCGGCTGAACGGCAGCCGACGCGGCAGGACGGCGACGGTTCAGTCCGTCCGGCGCAATCTCGGGCGATGATGGCCGCGATCCCCGCGCGCCGCTCTCGAGCCGAGGCCGCTCCGTGCCCTCACCCCGTTCCATCGCGCGCGCCGGGTGCTGCGCCCTGCTCCTCGCAGCCGGCCCTGCGCTCGCCGCGGACTTCGACGGCCCCTATCCCTCTCACGGCTACGGCGGTCCGGTCGAGGACGGCGAGCCCGAACGCCGGCCTCCTCCGCCGCCTCCAGAGCCGGAATTCCGGAGGCCCCGCTTCACCGCAGCCTCCCCCGAGGCGTGCCGGGACTTCGTCCGGCGCCGGTTCGATCCGGATGGCATGCCGGTGGTGCGCCGGGTGCGGGTCTGCGATGAACCGGCCTTCGACCGGGGCCCGCCCCCGCCCCCGCCACCCGAGGAGGTCCCGCCCCGGCGGTGGGGCGGTCCCCGCTGGTAGGGCGACCGTCCCCGATCAGATCCGGGCCGGCGCCTTCTTCAGGGCGGCCGCGAAGGCCTTGAGCTGGCGGTTCAGATCCGTCAGCTCGTTGAGCGCGATAGTCTTGTGGCCGTCACGGACCGCGCGCTCGATGTCCTCGACCTGCGAGGCGACGAGGCGGCGGATGGCGGTGGCGACTTGTTCTCGAGTCATCGATGCGAGCGTCTCGTGCGAGCGTCCTGGCGGGCCTCAAGGGACGGCCGGGACGCGGCCGCCGACACGGCTCGGTGATAGGCCGGTAGGCTTAACCGTTGGTGTGCGCGGGCAGCCCCGTGCACCGGATCCGAGGCTCCGCTCCCCCTAACGGCGGCGGAGCATCTCGCCGCGCCGCATCGGCATCGCGTCGATCGTCGCGAAAAGGGCCTCGGACGGGATCGGCTCCTCTGCGGTGAGCTTGGCGCCTCCGTCCTTGCCGACCAGGACCGCGCGGAAGCCGTGTGCCGGCAGCGCGAGTCGGGCGCGCAGGGCCTGCGCCTCCACGCCGGCACCGACGGCCTCCAGGACAACGAGGTCGCGCTCGGCCATGCCGCCCGGCACGGAGCCCAGCCCGGCGCGCTGCGCCGTCAGCTCCGCATCGGCCCCGTCGGGGGCCGAGAGCACCAGCACCCGCGAGCGCCCGCGATAGGCATCGAGCGGGCCGGCCGCCGCGGCACAGGCGGCGAGGGTCGCCAGTCCCAGACCCATCAGCGTGCTCGTCGGGACCCGGACTTCCAGCGCGGCGAACGGGCCGCCCGGCCGGCGCCGGATCCAGACCGCGATCCGGGCGAGCCAGGGGGCGCGGTCCTCGTCGTCGAGCCCGTGGCCCGCATGCATCTTCGCCACGTGCTCGGGCGTGTGGGCGCTGTCGTCATCGACGGAGGTCAAGCCGAGCCGCCCGGCGACCGGCGCGCCGACGCTGCTCTTGCCCGAGCCCGACACGCCCGTCACCGCCAGGACCTGCTCCGCACAGGCGGCCGTTCCGGCATCGTCATCCGTCCGTGTGCGGGAGGTCATCCGGACCACCATGCTGTGGGGCGTGCACGAGCGTGCCGCACCCTTCATCATTAGGACCGGAATCCGGGAAGGAAAGCGCGGCGCGGAGCCCCGTGCCCCCATCGGACGCCGCGGGGAACCGCGCGCGCAGGCGGCGCGTTTTCGATGGCGAAACCAGAACATTTCAAGAACGAGGATCCCATGGCCAAGGCTGCCGCGAAGAGCGACGCGACCCAGGAGAACCCGAAGTCCGATCCCAAGGACGTCTCGAACCAGATCAAGGACCCGGATCAGTGGACCACCGGCGGCGAGCCGATGACCGGGGCGCAGGCCTCGTACCTCAAAACCCTGTCGGAGGAGGCCAAGGCGCCGGAGGCGTTCGACGCCGATCTGGACAAGGCCGAGGCCTCGAAGCGGATCGACAGCCTGCGCCACAAGGCAGGCCACGCCTGAGCCGACCGCGGAGGCGCCCGCGCGAGGGCCGGGGCCCGGCGTGGTCCCGGCCCTCCTCGTCCGGAAGGCCTCGTTTCGCCGACTCCATTAAGTCGGCGGCAATGGGGATGCGCTAGAAGGCTCTGCCGCGCAGGGGCCCGCTCAGGCGACCCGAAGCGGCGGGAGGGCGGTGTCACAGATGGCTGAGCCGAGTTTCGGCGGGGCGGGGACGGGCTCCGAACGGTCCCGTATCGTCGTTTCCGACATCGCAAGATGGGGCGCGTGTCGGGCTGCGCGGTTCGCCCGCGACGCGCGCGGCTCCACGGCGATGGAGTACGCCATGATCGGCGCCCTCATCTTCGTCGTCGCGGCCGGCAGCATCCGGTATTACGGCTCCCGGATGATCCCGATCTACAGCCAGATCAGCACCGCGGTGAGCCAAGCGAACTGACGACTCTCGCTCCAAGACAACGATTGGCGCCGTCGTATCGCCGGTCGTCCAAACATGTATCCCGATATTGCTGTGTCCCGGTGCTGCGGAAGCGGACTTTTCGGGGTTGCCCAGAAAAAGCTGTGCTTAGCGAGGATGAAATTGCCGCCTCGGCCGTCGCGGGCGGAGTGTGGCCCACCCGCTACGGACACCCCGGCCGCTATCGGCTAGGCACGGGCTCGGCAAAACCGATGAGCAACATCTGGATGCGCAAACTTCCTCTTGCCCTGCTCGCTGTGACGGCGATGTCGGGCTGCACGGTCCTGCCTGCGGCGGGTCCGACGGCGGGCGCGATCGAGGCGGGCGCGCAGGTCGCGACCGCCGACGGCGGGCTGCTGGCGCGCTACGAGATCATCGACGTCACCCCGGCCGTGGTCGAGGCCCTGCGCGGGCGCCCGCTCGACAGCCTGCTCGCCTCCTTCGGCGACCACCGCCCGTCGACCGAGCCGGTGATCGGCGTCGGCGACATGGTCTCGGTCTCGATCTGGGAGGCCGGCTCCGGCGGCCTGTTCTCCGGCCCGCTGGTGGCCGACCGCTTCTCCGCCGGCTCCAAGTCGGCGCTCATCCCCGAGCAGCCGGTCGGGCGCGACGGCGCCATCTCGGTCCCCTATGCCGGGCGCATCAAGGTCGCCGGGCGCAGGCCCCAGGACGTCCAGGGCCTGATCGAGAACGAACTCGCCGGCAAGGCCATCCAGCCCCAGGTGCTGGTCTCGGTCACCCGGCCGATCTCGCAGGCCGTCACCGTCACCGGCGAGGGCGCGGCCGGCGCACGCCTGCCGCTCTCGGGCCACGGCGACCGCATCCTCGACGTCATCGCCGCCGCCGGCGGAAACCGCTCGCCCGTCTCGGAGACCTTCGTGCGCCTGTCGCGCGGGCCGCTCACCGCCACGGTGCCGCTGACCACGGTGGTGTCCAACCCCAAGGAAAACATCTACCTGCGGCCCAACGACGTGCTCACCCTGGTGCGCGACCCGCAGACCTTCATCGCCGTCGGCGCCCTCGGCAACAGCACCGAGCTGCCGTTCCAGGCCGACGGCATCACCCTGGCCCAGGCGCTCGCCAAGGCGCGCGGCCTGTCCGACTTCCAGGCCGACCCCGCCGGAACCTTCATCTTCCGGTTCGAGCCCGCCAGCGTCGTGCGCCGCCTCAACCCCGGATCGAGGCTGCTCGGCACGCCGCTCGTGCCCGTGGTCTACCGGATCAACATGCGCGACCCCAACAGCCTGTTCACCACTCAGGCCTTCCGCATGCGAAACCGCGACCTCGTCTACGTCTCCAACGCGCCCTTCACCGAGGTCCAGAAGGTGCT